>JBBTQK010000014.1:0-11677 GCA_038065735.1 Patescibacteria group bacterium | reverse complement strand
ACAAATGTCTCTCTAGTAAAAACTGTATACAACCCGTTGAAAAATAACACGGGGATTGCTTTTACAGATTTAGGGATTCTTTGCTGTTTTTGTCCGTTTGCTAGCTCCATGAGCCTGATAATTGTCTCCCTGTTACTCATTAATTTCATTTCCTTTTTAAGCTTCAAAAATATAAAAGTCATCTCTTCATCTAGCTCAATGGTAAGTTTCGTAGGTACAGCTTGGCAGGCAGTGCCGCTAGGCACAGTTCCAAACAAATTTTGGTTTACAGAATTCTCCTCTCCTCGCCCCTTTGCTCTCAACTCCTTTGCCAACTCTTGCAAAGCCGGTTTACTCATATTTTTAATCTTATCCACCATAGCTTCTTCGTTTTCTGGAGTTACGAGAGTTGCCATGATTGCCACTTTATTCATGCCTTCGGATCTGATTGCTTCCTTCAACTTTGGCTTATTCTCCAAGAACTTCTCCAGTCTTAATCTTTTCAAAACTACTCCTTCAGAAAGTCCGCCAAACTTTGCAGCATATTCTACAATTGAAGAAGCGTATTTTTTGTAGATTCTTTTTTCGTAGATCTCTGGAAGGAGGGCTAAAAGTTCGTTGGTTAATTGTCGACGGTCATTGCCAAACTTTACGAACTTTTGGTGCAAAGATTTATCGGTCAGATTTTGAATATTATTTTGCATATATTTTCGTTAGTACTTTGAATCAAAAAGATATCACGGGCCATAAGTAAAATCAAGGAGTAAACGGCTCACGAGAGCCAGAAATCGCCACTTTACCATGTTTTAAATCCAGCATTGATTAGACTCAAAATTAACACGAAGAATTCAGCAAGCAACTAAGTCTTAAAACGTCAAAACCCAACCGATCCAAATTCAAAATCAAAAATACAATTCAAACCCAACTTATCACCAAAAATTTGCCCTAGCTTCACAACAAAAAATCCGTCAACTACAAAGTTTTATAGATAGTGAAGGTATCTACGAAAATATCAGCGGAATCAAAAACTTTCTACAATAATCCCTCCAGGCGATGCTACGACAATCCTCGGGGAGAGAGCTCAAACTCCAACGCCTAAAATCTTATTGGTTCACCTAAAATCCCCTCTTGATTCTCCTAAAGGTTTCGACGAGCCAGTTTAGGGAATATTTGAGAGTGACTGGTAAATCTTGGCAGTGGAGGAGGTCTTTTTGGAAACCGCCGAAGCCGGTTTTGAAAGTTGTGATGCCGGCGAAAGGATGTTTTTTGGAAGCGTTTTGAGGAGCAATTCCCCAGAAATTGTAATATTTCATGCCACGTTTTTTGGCTTCCTGAATGGCTGTCCATTGCAAAAGATAAGATGGCTGGCATTTAATTCTCTCAGAAGTAGAGGCACCATGTCGGTAAACCGCCGTATCTCCATAAAAGAAAATTACAGCTGAAGAAACCAATTTTCCTTCAAAATAAGCTTCAAAAATTTGGACAGCATCTTCTGATTTAAAAGCATCAAATTCTGCCTTCATATACTTGTAAGAAAATGGCGTAAAATTGTGGCGAGTAGCTGTTTCTTGAAGGAGGTCGTTTAAACGTTTAAGGGCTTCTTCATCCTTAGTTATCCTAATTTCCACACCTTCACGTTTGCCACGATTGATCAGATTGCGAGTGGTGTCACGCATGGCTTTAAATAAAGTTTCTGGGTCAGGAGCTAATTCCAAAATCCAAGTAGTTTCAGCTAAAACGTGTAGAGGTGCTGGCCTAAATCCAGCTTTTTTAAATTTATATTTCATCTCCGGTGTATCGTCTTCAAACGGTGAAACACGAATGAAATCTGCTTTATGCTCTTTGGCTAATTTTTTTAATTCATGCACAAAGGCTGGCCAAATTTCCGGATCGCTAAAATCTAATTTTGGACCATATGGTAAATACAAAAACTTACCTCTTTTGGCTGTAGTCGTAACAATAAGGGAACCACCAACTATTTTGCCGTCTTTTTTGATTCCTAAAACAAAAGCTTCTTCACCCAAAGTTCTAAAAAAATCTCCGTAATTCCAGGATTGCACAAAAATATTTGGATCAAGAGTTTTTAAAAAATTCTCCCACTCGTTTTTATCTTTTATTTTTTCTATTTGAAAATCCATATGTTATTTTAATAAATCGATTATTCGCTGAGCTTTTTGCAAATTTATACTGCGGTGAGTTGGTAAGTTAAAGGTTGTTTTAGATCTTTCTTCAGCGATGGGACAAGAGCCAATTTGATAATTCATAGCGGCTAAATCGGCGTCTTTTGGTGCAATCACGGTATCATACCAGTCGCCCAAAAATATACCCTCGTTTTTGGCTTTTTGGTGAATTTCGTTGCGGTTTGCTGACTCTAAGGGATAGCGTAAATAAATTGGTGAAGAATTTGTTAAGATTGATGGTTTTGAGAATTCTGCAGGTAGATTTTGATTATAAAATTTTGCGATTTCCTGGCGATGTTTATTGAGAATTTCTAGCTCCTGAAGCTGAGAATAAGCCAGGTGCGCTAGGGCGTTGGGCATTTGAGCTGGAAACCATATTGGCTTGATGGCCTTTTTTTCGCTGTCTTCGATGACGCGAGCGGTAAAACCAAGTTTTTTGCATAGATAAAGCCAGATTTTGCCAATAAAAATTGGATATAAAACCTTACCAAGGGCAAAAAATGGTGGGTGAAGTAAGTGTTTTGCAATTATTCCAAGTGGTAAGGTTGGTAATTTTAATTCCGTGAGTTTTTGAATGGCTGACGGATCTTTTACATAAGCCGCACCTCCACGTACACCTGAAACAACTTTATCCACGCCAAAACTAAAAATACTGGCGTTGGCAAAAGTTCCTAATTTCTGGCCGTTAAATTCTGCACCTAGAGAATGCGCACAATCTTCTATAACAATTAAATTATGTTTAGCAGCTATTTGCATAATTGCTGGAACGTTGGCGGCAAATCCAAAAGTATGTTGAATGATTATCGCTTTGGTTTTTGCGGTGATTTTATTCTCAATTTTTGTCGCATCGATATTGTAGCTATCAACTTCTATATCTAAATAAATTGGTTTTGCTCCGGCATAAATAATGGCATTAGGAACCACCGTACAGGTAAAAGCTTGCAATAAAACTTCGTCACCACTGGAGATATTATATGCTTTTAAAACTTCACAAAGTGCAGTACGTCCGCTATCAAAAGTGAAAAATTCTCCGGTTTGAGTTTTAAGAATTTCTTTTAATTTTGTGGAAACTTTTTGAGAATAAGAACCAGAGCGCCATGACAGCCAACGCCATGGAAGTAAAATATAGCCGAGACTATTTAGAACTTGTTTCCAATTGTTGTTAGGGGCAAAAGAAGTAATCATTTAAGCTTTTTTGAATTGGTTGATAATGCTCTGTGGCAAACGATTCTCAAATAAAATTGCATCGCCTGGCTGAATTTTATCATTAATTTTACGAATTAAATCTTGATGATCCGTGATCAGTGTGACTTCCCTATTTGGATTAGTTTTTTGAATGCTGGACTTTAGAATTTCAAAAGAATCAGCTGAAGTCACATAAATTTCGTCACAGATTTCAGCGATCTTTTGGCCTACTTGAGCATGGAGTTCATCATTTTTTTCTCCGAGTTCAATCATTCCCATAGTAACTAAAAAGTTTCTTTTAGCTTTGAGGTTCTTTAAAGAATTAAGCGCGGAAATAAAACCGTCCGGATTGGAATTATAACTGTCGTCGATGATTTTGATTTTTTTGCTATTTTCAAAAATTTGTAGAGAGCCCTCTAAAACCTGACAGGATTTTGCATACTGGGAGATTTCCTCAAGCGCAAGGCCTAACTCCAAGGCGCAGGCTACGCAGGCTAATAAATTTTGAACGAAATGTTCACCAAAAATCGGGACAGAAAAGTCGGTGGTTTGGTCTTTGTAATGTACAGTAAAATTTAGGGAAGAATCTTTTTGCTCGATATTATTGGCGTATAAATCTGCTTTAGTTTGGCTGCTGTATTTAATTACTTTTTCAGCATTGTTGCATTTCTGGAGGCTTTCAAGAGCGTTGGGGCTGTCGGCATTTACGATTGCTAAACCATTTGTTGGGAGGCTGGCCAATAATTCTCCTTTTGCCTGAATTGTATTTTGGATTGAGCCAAAAATGCTTAAATGTTGTTCGTTTACACCCGTTAGAATGCCAATTTCCGGTTTAACGATGTTGCAACTGGAAGCAATTTCACCTTTTTTATAGGCGCCCATTTCTACAATAAAAACTTCCGTGGAATCTTTGACTTCTTTTAATAAAATTTGAGCGATACCAATATCTACATTTACATGTTTAGAAGTTTTGATAGTTTTAAATTTGTGCTGGAGAATTTGGTAAAGAAATTCCTTGGTAGAACTTTTGCCGTAGCTACCTGTTATGCCTATTACCTTTAGATTCGGCATTGCTAAGCGTTTTTTTGTTGCTTTAGCCATGAGATATTTCTTCAAAATTAAGAATGGAATGCCGACGATATGCATTAAAATCGTGACTAAAAATGGTCGTAAAACTTCTAAAATTAACACCGCTAGAGCTAAATTTGCTGCGAAAAAAATGGCTAAAGCTTCAGAAGCGAAGATTGCTAATAGCATCAGTAGCATTCTAAAAGTTGGCTTTGGACGGAGAAAGTTGTGATGACGAAAGTTATTAATTAGTCTAAAAATCGTGACTAAAGCTAAAGCTGTTAAAGCGAGTGAAAAAGAGTAATAAATTCCTAATAAAATGATCAAGGCTCGAATTAAATTTAATGGCGAAACGATGAAGGCTCGGCCTTTTGGCGAATTTAAAAATTCCAACATTCTATCCCAGCGATACTCTTTTAACTGCCAATAATAAGTATCTAAAAAAACGCCCTTTAAAGCAGCGAGCAGCCAAACTGCGATGCCAAGATAATAGAGGCTATTTGTAGATAAATTAAGTTCCATATTTAGGCTTTAGCAGACAAATATTTTTCGATTAATTCGACCAGTTTTTCAGGCATTCTCAAGTGTAAACCGTGAGTTCCACCAGGGAAAACATCGATGGTTGAGCCATGGATTTTTTGATGCATTGTGAAGGCGTCTTTTACCGGCACGTAACTATCAAGATCGCCCCAAATTATATGAGTTTTGACTTTGATATCCGGCAAATGATGGCTGAGATCTTCATTGATCACATTTTGAAAAGTTTCTTTCATAGTGCCTTCGGCCTTCATATAATCTTTGGCGTGAGCAGCTCTATATATTAATTTTTTGGCTTTATCAGCTAACTTCTCTAATTTCAAAAAATTTAAGATCCATTTGCCAGTTTTGGAAATATAACGGAATAAACGGATTTTTAGGGAAGGTGGATGTTTGATGCCAGCAGCAGCAACTAAAAATAATTCTGCAAAAATATGTGGATGTTGAGAGGCCAATTTAATAGCTATGCGCCCACCAAAAGAATGACAAATGCAGATAGGTTTTTCGAGATTTTTTTCTTTCATCAATTTCTGCACATAATCAGCGTAATCCTGCACATTCCAAGGCTTATCCGGCGCGGCAGTAGAGCCAAATCCAGGCAGGTCAGGTACAAAAAGTTCATACTTTGTTTTATCAAAGAGAGCTGTGCAATTCTGCCAGGTCGCGCTTGAGCCTCCCCAACCGTGTAAAATAAGGATTTTTTGCTTGTGATTTGAAGTCGTTGTTTGATGCATAATTCAGAGACAAGGCTAACACTTTACGCTCCAAAATACCAGTGGCCTAAAAGGATTGCTTAGATCAGGCGTTTTCTGTATATTTGCTAGGCTTTTAACAAGAAATTATTTTGATGAGACTTTTTCGAGGTATTAAAAAGAGATCAACAGAAGCCCATTTTTTGGCTCTAGATATAGGTACTGACGTGGTAAAAGC
Source organism: Patescibacteria group bacterium (assembly GCA_038065735.1). Classification (GTDB taxonomy): domain Bacteria; phylum Patescibacteriota; class Gracilibacteria; order UBA1369; family LOWO2-01-FULL-3; genus JBBTQK01. The sequence continues at coordinate 5,798 of JBBTQK010000014.1, read as the reverse complement.
CGTAATCTGTGAGTCAGAAGGCAATGGTAGGGGTAAAATCCTTGGTTACGGGAGAAAACAGCAAAAACTTGGGGATATGCAAAGTGGCGTGGTGATGGATATCTCATCTGTTATTTCTAATTGTCATATAGCTATAAGAGAGGCGGAGAATATGGCCGGGGTAAAAGTCACAAAGATGATCTTGGGAATATCTGGAGAATTGGTAAAAGGCGCGACCATGACTACAAGTTACGTACGTCGCGATGCAAACACTAAAATTGATCTTTCTGAGTTAAAAAATATTGTTCATAAGGTGCAGTGGAGAGCTTTTGACCACGTCCGAGGTGAGCTGGCTGATGAGACCGGATACAGCGAGATTGATGTTAAATTGGTGAATGCGGCGATTGTGGATGTGAGAATTGATGGCTATAAAGTTGGTAATCCTACAGGTTTCCAGGGTAAAGAAGTTACTTTGGGAATTTTTAATGCTTTTGCTCCCCTAGTGCATTATGGGGCTTTGCAGACTATTTCTTGTGAAATTGATAAAGAATTATTGGCGATTGCTGCGGAACCATACGCTTTGGCTAGATGTTTGGAGAATGACGATGGCCAATTTGGAGCGATTTTTATTGATGTTGGAAGTGGTACAACTGATATAGCTGTTGTGAGGGATGGCACAGTTGAAGGGACAAAGATGTTTACCTTGGGCGGCAGGACATTCACAAAGAGACTGGCCCAAAGTTTGAATATTTCATTTAAAGAAGCTGAAGAAATTAAACTTTTGTATAGTGAAGATAAATTAGAAAGACAATCACATAAAATTGTGCGTGAAGCCATGAAGAGCGATTGTGAAGTTTGGTTATCAGGTGTAATTCTGACTTTGGAATCTTTTACTAATATAGACATGCTGCCTTCAAAGATATTTTTGTCAGGAGGTGGAGCACATTTACCAGAAATTAAAGAAACACTGGAAGGAATGGAATGGGTGAAATCACTACCGTTTAGTAGGAAGCCACAAATCAGCTTTTTGAATCCAAAGATGATCAGTAATCTAAGTGACGAGACAAAGATTATGAGAGATCATCAAGATATTATGCCAATGGCTTTGGCCAACCTAGGTCTAAGCTTTATAGGTGAAGAACAACCTCTGTCAAAAGTACTTAAAAAAGTGGTTCGTTTAATGCAAATTTAATGTCCACAAAACAAACAAACCAGGACGACGAAGAACTTTCCGTCACAACAGCTTCTGTTTCGACGAAGAAGGTTATTTATGCAGAAATTGACGATGAAGTAACTGCAATTTACGATAGGTTTAAAAACATAACCGGCAAGCAGATTTATATCGTTGTGCCGCAGAGGGCAATACTTTTTCAGAGTATTGTGAATTTAAAAATTCTCAAAAGAAAAGCTACAGATGATGGCAAAACTTTATTCTTAATTACTAATGACAAGAATGGAATTCACCTGGCTCAAAAAATTGGAATAGAGGTTTACAACAAAGCATATGAAGGAAAATCCGCTCTTTTTGCAGCTGAAAGTAGTGATGAGAGGTTGAGAATTACGCCACTTAAAGCGAGTATAAATTCTATAGAAGAAGAAGCTCCTACCAGATTAGTGGAGCGTAAATTATCTATAAGTGAAATTTTGAGTAAGGTTAAACACAGCAAAGATTTAACTTTTGCAAAAATCAAGCAGACAGAAAGAAAAATATTTGAAAAAGCCAGATCTAAATTCGTGATTGTTTCACCTAACCGCCATGCCCTGATTGGGCTGGTTTCTTTGAGTTTAATTATTTTGATGATTATTGTGTACATTGCCTTACCTGGAGTTACAATTTACCTCACTCCAACGGCTAGTGTTTTGGAAAAGTCAGTCAATATCACCCTGGCAGATTCTCAAAAAAATCGGGCGGAACTTGATACTCATCCAGAGCACACCATCGCCAGCTATCCAATTTCTACAAAAGTGCAGCGAACAATTACCCATCAGGCAACCGGCAAAAAATTCTCAGAAAAAGGTGCTAATGCCAGAGGAAAAATCATGATAATCAATAAGGCGACTACAGCACGCCCACTGATTACGCAAACACGTTTTCAGACTAGTGAAGGTATAGTTTTTAGGATTAAACAAGATGTAAATGTGCCGGCGGCAAACGCTCAGGGACCTGGAAAACTGGAAGTAAATGTAGAAGCGGATCAAGTAGATGCAGATGGATTAGTGGCTGGAGCAAGAGGAAATATTGGGCCGAGTAAATTCTTTTTACCAGGTTTAAAAGAGGATAGTCGTGAGGAAGTTTATGGAGAAAGTTATGCCGATATGTCAGGAGGTGTAACTGATTATATTAGTTATGTTAGTAAAGAAGATTTGACGGCAGCTCAAGGCAGAATCAAGGATGTTTTGTTAAAAGAGGCTGTGAAAGATTTAAAAGTTGCGATCAATCAAAAGGCGGATCTCGCAGGTATAAAAGGTGAATTTGTGCTTCTTGAAGGAGATCAGGCGATAAAATTGGGAGAAGTAAAAAGTCAGGATATTAGTGGTTTTGAAAATAAAGAAATTGGAGAATTTAGTATTAGTGGAGAAGTTGATGTAAAAGGTGTTTATTATGATAGAGAAACCATGCTGGAAATTCTTAAAAACGAGCTGCTTCTCAAAAAAAGTCCACAAAAAGAGTTAGTTAGAATTAATGACGGCTCAACAACTTACAAGATTTTTGAGCAAGATAATGGCGGTGGCAAGATCAAAGTTACGGCTAATATTAAAGGTATTGAGCAGTATGAGATTGATCCTGAGGCCGAAAGTGGAGCACGCATCCTAGAGAAGATTAGGGAGCATATAGTTGGCCTGGATATTGATGAGGCAAAGGCTTATGTGCAGAATTTACCAGAGATAAATAAGGTAGAAATAGAAAGCTGGCCAGCCTGGTCCCCTACTATCCCAACAATTGCGGATAATATAGAGTTTGAAATCACTGATGCAGTGAATGTTGAATAGAGAGGCAAAATCTGCTATAATATTCTCAGTAAAAATAAAAACAAACAAAATATGTTCAATTCAAATCTTAAAAAGGTAGTATTAGCTTCTGCGATTGCGGTTTTTGCCGGCGTTAGTATGCTTGGTGTAAACGCTGTTATGGGTGCTACAACTGCTACAACTACAACGACGACTACTGGCCTTACGGCTCCGACTCAAAATCCAGATAGTGCAAAATTGGTTTCACCTACATTTGACAGTCTAAATATACAGGGAGACTTAAAAAATAATCTCTCCGGTCAGGCTTTAAAAATTACGGACCCTGATGGTGTGCAAATTACGGCTCCACTTTCATTACAATCCATAAAAAACACATTAAGCTTTGTGGCACCGGTAAAAATTGATGATAATTTAGATGTGATTGGAAATATTTCTAATTCTACTGCAAATACAGCAGTACTAATCAATGATGATGTACTTTTACAAGGCACATTAGATCTAACCGGAAAAATAGTTAACTCTATTGGCAATTTGATAGTTGGTGGTAAAAACATCCAGTTTGGTGAAACAGATGGAACTTCAGCCATCACCGTAAAAGGCGCTTCAATTACAATGACTGGAGCAACAAGTTTTTCTAATGATATCGACGCGAAAGCTAAAATTAAAAACACTACTGCGGGTAAATCTGTTGAAGTTAGTGATGATTTGTTGGTTACTGGAAAAATAGATGCCTTAGCAGATGTGAATGTACAGAATTTAAATGCCAGCAATATGCATTCTACTGGACACTTATGGATGAATAATAACGCTGTGATGCTTTCTAATGATTCATGGATTCATCAACTTACTAATGGTCCATTAACAATTAAAGCTCACTCAGGTAGAGAATTAGAATTATTATCTGGAGACACAAAAACAAGCGTTAAATTAAAAGCTAATGGTAATACAGATATTCTAGGAAATTTGAATATTTCTGGAGCCTTGGCAAGCACAACTACTTCTTTGTTAGTGCAGGATAACGTGAGTGTAGCTGGTAACGTTGGGGCGACTGGCACAGTGACTGCTAAACGTTTTGGTACATATTCAACAGTTAACTCAAGTATGATGCCAATGGCGCAAGATGTTTCAGCTGAGGCAACTATTGCCTGTCCTGTAAACACATATATCGTAGGCTGTGATGCAAGATCATCAGATACAACAAGCTTTAGCAGCTGGACAAAGTGGGTTTATATCAACCACTCTTATACAGATGTAGCAACGAATACCTGTAAAGTAAGAGGTGTAAATACTGCAACTTCAACACGTTATGTTGGAGCAACTGCAGTTTGTTTGAATCCGAATATTTAATCCTAAAAACTATCTGTCCTTGGTGCCATCGATGCACTCAGCAATTAGATCTTTACGACCTATCTCATCACAAAGAGATGGGTCTTTTTTTCGTGCTGCCAAATTAGCTATCACATTGTATTTACAGCTGTACTGTTGGTTTTCGTCTTGAATATCTTCACAGAGATCAGCATCACCTTCTGCAACGGCTTCTGATTCTATTTCCACATAAGCTTCTGCGGCTGCGGCTTGTTGCTCCATATAAGTTTCAGGATCTATGGATTCAGTTACGGTAGGCTCAGTCTGGTTTTCCACAGCCTTATGGTGTTTTGATGTACACGCAACTAAAAATAGGCTAGCAAGAATAATTAAAAAGAGAGATTTTTTCATAGGTTTGTATTTTAGAATGAAGTGATTAGATTCCTAATTTTTTGCGAATTTCTTCGGCTTTACCAGCATCTTCCTGTTTTTTGCTGCCGGCCTGATATTCTTCTTCCAACTGTGTCCACTCTTGGAAATGCTGTTCAGCTAATTTTTCCAATTGAGGAATATGTTTTTTTGAAAGAGCGGCAAATTTCTGTTTTTCTTCTTCAAAAATTCTGATTAATTCGTCGATCTGAGCCTGACGTAATTTTGGAATCGAATCGATAATTCTCTTTTTTTCGTCTTTTGCGAGAGAAATTGAACCAGCAAGCAAACGGATGAAATATTCTTCATCAAAATTTAAGCTGTGAGCAGGAGATTTAACACCAATTTTTGGAGATAATTTAGTACCAAGCTGAAAGTTAGCTGGGGTTGTGTCCTCTTGTGGAGGTTGGAAACCGCCTTGACCCTGTTGTCCTGCTGGTGGGAATCCTGCCCCTGGGTAAGCTCCATTTGGATCTTGGGGATACTGTGGGTATTGTGGATAACCCTGTGGTGGCATTTGACCGTAACCTGGACCTGGTGGGTATGCGCCCGGTTGTGGATAGGCTCCCTGTGGAGGATACCCGCCGCCGAAATCTTGAGGATATTGAGGGTATTGTGGATAACCTTGTGGTGGCATTCCGTAACCTGGTGGGTAAGCTCCTGGCTGTGGCATACCCTGTTGTGGATATGCTCCCTGTGGGTACGCACCTGGAGGTGGATACATTCCTGGCTGACCACCTTGAGGCATGCCTTGCGCCGGAGGAGTTGGAGGAGTTGGTGGTGTCGGCGGAGTTGCTGGATTAGGATCCACTGGAGCCGTCTGGCCTGGATTTTGATTAGTTGAAGATTGTCCTTGGGGCTGTGCGCCACCTTGACCGTTTGGATTTATTTGAGGATCCATAGTAGTTGCTTAAATTTTCTTTAATGAGTCTATTCTAGCCATATGAGCTTGATTCTACAAGTCTAAATGAAGTAGAGTCAGTCACAAATAGGGCGATTAGCTCAGTTGGTAGAGCGTCCGCTTGACTTGCGGAAGGCCAGTGGTTCGAATCCACTATCGCCCACCAGATTAACCTCAGGCTACTTCAGCCAAATAACATTTCTCACAATAAATT
>JBBTQK010000013.1:0-17109 GCA_038065735.1 Patescibacteria group bacterium | reverse complement strand
TTTTTGTTCTCTAATATTTTCTGTATACAACCCGCTCATTTTCAACACGGGGATTGTTCCTAATCTGTAAAAGTGCGCAAATTTGACTTTCCTCAACTATATTGCAGTTTTACGTTTTCGGAACGTTCCGAACTCCCATACCCCGACGCAGCACACCCCTATTCAACACAGTCATTTCGTGGTATAATACATTTAATACAAACCAAAATGTTTTCAACTAAAATAGAAGAATCCCTACAGGCCTACAAAGAACTTTGCCAAAAAATCGGCCAGGAAGCTATTCTTAAATCAAAACAGGAATCGCCAAAAGCTGCTTTAGAATGGGAAAAACAAGCGCTATCGGAAGTCTTAAATAATCTTAACTCAACTTTAAATTCTCATTTAAGAAATCATTTCCAGGAACTAGAAGCAAAAATCAAAACTCAAGAGAATCAGCAATTATCAGACCTAGAATCCCAATTATCAAACCAATAAAAACACAAATATGGAAAAACAAGAACCAAAAATTCCACCTCTTGAAACCCAGGAATCAGAACAAAACCACGAAGCCAACGATCAGCCAATAACTGAAACTGACCTCTCAAACACTGAACTAAGAGCTGAAGAAGAGGGTGAAAGAATGGCTAAAAAAGCCATGGACCAAACCAAATTTTTCAATTCTCGCATTGTTGACATGGATGAACCAGATAGACCAAACGATGTTTTACTTCAAGACGGTGTTCATTGGGACAAAGAAACTGGTTTTTTAAGATTAACCCACCCAAACATACCTCCAAAACCAGAAATGCTCGCGCATTTTTCAAGAAATCTTAGATATGATTGCGTTACTATCAATGGCGAATATGCAATTCCAGATCAGGATCACAACTTCCACCAAGTAATTGAAAAAAACGGCAAATATAGTATTAATAAAAATCCAATTACTCCCAAATCTGGCATGGTGATTAGAGAATTTGATCTCATTCCAAATCGCGACATTCAAAAATTAATACAAAAATTCGGTCCTCACAGAATCGGTATCGTAGACTAGACATTGAAAAAATCTCCATTTTTGGCTAGAATCCGAAGCCATGGATCTATATTCAGAAATCATTCTCGACTACTTCAAAAACCCTCAAAACAAGGGCGAAATTGCCAATGCCACTTCAACTGCAACTGAGCACAACCCTCTCTGCGGCGACAAAATCAAAATCGACCTCCTCATACAAAAAGGCAAAGTCACCGAAGCCAAATTTACAGCAGAAGGCTGCGCCATTAGTCAGGCCGCAACTTCTATGTTAACTGAAAAATTAATTGGCAAAACCACCGCTCAAATCAAAAAAATGGCCAACGAAGAAATCTACGAAATGCTCGGAATCCCAATTTCTCCCGGCCGAGTCAAATGCGCCCTCCTTGGCTTAGTAACTGCCAAAAAAGCTGCTATACTTGCAAAGTAATTGAAAAAATAATCAACTAAATGCCAAAAAAATCTAAAGTCATAATTCCAGTTCCAAAAGAAAAACGCACCCAACCTTACTGGGCTGAATTAAACAAAGTCATCGACCCCGAACTAAACCTCGGCATCGTCGACCTAGGCTTAATCTACGACGTGCAAATCAAAAATAAGGACGCCACAGTCTACATGACCCTGACCAGCCCCGCCTGCCCTGTCGGCCCAACTATCATCAGAGAAGTCGAAGACCGCATGCGCCTATTTCGCGACCTAAAAAACGTCTACATCGAAGTAGTCTGGGACCCCTTTTGGACTCAAGAACGCATCGATCCAGAAATCCGCGAATTAATGTTCGGGCTTTGATTTCAAAGCTTTTTTCAACATAAATGCTGTAACTAGAGACACAAGTGATACAAGAGCAGAAGAACTTACCGAGGCAATTAAGCAATAATTTATTTCGTCAGCCAACTCAGCAAGTATCTCTTCATGTTCCTTCAAAAAAGTACCTAGAGCATCATCACTCTCAAAAGGTTTCTCATCTTTGTTAGCTAAAAAAGTTTCTACCAAGATTTCTCTATCTTTGGGAGTTAACTTATCGTCATCCAAAATTGAATTAATAAAATTTATATCATATGGCACTTCTGAATCAGTATAGAGTTGTCTCAAAAGTGTACCTTCATCAATACCTTTTACTTCAGCGTACTTCACCAAAAAAGCCCAATATAAATCATACATTCGATAATCAAGAGCTTGATGACTATTAAGACTCCCATCCATCCCTGCCAATCTATCCGCAACAGCCTCCTTTCTCCAAGAACCTATCTTGCTCCTTTTTTGTCCCAAATGCCCCAACTCATGCCTCAAAGTATTTATAATATCTTCAGAACCATTGGGATCATTTAGGCCATCCCTCAACATATCTCGATCAATAAAAATGTATTTCCCAAAAGGATCTACTGCACCAACAGTATCATACAGTCCAGTATCCTTGATATCGCAAACATTCACTCTAGCATTATCAATCTCAATCAAAGGCAAGCCAAATTCTTCTCTTTTGATATTATGCATGGCCAACTCCCGAGCAAGCATCTCATCAATAGCCATTTTCCCAGGAGTCACCAAATCATCAATTTTATCATTACAAACTACAAACTCAGCATGTTCTTTTTCACGTACGTAAGTTTTTTCCACCACTCTAGCGGCCTTAGTAGCAATTGTAGCAATCCTAGGAGCAAAATACGCCTCCGTAGCTAGCAGAGCCATAAAAGCACCTGGTACAATCAAATTACTGCCCAGTTTCTTACTTGTTTTTAATGGTTTAATAGGACCATCGCCCCCATCTCCACTTCTTTCTCTAACTTCACCCATACATTCAATTAAAGAGCCGGCATCATACCATTAAAGCCGCAAAAGTCAACCGGCCCTCCTTAATTTTTATCCCAGATGTAATCAAACATCGCCTCTATCGTTTTGTAGAAGGTGTCACTGCTGATTACCATGCCATAAATTTGTTTGTGGAAGTCGATAATCGCCACATCCTGAGTGCCATAAAGAATAATCTCCGCATGCAATTCAAAAGGATGATCCTGCACAATCCGAGTTTCGCGATTTGATTTGGAATCCAACGCCTTATATCTAGAACTAAATTTACTACTCGCCACAATCACTTTACTGATCACGCCTTTCTTCTGTTTCATTTTCATGAATTCCTCAGTCAAAAATTTCTTCAACGAATCCGGAATAAATTTTATTGTCAAAAACGACTTCTGCTGCTGGCCTTTTTTTAAAGTCTGTTGATAAAGGTTCATCACAGCATTCACTCCTTCATAGATTTTGATCTTCGGCTGTAAAAAGGAACTTTTGCCCAATTTAAGCATGTCATCCACAAACAACTGCGCCGCTTTTTTTTCACTTTGCAGATCCTCGATATTTCTCTCAACCTTATCCAAAAAAACTTCCGGCGAAACCGACATATAAGCCATCACATCATTCACTTTAGTCTGTACAATGACCCCTTTTTTAAGAAGTCTCTTCAACGCAGAATAAACGGTAGTGCGATCAATCCCTGTCCTATGCGCCACCGAACTCGCAAAAGATTGCCCATGTTTGGCCACATCCAAATAAACATCGCTATCACTTTTATTGAACCCCTGATTTTTTAAAAACTTTTCAATCGCTTCCATAATTTCAACTGTTGACGACGCCTCAACAACGTCATTTCAATCTTATCACCACAAAACATCATTGAAAAGCACAAAAACTACTATAGAATTCTGCTCATGAACGACCAAGAAAAAAGACCACAACCAGCAGAAGAAGAAGGCGTAAAAGTACAAATAATAGATGCACGGGATTTGGCAAGCAGCCTTATGGACTCACAGCCAAATCAAGATGCACAATCTCCTACCCCAGAAGCCGAGATAATTTTTGAATTAGGAAAAGAAGTAACTTTAAAAACAGGCCTAGTTTTATCAGATTACGAAACCTCACCAAATCAAGGATCTTTAACTCAAGTATTAGAAAAAGGCACAAGGATTGTATTAGTATCAACTATCGTAGACGGCACTCAGCAATCAGTAATGGAAACTTTCCCTCTAGACCCCCGTAATGAATCAAGCAGAAAAAGCCAAAGAGAATCACAAGAACCAGAACGCAACACTACCTTTAGAATCAACGGCAGCCAATATGCCACATTTAACGGCACCCCTGCTCAGGTAGTTAAAGCTCACGATTACCGCTTACCTCCACTCCCTGAACACAACCCTGGTACCGGCCCAGCTTGGCATGAAGCTGTTGAGAGAATCAAAGCAGCCTCAGTGCGTCCACTTCAATCTTAGTATCAAACTCATCTTCAGTAAAAATTACTGATATTCCGTCATCCTGGATTTTACTAATCTTGGCGCGGTAATAGGCATCTTCCACCCACTGCGCCAAAACTTCATCACCAACGGTCAAGTCTTCAATCGACGGAACTTCATCGTAAATAATTTTACTTTCTGGATAACAAACTGCCACACCTTCCTTTGAAGTATCATAAAAATCATCTTCAAAATCCACAATCCAACCCTCATCTTCATCACACTCTTCCAACACGACAGCCTTATGCCAGTTATCCTCATTCCAATCAACCAAAACGGCATCTTGAGAATCAAAACCACCCCTTCCGCAGGCAGTTAACAGAGTCACCACGCTCACAAAAAATATCGATGATACCTGTGCGCGAAGTAAAGATTTTTTAAACATCTGTTTAATTATTTAGAATTTGATCAGCCAAAAATTCCACACCAGCCTGCGTAACAACATTAGTAACTGGCGCCTGTCCAACTATTGATCTGCCTAATCCTCCAGCATTACTCATCCTAACCGTCATGAGACCCATAAAAAGCCCCAAGATCAGCCCAACCAAAATACTTTTCTTATCTAAAACAGCTTTAGTTTTTTTCATTTTTATTTTTGTTTTTACGAGAATTTTTTATAAGAATATTATAGCACTTTTTGGCATAAAAAACAAGGAGCCACATCCTAAGATAGTGACTCCTTGAGCTTCTAATCGGATCAAAAACTACTCACCTTTTTCTACTTCTGCCATTTCAACTTTCTCAATTTTCAAAAATCCAACACCTTTGGAAATATCGTCTTCATATGTATTTGAACTGATCAAATATTTAAACGTAGACATAAACCCATTCACATACAAATTGATATCCGCCTTTACTGAGGCAGGGACAACGCCAGTTTTTTCTGAAACAGCCACCCAATCATTTATTAAATCAACAAGTGGAGCAACCGCTACATAAGAAACCGCATAACCATCCACTCCACCAATTTTATCAGCAGCCACTTTAAAGTCCGCATCGTCAGTCAAAGGACCTTTACCATAACCCAATGCAAAATCAGGAGTTAAAGCCAAAACAAAAACATTGTCTCCAGTCACACCATAGTTTAATTCAATCTTAGGATCCTTCAATCCCAACATGTCCATCTGAGCCTTAATTTCTGCTGGAATAACAGCTGTATCGATATACATTCTATGCACCCCACCACCCATAACATTCACAATATCTTTTTTAAGAGCACCCTTGAGTTCTGGTTGCTGTTCAGCCATAGCCATAAATTCAGCCTCCATCTGTTCAAAATAAACATTCAATGTATCAACAATCTTAGTTACAGCGTCTTCATTAATATCTTTCATATCAACAAAAAAACCAATTTCCGGAATATAGTTATCACCCGCATAGCCCATTCTAAAAGCAATATTTGAATTAAGTAAGTCATCAAAATCAGCAGGAGTTATACCAAAGAATTTAGCCCCTTCTTCCTTTATTCTATCAGCAGCAATTTTCTCACCAGTAACTTCATTAGTAACCGGCACATCATAGCCCAACAAAACGTTTGCAATAGCAAAGGTCGCCTGTTCGCCATAAATAATAGTGCCAATTCCATTAATCTTATCAATCAAAGTCAATTTTTTATCACCCATACCCAACAACTTTACAAACTCCTCATCCGCATTTGAAAAGTCCGCACTGCTCTTAAAAGCAAATCCATCTTTTTCTGCAGAAACTGAACCAGTCACGGCTCCAAAATTCTCAAAAATCTCAAGTGGCATATCTGCAGCTGAAGGGTCAGCCTTTAATAACTCTCCAAAATTAGCCATATCAAAGTAAAAATAACCCAAATTATCTTTAACCTCTGCAACCTTAGATTCTAGAGAATTAACTTTAGCCTCACCGGATTCCAACTTAGCCATAATTGCACTTCTTCCTTCCTCTGTATTTGTAACAAACCAATAATCATCCATGTTTCCCATATACAAATCTGTCTCTGCATCAGTCCATAAATCAAAATCCCCTTCTTCTGAATAACCCACAGTTGCATCTCCAGCATCCTTCATTAATCTCTCCAATTTTTTACTTTCATCAATTCTTACAACGATAGAAACCTCAGGCTCTGCTGCTCCCTTCTCAAAAACAAAGGCTGCTGCCAAATCCCAGCCACCGGTCAAAATTGGTTTAATATCATCTTCAAAAGTTAAATCTTCTTCCTGTAATTCATCATTAGCCGCCGTTGCAATTTTTTCTGCCAATCCTACATCCGGAAACTGTTTTAGAATGTGCATCAGATTATCTTTCTGCTCACCATCAGCAAAATTCACACCCATAACCATCATGGAATTTTCCGGCAAAAGAGATTCAAGACTCACCTCTGGACCTTTTGATTTGCAAGCACTCAAAACTATTGTCGTCACCAACACTGCCGTAATAGATACAAACTTTTTCATTTTCATATTTTTAATTTAAAGATTTAAGAATTTAAACGCGGAACAAAAAAATTCTACCCTTTTGGTAGAATTTTTAAAGTAGTTTTTTGAATCCAGTAAGTATAAACGATAATTAACCGTTACCTTTTTTGGTATCTTTTCTTTTTGCTGAAGTATGTTTTCTGCACTGTGGACAGAATTTACTAAGCACCTTTATTAGTTCCGCATCTCTGCGTTTGTCTAGGTAAGTAACATTTATTGGATAGTTACAAAGAGCATTTGGATTATCTTCCTTTGGTTTAGGCTCCGTGCAATACCAAGTTACATACTGACTTTTTCCTTTTGCCATATATAAAATTTAAAGCAAAAGAATATTATAGGAATTCCCTTATTTGTCAACATTCAGTTCAAAAGCTATGTTTTGAGCTTTCCCCAGTCGGTTTTTGGCCTTAGTCGTTCAAATTCTTGAACAAGTCTCAAGGGCCCACCGCCACCTGCTTTTGCAAGTTCTCTCATTAACTCAATTGGTGGAATCAAAGACTCCAGAGGCTTTGAGGCCATTGGATAATGACGACCGCCCAATCTTGCCGCTAATTTCACCAAATCCGTTCTTGAACCCACCACTGCCTTATCAGTTTTAGCAATCAAAAATGCCCTTTGACTAGGCGTTAATCTTTCTTGATTTACACTGTGAGCGGCAGCTTTATCCAATAAAACACCGCGTTCAGCAAAACCCAGCTCCGTAGCCCTCACGTCCACTCCTGCGGCTGCCTTATTTAATCTAGTCATTCTATCCAAATAATCAACGATCCCATCAACCATTGCGCTACTGCTAGAATCACCAAGCCTCCTATAAAGAGGCATTTGACCTGTACTTTTAGCCACATTGCCTGCGCTCAAACGAAATTCTTCAATTAAAAGACCTAGATCTGGTTCCTCTCCTTCTTGTGGTAAAAAATCATCTGTAGCTGCACCCAATCCAATTTTTGCAGCTTTATGAAATCTTGCCAAGCTCGCCATTTCAGCACTTGCCAAAACCACCTCGCCCTGCCTTACGGTATAAATACCACTAGATTCTCTCTTTAATCCACCACTAAGCTCGCCAACCACACCACCAGCTCTAGCCACAGAATTATGGTGACGCATCATTGCGGGCCAAACTCGACCCAATGCAGCGCCCAATTCTGGAGCAACCGTAGTCCTTAATCTTTGCTGTAAATTAGTAACCTCTTGTATCACTGCTTGATCTTCAACCGTTTCCACTGTAAGTAAACCAGGTAAGATATCCCTTTCCCAGTAAGTGACAAGTTCTTCGATAGAGTCCCTGTGAGCCAAAGCCGCATCATTTAAATCTGGATTTCCCATAAAATTTTAGTTAATGATCAAAAAATCCGCCGTACTTTAATGGTTTTCAACCCAAAAGTCAAAAAAGTCAAATTAAATACTTGCGATAAAGAATTTTATGGGCTACCATTAGAGCATGAACGACGCATTAGACCCAACAAGAACAGACGAACCGACTGGAGATTCTTTAACTACTGCAGGCTTAGATTTTGCCGACTTTGAACTTGCCGCAGCAGAAACGGATAGAAATATTGCTACAATAGAGACTGCAAGAAAAGAACTGTCTGATAGAATCACCAAGGCACAGAGAGCAGCTACAAACAGCCTAAACAACTCCATCCCAGCCCATCCTCAAGCTCATTTATAGTTATGGACGAGAATACTCCAAAAGATCCATTACACGGCAAAACCCTCGAAGTAATTCTTACTTTTTTGGTGAATCAATATGGGTGGGCAGAATTAAGCAAACGCATCAACATCAACTGCTTCAAAAAAAATCCCAGCATCAAATCCAGTCTAGTCTTCCTCCGCAAAGCTCCCTGGGCCCGCAAACAGGTAGAAGATTTGTACGTGCAGAATATAGCGCAGTTCTAAACGCCAGAATTTACTTAGACTGCTCAATCGAAATCGCAGTATTATTAACAACATGCATTCCACCAAAAGCATCTTCTCTAATTTTTGCTGCCAATTTATCGCAAACACTGCCTAATGGATATGGCTTACCTTCAGCTGGAAATTGACCATCAACCATCTCTTTCACTTCTGCCCCATCTCTGTTCACTATTGCTCTATAACCCTCACCGACACCTTCATCTTGTTCAAGAACATATTCAACAATATCACCACTCACTGCCACGTGCTCTCTAGGAAAGTCCACTTCAATTTTTTTAGCATTAATATCGCCAACAACATCTAGGGTTTGACAAGTAATAGCTGCGTCGTCATTACTTTTTGCACATTGAGTCACTCCACCACCAGAAAAAATCGCTGGTCCGATATCACCATTTGTAAACAGTTTGGCCTCTCCGACTCCCAGGTACTTTATACTTGCTGCATTTTCAATGGCAACTAGCGCATTCCTATGGTAAGCCTCAGCAAGAACCTTCAAAGATGCCAAAGTCGGATCCTGACAAACTTCCCCCGCTTGATCTTGATCTTTAGAATCGACCGAATCCGCAGGAGGCTGAAAAGTCTCCGGTTCACACGCCCCCATCGCAAGCCCAGCCAACCCGGCCATAACTTTACATTTTGCTGAACTGAAGCCCTCTTTAAAAGAATTTAAACCTCCCATAATTTTTGTAGTTAATCTTGGTAAAGATAACTTATAGCCCAGAAAATCAAAACTGTCAAGCCACCCAAGCATCAAGCCCTGGAGCCGTCGACGGGAATCGGACCCGTGATCTACCCCTTACCATGGGGTCGCTCTACCACTGAGCCACGACGGCATACAAAAACCAAACTAAAAACAAGGCGGAGTATACCGATAGCAAGACCCTACATCAAGCATTCAAATTCAACCTAAACCTCTCCCCTTCCTTGATCCGCTTCTTTTGAATTTGCCTCAATAGTTTCAAAAACTTGCGTGCTAGTTTCATCACCCTTCAAAAGTCTATTCGTATATTCAGCAGCCAACTTCAAATCTATACCATGTTTTTTGGCTTCTTCACCCAAAATATTTTTAACCTGACCAACAGTTTTTGGCTTACCACCATGATAACAACGCCCACTTTGCGCCAAAGCCGCAGTAATATCCAATAACATTAATAGATCAATCAACATCTGGTCTTCAGCACCGATATCTCCATCAATTATTATTCCTAATTGCTTTAACTTATCCAAAGCTTTTGGATCCTCATGGTGATGAGCAATAATTTTTGCAACATTATGCCTTGTATCTTTAGTCGTATGATTAATTAACAAAGCCGCAGAACCAATTGCATGCTTATTAAGAGTATCCCTAAAACTTGTCTTTTCCTGATCCATACCAAACAATCTAAAAATTGCATTAATCTTGTCAAAGTCATGTCTTTGAGGTTCCAATTTCATTAAAAGTCTTTCTCTTTCTTTATCATCAACTGACTTTCCCATATCCCTCAAAAATTCATTAATATCATCACTAAATTTCCCTTCATTAAAAAATTTTCTAGAAACATCCATCAAAAAGTTCGTCGGAATATGCATTTCATCTCCACCTCTAGAAGTGTAAAAATCAAAATATGCTTTGGCCAATTTCATTCTCTCGCTATGACCTGCCGGCAAGGATTCTCCTCTAACAAAAGGCCCAAATCTACGCTCTTCATCAGCATTCATTGGCACAGCTGATCTAAATGGACGTCTCAAAGAAAATCTATTTGGATCGATCAAACTCGCCATAAAAACCGCCTTCAATTGATCTTTATTAAATGGATTTAACAAAGCTACGTCCGGTACTTCTGTCTTACCGTGGTCATGATGCATCGTGCCAGTCAGTAAATTCCTCTGCAATCTAGAGGGTAAAACCCTAGCCGAATCAACCGCATTAATTGCATGCACACCAAGGGCAAAGGTGTCCAAACCATGCTCAGCAGTTAATCTATCCTTAACCATACTTAAACCAAGCAAAAACACATCCTCATCATCAACGAACTCATTAAAAACAGGAGCTTTTTCCTTTAACAGAGTTTGAGCATAAGCATTTAAAAGTGGCTCACAATATTCAATAACCAAAGCCTTAAACTCCCTCATACAGCCTTTTTGCTGAACCTTTTCAAGCAACCTACTCAAAGGATATACAGTTAACAATTTATGCATTTCCTTAGCAAAATGCTCTGGAGAATCATGATCCACAGCTTTCAAAAGCGCATCAGCTTTTTTGTCCATTTCCTCTATATAGTCAGGTTCACCATGGCTATGTTCCGAGTCAGCTCTCCCTGGCTTACTATCTTCTGGGCCAGAAAAATAACTTTCATCAAAGCCAAATTTACCAATATCACCACCACTACGACCTAAATCATCAGCCTGCATTTTATTTTTGTTTTATTTGCCGTAAATTATACCATACTTTCATCCTTTTCGCAAACAGCCAATCAGATGGCACGACAAAAATGCAGACAAGCAGGAGACCCCCTCTTAATTTTCCCGCTAAGGATTGTTAAGAAGTTTTCTCCACACTTTTTATCTGTTTCGCAAATTATTCTAATGAAATTAAATTAAAATTCAATAGATTTTGCACGAAAAAATAATAATAAATTTACTATTCCAAAAATAATTTTCCTTTAAAATTTTTTGTTTGAAAAATTTCAGAATTTTTGCCGATCAACATTGCTTCCACATCAAAACCATCAACCATTTCCTTGGCTTTCTCAAGCCCCATAACAAACAGCGCAGTAGAATAAGAATCCGCAAGAATCGCCGACGACGCCTGTGTATAAACTGCCAGCATTTCATTCGCCGGAATTTTATTTTTTGGATCAACTAAGTGATGTTTATTTTTCCAATTTCTTTTTGCAGAATTTGAAGACGCCACCGCAAAATTATTCACTTCCACAAAACCAATCGCCTGCGAAATATCCAATGGATTTTCAAACAAAATCTTCCACGGTTTGCCGTCAGGATCCACACCCTTGCAAAAAATATCTCCCCCAGCATTTATGCAAAAATCCTCAATTCCCGACAATTCCGCCCTCATTCTGTCGATTGCATACCCCTTACCCAAGCCCCCGATCTCAATTGGCCGCTCAATTCTCACTAAATTTCCGTCTTTTAACTCGATCAAAGCTCCCGTTTGAGCCTCACCGCTCTTTTCTTCAAAAGAATAATCTTTATCATAGCCCCATTTTTCCAAAATTCCTTTCACGCTCAAGTCAAAATATCCCTCAGTTTTCTTACCAATTTCAACCCCAAATTTTATTAACTCAAAAAATTCCGCACTAACTTCCACCCACTCACCACATCTGCGATTCAAAAAATCCAATTCATTCTCACTCAAAAAACGTGAGTACCTAGCCTCAATCCGCCCACATTCCGCATAAGCCGCTTCAACTTTTTCTTCAACTAAATCCGCATCCCCCAAAGCAAGCACTCTAATATGAGTCCCAATAACTTCTTTGGTTTCATCAACCCAATTGTCCATAATTAGCTATTTTTTGCAGAAGCTCTGATATTAGCTAAAGCATTATCAAATCCTTTTGGTGTTAGAGATGAACCATTCACCTGCGCATAACCACCAATTCCATCAATGCTCTTACCAATTACCATAGTCCCAACTCCTCCCTGAAATTTCTCCTGGAACAATCTGCTAGTCTCATTACTTGCCAAAGCCCCAACAGTCATAGCTTTTACCATGTCATTCTCAATTGTCACGCTAACTGTAATTGATTCCTGACCCGCTGGACTTGAATATGAACCAGTAGAATTGTAAACGCCATTCTTATATTTTGTAGTAACTTCCTCTTTGACTTCCTGCTTCACCTCTTCTTTAACTTCAGTTTTTACACCAGGCTTTGTCTCTGCAGCAGAAGGCTGTTGCTTAACTGGAGTAACATCAACTTTTTCAATTTCATCCTTGTCATCTTTTGCATCATCTTCATCATCCATTTCATCTTCGTCGTCTTCATCGTCCATTTCATCTTCATCATCTTCTGCATCCATTTCTTCCTCTATAACAACTCCTGAAGCCTCTTCCTCATTTACTGCAGAATCTTTAATAGTTGGACCACATCCGGTTAAAAATGTTCCAGTAATAATAGTTAACAAAAATAGTGTTTTGATTGTTTTTTGCATAAAAAATACTAAATTAAGAATATACTAAGCCCACAAACTATACCCAAAAACCTATGAATTTCAAGCTAAATCCCACAATTCGTCTTGTAATAATACTCTCTTTATTGGCTCTTGGCGCAATTTATAAAAATCTCGAAAACTGGCAAGCACTAGGCCTCCATTTAATTTCCACTTTAGGTTTTGGAATTATTTTATTCTACATTTTTAAAGCAATCACCGGTAAACCAAAAAATATCTGGAACACCGTAATTACTTCACTAATTATTTTTTTAGTTTTGAATCATGGCGGCAATAGCGAAGCATCCCTTGCGGACATTTCCTCAATAATTTACGCACTTGCTGCGACCTTTATTGCCATAGCCTCAAAATTCTTTTTGGAACCAAGGGGCATGCCAATCATCAACCCAACTGTTCTTGGGCTTTTAGCTGTTTACATAATTGGCAAATGGATTCTTGGCTACGGCGGGCCATTTATCTCTTGGTGGGGAGTTGCATATAATCTATACTACATCCCATTAATTCTCATGGCCTTATGGGCTCTTTGGGGTTTAAAAAGTTGGAATAAATGGGCTCCAGTACTTTCATTTCTATTAGTAGTTCTTGCAACTGCCTATCCAGTTTTTGGCAGCTGGGAAACAGTTAAGTTTATTTTTACGGACGCAACGATCTACTTTTTTGCCACAATTATGCTCGTAGATCCAAAGAGTTCTCCACTTCTAAAAAAGCAGCAAATATTTTTTGGAATAATTGCCGCGGCAGTTTACCAAACACTACTCTATTTCCACATACCGCACTACGACTTGATTGCTATTTTATGCGCAAATCTGTATTTTTGGGGAACGAAAATGTTTATGCTTAAAAAAGCTGCCAACCGCCAACCCAATGATATTAAAAACACTTAGAATTATCGCGGGAATCATATTATTTTTACTTGGAATGACACTAGGTCTTGTTCCATTTATTCCCGGCTGGCCATTTATGCTGGCTGGAATAATTTTAATCGCCCCTAGTCAAAAACAAAAAATCCTCGCTATGCTAGAAAAGGTAAAACTTTATATCTGGAGTATCTTTGGCAAAAAGAAAATTCCAGAAGAATAAATTCGATTCATCCTCCCGAGGTAATTTTCCTAGTTGTTCATTTTCAGACTCTACCGTGCCGTGTTGGTCTCAAGGATACTGGCCCCCTTGAAATATGTACGTGGGTGTCCGCAGCTTCTCCGCACGCGGAGAAAGAAATGTTGGACTCCCGTGATGTAGTTGATAGAGAGAGTAGATTAAGACTCTTACTAACAAAGCAGAGTAACTTCATTCTAACCAAAACTAACCCAAAGTAAAGAGCTTACAGAAGCCAATATATTGAGCTGCGACCACTACAAACTGTGTCCCAAACTACTGCAACCTACTATATTTAGGCCCCTAAAAGTAAAATCATTGCTAGCCAATCGTGTAAATACCCCACTACGTAGCCAAAAACCGAATATCCCAACAAATCCGTCAGAATAAAAACATCAACCATAATTATGGCAATGAAATATTTCACACCATTCTCTAAATAATTATTATAAACCTCATAATATTTCCTCGGCATAATGAGTCCCAATATCTTTGATCCATCGAGTGGAGGGAAGGGAAAAAGATTAAACACCCCCAAAAATATATTTAAATGAAAGATATATTGTACCAAAGTATTAACCGGCTGAGGCAAATATTCTCCTAGATATTTCCAGACCAAAGCCATCACAAAAGCAAAAATAAAATTACTCACAGGTCCAGCCAAAGCAGTCAACGCACTATCACGGACTGGTTTTTTAAAATTTCTAGGATTTACGGGAACTGGCTTGCCCCAACCGATTCCGGAGCCAATAAAGTAAGTTATCAAAAACAACATACTTCCAACTAAATCTAAATGCCGGATTGGATTTAAAGAAATTCTACCTTCAGATTTCGCCGTTGGATCACCTAAATAATAAGCCACCAAAGCGTGCGAAGCCTCATGCACAGTCAAAGTCGCCAGCAAGGCAACCAGGTAGTAAACAAAATTTATTAGAATGCCAGACCAATTTCCCATGTGGCCAATATACAAATATCTTGTATTTAAAGCAAAAAAAAGTTAAGTTGCGAAAGCCCAATTTAAAGAATTGGCGAGCACACAAAGGAGGAGAGATGGCCGAGTGGTTGAAGGCGCACGCTTGGAAAGCGTGTTTCCGAGAAATCGGAACGCGGGTTCGAATCCCGCTTTCTCCGCCATAGAGCACGAAGTGCTCCGGCCCCCTCCGGCGACCGTTCCTGCTAATGAATTTTCTATGACAAAAACTCAAATCGCTACAGGTGTCGTACACGATGTACCCTCAGATTTGAAAAAAGCACTCGCTTCCAATCAAAGCGCACTCGAAAAATGGAACAGTCTAACACCTCTAGCGCGCAATGAATGGATTTGCTGGACCATTTCTGTCAAAACAGATGAAACTAGATGTCAGCATGTACAAAGAGTCGTTTCACAACTTAATGAAGGAAAGCGCCGACCTTGTTGTTGGATAGGCTGCATTCATCGTACTGACAAAGCAATCAGTCCATCGGTACAAGGGATACTTAGCAAACGAGGGAAGAAATAATCAGTTCTTCAATACATAGAGAAGAATTAGGGTAAAAGGGTCGTTTTGATCTTTCTCCACTTCACCAATACAGAAGCAATATAAACAAGGTGTGTAAATATCAACAGCCCAATCCCAAAATTAAACATCAGGGCTACTTCAAATTTTGGATTAGAGGAAGAATAAACATATTTAGCAGAATAAGAAGAATCTAGATTATATGCGATCATTGCATTATTAACCGCTTGTCCCACGTCGCCCTCTTCACCAGGTTCAACCCCATATCCCCCGCTATAATTTTTTGTCCATTTTTTAAGACAAACATCAATATCTGAGAAATCCGTATTGAGATCCCAAGTATCCTTACAAACAACCCAAACTTTAACTTCATCTTCTGGAGTCCAGGTTTCATCAACAAGTGGCGCAACCATATATTCAGTTCGCGCCGGATATCCACGACCTCCAGTCCTGGTACTAACGTATCCATCAAAAGAATAATAACCTCCAAATTCTGATCTTATAATTCCATTCGGCACTTCAACCACCGTAGCATTTTGACCTTCCCCAGTGATAGCCAACCAGATTGGCTGCGCAGCATTCCCAAACGCTATCATCACCGTCACTAAAAAAGCCCCAGCAACTGGAGCACCAGCCCAATCTCCAATAAATTTCAGACTCACTCCAAACACGAAAAACCCTCCAAAAAGCAGAATAAAAAAAGTCCCAAGCCCACCAATCGTCGCCCCACAAAAAATCCCAACCAACTCAACAAAAACCATTATTAAAGTTCCAAGCCAAAGCACACGCCATGGTGAAAGATGTTTTGGAACGACAGCAGTCTGTGCAGGAGTTGAATTCATAATGACGCCATAATAATACGACAACCCAAATAAGTAAAAACATGCTATCATTCAATCCCACTTAATTTAAAGAATGAAAACTTTTTACCAGCTACTAGCAAACAACCTAATCGCTTCAATCACAAATTTTACAGTTTGGTTTGCCGTAATTTTCTTCGTGTATTTAGAAACCAAGTCCGTTTTTGCGACTTCAATGTTAGCCGGAATTTATCTGGTTATGACTATCTCTTCAGGTTTTTGGTTTGGCAGTATTGTTGATCACCACAGGAAAAAAACTGCAATGTTAATTTCAAGTTATGCTTCATTGGCAATTTATATTATTAGCTTCATAATTTATCTAACCGCAGATCCAAGCGTTTTTAAAAACGTCAGCAGCGTGACCCTCTGGATTTTTTGCCCACTAATTTTAATTGGTATAATTTTTGGAAACATTCGCAATGTAGCAATGCCTACAACTATAACTCTTCTTATTCCAGAAGACAGACGCGACAAAGCTAACGGACTTGTTGGCACTACCTTTGGAATTTCATTCTTAATCGTCTCTGTAATTAGTGGTTTCCTCGTTGGAATGGGAGGCATGTATTACGTACTTATTCTCGCAATTACCATGACAATCGCCGCCATCATTCACCTACTTTGTTTAGACCTTCCGGAAGACAAAATTCTACACATCACGGGCCAACCAAAAACAATCGACATTCGCGGAACAATGAAAGTAATCAAAACGATTCCAGGACTTTTTGCACTGATTTTATTTGCAACTTTTAACAACTTTTTAGGTGGCGTTTTTATGTCCCTAATGGATGGGCACTGTTTCCAGAAGTGGAGGCTGAAAAGTTAAAAAAAGATTAAGATGAAGCC
>JBBTQK010000012.1:0-42790 GCA_038065735.1 Patescibacteria group bacterium | reverse complement strand
CTTCATCTTAATCTTTTTTTAACTTTTCAGCCTCCACTTCTGGAAACAGTGCCAATTTATTACAGGAAACAACTATAAACCTCCCCATACCTAACTTCAAATTAATTGCAGAATTTAGTAATTATAAGTTATAAATTAAATATGTCCAAAAAACGCGAAGAAGATACATACATAAGAATATTAAAATACGCAGAAGAAAACCCTGATGGTTTTTTATTCCAAAAAATGATAGAAGATCTGAAGTTAACAGCTACAGAAATTCAAATTCTTCAAAGAGAAAAGAGTGAAGGAAAAATTCTGATAGAATTTAGAAGGGTAACAGATGCTGAAAGCTATAGGGGTGATCACGGGCTACTTTCATTGAGATTTGAAGATAAGTCCAGGCTGATCCAATATAGTGAAATTAATTCTATACGACGGAGATATTCAGTAACTTTTACGGTCGCAATTATTTCTCTTATGTTACCGGTTTGTATCTTCCTTTATGAGATATGGAATCCATCGACCGTTAAAATAGATCAGTATCAAATAGATGAGCTTGTAAATTTTTTTGATAAAAACTTTTCACCAGAATTAAAAATGGACAGGCCCGACACGGTGGTTACACAGTCTTCCGTTTTCCCTTTAGCATAGAGAAAAGACGTATAGTAAAGGACTTAGGCGACCGTCGAAGGTGCGTGGATGAAGTCTACATCCGAGAGCTACTTGATCTGGAACAAGAGGTTGTCCCTGGTCTCTGATGGATTAGAGAGTGGTTGGAGGTAGAAAATGAGTTTATATAAATGCTTGGTGTGTTGGACAAGTGATTTAGGAACTTTTTAGTAACTGTAGTAAAGTAACCTCAGTTTAGTAAATTACACTTAGTAAATGGCATTAAATAATGAAAAAGGTGATTTCTTTGAAGCTATTGTAGCTCTATTTTTTCAAGAAATAGCCTCATCAGTTGCTACTATTCTAATAGCATCGGAAAAAGATTTATATGGATTTGAGTATGCGAAAATTAGTATTGATAAAGCCCAAAAGAAAGGCAATCAAGAAGGTAGAGACTTAGATATTATTTTTGAGTTCAAAAAAGGTTCGTTGGTAATAGAAATCCCAATTTTAGTTGAATGTAAAAGCGACGAATCCCCTAAAAGTTTTAAAGAGCTTGATTTAGGTACGAAAATTCATCAAATTGAAACA
The DNA here is from genome assembly GCA_038065735.1 of Patescibacteria group bacterium. Lineage (GTDB taxonomy): Bacteria > Patescibacteriota > Gracilibacteria > UBA1369 > LOWO2-01-FULL-3 > JBBTQK01. The sequence continues at coordinate 41,608 of JBBTQK010000012.1, read as the reverse complement.
TCTCTTTCAGCACAGAGATACCTTTCCGCCGAGCAATACCGTGGAGCAAGCTATATGGTTTTTATTCCACTTGGAAAAGTCAATAAAAACACTACCTTCAGCAGTATTATCACTAAAAGTATTGATCAAAAAAACAGTAAGTTTCCAGATTATTATTTTGAATTTTCAGTTGATACATTTGAACTTAATATGTTTTCTGCATTTTCTGAGTTTGCTAATAAAATAAATAGTGCAGTAGATTCACGTAGTGCCAAATTATTTGCAAATAATATATCAATATTGACGAACGAATCAGAGATCAATAGTCTTAAAGAAAAAGTAATTACTTTTATAGCGGGGAATTTATTGAAGGCCTATCAGGCATATAAAAGCAATTATAATAGAGCTGGCGAAATAGTAGCTCAAGTCATCCAAGAAAAATCAGGTAGTGCTACTCTCAAAGAATGGAGTTTAAAGGCTCAAGCTCAAGTCCTAAGCACAAAATTGATCGATAAAGTAAATATACTCATTCAGGAAAGGAAATCTGCAATTAATGAAGAAATACTTTTGGCCGAAGACATGAGAACATCATATCTAACTACGAGATTATTGATACAGTATGAATGTAGTTTTTATGGAGAAAAAATACCTCTTATTGAATCTCACTTCTCAGAGAAAGTAAAAGTTTACCCAAGGTTCTTTGCCACTGAATACAATAGTTTTCAAGAAATAGAGGAAAATGTAAAAAAAATGTATGAATCTGCCAAAACTTCATTCAATAGATTTGATAAAGGGGGCAGTATTATTCCAGTTTATTTATTAGATGGCTCCGAGAAAATTTTAGGCTGTTATTATGAGAATATGGCAAGAGGAATGTGTAACTACGAAGTCTCGAGTACTATAAATATTAAATATAATGGATAGCAATCAACTTCAAGCTATTATAAAGAGACTAAGGAAAGTTGAAAACCTAGTTTTCCTTCACTGCTTTAAAGGTTTGCCAGTAGATTTTAAAAAGATTAGTTTAGTGTACTTTTTTTATAAAAACGCTAGAGACTTCGATGAGTTGGTCAACGGTAGGGATCCTCAAGATAATCATTCAATTATTTCAGATATAGGCTATTTTGAACTATTTATCGAACAAATATTAAATAGCAATTCTATATTTAAACATACACTGGGTAAAAATGGATTAATAACTCTGGGCTCTAGGTGCAGTGATTACGACCCCATATTGAATGTTGAAGTTATATATAAGGATGAATTGTCTCAAATAAAAAAAATAAATGAATTTTTATCAAAACTACCACCAAGCCGTTTAAAGGTGTTATATTACGAAATGTTATAATTTATGAAAAATATAGTTTTCCAGAAAATCAAGGTGTCTTGCAGTAAAGCTCCAGATTATCAGGAGCAAATTGAAATATTCAAATGGAGGAATGAGCCAGAGAAAAAAATTAATATTTTTTATTATGCTAATGCCTGCGGAAAAACAACTCTATTTAATATAATCTACGATTTAGTCCAATTTGGGGAGAAAAAAATAATAGAGTTATTTAGTGAGGAATTGTTCGTTAGGAGGATAGAAGCCGAAGTTGAATTTAGTATAGATGGTCATTTATTTAAAATTGAAAGAAATTATTTCAAAGATGAAGTTAGTGCCTATCACATATTTGATAATAATGAGCTAGAAATAAAAGATAAGGAAGTATATAGAGAGATTTTAGAGAAAATACTTGATATACCTAAAAACATAGACTTTCTGGGAAAGAATCAAATTTCGTTCTTTAGTTTGTTGAAATTACATTTCGTTGATGACGAACACTACAATAAGGAGGTTTTAGATAAATATTCTTACTGTAATTTATCTAACCAAAAATTCGATTCCATAAAAACACCGCTCCTTTATTTTTATATATTTAATTGTTTCAGTGATGACCTGGATTTACAGGAGGCATACGATATAGGTGGCGAATCTAGGGAATTAAATAATAAAAAGAAAAATTATCAAAAGATTATAGCTTTAAAAGATGAAAATAGTGAAACACAGAAAAGCTTATTTGATACCTCACACCTTTTAAAAAAAGGAGAAGAAATAACTAAAAAATCTGCATATAAAAATATTGAAATCTATAATTATCAAAAGGCCACTTCCATTTTGAATAACATATTGGAAAAATTAAAAAAAGCCGATGAAAGTTCTTCTGAAAATGAGGAAGTTAGGGCGTGGATTGATGCAGTTTCAACCGATCTGTCTACTATTACAGAGCGTATAGAAAAAATTGAAAAAATAGAGATTCCTAATTTACAGCAAGAATTAAGGCATGTAAAAAAGGAGGAAAGGGAACTTAATGAATTTAAGAATCAAACAATAGAGGATAATTTTAAAGTTTTCAAAAAAATAAATAATTTAGATTCTGTCACTTACTTGAATTTCAGGAAAGAGTACGAAAAGCTGAAAACAGAAGTGGAGGATAGAGGCGATCAGTATGCTCAAATCGCTGCTAGAGTAGATGGCAGTTCAAGTTTAAGGGAGTTAAATGGCTTAATCAACGAGCTGCTTTCAAATGAAATAAGCGTAGAATTTTCGCCGCAAAGAGGAAAAATAAAAGTAGATTCCTTGTCGGATTCTAAAAATCGTATTGCAAGATTTGTTACCTTGGGCTCATTTCTTTTTTTGAAAAATATTGAGGACATAAACCATTTCGGATTTGTATTTTCAGACTCTCCTTTCATAGGTGTAAGTAGTGCGAATATTCAGAAAATTTTAGATACACTTATTGAGAAGATGAAAAATGTGGAGTTTGATTCCCAAGTTTTTCTTTTTCTTAATAAAGATTCCGAAGGTGAATTCAAGGATTTATTTGAGAAGAATGAGGATCTAATTCACCTAGTAGACGAAGGTGATAAGGTCTTTACTCTGCCAGAATAATATATATTTCTAACTAAATTATTTCCGCGACGCCAACCTTATAAATTTTTGCCAACACCTTTATCTCTAGCACGTCAATTCTCCTTTGGCATGTCTCAATTTTAGAGATGTAAGACTGAGGCTTTTCTAGTAATTTTGAAACTTGAACTTGAGTAAGGCCAGCATCTTTACGTGCTTTAGTTAAGCGATCAACTAAATCTGAATATTCTTTGGAATGTATGCTAGACATAAAATCAACATAAATCCCATTTACGAATATCCCAAAATGGGATATTCTATGCGTGTCTACTAATTCAGCTTTTATTTATGAATAAATTTCTACTACTAATTTCTTTCACTTTCGTCATATTCTTGATCGTCTATGCAAGTGGAAATTATGATGTCAGCACGCCGTCAAACGATAGTACTTATTCATCTAGTGATGACTCGTCATCAAATGACCTTAGCGATGACGAACTCTCTGCCTGCACCTATGCTCAAATAGAGATGAAAAATAAGCTTAAGGCTCCAGCTAGTGCTGAAAATGCAGCTTGTCGTTATAACACATACGAAAGCCTTGGTTACAAGAAATATCAAGTAACATCTTACGTAGATGCCTCAAATTCATTTGGAGCATCTATGAGGACTAATTATCAATGCACTGTGACACTTCCAGATAAAGGTAGCGATAGTTACTACATAAGCTGTGATCTTCTGTAGATTATTTACAATTATTAAATATGAAAAAACAAGAAAAAGAAGGCCTAATAGCAATGTTAATTGTGATAGCTCTAGTAGCTATTAAAGCTTTTAATATTCCATGGTGGATACCAGTTGGCATATTGGGTGGTATATTTGCTTTATGGGTTGAGGCAAGCAAGAAAAATAAAGATTAATTACATCTGTATTGATGTATAATAAAAGCACATTTAGCTATTATTATGCGCAAAATAAAAGCAGGTAGAAAGACGGTAATGACAACGTATGTAGTCGGAAAACTGGAAGAGGCTTTCTCATTGGATTGCACTGACCGCGAAGCTTGTATATATGCGGGAATTCACCCTGATACACTTTATGAATTTCAAAAGAAAAATCCCGCATTTTCCGAGCGAAAACATGCATTGAAACAAACGTTAATTTTAATAGCGCGTGCAACCCTAGTTAAAAATCTCAATGATCCAAGGACAGCAATGTGGTATTTAGAGCGAAAGCGTAAGGAAGAATTTTCTCTGAAATACATTCCAACTATTCAGGATAACCAGCATGAGCTCAGCGACTCAGAGGCAGAGATAATAATGCAATTATTGAAATCGTAAGATAGAAATTAGAAGAATTCTTAGAAAATAAAATCTAATTATTTCTTAACCTAGAACGAAATATTATTACAATTCTTTTGACGTTTAATGACAATGTGTTTTGCTGCTATGCAAAGTACGGCAAAAACAGGTATTCTTGACAGCAAGCCATTTGTCGGGCTTGCAGTATGGTTTAAATTTTCTATATAGTTCCATGCATACCAAAAATAAGTATGTATGGGGGACAGGGTAATAACAAAATCAGTCATAGTGCCAATCTCATCAACTTCCGAGATTGAATTTTGCTGTAATTACCCAGCTGAGAACACCAGCGGCTATATTGATAGCATTACAGACGCTTTAAACTACGTAGGAGCGTTTGATGGAATTAAAGTAGACAAACAATAACTCTCAGTAAGTTCAACCCATTATTGAAACTATAGTAAAAATAGGTAGAATATGGATAAATAACCGATTTATACATGTTTTTGACCGAAGACAGTAAAGAGGAAAGAAAAATTGCCATCTACATTAGGGTTTCTACCCAAGAGCAAAAAATTGATGGATATGGGTTGGAAGCGCAAGAGAAAAAGCTTTTGGACTACATAAACAATAACAAATCTCAAAACTACATTACAAAGAAAGAATGGGTTTTTATTGACACTCACACGGGGAGCGACTTAAACAGAGAGGGCTTGCAACGGATGATTAAAGCAGTGAAAGAAAATAAATTCGATGCTGTCGTAGTATGGAAGATAGATCGGTTATCAAGAAGCCTACAGCATCTACTAACAATTTTTGAAGACTTTGAGAAGAACAATGTAAGCTTCATCTCTGTTCAGGAAAATATTGATTTTCGTGGCCCCATAGGAAAGCTTATCTTTCAGATCTTTGGTGCAATAGCGCAATTCGAGAGAGAGCTTATTAAGGGCAGAACCCAGATGGGAAGATTGGCCTCGGCTGAAATGGGCAACTATACAGGGTCATTTGTTCCTTATGGTTACAAAGAGATACCAAACCCAAGTGGAAGAGGTAAAAAGTTAGCAATAGAGCCTGAGCAAAAGAAATGGGTTAAGGAAATATTTGAATGGTATATTTATGAAGGGCTGGGTTTAGGCGAAATACCAAACAAGCTTAATAAACTAAAAGTGCCATTAGGAACGCATACTAGAAACAAAAGTGGGAAATGGACTGAAAGGATAGTAAGAACTATGATTCATAATCCGATATACAGAGGTGAATTTATCGCAAATAAGAAAGATGAAAACGGTAATGAGCTGCCTCAAAACCTCTGGACTATAGTAAATATACCATCTTGTATTTCAGAGTTTACTTTTCAGCAAGCTCAGCAGTCATGTAAAGAGAGAAAATCAACGGACGGGAATGTAAGCTACCTGCTAAGTGGCAAGATTGTAGATGTTGGAGTAACTCCACCAAAGAAGTTTGTGGGATGTAAGCGCACTAAGGGCGGATTTAGTTACAGACGCAAGCAATTTGACAAAGAAAATGTTCACTTTCACGTATTTGAAGTCCCCGCTAAACAGCTTGAAGACTATGCATGGGGAAAGATCACGGAAGCCTTGAAAGAACCTAAAATATTTATTGAGAAGTATCTAGCTAGAAAATATTCAGATTCTACCAAGATAGAGAAGCTAGAGGGGGTGTTACACGGGCTTCGCCAAGACAAGATAAACAAAGGGATAGAGATCGCGAGAGTGGAGGAGGGATACGAAAAAGGTGTTTATGACGAGGAAAAGACTAAAGAAAAGATAGGGCAAAAGAATAAAGAACTCGCCGATATTGAAGCAGAAATACAAAGCCATGAGGATCAGTTGTCTTTCATTGGTGAGGTTGAGGCAGAAATTTCGAAGCTTAATGAAGCCTCAAGGCAGATAAAATATAGAATAGAGAATCTTAATCAGGAGCAAAAGAAAGTGTTGGTAAGGCTTTTTATAGACAGAATTGAACTTAAAAGAGAGAAGGTTGGAAAGGTTTGGAAAATAGACGCCAAAGTCTTCTTTAAGTTCAACCCTAACAAGTTTCCAAATGATGTTACTGGGGATAGAACTGAAAAGGATGACAAGCAAGGGAATAAATTGAAAAAGTCTTTAAGTAAAGACTCAAATGGAGCCACCTGTCGGATTCGAACCGACGACCCACTGTTTACAAGACAGTAGCTCTACCCCTGAGCTAAGGTGGCTCGCGAAGCTTTGTCGCAAAGCATGCGGCATTTTATTTTAAAACATAAACACTGTCAATTTGAATCCTTTAATGTTATCTTTTTTGCATGCAAAAACTGTTCCCGGAAGTAACTTTAAATGAACCACTTTTCAAATATTCCACCTTCCAAATAGGTGGTCCATCTGACTATTTTTACAGATTAAAAGACAGCAGAAAGCTTAAACCTCTTCTCCAATTCTGCAAAAAAAATAAGCTCCCATATTTTATCCTGGGTGGTGGTAGTAATACTCTCTTTGACGATAAGGGTTTTCGTGGTCTTGTAATCAAAGTCGAAACTAAGAATATCAAATTTAGCAAAACTCAAGTTACGGTAGATGCTGGTATGTCAGTGGCAACATTACTTAATGAAACAATTAAAAACGGTTATCAAGGTCTCGAACAATGGATTGGTCTACCTGGAACTGTTGGTGGCGCTGTACGTGGAAATGCTGGCTGTAATGGCCTAGAGACCAAAGATGTGCTATTAAAAGCCACGATTCTTGATTTAAAGACCTTAAAAATTCAAAAAGTCACAACTAAGTACTTTTCCTTCAAATATCGCTTCAGTAAGCTAAAAAAGTCTCCTCAAATAGTCTTAGATTCTACTTTCAGAATATCTCCACGCAAAATTACTATAGAAGAACAAAAATCCATAATTAAAGAATTAAACAAAAACCGGATTGCCAAACAACCTTTTGGCCTTTCCTGTGGTTCGTTTTTCAAAAATCCCATTCCTTTTGTTAAAGAAAAATCTGCTGGCTATCTAATAGAACAAGCCGGACTCAAGGGAAAAACCATTGGCAAAGCCCAAATTTCCCCAAAACATGGTAATTTTTTCTTGAATTTAGGCGGCGCCACATCTGAAGATATCAAAAATTTAGCCTCAGAAGTACAAAAAACAGTGAAGAGTCAGTTTAAAATCCAGCTAGAGCCAGAGGTTTACTTCCTTCCAGTAAAGGCAAAATAGACAGCTTCTTGAAAGATTGTTTGAAATCTGATATAATGATTCACGTAATAACCTTAAATTACTATGAAATCAAAAAAACAATTCCTTAAGCAGGCAGTTATCGTATTTGGTCTAATGATCGGAGCAATGACCTTGCTTTCAGCATTTCCTGGTCTAGCACATGGTGCAATTCTTACAGACGGAGACAATCTTGAAACTGTAAAAGAGCACACTGGTAATGAAAGTTCACTTCGTGGTCTAATTAAAACTATGTTGAATTACTTCCTTGGATTCCTTGGTTTCCTTGCTGTAATCATGATTATTTACGGAGGTGTACTTTATGTTAGTTCAGCTGGTAACGATGATTCAATCGGCAAAGCAAAAAAGATTATCATGTACGCTTTAGTTGGTATTATCATAATCCTATTGTCATTCGTATTAGTAAGAGCAGTTCTTGGAGCTGGTACTGGTACAGAGTAAAAACAAGATTAAGAAACTTAAAAAAGACCTCGCTTCGGCGGGGTCTTTTTTTTGCATAAATTCATTTTAGAATCTAACTTACCGCCATATCTTCTAATATAACTTCATTTTTTCTAGCTTTCAGTCCAACTAAATCCTCCTTCACTACAATTTTATCCTTCAAAATTTCTATAATATTTTTCGCGCTAATAATTCTACTGTCAAATCTAAAAAGATTTAAGAATCCTTTTGCCACAAACAATTTTCTCAGTTCAAAAGTATGTGGATCAATTACGAAATCATAAACTTTTCCCAATTCCGTACCCCCTTGGGTTTCTACTTTATTATGAATGATTCTCACTCCGCCCTCTTGTACTTTTTGCACCCTCAGGCTCTCATTGCCATCAATAATAGAATCTCTACTATTAATGTGTACTGCATCATTCCAGCCAATTATATCCATTGGCAGAATAATTTGATTTCTATTCGCGTTCACTACAAAAGCCAGTAATTTCCCGTTAGCCGGATCCATCACGACGTCTGTTATGCTAGTAAATGGCCTCATTGCATCTTCTTCTATCACTGGCATGCCCAAGATTTTGCTGTAAAATTTCTCCATATTCCTATCTTAATTGGCTTTCAACAAAGCCTCAACCAAAAATCAGCTTAACAACTAAACCGTTATCAGCTAAAATTGCCCCCGCAACCATAAATCGGGGTGTAGCTCAGTTGGCTTAGAGCGCATGGTTTGGGACCATGAGGTCGTAGGTTCGAGCCCTATCACCCCGACCACTTAAAAATTAGCACAAATCAAAATAACCAAAACTTCTATGTCAACAAACAATGAAAAGTTCGAACTTTCAAATCGTCTTTATTCAGTAATCTTAGTTTTTGTAGTTGGTATCATAGCCTTTTGGGGTTTCAGAGCCTATGAAATCTGGAATGCTGACCCAACAAACTATCCTCGTGAAATCACCGTTGAAGGAATTGGCAAATCTTATGTTGTACCTGATATTGCAAAAATTAGCCTTGGAGTTAATACAAAAGGCAAAACTAGCGAAGCAACAATGAGCGATAACACTAAAAAAATTAACGCCATCATGTCAGAACTTGAAAAACTTGGTATCGACAAAAAAGACATTAAAACTACAAATTTCTACCTAAATCCAAATTACGTTTATCAGCCAACCACAGGTGAATCAAAACAGGACGGTTATATACTTGATCAAAATATCGAAGTAACTGTTAGAGATTTTGAAAAAACTGGAGACGTAATCTCTAAGAGTACATCAGCTGGTGCAAACATGGTTGGTGGTATTAATTTCACTATCGAAGACAGAGAATCTGCTAAGACAAAAGCTCGTGAAGAAGCTATTACAAAAGCTAAGTTAAAAGCTGAAATGATAGAAGAACAGACTGGTCTACGCCTAGGCAAAATAGTTAACTTCTATGAATACGAAAATGGTGGAGATTATTACGGCAAAGGTGGTTATTCAGAAACAATGGCAATGGACACAGGTGCTGCAGTTTCTCCAGATGTTCAGCCAGGAGAGCAGGAAGTTTCTTTGACAGTTTCACTTACTTACCGCTTAAAATAAGCGCGTAAATGGATATATTTTTCCTCTTAATAGCCAAGATTTTACCACTTTATGTGTTAATTCTTCTTGGCTATTTTGCTAATAAATTTTTGGGAGTCGCCAAAGAAGGTATCGCCAAAATGCTAATCTACATCTTTGCCCCTTCCATCGTTTTTTTGGCTGCGCTACAGGCAGGCCAGAATAGAGAATTATTTTTAGTTCCAATTTTATATTTCACAATTGGCTCTATTTTATGTCTATTAACTGCGAAATTCACTAAAAAAATCTGGAGCGATGGTACAGAAAAAGTCACTGCTTTTTCAGCTGGTACAGGCAACACTGGATACTTCGGTTTACCAGTTTGCTTAGCTCTTTTTGGCGATCCGGCTCTGGCGGTAGTTGGCATGATTAGCGTTGGTGGAATCCTTTATGAAAACACCGTCGGATTTTACACTCTTGCCCGCGCTTCTTATTCTATAAAAGCATCTTTCAGAAAATTACTTAAACTGCCGTCTCTCTATGCTTTTGTTATTGGATTAATTATCAGTTTTAACAATATTACCGTGCCCGCAGAAGTTATAAATTTTGCAGAATTATTAAAAGGTGGATACGTACCTTTTGGCATGATGATGATTGGTTTGGGCCTTGCAGAATTAAAAACGGATCATCTGGATCTTAAATTATTTGCCATAACTTTTTTGAATAAATTTTTGATGTGGCCGGCAGCGATTCTTGCAATAATTTTCCTGGATAAGACTTATACTCATTTATTCTCTTCATTTATTTACTCTGTATTAATCATAGAATCAATCATGCCTATTGCCGCTAATACGGTCACTTTTGCTACAGAATTAAGAGCTCAACCTCAAAAAATTGCCCTGGCCGTTATGGTAAGTACGATTTTTGCTATATTATATATTCCTTTAGTCGCTGGAATTTTTTATGTCTCCTAAGGTCAAAACTACAATTCAGACTGCTCCACAGATCAAATTAAGGGGTCTTGCGGCGATGTTGCCTCATGGTGGCTTACCGGAGAGTGTTTCTCCATACCTAATTGCTCTAATCAAGAAAACTGGAGGTGTACACGGTCCTATTGGCAAACAATTTATTGCCCAGCCAGAATTGGAATCCAGAGTTACCAAAAAGGGCTTCGATCCCTTAAATGAAGATCATAACGAAGTTGCTCCCGGTTTAGTCTACAAATATCGCGGCAAAATTAATAAAAAAGGAGAGATAGAATATTATGGCCGTTGTCTTTGGACGGTTACTCGTCTTTGCGCTACCTATTGCCGTTTTTGCACCCGTGGTAGAGAAGTTGGCATGCCGCCTCATGTAAAATCCAAGACCAACGCTGCGATTTCTCACAAATTTTTTCTTTCCGATGAAGAAATAGAACAGGTTTTTAAATTCCTCAAAAAACATAAAGAAATTAACGAAGTGATTTTATCTGGCGGAGATCCTTTAACCGCTCCTCAGCCATATTTAACAAAAATAATCACTGGTTTAAGTGAATTACAGTCCAAAGGTTTTATTGATACTTTGAGAATTGGAACGCGCTTACCAGTACATAATCCCCTTGCCGTACAAGATTGGCACTATCAATTATTGGCTAAAATACGCCATCCATACGTCATGCTCCACGTAAATCATCCTTATGAATTAACCGATCAAACTAAGTCAGTAATAGCCAATTTAAGGAAAATTTCTGCGGCCACGGTTTTTGGGCAATCAGTATTTTTAAAAGGCGTGAATGACTCAGTAGAAACTTTATATCAACTCTTCACTTCAGAAATCAAAGCTGGTGTAATCCCCTATTACCTCTTGCAGAATGATGCCGTTTATTGGGCCCGCCATTTTACTGTTCCAATGAAAAGAGCCATTAAGATCTGGGAAAAACTCCGCCCAAAATTATCCGGCATTGCCGCCACCGCCAAATTTGTTATCGATGTACCTTACGGCTACGGCAAAATCCCTCTCCCCGAGGGTGGCGCCTGGGTCTACGACTCCAGCCATTTCTACGACTTCAAACACAAAAAACACCCCCTCAACTACGCCAAAAACGTAAATCCTTAGTCTTTATAAACCTCATAGCCAACTAAAAAAGGCCCCATCCTACCAAGGTAGGACAGGGCCTAAAATTATGATTTACTCAACAACTGCTTCTAGATCGTCTGCATCCATCATTCCTTCAGCGTCCATCATCATATCTTCGCTATCCATCATCGCTCCACTTCCCATTCCACCCATCATCATTCCCATCAAGTCAAACAACTGAGCACCTTCTGGTTCTTCAACACTTAGGTCTCCATCTAGGTTAGATTGAGTCATCTCAAAGGTTAAAGCTAAATCAAATTTCTCCATCTCTTCCTGGTCTTTTCCTTCACTAACATCAAATTCAGCAGAAAGCTTTCTTACTGTTTGATCTTCTGTTGCTACCCAAACTTTAATCTCAACATCACCAATATCTAGAACCCTATCTATTTCTGCGAGCTCACTTTCTGGAATAGCTTCACCAGCTATTTTTGATGCTTCTTTTACGTATGTCATAAAAGCTTCTTTATCAAGTTCAGCGGTATATTTCACAGTTTTTACTCCATTAAAGTCTTCTTCTCCACCTTTTTGTACATTCTTCATCAAATCTGTTTTATCAAATAACTCTTTCATTTCTTTCTGTTCTGGAGTCATCTTGGATTCATCATCTGAGTAATCATATTTCTGCATTTCCGCAACAATTTCAGCCGGCAAAGCCACGTACCACCATTTGCCTAAACTTGGCTGAATCATTGCCATAGTCATTGCATCCTGATCAAAATCACTCAATTTTGCTAATGTAAAAAACACTTTATTATTCGCAACTCTAACTTCACCTTCTGCAGATTCATCATCCCCACCATTTAGACTTCCAGTACCAGCAATTTTCATTGAAAACTGAGGATTTTTTGGATCTTTAGCGTTTGCAATTCCACTTAAACCAATGTCAAATTCCAGGTTTACTTCATCGTCGTCAGCTTTTTCCTGCACATTAGCTGTACCCTTTAGATTCATTGTGTACTCTGAAGCCTTAACACTTTGGTTATTAGTCATAGCCGCTTTTAATTCTGCAGCTGCAGTCTCATCATGACCACCACCAGACCTGCATCCGGTTGCTACTATCGCTAGGGAAAGAATCAATCCCATGACTTTCGCCATCTTAAAATTCTTCATAAGATAATTGTTAATTATAAAGTAGAGAAATGTTATTGGAAGCCAGTCCCTAAGTCAATTCCTTAAGGTTGACCTCTTCTTATTTTCTGGCTTGAATAATCTGATTAATCCAGACGCCGTTTTCGTATACAAACTCTTCTTTTTCTATCTTAAAAAAAGACTTCTCCAAAGCTTTTATTACGTCTTCTGGTCTGTGATAGTGCGATTCTATTACTATTTCTCCACCAACTTCCAGTTTTAGTTTTGGGGCTTTTCGCTGATTAATATTTGTCAAAATAAAAATCCCGCCTTCTTCTAAAACTCTATATATTTCATCAAAAGCCTGTTCAAAAACTCTTAAGTGTACAATCATGAAACCAGCAGTAACTAAGCCAAAACTATTATCCTTAAAAGGTAATTCTTCTACATCTCCCACGACTGTTTCAATCTCCGGAAATTTTTTCTTTGCCAAATCCAGCATCCCTTTCGACAAATCCAGAGCTACTATTTTTTTTGCAGAATTTTTTAAAGCCTCGATCAGTCTTCCAGTACCAGAGCCAATATCCAGAGCCTTCTTCACTTTTATACTAGCCAAAAGTACAAGAATAATCTCTCGCTCAAAACTATCTAAATATTTTAGTTTTTTATCATATTCTGAAGCATATAAATCATATCCCTCTGCGGATTTATACACGTTTGATTTGTCTTTGCCCTTATAGCTCATATCGTTTAAGATAATACACGAAATATCTAATTTTTAATAAGAGAATATGGGAGCAGGCGGCAAAAAACCAGCAATGAAAGAAATCGATGAAACTCGTGGTGCAGGCCGTGATGAAGCCTTTGATGGTATTATCGCAAGAGTTACTGCAGCAGGTGCAGAAATAATCCAGGACGAAACAACCCCACTTTATACAGAAATTGGCAATCAAGAAATGGACGTCGGTTATGAACGCGTAGTGGAATTCAACCTCGCCCGTTTTGATTTCAAGTTGAGCCGTCGTGTAGAAAACCAGGTTTTACAGGGAGAAAGTCACCAGAAACACCTCGAACCAGCCAACCCTCCTCGTATTAAACTCACACTTCGTCGCAAACCTGACAACACCAATGACTGGCAGGTTGTGGACTTGGAAAGCATGTTCTAACCTAAGTATCTCCAGTAACACTCCTGACAGTAGATTGTATAAGGACTATCTGCTCGGTACGTGCTAATAATATCTTTTTGACATTGATCGCATTTTCTTTTGTGCAGAGTTCTTTCATTTCTCAGGCCTAATCTCCTTTTTCTTCTACAGTCTGGGCACATCTCTGGATTTGGTAATCCCTTTTTAGTATAAAAAACCTGTTCTTGCGGAATGATCAAGAAGTCTTTACTGCAAGCCTTGCATGTTAGTTTTTGAGAAGTTGTTTCAGTTATCATATTAATTTAGTTATTTTAATTGTTAGGGAATTCCATTGAAGCATTGCTGTCATCATATGGATATACGGATGGCAAGAATTGCATATATTCTCCGCTAGCCATCATTTTTTTGCGAATTTCCGCCACTCTTTTATAATACTCTTCTTCAGAATAAGGTTCATTAAAAATATAAAAATCCTTATGCTTTAAGCCAAAGCAGCCAAAGCAATTACTACAATTATACAAACTTTCGCAGTGTTCTAGGTTTTGACTATCAAAGCATGTCACACAAAAGTTAGAATTATAAAGATTCATTTCCGACATTACTTCATAATTTAATTCAGAGTTAAAATAGCCATTACTCATGTCCACGCAGTCTTTTAGCTGCACAGAATTATTGCAATACAGGCAGCTTTCCAGTTGTTTTACATCAAAACAAAACTCCGAATCTTTAGAATTATAAACATAATCTCCGGTAGAATTTTCGTTATTTAAAGCGTGCACATAAAAGTGTGGGGCCTGTCCCTTGACCTTTTCCATCATATCTCTTAACTCTTCTTGAGAATTTTTTTCTTTCATTTCTTTTACTTTAACTTCATATTCTTCTCTCGTTAACTGCTGATTTCCAATCATGTATTCCTTACGGCGCTGTCCAGTACAGCCGAAACAATTTCTACAACCAATGCAGTCATAGCAATACTCGCAATCCGAACAATTCGCACAGTCTTGTGAGAAACTCACGTTGTAGCACTCTAAACAATCTACGCAGTCATAACAAAGCTCACACTTCTGACAGTAATCACAATCCGCCGTATTGTTTGAATCATGCAACCAAAAGCCGTAATAGCAATCCTCATCGTGTTCACCGCCAAAAAGCAGATGAGAGTTTTTACTATTCCCCGTATAACTCACGTACGGACTATTCTCGCAATTCACCGAAAGTAATCCAATCCTCGGCACTTTTGCCCTCACTTCCGCCATTTTTATTAAATATCGCATAAACGCAGTTATAGTTTAAATTAATTTTTTATACCAGCCATGGCCATGGCTCTTGTATGTACATTTTGTAGCCTTTCACCTAATTCTAGCTCATCTCTGAGAGTTTCTTTACCCCGTTCTGAAATTGCTGCCATTACTCTAGTTGTTAAACTCGGCGTAGTACTAAATGGAATATTCTGTCCATAACGTCCGTTCACGTAAGCCAGGAAATCCAATTTTCTATGACCAAAAAATAAAAAAAGTGCTCTAGCGTATAGTCTATCCCCAAGCCTTTCGCAAATTGCGAATTGATCTTCACCGACACCGGTTAAATTAAAATTTTCCATAAACTCAACTGCCAATCTTTTTAAGGTTTTGCCATCAAGGCTCTCTGCAAACTCTATTCCATCTGGCGCTGGATATTTGCAAATATCTCTACGGGCATCGTCTGACCTAACTCTCAATTCGTTTGCCCTAATTTGATTTGACAGTACCTGCGCATCGGATAGTCTGCTACCTTGTTCCATATTATTTAATTATATTTAATTAATTTTAGTCTAGTCGCATTTTCCCAACCATATCTGCTGCATCATTAACTGACTTAAGAAGTTGATTAGTTGTCGGTTTAAAATCGATATAGCCGAATTTTGATTCTATTCCTTCGATAATAATTTTAATAAAGCTGTATTCAATAAGGAAATTGTGTCTTAAGAAGTAATAATGATTCACGTGAGTCTGATTTATTCTGATTGATTTCAGTCTTCCCCAACCCTTACTTTCTCTGTTATTCTCTTCTGATCTCGCGTCACTCATCCGTGATTTTAACATCCCATAGAATTGTAGTAATTTAGGAAAGAAACTACTGAAAATACTATTAGCGTACCGTCTCAATAAGGATTCGGCAGATTCTGGATCTGCTTCTCGCAGTAATAAATTTACTTCGCCTCGCTGAGTGGACCAACGTGCACGTCTAAATTCTGCTAGTACGCCTTCTTTTAGGTGCTCACCAGGAGGTAGACCGTCTAGCCATTGGGCATCTGCCTGATCGATTTCCACCGTATTGATTTCATTTTTTATCACTGTCATGCCACTGTTATTAGTTGGCAGTCATATTGCCATCATCCCGACATAATGGCAATATTCGTGGATTTATATTGAAAATTACAGTAATAATCTGTAATATCACGATGTCGGCAATCTTTCGACAACACGTATGATTTTAGAAACTTTACAAAAAATAGGATTTACGGCAAAAGAGGCAAAGGTTTATATGCATTTAATTAGACTTGGGCCTCAGCCCGTTTCAACAATATGTGAAAAAGCGGAAATTAATCGCACGACTACTTACGATATTATTGCCTCTCTCACCAAAAAAGGATTGGTGAATTCTGTTAAGAAAGGCCCCATCACCTACTTTAAAGCTCTTGATCCAAAGACGCTTCTTAATTATCTCGAACGTGAAAAAGTTGAACAAACTAGAAAAATTGAAAAACAGCAGAAAGAAATAGAAGCTCTTTTGCCAGCATTAATTTCCCTCGAGAATCCCGAAAGTACCAAACCAAAAGTTAGTTTTTTTGAAGGCGAAAAAGGTATGCGTCAGGCTTATGAAGACACCCTTACCTCCTCCGAAGACATCCTTGCCTATGCCAATGTAGAAGACGTACACAATGGGTTGCCAAACTTTTTTCCTGATTATTATCAGCGTCGTGCCAAGAAAAACATTCACATTAAAGCGATTTTTGTAGATAATAAAATTTCAAGAGAACGCCGTAAAACCGATGTTCAGGAAGATAGAGAATCAATTTTAGTCCCCGCCGAAAAGTTTAATTTTTCCCCTGAGGTCAACATCTACAACGACAAAGTTCTTTACGCTTCCTGGCGTGAAAAAATGGCCATCATTATCAAATCCAAGGAAATCGCCGACTTCCATAAAAAAATGTACCAACTCTGCTGGACACAAGCCAAAATCGAACATAAAAAACTCCTCAAAAAGAAAAAATAGTTTAGAAAAATTTTAAGAAAATTTAATAGAAATTTAATGTCTTTAGTGTATTACTGATTTTATGTTATTTGATTCATTTGAAGTTTGGATATATACTATTAATATAATATATATCATGCGCTCAATATGGCTAAAAAAAAATATATGAGAATGTTAATCAGTATTCCAGATGATACCTATAAAGTTCTTGCCAGGTCTGTCCCAAACGGTCAGAGAAGTGGATTCATTTCAACGTTAATACAGCAACGATTGGGCACCAAGTCAACTAAGGAAACTAATAACAGTTTTTATTCAGAATTAGCCGAGATAAGGAAGTATTTGAAGAGAGACTATTCAAAACAAGATTCTGTAAAATTTGCAAAAGATGCTTGGAAACATATTAATTGATACTAATATTTTGTGTTCATTGTTGCTTCAGCAAAATGATTATGCCAACACTGAGAAATTCTTTGCTAAATCTGATGAATTTAACCTGCAGATAAGCGTATTGGATTTTTCAATTTATTCGATCTGTCTCCTGTTAACAAGGCGTCAGGAGCATAAGGTGGTTGGGCGTTTATTGAAATTTATAGAAAATAGACGGAATATTAAAATATATAGGCCAAATTTCTCAGACATAAACGCTGTTGCTGATCAAAAAATAAAATTGGATTTTGAAGATGGATTACATTATTACTTAGCTAAAAAGAAAAATCTTACATTCATTAGTTACGATAGTGACTTTGATAAAACAGATCTCAAAAGGCTCACTCCATCCCAAGCTTTGACCGAATTAAATCTTTCCTAAAAGCTTCTTTGCCCAGCCCTCCATTTCCTCCTCTTCTTCGTCATTATTATGGTCAAAACCAAAAACATGTAATAAGCCATGCACAAACAAAATTGCTAATTCTTTATCCATACTATGCCCTTTTTCCTCAGATTGTCGCATTGCCGTATCGATGGAAATAAATATATCCCCCACCTGTAAATCCCCTTTCTCCTTTTTGAAATCAGCTAATTCTAGATATGCAAAAGAAATCACATCAGTCGGCTTATCTTTTTGCCTATAGTCTCGATTAATGCCATGTATGGTCTCGTCATCCACCAAGACTAAGGTCAACTCCCCTTTCCTGTCCATCATTTTTTTCTTAACAAACGTCTTCAAAACCATCTGCAGTTTATCAACATATTTTTTAAAGAATTTAGAATTAATCTTAAATTCAGTCTCGTTGTTGAAGTTAAATTTTATCATAATAAATCCAAATTATTTTACCCACATTTTTTCATAAGTTTCCCACTCGTTTTCGTCCATTTCCCAGTATGCATAGATTGCCACTCCCGCAAAACTTTCTTCATTACTACGTATGTTATTTAGTCCCTGTATTATGCCAGCCAGCCCCTCGCCAATATTCTCCACCCCGGGGTTAAACCCGGGCTTTACTTCGTCATAAGAAGGAATTGCAATAAAAACCTCTCTATCTTCGACAATATTTGTCACCCAGATAGTCTGTTCTTTGACTAGCCACAGGTATAGCCAATCATGGTTTATGCCAGTATCATAGACCATCGTGACAATTTGATCCGCATATTTTGCAACATTGGAGTAATTCAATTCGGAGTTGTGGTTCTCAAAATTATGAATTCCACCAGAAATCCAAATGACGCCTTGTGGTATAAATTCGGCCAATGCCACGGAAATCTTTTTACCCTCTGTAAGATTTTCACGAGTTTCTTTTAATAATTCTATAAAGCCATTATCCTCATCCCAAACAGGTTCAATATCATAGTGAATACCATCGAAGCCAACTAGTTCGGTCATTATTTTGGCTTGTTTGACTATTTTTGCTCGTATTTCAGGCTTATCCAAATCTATTTTACTTCTTATTTGACCCATCCATGCCTGATATTGAATAGAATCATCAAATTCCTTAGCTTGATTTATAAATTCCGGAGCATATTTATAAACTTTTGGACTAATCCCGCCATCACCTTCTATAGGTCCGGAATGCACAAAAACAGTATCGATCTGGTGTTTTTTTAGATTATTTACTAAATCATAAACCTCCTCCTTACTCTTGATTGTATCCACCCATTCATGCCCAAGCCATATGGCATTATGCTTTTTATTGTAGAATGAGCCCGTCCTATTTGACTCTATACCAATGATGAAATACCAAACCAGCATGGCTAGGATGCCAAACACTGACCACCAAATTATCTTAGTTCTACGTTTCATAATAATTTTTTGAGTGCATCATAAACTATAATTCCATAAGCCACGGAAACATTTAGAGAATTCGCCCTTCCTAGCATTGGTAAAAATACGGATTTTTCCACTTCTCCCATCAACTCATCCCCTATTCCCAGTACCTCATGTCCAAACACAAAACACACTGGAAATTTATACTTTGCTTTTGAGTAGTCAACAGCCCTATGAGCTATTTCTACAGCCACTATCTGGACCTTCTTCTTTTTTAATTCTCTGACCACTTCTATTGCACTTTCTCTGTATTCAAAGGGGACTACTTCCTCTGCGCCCAAGGCCGTTTTAGAAATCTCTTTTCTTGGTGGGTAACCAGTTATACCACATAGATATATTTTTTTGACTAGTACGGCATCAGAAGTCCTAAAAATGGCCCCTACGTTGTATAGACTTCTTATGTTATCAAGCAGGACGTAAATTTCATTCCTCTTTTTCTTTTTAACCGCTTTAATTGAGGGTTTTATTTCCAGGATTTCTTCATGGCTCAACTTTTTCATCTATTGGATTTAAGTGTTTTAAAGTCCTGTCTATCATATCATTTAATTCTTCTGGTGTAATATTTTCATCTGGTCTAAATGAATTTGAATAATCAATTATCTTAGACTTAAGTGCGAAATTTAAATATCTTGAATACCACCAGGTACTTTCATTTCTATTATTTACGTCTTTAAGGTAAGTATTTTCTATGTCTTTTAACTCGGCTTTATATTTAGGTTCAACTAGCTCCGTAGCACTCAGGATGACCTTTAGAGCCTGGATCCTGGTGATTTTGGCCTCTGGGTGGAATGGGCTGTCTTTAAAGTAGGTGTAGCCATTAACAAATCCCATCATTGTTGCAAGGTTTATCTCTTCATAATATGGGCTTTCTGGGCTTACGTCGGGGTACAATACGATTTCTGGATTTAACTGAATTCCATCAAAAGTACTCATCGCCAGGAAATTAAATAGGCAGAATTCGCTATACTTATAACAGTCTCTAATATAGTCGGCCTTCTTTTGTTTAAGGTCGAAGCTCTCAAAGACAACTTTTAATAATTCTCCCCTGCTTACGCCATCGGTGCCGATTTCTGAAACTAAATGAGCTTGACCAAAATCCCCGCCACTGCCTACGATCACATAGCCCTTGCCACTATTAGGGCTGTTTGGATTATCTGCATATCTACCACCAACGAATAAATCCTCAAGCCCGTCTTCATTAAAATCCAGCATTCCTATGCTGCTACCAAACCAGTCATCTGAACTTTCACCCCTGATTACCAGATTCATATCGTTTGCGTCGATACTGTATTCAGGTAGAAATCCATCAGGCTTATTGTAAATACCGTACACGTAACCAGCCTCTAAACTTTTGCCAGTGCTGATACCTGGAGCCCCAATCAGCAGATCTGATCTGCCGTCTGCATTTATGTCTTGAACTGAGATGCTCAGTCCAAGCCTTGCTTCTCCGGAATCCTTCCTTATTGTTACGTTTGGTTTATCGGATTTCATACGTTTTCCTCCATAAAAAACTGATACTTTTCCTGAATATTTAGGATTAATATATGGGAATGAACTTGCCACTAAGTCATCAAAGCCATCCTGATTTACATCCCCCACGGTAAAATAGAATCCAAACCAGTCGTTTTCTGACTTTCCCTCAAATACTAGGTCGGGAGTGATTGTGGGCTCTCCCTTAGTCGCATTTTTGTATAAATATATTTTTCCTACTTGATCTAGGCCATCTTGATCCTCCCTATAAGCTCCCACCAATATATCTACGCTGCCAGTGGAGGTTATTTTTCCGGCTCCTACCTGTGCTCCAAAACGTCCGTCCTCCGTTCTCCCATAAAAAACCCTACCAGCCAAAAAACCAGATGAGTCACCGTAGTAGGTATAAGCCGCCCCCACCTTGCTATCCTCTACTGACACTAAAGGTGCTCCAACAATTAAATCATCCAGCCCATCTTGATTGATATCGTAAGCACCAATAGACATTCCAAATCCATCCCCTGTCGTCACGCCATTTAGCCTGCCAGAAGCCATCGATCCAATACGTCTACCCCTTTGACTAGTCATCTGTCTATACGTTTGACTATACAGATCTTCAGCCCCGTTGATGACGTAAACTTTGCCGGATCGTTTTTCATCAAACGTAGCATTGTGGGCGCTTACTGCTATATCTGTTATTCCGTCCCCATTAAAGTCCCCACTTGCTAGGGAAGTTCCGAGCTGGTCACCGTCATCGTCACCTGTTATTGAGATCATCTTTTTCTCTCCCATCTCTGGAGTCGACAAAATTATGTCTATCTGTCCACTCCATTGATTGCCGTCAGCGGAGGCATATGGTGAAGAGATTACCAGATCATCCCTCCCATCGTTGTTAAAGTCGCCCACGGTATAGGCTGCTCCAAATTGTCCACCGTCGTCACCTCCCGAAAGCTCAATTTTAGAGGCTAAATCATCAATAGATGACTCATACATCATCTTTAATGCAAAAACTGGCTGTAGGCTGTAAAAAACACCTATAACTACTATTAATGAAGATATGTAAACCCTTTTAGAGGTATATTTGTTCGACATAATTTTTAGAATTGAGTGGCCTTATTATGATGATTAGATATTTAGCTGTAAAGCTCTTGAAACTCCACTCTGATATAATCGCTAGACAGGCCAGTGGTGCATGGCTAGAATATGTCTAGACTCTGTCTAGTATTTGACCACTCCGTGGCTATGGACATCGGTAGACAAAATTTATATGCAGCCTGTTGATCTTAAAATTAGCTATAGTCTGAGTAGGGAAGCCGCTAGTAGGTTATTGAGGGTGTCTATTAGGACGCTCGATAGATACGTTAAGGCAAGGAAGTTGTCTACTAGGTTAGTTGACGATAGGATTTGGCTAAATAAGATGGAAGTTGAGGGGTTTGGTCGGTCTAAGGCGGGTGCGGTTGGGGTAGACGATGTCTATATGTCTAGACCTGGTTTGTCTACGGACAAAATAGTGGACGGTGGTGACGACATGTCTACTGATCATGTCTATAGTTATGATGAGAAGGCCGAAACCTTCAGTAAGAAAGCAAAAAATACTGGAGATAGTGAAACCTTCAAAAACCTATACCTCGAACTCAAAGAGGAGGTAAGTCAAAAACAGGAAAGATTGGAGATTGCCAATTATCGTGTGGGGCAGCTTGAAGCCCAGCTCAAAAATACCGTACCTTTGCTTGAGTACCACCGCGAAAAGTATGAAAAAAGCAGGGTAGAAGAAGAGATTAAGGGGCAACTGAATGAGTCTAATAATCTAATCAAGAGGCTAAGCCTCAGCCTCAAGTACGAAAGATTTAATAAGAGAATATTCCTCATTATCCTTCTGGTAATCTTAGCCCTCCAGCCTCTTTTGCTGTCTAGGGTCTTCTAGAGTATAGCGGCCATTTCTATTATTTCCTTCTGTAGCGTTTCTATCTTAATTTCAGGTAAAGCTACCTTTAATCTATCAAATATGCCTCCTGGGGCCTTTAAAATTGCTTCTAGGGTGGCGCTTTCACCAATTACGGTAAATGTATAAGGTCCGGTCAGAATACTTCCATTAAGAAAGATTTGGCCCTGTGGCAGCGTATCAAAGCCCATACTCTGGTTTACTATCCGAATCCCGTTGATTGCGACAGCTTCTGCTCCGGAGTTAAAAAACTCATTCACTAGATCTATCATCCATGGTGTAGTAATGACCCCGCTGATAGTAATTTCGATTCCAGGACCCGTAATGGGAGCGCTTCCGGTTAGCTTGGTGTATTTTTCGATTTCTTCCTCCACCGTCTTTAGGGCCATGTTCTGGTCTTTCAGGCTCTCGAAAGTTGATTCCAGATCTTGAACCTCATTTTTCAGGTCCTCATTTTTATCCCTCAAAATTTTGATCTCCTGAAAGATGTTACTTTGATTATCTCTTAAGAATTCTTCATTTGCATTGCTAAAAGTGCTGCTTTGTATGGCAAAAAGCAGTCCAAAAACTACAGATGTAATCAAGATGTATATTTTTCTATCTTTCATCATCTTTTTCAAAATTAATATATTTAGTCTTTAAGTCGCCGTTGTAAATCTTAATATTCATGAGATTTTTCTTATAAATCTCAAAAAGAATATTATTATGGGCACGTTTCTCGTAAATGGTTGGTAGTAGGGATTTATTTAAAATTCTTTGTAAAATAATCTCCTGATCTCCGATTACATCAACTACAAAAGGCGGAGCAATAGGGGAGTTGTTTACCAGGATTGTAGTGCCCACTGAGCTTATGATCGAAGTAGAAATTATCCTTTGATTATTTACCGCTACGGCTTCTGCATCAGCTGCAAACAAAAGATTCACTATATCTCTTAAATCAGACGCTTGGACCAAGTTTTCAGATGAGGACTCTAGTATAGCCCTGTCAGCCGATTTCCCGTCATCAATCAAAATCTCTAAACCGCTGTTTCTTAATTCCGTTAATCCAACGTTCACTTTTAAGGCATTCAATCTATCGAAATTAACTTTTTCTGTTTGAGAATTTATCTCATTTTGAGAATTTTCTATACCTTCACGTAAACTCACGATTCTACTTTGTAAATATGATTGCTCGTCCAAATAGCTCTTAAGTAAGGCATCTTTTGCCTGAATTTCATCTGTTGTTGAGGTTCCAGTTACTTCTATTTTAGTATTGAACTGCCAACTCAAAAGTACGCCCGTCAGGAGGCCAACTACCAATAATGATGGAAAAAAAGTCTTATGCATCAATTCTAATTAATGGAACTATACTAATAAGCTTGAAACTTTCTGTCTACTTTATTCTTGATAGCCAATATCTCAAAGGTTAGAATAGATTCATGATTGCACTTTTTGATTCAGGTTATGGGGGATTAACAGTTTTAAAACCAGTTATGGATTTGTTGCCACAATATGATTATTTATATTTGGGAGATAATGGACGTACCCCTTACGGTAATCACAGCCCAGAAAATATCATAAATTTTTCCGAACAGGCAGTGGATTATTTATTTAGTAGGGGAGTGAAATTAATCATCTTTGCCTGCAATACTGTTTCAAGCGTAGCCCTTCGAAATATCCAGCAAAAATATGCTGAACAAAATAAAAAAAATCACACCAATATTTTAGGTGTTTTAATCCCAGTTGCCGAGGAATCCATCAAGAAAACTAAGAATAAAAAAGTCGGCGTAATTGGTACTCGCGCGACAGTCAATTCGGGTGTCTACGAAAAGGAAATTCATAAGTTGGATAGTCAAATAAAAGTCTATCAAGAAGCCTGCCCTTTGCTCGTTCCTTTTATTGAAGAAGGTTGGCATAAAAAACCTGAAGCTATTTCGATTCTCAAGAAATATTTACGCCCCGTTAAAGGCAACAATATCGATACTTTAATTCTTGGCTGTACTCACTATCCATTGATGATAAAAGAGATCAAAAAATTCATGGGCAAAAAAGTTAAAGTCCTTCCATCCGGCGAGATCACTGCCAAGAGTTTAAAAGCTTATTTAGAAAGGCACCCTGAAATCGAATCCAAACTAACTAAGGGTAAATCCCGCACATTCCTTACAACTGACGACCCGGTTAAATTCAAATCCTTCACCGAAAAAAACTTCGGCATGCGAATTAAAGCTCCAGAAAAAATAAATTTAAAATAAAATTACTTATGTTTGGATTGGCTTTAAAAAATACATTTTATTACTTCATCTTCCCTTTGTTGTTTTTCCTGGCTGGCGAGGGCATAATACCTGGAATTATCCAAAATTTTTTTCCCATAGATTCAGAATCTTTTACTTGGTTGTGCCATTTTTTTATCTTCCCGTTAATTTCATCTACTGGGGGTTATTATTTTATTTATAGATTATTATCTACAGAATCATCTAAATTATCAGCTTTTTTTGCCGGGAATTTGTTTATAATCCTTAGTTATATTCTATTAACTAATTTATTATCATCTTTTATTGATACTAGCAAAGCCTATCCTGACGCATCTGGCCTGGCTTTCATGATAATTGCTATTGCAGCTCTAATTTTTACTATTAGATCTATCTTTGTTGTAGCCTTAACAGATTAAATCTCATTCCCACTCAATAGTTCAATTCGGCTTAAGGGGTTTAGCTATCTGCCTCTCATTTCTCAATTATTGCAAAGTTGTAGGTAAGAGATTAAAATCAAGAATATGATCACAGACGAAAAAAAATATTACAGCTCTTTAAAAAATGACCTTTTGGATTTCTTCCGCGATAACAATGAAACCCAGGTTTTTATCTTTGGATCAAGCGCTAAAGGGGATCAGTTTGGAGATATAGATGTTGGAATTATGGGCGATATTACGAACAAAAAGGCCAGAGAATTAAAAGAGTTTTTTGAGGAATCCAACTTTCCGTTTTTCGTTGATGTCGTGAATTTTAATGAAGTTGATGAAGCTTTTAAAAAAAATGTTTTGAATAACCAGATTATATGGATCAAACGTTAAGTTTAAAACTCGAAGAATTTAAGAAAGCACTGTGTACGCTTAAAGAAGCCTTAGATATGTTTGATATCAGTAATATTCTCGTACGCGATGCTACGATTAAACGTTTTGAATATTCATATGAGCTTTGCTGGAAAACCGCAAAAGTTTTCTTAAAAGAGCAGAAAGGTGATTTAGTAATGTCTCCAAAAGATTGCTTTAAGGTATTAGGTAAACATAATCTCTTATCTCCAGAAGAAGTTGAACAGGCGTTAAACATGGTAGATGATAGGAATGAAACAACGCATGCATATGGTGAAAGGTTTGTTAAAGGTCTATATCCACGCATCAAAGAATACTATCAGCTTATGAACAGAATTTACGAATCAATCGCTAGAGTTTGACCATATCACTTCATTTCTGACTATTCCCACTCAATAGTACCTGGTGGCTTATTGGTAATGTCGTAAAACACTCCACTAATTCCAGGTACTTTTTTTAAACGTTCAGTTAGTTCTTTCAAATGTTCTTCGCGCATTTGGTAGAAGTTCGCCGTCATGGCTTCTTCACTACAAACCGGTCTTAGAACAATTGACTCTGTCCCAGGTTCGTTAACTGATAGGGGAATGAGCACGGTGGGGAACTGCCAAACTTCCTTATCGATCTTAGCCTCGTAAATGAAGTCCATAACTACCTTATCAGCCCTTTGAATAGTCAAAATTCTGTCCCCGGTTAATTGACTATCTGGTACGTAAAATTCCTTTATTTCTTGCGGGTAAAGTCCAACTAGAACCCTGTTAACTTCATTGAATTGATTAGTCAGACGGGTACCCAGGGTGGATAGCCCATCCCATGAAAAGCTTTCCCTATAAAGCAAAACTGGATGTTTGTAAGTCCTCTCGTCACCTTGCACGCCCACACTTTTTATAGGTAAAATCTTCGCTTCCCAGCCTTCAGCCTGAACAACTTCTGTAATTCTCGCTTCAGCTTCTTTATAGCCTTCAGGGTAGTCTTCCGCAGGTGCACATAATGTCCTCACAGCCAAACCTGGACCAGGGAAAGGGTGCCTCCAGACCATTTTATCAGCTAAGCCCAGTTTAGCCCCCACTATTCTAACTTCATCCTTATAAAGCTGATTTAGGGGTTCTATAACTTTACCGGCTTCTGCCATCTTTTTAATCCTATCAACTTGATTATGATGAGTTTTGATCTTATCAGCATGTTTCGTACCGCCAGTTTCAATCGTATCAGGATAAATTGTACCCTGGCCCAACATCCATTCTTCAGGATTTAAATTTAAATCATTAGAAACTTTTGCCTGAATATCCAAGAATAGATCTCCAATAATCTGACGTTTCTTTTCCGGTTCATAAACACCTTTCAGAGCTTCGAAATATTCTTCTTTGGCATCATAAACATGCAGGTTAGTGACTCCAATCGCACGCAAAGCAGCCTCAACTTCTTCTCTTTCATTCAAACGTAAAAATCCAGTATCTACAAAAAGTCCATAAACTCTCTCTGGCCCCAAAGCCTTATCCAAAAGTAAGAAGGCCACCGTGCTATCCACGCCTCCACTAATCATCAAGAATACTTTTCTATCTCCAACCTTAACTTTAATTTCTTCTAAAATTTGATCGATATAATTATCAATATCCCATTCTTTTTTCGCTCCAGTTAAATCAACAAATTTAGTCAAAATACCCATGCCACAAGGTGTATGTACTACTTCAGGATGGAACTGTATAGACCAAATCTTTTTACTCAAATTAATCATGCCAGCTATAGGGCAGTCGTTTGTGTAAGCAATCAATTCAAATCCTTCAGGTAGTTTAGTAACCTGATCAAAGTGGCTCATCCAAACGTTTTCCTGGTCTTTAACTTCTGCAAAAATACCCGGTTTATCTTTAAAATTCACTACTGCTGCGCCATATTCCCTAACTTTACCTTTTTCAACTGTTCCACCCAAATTATAAGCAATTAACTGATGACCATAGCAAATACCAAGAATTGGCATCCCTAACTCAAAAATCTTAGGATCACATTTAACACTATCCGGCGCGCTCACACTTGCTGGTCCACCAGATAGAATCAGACCTTTATATTCTTTTAACTTATCTGCAGGCGTAGCTCCATCCAAAATCTCGCTGTACACACCAATTTTTCTAATCCTATTAGCAATTAGATGGGCATATTGTCCTCCGAAATCCAGTACAGCTATTTTGTCCATAACCTGATTTTACAAAAAATAACGATTTCTACAAAGCTCAAATCTAAACTAGGCCTAAATGTATGGTTTATAGTTTATGATTGACTATCAACTATAAACTATCTATATCACGTGGAAGGCACTGGCCGTTGACGTAGCGCGATATATATCGTATAATATACGCATTAAATAACAACTAATTGTATGGAAAAACAAGCGGGTGTCAGTAAGAGAGCGCTTAACGTAGAAGAAGCGGCGGCAACATTAGCTACCTTTGAATCAAGATTTAATTCTCCAGAAGCTCAAAAATTTCATGGAGGCGTAGAGTGGTCAAGAGTTAAAGCTGATTTAGAAAATGATCTAGAGGCTTTAGCTAGTTTGGCTAATATGATCGAAAAAGGCCATTGTCCAGATGTTTATATCACGGATGAAGACGGTTTCGATTTTGGTACTTGTAGTGATGAAGGCCCATTGAGTGATGTGAACTGTGTATATGACAGTAAAGCTGCAGCCATATTCAGCTCTCGATTTCCAGACTTAGAATTTAATGGTGATGCTGAAAGTAAAGCCGCAGCAATGGATGTTGACCTTATGTCTCCAGGCCAATACTTGAACGGATTACAAAGAATTAAAAGATTTGATCAACGAACTAATGTTTGGTTAAAAACAGATCAAGAAATGAGAAATAGTCCAGAAAATCGTGCAATGTTTGGTCACGGAGAATATGAGGGAAACGGAGCACACCCTCATGCGAGTCCAATTAGTGCTTGTTCGCACAGCACTGTTCACTCTTTGCGTTGCAGTAGAAGGGTCAACTGGGTCAATTAAATTGAAATTAAATTAGCTCTTCTTTAAAGCCTTTTTAGCTTTTTCCATGGCCTTCTTTTCCTTTTTCGCGAATTCTTCCAAAGGTCTCATCAATGGAAATAAAACTGAATCTTTTAAGTTATCCTGACCAGTTAAAAGAGTTACAAGTCTATCAATTCCCATACCCCAACCTGAGGCGCAAGGCATACCGTGTTCCATTGCTAATAAATATTCTTCATTCATCATCATGGCTTCTTCATCACCACCGGCTTTTGCCAAAGATTGTTTTTCAAATCTATCTCTCTGATCTGTTGGATCCACAATTTCACCATAGGCATTAATCACTTCCCAGGTATTAATCAACAATTGGAAAGTATCGCAAAGACGTCCATCCTGGTCGCTTTTACGAGCCAAAGGTTTAGTGCTCAGTGGATGATTAATCACAAACGTAGGCTGAATCAATTTTGGTCTAGAAACTTTTTTATATAAAGAATCTACCAAATTTCCATAACCCAAATTTTCAGCATCATCAATTACAATTCCTTTTGCTTTAATAGCTTTTAACAAACCTTCTGCGTCATCATTAAATTCCAAAACATCTATTCCGGAATCTTGTTTAATAATCTCTGTGAATTTAACTCTTGGCCAAGGCGCTTTGAAATCAACTTCTACATCATTTCCTTCACGATCTTTAATTGTAACTTGTAATTTTCCAAGTAATTTCATCAACATATATTCGAACATTCTCTCTGTAAATTTCATATTATCTTCGTAATCCCAGAATGCGCAGTAGTGCTCAATCATTGTAAATTCCTGCAAATGACTAGGATCCATTCCTTCATTTCTAAAACATCTGGCCACTTCAAAGGTCTTTTCAAAACCTCCAACCAAAGCCATTTTTTGCCAAAGTTCTCCACCAGCAATTCTCAAATAAACATCAATATCCAAAGCATTGTGATGTGTGATAAAAGGCTTGGAAGCCGCTCCTGAAGACACATTCTCCAAAACCGGAGTTTCCAATTCTACGAATTCTTCTGACCAATAAAATTCTCTCAAAGCTTTTAATAAATTACTTCTCAAAACAAATCTATCCATAGAATCACGGCTCATTGTAGTATCCAAATATCTTTGTCTATATTTAGCTTCCTGATCCTGTAAACCATGCCATTTTTCTGGTAGGGGACGAAGAGCTTTTGAAAGCATCGTAAATTCAAAAACCAAAAGAGTAATTTCTCCATGACGTGTTCTAAATAATTCTCCTTCCACGCCAATAAAATCCGCCATATCAAACTTGCGCAAAAATTTATATTTATCTTTGCCCAATAAATCTTCCATAAAACAGATTTGAATCTTGCCATAAAAGTCTTGAATATGACCAAAAGTCAATTTGCCGTGTTCACGCAAAGTCATCACACGGCCAGATAATTTAATTCTCTTTTCTCCCGGTTTTACAACGATATCCGCAACTTCTCTTAATGTAGCTTTTTCGCCTTCTTCTAGCGCTTTCTTGCTTGTATGAGTTCTCTCAAAACGATTGAGATAGGGGATAACACCCATTTCCTTCAATTCCTTAAGTTTTTGTTGTCTAACGTGATATTCATTTGAAGCAACTTGATCCATAAATATTTTTTTATACCTTTAAAACGCATGCATTATAGAGAGCAGAAGCCAACTTGCCAATTCAAAACTATTCCGCGATTGCGTAATCGTCAAACTTGCGGGTTCTTTCAATATCCAGGAATTTCATTTGTTCTTTCTTGAAAGCCAATTCAATGTGACCAATAGGTCCATTACGATGTTTGCGAATAAATAAGTCAGTTACGCCCTTTCGCTCAGTATCTTCTTCATAATAATCCTCTCTATACATCATCAAAACTACATCGGCATCCTGCTCAATTGCTCCAGATTCACGCAAATCTGATAATTGTGGGATTTTACTCGGTCTTAACTCCACCGCACGAGATAGCTGCGACAAAGCCATAATCGGAATCGACAAATCACGCGCCAAAGACTTAAGTGATCTCGAAATCTCAGAAATTTCCTGTACACGATTTGATTGGAATGAACCGGATCCACCTCCTGCACTCATTAATTGCAAGTAATCAACAATCAAAAAATCCAAACCATTTTCCATTTTTAACCTTCTAGCTTTGGCTTTTAACTCTGAAATTGAATTACCAATTGAATCATCAATAAAGATTTTCATCGTATTTAATTCATCCATGATAGCACCCACTTTACTGAAGTCATCATCTGTTAGTTTACCTGTCCTCATTTTCCAGGAATCAACAGACAATAAACTGCAAAACATTCTTTCTACCAATTGTTCTTTGGACATTTCCAGAGACATTATTCCAACTGATTTACCTCTCTTGGCCACGTTTTGGGCTATATTAAGAGCAAAAGCGGTTTTACCCATTGATGGCCTTGCCGCAAGAATAATCAAATCCGAAGGCTGTAAACCTGATAAAATATTATCCAATGCGCTAAATCCAGATGGAATACCACGATATTTTTCTTTAGTTTCTGGATCGTGCAAATCAGAAATCTTTTCATAAGTTTTATTCAAAATATCCTTAATATGCACAAATCTATCTGAAATATAATTCTGTGAAACATTAAATAAAGCTTTTTCTGCCTGATCAATTAATCCTTCAATTTCCTCATCTTCTTTATAGCCAAGCCCTTTAATTGTATCTCCAGTTAGAATCAATTTACGCAAAACAGCCTTTTCTTTAACAATAGTTGCGTATTGAAAAATATGAGTTGAGGTAGGAACTTCATTAGCCAAACTCGCCAAATATGACACACCTCCAATTAATTTAAGCTCATTTCTATCTTCTAACGCCGTACTAAGAGTCACCATATCAATAGGAATGCGCCTGTCGTACAATTCACAGATAGCCTTATAAGTCATTCTATGGGCATCATGATAAAAGTCCTCCTCCTTCAAGAAATCCGAGATTTTTAATATTGAATCCTTATCAATCAACAAAGATCCAATTACTGACCTTTCTGCCTCGAGACTATGAGGTGCTACAAAACTGTTTTTATCTGCCATATTGTAATTAATTGACCCACCTTATTTATGGACTCCCAATATTACCCAAAGCTTTCGTTAAAGCAAGATTTTAAGAAAATTTTAAGAAAATTTAATGTGACAAGTTTATTATAGTGTGATGAAGACTGTAAATTTGCAAAAACAAAAACTCGGGAAACTAGGTGAGAACTACGCAAAAAGCTTCTTGATTAGTCAGAATTATTTAATCATTAAGGAGAATTTTCATGCCCGCTGTGGCGAAATTGATATAATTGCATATGACCAAGCAGCCAAGCAGTTGGTTTTCGTAGAAGTCAAAACAAGGATCAGTTTTAAATTTGGAAGTATTGAAGAATCAATCACGCCACTTAAAATCCAAAAAATTCTCAAAACCATTCAGAAGTTTTTTATTAGTGGCGCTACGCATTATTTTAAGGATTGGCGAATAGATTTAATTGCCGTAAAATTAAACAGTCAGAGTCACCTCATTGACCTGCAACAATTTAAAAGCATTTTTGATGGATAGAGATAAAAAACGCACCTTAGCTTTGGGAATTTTGATTGCTTTGGCGATTTTATTATCTGTGGCGTGGTTTTTATGGGGAAATTTAATTAATAGAGGAACAATTGCCGTCATCGCAGAAGCTCCTTTTGAAGTGGAAATTTTGGGATCTGGAGGCTTTGATTGTCCAACTTCTCCTTGTGAAATTACGCAAAAAATTGGGATTAAAGATATTCTAATTACTAAGGAAGGTTTCCAGGCAATTATCACTAGTGTTGATGTGGAATTATGGAGCACAACAGATCTAAAATTAAACTTTGAACTTGTCCCTGGCTTTGAAAAAGTACAAGAATCACCAATATTAGAAGCGGATGAAGTCGTAGAATACAAACTGGTTTACGATTCAAAAAGTGGCCGTCAAAAATTGATTTTAGCTGATGATACTAGAGAAAAAGCCATTGTTTATTTCACCACTCAAATACAAAAAGCCAAGATTTTTGGGCATAAAAATAACGTTTTAATTTTGGACCAGGACAGAAAAATTTATTTAGTTGATAGTAGATTTAATCAAAGAAAAATCATTAATAATCAGGATCTAAAATTTATTAATGAAGGACACTGGTCTCCAGATGGTAAATATCTTATTTTCCTTAAGAAAAATTCGGATTTTTTCTGGGTATTTGATACAGAAAAAGAGAGCGTAGAACAGCTGGATTTGCGGAAGAATTTCACTAATTTTACCTGGAATTCCTATAGCCAAATAATATTTGTTAGTAGCCAAAATTTTGCTAGCGAGGGCTTTAATGGGATCAGGTTTTCACAGGATGATCCGGCACTAACTAATTCAGCAGTCGAATTTACTTTTGCTGCATATAATCCCGCAGACAATTCTTACAAAAAATTAGCCACTTTTACCGAAACCGACAAGCTTCCTGAGCAACTAATGAGTCTAAATAACACCGGCGAACTCTATTTTAAATCCGGAGATCAGGATTTTAGATTAATTTTAAGAAAATTTTAAGAAAATTTAATGTCGGTCCGTCATAATTTGTTAACTAACACTTAACAAACATTTATGGCTGTCAAAATTTTTTCATGTTCTTTCACTGGGCTTAAAGCTCATTTAGTAGAGGTTGAAGCCGATATTTCTCCGGGAATGCCCATTTTTAATATAGTCGGTCTTGGTGGAGCGTCGATTCAAGAAGCAAAAGAAAGGGTCCGTGCAGGTATAAAAAATAGTGGAGCGGATTTTCCACTAGTTCGTAAAACAATTAATTTAGCACCTGCGGAATTAAAGAAACAGGGATCGCATTTTGACCTTCCTATTGCGGCTGGAATGCTTTTGGCTAGTCGGCAGATTCATGCCTCAAAAGTAGCCGATTCAATGATTATTGGCGAACTTTCTTTGGAAGGTAGAATTAAGAAAATCAGAGGAGCTCTCCTACTTACTCAATTTGCTAAGGAGAAAGGTTTTAAAAAAATATTTCTCCCTGCCGAAAACGCCGCTGAAGCTAGCTTTATAAACAACATTGAGATCTACCCTTTGGATACTTTAAGGCAATTTATTAATCATGCTTCTGGTATAAAATCAATTCAACCATATTCTCCAGACAGCGACCTGGAACTGGAAATTTTTAAAATGAATAATAAAGATAAAAAATCTCCATTTTTAAATATTTGCGGCCTGGAAAAAGAAAAGCGAGCAATCTCGATTGCCGCCTCTGGTGGACATAATATTTTGATGGGTGGACCTCCGGGAACTGGTAAAACAATTCTAGCTAGAGCACTGATAAATTTAATGCCCAAAATGTCTAAACAGGAAATTCTGGAGACAACCAAAATCTTTTCTATTTGTGGATTGGTTGATAAATCAGAGCCTTTAATTTATTCCAGACCTCTTAGAGAAGTACATCACACTGCTTCTACGATTTCCATTATCGGTGGAGGTAATAATCCCAAACCTGGAGAAATTACCTTAGCACATAACGGAGTCCTGCTATTTGATGAAATTACGGAGTTTCCAAATAATATTTTGGAGGCTTTGAGACAACCACTTGAGGATAAATTTATTAATATAAATAGAATAAATTACAGCCTCAAATTCCCATGTAATTTTATTTTTGTTGGCACGATGAATCCCTGTCCCTGTGGCTATTTCAATGACCCAACTCACAAGTGTAAATGTACCGAAAATCAGGTCAAAAACTACCAAAAAAAACTTTCCGGACCGATTCTTGATAGGTTTGATATCTTTTTAAACGTACCAAATATTCCAATAAAAAATAGTTTAAATCAAAAAGAAGACAGGAATGATTTGCAACTACTGGAATCTATAGAAACCGCGGCCAGAATGCAGCAAATTCGATTCTTTGACTACAAGGAAATTAACAAAAATTCAGATATGGGGATTCAGGAAATTAAAGAATTTTGTAAATTTTCCATGCGAGCCAAGCAAGCATTGGATAACGCAGTTGAAAGTATGAATCTATCCAATCGCGGATATCTTCGCATGATCAAAATTTCCCGCACCATTGCTGATATGGATGCCAGTCAGGATATTGAAGAAAAACACGTTTTAGAGGCCATGCAGTACCGTCAGCTACTTTCTACTTAATTACTTAATACTCTGCCAGACCATATCAAACATTGCCTGCATCGATTTAAAATGTGCATCATGGGTGATTTTAACAGCCACCTCATTTTTTGGATCATAATCGAGAAGATAAATTGAACCTCTCAATAAGATAAAATCCGTCATAATTCCACTACTTTCAGGCACTTGTCTGAGGGAATGATTTGGATTATTCACCTGTTTAATATACCAGTCAGTCATCGGCCCAGACACAGCGATTTCGCGTATATTAACCTTGGTTTTTGCGGTCTCCTTTAGAAACTCACTCACTATATTTTTTAAATTACCAAAAATTGTTTTTTGTGGATTAAAAATAGAGCAGAAATCTCCACCCAGTAAGGCATCTTTCATCTGGGCGTAAACGGCTTCAATAGACTCAAAACTCACCATTTCAAAATGCTTTTCTGCAAGTAGGTTGGTGTTTTGCAATTGGGAAAGATGTGAGCCCAAGAGTTTTGTTGCACTATGTTTATTTTCAAAATCGTTTTTTGCTTTTTCTTCAAAAATTTTTGGAATTAGCTGAACCGAAACCGTAGAAAAGTAATTCACCTGATTCAGTTTTTGTTTATTAACTATTCCCAGCTTTACTAGGTTTTCCAGTGCCGCATAAGCCGTTGGCCTTTTTATATCTAATTGTTTTGCCAAAACGCTCGCCAAGCATTTGCCCCTTCTCAATAAATGCAAAAAAACTTTTTGCTCTGTTTGATTTAATCCACAGGTCTCAAGTAAATTCTCTATCATGTTGTCGAAAAATTATTGACACATAAATTCTACATAAAACAGATCTGGAAGTAAAGTCTATGTTTATTAGTATTGTTTATTTTTGACATTGCTTTACCATGTGATATTAAATAACATTAATTCTATGGAAACTCTTATTAAGAATATTGCCTGTAAGAATTGTCAGCAAAATTTTGAAATCACGAATTTAGACCAGCAATTCTATGAAAAAATGCATGTACCAGAGCCGACTTTTTGCCCTGATTGCAGGCAGCAACGTAGATTAATGTGGCGTAACGAGCGCACACTTTATAAACGAAAATGTTCCGCTACTGGTAAGGAAATTATTTCAGTTTATTCAGAGGACAAGCCTTTTCCAGTTTATGAAAATGAATATTGGTATTCCGATAAGTGGAACCCAATGGATTATGGGGTGGATTTTGATTTTTCCCGCCCATTTTTCGAGCAATTTAAAGAATTAATGAACAGAGTACCTCAATTAGCGAGATCTGCTGTCAGCAACCAGAATTGTGATTATATAAATCAGGCCGGTTATTGCAAAAATTGTTACCTTATTTTTGAAGCAGATTCTGATGAAAACTGTATGTATTCAACCAATATTTACGATTCTCGATTTTGTTTGGATGTTTTGGAATGTTATAATTGCGAACTCTGTTACGAGGCTATCTCCTGCGATAATTCTTACAACCTAAAATTCTCTCGTAACTGTAAGAATTGTTCCGATTCATTCTTTTTAAGAAATTGTATTGGCTGTAAAAACTGTTTTGGTTGTGTGAATTTGGCTAGCAAAGAATATTATTTTTTAAACCAAAAATGTACTAAAGAAGAATATGAAGAAAAGCTTCAAAAAGTACTTCCAAAAAACAGAAATGAAATAGAAAGCCTCGAAAAAAACTTTAAAGAATTCTGCCTGAAATTCCCGCAAAAAAATCTTGAAGGTGTACAAAATGAAGACTCAACAGGTGATCATTTATCACACACCCAACGTTGTAAAAATTGCTATAACCTTCACCACGCCCAGGATTGTAAGTTT
Source organism: Patescibacteria group bacterium (assembly GCA_038065735.1). Taxonomy (GTDB): domain Bacteria; phylum Patescibacteriota; class Gracilibacteria; order UBA1369; family LOWO2-01-FULL-3; genus JBBTQK01. The sequence goes on along the minus strand of JBBTQK010000012.1, from coordinate 5,022 downwards.
GTATTCAACAGCAGCAACACTAAAAACTGCTACGACCTCACCGTTTTTGGCTATAAACCTATAGAATTTTGTTATGAAAACCATGAGGTTGGAGTAAATTGCCAAAACATCAGATTTTGCGACCAGGTTTGGGAAGGTTGTTATGACATGACTTACAGCAAACTCTGTTTGAAAAATTGTCATGATTTATTTGGTTGTATTGGCTTACGTCACAAGAGTTATTGCATTTTAAATAAGCAATACACTCCCGAAGAATATAAAATTCTTGTAGAAAAAATCATTGAACATCTACGAGCACCAGCGAGTGCCGGCGGAGGCAAGCAAACGCAAGAGTGGGGGGAATTTTTTCCTGCTAATTTAGCCTTTTATGGCTATAACGAGACTAATGCTCAGGATCATTTTCCACTTAAAAAAGAAGAAGCTTTAAAAAAAGGTTACAAATGGAAAGATTTAGATCCAAAAGAATATAAACCGCAAAATTACCAGGTTCCAGCGGCCATTAAAGACATACCTGATTCGATAATCAATGAAGTTTTAGCCTGCCAGACCTGTAAGAAAAACTACAAAATCATCCAGGAAGAACTTAGCTTTTACAAAAAGCAAAATCTACCAATCCCTCTAAACTGTCCTGATTGCAGACATAAAAATAGATTCAAAAGTTACAATCCTCGCAAACTTTATAGCCGTAATTGTCAGAAGTGCAATATTGAAATTCAGACTACTTTTGCACCTGCTATGCCGGAAATCGTCTATTGCGAAAAATGTTATCTGGAAGCCCTTAGTTAAACTTCTAAAGTGACTACCACACCAACCTCGATATGCTTTTCTTTAACGAGGCCAGCATTGATTTCGAGAGCATATTTTATTGGCAATTCTGAGGGATAAAGTGGGCAATTTGCATTTGTATCTAAGCATGGGTTTGCATGCTCTTCTATGTGTAGAATATTTAAATTTTCACCGATAAAAATAATATCCAGAGGGATTTTGGTATGCTTCATCCAAAAATTCACCACCTTTGGCTCTTCAAAAATAAATAACATTCCAAAGTTAGGTTCCAAAAAATCTCTATACATTAAACCTTTTTCCCTTTCTTCTGGAGTTCTAGCTATCTCTACTTCAAAGCTAATTTCATGGCTTCCAGCCTCTATGATTACTTGTGACATATTAACCAAATGTAAAAGCATAAACCTCCGCACCTTCATTCAAAAATTCTAACTTCAAAACATGATTTTCAGCACTTTCAAGCTTCACCAATTTATATAATTTATCTTCTGAAATCATCACTTCTCCATTTTTAACATCAATACCAGCAGTATTATTATTTACCAATTTATTATCTAAATAAACTTTTGCGCTAGCCTGTTTATCCGATCTCATAACCAAAAAAACCTCTTTTGCAGTAAAGTTTAATTCCAAAGAAGCACCAGCTTTTGTCATGGCACTTTCTTCACCAACATTCCACGTTCCACTATATCCAAACTGATTTTTTTCCAAAATTTCCGGCAAAGAATACTGAGCATATTTATCTAGTTGAATTTTTTCATTTGAAGCAAAATTCTCAATTCTCGCATAGCCTAGATATGTCTCTGGAGTGCGGCTTTCAACATCATAATCTCCGAGGCCTAATAAATCTTTGTCTAATTTTTCACCATCCTCCTCTAGTAATTTTCTAATAAACTCTTCTGATTCTTCATAATCTCCTTCACCAAAATGAGTCTTTCTTACACAACCTTTTTTATCAACAAAATACTTTGCTGGCCAATAACGATTTTGATAATTCCTCCAAATCTTATAATCATTATCCTGAACTACTGGATAATTAACGCCGTAATCCTTAAGGGCACTTGCTACATTCGAAGTCTTTTTTTCGAATTCAAATTCCGGAGTATGCACGCCAATAACCACTAATCCATTATCTTTGTAATTATCATACCAACCAGTTATATACGGCATCGTTCTAATACAATTTATACATGTGTAAGTCCAGAAATCGACTAAAACTACTTTGCCTTTTAGACCTTCAATATTTAAAGGATCAGAATTCAACCATTCACCACCGCCAGTAAAATCTGGAGCTTCAACACATTCTTTATTATAAGCTTCTTCAGTGATCATTCCTGTATCTCCAAGCCTCTCTTTCACGACATCCAACTGTTCGATTTTTGTCAATCCAGCTCCATAGCTAGGAAATTTTTCTACTATGAAAGTCTGTAGTTTACGATCCAGGTTAAAACCAATTGCTAAAGCCATTAAAATAACTATCACACCAAAGATTCTTTGAATTTTCGCGCTATTTTTAAGCAATACCGGAACTTTGTTTAACAATGCCCTTCCACCAAAAATAACTAAGGTCATAGGAATAGCTGTCCCCAAGCTATAAGCTAAAGTTATCAAAACAGCCCCAAAAGTTACTTGGCTGGTAGCTGCTAAAGTAATTACACTGGCAAGAATAGGACCTGCACATGGCGTCCAAATTAAACCCAAGCTCAACCCAACCAAAAATCCCCCTCCAAATCCATTAGAATTAGAGTTGTTCACTGACACTGTAGACAATTTTGAAAGCAAACCTTCCCAAGCTACTAATAATTTTGGGAATAACATTAAAAGACCAAAAAAACCTATTAAAATTATAGCCACATATCTCAAAACATCCGCCGAAATGCCTGTAGCATTTACAATTGCAGTTAAAGCTAAAGTAAAAAAAGTAAAACTAACGATGAACCCAGTAATCACTCCAAAAGGCCGCTTTTTACCTCCACCAATAGAAGAACTCAAAACAATTGGTAACACGGGTAAAATACAAGGCGACAAAATTGTTACAATTCCCGCAATAAAGGCAAAAACAATTAATACAAACATAAAGAATGTTAGAGATTGGGGCTATAATAAACTTTATTTTTTAAAACGAGAACGTGAAATGCTCATATATTTACCTTTCACAGGGAAATTATTTTGAATAGTAAACCGTTCTTCATTAATTTTTAATTTCAAATCTTCAGGATTTTCCAGATCCAATCTTAATCTTGTCCCTATTTTTATACTCTCACTTAAGTCAATTTTGAATGTTAATCTAGCCTCCTTATTTGCAGCTAGTAAATAATTTAAATCTGTAAATTCTAAATATTCTTGATCAATACTCGCAGTAGAAATTAACTTATCCTTAGCATAGATATAAGCATTTTCTAATTCACCTTCCTTCAATCCAAAAGTCTTAAACTTTATTTTACCAATTGTTAGATCACTATTTTTTGTTTTGAAATTAAAATCCATTAATGTTACCTGTTTTGCCCCTGGCGATGCATAAGCATTTGCAGGATTATTTTCTATTTTGAAATCAAATAAATTAGCTATGGAGCTAGTTAATGTCTCATTAACAAAAGTGAATTCTGGCACAGCTGAATAGGCCGTTTTGATGACCTTGTTTTCAATATTTTCCACCTCTTCTTCTTCTGAATTTGACGCATCCAACTCTCCAAACGCATTAAACACGGTAGCCATATATCCAGAGACGTGATTATGCAAATAATCATTGGAATTCACAAAAGAAGCACCACTTAGGATCAAAGTTAAAACCAAATAAAATTTAAGAATTTTTTTGATATTCATTTATTAAATACTTCAAGAAATAAATATTTGCATTTGAATCTGGTCGAAATCGTTCACCAAAAATCCCCGCGTGACCACTGCTGTGCATGGCTTCAATATAAGGATAAATCGAATCGCTCTCCTGCACGTCTTCAAAATTGGGAGCGTCACTACTGATAATTAAATCTACGTCGTAATAATCCAGCACAACCCTCAAAACCTCTGCGCGAGTCATGATTTTTTCAGGTAAATATTTTGTCGTGTCGTTTTTTAATAAACCCAAATTGTAAAGAGTCTGCACATAAGCTGCGTACCAGATATCTTTTTCCACATCCTCAAAATAATTTTCGCCTTCATCAAAGACCTCGATTCCTGCCTGATCAACAAAAAGTTTTGAAAAACTTGCTCTATTCATTTCTTTTTGTGGAACTAGTTTTAGGATATTGCTAAAGGCATAATTACCGCTTTCAGTATTTTGAGCCCTGATATAAATATAGTGATCCTTGTCATCAGTAAACGCGTCATCTGAAAATTTTACTTCGTGTTCACCAAAATCATTTATTTCATTCATCTCCCAACCGCTTTCCTCTAAAAGATCCTTGGTATTTTTGATATGAAAGTAGCTGTAAAATTTATTTTGTGTGTAGGTTTCATCGTATCGTTCTTCCAGTTTTGCCCCTAAAGCATTGTTCGTATAAATTTCAAATTTGTCAGTGTTTAAGCCAAAATTAGAGGTTTCAAAGTCGATAATTACACTTCCATCATCCAAAACTTCCTCAACACTAATGTTTTCAATTTTTGCAATTGGGTCAAAAACATCTACCTCATAAACATTATTCTCCAAATAATAATCATTTTTATCTACAAGATTAATTTCAAATTTAATTTTCCCCCCATTGTATTCGCCATCAAACAAAAGCTCATAATTTTCAACTATGTAACTTTTGCCTTTCTCTAGAGTAAATCCCTGAGCTGCATTCTTTACAAAAAGATGCTGTTGATCTTTTCCAGCGTTCAATTTTAGCTGCATATTCTCAACATTTCCTCCGAAATTTTTTATCACTACGGCAGCAGTATATTTGTAATAATTAAAATTTTCATCAGGAGAACTTATCCTTTTTAGACTTACATTTTGAATTCCTAAATCTGGAGGCACGGATTTTTCCTTTACTAAAACATTCTCAAGTACCGGTAAAACAGAAGTACTAATAAGATCAGAAGTGCCTTTAAACAATTCCAGTTTATGTACAAAAATCATTGATAAAACTGTGATTGCTAAATACGAAAAGTTTTTTATTTTGTTTTTTAACATTTATTTTTGTTTTTTTTCGAAATCTTCAAATTATATCATAAAATCGACTTCTAAACAATCCTAGAAATACGGCACTGTTTCCAAAAGTGGAGGCTGGCTACTTGAAATTTCTGAAAAAGAATAGT
>JBBTQK010000011.1:29214-34424 GCA_038065735.1 Patescibacteria group bacterium | reverse complement strand
TGGTGGACCCGCCTGGACTTGAACCAGGGACCAATCGGTTATGCTTCTTACTGTCACTTTCGTGATCTTTTTCAAGTTTGTAAGCTGGACTATCCCTTGAATTAAAGTTTGCCCGGGCAGACTTTTGCGGTAAAATAATCGCATTAGTAAGCCGTTTTGACTTTAAATCTCTGCCGTCTAGTCTCTACACCTTCCCGCCTTAGGCGGGCTTGGCTCGGGATTACCGTGATTGCAATTGCAACGTTAGGCTTCCCCGAATTTGACAGATTCTACTTAGAAATACTCTAAGCAGCCCTATTATAATTCTGCATATCCCACCTAGGCGGGACTTAGCATCTTATCTTTAAGCCGACTGCTCTAACCACTGAGCTACGGGTCCATTTGTAAAAGAACAGAACGGGCCAAGTTTACTCGATTCTTATCAAGAAATCAATTATGTCAAAAAAGGATGTGGTTATAATAAAACATTTCACCTTTTCTTCAAAGCCCTCCGTCACTGGAGGGCTTTTTATTTCTGTGGCTGGAACCGCAGACCCGATAAATAAATTATATTCCCAAATCGCCCCGCTTTCAACCATTTTCTGTCATCTCAAGATGTAGCTACAGCGAAATACTTATAGTTTTCTGCAAATCAAAACCCTGAGATTTTAAGAAAATTTAACAAAAATTTAATGTCGATTTGATATTACTGATAATGCATCAGGTTGGTACGGGGATGAGCCATGGTTGGCACAAAAGACTACGAATCTTTTTTGATGAACCTGTGCACAAAAGACTACGATAACCAAATTCTACTATTTAAAAATTCTTTTTGCAAATACCAGTCACACAAAAAAAGGCCCTCATTTCTGAGAGCCTAGTCTTAATCTAAAATTTAATTACTCAGCAGCCTTTTCAGTTTCCTCTGCTTTCTCAACTTTTTCTACTTTCTCAGTCTTTGCAACTTTCTTCTCTCCCTTAGCAACCTTAGCTTTGCCAGGTTTAACCGCAACTTTTGTAACACCATTCTTTTGTACGTTGTTCAAAGCACGAGCCAACATTGATTTCTTGTTAGCTGCAGTATTTGGGTGAACCAAATGTTTTTTGCAAGCGGTATCGATAGTTGAAAAAACCTCTGGCATGTATTTAACAGCTTCGTCGATCTGACCAGCGTGTATGTAAGCCAACTGTCTCTTTAATAGTGATTTTAATTTATTTCTCCGGGGTGCATTGCGTTCTCTGCGCTTTAAAGCCTGACGCATCTGCTTCTTTGATGACTGTAATACTGGCATTTTTCAGAATTTTAAGATTTAATAGCCATGCGATTCTAAGATAACAACCCATTTAAGTCAACCAAAATATGCCCATAATCCTGCCAAAACAACTAATTCTCGCTTCTGGAAGCCCACGGCGCAAAGAGCTTCTTGAGAATTTAGGTATAGAATTTACCGTGCACCCAAGCGATTTTGAAGAAAAAGAAACTCATATTACTCCTGAAGAATTAGCCCTCCACAACGCCATCGGCAAGGCCCAACAGATCTCCAAACATTACAAAAATGCTTTTATACTTGGAGCCGATACGGTTGTTGCTTTTCAAGATCATCAGATTGGTAAACCAAAAGACCAGGAAGACGCTCGACGCATTCTGCGTCTCCTCAGCAACACAACTCACAAAGTCATCACCGCCCTCTGTCTGATCGACACCGACAACAAAAAAATGATTTCCGCGCATGAAACCACTTACATCACTATAGATCGCCTCGAAGAATCAGAGATTGAGGCCTACGTGCAATCCGGCGAAGGCATAGATAAAGCCGGTGGTTTTGCAATTCAAGGTCTCGGATCTCTGTTTATTAAAAAAATAGAAGGGGACTACTTTAACGTGGTTGGCCTGCCAATATTCTTACTAAAAATGATGCTTAAAAAATTTGGCGTCAAAAAACTGCTCACCTAATTTGTAATTTTTTTCAACTTCACCCGTCTCAATATCTGTAAGCATGTATTTTTTAATCACAACACTTATGAATTTACGAAAATTGTTTTCAGTTTTTCTCTTGGTAGTTTTTGGAGCATTTCTACTTCCTGCTATTTATTCCACTCCAGCTTTTGCATTCTCGGACGTAAAAACTAACACCTCTTACAAAGGCTCTATAGAATGGATGGCCGACAACGAAGTCATCAAAGGATATTCAGATAACAACTTTAAACCTGATCAGTGTGTGACGCGCGCTGAATTCTTGAAAATGCTCTATAAAATGGCAGAAGTAGACACCTCTACTTACACAATTGTTGACGCTAAATTACTCCCAGATGCAGATAGAAATGCCTGGTACATTAATTTTATTGCTACAGGTTATGGCAGAAAAATAATTAGCGGTTATCCAGATGGGAAATTTAAACCAAATCAATGTGTAAACCGTGCCGAAGCTATTAAAATGGCGGTTTTAGAATTCTACAGAGATGAAATTCCTGAACTTGAAGCCTCTGGCGAAACAGCTCTTGATATGAAGGAAAATGACTGGTTTTACAAATACGTAAGATTTACTTTGAAAGCTAATTTAATTGGCCTAAATCACGCGGTAAGAACTGACGCCGGTATAAAAGTTATGCCAGCCGGTAACATGACAAGAGCCGAAGTAGCCGAGTTATTATTTAGAATTAAAGCAATCCTCGATAACGAAGCCGACGAATTTGATGCAGTTTTAACTCCAAAAAAAGTACAACATTTTGAAGATAAAATGGGCGATGACGATAAAGAAGACGAAGACGATGACGACGATAAGGAAAACGGCAGAGTTGTGACATTGTCAGACATTGGAGTGAAATTTAACGATTTCCCCTTTGAAGGTGACGTTAAGGTCAACAACCAGCCCTATATTTCCTCCAGAATTTATTTGGATGTTGATGGTGAAGATGTCCTGATTGGGCTTGTTGCTAAGCCAAGTGTTCAGGATAGGGGTGTTGGTTGGGCAGATTTAATTGTGGACGAAGCGTTAACTGGTGAAGAATTTAATATCACAACTCATTGCAATAAAATAGATAGTTGTCGCCAGGTAGAGACAAACAGTGAAGGCGAAAAAGTGATGGTTTTACAAAATTACATTAAAGACTTTGAAGACGGTTGGGCTGAAGCAGAAGGTGACAACAAAAATGACGTAAATCTCAAGGAAAATACCTATGTTTTCAAACACCCTTGGAAATGGAGCTATACCTTAATTTTAACTGACAGATTCTTGCAAGAAGCTGATGCCGATGAGAACTTTGGCATGGAAGCTGTATTAATGCTTAAGGCTATGGACAGCGTTGAATTCTTAGATCAGCCAGCTTATCAGTTAGAAGAAGGCGGCTTTACAGTTGATACCCTTACGGTTAGCCAGCCCTCAAGCATGGATAACTATTTTAGTTTTAATTTTTCAGGAAAATACGACGGTAGCTGTATGGCTATTGCAGATATCATAAGAGGAGAATCTGGTGCTAATACAATTAACTTTGAAGTCATTACGAGAAGAACTGAAGAATTCTGCTCACCTATAAGTTTAAATCAACAAACTTTTGAGGGTGGTGTTGTAATCGATGCCAACAAAGAGCAATTAGCTCCAGGCACCTACACAGTAACCATAAATAACAAATCCACCCAAATTACAGTGGATTAAGCCAGCAAAAATCTTCAATCTGGTCTGTAGAGTTGTACGAAAGTCCGTTCCCGGGAATGTACCTGGGAGCGGACTTTTTCGGAATGTTCCGAAATGGAAATTTGACGCAACTCTAAAATAGATTTATAGTATAGCCTTAATTAATTTATATGAGCGAAAACCCCGACATTCAATCCCCAAATAGTAATTGGTTAACACTCGAGGTTCTGCAACGTGGTTTCGAAGATGCTCAGGCAGGTATAAAACAGGCACAAAGAGCTGGTAAACGTATAGCTGGTTTCATGGGATCCGCTAGAGTTAAACCTGGAAATACTCTTTATGAACATGCTAAAAATCTTGCAAAAGCTTTAGGTAAGTTAAATTATGCAATTTTGACTGGGGGCGGTAGTGGTATTATGGCGGCAGCAAACGAAGGAGCGCATCTTGCCGGAGCTCCATCATTGGGCAATAGACTTGGGCTGCTATCTAAAGAACATATTGATAACACTCCCTTCACCGATCTAATAGTTACAAGAGAACTATTATTTATTAGAAGATTCCTCTTAACAACTGTTCCTACTGCCCTCCCACTTTACCCAGGAGGATTTGGTACGCAAACCGAAGGTAATGAAATCTTAACTTTATTACAAACTAGTATAACTGCTGGTGTACCCGTTATTTGTTTGGAAGACGACAGTCAGCCGTATTGGACAAATTATAGAAGATTTCTAAAAGAAAATATGCTCCCACCAGGGTACATTGATGAAAAAGATTTAGATTTATTTGATATCAGAAACATTAACGAAGAAGAGTCCGCAAATAAAATTGCTGAAGAGATAAATGAAAGAGTTTTAGCCCTTGGCAAATAAATAATTTCCATCCTCCTCTCCAAATGTACAGCTTTTTGCTGTACAAGCAGTAGCGAGTGTCGACGAATACCAAACCAACAGGTTGCTAGCCAATCCTCATTCGGAACGTTCCGAAAACCTAAAATATAATACTGATTTGAAAAGTAAAGGCTTTTGCCGTTAACAGAGGAGAAATTCCGTTCCCGGGAACGGAATTGGTATACGGGAAAATACTTTGCTGTAATTGTAAATGCCCATGTTTTATGCTATAATAAAGACCTAAACAAACAAAAATGCTCGATTTCTATAAAAATATAAATCTATTTAAGTCTAGTCGTCTGGTTTTTGGCCATGAGACGCCAGATGGTTTACCCGAGAATACTGCAGCTAAAAGCCGTCAGGAGACAGTTCATGAAATTGCAAAAACCGTGCAGCAAGAACGTCAGGCATTGATGAGCAAACAGGAAACGGATTTAACGATCGACACAGACAGACGTGATAAAGGCCATCTGTTAAAAGAATCCGCAACTATCTTAATCAGCCAAAATGGTACTGGTTCAAAGCATAATTCTGTTGGTTGGAGGGGATTGGCTTTGCCTACTGATTCTATCAAAATTCTCAGCAAAAATATCACCAACATCAAAGGAAAAGAATATGTTAAAGTCCGGGTTAAGCACGAAATCCCATCTAAAGGTGAAAACAAAAAATATCGAATTTATGTCGGATATATCGAGAAATCCGCTTTTAAGGA
>JBBTQK010000011.1:0-29114 GCA_038065735.1 Patescibacteria group bacterium | reverse complement strand
GTTAATGGGTTACACACCTTCAATCCTAATGATGCCTATCTTACCACAGAGGCCATCTTAAAAAGAGCGACTTCACAAGAGTAAAAAGCCACCTTTTATAGTATTGCAAAATTGGCACTTGACAACTTTACGGTTGCGTGTTAGAGTGACTAGCTTTTAATCCTCTAATTAAAACACCTATGTTACAGAATTTATTGAAAAAAACCGCTTACGGCAGCCTTATGGTCGGTCTGACACTTATGTCTCTTGTTGCTTTTACAAAGAGCACTTATGCCGTCACTGCTGAGGCGCAAGATCCAGTCACTCTGTCTTCTAACCTTAAAATCGTTGATTTCGAGGTTGAGAATGCCATTTTTGACCCTTGGGACGACCAGGAGTTACGCATCGACTTTACTATTAACGAGGATGCTGACGTCACTTTTGAAATCTACGATGAAGATGACGACCTCATCAAAACTGTTAAAGACGAAAAATTCTACGAAAAAGGTGATTATACCATCACTTGGGACGGTGAAGACGAAGAAGGTGATATAGCCAGCCAGGGTGAATATTCTTATAAACTTAAGGTAGAAAATGGCAACGATTCAGACAAAGAAACCGGTGCTTTCTACATTAAAAAAGGTTATAACAGCGACAAAATCAGCACTCAAGATCCTAGATTAAAAAACGTTTTTGTCACAAAAGACGAATTTGATCCAGGTCGTAACGAAGAAACTACTATAGTCTTTGATTTGACTGCTAAAGCTGACTTACAGGTTACAATTTACGACGAAGAAGACAAAAAAGTTGTAGAATTGATGGATGAAGACGACCAAAGCGCTGACAATTACCAAGTTACTTGGGATGGCGAAGAAGCTTTAGATACTAGCGAAACTTACACTTACAGAATCTACGCAAAAAATTCTAAAGGTGAAGAAATTAAAGAAGGTAAAATTAAGGTAGCGGAAGATAATCCAAAGGATACAACTGCCAATATTTACAAGGACCAGTCTGACGAAATTATCTATACACCAAAGAACAATGAATTGGGAATTTCATTCAAGCTTGAAAAATCAGCTGAAGTTACCCTTGAGATCAGAGACAAAAGTAATTTGATTGCTGAAATCACTGAAAAAGAGGAATTCTCAGAAGGTTCTCACACTTTGTACTGGGATGGCGAAGACAAATATAACGATGTAACTGAAGATGGAATTTATAAATATCGTTTAACTGCAAAGAATAAAAAAGGTAAGAACGTGGAAGAAGGATACTTCTTGATATCAGGTGCCACAGAAAAAAAGTTTAACAATGATTTATGTGGAAAGTTCAATGACCTAACTGAAGATTCCAAATATTGTGAAGCTATTGAATGGGCTGTTGGTGAAGGAGTATTTAACGGATATAACGACGGAACTTTTAGAGCAAATCAGGCTATCTCAAGAGCAGAATCCCTAAAAGTTATCTTAAACGCTTTGAACGTAAACACTATAAAAAGTTATAACTACAATCTTGGATTCTACGATACCGAAAAAGGCGCTTGGTACGAAGAATTTATCCAGACAGGTTTGAGCCTTGGAATCGTAAAAGGTTACTCTGATAATACTTTTAGACCATTCCAATCTGTTAATAGAATAGAAGCGCTTACTATGTTGTTGAATACTGCAAAAGCTAAAGATAACATCACTATCCCAACAAATAACATCGGTCAGCCTTACTACGACACACCAAATACACCGGCAACAAAATGGTATTTAAGTTATGTATATTACGCTCAGGCATACGATTTAACTGACAACGAAAAGTATTTCTACCCAGACGCTAAAATGACTAGAGGTGAAATGGCCGATATGCTTTATAGATATCAGCAATCTAAATAAATACCACCATAGACCATCAGAAAAAGTCCCCGCCGCGGCGGGGACTTTTTCTTTTACTTAGCACTTTTAAGATGCTATTTTACTGTATGACGTATCTCATAACCTCCTTCAAATATGTTAAAAGGTCTAAAATCATTAATTGCCGGTATAGTAGCTGGAACCGCTCTGGGAGTGCTTTTTTCACCAAAAAAAGGCACAGACATTCGCAAAAATCTTAAGAAAGAAGTTAAAGGCGGCGGCATTGGATTAACAACAATTAAAGATACTTTAGTAGATATGGGTAAGGACATTGGTGATACCTACAATGAAACTGGCTTAAGCGGCAAGCTTAAAAAAAAGGCCACTTCCGCTTATTCTAAAGTTAAAAGTAAGGCTAAAAAAACTTACGAAAAAGTAAAAAATCAAATTATTAATGGCGAAGGAGACTAAAAAAATGGCTCCACAGCCTATAATTGGGATCATTGGTGGTAAAGGCAAAATGGGTAAACTTTTTGTCGAATTTTTTGTTGAACGGGGAATCAAAGTTTTGATCGCAGATCTCGGCACCAAATTAACGAACAGGCAGCTTGCTGCCTCCTCCGACATCGTAATTATTTCTGTGCCTATTAATTTTACCGAAAAAGTTATTAAAGAAGTTTTGCCTTTCGTCAGACCAGAGGCCGCACTTATGGATTTTACTTCTATAAAGGTAATGCCAGTTGAGCTCATGTTAAAGGGGAAATCTGAGGTTTTGGGCATCCACCCTATGTTTGGTAATTCTAACCCAATTCCTGGTCAGACAATTATCCTCTGCCCAACAAAAAAATCAGCTAAATGGTCTAAATGGATTGAAGAATTTTTTATTTTGAACGGCGCAAAAATAGAAAAAATGACTGCCAAAGAGCACGACAAAATCATGAATGTCGCTCAAGGATTAATTCACTTTGTTGAAATTGTTTTTGCTGATGCTATTAGAAGAACCGGCTTACCAATTCACGAATTATTGCGCTACACCGGCAAGGCGTCTGAGCTCAAAGTTCAGCTTGCTGCCCGCATTATCGACCAGGATCCGGCACTGTACGGCAACATCCAGATTGAGAATAAATACGCACTTGATTCTCTCAAATTATTTCTAAAATCCACTGAAGAATTATTCAAAATCGTTAAGCAAAAAGATCTCAAATCTTTCATTAAATATTTCAGCCGCAACAAAGAATTCTACAAAAAATATGCACATGAAGCCTACAGCGAAAGCACTTTTTTGTTAGACAGAATGTTGGAGCGCAGAAATTTGCGGAAATTAAAGAATACAAAAACTCAAAAGCCGACTTTAAATCATCTCGCAATTTTGGGTCCTGCAAACACTTTTTCGGACTTCGCAGGTGAGAAATATCTCAAAGAATCTAATTCTAAACTTAAAAAATATTTTGCCACCAACATCGAAGAAATTTTTGATCTAGTAGAATCCGGCAAGGTTTCCCTTGGAATTGTCCCTATCGAAAATAAAATTCACGGCAGTGTGCGCGAAACTTTAGACAGTTTATTCTCAAAAAAAGTTCAGATAATTGATGAATTAAAAATTCCGATCCATCACACACTCATCAGTTTGTCCCACGGCAAAAGAAATGACATTAACGTCATCGCTTCTCATTCTCAAGCCATAAATCAGTGCCGTGCATATCTCAAAAAACATTTTCCAAAAGCTGAATTTCAAGAATTTCCTTCTACCGCCCAGGCTTTAGAAAAACTAATCGCCAGCAACAATCCTACTATAGCCGTGATCGCTTCTGCCGAGGCCGCAAACCAACCAAATTTAAAAATTCTCGCAGAAAATATCGAAGACAACAAAGAAAATCAGACAACATTTGTTATCATAAAAAAATCAACTTTAGAATTAACTGCGCAGCCAACCAAACCAAAACTCAATAAAACTTCCATCGCCTTTTACTTTGATAAAGACGCTCCAGGAAGCCTTTTTACAGTTTTTCAGGATTTCGCCTCTGCCAAAATAAACTTAACAAAAATCGAATCCCGTCCAACCAAAGCCGACTTTGGCGATTACATTTTTTACCTCGATTTCGACGGCCACATTTCTCAAAAAAACATCCACCAGACCTTGCAAAAGGTCGCCTCAAAAGTTGCTAAGTTAAAAATCTTAGGTAGCTACTAAAGTTAGCGATCCAAATACAATCGACTTGGATTCAATCCCGGTCTACCTCCACGCACGAAATCATCAGTATTTTTTCCTTCTAATTCATTCATCAAGAATTCTACAACTAATCCAACGTTATCTCTAATTTGTTGTTCGATTTTTGTTGGATCAGAAAACTTTATTCTTCCATCAAAAAATCTTGGTTCAAATCCTCTTACTAATCTATTGCCACTTTCACCTGTAATTAAACTTAGATTCCCCGGTAATTTGTAGCCGGCTTTTCTTCTTACAACTTCTGCAACTCTTTCTCCGTCCCAAATAAAACCTTCAACCATTTTTTCATGTCTATCCCTTACTAAGGCCCTAGCGTTAGCATTTGTAAAATCTGATGCGACCCAGCCAAGATCTGATTGACGAGGATCTCTAGCACCTAATTGATTAAATTTCAGGTGCAAAACATCTCTAACGTTATAAGTATTGAACCTTTCTGCTTCAACTGGTTCTCCTCTATAATTCTCAAGTTCAGCCAATGTCATATCCGGCCTTTTTAATCTCTGGGATTGTGTAGTGCTTCTTAAGGCTAACCAGCTAGCTTGGTTCACGTTATGACGTAGTCTAGTTATGCCTGCTAAATCTCCTTTCGCTAGTTCTTGATATTCGTGTCCATAAGCACTGTCAGGCCTTACAATCAACTCCACTCTTTCATTGAGAGTATGAAGTTCTTGCAGTAAAGCCGGCACTTTGCCACCCTGTCTAATCATCGCTTTACCAGCAAAATTTAATTGTTTTAATAGGTCAGATGCTTCTCCTAGAAGTCTTTTTCTCTTTTCTGCATCTGCTCTATCAATCGGATCACAAAAAACACTCCCAACTGTGAAAAGTTGAGGATTTGCTCTTAAAAACGTACTAGTTCTTGCCATCAATATACGTACGCCTTGTTCTGTTATCTCAGGTACACCCCTTGTGCCGCCTTCTATTCTTTGACCCATATAGGTTTAATAAAGGCGTATTTTGACAGGATTGTAGGCGGAAGTCAATGGCTGATTTTAGTGCTACTGCACAACCTCTTTGTAGCATTCCTCACAATAAACCGCCTCTGGTCTGTCTGGGGAATAGGTGGTTTGTATGTCGCGGCTGCATTTGACGCATTTACGAGCCCAGATCTTGCGTGGATTTCTCAAATTAAACCTATCTGAGAATCTGCAGTCGGCGCACTTGCGGGGGATTGGCATACCCACTTTTTTGTAGAAGTTTAATTCTTGCGGCATTATTTTGTAATTTTTACTGCAACCAATACAGGCCAAAACTTCATCGCAAACTTTTGCCTCTGTCGCTTTCAAGTCATCAGGTAATTCGTAAGTCTGTTTCAAATATTCTTTTGGATCTGGATCTCTCCATTTGTAGTCACGCGCCAAAGCTTCTTCTTTAGTTAATTTAAATCTGTAATTAGCTGCAGTTTCATTGTAAGAATAAGGCGCCAGCCCTACTGGGAAAAATTGCCCCCATTCTCCGGTCTCTTTCATATATTGGACAATCTTAGCCTTCAAACTTTCATATTCCTCAGGGGAATATTGCTTGTTCAAAATGCAGTATTTTTTATTTCTAACACCAGCACAGCCAAATAAATACATGTCATAAAAACAACAATCGCTATAAAAAACATCACTACTATCAGATACAAAAGTATTAAAAGCGCAGTTATTCACTTTCTCATTACCAAGCCCAGCGTAAACCCATTCTCCATGACCCAAACCATAAACGTCATAGCAATCATGACTATGAAAAATCCAAGTGCAGTAATCGCAATCCTGCAGCTCAAAAGCGTCGTAACACCAATAAGAATTCTTACAGTTTATCAGATAATTACCGGTACAGTCATCCACGTTCAAATTTCGGCTTGAGCGATGCGGCATTTTTTTTGAAAGATCATAAAAATATCTCTGACAGTTCAAATATTTGCTGTATTTATTTAATTCTAAATTTTTAACTTTCTCTTCATAAGCCTCGCGAGTGTGCGGCTCATTCATAATGTAATATTGCTTATTTCGCAGTCCATAACACCCCACGCAATTCTGACAACCAATACAGTCATAGCAGAATATTAATTCGCTACTATTTTGGCAACTCTGACAGGCGACACAGCGATAAAGTTTATTGCTATCCAAACATTCATAACAAAGCTCGCAATCATAAACAAAGTTACAGTCAAAAGAATCCCTCAACTGATTAGCATGCGAAACATGCATGCAATCCTCGCACTTTTCCACCACCATGCACAGGTAGCAATTTTTATTATCGTAAGCCTGCTGGCAGTAGTCGCTATTAGTCGGATTTACATTGAATAGAGCGATCCTTGGCACTTTTGCAAGTAGCTCGTCAAACTGCTCAAAAAACGGTCTAGAAAAATCAAAAGGCTGCCCGTAATCAAGCGCGTCCCATTTATCGCTCCACCATTCTTGCTGAGTATAAACTTTATGACGAGAATCCGGCGCGTAAATCGAAACTATATTCTGCCCAGATAAACTGCTCTGCCTCTTGTAAACCGTACGTTCATTACGAAAACAAAGCATGTGTTGCAGCCTGCATTCCGGACACATCGTAGGATCCGGCGCATCAAATTTCTTGTAGAATGCTTTATCTACCTCGCGAATCTCAAACTCTTGTTTACACTTTGTACAGGCTGCCATTTTTAATAAAAGTTAACGGATCTCAGAATTTCCAGAATTAAATCCTGTCCCTCTTTGCCAGAACTAAAACTGTAAAAGTTATCTCTACCAGCCCCATAATAACGCACTCCTTTACCTCCAAGGCCATCTACTACAACCTCTACAAAGGGCTGACCATTCATCTCAATAGTTTTTTGGCTGAGAATTTCGGTCATCACTTCCATCTCGTTTTCTCTTTCAACAAATTCTTCAAAAGTCTCCGATCCCATATCATATGCATTAATATAGACAGGCGTAACGTCCCCTTCATACATTTCATAATCATCCTCAGTCATTTCATCTGCTAGAATTAAAGCCGAATTTCGTTGATCATCTCCTCCAAAAACTGCAAGTTCAAAAGCCTTGTATTCTTTATATTTTTCAGGCATAACAAAAGCTATTCCCATTTTGGTGTT
The DNA here is from genome assembly GCA_038065735.1 of Patescibacteria group bacterium. GTDB lineage: Bacteria > Patescibacteriota > Gracilibacteria > UBA1369 > LOWO2-01-FULL-3 > JBBTQK01. The sequence continues at coordinate 22,006 of JBBTQK010000011.1, read as the reverse complement.
TGAGTACGTTGTTCCAACGATAGCAGGCTGTTCTGGAGAATTTTCGTTCACAGCATCGGTTGAATTTGTTGAATCTGTAGTTTCTTGAGTATTTGATTCAGTAGGAGTTTGCTCTTGAACCTTATCGTTATCCTGATCAGAAATTTCTACCGCATTATTAGTGCAGCCAGTGACAAATAGGGCTGCAAGCATAACCAAAATAAATTTTTCCATAGGGTGTTTATATTATTAAATTAATAGAGATTAACCAACAAATTAACTCGCTCACGATATCACAAACCACTTAGCTTTAAAGATGCCAATACGCTTTCCATTACATTTTCCAGATCTTTGGGTGTTTGAAAATTAAAAGTGTATTCTTCTTCGCTTTCCATGTAATACGAGGTTATCACTAAGCTACCAAAAGATTTTTGCGAAAGTTTCTTATAATTGTTATCTCCAATTTTTACTTCCTCATCAACTACATACATATCACTAAATTCCTTGTAGGTCTCCAGATTATTGCTTGCAATCGGATATATATGCATCATAGGTTCAATTCCATCTCCCAGTGCTACAATTGTTTGCTTACTAGCCTCATCAAAAACAATCATACCGCTTTCGGCAGACAATTCTTCATCAAATTTAAAAGGAGCGTAATTTTTATATTCTGGGGCCAGACTAAAACTAAAATTCCAGCCATCAAGTTTATATACTCTTGTGCCGTCAGCTTTCGTCTCAGCTGGCTCTAATTGTGACATTTCATATTCTTCCATTGCTTCCATTTCCTCAGATTCATCTTGTGTTTCGAACTTAACCTCATTATTTACAGTATCCATCACAATCTCTTCCTCTTTCAACTCAACAAGATCCGCATCTCGTGTTTTACAACCAGTTAAAATCACAGTGAGCATACACAAACTCAATACAAACTTTTTCATAATTTTTTATAATATTAAATTAACAGATTTTAACTCACAAATTAACTCACTCACAATATCACAAACCACTTAGCTTTAAAATCTTTTTTCAGATCTGCAAGTGGCAATTAATTATGTTTTTGAATATCTTTAAGCTAAAATAAATATATTATTTTTACCAATAACACTATGAAAATTTTTTTAACAATTCTTATTACTGCTTTAGTTGTAGGCGGAGGTATTTTTACATGGCAAAAAATGAATCCACCAGAATACAAATGCGTTTCTCCAGAAGAAATGGCCGCTGAACAAGAACGACTAAATAATGCCTCTGAATCCACAAATAATACTGGAGGTCTTCTTGACGTTATTGAGTAAGACCACGCAGGTTTTGCATCATTTCCACTCTCTTGCCGATTAATTCTGCCGTGCCTATGTCTTTGCGGTAAAAAACTGGGCCCGTGATCCTGCTCGCAGCCTGCTCGGCTATCTTTTCAGCTTCTTCTATAGAATCAGCTACGCCAACACAAGCAATCGCCCTAGAACCAGCCAAATACAGTCCATCTTCTTTTTCATCCACAGAGGCAAAATAAATTTTTAAAGCCCCATCGCTAGTGCTGTCAGTCTTTTGGCCTATCTCCAGCATCGCACCAATCTCAATTTTCACACCCTTCACCGCATTATCCGGATATCCCTCTGGTACCACGTACTTACATACAGTCGCTTTTTTCTCAAACTCAAGCGGCAATTTATCTAAAGTGCCATTAATTATCGCTTCACAAACTTCTACAAAATCAGTTTTTAAAATTGGCAGAATATTAACCGCCTCAGGATCACCAAAACGCGCATTATATTCAATCAAACGCACCCCATTTTTTACCGCTATAAATCCTCCATACATCACACCCTTAAATTCTACGCCAGTCTCTTTTACCAAGGCCTCAGCCACTTTTTGTGTTATTGCACTAGCCGCCTCCACATCCTCAGCCTTCAAAAACGGCATCAAGTGATCCGCACAAGAATATGTCCCCATCCCACCTGTATTTGGTCCCAAATCTCCTTCATAAGCACGTTTGTGATCCTGTACGCAAGGCATCACAACGGTATGCTTGCCATCACAAAAACTCATCAAACTAAATTCCTGACCGATTAATTTTTCTTCAATTACCACACGTCCGCCATCAGCCAAACATTCTTTAGCATAAGCCAACCCTTCAGCCATGCCATTCAAATGATCGCCGCTAACTTTTACGCCTTTACCACTCTTTAAACCATCTGCTTTAACCACAAAATCACCACCAAGCAATTCAAAAAAATCCTCAAGACCTTCTTCAGAAGTAAAAACCTTAAATTTTGGATTCGCTCCAATTCCATATTTTTCAACTAAATCTCTAGTAAATGATTTAGAAGATTCCAAACGGCCTACTGTCTGCAAAGGCGACGCACTCTTGACTCCAATCGATGCCAGCATATCCACAATTCCAGCCGCAATCGGCGCCTCTGGTCCAACAAAAGCAAAATCTGGCCTAACTCTCAAAGCAAACTCTCTTATAGCCTCACTATCACAAACATCCGCCATCAAATATTCACTAGCCAAAGCCCCAATCCCAGGATTTTTAGTTTTCCCAACCACGTAAAGCTCGACACCCGCTGAGTGTCTTTTAAAAGCCTCGGCAATTGCATGTTCACGCGCCCCATTCCCAATCAATAAAATTTTTTTCATATTACAGCAAATTTAATTGTCCAGTCCCGCCAGCTGCATTTTCATCCCCAAAAGTCTCCCTCTCAACTTCACCAACGTTTCTGTCATTGTTGCGACTTGCTGCCTGCTTCTTTAAAACTTCTTTAGTAACATCGCCCGTAATATAACGTCCATCAAAACAAGACATATCCAAATCCTTAACCTTTGGATTTCCTTGAACACAAGCCTCGAAAACGTCCTTCATGTCTCCGTAAAACAAAGCATCCGCACTAATTAATTTGCCAATTTCCTCAACACTATGGTCCACCGCAATCAATTCATCCTTAGTCGCAATGTCAATTCCGTACAAATTTGGAGCGACAATTTGTGGAGAATAAGATGCGAAATAAACTTTTTTAGCACCTGCCCCGCGCACCATTTCTATAATCTGTCTTGAAGTATTTCCACGCACAATACTGTCATCAACCAGCAAAATCTTTTTGCCCTTGATCTCAAGTGGCATCGGATTCAACTTGTATCTGATAGATTTTTTGCGAATTTTTTGACCCGGCATGATAAACGTTCTACCAATGTAACGATTCTTTACCAATCCTTCTCTATATTGAATTTTTAACTCATCAGCAATTGCAAAAGCAGACGTACGCGCAGAATCAGGAACCGGCATCACACAATCAATATCCAGCTTTGCCTTCTTGATTTTGCGAGCCAGCATTTTGCCCATTCTCATACGAGATTTATAAACAGAAATCCCGTTCAAAATTGAATCAGGTCTAGCGAGGTAAACATATTCAAATAAACACGGAGAAAATTTCTTTTGTAGAATTTTTTTGCGGTGCATTTTGCGTGTACCTTCCTCAATAAAAATTGCTTCGCCATGACCAACATCATCTTCAAATTCATAACCCAAAATATCCAAAGCCACGGATTCTGAGGCAAACATATAAGTCGGATTTAAATTATCTTTGCGCTTACCAAAAACCAAAGGTCTAATTCCATAAGGATCTCTAAACGCAAACATTCCCAATTTTGCAATATAACCAATCACGCTATAAGCACCTTTACATCTCTTATAAACGCTTTCCACCGCTTTCCAAACATGTTCCGGTTTCAATTCTTCAATATTCTGCTTTGATAAAGATTTCGTAAAAATATTTAACATCACTTCGCCATCACTATCAGAATTCACCAAACGATGATCCTTCTCAAAAATCTCTTTTTTAAGTTCTGGAGCATTAAAAACATTTCCATTAAAAACCAAAGTCACTCCAAAAGGGGATGGGCTGTAAAACGGCATAACTTCATCTACAGAACCAGTTCCAATAGTCGCATATCTGTTAAACCCAATTCCCACATAACCAGTCAAATCCTTCATGTGGCGAGTATGAAAAACGTCCTGCACAAGCCCCAAATCCTTCCTTACGTGGAATTTTTTGTCATAAGTAATCATGCCCGCAGCATCTTGCCCCCTATGTTGCAGAGTGATCAGTGCGTCATAAATGTCCTGAGCTACATAATCCTGGCCGTAAATTCCAACGATTCCACACATAAGGCAATTTGGTTAATTATGTAATAAGTCTTTTTGCTGCAGCAACGGTATTTTCCATTAAACAAGCCACGGTCATCGGGCCAACTCCACCTGGTACTGGTGTTACGTACGAGGCTTTTTTACTAACATTCTCAAAATCTATATCTCCAACTAATTTGCCATTTTCTAATCTGTTAACGCCAATATCAATTACCACAGCACCTTCCTTCACCATATCTGCACTAATCAACCCGGGTTTACCCACAGCAATACAGAGAATATCCGCGCGCTTGGTATGAAAAGCTAAATCTTTTGTATGAATATGACAGGTTGTTACAGTCGCATCTCTATTTAACAACATCGCAGAAAGTGGCTTTCCGACAATATTACTATGACCAACAATCACAACTTCTTGACCTTTAATCGGAATTTCATAATATTCTAAAAGTTTAATAACTCCCATTGGAGTACACGGTGGCAGATGCTCAAATTCTTTACTAATAAACATTTTACCAAGGTTGTAAGCCGTAAAACCGTCTACATCTTTTTTTGGATCAATAGCCTTAATTACATCTGGAGAATAAATGTGCGCAGGAAGTGGTAGCTGCACTAGAATTCCGTGTATATTATGATCTTCGTTTAATTCCTGAATTTTTTTAATTAAGTCCTCAGTTGTAATATCCGTTTCATAATTAAATTCCTCCCATTCTATACCAGTTTGCGCGCAAGCCTTTTGCTTTTGAGCAATATATGAAAGAGAAGCCGGATCTTTGCCAACCAAAATAACTGCCAACTTTGGATGAATATGATCGAACTTTAGTCTATTAACCTCTTTAGTAAGGCTTTTAAGCATCTCTCCGGAAACCTTGCGACCATCCAAAAGTTTCATCAGATTTTAATGAAAAAATAAAATTGCTCTCCACCGAGTGAAAAGCAAATTCATAATATCTTTTGTTTAGGCTAGAGTCAAACTAGAAAGCCCTTAACTTTATCCCAAATCAACTCAGCCGTCTCGGCTTTTTCTGCCTGTACCTGTACTCTGGTCCAACCAAATTTCTCAGCCAATCTCTCATGAACTCTAATACACTTTTGCACCAAATCGTCATTTTGCTCATGTACATGCGTTTCTTCGCGCGCGCTCAAACTTCTTTCACCTTCCAGCATCAAAGCAAAATCTTCCTTCAGTAAATATTTATTTGCGCCCAAAAGCCATTCCTCATCCAAGCCTTTCGCAACTCCCCAAGCAATTCCTGTGCCAGTATAATCTTCGGCCACTATAATATAACCTTCCTCAATCCATTTTTTGATCTGCGGTTCAAATTGATAACGATTTAGAATAAACCACATCTGCAGTTCATCCTCGGGAATTTTTTGACCATCTTCTCCACGCAAAACTTCATTAATAAAAGGCCCCGTCGGCGCTAAATCATAAACCGGGTATTTTACATACTTAGACTTATATCCCTCTTTCTCCAAACGCTCCACTAGCAATTTTGCATGAGTGGATTTGCCGATATTATTGATCCCGTAAAGTGTAATAAACTGACCTTTCACCATATTGTTTTTAGAATTATATTGCCTTATATCCTCCCGTACTTCCAAACCCTCCGCGGCTTTTGCCCTCCATTTCTTCTACTTCTTCCCATTCAAATTTATCAATTCTCACAAAAACTCCTTGAGCAATTTTTTCACCACGTTCTATTACTACAGCTTCATCTTTAAAATTATACGCTAAAACCTTAATTTCATCTGTTGGCCCACAGTAATCATGATCAATAATCCCAAAACCATGTGGGGGAGTGAGGCCCTTTTTGCTGGGCGTACTGCTGCGTGAAGCCACCACTAACATATATCCAACTGGCACCTCCACGATCAAATTTGCAGGTATCATCCCAATAGATTTAGCAGCAATTTCAGTTTTTTCTCGTGCAAGAATATCAAAACCAACCGACCCGGCAGTTTCGTATATTGGTAATGGCAACTCTTTGTCGACACGTTTGATTTTTACTTTCATAAGAAATTTCGCTATATTATTCAGGCTCCGAGTGATTATAGAGTATCCTCAAAAACCTAACAAACTTATATGAACATATTTAAGAAAACTAACTTTTTTATTCTCACTTGGGCGATGGAGGCTCTAAATAAAGATATCGACAATGATCCAAACCAGCCGGCAACTATCGACTTTGCAGTTGGTGGGCAGGCCGTGATCGAAGGTGTGATGATGCGTTCACCAAAATCCATCACTATTGCTGTGCGTAAGCCAAATGGAGAAATTAGTGTCAAAAAACGTCATTACAGAACTCTAACTCAGCGCTTTAAATGGCTCAATATTCCGATTTTACGCGGAATGGTCAATCTAATTGAAATGATGATAGTTGGTTCAGATGCGATTAATTATTCTGCAAATGAATCCATGACTGAAGAAGACGCTAAACCAGCCAAAGCTACTGATCCGGAAGCCAAAAAAACTTTTGCTCAAAAAGCATTTGAGTATACTTTATTTGCCTTTTCTTTTATTTTTGCGATTGGTTTAAGTATTGGTTTATTCAAATTTTTACCACTTTGGATAACTACATTCCTCGAAAGCCAGAGCACTTACATCAGCAACAATTACATCATTTTTAATCTTATTGACGGTGTTATTAAAATGTTCATGTTCCTTTCATATATTTTTATTCTTTCTCAAATCCCAAGTTTCCGCAGGATTTTTGAATATCATGGTGCCGAACACAAATCCATTTTTAACTACGAAAACCATCTCCCTCTAAATGTAGAAAACGCTCAAAAGCAAATTCGTTTCCACCCTCGCTGTGGCACAAGTTTTATTATCATCGTTTTTGCTCTTAGCGTAATTGTTTACACTTTCATCCCAAAACAACCTGATTTTTGGGTGAATTTGGCAGTTCGTTTGGCCGCCTTACCTCTCATTGCAGGTATTTCTTATGAATATCTCAAGATCAGCGCTCGCCATGTAAATAATGTTTTTGTTAAGGCCTTAATCGCTCCAGGTCTCTGGTTTCAACGTCTAACCACAAAAGAACCAGACGCTAAGCAATTAGCCGTTGGTTTACAGTCTTTACAAGAGGCCTTGGCTATGGAAAAGGCGGCCGTGTAGTGAAGGCATAGTTTATTTTTCATTTTCCTTCTCCGAAATGCCGGCATTTTGACGTATATTTGGAGAGGCGATGAGAGTATTCTAACGGACAAACCAGCTACAAAAAAAAGACCCAATCTTACGAAAGGGTCTTTTCAATTCATTTACAAATTTATTTGCTTTCAGCAACTGCCTTATTCACATCTAGGTGAATTCCAGGTCCCATAGTACCGGCAACACTTATGCTGTTGATATATGTACCTTTTGTACTGATTGGCTTAGCATCAAGAACTACCTTAATCAAAGATTTTAGGTTCTCTTTTAGCTTAGCTTCATCAAAAGAAACTCTACCAAAAATATTGTGTAAGTTACCGTCCTTATCTACACGGAGCTCAACTTTACCTTTTCTTAATTCAGCAATAACCTTTAATGGTTCCGGAGTAACTGTACCGGCTTTTGGATTTGGCATAAGTCTCTTTTGACCAAGGATTTTAGCGATTTTGCTAAGAGCCTTCATTTGGTCTGGAGCAGCTACGGCCACATCAAATTCCAACCATCCTTTCTCGATTTTTTCGATAAGTCCTTCAGTTCCAGCTTCGATTGCTCCTGCTGCTTTTGCCTCTTTAGCTAGATCTTCGCTTACGAAAGCCACTACTTTTACATCTTTACCTGTTCCGTGAGGCAAACTTGCGCTGGTACGAATGTTCTGATCAGCCTGTTTTGTATCAAGTCCCAAGTTGAAATGCACTTCGCAACTCGCATCAAATTTTGCAGAATTAGTCTGCTTTAGAAGTGCAGCCGCTTCATCAATAGAATAAAGCTTATCTTTTTCAAGCTTCTTCACCGCCTCGCGGTATTTTTTTCCATGTCTTGCCATAGTTTTGATTGGTTAGTGGTACTTGCCCGCCTTTGGAGGGTTTACCCGCCTCTGGAGGGCTAACGGCCGTCAATTAAGACAAAGCCTCCCACGAAATATAAATTGTTTATTGGTCTACTGTAACACCCATGCTTCTAGCTGTACCAGCAATGATTTTCACCGCTGCATCTAGATCATTTGCGTTAAGATCTTCCATCTTGATCTTAGCAATTTCTTCTAACTGAGCTCTAGTAATGTTTCCAACTTTATCCTTGTGAGGAGTCGCTGAACCTTTTGCTAGGGCAACTGCTTTCTTGATCAAAACGGCTGCTGGAGGACTTTTTAGAATGAAGGTAAAACTTCTATCGTCAAAAATCGTAATCTCAGCTGGAATAATAGTTTCTCCTTTATCCTTAGTTTGAGCATTAAATTGAGAACAAAATTCCTGAATATTTACGCCATGGGGACCAAGTGCAGTACCTACTGGAGGTGCTGGATTGGCTTTGCCGGCTGCGATTTGCAGCTTCACGACGGTTTTAATGTCTTTAGCCATTTTTAATAATTAAAAATATTAATTGTAGAAGCAAGTAACTCGCATATTCTACGGATCTAAAGCCAAAAGTCAAATATTATAAACCATTAGTTTAATTGATTGTCACCTTTGCCTTTTTTAGATGCTGATTCCTCAAGTCGCTTCAAAACTACATCTACAATACTCTTAACAGTATCCTCATCTGAATCACCATCGTTATCATAAAAATCAGGAGAATCCTCCATCAAAGCCACTATACTCTTTACGAGGTCACTATGAGTTCTTATAACTGATATGAATTCATCATGGATGCCCATGGCTATTATTAATTTCCCAAGCGCTTGATTTGCCACATCTGAATCATCAAAAAGGTTTGTATCAATACCATGATCTTCAAGTAAGGCCCTCATTTCCAAAGATTTGAAATCAGCGATGATATTAACAAAATTCGGTCCAAATCTTGCCGCTAATAAAGGAAGCTTATTTTGACTTCCAAATATATTAATAAGCTTTGCCAAGTCCAGAGATTTTTTTCCTATTCTTAAGCCTTCACTGTACAGATTCCAAATATCAGGCTCGATTTCGGCAAGATTTTGAATTACAATTGGCACTGCCGCATTTTTTTCATTAATATTTCTACAATCTGACAGAACTCGGAGTGCAATCTCACTTCTTGCCAGTAGATCCAGGTCTTTCTTTTCTGCACTTTGATTATAGCGGTCTAAAAAGTCAGGAAACTTAGTTAAAAGATCTTTGGATAAATTAGAAGATTCAACTAAAACTAAAAATCCATTTAGAGCTGCATCTGGATCACTCTCTATTGTGTCGAAATTAATAGATAAATTACCAGCAATCATATTCATTGCAGCAAAACTATAATGTCCCAATTGACGTGTAGCTTCTTTTATATCTGTAGTACCGATCTGCCCAGTTAAGCCTTCTGAAATCTGGTTATATCTTCCTACTCCATGCTCGTTAATACAATCAGCCTCAATAATCATCGCAGCAATTAACTGCTTTTTTGTAAGATTGAATTCTGCAAGTAATTTATCCAAAACAGTAGGAGATCTCTCTAAAAGATCCTCTAGATCATCTATTAAATCATCAGATGTGTATTCAGTGCGAGGGCCCGGACCAGGTTTTTGCTGCTGCATAATAGTCTATTTATGAGGCAGCAAAGTACGCCAAAACATGAACATCGTCAAGCCGGCTTTATTTATGCTATTAAAGGTCCAGCAATCTTGAGCTTATTGACGGGAGTAGCTAAGGATGTTATAGTGCTACCTAAGATTAATAAATCCCATGGAAAAAAGAATATCTGAGACTTTGTTGAGAGGTGGTACTGCACTTTTGCTAGCCTTGAGTGGATGCAAAAAAGATCCGGAAGTAGCAGGCAATATTAATTCAAATAGAACAACAGTTAGTCAAGGCGCGGCTTCTATAATAAATCAAGAACCAGGTCTTTCAGAAGACGGTTCTGCAACTAATATTGATTTACCTGAAGTGCCAGAAATTCCTTTTCCAAACATCAAAATATTAGATGGAGAGGTAAATAGCCAAGTTCCTGAAGAATTAAATATGAATCCTTCTGAATTTGCAGATTTTGCAAAAAAAGTTAACTTAAAATTGGCAACCGCCTTAAGCCAAAAACCAACGGATACAGCTGGTTTGATTAAAATCGTCAATACCGTTATCACTGATTTACAAAACGATCAACCGGCTTTTAGGGATTATATCACTAAGTATTGGGCGAATTTTATTAATCATCCTGATTCATTTTTTAGTCAGCTAAAATTGTTACATCTGTTTAATACGATCATTGGGCCACAAAATATATATGCTACTCTTTATTTTGGTAGTGATGGTAGACAAGAAGCTGGTATTTACACCATTACAGATAGAAAAATAGCAGAAGTCAGTAACGGCAGTTTTACTTCCAAAACCCCAGTTTTATATTTAGATAATCCTATACTTGAAATTAGCTCTGCTACGCCAAGACCGCCAGCTGCTCTTTACTTTAGAATAGATCATCAAATTTTAGTTCACAAGTCGGCAGACAGTAGAAACGTAGAAGATATCGCAAAGACTTTAGGTCTTTCACCTGAAGAAAAGATGGAATTATCTAAGTCTTTTTCCATTGGTTTAATAGATCATGAGGCAATTCACGCCTTCGATGAAGATAGGTTGCCAAACGCTCCTGTAGATAAGCAACTATATATTGGTGAAAGATTTGCATTAAATGATAAAGTCCATCCTCTAGCAGGTCCAAGCGACATCATGAGATTTAGTGAAATGGCTGGCATGGCGGCACAAATAATAGCTAGCAAAAATAAGTTTGAACATCGTTACTTTTTAAAAAAGGGTGCTGGTCCTCAATATAAATTAGCTCAATATGTTCTAGGTATGGCCACTTTAAATTTTGCTCCTGAGAGCCCACTAAAAGCCGATTTAATCAAAAGAATCAATGGCGATATGAGTGGTGATATTAATGGGGATCTTGAGTTATTAGTAAAAGACCCAGGTTTCACTGTCGAGAAGAGTAATGAGGTTGGTCTGTACGTGTACAGATTTGCAGAGAAGATTATGGAGCAGTCAAATGCTGGACAAGAGCTCTAGCCCATTTCCCACTCTATCAATTGGATGAGGTTTTTTATTTGAGAATGATATTCTTTTGGGTAGGAGAAGCCATAGATCATGCCACCAATTCTAACTGTCAAAAAAGCCGTCCCTGAACGTTTTGGATCATTAAGGTAGAATGAAGCGATTCCAAAGTCATTTGTCTCATTAACCTGCACACCTAATCCCTCACCAGCCCTTAAGCTTAATACCTCATAAACTTCATTAATATTTGTCTGAATTCCAGCCTTAAAAATATAAACTTTAGCTAACAAACTTTCTTGAGTCCTGATAACGGTTTTTGTGATTTCCACATCTTCCAAATCGCTAACATCCATAGTTTTAAAGAATAAATCATCAAAGGACTCTTTTTCTAAATAGGCATTCTCAAAACCAGCACTTTTAATCTGTTCATCACGCAAATATACGGTTGTTGAAGTTGAAACGAAATTCTCGCTTTCAAAATCCCTAACTTCTTCGTTATTGCCAATTTCTCCATCTGCTAAATCTGTAGAATCTTCACTCGCGGAGTCGTCGGTTGTACCTATTTCTTCACCAAATAAATCTCCAAGGATATCGCTCGCACTTTCTTCTTCTATATCTGTTGTAACGCCTGCATCTGCACTTGTATCATCCAAAATTTCCCCACTCATGATCGGCAAACCTACTAAATCTTGGCTATCGTCACCACTGATTGTTTCTTCCGTATTTTCTTCGCCACTCTCCTCCGCGCTCACGTCAGCACCTAATTGATTTTCTCCAATTGTACCAATATCCAAAATACTGGTTTTAAGGCTATCCGGTAGGGGAGAATCAGTTTCTTCAGTTGTAAGTTCGTCACTCGCGCCAAAAACCATAGCTTTAATAGCCGGCAAATATTCTTTTGCAAACATTTCCGAAAAAACAACTACCACGACCAAAGTTAAAATAATCGTAAAAACTGTAAATTTTTTCATATTTAAGAAGAGGAATTCTTTAGAGTAGCTTAAGAGAAAAAACCGCAAATTGCAATACCTTATGCAGATGGCGACTCGGGGAGCCCGTATCGTGGAGTCATGGTTCTATTTATGCTTCCGTCTCCGTTTGTACGGCAAAAAGCTGTACATTCGGAGACGGATTGTGAGCAAAGAATATACTACTGACTGATCTTGGGTGAATTTTACTTTCTAAATCGGCCAAGATGTGATAGTATTAACGATTAATTAAAAACAAATATGGACAGTCCAAAAGCAGATATTTTAAAAGAAGGTTTTGATGCGGTCGTACCGGAGGAGGTGAGGATGGCGGTTCGTGATGCTCTTGGTTCTGCGGGTGCCTTACACCCAACACTTTTTTTAATTGAACTTAATCTCCCGGATACAGAACGATCTTTGGCGAAAGTGCTGGAATCAGCCTTAAAAACCAATGAGGAAATCCTGAGTGCATTGTCGGATCCAATGTTAGCAGCCGCAACAGAAAGAGAGCTCATCGTCACAGCCGTAAACGACTTCTACCTCAACAAAGTTCAACCTAGGCATGCAGATTCAGAGTAATTACTTCTTCTTGATCTGAGTGAACTCTAGTTCAACCGGAGTTTCACGTCCAAAGATAGTGATTAACACTTTAACTCTACCTTTGTCTTCGTCGATTGCGCTTATCAAGCCGTCGTAGTTTGCGAATGGTCCGTCCAAGACGATAACGTTATCACCCATGGCAAAATCAATTTTGAATTTAGGTTCAGATTGACCCATGTGTTTTTTGATAACTTTCCATTCTTCCGGCTTAACTGGAATAGGAATCGTACCGGCTCCAACGAAACCAGTCACGTTCGGAGTATTTCTAACTACATACCAGCTATCATCAGTTACAATCATATCTACCAAGGCGTAGCCTGGGAAAATACGTTTTTCTTCTGTTACTGGCTGTCCTTTTTTAATAACGATCTGAGTCTCTTTTGGCACAACAACGTCAAAAATCAAATCTTGCATTCCAAGAGATTCAATACGCTGAGTCAACGCTTCACGCACGGCATCTTCGTAACCAGAATAAGTATGAATTACATACCAGTGCCTACCTGTACCTTCAACTTGTCTAGACATTTACGTTGGATTTAATAATTAGGTCGTATATCAGATTAAAAACATAATCCACAACACCAAAAAACAAGGCGCTAACTACGCAAAAAACCAATACGATAATAGTAAGTTTTATTGCCTGTTGTTTTGTAGGCCAAACTACTTTACTTAATTCTTCAGAACTGCCCTTGATATAGTTTGTTATTGAGTTGATCATGTTGTCTTAAATTTAGATATCTTCAAAAAGCCTTCGGCTTCGAGAGGGAATATATCATTAACATAAGAAGAAGCGCAAGTCTTTATGTTGTACACATCTCTAAAATCTGCTAAAATAATATGATACATAAAAACAAAACCGGTTGTCTAAAAACAAAAATCCAAAATTCATCAAGAAAGTTGCAAAATTTCTGGCAGAATTAACGCTGGTTATTGGCTTGATGCTGGTCACAACTCAGGTTACTACCGTGGCTAGGTCTCTGCTTCCCGAAAATAAAGAATTCCAGGAGATTTTAATGGAAAACCAGATTCCGGTGCCGCCAGCTGGAGATACTGGTCAAGAAACCTTCAAGAAATTTGTGCTTGGTGGACTTGCTTACGTCAAGATTCTCACCGTTGTGGTGGGTATTTTATACATTACGATTATGGCTTTTACGTTGGTTAGTGAGGGTCATACCGAAGATCAGGTTTCCAACGCCCGCAAAGGTCTACTTTATGCGCTCTTGGCTTTTATTATGATCAGCATGGCCGAAGACATCGGCAAGATCTTTGATATGGAAAAGAGTTCTCTACTCGAGAGCCCGCAGGAAATTCTCAATCGCGTGCATTTATTCGACAAACAGGTGGAGATTTTTGTAACCTTCGTTAAATACGTAATTGGTGCATATGCGACATTGATGCTGGTGAGGCATGGAGTCACTATGGTTACTTCTGGCGATAAGGAGGAAGAAGCCAAAAAAAGTCGTGAGGGTGTGCTTTATAGCGCTGGCGGCCTGCTTTTGATCTATATCGGCGATATTTTTATCAATAAAGTTTTCTACAAAGTAGACAAAAATAGTTACTCAGGAATCACCGGAGTTCACCCGAGTATTGATACGAAAGAAGGTGTAAATCAATTAGTCGGAATTACCAATTTTGTGGTGTCTTTTGTTGGTCCGGTTGCTGTTGTGATGCTGATAATTGCTGCCGTTATGTACGCATCTGCAGGTAGTAATGAAGAACAGGGCACGCAGGCTAAACGTATTCTCACGGCCACGATTATTGGGGTGGTGATTATATTTGGCGCCTTTGCGGTGGTTAGTACCGTTATCAGCGGCAGACTTCAGGATATGGGAACATTAATAGATTAAAATGAAAAAATTTCTTAAACAATTCGTGGTAGTATTTATGCTTATGAATTTGGGCCTAACCGTCCAGGTACTAGTAGCAAGCGCGGCTCCGGAAGCTCCAGTTAAATCTGTTGAGATTCTTTCGCCACTGCAATATTTGAGATCTATAGGTAGTGGCACAAATCTGCCTGATTACGTTGATAGTGGTATTCACCCAGATGCCCCTGCTAATATTAAACCAGGTGTGGCTACGGTAAGTAGTCCGATTTATTTTGGAATAGATTTATTTAAATATGTAGTTGGTACGATCGCTTTTGTGATGGTGATTATCGCCGCAATTAAACTGATTTCTACTGCGAACGAAGAAGAAGCTGGCAAAGCCAAAACGACTCTCTTGATTGGTCTCGCTGGTTTGATTTTGATTCAGTTGGCTGATACCGTTGTCAAAAAAATGTTTTTTGGTGAGCAGGGTGAGGCTTTTGAGGATATAGGTACTGCAGAATTATATGCGGAAGAAACGGTTTCTCAGATCCGTGGAATAGTTGGCTTTATCCAAATTTTCCTTGGTACTATTGCCGTTTTGGTGATTATAATTCGTGGATTTACTGTAATAACAAGTGTTGGTAGCGAAGAAGCTCTTGGCGCAGCAAAGAAACATGTACTTTATGCGGCCATGGGTTTGATTGTAGTTGGATTATCAGAAATCATAATCCGTGGTTTTATTTTTCCGGAAGCCGGCAGTCAACTTCCAAAAATCGAAGTTGCCAAGAGACTAATGGTAAATATCACAAATTACACAGCCGGATTCGTCGCTATTTTAGCTTTCTTAAGTCTTTTCTACAGCGGTTATGAATATGTCACTGCTGCAGGTAATGAAGAAGTGCAGGCTAAAGTTAAAAAACATTTTACCACTGCGACTATCGCAATTATTCTTGCCTTAGCGGCTTTTGCATTGGTTAATACACTCATAAAATTCGATCAAACGCCCGAAGAGGTGACTGCAATATATCATGGACTTTTGGCAGCTCGAATCCTATAATTCCTAAAAGAAAATATGTCATTATTGACTAAATCCCTCACAAAATTCAAAAAAGTTCTACTAATCGGTTTATTAACCGTATCTTTTGGACTCATATCTACTCCAGCTCTTACTGATACAGCTCAGGCTTTTGACTGGGATTCAGAAGGTGATTGGGGCCAGTTTTTTGGTGATATGTTTCAGACTGGTGAGCAGGGCCTAAGTTTTACTCAATATCAGGGGACTTTGACCGAGCTTAGTACAGATGGTTTTGATGATGCACTTGTTGCTTCTACAGATGCCAAGGATTTCGTTAAGAGAATTGTGAATTACGCCTTGGGCTTTTTGGGTTTCATTGCGGTGATTATGATTATTTATGCGGGTGTACTGTATGTTACTGCCGGTGGTGAAGATGACGGCGTTGGTAAAGCAAAAAAAATCATTATGTATTCAGCAATTGGTTTGCTTATCGTAATGGGTTCTTTTGCGTTTGTTAACACGATAATCAAGAGTGGTACGGATGGAGAAGAATTGCTCACTGGTACTGCTCGTACTGCACTTACTTCTAGCAGCAGCTTTAACGCCTCTGCCGAACAGGTCAAGTCCATCGCTCTGGAAATTTTTAATGGCTTCGCCTTTTTGGCTGAGAGTACAGAGGAATTCAAAAATATTAAGAATGATATCGATAAAGAATCTCTTTTACCACAAAATTTACCATCTAGAACTGAGATGCTTACCTTCTTATATAGTATTCAAAGTAAACTTTCTAATATTAAAAGTAAGCTACCTCCTTTTAGCGAAAGCGAAGGGTTGATAAATGAATTCTTACGCGATATTGATAAGGATCTTGATATCATTGAATCTCTGGGCACAAAACGTTATTTGAAATTTATCAATGACCAGCAAACTGAGATATTTTATTGTGATGTTCAAGCAGAAAGAAGTGGCTGGGAAGGATTAATTTCTGCCAGCGACGAATCAATTTGTAATACCGCAGGCTATAACTACTACTATATAGAAGGTCTTTTTGAAGCCTGGTTAAAGCTTCACAAAAAATATTCTGAAGTAATCCCAGCCTCTGCTAGCGTAGATAAACAAAAAGAAAGTATTTATTATCTTATTGAAGTTCTTTCAAACGATTATAGAGATCAATTAGCCGAAAAATTCCGCATCCTCGAAAGCATTTTTGCACAATTCTTAAATATAGATGCAATTAATAAGGGCAATGCAGCCACCGCATTTAATGATATGAAGTCTGGTCTCGGATATGGCTACGAATTTAATGCAGATACAAACGCCATAACCAACCAATCTAGTGGTCTTTATAACCATATTATTAATTGGAGTGTAGAAACTGATATTGGGAAAGCCGGGGATACTTTGCTCTACGGTTTAAAACAGCAATCAATACTTTACGAAGAATTAAAGCAGCTTAAATTTGTTAACGCTAAGCTTACTGCAAATACCGTTACTGGCGCTGCACCACTTGTTGTGACTTTTGATGTTCTAGGATCAGCCGATCCTGCCGGTGGTACCATCCAGGGTGAAAATATCACTTGGGATCTAGGTGGTACAAAAACTACAGAAGAGTTCCTTAATTCTCCAAGCGGCGCAACTCTTGTCCCTGAAGATGGCTCCGTAAATTGCAGTACTTTTATTAATCCTGATGATGAAGAAGACTTCGTTGGTCAAAACTCCAAACGTTGTATTTTTACGCGTCCAGGTACATATACTGCCGCGGTCAGAATTAATTCTAACGATCCTACAAAATATGCTCCAGGTATTACTGTTTTGACTATTAAAGTAACACCACCAAAAACTAAAATTGAATTAACGGTGGATTCTAGTAGTGAATCTCAGCCACAGGTTGTAATTGATTACGATGAAACAACTGGTTTGCTTTTAACAGACAGACAGACCGTTAGTGTAACCTTAAACGACGCCAAGGCTGGGCTTACTTTTGATGCCAGCAATACACCTGATGTCTCTCAGTTTAAATGGGATTTGGGCAATGGAGAAATTATAGAATATTCTTCATCCGGCCTTCTTGATGGCGAATCCTCACCAAAGTACACCGAAGCCGGTAAATACGAGGTGGTACTTGAGGTTGTAAACTTGCTTGGTGAAAAAGATAAAAAAATCTTTACTTTAGAAGTTGCCTCAGTGGTTGCGCGTATCAGAGCTAACACACCAAATAACGCTTTTATAAATAACTTACTAACTTTTGATGGCAGCACTTCCAAGTCCGACTTAGGTAAAATTTCTAGTTACGAATGGACTATCAAAGCTAGTGCTGGTCAGATAATCCCAGCCAGTATTAAGGACGACTTCGACAAAATTTATCCATTTACTGATTCCGGTAACAGCCTTAAATCCATCACTCACGAATTCAAGTATCCATTAAAGTACGATATTTCTTTGAAAGTTACCGCAACTGGGCCAAGTGGCCAAAATACTGATGAATTTACGATCACTGGTTATCGTGTAGCCTCAAAACCACCGGTAGCTGCCTTTGACTTTACTATCCCAGACAAAACTCAGCCAGGCACAGTTCATTTTGATGGCAGTAGGAGTTTTGACCCGGATGGAACTTTTGATTTCAAGTATGAATGGGAAATTAAGCCTGATGTCGGAAATATCTCAAAGATCAAAAACCCAATAGTTAAATTTAAAGAAAAGGGAGCTTATACAGTTAAATTAAAAGTTATCGATGTATTAAATCCTGATTCAGAGTTTTCTGAAATAAGTAAGAATATAAAAATTGATAAAGTTTTGGATATTGCCTGGGCTGATGGTCAGGCTTCCACGGGTGTTTTGGATGATGACGGTTTGGCTGAATTAGAATTTGAATTGGAAAGCGACGCAGCCGATGATACAGACGTGACTTTTGAAATTGATTTTGGTGATGGCGAAAATGCCAGTGGAGAATTTGGCGACGATATCGCGCATGCCTACAAAAAAGCCGGTAAATATTTGGTTAGAGCCACTATTTATGACGAAGATGATGTAGAAAACTCAATCGAAAAAAGAGTATTTATTAGCGGCGGTGAGCTGCCTTTAGCAAAGATTTCTATAGAAGTTAATGGTGAAGAAATTGCTGATCCAAGCGAACTTATTGTAGTTAATAAAAAAGATGTTTTAACTTTTAGCGCTAAGGATTCTAGAAATACTGATGGCACTTTTAAAGATCTAAAATTCAGTTGGAATTTTGGTGATGAAAAATTAAGTTCAAAATCTAGAATTAATCACGCCTACAAAGAAGTTAATCCAGTAGGTGATGAGTATGAAGTAACTCTTCAAGTTAGCGACAAAGACGATCCTGAATTGGTTTCCGAAGAAGATACCATCCAGATTCAAGTTGTTAACGTCCCTCCAAAATTCAGCACCGTCCAAGGTATTCCCCAAAAATCTACCAGTAAATTAATTACTCCGGTAACAATTAATACAAAGGTTTTTGGCAGCGAAGATATTGATGGTCAGATCGTAAAATACAAATGGTGGTATTTTGATATCAATAATCCAGACGAGCCACTTGGCACCCAGATTACTTCAAATACTTCAGCGCAATTAATTATTGGTACAAAGGGTAAGCAAGCCGCAGAAATGACTTACGGTTTTGGCCTGGAGGTAACCGATAACGATGGTCTTTCTTATTCTAATGAAGAGGATATCGAGGATGGCAATTATTCTAAAGTTACCGTGATTAACGGTCCAAATAAACTTCCAATTGCTGGGCTTTCTGTGAATACTACTCTGGTTTACGCCGGAGATACTGTGACTTTTACCAGCACTTCTACAGATTCAGACGGTGAAATTAAGAGTTATATTTTTGATTTTGAAGGTGACGGTTTTTACAATAATGACCCAACTAAGGAAGCTTCTGTTGAACATACATATGAAAAAATAAATCAGGAAGGTTATGAAGTTCGTCTAAAAGTTGTTGACGACAAAGGAGCAGAATCCATCTCAACTCCGGTAAAAATTTACGTAAAAGGTCTAACTAAACCACCAAAAGCTGATTTTGAATTTGAAGCTATTAAGGGTAGCGGTGGAATGAAAGTTAAGTTTATCAATAAATCTACTGCTGACGATATGACCGGCGCTAAGATTCTAACTTATCATTGGGATTTTGATACGGAATCAGACTTGGAGACTGCCGATAGCGATCTCGATAGCATCAAGGACAATGACATTAATTCCACTCAACGTGATCCCCAGCGTCTTTACAAATATCCAGGAGAATACGTGGTGAAACTAGAAATAGTGGATAACGTTGGCAACACCGATAAAGTGAGCAAAACTCTGCAGATTCCATTGGAAATTGACGAAGAAATCACTGCTGCTAAAGATTTAACTGAGGCTCCAAACGTAAATGGATTAAAGGCTTCTTTGATCGTCAATCCACAGCCTGCAAGCGACAATATCGTTTATTTGAATGGTGAAAAAGACACAGTTCAATTTGATTTCTCAAAATCAATTGGCAGCATTTCTTACTATATCATCGACAAAAATATTTATTTTGATACTGATCTTGATGGGAATAAAACCAATGATGAAGATTTCAAAACTCCACTCCCAGGCACCTGGACTACTAATTTTGAAAAAATCTGGGGTAAAACTGTCGTTAAATTAACAGTTCGCGATATCTACGGCAACGAAGACGCCATAACTCAAGAAATACAATTTTCTAATCCTTAATTAATTAGCAAAAAATGCCAGAACAAAATAATCAAAATAAGCCTGAGAATATGCCAAAAACCACTAGTGAATTTCAAGACTTTGGTGTAGAAAATAGTTCTGCACCTAAATCTGCTATTCCCTTGGGTGCTGCAACTCAGACGCCCTCTGGACCCGCAGCCTCTCCTGCGTCACCTGCGGTGTCTCCTGTAGCTCCAAAGACACCTCCGGTGTCTGCCCCAAACCCTGCCGCTCGTAAAAAAGTTTTGCTTGGTTGTTTTGGTGCTTTTGCTTCTATTATATTGATTCTCTTGATTCTATCTTTTGTATTTTTGGCTCAGTCTGGTGAGGGACAAAATCCTATCGCAAAATTATTAGGCGTTGATCAGTCAATTTTTATTAACGGATTGATCACCTTTGTTCATTTCATTTTTATTCTTGTTTCACTTGTTGCCTTTGTCTTTACGATGATCGGACTTTTCCGCGCTAGTATGGCCAAAAAATTTGATAAAGAAGCTAGACGCGCCGCTCTCAAAACTTCAGTCATCTCAGGAATTTCTCTATTCTTGATCTTGATAGTTTGGGGATTTACTTATGTTTATCTAGACAGTAAACGTGTAGAAGTTGCTGGCGAATTGCTTGAGCCGATTGTGACAACACCAGAGGAAACTCTTGGTTTAAGCGCTCCGATTGAAATTAAATTTGATGCTAGTAATGTGCCGGTTGATCGCAATCAATATTCTATAGTTTCACATAACTGGGATTTTGGTGACGAAACTACAGGTACAAGCCAAATTACTTCTCATGTTTATAAAGAAAAAGGCATTTATACCGTGACTTTAAGCATCATAGTAAAAGATAAAGATACTGGAGAAGTTGGCACAGGCTACGAATATACTAAACAGGTTTCTATTGAGAATCAGGCTCTGGCCGCTTTATTCAAAGCTGATCCACAATCTGGCGAAGCTCCTCTCGAAGTTAATTTTGATGCCACTGAATCAACTGATCCAGACGGCAATATCCAGACTTACGAATGGGATTTTGATGAAGATGGTCAATTTGATGACGCCAAAGGCTCAACCACTAAACACACTTTTACAAAAATTGGTAAATACAACGTAGGACTAAGGGTAACTTCTACCACCGGCGAATTTGATGTAGAAGAAAAAGAAATCATCGTAGAAGAAGAAACCGGCCCAGAAGCCGTGATCTCAATAGTTGATAATCCAGCGGCCTTTACGATCGGCGTAAACTATACTTTTAAAGGTGAAGAATCTACTTCTCCAAACGGCCAGATCACTAAATACGAATGGAATTTCCACGATGGTAGCAAAAATGAAATCACCAAAACCATTGGTCATTCTTTCAAAAAAGAAGGCACTTACGAGGTCAGCCTAACTGTAACCGACGAAAAAGATGAAATTGATGAAGTTAAAAAAATCATTAAAGTAGAATCTCCAAAAGGCAGTCCAAAAGCCAAAATCACCACTGATCCGGCCCCGGCTAAAGATGCAAGTTCCGTCTCTGGCATGGCTCCATTTGCCGTAGTATTTAACGCTAAGCAAAGCACAGATAGCGACAATAATATCGTTGATTACAAATGGGATTTTGATGGCGATGGAGAGTTTGATAGTTTTGGCGAATTGGTAACTCACACTTACTTAAACGAAGGTAGTTATAATGTAGAATTACAAGTTGAAGATGC
>JBBTQK010000010.1:0-49318 GCA_038065735.1 Patescibacteria group bacterium | reverse complement strand
CACAAACTTCCACAATTAAAAATCGCTCAAAAACCTTTCTGGGACTTAAAATTCGAAGATTTTGAATTAGTCGGCTACGAACACGAACCTTTCATCAAATTCCCAATCGCCGTTTAGAAATAATTTAGAAAAATTTTAGGAAAATTTAATCTTTGCCTGCTAGGATTAAATGAGTTTTTCTATTTTATCCTATAAATATGCTAAAATGATTCAAGAATATAAAAACTTTGTTATGAAAAAATATAATTTTCCTATTGTAGTCACCCAAGACGAAGATGGAATTTATATGGCTAGCGTCCCAACTTTACCAGGATGCCATACTCAAGCAAAAACTATGAAGCTTTTGCAAAAACGCATTCAGGAGGCTATAGAATTATATTTAGAAGTAGAGTTAGAAGATAAAAAGCCAATAATGGTCAGTAAATTTATTGGTATACAGCAGGTAGAAGTAACAATCTAGTTATGACAAATCTACCTATCATCTCTGGAAAGAGGCTTTTAAAAGTTCTCTTAAAAATTGGATTTGTGGTCATTCGTCAAAAGGGAAGCCATGTTTTTGTTGAAGATAAAACTCGTTCATTAAGAACTGTTATTCCTATACATTCTAATGAAGATTTAGGTAAAGGTCTTTTGAGAACTATTTTAAACGATTTAAATCTCACAGTAGAAGAATTTATAAAACTATTATAAGTTTACTCACCTCTGTTAAAGTGTTACTCTTGAATCATGAAACACCCAGTTTATTTAATCGTTGCCGCTGACAAAAACCTTGGTATTGGCAAAGATGGCAAACTGCCTTGGCATTTAAAAAAAGAAATGCAGTTTTTTAAGAAGATGACACTGGAAACACAAGATCCACAAAAACAAAATATGGTCTTAATGGGGCGTACAACTTGGGAATCAATTCCAGAAAAATTCAGACCACTTCCAGGTCGCATCAATATCGTACTAACTCATCAATCTGATTACAACGCTCCCGGCGCTGACATTTTCGATTCTCTCGACAAAGCTCTCTCATCCGCCGACTCCAACATCGAAAAAATCTTCATCATCGGTGGCGCTCAGGTCTTTAAAGAAGCCCTAAATAACCCTCATTTAACCGGCATCTACCTTACGAAAATCGACAAAACTTTCGACTGTGATACTTTCTTGCCGGATCTACCAAAAAACTTTTCCGAAGAAGTTTTAGACGCCGACAGTGAAGCCGGAATCACATTCAAATATTTCTATTATAGTAAAAAGTAGAAATGCCAATCGTGCATCTCATCAAGGCCTTCACCAAAAATCCGCATGAAGGTAATCCTGCAGGCGTAGTTTTTGATGCTGATGATTTGACTGATAACCAAATGATCCAGATCTCCGCTGATCTTGGTTTTAGTGAATCTGCTTTTATTTCTAAATCCGAAAAAGCTGATTTTAAGATCCGATATTTTTCGCCAACTCAAGAAGTGAATCTTTGCGGACACGCCACAATTGCAACTTTCCATCTCTTAAAACAAGAAGGCAAAATTCAAGCCGGGCAATTCACAATTGAAACCAAAGCAGGACTTCTAGCAGTTGAATGTGCTGAGGATGGATTGATAACAATGACACAATTCGATCCGCAATTCCTCCCTTACGAAAGCACAAAAACCCAAATCGCAAAACTGCTAAATTTAAAAGAAAATGACCTTTTAAATTTTCCGCTAAAAATTGTTTCAACTGGCACCCCAAAACTTATTATTCCAGTAAAATCTTTAGAAGTTTTATTAAGTATCAAGCCGGATCTAGAAGGCATAAAACAATTTTGCATAGAATCTGGCGCACGAGGATTCTACCCATTTACTTCAGAAACAATTTCCGCCGATGCAGATTTTCATGCCCGCCAATTCAATCCACTAGCAGGAATTAACGAAGATCCAATTACTGGAGTTGCCGCTGGCGCATTGGGCGCTTATCTCAAACACTTTAAGCTTTCTCCAAAAACAAATTTTGTAGTCGAACAAGGCTTCTCAATGAATAAACCAGGCCTTATCTTCGTTGATGTCACAGACAAAATCAAAGTTGGTGGCTATGCAGTGAGTCTCCACAAGGGATGCTGCGCTCTGCCCGGGCAGAGATAATTCTCTCATTTACTTTCTCCTATCCGAGTAGTAGCTTTTAACCAATCTCTTTTAAATTCTCCTCCTTATGAAAAAATTTCTCTTGGCAATTCCAGCGCTGATGATTTTAATCACTGTTACTCTGACAGCCCTAGCTTTTACAGACGTCAAAACCAGCACTCCATACAAAACTGCAATTAACTGGATGCACCAAAATCAAATTATTAACGGCTATTCTGATAACACCTTCCACCCAGATAAATGCGTTAACAGAGTAGAATTGTTGAAAATGCTCTTTGAAACTTTGGGAGTTGATACGGCAAATTATTCCGCAAAATTATTTACTGACACTCCTAAAGGATCCTGGTATGAAAAATATGTCATTGCTGGGCGCGCCAGAGCTACAGTTCAAGGTTATGCCGATGGTAGTTTTAAACCAGCTCAATGCGTTACGAGAATGGAGGCGATTAAAATGGCTCTTTTAGAATTTAATGATGGCAAAATTCCTGGGCAATATGGCATGTTCGCTAATTCATACGACATAGCTTCCTGGAAAAACGTCGAAAAAGAATGGTGGCACAAATATTACGTAAGTGCTTTTGCCGCTTATTCAGTTGGTGTCCAGCACTACACATATTTTGATGCTGATTGGTCAAAACTAGGCGTGGACGACGATTTTGCCAATCCAACTTTTAATTTCGGTCCAAACGAATCTATGACCCGTAAAGAAGTTGCTGAAATGCTTTATAGAATGAAAGCCATGAAAGATAACGACAGAGAATATTATGACGATACTATTTTTCCTAAAGATCTTTTAGAAGGCGTTTGCGTAATGGAAGGCGGCTCCTTAGGAAATCCTGCGATTTCTGATAAACAATGTTGCGAAGGCTTAGTCCCGCATACAAAAGACGAAGAATCAGTTGGTGAATTTAGTACTTGTGTTGATAAAAATAATATTCCACTAACTAAACAAGAAGCTAATGCCAAATTAGAGGCAGAAGGCTGCTACTATGACGCCGATGATGAAGATGTAATGTTTGAACTCGAAGACGGCAAATGGGTAATGAGTCAACAAGGCTGTGGTGGAGTTTGTAGTATCGATAGCCTAACCAAAGAAATCTACATCAGCCCAAACCCAATGTGCACTGGAGCTTAATATTAATAATATTTTAGAATGTCTGAAATCGATCCGCGCCAACATTCTGCCGAACATATCTTAACTGCCGTTTTTGGACATTTATTTGATGGCAGAATTGTTGATTCTAGATTTAAAGGCAATAAAGTCAGATGTGATTATGAAGTCAAAACCGAACTACCTTTAGCAGAAATAATCTCCAAAGCTGAAGCTCGCACCAATGAAATCATCTCCGAAAATAGGGAAGTCACCTTTGAATTTGTCAGCCTAGCAGAAGCCAAAAAACTTTGCTCTCTCCACCGCCTCCCAGATGGCATCACCGAAGTCCGCCTGGCCAAAATTGGCCCAGACGTCATCACTCCCTGCCGAGGCAACCACGTCCACAACACTTCCGAAATCGGCACCCTCAAAATCCGCACCTTCGATTGGGCCACCCCAGGTATTATAAGGCTCACATTTGTGGTTGAAAACTAGCTCTACATCTCCCTCACATCCTTAATCACTTCTTCTGTATGTTCTTCAGGTTTAACTTTTACGTAGTGTTTGACGATTTTGCCTTTTTTGTCGATCAAGAAAGAGTCGCGTTGGATGCCCATGTATTTTTTGCCGTACATACTTTTTTCAACCCAAACGCCATATGCATTCACTACTTCTTTATCCACATCCGCTAACAACGGAAATTTCAAACCCTCTTTCTCTGCAAATTTTTTATGAGACTTAACATCATCACAGCTCACACCTAAAACCTGCACATCCAATTTCTTCAAATCATTCAAACGATTCCTAAAACACTGAGCCTCAACTGTACAGCCAGGTGTCATATCTTTTGGGTAAAAATAAAGCAAAACCATCTGCCCAAGATAATTTTTTAAAGAATGTTTCTCACCATTTTGATCTTCCAAAACAAAATCCGGAGCCATCTTATTTAGTAAATTAGCCATAAGTTTAAAATTAATAATTTAGAATGAAAATCGCAAAATAAGCTTAGCCCTTTCTCAATCTCTTTTCAACCAACACCAAAGCCATAATCATCAAAATTAAGCTGGCAATTTTTATCGCTAAATCATAATCACCAATAAATGATAACCCCAAACTAAAACCAAATAACGTGATAAAAGGCAAAGTACATGCCGCACAAAACACTGTCAATGTTGCAACTATCAAAGCCAATCCTGACAAAGTTGAGGCAGCTAATTTCTTACTCTTCTTCCTGAATAATTCTATTAATCCACTAACCATTAATCCAGACATCACCGCAATTAATCCAGCAAAAACCAGATTCACCCTAGTCAACCCAGCACCCATCACGCACATACGATCCTGCGTGCCTGGCAAATTAGCCATCATATAATACTGCAGATCAAAAACCAGCAAACTTACACCTAACATCGATAGCAAATTCACCGGATTTTTGAGAACTTTAATTAGCATCTTTTTCAGCTAAACCTGCTTCGATAATTTGTTGAAAAGATTCAAATGGTTGTGCCCCTTTTACAGCCCAGCCATCAACGATAAATCCAGGAGTTCCAGTAATGCCCAAAGCCTGACCATCCGCCTGATCTTGAGCAATTTCTTCTTTGAATTTTTCGCTATCAAAACAAGTCTTTAACTGAGCCTGATCAGCACCAATTCCAACAGCAAATTTACTCATTGAATCATAATCAAAACCATTTTCAATAGTTTCAAAAATCTGATCATGCACTGCAAAATATGCACCATCACCCTTTTGATCTCTCACGCATTCTGCAAAAAGTGCTGCTGGGTAAGCATTAGGATGAAAACTCAAGGGATAGTCTCTAAAAACTAACTTAACCTTCCCTGTGTCAATATATTCAGAACGAATTTTTGGATATGCATCATTATAAAAAGCCCCACAATATGGACATTCATAATCTGAAAATTCCACTATTGTGATTGGCGCATCCTTGTCACCTAAAACCGGATCGTCATCCGTGTGATCACCTTCAATTAACTTTGGTTTATTTTCTTCCTCCTGAGCTTGTTGAGCCGCTTTTTCCTGGTTATCTACGTAGGCTTGTATGCCATCAAGAATTTCTTCCTGACTTGTGCCTTTATCAAAATATTTTAAACCGAAAAAAACTAATGAACCGGAAATAACTACTGACGCGAAAATAATGGAGGCAATTAAACCAGCATTGCTATTTTTTGTAGACATTTTTGAATAAGGTTAATTTACCCGCGCATTATAACCCAACCTTTTAATTTATGTAAGAATTTTTGTCACCGCCTGATAAAGTCCATCCGTATTTCTGAGAATTTTATAGCCTTTAATTCCAAGATTCACCGAAAATTCCACATCAGTATCTCTATCGCCAATCATCAAAGAATTCTCCAAATCGACTTCTGCCATCAATTCTTTTACTAATCCAATTTTCGGCTTTCTGCATTCACAATTAGCTTCTGGCATATGCGGGCAAACATAAATTTTGTAGAATTTAACGCCGCCAGCCGCCAAGTCACTAATCATTTTTTCATGTGGAATTCTAAAAGATTCTTCAGGGAAATGCGGCAAACCAATGCCATTCTGATTACTCACCATCACTAAAGTGTAACCAGCTTTTTGCAAGTCCTGTAAAGCTTCTACAGCTTTTGGTAGAATTTTATATTTGGCCAAAGAATCAATTTGCTGATCTGGATCTGGCTCATTCAAAACCACTCCATCTCGATCAATAAACGCAACTTTTAATTTATTCATATTCTTATTATACTAAATTTATGAAAATTATCTCCTGGAATGTAAATGGACTTCGCGCGGTCAGCAAAAAAGGCTTTGCCGATTGGCTAAAAAAAGAAAGTCCCGATGTGCTCGGCTTGCAAGAAATTAAATGTGAAAGCTCTCAAGTTCCAAACGAACTAAAATACGTTGAAGGGTATAAAACCTATTTTAATCCTGCGGCTCGCAAAGGTTATTCCGGTACTGGTTTATTTACAAAAATCGAACCCGTGAGTATTAAAACTGGCTTTGGCATTGAGAAATTTGATATAGAAGGTCGCATCCAAGAAGTAGATTACGGCGATTTTATTTTCTTTAATATCTACTTCCCAAACGGCAAAAGTCGCGAAGACAGATTGCAGTATAAGTTAGATTTTTATGATGCTTCTTTAGAATATTTTGATAAGTTGGTAAAAGCTGGTCGCAAAATTTTGATAGCAGGGGATTACAACACCGCCCACAACGAAATCGACCTCGCCCGTCCAAAAGAAAACGAAGAAATTTCCGGATTCCTCCCTATCGAACGCAAGTGGATGGACGCCCTAGTTGCTCGAGGTTACATCGATTGTTTTAGAGAATTCGAAAAAGGCCCAAATAATTACACCTGGTGGAGTATGCGCAGCTGGGCCCGCACCCGCAACGTCGGCTGGAGAATTGACTATTTCTTTTGTTCCGCCAATGCCCGCAGTCTCGTAAAAAACTGCTACCACTTGCCAGATGTTATAGGCTCAGACCACTGTCCTGTTGTTTTGGAAATTTAGAGATCTGAATTCACTTTTATATACTTGCCAGGATTTGCAACTATTTTCTCAAGGTCCGTTTTGATATTTCTAAAATCAGTATCTCCAAGCAATAGGAGAGCTTTTACGGCTAAATATGCCTTTGAGCTAACCTCTCCTGTAATTCTTTCTTTTTCCTTTTCCTTTTCATGTCCTTGTGAGACCTTGTAAGGAATGGATATTAAAATTGTATTTGCTAGAAGATTAACTCTTTCTTCACCATATTCTATGGCTTCTAAGGCTTGATCCATCTGATTAGCCGTAAAAACGTTTTTACCTGGACCTTTAGGAATTACTTTTAAAGCGTTTAGAACATTATCAGAATTAAAAACGAATTCATGTATAGCTTGGGCTAGTTTCCCTTTTTCTTCCTCTGTAACAGACTCTGGATCTCTATCCATCTTAGTTTCTAAAAGGGACAAAACTAATGAGAATTTTACTATTTCCAAATTTCCTTCAGTTGATGTTGGAATATGCAAGGTGGCTTTTTGTTTTTCATAATCAAAGAGATTATTTCTATTTAGCCATTCAGCCCTAGTTTCTGGTGCCGCATCTTTTGTTTTTGCTTTCTTTGGAGCTAGATCAATCAAAAAATGATGTGGACCCATATTACTGACCATATCCAGGGTGATTTGTTTAACATGATTTATGCCATTATCAAGCAGGTACTTAGTAACTTTAGACATAATTGCTTGATCTATATCATTTTGCTTTACATCTTTTAAGTACCCATAATAAGAATCCGTTGAATGGATTAGATCCATGTTCCCCTTATCTCTCATCACCTCACTAACAGCCTTATTAGTTGCATCATGGGAGGTTGTATCTCCAGATTTTACACCAAACTTATATGCCAATAATTCTTGCATCCTACCATTACTTTTTAGAATGAATTCATTATCACCATGTCTTTCATTTTTAGGTCCAGCTCTATTAGATGGTTTAACTTGGGCATCAGCCGTTGGTTTAGAATTTAAATCCTCGGATGAACGTGATTTCATAACTGATGCCCCTGCAATTCCAAGACCAACGACAGCAGATGTTAGGCCAGCAGCCGCTAAAATTCTGCCCCAAAAAGATTTTCTATTTTTTAATAGCTCAGCCTCAATGTCTTTAGCACCTGGCATACCTTCCAGTCCCTGAAGAGACTTTTTATTTGTATCAATCTTTTTTGATAATGTTCTTAAGTGTTCAATCATTCTCGTAAATTATTGTTGAGTAAAAAAATCAGGTTTCATTGGCACGCTTTTCATATTTTCTAAAATCCCCCTATTTGGTTGGTTTAAATTTGCAAACCTCAAGAAATACGTCAATGTACGGTAATAAAGCTGGGCATCAAGGATGAGATAATTTTCATCTTCTTCACCTGTAGAAAAGTTAAGATTGTCTTTTATACGTTCAATAAAAGTCTTAAGAGCAGTTTTTAATTCTTCCTCAGTTTTTGCCTTTATCACTGGATCCGTTATTTCAGACCGTAACCCTTTTGAATACAGGGATGTTCCAATCTTTAGATCTATTGGCTCATATTGTCTCTTTAGATCCAAAATCATGTCTACCAGATTTGTAGTATGCGTATCCCAACTAAAATATAAAGTACGTGTTCTAAAATCATAGTAAGGCAATTTATTCTTTACATAAAAACGTTTATCATCCTCACTTAATTTACAATTCATCAATTCATCAATAAAAAAATCCCTCGGCTTTAGGCCTTCAACACCAGCTATTTCCATTTTTTCTGTTTTTAGTACTGCATGATTATCCATATAGACTGCAGCATCATTAATGGAATTTCCCCAGATTACACCATCTTTATCTCTTCTTATATTTTCACTTTTTAATCTCAATGCACCTCTTACCTTGGCAAAAGTGTTCTTAAAATCTACCGTGTATGAGTCTTCGTCACTATATTCAGTCTTTTGTCTATAAGATGCAGCTCCACCATCAGTAAAAGCATATAAATCTTTTTTAACAACATCTACATCCAGATACATTTCCGGGCGGGCGAGAATTTTTTGAATGTCTTTCCTATATTTACTAAAAACGGCATCTCCAGAACTGAAATATATCATTGCACGTGCCAGATTGTATGACAGTCTATTTATGGCCATTCTTCTTTCTCTTGGATCCTCTACTAAATGCATTGATCTCGAATCACTTACTAAGCCATGGATAGTATCGGCCAAATTTCTTAATTTATCACCATCAAAAAGATTCTGACCAGCTTCTATATCTTCTGCAACTTTTACCAGGTCGCCTTTGCCTGTAATAAATTTTATTAGATCCATGTTTAAAATTCCAGCTTCATCCTCGGCTGCTGCAGTAGAAAGGTTAAGTATAGCTGCCACAAATTTGCTTTTTTCGATAAACTCTTGGCGATCTTCCGGATCTATATCTTCGGCCTTAGGTATATAGGCCGTACGATTATTTAAACCATAAAATCCAACTTCGTTCCTTAAATCCCATGTCGCAGTAGACCCAATTTCTTTCAAAGTATTATCAGTGATAACATCCACAAAATATTCTTTAGGGTTAAGCGATTCTATCAAGTTTTTTGGCACAACATCCGAAGATCTTGTTTGTATAATTCCACTCTCAATTAATCTATCTAAAACGCCAACCATACTTCCAGGTATCTCTGGATGAGCTTTTGCATAATCAAAAAGCCAGTTCACCGCATCAACCTTTTCAATCATTTCTGGTTCTGTTGTCAGAGAACCTGTAGTATACTTTTTCCTCTGTGTACTATCGTCAGAATCCTGATTTAGTCCCATTTGTCTTGCAACCCTTTCACTTGTTCTGGTCATGTTTTTTTCGAGAAATATTGCCTTTTTATCTGGCCCTTCTTCTTTTTCTGGTGCTATTACGGAAGCTTTTGCCACCTGTGCAGCAGTATCTGGACCAGTTTCGCCAGATTTCGGCCAATACTTATATGTCCCAAATCCAGCACCAACTACAGCAAGTGGAATACCTACATACTTCAAGAGACTATTTCTAATAGCCGCAGTGGTTTCTGCGAGCTTGGATTTAGCATCTTCAGCTCCAGGCATACCCTCCAAGCCACGGACGGCTTGTTTTTTTTTGCTATAATCCTTTAGATGTTCCCTCAATCCTTTTTTGTGAATTTTTGGTACTTCAGCCATAAAATAGTTAAATTCCTATGTGCTACAATACCATATTTTGGGGAAAATATCAAATGGCGCAGTTGACCCTGTGTCTAAAATATGTTAAAATGAATAGATAATAAACAGAAAAAATGAAGAGTGCAGACCAACTCAAACTCAATCAACCAATTCCATTTGAGGAAGCTCTTGAAACGTATTCTGATTTAGTTGTTAGTGAACCTGAGTTACTGGCTGCCATTAAGTTTGATCCTGGTTTTAGTGTGCCCAATAAGTTGGCTTTTAGGCTGTTTGCTCATTATAAGAATCTGCCACTTGGGCAAAGGTTGATTTTTGATAAATTACTTCTAAATAAAACTCTTAAGGAAAGAGTTATTCAAGATGCATTACTGGATGCACATAACCTTTCTAAACTTAAGTTAGACGATTTACTTATTACCTTAGAGCATTACTTCCTTGCTCTTCCATTGAAGGTAAAAACCGTAGTTTTAGCTATAAGAATGAATGATCCGACCGAAAATTCTTTAAGACTCATCTCGAACAGTGTCAGAAAAATAGCCCCAGTCTTGCCAAGGGGGCTCTTAACTAGTGAGAAGAAGGCAGCTTTAACAAAAATCAATGAAATTCAAGAAACAATAACCAGCCATGAAGGTCCATCAGCTTCATTAGTAAGAATATACGAGGCCGATCTTTCAAGTAAGAAACCCCCTGATCCTTTGGATCAAACAGACTCTTCCAAATGGACGGTTGTTAAAATTAGAAACTATTTAAGAGATAATAGTTCAGTTAATGAAATGACATTACTTAGTATTTTTATCTATGTTTTTGATTCTTATGACAATGAACCTTTAAGAGCAAGTATTGATGAGAACAATATTCTCGCTCAATTAATAGATAGAATAGATAGTACTGCTAAAATTTCAGGCATAGGAGAAATAATAGATCAATTTCCAAATCCGGAATTAAAAAGAAAATGTCTAACTAAGATTGAAAATTTATTAACCAATCCAAAAACAGCTTTAGATTTAGTTGCTATAGGTTGTGCAGACGAAATTATCCAAATTGCTTTTACAAAATTACGTTCTCAGCCTGCTGCAGTGGCTAAGGTTCTAAAAGAAATGGGTGCCTTTGACTTAGGATATTTATTTCATCATTTGGGCGATCCTTTTATTGCAGCCATTGCTCCACAATTTTGCAATTTTACTTATTTAACAACTGGGACGCCTAACTATGACCTCGTCGCTGGGCTGATTGCCAGGTTGCCTCATCAATCAGAGATATTAGTTAATCAGGCACTTGTCGCTATTCCACAACAAGCACCAAACTTAGGTCGCACTAATAGAGACAGAGTTGTAACCGTTTTAGCCTTGGCCGGTAAAGCTCAAGGTGAGTTAATGAATTTCGTCTCTCCAGCAAATCAAGCCATCAATAAAGTAGAAGCTGAAACGGCTGCAAAAGCCGCAAGCTTGGCCTCAACAACAAGTGACAAAGCCGCCACAGCAATTACAGCTCCAAAAAGACCAACCCCTATACCGGGTCGCACGATTTCTGCTAAGGATAAGGATCCAGACGAAAGTGATCCAAAAAAACGTCCCGGTGAAATAGATCCAGCGGCTTTTCTTTCTAGCACTTTTCAATTATTTGAAGGTCTAAAATTAACCCCAGGTGCAGAATCCCTAGTTGGCCCACACAGCCAAATCAGAGGTGACTTGAACGATTTAGCCGGAGCTATTATCGATGGCGTTGAACTCGCTCCCGGCGAAGTTCGAACCGTTAACCTAGAAAAGGATTCTGTTTTAAGACGTTTAAACGCTGTTGCTGTTGCCGTAAGAAGAACTGATGATGGAGAATTAGAAGCTCAAGTTGTTCTAAAAAATGGCAACGAAGTTGATCCTGGAGAATTTTATCCCGCACTTACCATCGAAAATGATGGACATGTAGAAACCAGACAATTTGCGCATGAACCAGCGTTTAGAGCAGTACTCGAAACTGAAGTGCTTCGTGCAGTTGGTCGTGCCTTTGGTGAAGAAATTGATGGTGCAAGGAATCAAGATATTTTGGATCTTTTAGGGTTAAGTCCAGTAGCCGCTGCCACCCGGGATGCCAATCCATCTGAAAAAGCGCCAACTTCAGAGCCAACAAAAGGAACAACAACCGTGGATACACCACCGCCTCCAAAACCAGAACCACCTCAACAACCTCGCCCAGAAGTAAGTCCCGCCTCAACCGAATTCTTGCGTGGGAATGTTCAGACTTTTGATGCATTCATGAATTATTTGCGCAGCCAGACTATGAAATTGCCAAAAGATTTTGATGCTTATAGTGAAGCGCTGCTTGAAATGGCACGTGAAATAACTGTTGATAAAGCACTTGATCCGGGTTATTCAACTGTGGTGATAGACAAAAAGCACGTAATGGCTCCATTCATCCATTCTATAGATTTTTATGACCCAAAGAGCAGTCGTGAACGTATATCTAAGCTCGGTCTTGATCCTGCAGTTTTACACGTCGATAATCTTAATAATCTTGATGCCTATCTTGTAAGAGTAAATATTACTATGGGCAATAAAGATGAACAGATGCATTGCTGTATTTTGCCGCCACAAAATGAAATTTATTTCTTTGGTGTAGATCCGGAAGCCACAATTAATGAAGAAGAAATTAGAGGACTAGTCCTAAACGATGCCATTCTGAATTCTTTTAAAGCTGCAGTTGATAGAGAACCTGGTAAGA
This sequence comes from Patescibacteria group bacterium, assembly GCA_038065735.1. Classification (GTDB taxonomy): domain Bacteria; phylum Patescibacteriota; class Gracilibacteria; order UBA1369; family LOWO2-01-FULL-3; genus JBBTQK01. Next base: position 36,737 of record JBBTQK010000010.1, on the reverse strand, counting down.
TTTCATACACCATCCGTCAACATAGAGGATCAAACCGCATTGGAGCACAAGCTATAAACGATATTATAAAAGGTCCAACACATGGTTCATTCCCGGCAATAGTTGTTTGTTGGCCTATCCCGGAGTCGCCAGCAGGTCCAGACAAGGATACTTCAGGCGAAAAATCCGCTCCTCTAAGCAGGGCAGCAGGTTTAAAAAAACTTTTCCATGTAATAAAGGAAGAATCTGGTGAAGATGGTCCTATTAACGTACTAATGAGAAAAGGAGTTTATGTACTCGGATCTGATTTGCGTAAACATTTTTACGATTACGCTGAAGTCAAAGACCTGGAGCACTTGGATATTTATGTACCTATAACCAATCCGGAAATTCTCAAGGGCTTATTAAATCTAAGCGCCAAAGTAAGAGTTGCTTCTTCTCCAGATGGTAAATTTGATCCTAAAACGTATTTACAGGGACGAGTTGCGGCAGTTCGAGCTACTGAACCATTTGATGAAGAAAAGGCTCTGGCAGCTTTTGCTGACTCAGCCATGAAACCAAAGGAATCACATCTTGAGTTGGAGCGTGCTTTTGCTTCAAGATTCAGAAGAGCATCTGATCCTGAAGGCAAAAATGCCAATAATGCTTACGTAAATACACTAAGAAAAATCCTTACTGAATGTAGAAACCCAAAAATGGATCTTGGCGAAGTAAAGGTAGAAGAGGTGATTGATGCCATTCTTGATATGAAAGCTTTTGATTCAAGTAAATTATTTATTGCTACAAGTGGCGGTGGTAATTTTCGCTTAAGCTTTGATCCTAGAGAGAACGGAGAAGGTATGCCAACGGACAAAGCTCTATTCGAAACCGCTCATACTGTTGCGGCCAAAACTTCTGAAGAAATTATAAAAGTTATGGCAGGAAATCGCATTAGAATTGCCAGGTCAAATCCAACATGGTTGCGTGGATCCAATAGAACTCCAAAATTAAATTATGCCGCAAAAATTCAGTCCAGATTTAAGCGCCAGGGTGATTCAGAAGTTAAATTAGAGCCAATGGCCAGAGCTTTATTGGTTTATGAATTTGAGGGCGAGGATGGTACTGACAAATATGCTTTCAGATATTTAGATGGAGCTAGAGATTTGCCGCTAGAATCCGGTGAAACTATTGCAGGTCATGAGCGCCTAATGAGGATGACAACAATTCAAGATATATCAAAGCTGGCTATTGAAGAAAACGAGTCAGGCCTACACACGGACTTTAGTGATCTTACTAAATATCCTTTAAGCGTCTTAAGAGATCTACAAAAAGTTGGATTATTCAGATTTGAATTCGACACGGCAGGTGTTCCACGTGTTGTGCCTGGCACTTTAAAGCCAATCAAGCGTAAAGCCATAGCTATAGCCACTAAAGAACAGGTCGGTTATAAGCAATTCCGCACCGCACCTACAAACCTTCGGGAGTATCTCGAATACCTGGAAAAAGAAAACCTTTTAGATATGGAATTACTTGGCGACGACAGTTTTGCAGACTTTAATTCTCGCAAAGCCAAAATCCAGGCTGTCGTCTACGAAACACTGGGAATTTAGACCCTCTTTCAACAGAGTGAGTTTAAGAATATTTTAAGAAAATTTAACAAAAATTTAATAACTATTTGCTATAACGGCAGAAGCTTATTAAAATTAAAAACCCAAACCCATGAAGAATTCTACAATGACCGTAAAAACTTTAGGCAACAAAGTCGACTCTCTAGCAAAAACTGTTAATATTTTATCAAACGACGTAAAAGATCTCAAAGATGGGCTCAACTCTCTTACAGTAGAAGTCAGAAATCTAGCTATTGAGATGAGAAATGGCTTTGTTAGCTTCAGAACCGAATTCGACGAAAAATTTGTTAGCTTCAGAACTGAATTCGACGAAAAGATTGACGGTCTTGCTCTTATGACTGCCAGAGGATTTCAGGAGCAAAATGAATTCATGCAGCAAAAATTCCAGGAGCAGGGCGAAGATATCTATGTCTTAAGAAGAAATTATGTAGAAATGAAATATGACTTAGCAGAAATTAAAACCACATTATCCAAAGCCGTTTATAGACCTGAATTTCAAGATTTAGACCGTCGCGTTATAAAACTTGAGACTCGCTAGCTAGATTTAATTCAAAAAACTAAACCTCTTATCCACCCATTTAGTTTTTGAATAAACCTTCACTTCATCAAACCAAATTTCCGCGCCAGCCCAGTCAAATCTATAAATCATATCCCAATGTATGTTCGAGTCATTGCCATTTGGACATTCTTTATAACATCTACCCAAAGCCATGTGCAGACTCTTGCCCATCTTTTCATCAAACAAAATCTGACGTGTACCTTGCTTGATATTGTCATTCAAACCAAAAGCAAATTCGCCATAAAACCTGGCTCCGGGATCCGTATTCAAAATTTCAGTTAAAGCTTTTTGATTGTTTGATTCTTCTTTGATAACTTTTCCATCCTGCAAAGTTAACTTAATCCACTCAAAATCATGTGAATGATAATGAGTCGGCACATTATATTTAATCACTCCATTTACAGAATCTCTCACGGGCGCAGTAAAGATTTCTCCATCCGGTAAATTGCGCTTGCCGCAGCAGTTTCTCCACTTTTGACCAGCCACAGATAAACGTAAATCAGTCTCTTTACCAGCAATCCTAATATTTTTAACTTTCTTCATTAATTCCACAAATTTAGCCTGCATCACCTCAACTTTTTTCCAATCCAATAAACAACTATCCATCACAAATTCTTCCCATTCTTCCAAATTCTTTTTGGCAAACATTGCTGAAGCCAAATTCGGGTAATACAGTAAGCACCAACGTTTTTCATGCAAAATCTCTCCCAAAACTTTATGAGACTTTTGAGAAATCTGCATTTTTTTTATATCCACATCAATCATCTCGTAAGGATTTGATTCCGCCACAATCTGAATCATCGCATCATAACTTTCCGCCACTTTTTTATCCAACTCACTTAAATGCTCCAACTGCGTTCCACTAGCATTCTCAAAAAATATTCTACTCAATTCTTCATTCGAAAAACGCACATCAACTTGCCCAGCGCCAGCTTTCACGCATTCTCTATAAATCTCTTTAATAAGCGGATAACCGTCAAATCCAAAACCTCTAATTAAGATTTTTTCACCCTTTTTTACCTCTATAGAATAATTAGCTATAATATCGGCCAGCTTTTGTAATTTTTTTTTATCTATCATCGAAATTTAATATAAGCCAAAAAAAGCAAACTGAAAATATTATTTTCTAACCTGACCATTCCCACGAATTTCCCACTTATAACTAGTCAATTCTCTAATCCCCATTGGCCCTCGCGCATGTAATTTTTGCGTACTTATTCCAACTTCCGCACCCAAACCAAATTCTCCACCATCTGTAAATCTCGTAGAAGCATTTACGTACACACAGGCCGCATCCACTGCTTTCAAAAACTTTTCAGCATTCTCGGAATTTTCGGTAATAATAGTCTCACTATGTCCAGATCCAAAAGTATTGATATGCTCTATCGCCTCATCCAAATTCTCTACAATTTTTACTGACATTTTTAGCGATAAATATTCCTTACCAAAGCTCTCTTCATCTCTAAAAATCTCCACTCCAGCCTCTTTTAATTTTTCAAGAATAGAATCCAAATCGCTCAACCTCGCCTTATGAATAACCAAAGTATCCAGCGCATTACAAACACTTGGCCTACTAACCTTTGCATTAAAAATAATTTCACGCGCCTTTGCTAAATCTCCGAATTCATCAAAATAAGCATGCACCACACCCGCCCCAGTTTCAATTACAGGTATTGTAGAATTTTGGCGCACGTGCTCAATCAAACCCGCCCCACCACGAGGAATAATCACATCTACATACTTATTCATCTTCAGAAATTCTCCCACCAGCTCGCGATCATTTGCTAGTAACAAAACTGTATCAATCAAAAATCCATTTTCACCACGCCTCTCTTCAATCGCCTTTAGAATCAGCTCCGTCAAAACCGCATTTGAATTTTCAGACTGCGATCCACCTTTCATCACGCAAGCATTTCTGGACTTAAAACACAGCGCAAAAATATCAATTACAACATTTGGTCGCGCCTCAAAAATCACACCCACAACTCCAAGTGGTACACTGACTTTCTTAAGATCCAAGCCATTTGGCAGAATTTTATGCTCCAACTCAATGCCAATAGGGGAGTCATATTTTGCGATTTGCCTAACACTTTCCGCCATCGCTAAAATTCTTTTTTCATTCAGCAAAACCCTATCGTAAACCGCATCACTAATATTCATTTTTTCCAAATCCTTTTTATTCTCAGTCAAAATCATCTCCACATTTTCCTCCAATAATCCCGCCAATCTCAACAAAACATCATTCAAAACCTGCTCCTCCAAAAGCACCATTTTCCTACTGGCATTTTTTATTCTGGCTAAAGCTTCTTCTAAATTCATATTATTTATTTAATTCAGAATTTCGCTTGATTGCCGCCTCTGCAGCTTTTTCTACAACCTCTCCCAAATCATTTTCTTCCATATTTTTAATTGCTGCCTCAGTCAATCCACCTTTAGAAGTCACACGCTCTCGCATTTCCTGCAAGTCCCAACCACTTTGTTTAACCAATTCTCCAGTCCCAATCAAAGTTTGTTTGGCAATTTTTCCCGCCTCCTCAACAGTCATCCCATTCTTCACCAAAAAATCCGCCATCTTTTCTCCAAAATATGCAAAATACGCAGGTCCACAGCCACTAATTACACTTATTAAACTCAGCTGATTTTCATCTTCAACTTCAACTTCATCACCAAAACTTTTGAGAATTTCTCTCGTGACATGCTTTTCTTCCGCACTCACTTCATCCGCAGCTTTCCAGACCGTCAAAGACTGCCCCACTTTTAAAGGCAAACTTGGTAAAGTCCTCACGACCTTCTTCACCCCCAAAACCTCCTGCATTTTCTCTATAGAAATTCCCGCCATAATCGAGATTACTAACTTCTCACTCATATCAACTTTCAAACCACTGGCCATTTCCGCAAAACTCTGTGGCTTCACCGCAATTATCACTATTTCCGCATTTCCCAACTTTAAATTTATCTCATCTTCATGCCCACAACCCTCAATACTGTATAAAATATTTGTACGCAGAATCTCCGTCATCGCTGTACCCATATTCCCCAAACCAATTATACAAATCTTCTTCATAAAATTTTTAAGAATTTTTAGCAGCAACTACAAAACGACTTCCAACATTCTCCCCACCAACAATGCGCGTCAAAACATCCGGAGTTTTACTGTTTGTAATAAAAACCTCAGTGCCATTTTTCGCCACCGCTTGAGCCACGCCGAATTTATTTTGCATTCCACCCTTACCAAACGACGATTTACTGCTTGAAATAATGTGAATCGGCATTTCTTCATCCGCAGCAAATTCTTTAATCACTTTGCCATCTTTGTCATAAACTCCATCAATATTACTCAAAATAATCAGCTTATCCGCAAAAAGCATTTTGCAAATCATCCCCGCAAGCTCATCATTATCCGTAAACATCAATTCCTCAATACAAACAAAATCATTTTCATTCATAATCGGCACAATTCCTTCTTTAAATAGCGACTCAATACAATTTTTAGTATTTAAGAAGTGATTGCGATTGGTAAAATCCTCTTTTGTCACCAACATCTGAGCCACGATTTTGCCCTTTTCTTCAAATAAATTTGCATACATCTCCATCAAACGCACTTGCCCAACCACCGCAAAAAGCTGACGTGTAGTAACTTCATCATATTTAAGCTCTTTTTTGAGAATCGCGCGGCCAGAACCCATCGCCCCAGACGAAACCAACAAAACCTCATTATTCTCACTTAGCTCAGCAATCTGCCTCACCAAATCTGTAATCAATGGTTTATTTAAAGTGCCATCCTCATTGGTCATGGCATTCGTACCCAGTTTTATGACGATTTTTTTGTCTTTCATACCTGCTAATCTAGATAAACAGTCGTTAAAAAGCAAATCTTAAGAAAAATGTTGCCATTTATCTGGATCCAAGCTAAAATCCCCTCCGTAAAACTTTTATGCCGGGGTAGCTCATTGGTAGAGCAGAGGATTGAAAATCCTTGTGTAGGCAGTCCGATTCTGCCCCTCGGCACCATCTTGCATTGAACAAAGAAACTCTCAGGTATAAGCTGTAGGCAATATTTTTTATTCCCACCTATGAAAAAAATCCTCACCATGCTGTCATTGTCAGCACTATTCCTTGTTGGTTGTGGCCAAAAAGCTCTTACAAACAACATTTACCCAGATGAAAATGCAAAAGTTGGCGAACAGTATGGGGCAATGACTGTTTCTGCTGTGCCAACTGAGGAAAATCCTATATACATGTCTTTTACTGGAGAAGTATCTATTTCTGGTGAATACTCTTATTCCGGTGAAGGCGCATCGTTCGGTGAAAACCAATTTTGTTTCTCAATTATTGATACAGAAGAAATGAAGAAATTACCTAAATCTGAATATTTTAAAGATACAACTGGTAAGAATTTCTGTTTAACAAATACTGATAAAGCTAAAGAACTTCTTGACGAATATGGTAGCGCAACTATTACCATTAACGCCTTTCAGGATAACATCAAAACTGAGAGTGAAGTCCCTAGCATGGCAACTTTAGTTTCAGTAGAATCAAAAACTGAAGCTCAAAAATAAGTATTTTCTTGTAAAAACCTGCAGGGTACGATATAGCGAAAATCTACATAACGTACCCTGTAGCTTCGCGTCCACGATGGAACACCATCTTGTACTCTTGACCCTATGGGTTGGATAGGGTATTATTTTGACGTATCCAACCCGTTATATATGATTCTGGACCAGCGACTTAAGTCCTCATTAGAGGAAAAACTTAAAAGATTAAACAAATTTCGGCCCTTATCACTAACTCTCCTCGAGCAACTAAAAGAAAAATTTGAGATTGAAATGACCTATAACTCAAATGCTATTGAAGGGAATACTTTAACATTAAAAGAGACTTATTGGGTTATTCAACAGGGCATTACGGTTAAAGGGAAGTCTCTTAAAGACCACCTTGAAGCCAAAAACCACAAGGAGGCTTTAGATTTTTTATACGAATTAATTGGACATGGTACTAATCAAACAATTTCTGAGCACTTGATCAGATCTCTCCATGCGCTTGTAATTCAAGATATAGACAAGACTATTGCCGGAAAATATCGTGAAGTTGATGTTTTTATCACAGGAACTGATCATAAACCACCCAGCGCCCTTGATGTACCATTCAAGATGAGAGAATTAATTGAGTGGGCAAGAAGTAATTACAAAAAAATTAATATTATTGAATTTGCAACAATCTTTCACCATAAATTTGTTCACATCCATCCTTTTCAAGATGGAAATGGTCGAACTGGGAGATTATTGATGAATATTTTCTTAATGCAGGCGGGATTTCCAATGACAATTATTCAAGTAAATGATCGACAGAAATATTATCGAGTTTTGCAAGAAGCCGACAATGGAAATTATAAAAATCTTTGTCGTTTCATAGCTCAAGCCATTTTGCGCTCTCTCAATATCTATTTAGATGTGTTGACTCCTGCCAAGGAAAAAAGGGAAGCAGGGGAAGAGTGGATTTCTCTATATGAATCAACGAAATTTTGTGATTACTCTCAAGCTTATTTAGGCAAATTAGCCAAAGAAGGTAAATTGGATGCACACAAGAATGGTAGGAACTGGGTTACAACAAAAAGAGCACTAAAAGCCTACATGGATTCTATCTAATATTTTTTGTATGACTCAATATCAATAGGTACAAGTAGCCAAATCTGCTTCAGATTCTTTTAAGACAGCCTCCAATTTGTATTCTCGCAAATCATTATATTTATCCATATTGCTACATATGATGTCATTTTTATATTGTGACTTCAAGTTCCTTAAACCCTCTTTTTGTGGTATAATTCAGAAAAACAAAAACCAAATGACTACAGTTCAAGAATCAGAGGCAAAAGGCAATGGTGATAAGATTGGAGAAGTAATTAATCAAGCACCAGCCACTCAGCCTGATATATCAACCGTCCAAAACACAACCACTCTTCAAGATACCGTTGGCACAGCTGTCGACGAGACGTTAAAAGAACCAGAAAGAGTTGATCTCGGAATTGACTGGGATTCTCTAGATAAACCGGCTCTTTTTGCAAGTATGGCAAATTTTGATAATGCAGAAAATATATATCCAAAAATTCAGGCAGGCAAGCACGATGGCTATGTCCTACACGAAACCAAATTAATAACAAATACAGGTGAGGCACTTGTAATACAATTCACAAAAATTATAAGTCCAAATTTTCATGAATTGCAGATAAATATTGTTAGACCAAGCCTTCCAGAGGATAATAGCGGTTTTTATGTTGCTGATTTTGATTTTCTTCAACGAAAACAGGACCAAGGTGAAGAGTGGGATATGAAACATCGTAAAACTGGACGAGCCTACCGAAAGCAAGGTATAGCAGAAAAATTATTAGACTTAACTGGAGAAATTTTACTAGAACGGTCTATGTTAAATAGTTTACGACAATCAATCACTTGCACCGCTATTCAAAGTGACTTAATAAAATGGTTAAGAAAAAGAAATTTTGAACCTGCTACTGACCAAGACGCTAAAAATCTCAGAAGAGTTGAAGAGGGTGATCGTAGTTTACTTGAAATCAGTAAAAATGGAGAAACTTATATTGTCGACTTAAATGAAATTAGAGCTTTATTTGGAGGTACTCTGCCAGATCTCAATGATCCAAGAATTTGGGAGTGGGATGAGTCTAATCCTGACAACCCATTCTACCATATGAATATTTGGCAACAGCTCAAGTTTACAATTAAATTAAAAAAGACGATTTAGCTTAAAACATCCTCTATTAAGTCTAAAGTTTATAGTACATCGTCCACTGCCAATTCTACCGCTTTTGCAATTTTTTCAACGCCTTCTTCTGAGACTACGAAGTCCAGGGCGTCAAATGTTGGTCCAGTTTGTATCAAGCGCTTTGCTACATCAAACAAGCCTTGAGCAGCAGGTGCTAACCCAAGCTCACCACGCTTTTTCTGTAATCTTTCTATTAAAGCACTACCTGGGTATCCGGGAGCATGAGGAAAAGGATTATTTCTTTCTGGTTTAATACCCACTTCTAAAAGTCTAGCTTCAAAACGATCCGCAAATCCGGCATCTGGCAATGCGGGGATACTTGCATCTCTATACCTTGTAATCAAATCTACATCCGGACGGGCAGGTCCTTGATTACATCCTTTGTTGTACATTTCTCTAAAAATTTCCACCAAACCAACGATTCTTGATTGATAATCTGGTGATAATGGATCTAGGGCTTTGCCACCATCAACAATGGCATCTGCATCTGGCCCAAAATTGCCAGAACCCATGGTGTGTGGTTGTAGTACTAACTTGGTTTGAGGAGTCATTCTTTCAATGATCCGTTCAAGCAAACCTATACCAACTCTGTGCATTGCAACATGCTGCTCGTGCACGCCGTCAGGTGAACGTGGAATATCCGCAGCCGCCATCCCAGGTATCCTATTCCAATCAATCACAATTCTACCGCCAAGTGATGGGTAAACCCACAATGGCTTTATTCCTTTTACGCCATTTAATCTATCAAATATTGATTGGCTAATCTCTGTTGCACCTACGTCACCCAAAATATCTCCAATATCTTTAAATGCCTTTCCCTCAGGATTTGAGTAAAAATCTTGAAGCAGCTGCCAATTTTTGGACAAACCATTTAATGGAATTTCTTGATCTCTAGTGGGTCTATGATGTGCCGTCCAAATCAAAGTATTAAATTCTCGCACATCAACAGTATCATCATTTGATTCATGTGATTTTATGGTTATAACCCCACCAGCTTCTTCACGTAATTCTCCGAGTGTTTGCATGGCTTCAGCCATAATTTTGAATTTATTAAATCAAGGCGGTAAAATACCCGACTGCCGTAAAAAGTGCAAATTATTCTAAATTAAAGCTTCCTAAACTTTGCCACAAAAAATCCCTCGGAGATTTGGCTTGGCATAGCCTTTAAAGTCCCAGTTGTTGTAACGGGTAGTTTATATTTGAAATCCAAATCAATTTTTTCAAGAATGAGCTGCCCGGCAAATTCTTTTAAAGCCCATTCCACAACGCCCTCGTTTTCTTCTGGAGCGAGGGTACATGTAGAATAAACCAAAACGCCTCCAGACTTTAAATTCTTGAATCCAGATTTAAATAATCTTCTCTGTAGTTTTGCGTGTTCCTTAACGATTTTTTCTGACCAGAACCTGTGACTGCGCGGATCATTCGCATCAATTCTACCTTCAGCCGAACATGGCGCATCCAACAAAACTCTATCAAATTCCATCGCCACTCCTTCTGGAGATTGGCTAACTTCTCCAACCATAAAAGTCGCATCTCCCATAACCGCCTTTGCGATTGTGATACCTTGTTTCTCCAAATTATATTTTAAACGTTCACATCTAACTTGATCTTTCTCCATTGCCAGGATTTCACCCTTATTTTGCATTAGAATGCCAATCTGAGCGGTTTTTGAACCAGGGGCGGCGCACATATCCAAAATCTTTTCGCCAGGCTGTGGTTGCAAAAATAGAGCAGGTAACTGAGAAGAAATTCCCTGAAAATAAATTTCACCCTTTTTATAAATATCCAAATCTTCAAAAAACTTTTCATTTCTATTTCCAATTATCAGAGCATTTGGCAGAAAGGGGACACGCTCATAGCGCACATTCAATTCCCTCAGTTTATTCATAATCTGTTGCGCATCAGTTTTTAGCGTATTTATTCTTATCACCGGTGATTTTTCCAATAAGAAATTCTTGAGAATCATATCCGTAATAGATCTCCCAAATTGCATTTCAAAACGCACCACCAGAGTGGAATCTAAAGTTCGTCTAACGTCGGCCAAGCTTACAATCTTCATAATTATCAAAAAGTTGAAATTTGCTGGGGCTTAGCTTATACTAAAAGTTACTATTTCCTAACACAAAAAGTCTATGGAAGTAACATTTTTTCACAAAAACCTAAACAAAAATGAGGAGACGGCTTTTTTGGCTTATGTCGAAAAGAAATTACCCTCGATTCAAAACCTTCTCAAAAAGTTTGCCGCAGATGCGACCCTGCTCAAGGTGACAATTGAAAAGTTTGATAAGCACACGGCTTATGAAGTTGAGCTTCGGTTAAAATTACCAGCTGCAAGTATTGTGGCAAAAGAGGCGAGTCATCAGATTGCCAGAGCAGTTGATCTTTCTAAAGACAGGCTTGTAGAACAAATCAAAAAACACATGGATGGCTTGAGAGGACAAAGAGCTCATCGGTCTGTTAGGGATTTTGTTCTAGAGCCAGAGCCAATTGAATCCCTATCAAGGTCAATCTGAATTTGAAAACAATCTAACAACAAAAAAAAACACCGCCGAAGCGGTGTTTTTTTAGCTAAGAACTAATTACTCAGTCTTAACTTCTACTTCTGTTGTAGTAGCTTCACCTTCTTCCATCATTTCACCTTCTTCCATCATAGCTTCGTCAGCTGGTTCCATAACTTCTTCTTCTCCAGATGGAGTTGTTTCTTCCATATCGTCTGCTTTGTTGCAAGCAGTGAATAGAAGAGCAGACATGCTTAGTACAGCTAAGCTCAGTAGAAACTTCTTCATGTTTTTTTGGTTAAAATATTGTTTTGAACAACTGGCAACAAAGTATACTGATGGTTTTAATAAAATACAGTACAAATAGTTGCAATTATTATGAAAAAATGGTATTATGTATTTGCAATTGATTAAGTCCTCGGATTTCTTCCATTGCAAAAACAAGACGGATTCCATAGCGATTTTTATTGCTATCGGGTCCGTTTTGTTGTTATGCTCCTCTTATCTTAATTAATGAATATGCAGCTCTGCATTCCTATTAAAAAAATAAAAGATTTTACGGCAGCCCAAAAATTAGCTGACCTTACGGAAATTTGGTTTGACGAAATTTCAGGTTTATCTGTAACTCAACTTCTAAAACTAAAACTACAAAAGCTAAAACCAATTCTTTACAAGGTAACGACTTCAAAAAATCTGGAGCTAATTTTAAAAAGCAAACTTATAGATTTTATCGATTTCGATATTTCAACAAACGATAAAGTAATTAGAGACTTCAAACTTCAGCACCCAGGAATCAAGTTAATTATTTCCTCCCATAATTTTAAATCAACTCCCGAGCTCCCAATTCTCAAAAAGCTCGCAGCCAAAATTCTCCAAAAAAAAGCTGACATCATCAAAATCGCTACGCAATCAAATTCCTTTAAAGACAGTCTAAAAATTCTCAAGCTTCTCAATGATCTAACTCAAGATGGCCACCCTGCAATATGTTTAGCTATGTCAAAAGAAGGGGAGTTTACGCGTATTGCTGGACAATTTCTGGGCAATTATCTAATGTATGCGCCGTTAAACATGGCTGATTCTACGGCACCGGGCCAGATCCCAGCCAAAATTCTCAAAAAATTAATTTTTCAAAATGTCACTTAAAATAGGAATTGTCGGTCTGCCAAATGTGGGAAAATCTACCCTTTTTAATGCGCTAACTCATAGTAAAGGTGCTCAATCTGCAAATTATCCATTTTGTACCATCGATCCAAATGTTGGTATCGTAGAAGTGCCAGATCATCGTTTAAAAGAACTAGCTAGAATTTCCAATTCCGAAAAAGTCATCCCAGCCGTTGTGGAATTTGTGGATATCGCTGGTCTTGTAAAAGGTGCCAGCCAGGGTGAAGGGCTTGGTAATAAATTTTTATCTCATATACGTGAATGTCAGGCTATTGCGCATGTTGTGAGAATTTTTGACGATCCAAATATTACTCACGTTCACGGTGGAATTAATCCAAAATTCGATAGGGAAGTTATAGAATCCGAGCTGCTTTTGAGCGATCTACAAACAATGGAAAACCGCTTGGGTAAGGCTAAATCCGAAACTAAGTCAGGTGATAAGGAAAAAATTGCTTACGCTGTGCTTTTAGAAAGAATTTTAGCCGCGCTCCAAAGTGGAACTATGGCAAACGACATAGAATTAACTATAGACGAAAAAAAACAGGTTCAGGATTTGCACCTCCTCACTATGAAACCAACTCTTTACATCATTAACGTACCAGAATCAGAATTAAACAATATCGACGAAAATAAATACGCCGAAATTTTGGGAATCAAAGATAGTAAAAAAGTCATTCCAGTTTGTGCTCGTTTAGAAGAAGAATTAGGCGAATTGCCTGAATCAGAAGCCAAAGACTATTTAGACAGTTTAAACATCAAAGAAACCGGTTTAAATCATTTAATTAGAACTGCATATGAGACTCTTGGCCTCATCACATATTTAACCGCTGGCCCAAAAGAAAGCCGTGCCTGGACTATCAAAAAAGGGGATTTAGCTCCTCAGGCAGCCGGTGCAATTCATTCTGATTTTGAAAAAGGTTTTGTAAAAGCCGAAGTCATTTTTTGGGAGAATTTTGTCAAAGCTGGTGGCGAGGGCAAAGCCAAAGAACAAGGCTTTATGAGAATGGAAGGCAAAGAATACCTCGTCAAAGACGGCGACGTAATGCACTTTAAATTTGCCGTTTAAACTTTGAGAAATTCAAAAAGCTGTAAATCAAATAAGCATAGATAACAAATAGTTCTATGCAAATTACCAGTATGCTGAGGTTCAACCTATAGTAAAAAAGTTCTAAAAATAACATTCCGGTAGCAGCAATCGGGACCAAAAAAGCCGCTATCCAGATTCTCTTTTTATGTCTCAAGAATGGGAAATATTTGCGTAACATTGCAGTTAGATAAAGTACGAAAAAAGCTAACAAAAATAATCCTGAATAAATAATGAAATTTGTAGTTTCAGGGTGCTCAAAATGAAAAGCTGAATTGTTTAGTAATTTTAAGAAATACGGATGAGATATCCAAAAACCGGCAGTCACGATACATCCCAAATAAAAACTAAACATGACTTTGCTAGAGGTTCTCACTACAGATTTTACTCCTTCAATACGCTGCAACTCATAAAAGAGTTTGCTCACACTCTCTAAATTAGGCACTAGCAACTCAGAAGTAAAATGAGCCTCTTCTTCTTGTTTTGAAGCCCAACCCTTTAAGCTATACATATCAATGGCCTGCTTATAAAGCACCTCTGAAATTTCTTTCATTAATCCAAAGCGGTTTTCTGCCACAATCTTTAAGCTAAACCTGATCGCATCATTTTTTTCTGATTCTGCAATAGTTTGTACCGTACCTAATCTGTAATGATTCTTCACGATTTTTACTACGTCGATTGCTTTTAAACCGCCACTGGCTATTTCTGTGTACAACTCATCAATGTTAATAAATTGCTTACTAGAATTCTGCTTTAAAACCTCATTTAATTTTTTAAATTTGATCTCTTTGCAGAAACCCAATCCGGCTATATCAAATTCTTCCTGTAGAATTCTGAAGCCCTCACTCTTTCTCTGATCCTCAGTCAGTCTATTTAGGTAACTTAGAATTTTGCTGCGAGCAAGGTTGGTTTTTGTAAAAGCTATCCAGGAAACTTCCGGCATGACGTCTTTTGAACTCACCATCCTGATTACATCACCAGTCTTTAACAGTGTCGTAATCGGCTGCATTTTACCATTAATATCAGCCCTGTAAGAATGATTGGCGGTTTCAGTATTAATGGCATAGGCAAAGTCCAAAGCACTTGCTCCCAATGGCAAATCAATCGCTGAACCTTTTTGCCCAAAAACAAAAATTCTATCTTGTAAAATATCTAATTTTAAACCCTCCAAAAAGTTTTGCTGATTATCCTTTTGATCAATTTCCATAATCTTATTTAACCAGCCATATCTCTTATCATTTACTCCCAACTGCTGTTCTCTAAAAAAACTTGCCGCAACCCCATAAACTGCATCAAAATGCATTTCTTTAGTAGAAATTTGCACTTCTGTTAAGATCCCGTTTATACCAAAAACTTTAGTATGTAGACTTTGATATCCATTTGCTTTTGGATGCGCAATGTAATCACGAAATCTATCATTTATTGGAGTGAATTTACTATGAACAACACCCAAAACCTGATAACACTCTGAAACATTCTTTACGACAATAACCACTGAAATCCTGTTGTCCGCTGAGTCAACTGGCTGGCCCAATCTATTGAGTTTTTTGTAAATGCTAAAAAAATTTCTATGTTTGCTTGAAATTTCTATATCTAAATTTTGATCTTTACAGGCATTTTCTACCACCTTACCAAATTCTTCTGTTAATTCTTTGCGTTTTGGACTGCTGGCCTTATATTTTTTACTCAACTTTTCATACTCGTCTGGATACAAGTGCTTGAAACAATAATCTTCAAGCTGCATTTTAAAAGTCTGTATACCAAGTAAATTTGCTATTGGCACATAAATTTCCAGTGTCTCTGTTGCGATTCTACGTCTTTTTTCTGGCTCCTTCACATTCTGAAGCGTAGACATATTGTGTAATCTATCTGCCAGTTTAATAATAATTACTCTCAAATCCTTACCTGAATGCAAAAACAGCTTTTTTAAAGAATCTATCTGCAGATTCGGCATGTTATGTTGATAGTGAACCTTGGACAATTTAGTTATTCCATCTACCAAAAACGCCACCACTTCTCCAAATTTTTCTCTAATTTGATCCAAAGTATACTCAGTGTCTTCTGGAACATCATGCAAAAGCGCACAAATCAAAGTATCCTCATCCGCATGTAACTGGGTCAAAATACCCGCGATTTCAACCGGATGGGATATGTAAGGAGTTTTACCATCTTTTCGTAGTTGCCCTCGATGCGCCAGCTCCGCAAAATCAAAAGCTTCAATAAATCTAGCCTCATTAAACTTGGGCATATAAGCCTTAATCCCTTTTATAATCTCCTGGAGGTTGAAATATTGTTGATATTCTTTCATTTAAGAGCTTAAAAGTTGATGTCAATTATTACATATGCTTGATCTAAAGGCAACTTTTAGAATTGAAAAAAACTCCAAAAAAGGGTATAATACAGGGATTAATTCAATTTTTGACCTCATGGCAGAGAATATTAACAAATTTACAGAAGCGGATCTCAAAAGGGGTCATTATTTTAAAATTAACTTTGAAACCGAAGGAGCTCATCCAATTCATCCGGTCCAACATGCTCATGATAACAATGAAAAACCGGTTGAGGAAGACGAAAACAAACATCGCAATATCAAGGAGATTTTTAAAGATGGTTTGCGCCAGATTATTGCCAGTCTTGTAATTTTGGTGATTGGGTTTTTACTTCTAAACTGGTCAGCCTACTATAAAATAGTGTCAAGTAAATGGGATCAATACTTTGGCACTCAAGAAGTAAGCCCATTAAACGACCTGGCAAAGCCAAAAACACCGGTTTACAGCCAAGAGGAAATCAAAACCAGCAATGACCCAAGGGTGCAAAAAAAACAAATTCCCTCTCTCGATTTAGCTATTACTCCTATAGATAGCCGATTGATAGTTCCAAGAATCAATCAAAACATCCCAATAGTCACTGTTAGTAGCGACAGCCTTATCAAGAGGGATTGGGGAGCTCTCGAAAAAGAAATGCAGGGTGCATTAAAAAATGGAGTTGTTCATTATCCCGGCACAAGCTTGCCCGGCCAGACTGGTAATGTCGTAATTACAGGTCACAGTTCATATTTCCCATGGGATCCAGGCAAATTTAAGGATGTTTTTGCCTTACTACATCAAGTAGTCCAAGGCGATAAAATCATTGTTTATCACAATCAAGACAAATATCTCTACGAAGTCGAAGAAATCAAAATTGTTTTACCTGATAATATCGATGTTCTAAAGCAAACTACTGATGATAGAATAACACTTATCACTTGTACTCCGGTTGGTACCAATCTAAAAAGACTTATAGTCGTAGCAAAACTTATCGCCGTTAACGATCAGGCGATCGACGAACAAGCTCAGAGCGTTACAAGATAGCCTAAACTAAGTCTACATATTATCCAACTTCTGTAATAGATCCTGTTCTTGAGAGGCTTCAGCCTGTTTGCTGGCAGTTTCGGTAGCTTTTAACTGATCCATTCTCTCTTTAATCTTGGCCTCATCTAATGGCGTAGCAACTGGTTTATCTCCGGCTTTTTGCATTTCTGCCTTATATTCTTGATCCAATTTTGCTAATTGATCTCTTTCATTCACCAAAATCTCTCTAAACTTTACAATTTGTTCTTCAGACATGATTGGCATAATTTGCAGCCAATATTCTCTTTCTTCCTGATTCATTGATTCAGTTTCATAAATCAATTTTACCAAGTCTGGGAATTTTTCACGAACAATAGCTGGCACTATATATTTTATCTCTGCCTCAGCAATATATTGTTCCGCAGTTTTATTTTTATCCACCACGACTCCACCTGTACCTGCCGTGGTCGTTTGGGCTGTTTGAGCTACTTGTGTTTGAATATTATCGGCCATTTGTTTTTATTACTTTCTGATTTTAGCTTAACTGAAATTTTTTATAAAGATTTAAGTTTTTCAAGTTTTTGAATCTGTTCTTCCATTGCGGCAATATTGTCCTCAAATCCTCCAAACTTATTTTCTTCTTCTTGAAGTTTCGATGCTATGTCTTCACCAAAATCTTTATCTCCTTCACTAAACTCTTTATTTTCTTCACCTAATGCATATTTCTCTCTTAAACTATTAACATTTCTATTATTTTTATCTCTCATCTCCTTGTAATAAACCAAAAATTCCTCAAGTATTCTCAAACTTTCATTACGTTTTCCTCTGATATTATTCTTTGTTTCCTCATCCAAAAGGTTATTTTTTAATAATTCAGTTAAAGCTACAACGCTTTTTGCTAAATTAATTCTATTTTGAGCAGAATTATACATGTTATCAAAATCATCATCATTAACAGGAAAGTTAAAGAACTGATTTAAGTTTGCGTCGTGCTCTTTTAGGTCTGCCGTATTTGGCACAAAACCAGCCAATAGACCAAAACCTCCTTTTATTGGAGAGTCCGCACTATTTAATTTTGCTTTTTTAACCTCCTTGGTTTTTGGATCAAAATACTCAATTTCATTCTCAATCTCAGTTGCACGTGCCACTAGTTTTGTCGCAGTTTTTAAATCACTAACAAAAACTAAAATAGTCCCCGGAACTAATTTATTAGCCATAATCACCTCGCTTGAAAAACCCTTGTAGTTAGAACTGCTCGTTTCTATCAATTCATAAGTCTCAAAATTTGGCGTCAACAAAGACGTCTTGGCGTTTAGCAATTTTGCACCAAGCGTTTTTGCATCCTCAATTGTGCTGATTCCCCACATGCTCTCACATATGTATCTTGTGGAAGCTTGCTCTTCTTTTGAAGCTAGATCTTTTTCATCTTTTAGGTTCAACAAATCTTTAGCAATTTTTTCAGCGTCCGGATTGGATTTTTGTTCCAATAATTTTGTTTTTTCATCTGGTGATGGCTTAGCCGAATCACTTTTTGCACTATCCAAAAATTTACCAGGCCACAGATCAATATATTTATTATATTTAGCCATTAAAGCATACAAACTTAATAGCATATTTGTAGCCGCTCCTTCCATATCTGGATTGTTTTTTATATCTTCTTTTAGTCTTTTATACATCTCTTTACCCTCACCCTCTGGCAAATCCTTCAAAATGGGATCTTCTGCTTCAGCCAATTTTTTTTGCGCTTCGGTCAGCTCTTTTTCCTTTGTTATATTTTCCGCCATGGCATCTGCCTCAGCCTTCCTAGCTTCAGGAGTATCCTCAGCTGGATTAATCTGAGGTTTCAAAGGAGTATAAAGTTTTTCTGGTTCTGGAATCGGTTCTGGCCCTGAGCTTAATGTATCTCCCATTTTTTTAAATTATGAATAAATCGCCGCCATGATATTCAAGGCGTTCTTTTGTAAGTCTTAATTCACTTACTTGGTAAAAAATTTGATAAGTATCTTTGTAGCCTGCATCATATAAACCCTTAATATTTCTTATAGCAGTCAGCATATTTTGAGCTTCGATATCTGTTTTACCTTTCTGCACATTATCCAGTTTGTTATAAACTTCATCATTCAAAAGACTACTCGGACTATAGAGATTAATTTTGCCCTCATTCACAAGTTTTACAATCAGTTCCAAAAAGGCCTGATCTTCTGGATTAACCGCCTCTTGAGTTTTTAAAGGTGTATTTAATTCTTTTTGTACTTGCGGGTCAATTTGATTACTGTCCATATTGGTTGAATAAATCTGTAAATTATAGCAGAATTAAGAAAAATAATCAATCTAATGGACAGAGCACAAGCCAAAGAGCGTATTGAGAAATTAAAAGCCAAAATCAAGGACTTAAATTACAAGTATTTTGTTTTAAATGAATCAGAAGTAGACGAGTCTGTCCGCGACTCCCTAAAACGTGATTTAATTGAGATGGAAAGCCAGTTTCCAGAGTTTGTCACCCCTAATTCTCCAACCCAGCGTGTTGGAGCCACTCTTTCCGGTAAATTTGCCAAAGTTAAGCATAGCAAAGCCAAATATAGCCTTTCGGACGTTTTCTCTGAGGATGAAATCAGGCAGTGGTACGAAAGAAATCAAAAATCCCTTATCGGAAAAGTAGAATTTATTTGCGAACTAAAAATTGATGGTCTGAATATCAGTATTCAGTACGAAAATGGCCATTTTAAGCGCGCTTTAACTCGAGGTGATGGAGAATTTGGTGAGGACGTAACTCACACAGTCAGAACAATAGAATCAATACCATTATCTCTCAACGAGCCCATAAACTTTGAGGCTTCCGGTGAAGTTTTTTTTCCAAAAAAAGCTTTTGAAAAACTCAACCAAGAGCAAGAGGCTTTAGGCGAAGAAAAATTCGCCAATCCACGCAATACCGCCGCTGGCACTGTCCGCCAATTAGATCCACGAATTACAGCCCGCCGAAATTTAGATATGTTCTTTTATCAAATTGATGCTAATGGCTCTGATAAGCCTATAAATGAACAGGAAGATATACTCAAAACGCTAGCTCATCTCGGCCTAAAAATCTGCAAATTATATAAAAAATGTACCTCCATCGATGAAGTTATAGAATATTGCCGCGAGTGGCACAAAAAACGAGATAGTTTGCCATACGAAATAGATGGAGTAGTTATCAAAATTAACAGTTTTGAGCAGCAAAAAATTCTTGGGCATACGGCCAAAGCCCCAAAATACGCTGTCGCTTACAAGTTTCCAGCGGCGCAGGTTAGTAGTCAAATTCTCGATATTATTCTGCAGGTTGGTCGCACAGGGGCAATTACACCAGTTGCTGTTATGAAGCCAACTCTCGTAGCCGGAAGTACCGTTTCCAGAGCCACTTTGCACAATGAAGATGAAATTAGAAAAAAAGATATTAGAATAGGGGACACGGTCATCATCCAAAAAGCCGGTGACGTCATCCCTGAAGTTGTAGAAGTTATAAAAGATCTCAGGACTGGTAATGAAAAAGAATTTAATTTTCCGGAAGAATGCCCGATTTGTGGCTCTCCTATTCTCAGAACTGAGGGCGAAGCCGCCTATTATTGTAGCAACAAAAATTGTTACGCCGTTGAAAAAGAAAAAATTATCCACCTTGTTTCCAAAAAAGCTTTTGATATTGATGGCTTGGGCGAAAAGGTAGTTGAGCAATTTCTCACCACTGGCCTGATCCAAGATGCTTCTGACGTTTTTAAATTGGTTCCAGAAGATTTTAAGAATTTAGAACTCTTTAAGGAAAAGCGTACAACTAATTTATACAACGCCATTGAGAAATCCAAAGAAATCGCTTTGGACAGATTTATTTACGCTTTAGGAATTCGTCACCTTGGTGAGCAAATTAGCTATGAATTGGCTCAATACTTAAAGGATCGAATACAAAAGTTGAACAGCGGTTTTATTCTCCCAACTGCGCTCTACGAAACTATGCAATCACAAACCGCCGAAGATATCAAAAATTTAGAAGGCTTTGGAGATAAAATTGGAGACACCGTCTATCTCTGGTTCCAAGAATCACTCAACCAGGAATTTTTAAATAAACTCCAAAACCACGGAGTAAAAATTACCACTGACAGTCTTGTGACATCTGTAAAATCATTAGAAACCAGTTTTGTGCTCACTGGTACCCTTGAAACCATGACTCGAGACCAGGCTAAAGCACTAATCAAATCCCAGGGTGGCAAAGTCCTATCTGCAATTAGCAAAGAAACCGATTATCTGGTCGTTGGAGCTGAGCCTGGATCCAAACTCAAAAAAGCCGAGAGTCTAGGCGTAAAAGTATTATCCGAAAAGGAATTCCTTGAATTAATTGAGAACCTCTCCACCAAAAATCTCTAAAGCTTCATCCACCATTGGCTTTGATTCCTCTGGTTTTTCTGCTACAGCGGATTTTATTTCAAAAGCAGTCAAAACTCCCACAACTTTAACACTGAAGCCAAGGACTTCTTCAATTGTTCTTTCGATCTCTACTCTGTTTTCGCTTTCCGTAGCTTTATCTTTGTAAAAACTTGTCGCAAAACCCAATGTCAAAGTTTTATTATCAAAACCCGCTAACGACCCGTTTTTAAGCGCCATTTTTAATGCTGGAGTTTTTATTCTCTCAATTACTCTTGGCCAAGTATCCTGGAATGTTTTTAAATCTGCATCAGTAATATTAACTTTTGGTTGTTCAATTCTCTCAAGATTTTGATGTACACGTTCAACGGCAACTTGATTTTCAGCCCTAACCTCGCCAGCTGCTTTTGCAGAATTAATGACTGGCTTCACTTCTACTATCTGCCTAATATTCTGAGTAATTTCTATAATCGCCATCTCTAAAGGTAACTGTGGAATTATAGAATCAGGCCTTTCTGCAGCCTTTTGAACTATATCAATAATCCTCAATAATTTCGCAGTTTCATTAACTTCTCCCGCATGTACACTCTCAAGCATTTTAACCCTAACCAACTGAATAAATTCATGTAAGAATTGTTTCAAATCGCTGCCTTGCACGTGTAAATCATCCACTATACTCAAGGCTTCTACAGTTTTATTTTCAATCAAACACTCAAAAAGTTTTTGCAATAATGAACTATCACTTAATCCCAAAATCTCCTGCACACGGCTAAAATTTAATTCTCCATTAACTTGTAACTGTTCAACCAAACCAATCGCATCCCTCAGTCCACCTTCTGAATATTTTGAAATCGCCTCCAAAGCTTTGTCTTCAGCCTTAATCGACTCTTTTTGCGCAATAAACGCCAGGCGTGACATCAAAGCTTTGCTATTAATTCTCCTAAAATCAAAACGCTGACATCGTGAAATAATCG
Source organism: Patescibacteria group bacterium (assembly GCA_038065735.1). Classification (GTDB taxonomy): domain Bacteria; phylum Patescibacteriota; class Gracilibacteria; order UBA1369; family LOWO2-01-FULL-3; genus JBBTQK01. The sequence continues at coordinate 14,383 of JBBTQK010000010.1, read as the reverse complement.
TCTCTGGAATTTTGTGAGCTTCAGTAGTTGCGAGAATAAAATACGCATGAGAGGGCGGCTCTTCGAGGGTCTTAAGCAAGGCATTAAACGCCTCCTTAGTCATCATGTGTACTTCATCGATAATATAAATTTTGTATTTGGATCTAGTCGGTGAAAAATTAATTTTTTCTTTTAAATCTCTAACCTCATCAATACCACGATTTGAAGCCGCATCAATTTCTATCAGATCAATCAGTCTACCATCATTAATCTCAGTGCAGAGCTCACATTCATTACATGGCTCAAACCCATCTTTTTTATTACTGCAATTTATCGCTTTTGCAATGAGTCTCGCAGTAGAAGTCTTACCTGTCCCTCGTGGTCCAGTAAACAGATAAGCATGCGAAATATGGCCAGTCTTAAAGGCATTAATCAAGGTTGTCTTAATATGTTCCTGACCAACCAGGTTATCAAAGTTTTGCGGTCTGTATTTGCGATATAAAGAAATTTCTTCCATAAAATTTTTAGATTTGCCTGCCCGATATCAGGAGGGACCAGATGATAACACAGGAAATTTTAAACCGCCATAACTTTCTTAATAATTCTTCTCAAGCCTTTTTCAAATTCTTCTCGAGAGAAATTCAAGGCATGCTGACGTATAGTCGCAGGTTTATAGAATTTTTCGTTGTACATTAGGCGAGCCAGCCCATCTTCCATTGATTCTACAGTTGGCTCAAAAAAGAATTCCCCGGTTTTACCTGAAATCACCGTCTCGGTTACTCCACCCTTGCCATAAGCCAAAACCGGCTTGCCACAGGCCATGGCCTCCACTGGTGTAATCCCAAAATCCTCTTCTCCGGCAAAAATCAAAGCTCTACAATTCTCCATATATGTTTTGACTGCTGCATCGTCTTTAAACCCTAAAAATTCTATATTATCTCCAGCCATCATCTCGAGATGTTTGCGCTGCGGCCCATCACCAATCACTACCAATTTTCGGCCAATTTTATTGAATAACTGTACCGCCAAATCAATCCTTTTATATGGAGTCAAAGTCGAAACAATCAAGAAATATCCTTCATTTTTGCCAGTAGCTTTAAATCTCTCCACTTCTACCGGAGGGAAAACTACCTCACTCTCCTGGTCATAATATTTTTTAATACGTTTGCTGACATTCGCAGCATTGGCAATATATAAATCAGGCCTATCTGCCGCAATTCTGTCCCCCTGCCTTAGGTATTTCATCAACAAGGCATAAACAATTTTTTTCAAACCTTTAATGTCATTTTCTCTCCTGTATTCTCCACTCCAATCCCAGGCATAACGCATTGGAGAATGGCAATAACAGATATGTTTTGTATTAAGTGGAGTGATAATCCCATGTGCAAAAGCGGTGCTCGAACTAATTACTAAATCGTATTCAGCAAAATCAAAATACTCCATGGCTCGCGGCATTTTGTGGGTAAAAAATCTATATCTCTTACGTAAAAATCCTGGGAGTTTTTGTAAATGAGAAGGTCGCACTCTTTCTTTTGGAAAAACTTTACCCACCTTTTCTTCGTCGTAAAGTAAGGTAAAAATTGGCGCCTTTGGAAACATTTCCGCTAACACTTTTACCACTCGTTCAGCACCACCAAGTTTTAATAAAAAATCATGAACAATTGCTACTTTCATAAGACCAATATGATCTAAAAATTACTGCTTTTCAAGAATATAAAAAGAGCCCTCTCGCCTAAACGAGAGAGCTCCTAATCAATTCAGATCAAATTACTCACTCTTAGTCTCTGCTTCTTCTTTAGTCACCGCATCTTCTTCTGTCACTGCTGCTTCATCTGTAGTCTCTCCTCCAGTTGGTTCAAGAATTCCTTCTTCACTAGCATCAGAATCTAGAGAATCCATCAAGTCTCCAGCACAAGTTTCCAAAGCTTTGCTTACGGCAGCCTGTACATCAGCGTCTGTCTTGTACTTAGCAGCAATTTCTTTCATAGCCTCATTGTCATCAACTGGGAAATCGTATTTTGCAAAAATATCCTTTGTCTTTTGTTCTAGAGATGGATCAGAAATATCATCAGATTGGAAAATCATACAAGTTACTTCTACTGTTGCATCAGTAAAAGCTTGTTTTTCATTTTCTGGACCTTTCTTGCCACAACCAACAAGCACTAAAGCACTTAACATAACACTAGCAATCAATTTCTTCATAGGAAATTTTTATTAAATAAATACGTACGAAAGTATATAGACTTAAAACCAGCTGTCAAATTCCTTAAGCGTTCTTGTGTTTAATACATCAGCTTTTTCCAGCCATCCACGTCTTGCCATTCCAACACCAAATTTCATGAATTCCGGGTTTGTTACACTATGAGAATCCGTATCAATTGTGAATTTTGCACCCTTAGCTTTTGCTATGCGAATATACTTATCAGCCAAATCCAAACGTGAAGGATTTGCATTTATCTCAAGGGCTACTTTATTCTGCACGCAGGCCTCAATCACTTTTTCCATATCAAATTCCATCTCCGCTCTTTTATTAATTAATCTACCGGTTGGATGAGCCAAAATCATTGTGTATGGATTTTCTAACGCTGCAATTATTCTCGCAGTTTGTTCCTCAGCTGGCAGGCGATTATGCATATGCGCACTCACGATCACCACGTCCAATTCTTTTAAAATTTCATCACTAAAATCCAAACTTCCATCTTTCAAAATATCAACTTCACAACCTTTTAGAATTTTAATCCGACCCTTTAATTTTTTATTTAACGCCTCAATTTCCGCCCACTGAGCTTTAATTTCTTTTGTACCCATTCCACCAGTAACTGCCATCACCGAAGAATGATCTGTCACCGCAAAATATTCATAACCCCTACCAATAAAAACTTCGGCCATTTCTTCTAAAGAATTTTTACCATCGCTATAAGTTGTGTGATTATGCAAATCAGCTTTTATATCTGTTAATTCAATGAAATCCGGCATTTTACCGTGTTCAAGTGCATATTCAAACTCACCATCATTTTTACGAATTTCCGGTATAAAATAGGGAAGTCCCACCGCCGCAAAAACCTCTTTTTCAGTTTTACCAGCTATCACTTTTTCATCTTTCAAAACTCCATATTCACTAACTTTTAATCCCATCTTTTTAGCCATATCTCTAATCCTCACATTGTGATCTTTGCTACCTGTAAAATAATGTAGAGCCGCACCAAAAGTATCATCATTTATAACTCTCAAATCCACCTGCATTCCACTTTGCAAAATCACACTCGCACGCGTTTCGCCTTCTGCCATAACCTTCAAAATCTCTTTGTAGCTCACGAAATGTTTGGTGATTTTTGCTGTATCTTTTTCAGGATTTTTTACGGTTACAAGAATATCCACATCCCCAATTGATTCCTGCCATCTGCGCAAACTTCCAGCATACTGCATTTGTTTTATCCCTTCCACCTGACGCATATATTCCAAATAATTTTCCGCTTCATTCAAAGCATCATGTATCAAATGTCTTTTAGTAGAAAAACTACTAAACTCCTCAATTGCTTTTAGAATTTCACTCTCACTTTTTGGCCCCATTTTCGGCAATTTAGACAATAAATGCTTTTCTGCCGCCTCTTTTAATTCTTTAATATTTGTAATTTTTAATTCAGAATAAAACAGCTTAACTTTTTTTGGCCCTACACTTCGTAAATTCATCATTTCCAATAATCCAGCCGGAATTTCCGCCTTTAATCTTTCATGTTCTTCACATTTGCCCGTCTCAATTAATTCGATTATTTTTTCTTTCAACACTTTACCAATCCCAGGCAGTTCATCTAAAACCTGACGATTTTTAGCAACGACCTGTCTCAAATCAATTCCCAGATTCATAATAGTCAAAGCCGCTTTCCTATATGCATTTACTCTAAAAAAATCCACACCCTTTATCTCAAGAATATTACCAATTTCATCAAACACTGCTGATATTCCTTTATTATCCATAATTTATTTTTTAAGGATTTCCAGAGTTTCTTTTGCCGTTTTTTGCCACGAGAATTTTTTTAGCTGCTCGCTACCTTTGGCAACCAAACCTTCCATGTATTTATCCATGTAAACCAAAAGTTCAAGTCCCTCAGCCATGTTATTCACATCATATGGATCGATATAGTGCACGGCTTCTTCTGCAACTTCAGGCAGTGAAGAAATGCTTGAACACAAAACCGGTTTCTTAAAATAAAAAGCTTCCAAAATTGGCAGACCAAATCCCTCATACAAAGACGGAAAAGTAAAAACACTACAATATTTAAACAAAGCGGTTTTTTCTTCCTGAGTAATATAACCCGGCATAATAACTTTATGTGCCAAACTCAACTCATTAACTTTTTTAAGAAGTTTTTGGAAACCAACTCCACGTTTGCCAGCCAAAACCAATTTATAATCAGGATTTTTCTTTTCAAAAAGTGCAAAAGCCTCAACCAACCGTACTAAATTCTTTTTAGTCTCAAGTCTTCCCACAAAAAGCAGATATTTGCTCTTAGGCGTTAATTCAAAGTATTTCAAAACTTCTGACTCTTCAAAAATCTTATCATCCACGTCTGCCGGCGCCTCAAAACCATGCAAAACAACTTTAATTTTGCTCTCATCACAATTATAAAAATTCACTAAATCTTTTTTTGTCGCCTCACTTGGCACCACAATTGTAGTCGCATGTTTCACCGCAAACTTACAACTCCAATTTAAATAATGATAATGCAAAAATGAATAAGCTTTTCGCAAATATTTAAACGCCACATCGTGAATCATAATCACACTTTTTTTGGGCAGAATCAGAGGAAAAGCGTGCGAAGGCACAAATAAATTATCAGGTTTATTACGTTTTATCTCTCTCGACAAAGCCCACAAAGTCCAAAACCTTTTCGCTTCAATTTTTTTAACTTTCACATGTTCTCTATAATCTTCGAAAACCGTTTCATCAAAGCCATTTTTTGTATAAAGAATAATCTCATCCGGATTTTTGCTGCGCGCATTTTCCCGCACAATTCCATTAATAATATGCCAGCTATACCATTCCACACCTGTTGCTTGCGAATCCCTAAATCTTGATGCATCAATTCCAATTTTCATATTTAGAAGTTAACAGACGGGAGCCTATATCGCAAGGGAGCTCTGGCGACAACCAATCCACAAATATATTTAACTCCAGCCTGTTTTAACGCTTCACTACAAGCCTGCATGGTACTTCCAGTTGTGGCCACGTCATCAATTAATAAAACAGTTTTACCTTTTAAAGTTTCTAAAAAACCTTCCTTTACCCTAACCACACCTTTCAAATTTTCCAACCTCTCTTCCCTGTTAGAATGAGCCTGCGTTTCTGTCTGTTCAATTCTCTCCAAATAATCGCCAAAACCAATCTTGCAATGCTCAGCAATATATCGCGCCAATAATTCCGCCTGATTAAAACTCCTGAATCTCACCCTCGATTTATGGCTCGGCACCGGCAAAATCACTAAGTTATCCTTCGGGAACTTATGACTGTGATAGGCAAACTGAGCCAGCAAAATTCTTCCCAGATCCTGAGAAATTTCCCTAATGAATTTATACTTCAACGTCGTAATCAACTTTTGAATTAAAGATCGCGGCAAATAATCCACACAAACCAACAGCTGATCAAAGCCAAGTCCGCTCCTGCACTTCAAACTGCAAAAAACTCCATTCTCATTCCACTTGCGGCAATTCGGACAACACTGGTTTTTATATTCAAAAAACTGCTTCAAACATTCTTTACACAAATATCCTTCATTCTTCCCACAGCCCAAACACGCCCTGGGAAAGACAAAATCCAACATCCAACTAAAAAATTCTCTTATCTTCATAAGAGCAATCTAGCAGGCGGACATTAAATTTTTATTAAATTTTGTTAAAATCTTCACCCGCCTCTGGAGGGTTTTTAAAGCATATCCCAAAAAACCTCAAATAAAAGTACCATCCCAATTCCACCAACTGCCGCTCCCAAAAAAGCATAAAGCAATGACTTTTCACTTTTAACCGTAAAAAGCCCAACTATAGAAAACAAAAATGCCGGCCCAATGTAATATTTCCCACTCATCTGCATCAATTCTTCTTCTGAATACTTATCGAAGTTCATTCCATAAACATAAATCCCATATCCAATAACACCCAAAAATACCAACATATAAATTACGTCCAAAACTTTACTTCTCTCTGGAACTATTGGAACATTTTGGTTAAGATCCATATGTTTTAGTTAAATATTATTTAGAAATTAGCATGGAAGATCAGAGTAGGGAAGGCATAAATATTGAGAAGTTATTACAATGTTTTAGATTATTAATACCAGAAAACTCTAAAACTTTGGCTAGAATTAAGCACTTTTACGAGCTCGACCTTAACCAAATTAAACAAACTACAGGTGTAGAATTAAAAGGACTCATTTTGGATGTGGATGGTTGTCTCTCACCAAATCACCAAGACCTCTTACCAGAAAACATCGCACATCTCAAAAAACTCGCAGACGCAGGAATCAAAATCCTTCTTTATTCTAATATGATCTGGACTAACCGTTATGAAAACCTGGATCCAAGAATTGAAGTCCTCACAAATCTTCCACCAAAACCAAATCTAAAAGGTTTTGAAATCGCTGTCTCCAAACTCAATCTCCCAAAACAAAACGTAGCCATGCTAGGGGATAGTTATATGACTGATGCCGGAGCCATTCGTGCCGGTTTACATTTTATTCACGTCGTGCCAATCCCAACTCCCAACGGCCAAAACAAAATCCACGACTTGTTCAGAAATTTTTTTATCCGCCTTAGTAAATTTTATGACCGCTTCAACTAAAAATCTAAAAATTGCCACTTTGAATTTTTGGGGAGGACCCTGGCCTTTTACTATTCACAAAAGGGCGAGATTTAAAAAGCTAATCAATATTATAAAAAAAGAAAAATTTGATGTTTTGGCATTACAGGAGGTTTTTATGAATAGTGATTATAAAAAATTGGCATCAATATTTAAAAATAAGTATTACTTCTACAAAAAAAAGAGCTTTATTCTTAACTCGTCCGGCCTTGTTATAATGTCTAAATTCCCTTTGTTTAATGAGAAATATATCCCTCTAAATAAACAATACTTTTTGGCAAAAGGCGTACTACAGGCCTCAATCAAAATTAACAACAGAATCTTTGAATTTACCAATCTGCATCTTACTTATTGCCCTTCCTACGAAGTCTGCAAAGAAGAATACTCAAGATTGATGTCGGTAATTACGAGCAGCAACAGCATAGTTATGGGCGATTTTAATATTAATTTTCCAGAATTTCATTTGCCAAAAGGTTACAAATTTCTTTCCGATCCAGCTAACATTACTTTAGAAATAAAAAATCATTATTCCACCGCCGGCAGCAACAAAATGCACCAGCCCGAGCTAACCATTGATTTCATTATCAGCAATGCAAATCTCAAAGTTATCTCCACCAAAACCGACAATCAAAATATCGTTTCCGATCACTATCTCGTCAGCTCAACTATAGCTTTAGAATAATACCTGGAATATAGTCTTCTCAATTATAAATTTTTTAACTTCTATGAAACTAAAATCTTTGTATCTATGCTTAGTCCTTTCTTTAGCCATCTCTTTTACTGCTTGTTCAAAACAAAAACTAGTAATTAAAGAAGAAATTATCGATACTCGATCTGAAACCGAAAGACTTTATGATTTAACGGGCTCAAAGGATGAGGCCTGGGTTTTTCTTGTTATGGTAAATACCGCAAGTTCAGAAATTGATTTTTCTTATTTTGATAAACCTGAAAACTCTGCTGCATTTATTGTTGCCCCCGGCTCACAAGAAGGTGATGACATAACTGGAGAAAGCAACGTTATTTTGGGAGTTCCAAAAAATCTTGAGTCAAAAAAATATTACTTAATCGACAATATTTCCGGAGCAACCTGGGATTTTTATGTTAAACCAACATACAAATCTGTAATTCTAACAGTTAGCGATGGTGAGCCCTATAATGTAGACATTCGCTATCTGTAAAATATGAATAAAAACTGTACAAACTGTCATAAGCCATTCGATATTACCACTGACGATAGCGCCTTTTACGTTAAAATGAAGGTTCCAGAACCTACACTATGCCCTGACTGCCGCATGCAGCGCTTGATGTGTTTTAGGAATGAGCGTGCTTTATTCAAAACCAAATGCGCGCTTACAGGTAAAGAAATTCTCTCAATCTATCCACCAACTGCAAAAGCCACAGTTTACGATCAAAAAGTTTGGATGGGGGATCAATGGTCTGCGCTTTCTTACGGCCAGGATTTCGATTTCACCAAGCCATTTTTTGATCAATTCTCAGAATTATATTTCAAAGTTCCAAGAATAAATCTCGATAACACTAACAACGAAAACAGCGACTACTGCAATGATACTTCTGATCAAAAAAACTCATATTTATGTTTTAATATGCATCGCGGCGAAGATTTATATTACTGCACCACCGGAGGATATGGTAAGGATTGCGTTGACCTCTTTTGGTGTATCCAATGCGAACTTTGCTACGAATGCACAAAGACTTTCGAGTCCTATCATTGCTTCTGGTGTTTCAATTCTAGCAACCTAAGCGACTGTTATTTTTGCGAAGATTCTTATAGTTGTAAGAATTGTTTTGGCTGCATCGGCCTTCATCAAAAGGAATATCATGTCTACAATAAGCCAGTTTCTCGCGCTCAGTTCGAACAATTTATTTCAGAATTTAAATTCACTCATCAAAATATCAAAAAAGCTCAAGATAAACTTTCTGAACTTCGCCTTCAAGTTCCTCACAAAAATCTCGAAATCGCTCAATCCGAAGACTGCCTCGGCGACTATATCACCAATTCAAAAAACTGCACTCAATGTTTCGACGTTATGCACTCTCAAGATGCAAAATATGTTTGGGATGCGATTGTGAATGATAGTTACGATTGCTTCAACACCGGCTCCATGCCTGCGACTTCACTCATGTATCAGTGCGTGGGCGTTTATAATTCCACCAATGTGAAATTTTGCTTCCGCTGCGATTATTGCAACGACGTAAATTACTGTGATTACTGCTCAAATTGTCACGATTGTTTTGGCTGTATTGGGCTTAAACACAAGAGTTACTGCATTCTCAATAAGCAATATTCCAAACAGCAATACGAAGAATTGCTCCCCCGCATTCTTGAACCAGGAGAATTTTTACCAGCCAAATTAAATGCTGTTGGTTATAACGATTCTGTAGCTCAATATTACATGCCTTTATCTCGAGAAAAAGCCATTGCTCAAGGTTTCAATTGGAATGATTACGAAAGTCCAAAACTAGATTTAGAAAGCCTCGATGCCAAAGATTTACCAGATAGTATCGAAGAAGTTTCCGATGATATTTTGAATAAACGTATCAAATGTGAAAAAGATCAAAAATATTTTAGAATAACTGCCCAAGAATTAGCCTTCTACAAAAAACACAAAATCTCTTTACCACACCTCTGTCACGACTGCCGCCACTTCGCCCGCAAAGCCAAAATGAACCCTCGTGTTTTATACGACGGCCACTGCGCAAACTGCCAAACGGCCTTCAAAACCACCTATTCCCCAGCCCGCTCAGAAAAAGTTTATTGCGAAAAGTGCTATTTCGCTGAATTAGCCTGATCGGCAAGGTCATACATCTTTTTCCTGCCATTTAACGTTCCATTTTTTCAGCCCCCAAACATACGTTAGCGCATTTTAGTTTGATCAATTCACCCCTCTGAGGTTTCAGCATATGTTTTGTAAATGGCAATGCCTATTTTTGCTTATTATAAGCCAATAAAACGAGTTTTATTTCGACATTTTTTGCTAAAAGTCGCTAGTCGCAAAAGTTGATTTTTCGGCTTATTCTTGAGAAAATATTGGCAATAAAACTGACAAAATATATGCAAATAAACAAATTAGCTGACGAAAATTTATTCAGACTTTGCAAGGTTTACGGCGGACGGGCTTTAATGTGGAGAGCAAAATTTACAGGACTTTTACCAGAAGTTTTTAAACGCAAATTGTATGTAAAAAAAGGTTTTGATTCTATTTTTGAATTCGCCAAAAAATTAGCTGGCTTAAGTGAAGAGCAAGTAAGGCTAACTTTGAATTTAGAAAAGAAGTTTGAAAAATTGCCAGAATTGAAAAATTTATTAGTAAGTGGAGAAGTGAGCGTGAATAAATTGGCGCGAGTGGCTTCAATTGCTACTGCTGAAACTGAGCAATTTTGGGCTGAAAATTTGAAAAATTTATCAAAAAGTGCGGTTGAAACTTTGGTGAGGGATGAAAAGTTTAGGCAAGCAGAGAGCGACGTTGTTGTAGGTCGAGTTGGCTTGTTTGAGCCGCAAGGTGAAGGTAAATCTCTGCCCGGGCAAAGATTAGAATTATCAAGTGAGGTTGAAGAAAAATTAATAGAATTGCAGCAAAAAGGAATTAATGTAAATGAACTTTTGTTAGAGTTTTTAAAGAAGCGTGAAATTGAAATTGCTCAGGAGAAAGAGCAAGTTAGCCAGGAAATCCTCAAAAAAGAAGAAGAAAAAGAGCCGACCAGGCACATCCCTAAATCCGCTAAGGAAATTTTACATCAAGAGTTTGGCACAAAATGCGCAGTTAAAACTTGCAAGAAACCGTCAGCCAGTATACATCACAAAGTAGCATTCTCAATTACCAGGAGTCACGATCCGCGTTATTTAGTTCCGCTTTGCAAAGAACATCATGAATTAGAGCATGCGGTTAACTGGCAATACCAAGATATCAGAAGCAAACGGATGCAAAACTAAGCCCCTCTCTTCAACGCAATTTCCACGATCCTCAAAAGTATATTTTCATAGCTGATTTCGCTATTTCTTTTGCAGGTTTTGATAAAGTAACTCTTACGTGGGTTAAGTCCCGGTAGTAAATTTGCCTCAAGAAAGTACAAATCTCCATGTCCATCCATTCTTATATCAATTCGCCCGTAATCCCTGGCTCCCAGAGCAGTAAAGGCTTTCTTAGCAAAGGTTGAAAGACGTTTAAATTCTCTTGAATCTTCAACTGGAACTAAACGTTCATCGTCGTCTTTTTTGGCTTTATACGTGAGTATTTTATTACCGTCACTATCCGCAACTGCTATCATTTCAACAGGCATTGCTGTCTTTTTGCCATTACCTTCATCAAAAATCCCAACTGTGAATTCTCGTCCACTTAAGTATTTTTCTACCAAGGCCGGATTTTTGAATTCTTCATAAATTGATTCAACTTTTTTTTCAAATTCTTCAAAATTTGTAACCAAAGAATCGGCGCCAACACCTTTGCCACTGCCTTCATAAATCGGTTTAATGAATACAGGAAAAGGAATAGGCAGCTCAACATCTTTTTTGTACTGACCAGGCAAAGCCACAAAAAACGGAGATGTCTTGATATCGTTCTTTTGCATTTCTTTTTTCGCCAGAACTTTATCGAATTCCAGTTTGAGTGCCCCAACTTGTGACCCAGTATGATTGATACCTTTTGAGTCCAAATATTCTGAAAGCCAAATTTTATTTTTGGAATCTCTCAATAATGAACTTTTTGTAAAACCCACATATTTAATCCCCGAAAAAACCAAGTCCGGCTTTTTTTGCACCAACTTTTCCAAATCCTCTTTCTTTTTGATTATCGTAGTTCCTACTTCTGTAAAATAGTCTTTTAGGACATTACAAACTTCCTTGCACGATTCCAGACTCATAATATTCAAGCCTGATAATGAAGAAATTACGACTTCTATATGTTTATTCTGTTTTGTAGTCATGTTCGATGTAAGAACACTATCTTACCATCAATATGTTGAGATGCCTATTTTGCCACAAAACTGGTGGCGCCGAGCCAGGCTAGATTGAAAATGCCGCGCTGGGTATTTGCATAGATGCTACTTTCAATAATCAAGCCGATTAATTCATCTGAATTTAGAGAAATAATTGCCACCTTGTCTCCATAAATATTGATTTCATATTCAAACCAAAATTGCCTTTTGTTGATGAAAAGAATCTCGACTAGATTTTGATCAAAATCCTTTGGATAGTATTTTTCGGTATACTTAAGCCCCTTTTCAGAAATTGGCGAAAGCATTCGCGTTTTGATTTTTTGGTTAATTTTGCGGCGAGCGTAGTCTGCTAGATATTTTTCACCTAAAACATTCGGCAGATTTTCGAGGTTGGTGTAGCCAAGGATTTCGCCTGAAGATGTCAGCATATCTTCAAAAATTTTTTTAATTCCATCGGAGCCTTCGTAGTAATGAATCTTTGGACTGTAAGCGGAGTTACTTTTTAGTGTAAGTAGTTCAGGCAGAATTTCCTGGGCGCGATTAAGCAGAATTCGCTGCTTATTGACCAATGTCTGAGGAGGCTCGGCAGTAAAATACTTTATCCTGTTTTTTTCAAGGCTACTTATCAATTCTTTATCTCGCAATTTGCTTAAAGTATGATAGCAAGCCACTCGATTTACTCCCGCTCTTTTGGCGATCACGCTTACGCAGGAGCCCCCAAGCTCTAAAACCGTGACGTAAACTTTCGCTTCTTCTTTGCTTAAACCTAATTCTTCAAGTTCGTCTAAAAGCATAGTTGTAAATTTTTTTCTACAGTAATTGTAGCGGAAGTTTTTAGCCTTTTCAAGCCGTTTTGGTCCATTATATTAATTCAATCCCGTCATCTGTATGGACAATTTTACAATTCGATCTATGATTAAAATCATTAACAATTCAACTTATGCAAATTTGCAAGCAGTGCAATAAACAATTTGAAACACCGGAGCAGATGAAGAAACTGCTTAAAAATAAGGACCTGCCATTGCCGCCAAGTTGTCCGTCCTGCAGAATGCAAAGGCGCTTTGCATGGAGGAATGAGCGCAATCTCTACTATCGGAAGTGCGATCTTAGCGGCAAGCAAATTATTTCCATCTATCAAGCAAATTCACCCTATAAAGTTTATGAGCAACATGAATGGTATGGTGACAAGTGGGAGGCACTAGATTATGGGAGAGATTTTGATTTCAATCGTCCGTTCTTTGAACAATTTAAAGAATTAATGTTGGATGTTCCAAAAATTTCCGTTTTTGCTTCTCGTAACGAAAACAGTGACTATACCAATGGCGCTCAGCAGAATAAAAACTCTTACATGATCTTTGTGAGTGATCATAATGAGGACTGTTACTACTCTTATGCCATCGACAGCTGCAAGGATTGTCTGGAATGTTTTAACTGCTATAAATCCACTCTTTGCGTTGAATGCATTGACTGTAGCGATTGCTATCACGTTGCTTACTCGCAAAATTCCCATAATTGTAGTGAGAGTTATTTTCTTTACGACTGTAAAAATTGTCAAAACTGCTTTGGCTGCTATGGCTTACGCAGCAAAAAATATCACATTTTTAATCAGCCTCATTCAAAGGAAGAATATGAAAAAAAAGTAAAATCTTTGAATCTAGGAAATAGGCAAAAGTTGCAGGAAGTGATGAAATTTGTTGAACACAAGGCTAAGCAGCAGCAGATTCGCCAGTATTACGACGGCAACAATAATGATCATTCCACCGGCGATCATATAGTGGGCTGCAAGAGTTGTACGGAATGTTACGATAGTGGGGAGCTGGAAGATTGCGGCTATCTAATTTACAGTTTTAAATCCAAAGACTGTTTTGACGGCCATGTGGTAGTAGACAAGTGCGAGCTTTGCTATGAAACATTAGGGACGATCAATCAGTATGACACTCAGTTTACGTTTATGAGTTTTTATTCAAAAAATTCCATGTATCTGGATCATTGTGTTGGCGTGGAAGATTGTTTTGGCTGCAGTGGTTTAAAGAAAAAGCAGTATTGCATTTTCAACAAGCAATACACGAAAGAAGAATATTTTGAATTGCGTAATAAAATTATTGAACATATGAAGCAGACTGGTGAATGGGGTAGCCCGCCGGGGATTGAGTTGTCTCCCTTTGCTTACAATGAAACCGTGGCTCAGGATTATTTCCCATTGAGTAAGGGAGATGTTTTGGCACAGGGCTGGGTATGGTTTGAGGAGGATGAAAACGAAAGTGCCTATCAAGGTACGGTCTACGAGTTACCATCAGGGATTGAAGACGTGCCGGACGACATTGGTGAAAAAATATTGAAATGTGAAAAATCGGGAAAATTATATAAAATTATCCCGCAAGAGTTGCGTTTGTACCGTTTTCATAATTTGCCACTGCCTACAAAATGCTTTAAAGAAAGGCATTTAGATCGGGTCGCCAATCGCAATCCACGCCAGCTTTGTAAAAGAGCATGCATGCAATGCGGAATTGAGGTGGCAAGCTCCTATACTCCAGAACGTAAGGAGATAATTTATTGTGAGAAATGTTATTTGGCTGAAGTAGCCTGAGGTTAATCTGGTGGG
>JBBTQK010000009.1:0-4871 GCA_038065735.1 Patescibacteria group bacterium | reverse complement strand
GCAAAAACCAAGGGTCTGGCAAAGACCATTAGTAGTACGAGAGCCCATAAATTTTGTTTGATTTTGTTTTTCATTTTTATTTATTCTAGAAATTATACCATAATTCTGTCAATTTTACTAGCTTGAGTTACAGATATGGGATGGATAGAATGGGCGGGTGAAAAAATGGCTTTTAAAAAACAGAACAGATCTCTTAATTGGTTTGGTCGTGCTTTGCGTCCTTGTGATGATTTTGTCTCCGCTTTTGGGGAATAATTACACAGCTGGCTGGGACACTTTGCCCCATTTTTATCTGTTAACAAAGATGTACGGCTATTTACAGAGTGGGCATATTTCCGGTTATGATCCAAATTGGTTTGCAGGCTATCCGGCCTTTATTTTTTATGGTCCGCTTCCATATATTTTGATTTCACTGCCGACTTTGCTGACTGGAGAATTAATCAGTTTAAATTACTCTTTTAATCTATTTTTGTTTTTATTGCCGATAGCTTTTTTGGCTGGCCTATATTTTACATCTAGGGTTTGGTTTGATAAAAATGTGGCGAGGTGGTCGCTACTGTTTGGTTTGATTTTTTTGTTTAGTAGTAGGTTTCATGCTCATCTGGGAATGGGGATAAATTCG
This sequence comes from Patescibacteria group bacterium, assembly GCA_038065735.1. GTDB lineage: Bacteria > Patescibacteriota > Gracilibacteria > UBA1369 > LOWO2-01-FULL-3 > JBBTQK01. The sequence goes on along the minus strand of JBBTQK010000009.1, from coordinate 4,249 downwards.
GCGGTTTACGTGGGGTTGATTGCTAATTTTCTGGCTATTGTACTGCTGATTTTCATGTTGGGAGTTGTGGAATTACAGCGCCGAAATAAGAGTTGGAGTTTGTTAGTTCTAGCTGGATTTCTGCTGGCAGGAATTATTTTGACTCATGCGATGACCACTATTTTTGCCGGTTTGCTGCTTGGTTTATTCACCTTAATGAATTTTAAAAAATGGTGGAAAGAAGGCATTGGAATTCTACTTTTATCTTTAGTTTTGAGTTCATTCTGGCTGATTCCATTCTTACAAAATCTGGTATTTAGCTCTGGAGAAAGCATGGGAATTAGTGGCTTGGTGATTAACGATCCCCTACTTGGACTCTTTCCTGAGCTTAATAATATTCTTTATAATTTTGGACCGGATGTTGTGCCGGCGATTTTGTTGTTTTTTTGCTGCTTGGCTGGTGTTGTTAAGTTGGTAAAAACTAATAAAAGTTATTTTGCATGGGCGTTTTTGCTGACTTTAGTTTTTTTGCCGAGAGATTATCTGATTAGCGTTTTAAATCTCCCAATACATTATTATCGTTTTATTTCACATCTATGGATTCTGAATATTTTTGTTTGTGCCTATGGTTTTGAGTATTTCTATCAACAGTTTAACAGAGGTAAATTATCCAGAGTGCTCTTGTCGGTGACTATTTCTGGCACAGTAGCTATTTCACTTTTTAACTATTTGGGTGTTGGTAGCAGCCATCTGAATGCTACACATGACACGGATTTGACTAATTATCCAGAGGCCGAGCAAGCGCAAGAAATTCTCAAGTATATTGGAGAATTACCGCTACAAGGACGCATCGCCACACACACAAAGCAATCTATGCAAAATACAGTTGGGTCACCGCATTTTTTTAGTACTTTTATTCCGCTTGATTTTAATAAGCCGGTTTTGCCTGGTTTATTGGCCGAATCAGCGCTTTCGACGCAATACATTCTACCGACGCTAACAAAGATGGATAATAGCTTTAATTGGGGTAAAACTAATTTATTGTTTGATCCTGGATTTAAGGATCAGGACAATTTGTCGATGATCAAAAGGTTGGAATTGTATGGAGTGGAATATTTGTTGAGTGGCAAGAATGAAGCTCAAGTTTTTTTGGATGATGAGTTGGCGGCAAAAGAAATTGAGGTTGTAAAAGAGTTTGAGGATTTTACAATTTTGAAGTTTAAGAATTTTACGCCGTTGATTGCGAGTACCGATTACAAGCCGTTTTTGTTTGTGGATAAAGGTGGTGAGGACTTTAAGTTTTTTACTAAAGAATGGTTTAAGAATACGGATTTGTTTGAATATCCGGTGATTTATACTGATAAGGATTTGGCTGATTTACCTGAGAATGAAAAAGCTGGGATTGCGGGTTATATTTTTAGTTTTCCGGTGAATTCTAAAATTGAATTGGCCGAATATGAACAGTATTTGGTGGAAGGTAAGAAGGTAATCTTTTTGAATGTGGGAGCTGGCGAAGGTAGTAGTGATGAAGTGAAATTTGTGCAGAATTTCAGTTTGAATGTTGGTGGCGATCAGTTGGCGGAAATTCTCAAGAAGTTTGCATCAAAAAAAGTAAACAAGACCGAAGTTGTTGGCGGAGTTGTGGATGATAGAGAAATGAATTTCAACAGTGCAGGTGGCACGTTGATCAACTATTCTTACTTTCCAAAATGGAAAAGGGAAAAGGCCAATCAAATAATCTACTGGGCCACCCCAAGCTCAATGTGGGTATTTGGAGATGGTGAGGTTGAGCTGGAATACTAAATTTTACTATTTGTAGAGCAATGTGTAGGTAACGAATCTTTGCAGATATATCCCTTTTTACATTCAAGGCCTGCTTTACACACGTAATTATCAGTATCAGTACATGCGAATCCGCTAGTGCCTTTTGGACCACATCCAAGTGGATTATTTCCGGCGACGTCACAGGAATAACCTTCTTCACAAGTGAATCCCTTAGTGCATAGATACAAACCTTCACAGCTTAATTCACTAGTGGCTGGAGCAGGGGGTTGTGATGGCTGGCTATCACCCCCCGGTTTGAGGGCAGCTGGAGCTACGCTAATATTTACTGTTTTAACGTTACTGACAACGTCTTCGCCCTTTTTCTTTAGAACAGTAACTCTAATAGTATAAGTCTTTGTACTGGAATCTGGCTTATAGTAGTGGGTTACTTTTTGTTCAAGCTTGTTATTACTAAAATTTAGGCTGGTTGGTGGGGTAGTTTCACCATCACCCCAGTCTATAGACAGCTCCTCATTACCTGGTGCTGTTTTAGTAATATTATAAGTATACGTTAAATCTAATGGCCATTTTTGCTGATCATAATCAAAAGATTTAACTTTAGCTGAATTAATAGTGACTTTATCGTTAGCATTTTCTGGAGCGGGCTTAATAATGATTGCCTCCATCATACTTAACACGTCTTCTGCCCCATTACCTTTGACTAGTTTTAGCCTAACATATTTAACGGACTCACCGTCCCAACCACTTGGGTCATAGTTATGAGTTGCTTTTTGCGGCTTACCATTTTCATCAGCACTAACTTTTTTAGCTGGGACCTGTGATTCACCATCCCAATCGATAACTAGGCTTATATTTGAAGCCTGCGCTACATTGTACGTATAGGTTATCTCTACTGGCCATTTTTTTGATGTGGTATCAAAGGCTTTAACAGAGGACGAATTTATAGTAATTGTGTCTGGTAAGCTAGCAGGAGCTGGCGGAATAGTGACAAATTTGACATCCCCATATTCACCAATTCCTTTGTCAGTTGGCTCAACTGCAATCAGGTATTTTTTCTCTTTATCAGAGGTAGCGTATTCATGATGATGCGATTCTGTGAAAGTTTTATCTGTACATAAATAATCCAAGTCATCCTTTGTGCCGTCGCCCCATATAACTTTTATTGTTCTACAGGCTTCACCAAGTGGAGTCTCAAAAGTAACAGTATATGTTACGTCTACTTTTTGCTTTTTAGTATCGGGTTTAAATTCTTTTAAGACAGGAGTGGCGACTAAAATTGTGGCCTTATTTAATTGTGCAGTGCCGTTATCCGCAGTTTTGAACGATTCGCAATCGCTATTGGACCAGGTGCCGTCAGCATTTTGGGCTCTGACAAAAATCATGTAATCCTTAGATGGGCTCAAGCCAGCTAAAACCATCTCAAAACTTTCGTATGAATGAGCAGAGGGCGTACTGACCGAATTTGCGGATTTATCTTGTGTACAACTGGTGCCAGGGTTGGCAATAACTTCATAGCTTACTTCTTGATTTGAGGTTTTATTACTTGGGGCAGTCCAGGATATTTTGACAGTACTGGAGGTTTTATCCTTTATGACTGGTTTCCCAGGAGAATTAAATTTTGAGATATTGTTTGCCGTAGGCAAGACTATTTCATCGTCAATTCTGACCCAGGCCATGTAGTGGTCGGATTTGAGGTCGCCAAAATTGTTTGAGCCGGTTAGATTGTAATTTAAGTAAGAATAAACTTTGCTACCATCCTCATTGTCAAACTTAAAACCATCGTCAGTCTGAATCCACACTGATCTTACTTTATTTTTGTAAGGTTCTAACATAGCGGTAAGACTTTTGCTGCTTGGGCCAGCCAATAAAATCCAGCCGTCGTCTACGTCGTCTAAAGAATCTGGAATTACAGTAGAAGGCTGTTCTGCATTCTTAATTCCAAAAATCGAAGTATCTTTACAAGAAAAAATTACAAAGCCTTCGTTTGCAGGGATTTCATAGGATTTAGTAACTTCAGTTTGCCCACTTAATTTTGGATAAACACTAAATTTTTTTTCAGAATTTTCAGGGTCGTAATAAGCAATCATTACTTTGTTATCGTCTTTTGGTTCTATGCTGTCCAAAATATCATCAATGCTCAGGTCTTTGCTGGAGTGATATATGTGAACACCGGCAAAAAGGTCGTTCTCATCACCATCGTCGTCAAAATCATCGTTCTCTTCAAGATTGTGTAATCCTGGGATTTTGCAAACCTGGTCACCTATATTACCCTGTAACCTGCTTCCGGTAGTGGTGAATTGTATGGAAGGTGGGTTTTCTGGATCGACAACAAAGTTGTCTGCTGGCCAAAAGTAGCTAACTGCTCCAACAACAATTGCTATGGATAGAAGGGCTAAAATGATTTTTTTGAATGCAGTCATATAATTTTAATCTTAATTTACTCGGCTGCGCTTACTGTAATCGTTACTTCAGCTTTATCAATAGT
>JBBTQK010000008.1:86303-203080 GCA_038065735.1 Patescibacteria group bacterium | reverse complement strand
GCTTAGCTCAGTTGGCTAGAGCATCTCGTTTACACCGAGAGGGTCGGGGGTTCGAATCCCTCAGCGCCCACCATTATGACCTAAGTCACTTGAGACGTTGACTTGGTTTGTTTTTGTGGTAGAGTGAGTCCTTAACTATTAATATAAATGATATGGGTAAAGCATCTGAGGAAGTTGGAACGCAGGATGGAGGATATAATGGCGTGATTACAGAAAGGGATATTGCAAGCGCACAGGTTGTTACCCCTGAAGGTGTTATAAGTGTTTTGGGTAAGCCAAGGATAGACGATACTCGCGATGCAATAATGGTTGCTGAGTCTGTCAGATCGCAAGTTTTTAAGTATGGGCAGACATTGTATGCTCCTTTTTCTTCTAGGATTAGGTAAATAAATTTAGGCATATTGTTTCCAAAAAATTTGCTGAATTAGATTTCATCCGTTATCATTTCGGCGTTATTTTTTAATTCTATTGGCGATGCTTAGCACTCAAGATTTGTTAGCTCAGATTCCACTTTGTTTAAAAACTACTGATTTTCCTCAGTTAGGGGATAAATATGAGGGTAAGGTGCGCGATAATTATTCTAAAGGAGATCGTAGAGTTTTGATCTCAACTGATAGGTTGTCAGCTTTTGATCGTGTGATTACTTTGATTCCTTTTAAAGGTCAGGTTTTGACGCAAATGGCGAAATTTTGGTTCGAAAATACTGCGGATATCGTTGGAAATCACGTGATTGAATATCCAGATCCAAATGCGCTTGTGGCGAGAGAATGCAAGGCGATGCCTCTAGAATTAGTGGTTCGTGGTTATATTACAGGTGTGACTTCTACTAGTGTCTGGACTCATTACGAGAAAGGTGTTCGCGATTTTTGTGGAAACAAACTTCCTGAAGGTCTAAAGAAAAATCAGAAATTTGATAAACCAATTTTGACTCCTTCTACTAAGGCGGAGCATGGGGAGCATGATGAATCAGTTTCTCGTGAGCAGATTTTGGAGCGTGGTCAGATTACTGCGGAGCAGTTTGATTTTATGGCGGATGTTGCGATGAAATTATATAACCGTGGTGTGGAGATTGCCGCTAAACAGGGCATTATTCTAGTAGATACTAAATATGAATTTGGAATGACTGATGATGGAAAGATTGTGTTGATCGACGAAATTCACACGCCGGATTCTTCACGTTTTTGGTTTGCGGATGAATATGAAAAGCGTATGGCTAGTGGCGAAGAACAGAAAAAAATTGATAAAGAATATTTGAGAGAATGGCTTGCAGAGCGTGGATTCAAGGGTGAAGGCGAAATTCCGAATGTTCCAGACGATATTAAAGCTGAGACAGCTCGTCGTTATATTGAAGCTTACGAATTAATTACTGGTCAGCCTTTTGTGGCTGCGGTAGGTGATGTGAGTGCGCGTATTTCTCAAAATCTTGCTAAATACTTCTAATTTTAACAATTTAATTTTATGAAAACTGTTTTTATTCTTGGTTCAACTGTAGATAAGGAGTTTACACAAAAAATGGTAGATGGTTTGACTAAATGGGGTGTTGAAACAGAGGTGATTGTGGCTTCTGCTCACAAAGTTCCTCGTAAAGTTGCGGATATTGTAGAAGGCTATAATAAAGTTGAAGACGTTGTTTTTGTTGGCGTAGCTGGTCGTTCAAATGCGCTTTCTGGCGTGATTGCTGCGAATAGTTTGCATCCGGTTTTTGCCTGTCCTCCATTCCAGGATAAAGTTGATATGATGGTGAATTTAAATAGTTCTTTGATGATGCCGGGCGATACTCCAGTTATGACCGTTATTGATCCTGCAAATTTGATTTTGGCAGTTGTTAAAATTTTTGCAGAAAAGAATGCGGATTTACGCGCAAAAGTTTGGGCAAGAATCGAGGAAATCAGGAAGAGTTTTGACTAGTTTTAAGAAAATTTTGAACGGAGATCTTGCCTTTTGGGGGTCTCCGTTTTTTATTTTCCTCTCCGAAATTACGTCAAAATGCCGGCAAAATGGAGATGGAATGAAGGAAAGATATTGATCTAAGGCTGAAAGTCCTCTCCATTTGGTCTTCGTCGACACTTGGTCTTCGTCGACACTCGCTGCTGCTCGTACTGATTTTTGCATTCTCGGACCGGTCCGAGATTTTCTTCAGTTGCAGTAAGCGCTTAAAATTGATAACTTCTAGGCATCAGATATTTTCTTAAATTCTCTTATGAATAATAATCCTTTGTTGGCGATTTCACCTTTGGATGGACGCTATGCAGATAAAGTTGACTATCTTTCCCAGTATTTTGCGGAGGCGGCCTTGATGAGATACCGCATTTTGGTTGAGGTGGAGTGGTTTATTTTTATGTTTAACGAGCTTAAATTAAAAGGTACGAAAGAATTGGGTCCGACTGAATTAAGGCTTCTACGCAGCGTTTATGAGCAGTTTGACGTGGTAGATGCGGAGCGTGTGAAAACTATAGAAAAAGTGACCAATCACGACGTTAAGGCGATCGAATATTTTATTAAAGAGAAGCTAAAAAATGGTCCTATAGAAAAGTATGCAGAATTTTTACACTTTGCCTGCACATCTGAAGATATCAATAATCTTTCTTATTCTTGTATGCTGAGAGATTTTATTGAGAGAGAATTGGTGCCGGTGGCGAGTGGGCTTGTACAAGAGGTTTTTGCTTTGGCTCAGCTGTATAAAGCTCTTCCAATGATGGCTAGAACTCATGGTCAGGCGGCAACTCCAACGACTCTCGGCAAGGAATTATTAAATTTTGTGGTGCGTTTTGAGAATGAAGTTGAACGCATTAGTGAGATAAAAATGATGGGTAAAATGAATGGCGCTGTCGGAAATTACAACGCACACGTGGTTGCGTATCCGGACACTGATTGGATTGAGGCTAGTAAATTGTTCATTGATAGTCTTGGTTTGAAATGTAATTTATACACAACGCAAATCGAGCCGCATGACGCTTTTGCGACGGCTTTTGATTCTGTAAAAAGATTAAATAACGTAATCCTAGATTTTTCTAGAGATATGTGGACTTATATCAGCATGGGATATTTTGGCCAGAAGACTATGAAAAATGAAGTTGGGTCTTCTACGATGCCTCATAAAGTTAACCCAATAGATTTCGAAAATGCCGAGGGAAATCTTGGAATTGCAAATTCTCTGCTTGATCATATGGCGGCTAAATTGCCGGTTTCCAGAATGCAGCGCGATTTGTCTGATTCTACCGTACAAAGAAATATTGGTTCAGCGATGGCGTACTGTATTCTTTCTTACAAATCTGTAATTAAAGGTTTGTCAAAATGTGAAGTTAATAAAGAGAATATTAAGGCGGATTTGGCTGAAAGATGGGAACTTTTGGCTGAGCCTATCCAGGTGGTTATGCGTAAAAATTTGGTAGCAAATGCTTACGAGCAGTTAAAAGAATTAACTCGTGGCAAAGGTGGAATGACGAAATTAACGATCCAAAAATTTATTAAAGCTTTAAAGATTCCAGCAGATGATAAAAAACGTTTGATGGATTTAACTCCAGAAAAATACGTTGGTCTTGCTGCGCAGCTTGTGGATAGCTATGAACTTAAAATAGCTGCCGGACAGGAGGGTTGTGGCCCTAGCGGATGTGGAGGTTGCCAGGGTTGTGGTTGTCATTAATCTCTATCTCTGGTTGTGCGCATAGAATAATATAGGCGACTTCCTTCCTCTAAAGTTTCTAAAAGTGGTCCTCTTGCTAGTCCTATAATTTGACTGACGGAGCTGATTACGTCATCTACACGATCTGGTGGTATATATTCTGTTCGCGTTAATCCACCGCTGATTTGGGCGTCTGGTCCTTGTGGCGGGAATTGAGTCAAAATTAGCAATTTACCGTCAGGAGTGGGTGTTGATATCAGTGGGCTAAATTTGTTGATGGATGGTTTATGTACGTAATCTTCTGCTGGAAGTTTGATTCTCTTTTTAAGATTGTAGAATTGCCTTAGGTCTACTACTTCATTATTTGGTGGTTGGAAATGTGTTTTTGTGAGTAGAATTGTAGCTTTACCTGTTTTTGTGATAGTTATTGTAGTTGGCTTGCCAGCAACCATAGGGAGTGCTGGTTTTTTTATTACTTTTACATTACCGTCTAACAATGCTTTTAGTGGAATTGGTTCTAATATTCTGGCTGAGGGGTCTAGTAGAATTGGACCTTCTGCTGATTCGTAAATACTGCAACTGTGGTCACTTCCTTCTGGTTGGATAAATTCTAAATTTCCACCCAACTGTTGATTGAGTAATCTGTTTACGTCATGGCAATTTCTTCCTATTTGATCTGGACAGGTTCTGCCTTTTGACGCCATTACATTTCTAAAGTTGTTGAATGGCATGTTGCGTGCCAAGTCCTCTACTATTTGGGCAATTCTTTCCATTTAATATTCTTTTAGTAGTCGATTCTACGTCTTTTTCCCTGGACGTCAATAGTCCTAAGGGCTGGTTTATTGGAAAATCTGAAGTTTTAGATTAAACTAGGGCGCAGTCTTGTCGAATTTATCAAATTTATTATGTTTAAAAAAGTTGATCCTAAGCAGTCTTTTCCAGCGATGGAAAAAAATGTTTTGAAGTATTGGGAAGAGAATAAGATTTTTGAAAAATCTGTTGAACAGCGCAAAGATGGCGAAAAGTTTGTATTTTTTGATGGGCCTCCGTTCGCAAATGGACTTCCACATTATGGTCACATTCTCGCTACAGCTCTAAAGGATGCGGTAACTCGCTATTGGACAATGAAGGGTTATCATGTGCCTAGAACCATTGGTTGGGATTGTCATGGACTTCCAGTTGAATATGAAATTGAAAAAGAATTAGGGCTTTCTGGTCGCAAGGATATCGTAAAATATGGCGTAGAAAATTTTAATGCTAAATGCAAGGAATCGGTTTTTAGATATACAAAAGAATGGTTGGATTTGTTAAAACGTGTTGGTCGTTGGGCTGATTTTGGCAGTAGTTACGCTACTTTAGAGAATAATTACATGGAGTCTATCTGGTGGGTTTTTAAGCAAATTTGGGACAAGGATTTGGTTTATACAGATTTCAAATCAATGCATATCTGTCCACGTTGCGAGACGGCGCTTTCAAATTTTGAGGTGTCATTGGGTTATAAAGATGTGACTGATTTGACTGCGATTGCAAAATTTAAATTAAAAGAAGACGCTCTTAAGGCAATTAAATCTAAAGAAACAGATGTCTATATTTTGGCTTGGACAACCACTCCCTGGACTTTGCCTGGCAACGTAGCTTTGGCTTTTGGACCAAAGATTAAGTATGTAAAAGTTGCAGTTAAAAATGAAAATGACGAACAGGAATATTACATTCTAGCTGACGCTTTAGTTGAGAATGTGATGGGGGAAAGGAGTTTTACCGTGATGGAGGAAATTGATGCTAAAAAATTGGCTGGGACTCATTACGAGCCGCTTTTTGATTATTATGTTGGAAAGGTAGAAGGGGAGTTGTATTCAATTAATTTTGCGGATTTTGTTACAACAGAAGAGGGAACTGGTGTGGTGCATATTTCACCGATGTTTGGTGAAGACGATTATAATTTTGGTAAAAAATATGGCACTGCGATGATTCAGCATGTGGCGATGGATGGCGAATTTAAGGCTGAGGTCACTGATTTTGCTGGGAAGTTTGTAAAGGGTCAGGATGCTAATATAGTTGAAAATCTTGAGAAAAAGGGTCTTTTATTCAAAAAACAAAATCATAAACATAGCTATCCACATTGTTGGAGATGCGATACGCCGCTTTTGAATTATTCTACTCGTTCATTCTTTATAAAAGTTACGGATGTTAAAGACAGGATGCTTAAAAATAATAAGCAGATTCATTGGCAGCCGGAGCATATTAAAGAAGGTCGTTTTGGTAAATGGCTGGATGGTGCGCGTGATTGGTCTATTTCTCGAAATCGTTTTTGGGGCTGTGCGATACCTGTTTGGGAATGTAGTTGTGGAAATCAAACTTGTATTGGTTCAGTTGAAGAATTGAAGGAAATGTCTGGCGGAAATTTGCCTTTGAATAAGGGCGAATTGGATTTGCACAAGCCATATATTGATGATGTTAAAATTAAATGCAATAAATGTGGAGATGAGATGAAACGTGTGACTGATGTATTGGATTGCTGGTTTGAAAGTGGTGCGATGCCTTACGCGCAATTGCATTATCCTTTTGAGAATAAGGCGGAATTTGAGAATAATTTCCCTGCGAATTTTATTGCAGAAGGTTTAGATCAAACACGTGGATGGTTTTACACGCTACATGTTTTGGGTACGATTTTGTTTAATAAACCGGCCTTCCAGAATGTAATCGTAAACGGAATTTTACTTGCGGCGGATGGTGAAAAATTATCTAAACGTAAGAAGAATTATCCAGATCCTAATCTGTTATTTGAGACGCAAGGTGTGGATAGTACGAGATTATTTTTGTACAGTTCAACTGCGCCTTTGGCTGAGGATGTACGTTTTAGTGAGAAGCATGTTGAGGAAATGGTAAAGAAATTTACTTTAACTTTGTGGAATACTTATAGCTTTTTTGTAACTTATTCTAATATTGATGACTGGAAACCTTCCAAGGACTTTGGCGAATTTGTGCCTGAACATAGACTTGATAAATGGATTTTGTCTGAGTTAAACACTTTGATCGCAGAAGTGACTGGTGAAATGGATAAGTTTAATTTAACCAAGTCTGTGCGCCCGATGTTGGAATTTGTGGATAATCTTTCTAATTGGTATGTTCGTCGATCACGTCGTCGTTTCTGGAAAAGCGAAAACGATGGTGATAAAAATCAGGCTTATCAGACTTTATATATGGTTTTAGTGGAACTTTCTAAGTTGATTGCGCCATTTATGCCTTATATTTCTGATGAAATTTACCAAAACCTTACTGGCGAGACTTCTGTGCATTTAGCAGATTGGCCAAAAGTTAATAAATTTTTGATTGATGAAGAATTGAATAAGGAAATTCATCTTGTGCGCATGGTGGTGAATCTTGGTCATAGTGTACGTGCAAAAGGTAAAATCAAGGTTAGGCAGCCACTTGCAAAGGTGCAGGTTGCGTTACCGGAAGGTGTGGATGAGTCTATGTTGCTTGGCCAAAAAGAGGTGATTACTGAAGAATTAAATGTGAAGGATCTTGAGATTATTAAAGAAGCTTCTGAAATTGCAGAATATCAAATCACGCCAAATTCTCGAGTAATTGGACCAAAATACGGCAAAGATGTACAGTTTATCATTCAGCAAATTAAAGATGGAAAATATGAAATGCTTGGTGATGGTGCGATTAAGGTTGGTCAATTTGAATTAATGGGTGATGAAGTGGAAATTGGATTTAAAGGTAAGGAAGGATTTGATGTGGCCAGTGAAAATGGTGTGGTTGTTGCTCTAGATACGAATGTTACTGAAGAACTCAAAAAAGAGGCTTATGCCCGTGATTTAGTGCGTTATATCCAGGATTTGCGTAAAGAAGCTAATTACAACGTAGATGACAGAATTTATGTAATGGTTAAAGCTGATCAGGAAATCATGACTGCTGTTACTGATTTTGCTGACTATATAAAACGTGAAACTTTGGCTGTAGAAATACAAGAAGGTGGCGATATGGAATGGGATAAAGAGGTCGAATTAGAGGTTGAAGGCAAAGTCTTAAAAGTGGCCGTTAGGAAAGGTTGATCTTCCCAGATCCGAAAAATTATGTTATATCTCCTTTAGTTATTAATAAATTTATATGTACAATACTTTAGTTGCTTCACAGGTAATTCTATCGATTCTACTTTCTTTAGTGATTTTGTTACAGCAAAGAGGTACTGGTCTTTCTGCTACATTTGGTGGAAGTGGGACTTTTTATACCAGCAAACGTGGAATTGAAAGGTTTTTGGGTCAGGCTACTGTTGTTTTGATGGTGCTTTTCCTAGCTAATTCTGTGGCTTTTATGTTTGTTTAGAAAAACCCATTCTTTCTAAATTCTAAATGAAAAAGTTTTTTTCAAATATTTTGAAGGTTTTTAAGACTTATACCTATAGAGATAAGTTGGTTTCAATTTTTGCGGTGGCGGTTTTTTTGGCAATGATTGTTAAGATGATAGTTTTCCCATATGGTATTTTTGGCTTTGGGGACACAAGTATTTATACAGAGGGTTTGGTTTCTAAAAATGGTATTCAAAATTTAAATCCACTTTTTGTTGATTATAATGAGGCTGATCGTGAGGTTTCACGTTTGGTTTTTAGTGGTTTGATGAAATATGATCCAATTAAAAAGGCCATTGTTGATGATATGGCGGCTTTGAGTGTGAATGAGGATAAGACTGAATATACTTTTAAATTGAGGAATGGCTTAAAATGGCATGATGGTAAGGCTGTGACAATTGATGACGTTTATTTTACCTATCATGATTTGATAATGAGTGAGGCTTTTGCCAATGAAATTCTCAAAACTAATTTTGCGGGTGTAAAAATTCAAAAAATTAATGCAAATACTATTAAGTTTACTCTTGAAAAGCCAAATGTATTTTTTATAAGTAACTTTATAACCGGAATTTTGCCACAGCATATTTTAGACGGGGTGGATCCTTCTGAAATTCTACAAAATGAGTTTAATCGAAATCCTATTGGTACTGGGCCTTATATGGTTGTTGATCCCGTGGAAATTCTCAAAAATCGTAGCCAGATAACTCTAACTCGTAATCCAAATTATTATGAAAAACTTTCTGAAATAGAATTTATGCGTTTTATTGTTTATCCATCAATGCAGGATTTACTTAATGAAGTTAATGCGGTTAATGGAGTCGTTAAAGTCTCTGGTGAAAATCTGTTGGACTTTGTTAATAATGATAGATTTGAGTTGATTCCATATAAATTGCCTCAATACACTGCGGTTTTTATGAATATGGATAGTAAAATTCTCAAGGATAATAAAAAAGTAAGATCAGCTTTGCAGAAGGCTGTAGACAAAAAGGCATTTATTGGAGATAGCCTGGATAAGATTAGAATTGATACTCCTTTGTTGCAGTTAGATGATAAAGAGGCTTTGTATAAGCCAAATGTTGAGGAGGCTCAGGGTGCTTTAAAAGATGCTGGATATAGTTATCATACTGATGATACTGAAAAAAAAGGTATCAGGTATAATTCTGCTGAAGAGGCTTTGGAGCTCAATATGATTGTGCGTTTGTATGAAGAGGGTAGTTATCAGTCTGAAGAAATTAAAAAATTGGTAAAATATCTTGAGGATTCCTGGGAAAAAATTGGATTTAGTGTTCAAGTAGAGTTTTTGAGTTTAGAGGATTTTAATGCTCGTATTGCTTCAAGAAAATATGATTTATTGCTGGTGGGTCAGAATTTGGGTTATAACCTGGATATTTATTCTTATTGGCATTCTACTCAGGCAAATCCACTTGGGCAGAATCTCTCAAATTATAAGAGTTTTCAGGTTGATAGTTTAATTGAAGACATCAGATCGATTTTTGATGCTCAAAAGAGAGATGAACGACTAAAAGAGTTTGATAGAGTTGTTAGCGAGGATATTCCGGCAGTTTTTTTGTATACTCCTGTTTACTACTATGCTTCTGATGGTAAATTAACTGGTTTGGATATGGATAATTTGGTTTTTCCAACTGATAGATTTGCCGAAATTGGGGATTGGAAGTTCTCAAAATAGAAATTTGCTTTACTTTTTGGGTGGTTTTCGCTATTTATATAGGGCGTTATTTTTATATTTACACGAATTATGCAGATTATTTTAAACAAAGATGTAGCAAAACTAGGATACAGAGGTGAATTGGTTAAGGTTAAAAATGGTTATTTTAGAAACTTCCTACAGCCTAAAGGCTTTGCTGAAATAGCTACAGAAAGCGGAATCAAGCTTGCTGGTATTAGAAAAGGTAAAATTCTACTTAAGAAAACTGAACTTTTGGAGAAAGCTAAGGAAGCTCTTGCTAGATTAAAAGATCTTAAAGTTACATTTAAGAAAAAGGCTACTACAAAGGGTAAGCTTTTTGGCGCTATTACTGAAATGGATGTAATTAAGGCTATTGAAGAATCCAAGCAGGTTAAGCTAGAAAAAGAATGGATCAAGATGGAGCACATCAAAACTGTTGGTGAACACGCTGTTAAAATCAGTCTTGGTGACGATCTAGACACAAATGTAACCGTAGAAGTTAAGGCTGCGTAGTCTCTCTATTTGGTTTTATGCTTAAAAAAGGCAAGGTTTTAGCTCTGGACTATGGTACTAAACGTATCGGTGTAGCCAGCGGTGATTTTGAGATGAAGGTGGCTTTTCCTAGGTCTATTATTGAGAATAAGAGTTTTGATTTTGTGGCCGAGAATATTCTTAAGACTTGTAAGGAATTGGACGTGAAGCTGATTTTGATCGGTTTGCCTTTGAGTATGCAAGAAGGTCAGGTGGAAAATCCGATTTTGAAGAGTATTAAGTGGTTTGCAAATAAATTACAGCCTTTGATTGAAGAAAAGGGGATTGAATTGGAATTTTTTGACGAGAGGTTGAGTTCTTTTGAAGCGGAGAGGGTTTTTGAAGAATTTAAGATGTCGGGACATGACGATGCGCATGCCGCGCAGATAATTTTGCAGCGTTACTTTGATAGTGTATAATCTGTTGGAAATTAATAAATATGTTGAAGATCCCTATGGGAAAAGAGTTCTTTCTATATTTGGGTTGGGGAATTGTAGCTTTTATAGCTGTTTTTATTGTTTTTGTAATAATTTCTCATTATAACAGGACGCGTCGTAAACTCGCTCAGACATATAAGGTTTTACAGGTTAGAGTGATGAAAGACAGCGAAGTGGGTCCAATGGTTATGGAGAATATTTTTTCTACCATGCATGGTATTGAGACCAAATTTACGTTATTACAGCGCCTAAAAGGTTATAGTAGTTCTCATGTTGGTTTTGAAATTGCCAGTGTAGATAGGACGATAAAGTTTTATGTGGCCTTCCCTGCGGAGTTGCGTAATTTAGTGGAAGGGCAGATTTATGCGCAATATCCGGATGTCGAAATAGAAGATTGTAATGATTATAGTGGGTTGGTAAAAGATCCTCATTATGCCGTTGGTATGGAATTGAGCCTTGATGAGTCTGATGTTTTTCCAATTAAGCGTTACGTACAATTTGAAGATAAATTGGCTAAAGTGGCGGTGGATCCGATGGCGGGTTTGACTTCTGCATTAGTAAAGTTTGAAGATGTTGAAGATCAGGCTTGGATACAGGTTGCAGTTACTCCTTTGGATAATAAATGGAGAATGGTTTTTACTAAATGTGTAAAGATTTTGCATAAGGGTGTTTTTGCGAATGTGGATTCCTTAACGAGGGCTTATGCTAGGGCTTTTACTACACGTAAGATCTGGCCAAAAATTGTATTTTTCCCTGTGTATTTTATCTTTTGGGTTCAGGGTTTTATGGTAAAGGCACATATTTCTAGTGGCGCTGTGGATTCTCATTCAACTGCTGATGTAGAAGAAATGGCTTCACGCAGTCATGAACGTGAAAGTCATATGGATGCTGCAATTGATAAAGTTGGACGTCCGTTGTTTGAGGTAAATTTGAGAATTGTATACGTACCAAAAAATAAAAATCATGAAAGAGCTGAGAATAAGCTAAGGGAGATAGTTGGTGCTTTTAAGCAGTTTAATTATCCGCAATTGAATGGTTTTGAGATTAAAGAGTCCTTTCATGGTGCGCCTATGATTCATCGTTATAACAAAAGGATGATTGTGAACGGTTTTATTCTTAATAATGAAGAATTGGCTACGGTTTATCATATGCCGAATATTACTGTTAAAACGCCAAGTATTTATTGGGTGAGAAGTAAAAAACTGGAACCACCAACTGATTTGCCTGGAGAGACTTTGGAGGACGGTGAAAAAACTACGATTTTAGGTAGAACAAATTATCGTGGCTCTAACCATCTTTTTGGTGTGAAACCAACTGATAGGCGTCGTCATGTGTATATCATTGGTAAAACTGGTATGGGTAAGTCTACCTTGCTGGAAAATATGATTTATTCAGATATTATGGCTGGCAAGGGTGTTGGTGTGATTGATCCGCACGGAGATCTCGCTGATGCCGTTTTAAATTTTATTCCCGCGAGTCGTATCAATGATGTAGTTTTGATTGATCCTTCTGACAAGGATTTTGCAGTAGCTTTTAATATGTTGGAAAATGTTGATCCGGCCCTAAATTCTATAGTATGTAGCGGATTGGTAGGTATTTTTAAGAAAATTTATGCGGATAGCTGGGGACCTCGTTTGGAGCATATTTTGCGTAATACTATTCTGTCACTACTTGAATATCCTGGCACAACAATGCTTGGTATCACGCGTATTTTGCAGGATGATGAATTTAGAAGTCGCATTGTTAAGAAAATTGAAGATCCAGTGGTGCGTGCTTTTTGGCTTACAGAGTTCAATAAGATGCAGGATAAGTTTAGGACAGAAGCGATTGCTCCGATTCAAAATAAAGTTGGTCAGTTTTTATCAAGTTCCACTATTAGAAATATAGTTGGTCAGCCAAAGAGTACGATTGATCTACGTTTTGCTATGGATAAGGGCAAAATCGTGGTTATTAATCTTTCGAAAGGTAAAATCGGAGAAGATAACTCAGCGCTATTGGGTGCGATGTTTATCACTAAATTCCAGTTGGATGCGATGAGCAGAGCTAATATTCCAGAAAAAGAACGTAAGGATTTTTATCTCTATGTTGATGAGTTCCAAAACTTTGCGACGGATTCTTTTGCGACAATTTTGTCTGAAGCCAGAAAGTATAAGCTCAATTTGACGATGGCGAATCAGTACATTGCCCAAATGCCAGAAGAAGTTAGGGATGCGGTTTTTGGTAACGTTGGTACGATTTTGTCATTCCAGGTTGGTTTTGATGACGCGGAATATATTTCACAGCAGTATGGAGAAGAAGTATTGCCGCCAGATCTTGTTTCCTTGAGTAAATATACGGCTTATATGAGACTTCTTGTTGATGGAATGCCAACTAGTACATTCTCGCTTTCTACCTTGCCTTCACCAAATATATCAATCGATCAGGAGGTAATTCAAAAAATTGTTAAAGTTTCACGTCAGCGTTACAGCGAAAAAGTTTCTGTTATTGCGGAGAAGATTAAACGTTGGAGTGAGCCAAGAAGACTTGATGAGGGGGATGATGACGTGGGAGAAGATCCTAAAGAAAAGAAAACTTAATTTAAGATATATTTATGACCTGGTTTAAAAAATTCAGACATCATTGGGGAATTTTGCTTAAAGATAAAGCTTTTTTGATATCGCTATTTGTTGGTTTTGGTTTATTGGTAGCGGCTTATGCATCCAATGTTTTGGCCAGCACTTATAACGATGTGGGGGTTTATAACTCTGTTGGCGATTTGCTTTTGGATAATATTAGGACTTACAACCTGAGATTTTCTTATACCTGGATTATGTATTTTATTATTACGATGATCTTTGTATATCCGATTTTCTTTGAACCGGAAATTGTGCCATTTTCGTTTAAGACTTTTGCGATGCTGATGTTTTTGAGATCAGCTTGTATTCTGATGACAAATCTTGGGCCACCAGAAGGATTTTTTTATGCAGATATGCCAATAAGTTTTGATGTATTACCTGATCTGGTTTTTAGGAATGATTTATTCTTTTCCGGTCATACTGCCTATCCATTTTTAGCATTTTTGATTTATAAAAATTGCAGTTGGCGCTGGTTCTTTTTGCTTGGGTCTATACTTGAAGGAGCGACGGTTTTGTTGATGCATATTCATTATTCTATAGATGTGTTTGCGGCTTTTTTCTTTGCTTTTGGTATTTATTCTATAAGTAGCAGAATTTTTAGCCGGTTAAATGTCAGATTTACAGATAGAATTAAAAATTTTAAATTTAACCCTTAGTTTTATGGAAATTATAAGAACAGAAAAAGCGCCTCAAGCTATAGGTCCTTATTCTCAAGCGGTTAAGGCTGGTGGATTTGTTTTTTGTAGCGGACAGGTACATTTGACGCCTGATGGAACAATATTAGAAGGTGATATTGCTGAGCAAACTCGTCAGGTGATGAATAATCTTTCTGCTGTTTTGGAAGCGGCTGGAACTGGTTTTGCTAAAGTGGTTAAAAGTACGATCTACCTTACGGATATGGCTGATTTTGCAGTTGTGAATGAGGTGTATGGTGCTTATTTTGAGAATGAGAATAAGCCAGCTAGAGCAACTGTGGGCGTAGCAAGTTTACCAAAAGGAGCAAGGGTTGAGATAGAATGTATTGCTGAGGTGTAGTCAGTTTTATTTTTTACGTAGAACTTCAATTCCGGGGAGTTTTTGACCTGATAGGAATTCTATGCAGGCTCCACCTCCTGTGGAAACGTGGGTGAATTTTGTGAATGGGATGCCAAGTCTTTTAAGAGAATCGGCTGTGTCTCCACCACCAATGATTGAAGTACAGTTAGATTCTGCTAGGCAGTGAGCTAATTGAGAGCTGCCGTTTTGAAATGGTGTGAATTCGCATAGTCCCATCGGTCCGTTCCAGATTACAGTTCCGGAATTTTTTATAACTTCGCAGTATTTTTTGGAAGTTGCTTCGCCGATGTCTAGGATTTTTAGATCGTCGGCTACATTTTGTACGGAGACATTTTGGGTTTCAGCGGTTTCGGAAATTTCCTTGGCCACAACTACATCTGTTGGTAGAAGGAATTTTTCGTTATTGTTTGCGCATTCTGCCATAATTTCTTTGGCTATATCGGCTTTGTCTTCTTCGTAAAGGGAAGTTCCAACTTTATATCCTTTGGCGTAAAGAAATGTATTGGCTAGGGCTCCACCCATCAAAAAGTGATCAGCTTTCTTGAGGAAATTCTTAATGATGCCAATTTTAGTATCGATTTTTGCTCCACCAAAAACCATAGTTAATGGACGTTTGATGTTGTCACTTAATAATGGAGATAGGTGAGTGATTTCTTTTTCCATCAAGAGTCCGGCATAGGCTGGTAAATAATCAGCTAAACCCGCAGTGGAAGCGTGTTTGCGGTGAGCTGTCCCAAATGCGTCGTTAACAAATATTTCTCCCAGGCTGGCTAATTCTTTAGTGAAATTTTCTTCACATTTTTCTTCTTCTGGTCTAAAGCGGATATTTTCTAGCATGACGATTTCGCTGTCTTGCATTTCTGAAACTAATTTTGTAGTTTCTGCTCCTAAAACTTCATTGGATTTTTTAACTTCTTTATTCAGAAGCTTACCCAGATATTCGGCAACTTTTGTCAGACGTAATTCTTCTTTAACTTGCCCGTCCGGACGTCCTAAATGGCTTATGATAATGATTTTTGCGCCATGCTCTTGTAGATATTTTATAGTTGGTAGGGCTTCAATTATTCTAGTGTCGTCCTGTACATCTCCGTTGTCTTTTAATGGAACGTTGAAGTCTACGCGTAATAAAACTTTTTTTGATTTAAGATTTTGAATGTCTTTGAGTGTATTGATTTCCATATATTATAAAGTTGTTTGTAAAAGGGCTGAGAGAGCGGCTTCTTTTCCTTTGTTTAAGCCTTTTTCTGTGATTCTAGCTTGAGCTTGTTTTATGTTTTCACAAGTTTGAATTCCAAAAATCATTGGCGTTGTTTGTGTTAATTGTAATTGCATTAATCCCTGGTAGCAATTTTCTGTAACTAATTCGTAATGGCTTGTTTCTCCTCTTATTACGATGCCCAGGGCAATGATTGCTTGAGGTTTTTTAGCTAGAGCTTTTTTGCAGGCGAAGGGAATTTCGAGAGCGCCGGCCACTCTGATTAAATTAATATTTTTTTGAGGCACGCCATTCTCTAATAAGGTTTTTTTAGTGTTTTCGAATAATTCCATGCCCATCTCATCATTAAAATACGGCAGAATAATTGCAATTTTTATTGTAGAGAATTTTTGCTTTTGCTTAGCGGTAAATTGGATTTTTTGTTCTAAAGATTTTCCTGTTTGCATGATTTTAAATTAAATTTCTTTCTCTCAAGAATTCATATTTTGTTTCGTTTGCTTTTTGGTCGAGTAATCTTTCTAAATATTTACCAATCATATCTGTTTCTAGATTTACTAAACTGCCGGTTTTGAGAAGTTTTAAATTAGTGTTTTGCCAAGTGTGGGGGATTATTTCGACTGTAAAATTAGCTTCTTCTAATCTGCTAATTGTCAGACTAACACCATTTACACAAATTGAACCTTTAAAAGCCAGATATTTAGCTAGATGACTTGGGAATTTAATTTTTAAACTCTGGTTTTTATTATTCTCGCTAATTTCTAATACTTCACCTTCGCAATCGATGTGGCCTTGTACGAGATGGCCATTAATTAGTTCGTTTAGGCTTAAAGCCGGTTCTAAATTCACAAGATCGTCTTCTTTTAAGGCTTTTAGATTGGTTTTTTCCAAAGTTTCAGATATGGCGTCGCAAGTAAATTCTGAATCTTTAATTGAAGTTACGGTTAGGCAAGCTCCATTAACTGCTATAGAATCACCAATTTTCTTATTTTTTAGAATTTCTTTAGCAGAGATACTAAAACTCTTGAGGGAATTGTCTCCTTCAATCTTTTTTATTACCCCGATTTCTTGCACGATTCCTGAAAACATTTTGTAATTTTATGCGTGTTTGCCTGATTCTACCTGATTTTAGAAACCATGCCTACGGCAGGTCCAAATTTTAAGAAAATTTTAGGAAAATTTAATAATTATTTAATGTCGACCTGCTATTAATGAAATTACTTATTTTTTAATCTCACAAATATGAGAAGTTTGAACAAGGTAATGCTAATAGGACATTTGGCCACTGATGTCGAGTTAAAGCAGACTAAAAATGGTCACCAGGTAGCTAATTTTTCAATTGCTACGAATCAGTTTTACAAGAATGAAGATGGATCAAAACGCGAAGTCGTTGATTTCCATCGAGTGATTAGTTGGGATGGTTTTGCGGAAGTTTGTCATCAGTATCTCAAAAAAGGTATGGCGGTTTACATCGAGGGCAAATTGATGAATCGTTCCTATGAGGACAAGGCTGGTATAAAACACTACAGGACTGAAATCTGTGCTGAGGATCTAAAAATCTTGAGCTGGAAAAAGTCTAAATCTGGTCAGGACGAAATTGAGGTTAATGCGATTGCTGAACAGGAAGAAGAAAAAGAGAGAGAATTGGTAGAGGCATAAACCAATTATGGCTTGCCGCCAAGATGAGCTAACCATATAATGGGCATAATTTAAATCGTAAATTATGCCCATTTTCCAATTCAAGTGTGAAGATTGCTCGGCTCTCTTTGAGCAGTTTATGAATGCTGTGGGCTATCAGTCTGAAGTCGATTGTATGGCTTGTGGTAGTGGTAATATTGCCAGACCAGATGATACTTCTTTTTATCCGAATAAGCATTTTTGCCCTCATGACAAAACTTTGGATATGGATCATTTAAAAAATAATTTTTCTAGTATTCTAAAAGATACAGATCAGCGATGTGGTGGTTGTGGCACTGATGGCGCTCCTGGCCGCTGCAAAAGTGGCAGTGGTGGTTGTGGTAGTGGCGGTGGCTGCGGTGGTGGTTGTAGTTGTTCTGCAAAAAAATCTTCTGATCCCTCTCCTTCTCATTCCTTAAAATTAAATATTTATGACAAAGGGGCTTTTTAAAAAGTCTTTAACGGGTTTAATTCTCGTTAGTATTATCTCAACTTTTGTTTTGACTGGTTGTAGAACTAAAACGCCGGCAGAAAAAAAACAAAGTTATTCTGGTATAGAACTTACTTACTACAAAGTTTTTGATGATTCTGATGTTTTGGACTCTATGATTGAAGAATATGAGGGAAGTCATCCTGGTTTAGTAATTAATTACAGGCAATTTTCTGACTTTGAAGAATATCAGAAAGTTATTTTGAATGAGATGGCCGAGGGTGAAGGTCCGGATATTTTTTCTATGCCAAATACCTGGTTTCAGAGTAATTCAAGAAAAATCACTCCAATGCCAGAGGTAAAAGGCCGTCCAGAAGATTTTAATTCTACCTTTGTTGACGTCGCTTATAAGGATTTAGTAAATGTTGATCAAAATGGTAAAGAGAGGATTTTTGCTTTGCCACTAACTGTTGATACTTTGGCTTTGTACTACAATAAAGCGCATTTTGAAGATAGAATTCCAGAGAGAGGTCGTCCATCTGAAACCTGGGAGGGAATTAAGGAAGATGTTGCTCAATTAATTAAAGAAGATAGCAGCTTGGGTCGTTTTGAAGTTGCAGGGATTGCGCTTGGTAGAGCTGATAATATTGATAGGGCTGTAGATATTCTATATTTGTTATTTTTACAGTATGGAGTGAATTTTTATAATGATGATATGTCAAAAGCGATTTTTGCTGGGCAACAAGGTAATGTGACTGCTTATCCTGGTTTGGAATCTATGGAATTTTTTACCAGTTTTGCTGATGAAAGCCAAAAACACTATACCTGGAATGAATTTATGGCGAATGAAGTTGGCAAGGAAACTGAATCTTTTGCTAAAGGACAGGTTTCGATGATTGTGGGGTATTCTTATACTTATGCCGATATCGTTAATCAAATGAATCTTTGGGATCAAAAAGGAATAGATGTAATTGATGAAAGTGATATTGGGATTGCAGCAATTCCACAGATTTACGATCCGGATATTTCTAAAGACAAGAGAGTTACTTATGCCAGTTATTTTGCGGAAACCGTTTCACGTAATACTAAAAACCCTGAAATTGCCTGGGATTTCTTGATTGAGCTTAGTAAAAAAGAAAATCTTGAAGATTATTTTGAAAAGACCAATAAGCCAACAAGTAGACGTGACATGATCGAAGATCAAAAGAAAGATCCGATTTATGGAGTTTTTGCCAGCCAGGTTGGTTATGCTGAGAGCTTCCCAATTCTTGATTATTATTACTATAGAGAATTATTTGCTGATGCGATTGCCAAGTTAAATAACTCTGAAGATGGTGAAAATAGTTTGTTGGATGTGCAGAATAAAATTACAGAATTACTGCCTGCTGAAGGTTTGCTTGTAGAAGAAAAGGTACAGGATGAATCTGAGGCAGATGTGGAGGAATAGATTTATCTCGAATGTTTTCGCGCATCTTTTTGTTTTTTTTCTGTTGTTTAAGGTTGATGCGCTTTTGGTAAGTAAGGAGATTTATTCTTCGGGATTTTTTAATCCGTTTTTGAGTCATTTTGTCTATTTAAGTGATGTTTGTTTTTTGTTGATGCTGGTGTTTTTTGCTTTGGACGGAACTTTTAAAAATAAGTTTAATTTAGTTTATCTTGGTTTTTTAACAACGATTTTGTATCGGTTTTTGTTGGCATTGATGGAGCGAATTCTTTTGTTTATTTTTTGAGATTTTTGGAATTTGGAATTTTGTGGTTTTTAATTAGTAGTGGATTCTTGGATTTTAAAAAATTGAGTTTTACCTTTGTGGCAGCGCTAACTTTGATTTCATTGATTGGGATTGGACAGTACTTTTTACAGCATTCTGTCGGTTTGCAAATTATTGGTGAGCCGGTTTTGACTCAAGATATTAAAGGTATCGCGAAATTTGCTTTTGGTGATCAATTTTTTATTCGAGCTTATGGAACTTTTGCGCATCCTAATATTTTTGCCGGATATTTGTTGTTGGGGATATTTTTGAGTTTGAATTTTTTAAGACAAAAGTTGCGTAAATTACAGAAAATTTTACTTGCTTATGTTTTTGTGATTTTGTTTTTGGCGCTTATTTTAACCTTTTCTCGTAGTGGATTGTTGGCATTGGTAGCTGGTTTAGTGGTCTATTTTTATCCTAAATTTGATAAAAAGTATTTGTGGAGAATTTTGGTTGGACTAATGTGTTTGGGGCTTGTTTCTCTATTATTTGAATTTCCTCAGTTAATTTTTCAAAGAATTTTTGATAGTCAGGGAATTAGTGAGAGATTTTTATTTTATGATATTAGTTGGAAAATGTTTCCGGATCATCCCTTTGGGGTGGGAATAGGAAATTTTACTTCTCTAATGCAAAATTATTCTGTTACGGAGCTGCAACCCTGGAATTACCAACCGGTGCATAATTTATTTTTCTTAATCGTAAATGAAGTTGGTTTGCTTGGTTTGGGATTGTTTATGATGTTGATTTGGGAGATTTTTAAAAATTCTAAAGATTCTGAAAACAGACCTTTGCTATTGGTTTTGTTGGTGCTGGCTTTTTTTGATCACTATTTTTTGAGTATTTATCAGGGCCAGGCTCTCTTAATTCTATATCTTGTTACTTTGAATTATAGCCATTCAAAAAGTCCTGAATTAACATAGGGTTTTTGCCTTCTGGTTGGACTTTTTTTGGCATGAAGGTTCCTGACTTAGTACCGATTTTTAGAGTTTTTTTGTCGAAGATGAATTTGCCAGGTGTATTATTTTCTTCCGAAATTTCTCCTTCTAATATTGATAATTTTTTGCCATCTAGAATTGTATAAATTCCTGGCCATGGAGTGTAGGCTCGAAGTCTATTTAAAATTTCTCTGGCTGCAAGGATTGTGAAATCGATTTTTCCTTCTTCTTTAGAGATTTTTTGACAGTAAGTGGCTTGATCGTGAGGTTGTCTAATTGGACTAAATTCATTGTTGTAGGTGTCTTTGAGTACTTGTGGTAGCAAATCAGAGCTAAAGGCAGAAAGTTGTTTGCTTAAGGTTTCATAAGTATCTAAAGGTGATATTGGGAATTTTTTTACGAGATAAACTGGTCCGTGGTCCATCTGATCATCCATTTTCATAATGCTGACGCCGGTAATTTGGTCGCCCTGTAAAAGTGCTTCTTGGATAGGGGAGGCTCCACGATATTTTGGAAGTAAAGATGGATGTACATTGATTGCCCCAAATTTTGGCATAGCTAAAGCTTCTTTTGTCAAAATCATGCCGTAAGCAATGACAACAAAAAAATCCACATTTTTATATTTTTGTAGAATTTCTTTTAATTCTTTTTTAGAGTTTGGTTGTAAAACCTCTAATCCTAGTTCTAATGCGGTGGTTTTTACTGGTGGTGGAGTTAGAATTTGTTTTCTACCAACTGGTTTGTCCGGCTGGGTGATTACACTGAGAATCTCTATATCTTCTTGTTTTGAGAGAATTTCCAGAGGTTTTACGGCAAATTCTGGGGTGCCAAAATAGATTATTTTCATGGATTTATTCTATCAGATTTATATCTCTAGTTTAGTTGATATGGGATTTATACTTGCGTAATCTTAAAAAGTTGGTACAATATCTTCTATTTCTCGAATTTCTCTAAAAACAAAGAGCCGAAAATGGAGGATTTATATCTTAAAACTAGAAATGCAGCCTTGCAGGCTCAAAATATATTGGTGATTTCTCATCGTAAACCTGATGCGGATACACTTGGGGCTGGTTTGGCGCTTAGATTCTGGCTTAAGACCTTACAAAAACAGGTGACAAATGCCAGTATTGATAAGCCAGCTAGTGTTTTTGTGTTTTTACCTGCTATTGGGGAGTTTGTGACGGAATTTAAGCTGGAGGATTTTGATCTGATTTTTATTGTTGATGCGGGGGCTTCTTACATGACGAATTTTGAGACAAAATATCCAGACTTGTTGAGTAAAAAGATTCCAATTATTAATATTGATCATCATGCTTCAAATGATATGTTTGGAGATATAAATATTGTTGATAGCAAAGCGCCATCTACGACGGTTATGATTTATAGAATGTTTCAGGATTTGGGTGTTGTGATTGATGAAGATATCTCAACTTGTTTGATGGCTGGGATTTATGGTGATACTGGAGCATTTATGCATTCAAATACTAGTTCGGAAGTTTTGAGAATTGCCTCGGATTTGATGACGAAGGGCGCAAAGATTATGGATATTACTAAAAATTTGTTTAAATCCAGATCTATATCGACTTTGCGTTTGTGGGGTCGTGTACTCGAAAATGCTTATCTGGATGAACAACAAGTTGTGATGTCCGTGGTTAAAGAAGAAGATTACAAACAGGCTGGCTCAAGTCCTGATCAATTGACTGGAGTTGTGGATTATTTAAATATGATTCCGGGATCTAAATTTGCTGTTTTGTTGAATGAGGATAGACATGGCAATGTTAAGGGTTCTTTTAGAACTCGCAGCCAAGATTTAGATCTTTCAAAAATTGCTGGAAAGTTTGGTGGTGGAGGTCATCCAAAGGCTTCTGGTTTCTCAATACCTGGTAAGTTACAGGAGGAATTGAAGTATTCTATTATTGAGAATGATTCTTCAAAAAGGACCTTAGAGTTTTAGTGAGTTTTAGTTTCAAAATTGATTTTTTTTTGCTAAACTCTCTGCATGCTAAAAAAGTTTCTTATAGGTTTGTTGAAATCGGTTTTTGGAATTGTGTTTTTGTTGTTTACTCTCTCTTATAGTATTTTTAATACACTAAAAGACGAGACTGTTTATACGCAAAAAACTGTAGATTATACTTATGATTTTTTGATTGCAGAATTGCCGGGCGGACTTTTGGATGTAGCAAAAACTTTACCCAATGCAGAGACTACTACTACTACAGAGTCAGATACACGTGAGCTTTTGAAGAAAAATTTATCAAAGGAAGACTTAAGGACTTTTGTGAAAGCTGTGGTCGTTATAGTTAAAGATCTTGAGATAGATAAGGATTCTCATTTAAAATTTCCAGTTTGGAAAGTTGAAAAACAGTGGAAAGTTTTGGTGGAAAAATTTGCTGTTGTGATGTATCAGGCTGCCTATGATGGAGAGTTGCCTGCTCTGGAAAATAAAAGAGAACTTACTAATAATTTGTATGAAAAAATCGTGACGGAGCCCTTGCCATCTGAATTTGTGGTAAATTTTTCACAGCATGATTATAAAGGGAATTTTGTAGGAATTGTTGATCGAGCCTCGAGTAGTATTTTTTGGATCGCCATTACAATTATGAGTAGTATTTTAATTATTATTGGCATAATTCTCAAAGATGACTGGAGAGCTCTTGTGATTACTGAGTCTAGAATGCTTTTTTCTTCATCACTTTCTTTGATTATATTAGGGGTTACTTTGTATTTTACTTCTCAAAGTTTGATAGAAAAAACTACTGATTTTGCACTTGGTAAATTTATGTTTGGATTTATGTTTATGTTAACGACCATGGCTTCGATGCAAGCTTTGTGGTTTGTTGGACCAATTTGTGCTGGTTCATTATTTGTTTGGTTATATTTTAGATATTTATTTCCCAAATTAAGGGCGCAAGAAGAATCAATCATTAAACATAAATAATGTCGCATAACCGTTACATTGCTATTATTGCTTCATCTGGTTTGATTTCCTGGTTAGGATGGTTGCTTGTGGTTTACAAGCTGTCTGTTTATCGGGGAATGGGTTTGGCGCTGGGATTTTTTTATCTAACTTTGTTTATTGCTTTGAGTGCGACTTTTGCGGTGATTGGTTATTATTTTAGGGTGTGGCTTTATAAAAATGAAATCTTTTATAAACATATTAATGTAGCCTTGAGGCAGGGGATTTTTTTGAGTCTAATAGCAAATTTCTGCTTGGTTTTGCAGATGATGAAGGTTTTAAATTGGTGGTCTGGAATATTACTTGTGATGACTGCCGTGCTTTTAGAATTTTATTTTTCCAGCAAGGATTCTGAGTACGACATGTAATTACTCTAGCTCCGGATATGTTGTTTTATCTAGAGAGCGCATATTTTTTAGTGGCCACCAGATTAACCAGGTTTTGCCACGGATTGCTGACCTTTCGATGAAGGCTTTTTCTGGGTGTTTTTTACAATCTAACTCTGGGTATTTATTAAAACAGCTGCGTGAATCTGCGCTAGATCCTCTGTTGTCACCCATGACGAAGTAGTGCTCTTCTGGAACTTCAAAAACTGAGAGACCGCTGAAACTAACCTGAGTGTTATCTCTGTTGGTGGAATTTAAATAATTTTCTTTAATTTTTATACTTTTTTTAGTGCCTGCTGTTGTAATAAAAATTTCTCCCTCTTTGATTTCTATTGTATCTCCAGGTAGGCCAATAATGCGTTTAATATAGTAAGTGTCTTCTGTTTCAGGGACTTTAAAAACTACGATGTCTCCTCTCTCGGGATCGTTAAACATGTAAATTGCTTCATTGATGATGATTTTTTCACCTTTTAGATCGGCACATTTGCCATCTATCTGATTTAGTGTGTCGCACATTGAGGCTCCAGATACATCAAAAGGGGCGATAATCCATCGTTGAATTACTAAAACTAAAACGATGATTACTACTAGGTTGATAAATATATCCAGACTGGCTAAAAGTATTTTTTTTGATCTCGATTTCTCGGGTTTTTCTAAAGTCATTTTATTAATTTATGGGGGATTTTATCTTATCTTTTTTACTTTGTATTTACAATATTATATAATGGTGGCCATGAAATCTAAGAAAAAAAAGTATCGTTTTTTTGAAAGGTATTTAGACGATGGTGAAAGAATTATTGAAGTGGCCCATAGACATATTCTTGTCTATAAAATTAATGCAGCCAAGACCAGTTTTTTTGGTGTGACTTTGCCACTTATTCTGTATTTTTTCTTTTTTCAAACTGCAATCTGGTTTTTTGGAATATGGGTTTTTGTTGGATTATTTGGTTTGGGTTATCATTTTATTAACTGGTATTTTGATGCTTGGTTACTGACGAATTTTGGAGTGGTGGATATTGATAGAGATGGATTCTTTAATATGAGTTCCACTAGAGTTGATTATCATATGATCGAGGGTATTTCTTATACTATTAATGGTTTTTGGCGTACAGTTTTTAACTATGGGCAAATTACAATTGATAAGTTGGGTTCTAAGACTTCTGTAATGTTGGAGGATGCGGCGAATCCAAAATATATCGAGAGAAAGGTGCTTGAATATCAAGAAAGATTTGTCGCAGAAAAAAGTATCAAAGATCACAGCACTTTAAAAACGATGTTGGCGGATATGATCGCCTATCACGCACAGCAGGGTAAAATTTCTCTTCCTGAAGAATAAATATGGATAAAACTTGGATTGTTATTTTAGTTTTGGTATTCTTTGCGGTTGATTTGGTGATTGCGTTTTTAATTCTTTATAGAAGATTTAAGCGTAGTGGCCTTAAACCTGAGGAATTGCAGTATATAAAGTCGCACTGGATTCGCATTATTGATTCTTTTAAAAGTCATCCCAAGGAGGCGATTTTGGATGCCGATAAATTATTGGATTATGCTTTGGGCAAGAAAGGATTGCAGGGTAATTTAGGTGAAAAATTGAAGCAGGCAAAAGGGCGTTTTACAGATATAAATCAGGTTTGGAATGCGCATAAGTTGAGAAATAAAATTGCACATGAACTGATGGAAATAGATATAGGTGAGGCAAAAATGGCTTTAGCTCAATTTAAAAGAGGGTTGAATGATCTTGGCGCAATGTTGTGATATAGACTGAGATATCTCTTTTTGCTATTATTCTCCCGTTATAAACTTATTTTATGGAATTTGAAGCGGTAATCGGGTTGGAAATTCACGCCCAAATTGCTACGAAAACTAAGATGTTTTGCCGTTGCGATAATGATTCTTTTGATAAAGAGCCAAATATCAATACTTGTCCGGTTTGCATGGGCTTTCCAGGGCAATTGCCGGTTGTTAATAAAGATGCTGTGGAGAAGGGGATTATTGCGGCTTTGGCTTTGAATTGCTCTATTCCAGAATTTTGTAAATTTGATCGCAAAAATTACTTTTATCCAGATAGTCCAAAAGGTTTTCAGATTTCTCAGTTTGATGAGCCTTTGTCTTTAAAAGGCTGGGTTGAAGTGGAAGTTTTGAATTCTTCTGGTCAGGCTGAAAAGAAAATTAAAGTTGGAATTACTAGGCTTCATCTTGAGGATGATGCTGGTAAATTAACTCATGTGAGAAATGGATCTTTGGTAGATTTTAATCGTTCTGGTACCCCATTGATGGAAATTGTTTCTGATCCGGATTTACGTAGTGCCCAGGAAGCTGCGGCTTATGCGCGTGAAATTCAAAAAATTGTGCGTTATGTTGGCAGTAGTGAGGCGGATATGGAAAAGGGCATGATGCGTTTTGACGCCAGTGTTTCTATTCGTCCAGTTGGCGAAAGTAAATTGTATCCACGTGCTGAAATTAAAAATTTAAATTCATTTAAGGCTTTAGAAAGTGCTGTAGAATATGAAATCGAGCGCCAAAAAGAGCTTTGGGAGGAAGGTGGAGCGCTTAAGTCTGCTGTTACGGTTGGTTGGAATGATGAAAAAGGTCAGACGTTTTTTATGCGTGACAAGGAGGAAAGTGATGATTATAGATATTTCCCTGAGCCAGATATTCCACCGCTAGTGATTAATGCGGCGATGGTTAAAGAGATTGCGGCTAAACTTCCGGAACTACCAAATGTTAAGCGTAAGAGATATGTTGAGGAGATGCAGTTGAATGAAGATGACGCTAGGATTCTCTCTGATGATCTTAAAAAAGCTCATTATTTCGAGGAAGTTGTGGCAAAGTCAGGCGACGCCAAAAGAGCTGCTTCATTCATCAATACGATTTTGATGAAAAATTTGAAAGAAGAATTGATTGATATTGATGAGCAAAAAGTGACTGCGGAGATGATGGCTGGATTGGTTAAATTAGTAAGTGATGGAGAGATTTCGAATAATGCTGCTAAGGGTGAAGTTTTTGAAGAAATGTATTCTACTGGCAAATCTGCTGAAGAAATTGTGAAAGAAAAGGGTTTGAAGCAGGTGAGTGATACAGGTGCTATTGAGACTGCTTGTAAAAAAGTTATTGAATCAAATCCAGGTCCAGTTGCAGATGTAAAAGCCGGAAAGGAAAAAGCGATTGGTTTCT
This sequence comes from Patescibacteria group bacterium, assembly GCA_038065735.1. Classification (GTDB taxonomy): domain Bacteria; phylum Patescibacteriota; class Gracilibacteria; order UBA1369; family LOWO2-01-FULL-3; genus JBBTQK01. The sequence goes on along the minus strand of JBBTQK010000008.1, from coordinate 176,256 downwards.
TGGTTGGTATGGTAATGAAAGAAATGAAAGGCCAGGGAAATCCTGCGATGGTTAGTGAAATGATGAAAAAATTATTGGCGTAGTTTTAACGTTGAAAAGCCCCAGACGTCGTGTCTGTGGGTCTTGTTGTTTGGTGGTCGGCTGCCATCATGGCGCCAGCGCACACTAGTATTTACTGTTTTTTATTTTTCTCCTTTCGTTTAGAGAAGCCCGTAGATGAGGATGAAGAGAAGCACGGTTATGACCTTAAAGATCATGTCCGAGATCTTGCCCTTACCCAGTTTGGTCTCGATGATCCAAAGGGCCACTGTCAGACAGCTAGCGGCCAGGTAGAGCCGAGAGCCGTAGGTCATGGTGATGACATCGTGGTGGCTCAGAATTACTCTGGCGATGCCGGCGATGATCAGCGGCCAGCGGTAAGTCTCCTTGGTCAGAGTGATGGCGGGAAGGACCCAGCCGAGCGCCAGAATGATGATGCTCCTTAAGATGGACTGGGAGTCCTGGCGACTCTTGATCCAGTAGAAGATCTGCTCTTCAGGATTCTCGATGAAGTAGATCAGGCCCTCGGTCGCGATCAGGACACAGAGGAACATCACGAAGTACATAAGCGCCTTCTTCATTGGGACTCTCCTTGATCACCCTTGCGGGTTGGTTGGACGAATTGCGTGATGAGGAATCCCATCAACGCGGAGAAACAGTGAACACTTTTGCCTACATGTGTTGGGAGAATCGCTCATTTCTTACGAAAGAGCCTATTCATCACCTAGGATGTAAACAAAAGATTAACTATTTACTATTTTTTAAGGAGCTTTTCTTGCTGCTAATTTGCAGGTTGAACGATTAGAGTTTGGTGTATTCTCATTAATTTGTCAACACATCGTTCTGTCCTTGCTACTGAAACTCAATTGTTTTAAGATAGAAATACCTTTATTCCTTGATTCTTTAATTATGTTTGAAACTTCTCAGGATATTCTAAATATGTCGCTCGCGATTGGATTTGCGATTTTGGTCGTGTTTTTGTGTATTGCTCTTTTTTATCTGACTATGGTTTTGCGTGATGCTTCTAAAGTTACTGGCACTGTTAAAAATATGATAGAAAAAACTCAGAGAGTGCTTCTTGAGCCTTTAAGAATGATGGACTATGTTGTGGATAAAGTTAAACCTTATGTAGAAGGGTTTATCGAGAGAAAATTGAACAAGAAGAAAAAGTAATTGTTGTAAAAAATATATTTATAGTGTACACTTAAGTGGTAACTTAATCTAAGGCTTATGACTACTCAATTTTTAGGTATCAAGGATTTTAGGCAGAATTTGGCTACTTTTACTAAGAAATCTAAAAATGAAAATATTAGATATATTATTCTTAAAAAGAATGTGCCGGTTTTTGAGGTGAGGCCTATTGACGAGAAAGATTTTGTTTTAGAAAAATTGGTTCAAGATGTGAAGCATGCGGAGGAGCAAATAAAGAAAGGTAATTATTATACTCAGGAAGAAGTTATGAAAGAATTTGGTTTAATTTAGATTTGTTATGAATGAGGTTGTTTATTCTGCGGATGCAATAGATGATTTAAAGAGTTTAGAGAAACAAATAGCTGCGAGAATAGTAAAGAAGATTCAATTCTTCTCTTTACAGACGGATCCTTTGAGTTTTGCTAAACCTTTGCAGGGTTTAGGTGATCGCAAATATCGGTTTAGAGTAGGTGATTATAGAGCGGTTTTTAGGATCGATAAAAATGGTGAGATCCAAATATTGTTTATTTTGAAAATAAAACATAGGAAGGATGTCTATTTTGATTAGAATATTTTGAAAGGGAATTTTATAGTAGCGTTGTAAATTCGCTTGATGCGTTTTGGTTCTTGTACAAGTCTATAAAGCCATTCTAGTCCTAGTTTTTGTAATAATTTTGGCGCGCGTTTGCGAATGCCTGCGATGAAGTCGAAGCTGCCGCCGACGCCAATGGCCACTTTTACTGATTTGAGATGTTTGAGATTCCTGGAGATCCAGATTTCTTGCTGTGGTGCGCCAAAGGCGACGAATAAAATTTGAGCTTCGGATTTGTTTATTAAGTTGAGGATTTCTTTTTCATCTTTTAAGTGTGGAGAGCCAGCGTGTGTTTCTGTGATTTTGAGGCTAGGATATTTTTTTTGGAGAATTTCTTTAGTTCTTTCGGCCACGCCTTCTTGAGCACCGAGCAGGAAAAACTTTAGGTTTTCCTTTGCAGCTTTTTTACAAATTTCCTGCATGAGATCAACGCCAGTAACGCGTTCTGGGAGCTCGGTTTTGATGTATTTAGAATAAAAAGGAATGGTGGCTAATGTTCCCAGCCACTTAGCTGCTTTTACTATTTTAGAATGATTTTTTTCTGTGATTTTTAGATATTTTGCAGCCCATAAAATGCCAATTCCATCTGGTATATTTAAAGCTGATTTTTTAAGAATTTCTAAGAATTTAGGGTTTTTACGTGCTTCCAAAATCATCTCTGGATTTGGTGTGCAGATCTGCTTTTGCACACTTCCTTTGGCAAATTCTACAGCTTTATTTGCGGCTTCTTCTAAAGTAATTTTATCGAATGGTACTTTTGAAACTAAGACTTTTGACATATAAAAACAAAATTATTGCCGATTTCTTCTTTGATTGTTTTAAAACCGTTTTGCTCAAGTAATTCCCTTAATTCTTGCTGTGTAAATGCGTAGTAGTAGCGCTTAATTCCAGTTTTGCCCCAGGGGATCATTGTGTCGCGACTGTCGTAACTGCCAAGAGATAATATATGTCTTAGTCTGGCCCTCCAAATGTATTTTTTATAACGTGGCTGAAATAAATTCCAAACTGAGATAATTAATATGCCGTTTGGCTTGAGAATTCTGTATAATTCTTGAATTGCTTTAAGCCTGAAATCTTTACCTGGTACGTGATGTAGTGAGGCGATGGCAACGATGTCATCTGCAATATTTTTATCTACTGGTAATTCTAAAAAACTGCCAGTTATGAATTTGGCTTGGGGATTTTGCTCGCGGGCTTTTTCGAGTAATTTTTCACTATTATCGATTCCTAAATAGCTGATTTTTTTATTTTTTGTAATGAATTTATAGAATCTGCCATTGCCACAACCGATATCAATTAAGTGGTCATTGTCTCTAATATAAGGCAAAAACCCTTTGAACTCTTTCCATGAGTACTGACGAGTTTGATCAAAATCTTTACTTAAGTTGTCATAATCTTCTACAACTTTTTTAAGCATCTTTTTGGCAGTCTTGGATTTCATACATCAGATTATAACATCTGTTGGCCACAAAAAAAGCCCCTCATTGCTGAGAGGCTTTTAAAGTTTAGTGTTGTAAGACTAAAGAATTATAAAGTTTTAGAGTGGTTTAACCATGCTTTTGTCTCGGTCACGGTTAATTTCTGATCAGGATTACAATTTCCACTAGCGTCACGGAAACTTGGGAAACTGTTTGAAGAGATGATTTCAACATAAGGATTGAACCAATGTGAAGCCGGAACGTCTAAACATTCTTGTGAAGGGCCAGCTACTTCTAAGCCAAGAGCTATTACGAACATTTTTAGACCTTCTGCTCTGGTTACGTTGTTAGATGGTCTGAAAGTGCCATCAGAGTATCCCTTACTGAAACCGATTTTAGCACCTTGACATGCGTATTTAGCTTCACTTGAACCTGCTTTTAGGTCACTGAAATTATTTTCCGTACATGTCGCTACTGTTGCGCTGTCGTATCCTGCTGCTGTTACTAGTGATCTAGTTAAGCTGATCCTATTTGTATAGAATACTTTAGCAGCCGGTTTAGTTACTGGACCAGTTACTGGTTTTGACATTGATTTACCCTGTGCGCAAAGTACCCAGTTTTTGGCTGTAGAGATAGATAATTGTTCTTCAGGGTAGAAATTACCCTGAACACCACCACCGTCTAAAGTATCTGGACATTCTTTTTTAATGAAGCCATTTACGTAAGGATAATACCAAGAATCATAAACGATATCGTTAGCCAATGCAGTACCTATATCAGTTGGAACACCAAATACTTCGTGAATATCCTTAGCACCTACTGCTCTTGTTACTGAAAATTCTGGGTGGAAATTTCCATCTGAATAAGTTGTTAGGTAACCTTTGGAGATAGCATAACAAACGTACTTAGCATATTGACTACCTACTAAGTCTGGGGCGCAGTCTTTAGTAGCGCTGTTTACACCTTTATCATTTCTTGTAAGGTATGCAGCCCAAAGATCTCTACTTATTGATCCACTACCTTTACCAACTTCTGGTCCACTTACTGGACATCCTTTACCATCAGCTGGACAATTATTACCAATCAAACCTTGAAAGTAACTACCTTTCATTGAGAAACCTACTGCGATTGCTGCAACGGCTGCAACTGCTACGACTCCATAGAGCCATGTTTTTTTGTTTTCCATTTTTTGTTTTTGTTAAATATTTTTTATGTTTTTAGACTAAAGAGTTTTAGCGTGGTTAACCCATGCTTTTGCATCAGCATTTGTTAATACTCCGTCAGGATTACAATTTCCTGCAGCATCATATAAAGCTGGGAAACTATTTGAAGATGCGATTTCAAGTATATTTGTGAACCATTCATTTCCTGTTGTGTCACCACAGAATTTTGATGGACCAGCTATGTCTAGACCAAAAGCCGATTCGATCATTTTTAAGCCTGCAACTCTATTTACTAGAGCTTTTGAATCGAATTTTGACTTAGAAGCAATTAATCCTTTTTGTGCTGCATAACATGCAAATTTTGCTTCCATTGATCCAGCTTTTAGGTCAGTAAACCACCCTGCTGTCTCAACACAGTTTTTTACATCTGATTGTTTGTAACCTGGCATTTTTGATGCTACAAGTCTTACAAAATTCACTCTATCAATGTTGTCTGTAACTACTGGTTTAGTTACCGGACCTGTAACGGGTTTAGTTGCTGGGCCGGTTACTGGTTTTGACATTGATTTACCCTGAGCACATAATACCCAGTTTTTAGCTTCCGAAATTGTTAAGCTTTCTGCAGGACGAAAATTTTTGTTTTCGTCGATTGTGTCTGGACATCCTTTATTAATTAATGCGTTTGCGAATCCAAAAAACCAGTCGGTTGATTTAACATCATTTGCTAACTGTGGTCCTGTATAAGCGGTATAGGTGGGAATTTTAAATACTCCGGCAAGGGTTTTAACACCTTTAGCCCTCGTTAAGGTATTATTTGGGTTGAATTTACCATTCGTGTCAGTTTCAAAATAACCTTTGGACAGCGCGTAACAAATATATTTAGCATACTGATTGCCAATAATATCAGGAGCACAGTCTTTTGTGGCGGTGTTTACACCTTTATCATTTCTTGTAAGATATGCAGCCCAAAGATCTTTTGTGATTGGAGCACTACCTTTACCAACGTCTGTAACTGGGCCAGTTACTGGACCACCAATCTTACCCTGGAAGTAACTACCTTTCATTGATACACCTAAGGCGATTGCTGCTACTGCGGCAACTGCTACGACTCCATAGAGCCATGTTTTTTTGTTTTCCATTTTTTGTTTTTGTTATTTTTTTAAAACTAATGCATGTATTATATCATTTTTTTGCCATTAAGTCTAGTATCCTGTTTGGTAAGAGTTATGATATTGTTTTTTGAGTCTATTTTGAGTCTAATAAAAATTAAATGATTTCAATATTTTATTTTCTTGTTCTGAGTTTGCCTTTAGTTTTTTGGAATGATTTATTTTTGCCTTTTGATTTGCCAAAAGCGATGCTCGTGAGGGGAGTGGTTTTATTGTTATTTTGTTTGATTTTGGTTAAGAATTTATTGCAGAAGAAAATCACCTTTGTGAAGAAGGATTTATGGCTGTGGATAGCTATTGGAGGTTTTTTTGTTAGTGCCCTGCTTAGTACTGTTTTTTCGGAGAATAGTGCGGTGAGTTTTTGGGGATCTTATTATAGGCAAACTGGATTTCTGCAAATGATTTTTTATTTTTTGTTATTTATTCTCACTATTGTTTTTTTCTCCGCATATAAAGATAAAAAAGTTGAGTTGAATCGGTTTGTGAAAGTCATTTGTATAGGAGGGATTTTGACGGCGATTTTTGCTGTATTTAAGGCTATTTTTTTGGTGCCAGAGCTGAGGATTTCCGGTTCCTTTGGGCAGACTAATTTTTTGGCGACATATTTACTTATGACTTTGCCTTTGGCGGTGAATTTCTTTTTGCAGGAAAAGAAGCAATTGTGGCAGAATTTTTGGTTGGTTGGTGTTTTGGTAATTTTGATGGCGATGTTTTTGACTCTATCTAGAGCCATGTTTTTGGGTATAGGTGGAATCGGTTTGTTTTTAATTTTTTGGTATAAAAAATATTCCTGGTTATTGGTGGGTGGTTTTTTTGCTTTTTTAATTCTACTTTTGAATATTTTTAAGGACGCAAGTTTTATTGCTGATAATACTTTTTTAAGTCGTTTTGTTTTTGAAGGTTGGGCATTTCAATCTGTGCAGACGAGATTTTTGATCTGGGAAAGGTCTTGGGAAATTTTTAAAATTCATCCAGTTTTTGGACATGGGCCAGAGATGTTGGCAGAGGTTTTTAAATCTTATATTCCAACGCAAATGTTTGAGTATGAACAATTTAACGCCTTTGTTGATAGAGCGCACAACGAGGTAATTGAAACTGCCGTGACTCAGGGATTTGTTGGTGTTGTATTCTATTTTTCTGTTTATTTTGCTGTCTTTAGAACTATTTTTAAGAATGCCCGTAAAGATGGCTTGATGGTGGCATGTTTGGCAAGTTTAGTGGCTTTATTCTTTGCGAATTTATTTAGTTTTTCGGTTGTTGGGCATAGTACTTTGTGGTGGCTGATTTTAGCGGTAATAGTTTGTTATTGTGGGCAGAATGTGACGGTGAAATTTTGGGAAAAGAAAATTGTTTTAAGATTTACTGTTGCGGTGCTGATTTTGATTGCCGGTTTGTATTCTTTTAGGAATTTTGTACTTAGACCGGTTTGGGCTGATTATTTATTTGCGACGGGCGATTATTCTCATGCTATTGCGCTGAATCCTCATGAACCTTTTTATGTTTTTGCTTCTGTTAGAAATTTACTGGCGGAAGCGGAAAATGCTTTTGATGAGCCAACAAAAAAACAGGCTGTTTTGGAGGCGCGTGATTTGATGGGTTATGTTGAGGATAGTGGATTTAAAAACACTGGTGAATATTGGTTTTTAATGGCGAGAATAAATGTTTTTAATGGGAATTTGGAACATGCTTTGCAGAAATTTGAAACAGCCAGTACGTACTATAAACGAAATAATGAAATATATTGGCATTGGGGTTTTGCGTTGAAAGCGATGGGTGATAATAAAGGTGCTTTAGAGAAATTTGAAAAGTATTTAGAATTAGTGCCGTTTTGGACTTGGATTGATGAGATTGATCAAAAAACACCTGCGCAAAAAATGCAATTTATCCAATTCTTTATTGATAATAATCAGGTTTTAATGTTGTTTGATGACGTAATAGATTTGGCTGAAAAAATCAATGATACAAAAGCAGCTAAAAAATATAGGTTTTATAGAGATGGAATTCTAGAGTTCCAAAATGATTATTATAGTGCTAAAATGCCTGCCTAATAAGGTTTTATGGATTTCGCGAAGTTAAATTTGCAGGACAATCAGGTGTTGGCGAGAATTATTATTCTTGAAGCCGTGAAGCGTAATTTTAAAGCACGTCGTGACTTTGAAAAGTTTCGCAATGGTTTTATTAAGCAGTATAAGGCTAAAATTTTTCATAATTTATTTTTTATTAGGGCTTATAATGATTTGATAAAAGAGGGCCAGATTAAGCCAAATTCTGAACTTCTAAAGTTGATACAAAAAAGGGGAGTGCGGACTATGAGTGGAGTTGCGCCTGTGACCGTGATGACTAAGCCTTTTCCTTGCATGGGCAAATGCATTTATTGTCCGACTGATGTGCGTATGCCAAAAAGTTATTTGCCAAGTCAGCCGGCCGCTCAGAGAGCGTTTAGACAGAGATTTAACCCTTATACTCAGGTTTTTGTGCGTTTGAAGGCGTTGGCGATGACTGGACATGAGGTTTCAAAAGTTGAGTTACGTGTGATCGGTGGGACCTGGAGTGCTTACGAAAAGCCTTACCAGAAATGGTTTCTAAAAAAATGTTTGCAGGCGATGAATGAGTTTCAGCAGCAGATGAAAGATGTGCGTGTTGATAATATGGAAAATATTACCAAATCTCAGGAAGTTAAAAGTTTTTATGGTACGGATACAGTTAATACGGTGATGCTGGATTCTTTTAAACCTGGCAGAAGTTGGGCTGATACGGTTAAGCAAAATGAGACGGCTGAGGTGCGTTGTATCGGAATAAATATCGAAACTAGGCCGGATTGTATTGATAAAAAAGAGGTTAAGCGTTTGCGAATGTTGGGTGTGACTAAGGTAGAAATGGGCGTGCAAACGACTGATGATAAAGTCCAGGAAATTACCAAGCGTGGACATACTTTGCAGGCAGTTAAAGACGCGACGAAATTGTTAAAAGATGCTGGCTTTAAAATTGGTTATCACATGATGCCAAACCTGCCTGGATCCAATGTGGAATTGGATAAACGCATGGTTGGCGAACTTTTTACAGGAGGTGATTATCAGCCGGATTATTTAAAAATTTATCCTTGCGTGGTTGTGCCAAAATCAGCTTTGGCCTTGGATTATCGTAAAGGATTTTTTAAACCTTATGATGACAGTGTGTTAGAGGAGATTTTGTTGGAAGAAATCAAGTCTGTGCCAGAGTGGTGTCGTGTAGATAGAATTGCGCGCGACATTCCAGCGACTGATATTGAGGCTGGTTTTAAGGCTTCTAATATTCGTCAGATTCTTGAAGAGAGATTGCGAAAATTAGGTACGCCTGCACGTGATATTCGTGCTCGTGAAATTCAGGATACCAAAGTTGATTCTAAAAATATTGAATTGGTGGTGCGCAAGTATGAGTCCGGTGGCGGCCAGGAATTCTTTATTTCTTATGAAGATCCCGTGACGGATAAATTGATTGCTTTGCTTCGCTTGAGATTTCCTGGAAAAACTTTTATTAAAGAATTGAAAGGCGCAGCTTTGATTCGTGAGGTACATGTTTATGGTAAACAGATTGCGGTTGGTCAGCATCTAGCTGGTCAAAAACAACATATTGGTTGGGGAACAAAACTGATGGACGAGGCTGAAAAAATGGCTAAGGCAGCTGGTTATAAAAAAATTGCGGTGATTGCCGGCATAGGAACACGTGAATATTATATGAAAAAGGGCTATAGACTCGAAGGCACTTATATGGTAAAATAATGAGATTTAATTTAATCTCATGAATGATTTTTTAGGAAAAAGTAGTGAAAGCTTGCCGTTAAAGAGTAATGAAAAACCTACTTCTAATCTCGAATCAAAAAAGAATAAATTAGCTTTATATTATCTTTCTGGAGAGATTGGTGCTGAGATGACTTTGGTTGACGCTGGTGCTGATAATGTCAGAGTTTTTAATGTGGCATCTGATAAAGAGGGGAAGCTTGATAAGCTTGTTAAGAAAGTGATTGATAATTCTTTGGTGGATGGAGAAGGTTATTCTGCTGCGATAAAGGGCATGAAGAATATGGTAAAAACTTTGACTCCAGAAGAGTTTGCGGCTTTCAAGCCTCAATATGAATTTATGGTTTCAATTGCGAAACGTAAACAAATAAATACTGCGATTTTGACTTCAAGGGTATTAAGTGCAAATCCTAAAATGAAACAGGCTTTGTTGGATCAGACGGATTTGTTCACCGAAGAATTTAGAGAAGGTAGGATGAGTAGAGAAGAATATTTGGAAGAATTGGATGCTGTACATAAACAGGTTGTAGCTAATGTTCCTGAAGATAAGGAATTGAAGCAGGTGATTGCGGCTTATCAGGCTGTTGAGACTTCTTACGATTCTACTATTTATAATTTTGACAGTAAGGAGGCTCAAATGGCTCAAGCTGCAGCCAATAATGATGTGCCAATAGTTGAAGAAAAAGCTGTGGCGCAGGCTTTTAATGAATTGAAAGCTGGTGGAATTAAATTTGATGCTGGTAATGATAATACGGCAAAAGTGATTTGTGGTAATGAATTTGAAGTTAAAGTGAGTGTCTATAGGAATGCTACAACCAATAATCCAGTTTATTATATTGCTGATAAATATTCTGAGGATGGTTTTGTGAGAGTGGAAGAAGATAAATTATTGGAAACGGTGGATGACAGATATGTCGATTCTTATTTGACCACAAAATCTGCAGATTTTTTTCCAAAGGCTAAGGAAACTTTGAATGCTGTACCCGATGAAAAATTAATTAATTTGGCTAAAAAGATTATTGGCAATGGTGAAAAAAGACATGGTGAAATTGAAGGGGATAACAGGGTTATTTTGGATAACTTTGTTAGAATTTTGAATGCGGTTGATGCAGATCTACCAAATTTTGAGAAGAAAATACAAGCTTTGGAAATTTTTATGTCGAATGAAGAAAATGTGGATGCCTTGAGAAAAAGATTAGTAAAAGAGGGTTCCATTAGTGCATTAACAGTTAGTGAAATAGTTGGACCTGTTCAGCATTAAAATTTGATTGTTATTTGGTCTCGAGGGGATGTAATCTAGAAACATATATAACTTTGTACAATGTATCTTGTACGAAGTTATTTTGATTGAATAAGAGGGGAAGTGGTCTGGGTGTGGTTTTGTGGTTTTATTGAATTGTCACCTTTTGTTGAGCTTCTGATAGGTATTTTATGTACTTGGTTGTCGTCTTTTATTTCAACTTGAAAGAAAAACTTCTGCTTTCTCGGCGAGCTTTTCAGCGAGTTTGGGATGGTTTTGAAGCAAAGGGTCGGCTTGGATGATTTTTTCGGCGCTGAGGCGAGCTTTTGAAATGGTTATGCTGTCTGTCAGGCTGGCCATCTTTAAATCAGGGATTCCACTTTGTTTTACGCCATATATTTCACCAGGGCCTCTTAGCTCAAGGTCGATTTCGGCTAATTTGAAACCGCTGGAATGGATTTCCATAGATTTCATGCGTTTGCGGCCTTCTTCCGATAAATTGTTTGTGAATAAAAAACAGTAGGATTTGTGTTCGCCACGACCTACACGTCCACGAAATTGGTGTAATTGTGAGAGACCAAATCTTTCGGCCCCTTCTATAAGCATGATTGTTGCGTTTGGGATATCTATACCAACCTCAATAACAGATGTGGAAACTAAGATATTTAATTTATTTTCTTTAAATTCTTCCATGATTTTGTCTTTTTCTTCCTGCTTTAATTTGCCGTGTAGCAAGCCAAGCTTTAAGTTTGGAAAAATATTTTCACTCAAGTAAGCGTATTCTGTCATGACGGCTTTAACTTCTAAAACATCAGACTCATCAATCAAAGGACAAATGATAAATGCCTGGCGACCTTTATTAACCTGGTCTTCAACCCAACGGTAGGCTTCAAGTCTTTTAGTTTCTGGCACAACGCGAGTTAGAATTTCCTGGCGGCCTTTAGGCATTTCATCGATGATTGATAAATCTTGATCACCATATAAAGTAATTGCGAGCGTACGTGGAATTGGCGTTGCAGTCATACTTAAAAGATGTGGCGAACCATAACTTTTGAGAATATCGCGCTGCTTGACACCGAAGCGATGTTGTTCGTCAATCACAGCGAGGCCGAGGTTTTTAAAGCCAATGCCTTCTTGGATTAAAGCGTGTGTGCCGATAATTATATCTACTGTACCAGTGGTCATTTGACGGACGACGTCTTCTTTTTGCTTTTTAGTGGTACTGCCAGCGATGAACTGAATGTTGAGATTATATTTTTTTAGTAATTTAAGAAAGTTTTGGTAATGCTGTTTTGCGAGAATTTCGGTTGGGGCCATGATGGCAACTTGGAAGCCGTTTTTTACTGTATTTAAAGCGGCTAATGCTGCGATGATGGTTTTACCTGAACCTACATCACCCTGGACTAAACGGGACATTGGGTGAGGTTTTTTGAGATCTTCTAGTGTTTCTTGTAGAACACGTTTTTGTGCGTTTGTTAATTCGAATGGCAGTTCCTTAATGCAGTCTTGCAGAATTTCGGATTCTATTTGTATATTTTTTGACGACTCTGTCGTCTGCTGCTGCCAATGCCATTTTTTTTGCAGAACTTTTAGTTGGAGTAAGAATAATTCGTCGAAAGAAAGACGCTCTCTGGCACGTTTTAAAAGTTCATCTGTTTCCGGAAAATGGATGTTTTTTATTGCTCTTCTGTAAGGTAAAAGTTGATGTTCGGTGATTATTTCTTCCGGCAAATATTCTTCAAAAAAAGTTACGTAATCGTCGATCACCGGTTTGAGTTTTTCTCTCAACCACTTAGAATTTATGCCTTCGGTTTCGTGATAGACCGGCACAATTCTGCCGCTGTGAATTTGTTCTTCATACTTTTTAATAATCTCGTAGCTAGGATTCTGCAGGCCTAATTTGCCCATGGATATTTTTACTTTGCCGCTCAAAACAATGTCCTTACTACGCGGTAACATTTTAAAAAGATGAGGCTGGTTGAACCAGATGACTTCGATAGAACCGCTAGCATCAGTCAACAATCCCCTTGTTATTGTTTTGCCAAACTTGGTTTTGATATTAAAAAGATTGGTGAGATAACCCTTGATAGTGTTAACTTCATCAAGTTTTATATCTATGATTCTGGTGTACTCGGTTGTGTCGTTATAGTTACGTGGAAAGTATAAAAGTAAATCCTGAACGGTGCGCACGCCCAATTCTCCAAGGAGATCCAGGTGTTTTTTTGTGGTGCGTAATATTTTTGCTAAATCCTTATTTAGCATTTTTTATTTGCTTATGACTTTCAAGAATTTACGTTTACCTGCTTGTATTAGCGTTTCCTTTGCGATTTTTATTTCTGCTTTTGGGTCGCTGATTTTTTCGCTATCCATCTTTACTCCCCCACCCTCAACTAGTCTGCGAGCTTCGCTTTTTGAAGTGCACAAGCCGGTTTCTGCAAGCAGGTCTACGATGTTCCAAGTTACTTGTGATAATTTTTTTAGCTCAATGTCTTCTGGTAAACCTTTGTTGGCAAATATTTCGATGAATTCTTTTTCGGCTTCTTCTGCAGATTTTTTGTCGTGGTATAGAGTTACGAGTTCACGGGCTAATTGCATTTTTAGGTTACGTGGATTTTCGCCTTCTGCAAGCGCTTGCTTAACCTTCTCTAGTCCCTTGAAATCAAGATTTGTTGCAAGTTCAAAGTAATTGAGAATTAGATCATCTGGCACGGACATAGTTTTGCCATACATATCGTTTGGAGTGTCAGTAACGCCAATGTAGTTATTCAAACTTTTGCCCATTTTATTCTTACCGTCAGTACCAACTAAAAGTGGCACAGTAAGAACGTTTTGAGGAGCCTGGCCATATGCTTTTTGAAGTGGACGTCCTGCTAATAAGTTAAAAGTTTGATCAGTGCCGCCTAATTCTAAATCTGATTTAAGCGCTACAGAGTCGTAACCTTGCATTAATGGGTATAAAAATTCATGCATGTAAATTGGCAGGTCTTTTTTGATACGTTCCTGGTACATATCGCGTTCGAGCATCTGTTGAACGGTAAAAACCTGAGCTAATTTCACAACATCAGCAAAGGTTAATTTACCTAACCAATCAGCATTCCAGCAGATTTCAACGTTTTTTGTGTCGAGAATTTTGCTAGCTTGTTCAATATATTTTTCAGCGTTTTTTTCTAGTTCCTCCTGGGTTTTTGGCTTACGAGCATCCATTTTGTCGGTTGGATCGCCAATTTGTCCGGTGAAATTTCCGAATAATAATTGGATGTGGTGACCGGCTTCTTGAAATTCTCGTAATTTTTTGATCACTACCATGTGGCCAATATGTAGGTCTGCGCCTGATGGATCGATGCCAAGTTTAACTTTTAATTTTTTGCCTGATTCCAGTTTTTGCTTTAAATCTTCTTTTACAATCACGTCCACTGTCCCCCTTTCTAACAAAGTTTTTATATCTGCCATTGCTTAATAATTAGATTATTTTTTAAGTTGAGGAGATTCTAACATATTTTTAGAATTATAGTGATAAAAGATGGGAAAAATTTGACACAACAAAAAATCTGTCTATATTGTGAGTTTTGGGATGACCTAAAAAAATATTGTTTTTGCTTGAAGAAAGATTAGGACAAATAGGCTTGAAATCGAGAGAGGTCAAAATTTACCTCGAGCTTTTAAAAATAGGTCCGCAGGCCGTGAGTATTTTGGCAAAAAGAGTCGGTTTAAATCGAACGACGGCTTATTCGGTGTTGAGGTGTTTGGAAAGGAAAGGTTTGGTCTCGAATTTTAATAGCAATAATATTAAATTTTTTAGTGCTAATGATCCAAATTGTCTTATTGGGTTTGTAGATGAAAAATGTAAAACTTATGACTATTATCGCGAAGAATTGATCAAAACAATTCCGCAGTTTAGGGAATTAATGTCTTCTTATAGCTTTAAACAGCCAATAGTTAGTCATTATGAGGGTCCTGAGGGTGTGAAGTTTTTGATGTATGATGCTTTAAAGTCGAATAATTGTTATACCTACTTTGCCGTCCATAAGTGGAGGCAGTCAGGATTGAGGGAGTTTTTACTGCAATATATCGATCTTTGTATTTTGAATAATAAAGTCCCACTTAAGACACTTACGCCCGACACCCCTGAGGTTAGGGCGTTTTTTAATGATTATTATGATAGCAGCAATATGCTTAATAAATTTATGTTTGTCGCTGATCCAGGGCATTTGCCTCTTTTTGAAAATCATATGATTATTTTTGATGATAAGGTGATTATTTTGCATTTGGATCGCGGTGAGGAGTATGGGATTTTGATTGAGAGTAAGGAAACTGCGCAAATGCATAGGGCGGCCTTTGAAATCACTTGGAAAGCGCTGGAAAACAAGTACAATTGATATATGCGCTTAGATAAGTTTTTATTGGAGAAGTATCCCGAATTTACGAGGAGCAAAATTCAGAATTTAATTCAGGGTGGGTTTGTTCAGGTTAATAAAGAATTTGTGAGCAAGAATGGCTTAAACCTAAAGGAAACTGATAAGGTGTGGATTGATCGTAAAAGGATTGATTCGCCTGTAGAAGTTAAAGCGGAGAAGTTTGATTTTGAGGTTTTATATGAGGATAAGGATTGTTTGGTTATTAATAAGCCAGCTGGAGTGGTTGTGCATCCGGGCGATAATAGTAATATGACTGGTACTGTGGCAAATGCTCTGCTTAGTAAATTGGATTTTAAGAGTGATGGTGTTAGATCTGGAATCGTGCATAGACTGGATAAAAATACTTCAGGGGCTTTGGTTTTGGCCAAGACTTTAAAGGGTTGTGAGGATTTGATTGCCCAATTTAAGAATAAAAATGTTGTTAAAAAATATCTTACTCTAGTCATTGGTAGAATTCAGCCAAAGGAAGGCAGTATCGATGCGCCAATTGGCAGGTCTAATAGAAATCGTAAAAAAATGTCTGTGCGTTTAGAGGGATTTGGAAAGAAAGCAGTTTCAAATTATAAACTTCTAAAGTCTTATGAGTTTGAGCAGCAATATTTTAGTTTGCTTGAAGTGCAGATTTTGACTGGTAGAACCCATCAAATCAGGGTGCATATGTCAGAAATTGGCTATCCGGTTTTTGGTGATGAAATTTATGGCAAGAAGTCAGTTAATGCTTTGTTGAATTTTAAGAGACAATTCTTGCACGCAAAAGAAATTGAGTTTACTTCTCCGGACACACAAAAAAAGGTAAAGGTGGATGTCCCTTTACCTAAAGATTTGAATTTAGTTCTCAAACAACTTACTCAGCTTTAGCAGCTTTTGTTGTTTTCTTAGCTGCAGGCTTCTTTGCTTTTGGCGCGGGAGCGGCTTTTTTAACTTTTACTGTAGCTTTTTTACCGTCTGATCCAATATTAGTAATTTCTAGAGTAGTTAATTTAGCTCTGTGACCTTGTGTTCTTGAATATCTCTTTTTAGCTTTCATCTTGAAAACTCTAATTTTGTCAGCTAGATCATGATTTAAAATTTTGGCTTCTACGTAAGCGTTTTCTACCAAAGGCATACCGATTTTTGTATTTTCACCTTCGCTAACTAATAAAACTTTGTCGAATATTACAGTAGAACCTTCTGCTTCTTCCATTAGATCTACAGTGATTTTTTGGCCAACCTCTACTTTGTATTGAGTGCCGCTGCTATTGATAATCGCGAACATAGGATAAATTTATGAAATTTGCTGTGACAATCTAAGGAAATTTGGGTATTTGGTCAAGCTAATTTTAGGGTTCATCAGGCTTAATCAGGCGGAAATGATCTTTTTAAGCTCTTCTACGGCTTCTTTTATGGCTTTGGCAATTACTGGAGCTTCTTCTTTATTGAAGTTTGCGAGCACAAAATCATGTAATTCCATCTGTTCAGGAGCGTGGGTGCCGCGGCTTTCTATTCCGAGTCTGATTCTTTTAAAGTCTTCACTGCCGAGGCATTGGATGATTGAACGCATGCCGTTGTGTGTGCCAGCGGAGCCTTTGTCGCGGATGCGGATATTGCCCATTGGAAGGTCGATATCGTCGTAAATAACTACTAAATTTGTTAGAGGTTCTTTGTAGAAGTTGAGAATTTGGGAAATTGACTCGCCGGATAGGTTCATGAAGGTCGTTGGTTTGGCGAGTAAGAATTTCTGGCCGTTGTGGCTAACTTTTGCAGTAAAGGCTTTTAGATCTCGTGATTCTTTCCAGTCGACAGCTACGCTCTCTGCTTCTAACTGTTTTGTAAATTCATCTAAAACTAGAAATCCGCAGTTGTGTTTTGTTTTAAGATATTTTGGGCCGATATTTCCTAATCCTACGATAATTTTCATATTATTTTCTGTAAGGAATTCTTTTGTCTAAAATTTGGATGAAATCGCCGTAATTTGCGCCGGCTTTGTCGACGGCTTTTTTGATGCCGAGACGTTGCATGTAATGATAAACTCTCTCGAGGCCTTCGACGTTGCGGAGATCGGTCATTTTGATTAATTGTTCAATCCTTGGGCCGAGAATTTCAAAAACTTTGTGATCTTTTTCTTTAATAACTTTTTTAAGTTCGAATTTTACTCTTGTTAAGTGTGGCTGAAGAATTTGGACAATTGGCTTTGCCTCAGATTTAGTTTTTTGTTCTGCTGCGCGAATCTTTTGTAATTTTGCAAAAACTTCAAACATTAATTCTTTTAAACCATCTCTTGTTACCGCAGAAATGACAAAGATTTTGGCTCTTTTAGTTTCCTTTTTTAATTCTTTCAACTTGGCTTTTAGAGTTTCTGCATCGAGGACGTCTTTTTTGTTGATAACTATAATCTGGTCGAGTTTAGAAAGTTTTGGAGTAGTTTTGGAGGTGTGATTTTTATCAAAAGCTTTTAATTCGTTATTTATGATTTTGTAATCTTCGCCAATATTGTCGAGGTAGCCATCAATTAAGTGTACTAAAAGTTTGGTGCGAGCAATATGTTTTAAGAATTTGTGGCCGAGACCTTTGCCTTCGCTGGCGCCCTCTATCAAACCTGGAATATCGGCTACTACAAAGGAATCATCTCCGCCAAATTGGCTCATTTCTACTACGCCAAGATTTGGGATAAGAGTTGTGAAATGGTAGGCCGCGATTTTTGGCTTAGCATTACTAATTACTGAGATAAGAGTGGATTTACCTGCGGAAGGAAGCCCGATTATTCCAACGTCCGCTACGAGTTTTAATTCTAAAACAATATCTTTAATTGCACCTGGTTCGCCTGTTTCTGCAAATCTTGGAACTTGATAGGTTGCACTAGTAAAATGTGCGTTACCTACTCCACCTCTCCCGCCCTTGGCTACGACAAATTCTTTACCTTCTTCGTCGAGGTCGGCCAGCATTTCGGTTTTATTCTCGTTAAAAATCATGGTTCCTTCTGGGACGTTCATGATGAGATCTTGCCCGTTTTTGCCATGCATATTGCGACCTTTGCCGCTTTCTCCAAATTCTGCCTTATGAATTCTTTGATGACTAAAGTGTGAAAGTGTGTTGACGTTTTGATTAACTCTGAAGATAACACTACCTCCCCTGCCGCCGTCGCCGCCATCTGGTCCGCCCTTGGCTACGAACTTTTCTCTACGGAAACTTACGGATCCGTTGCCGCCATTACCAGCTATTACTCTAATTTTTAGTTCATCGCAAAACATGATTTTTTGGTTGGAAATTTGTTGTAGTATAGATTATCTTTTCAATATCGTAAAAGTTTGTTACTTTATCTGGCGTCAGAAATGACAAGACACGTGCCCAGGTGGCGGAACTGGTAGACGCGCCGGACTCAAAATCCGGTGATGGCAACATTGTGAGGGTTCAAGTCCCTCCTTGGGCACCATAGCTTCATTCATAGACATTTTATCATGCATGCATTATTTGAGTTTTTGCTGGAAATTACCTCTGGACTTGGCTATTGGGGTATTGTGATTTTGATGGCGGTTGAGAGCTCTTTTTTACCTTTGCCTTCTGAAATAGTTATTCCACCGGCGGCTTATTTGGCATATAAAGGCGAAATGAGTTTGTTTTTGGTGATTATTGCGGGTGTAGTTGGTAGTTTAATTGGGGCTTTGATTAATTATTTTTTGGCTTTATGGCTGGGGAAACCATTGATTTACAAGTTGGTCCGCTCAAAATGGGCGAAATTTATTTTTTTGAATAAGGAAAAGTTGCAAAAGGTAGAGTCATATTTCATTGAACATGGAGCGGTTTCTACTTTTGTTGGTCGTTTATTGCCTGTAGTTAGGCATTTAATTTCGATTCCAGCTGGGTTTGTGAAAATGAATTTGGGTAAGTTTTGTTTATTTACGACGTTGGGTGCGGCTTTGTGGGTGACGATTTTGGCGCTTTTAGGTTATTACTTCGGTGCCAAGCAGGAAGTTTTGGAGCAATATTACGGCGAATTAACTATAATTTTGATCGCTTTTGTAGTTGTTGTCGGCTTGGCTTATTTCTATGTGAAGAAAGGGAAGAGTAAGGTGATCTAGTTTTGGCTTGTGTTTTCTTAATTACATTGTATTATGATTTCTTAGTTTTATTAATTTGTTTATTTATGGCTGAAAAGTTGCAAGCTGTTAGTACGATTCAATGTGCTGGTTTAGAAAAATCTGACACAGGATTTAAGCAGATTGAATATACTACTGTGGTATCAAATCATCCTGTGATTATTCAGCATATGGTTAGTGGGGCAACTAGGGCTCTTTGTTCTTTTATTGATGAGCAAGGTGATTGTAAGCTCATACATAAAGCTACGAAGGCAGGTAAGAATATGAAAAGAATAGAAGATCCGAGTGTTAAAGTTCCTTGTCCATTTGTAGCTAAGCCCTTGTCATAAACTAAAATTGGTATGGCGGAGAATTTTGATGGGACATTGGCGTTGGTGATTGAGGGGAAGATAGAAGAGCCGGCTGAATTTGCCGAGCAGGTTGTGAGTGATGGTAGATTGATATTTCATTCTGAAAAGGTTGGTCAAGGCTTTGTGCCTGCTGATTTTAGTTTGTTTAGTCGTATATCTTCGTATCAAGGAGCAATTGAAGATGGTAAACAACTTCGTAGTATTAGAGCACCTTCTGGATTTACGGATAGGACTCGTCTTGCAGAGGTTCGTCGCGATATTGATTCGAAATCAGGTAATGATAGAGAAATCGCGGAAATTCTTTTTAGTGGTTACATAAGATTTGTTGTGGCGTTAAATACTCAAGGTGGTTCCATGCATACGCATAATCTAATCGCTCAGTTTCAGAGGTTTGTTCAGGAAAGAAAAGGTGTCGCTACGACACTTGGCAGTGAAAAAGTTGGTAGCGCGGGAGCAGGAATTTTTATGATGGCTAATGATGGTGAAAGATACTTGAGTAAGGATACAAGCTTGATGTTTCATTTGGATAGTGGTGCATCGGCGGCTTCAGGTGTAGATGAATATGGCCTTGATATAAGAAGACAAGCTATACTTAAAAGTAATGATTTTTTGTTAAGTAGAACAGAAACAGAGTTGCATGATGACCTTGAGGATTTGTTTGCTATAAAGGAACGTTTGCCAGATAGAAGGTTGGATTTTCATTCTGATAATGCGGCTAGGTTTGGATGGGTAAAAGTCGCTGAGCCAGATAGCGAAGTTAATTCTTTAAGGGCAATTTTTAATGAAATGGCTGGTGTAACGGATGATGCGTATGAAGGCACCGTTCTTGATAGATTTTTTACAAAAGATGCTGGGCTTCCTGGTTTGATACAGTCTAGAAAGGCAGGTATTACATCCTTTATTGGGAGTCGACTTAGTAGATTAAAACCTATAGAGCCGTAAATGATTTTGCTTTGTCTAAGGTCTCCTGGTATTCGTCTTGGTTTTTGGAGTCGATGACGATGCCGCCGCCGACTTGGAGGTAGAGTTTGGTTTTCTTTTTTATGATGGTTCGAATGGCGATGTTAAAGTTTAATTCGCTTTGATGGGGTTTGATGTAGCCGATGACACCAGTGTAGACTCCGCGCATTTTGGGTTCGAGTTCGTCGATGATTTCGATGGCGCGTTTTTTTGGACAGCCAGTGATTGATCCGCCTGGTAGCATGGAGATTAAAGCGTTGAGTGGGGTTGTGGCGAGTTTTCCAGTGATTTTGCTGTAAGTATGCCAAACAGTGGGACATTTTTGTAAGAGGCGGTGTCCCTGGACTTTGACTGTGCCGACTTTGCAGATTTTGTGGAGATCGTTGCGGAGCAGGTCGGTGATCATGTTTAATTCGGCAGTTTCTTTTGGGCTTTTGAGAAGTTCTTGCGTGAGTTTTTTGTCTTCTTGTTGGGTTTTGCCGCGTGGGCGTGTGCCTTTGATTGGGCAAGTTTCTATATAGTCCCCCTCTGTTTTGATGAATCTTTCTGGGGAGGCGCTGAGGATCTCAAAATCATGTCCTTCGAGATAGGCGAGGTAATCTACGGGATTTTTTTGGATTACTTTTAAGAATAAATCGCGGGGAGGAATTTTGGTTTGGGCTTCGAGTCTGTGGGTTAAGTTTAGCTGATAAACTTCGCCTTTTTTGATGTAATCTTTAATTTTTTCGTAGGATTTTTTGTAGTTCTTTTTTGTTATAGTTGTTTTGAAATTGATTGCAGTTTTTTGTTTTTCATTGGGAATATTTTCGTTATCGGATGTTTCAAATTCTTCCCAATTGTTGAAAGCTAAAAAGTAAATTTTTGGCAGCTTGAGGTCGTCTTTGGCTTTAGGTTTAATGTTGTGAAGTTGGTAGGCGAGGTCATAGGAAAAATAACCGATCAGCAATTTGTTCTGATGTTTTTTTGCGAATTTTTGGAAGTCGATTAAATTGTCACCTGAATAAATTGTTTGAGGATTTTTTGCTAATAAACTTTTGCCGTTTTGGGCAGAATATAAAAAGCAGATGTTTTTGTCGGTTTTTGCCAGGTTTTGAAATTCTGCGATTGGCTTAGGCTGCATTTTGAATCAATAGATTACTCAATCAGGCGGAGGAACTCGCTGCGAGTTTTGGCATTCTTCTTAAATAGTCCGTTACAAGAAGATGTGATCATCACGGAATTTTGCTTTTCTACTCCCCTAGACATCATGCAGAGGTGCTTGGCTTTGATGACGACGGCCACGCCCTTGGCATTTAAAAGTTCGCTTAGAGCGTTGGCGATTTGTTGAGTTAATCTTTCCTGATTTTGTAGGCGTCTTGAAAAAATTTCTACTAATCTTGGTAGTTTTGAAATGCCAACGATTTTTTTGTTTGGGATATAGCCTATGGAAACTTTTCCAAAAAATGGTTGGATATGATGCTCACAAGTGGAATAAAAATCGATACTTTTACATATTATCATCTCGTCGTAATTTTCGCTGTCGAATTCGGTCATGATGCTTGATGGGTCTTGGCCATAGCCGCCAAAAATTTTCTCGAAAGATTTGGCGAAACGAATTGGAGTTTTTTTAAGGCCTTCACGATCTGGGTTTTCACCAATTTCTTGGATTAGTTCTTTGGCTAGTTGTTCGATTTTTTGTAGGTTCATAGCTCTGATTTTAGCGTTTTAATAGATTTATTCAATTCTGGATGAATGTAGTCGGGTGCAATTTCTAGCATTGGGTCTAAAACAAAACTTCTTAGATGTAGTTTTTGATGTGGCACTCTTAGATTTTTTTGATTAAGAATTTTGTTTTCGTAGAAGAGTAAATCCAAATCAATGATGCGGGGGCCGTTTTCAATTTCTCTTATTCTACCCATTTTGTGTTCGACTTCTTGCATTCTAAACATTAATTCTACTGGTGTAAGTTCGGTTTCGGCTTCTACTGCCATGTTTAAGAAATTTCCCTGATCTGTGTAGCCAACTGGCTCTGTATCATAAACTGAGGATTTTTTGAGAATTTTTGTGAATTCGGCCAATTCTTCCAGAGCAGTTTCTAGATTCTTTTGTCGATCCCCTAGATTTGTGCCAAGAGCTATGTAAACTTTATTCATTTATTCTTCTCAGCTATATTTATGTATTATTCTCCGGAATATTCGCAATAATAATTTTCAGTTTCGTAGAGAGCTAGTTTTTTTAGTGGTAAAACATCTTTAAGCTCAGCCCAAATCCAAACCAGCATGTTTTCAGCTGAAGGGTTATCCATTAAATCGTTTAAATGTGTGTGATCAACTATATTTATGATCTTGTCTTTGACTATATCTTTGAGAATTTTGAAATCCATGACCATGCCATCTTCTTTAATTTCTCCTCTGATGGTGATGACTAATTTGTAGTTGTGGCCGTGTAAATTTTCGCATTTGCCGTGATATTTTGTGAGAAAGTGTGAAGCGGCGAATTGAAAGATGCAACTTAAATCCATTTTAGGCATTCTTTTGTGGCGGTTATATTGTGGGTTCTGATTATACTTGCGCCGTTGAGATATGCAATAGCGGCTAGGGCAGCGCTTTTTTGGTCTCTTTGATCGATTGGGCCACCGAGAAAGGATTTGCGTGAAACACCAATTAAAATTGGAAGTTTTAGAGATTTAAGTTCTTTTAGTCTGGCTAGTATTTCATAGCTATATTTTGGCAGCATGCTAATGAAACCGCCCATTCCTGGGTCGATGATTAAGTTGGATTTTTTGATGCCGTTTTTGACGGCGTAGTTGAGTTGTTTTTTGAGGAAGTCTTTGATAGTTGCAATTACGTCTTTGTATTTAGTTTCTTGAGTTGTGGTGCGGGCTGTTGGGTCTTTTGAGTACATTAGAATTAAGTGGCACTGGTGTTTTTTGGCTACTGCAGCCATGTTTTTATCCCCTCTCAAGGCCGTAACGTCGTTGATGATATTTGCACCGGCTTTTAAAGCTTCTTCAGCGACTTGAGATTTGTATGTGTCGATAGAAATTGGTATCTCTGTGAATTTTCTTAGGGCTTTTATTATTGGAATTACTCTGTTTAGCTCTTCTGCAAGGCTTACATTTTGAGAATTTGGGCCGCTAGATTCTCCTCCGATATCTAAAATATCTGCTCCTTCTTTTATTAGTTTTTTGGCTTGTGCTAGAGCTTTTTTGATGGAATTAAACTTCCCGCCATCGCTAAAGGAATCGGGGGTTACATTCAACACGCCCATGAGCAGGACTTTCTTGTTTTTTATTAAGGTAGCTATGTTTATCATTTTGCATATAATATTGGCGCTTTAGCTAAATGTTAATATGAAATGGTATATTTTGGTACATTACGGTGAAATTGGGCTCAAATTGAGCAATATGAATTACTTTGTGGACAAGATTTTAAAAGTGATTCGGGAGAAGTTGCAGGGCAAATTTCGGAAAACTTTTAAGGTTACGCATACTCTCAAGAGGATTTTAGTAGATCTGCCTGAGGAT
Organism: Patescibacteria group bacterium; assembly: GCA_038065735.1. GTDB lineage: Bacteria > Patescibacteriota > Gracilibacteria > UBA1369 > LOWO2-01-FULL-3 > JBBTQK01. Next base: position 152,365 of record JBBTQK010000008.1, on the reverse strand, counting down.
TTTGACGTTGGGCGGGATAGTGCTGAGTATGTGGAGGTTTTGAATAAAGTTTTTGGTGTGAAAAATTTTAATTTTGTTTTGGAGGGAGTTACTGAATTGGAAGAATTGGGAAAGCAGATTCAGGCGAATTTGCCGGCGATTGAGCGCGCTGAAAGTTTTAAAGTGGATGTGAAGCGTTCGATGATTCTGCCGTATAAATCTCCTGAAGCTGAAAGATATTTGGGAGGAGTTTTGTTGAGTAATGGGCTGAATTTAAAGGTTAAATTAAAGAATCCGGATTTTGCGGTGTGGGTGGAAATGTTTAATAATAAATCTTATTTTGGGTTTAAGAGATATGCTGGTTTGGGTGGAATGCCAACTGGAAGTCAGTCGAAATTGGTTTCTTTGTTGTCGGCCGGTTTTGATTCGCCAGTGGCGTCTTATATGTTGATGAAACGTGGAGCACGAGTGATTTTTGTGCATTTTTCCGGTTATCCTTTTGGAGATAAACAGTCGGTTGATAATGTGGAAAGTTTGGTTAAAATATTGAGCGAGTATCAGGATTTTTCTAAGTTATACATTGTGCCTTTTGGTCAAATTCAAAAAGATATTGCGATGAATTTTGAGGTGCCTGAAAAACAGAGAACTGTGATTTATAAAAGATTGATGTTGAGAATTGCGCAAAAAATTACCTTTGATGAGAAGGCCGATGGCATGATTACGGGAGATAGTTATGGACAGGTTGCTTCACAGACCCCTGAGAATTTATTGGCGATTCATGAGGCGACGATTTTGCCTTTATTTCAGCCGTTAATTGGTTTTGATAAGGAGGAGATTATTGCTTTGGCGGAGAAGATTGGGACGGATAAAATTTCTAGTATGCCTTGTGTTGATACCTGCTCGATGTTTGGCGCAATTCATCCGGAGATTCGAGCTAACTTGCTGGATTTAAAAAAGTATGAAGAAAATTTGCCGATGGACAAATGGATTAATGAGTCGGTAAAAAATTCTGAAATAAAGATGCTTTAAGTTTTTTTGAGCATGCGTTTGCTGCGGAGATTTTGGTTGAAGCTGATGGCAAAACGGTGGGCTTCGTCGCGGGCTCTTTGCATGAGTTTTAGGGCTTCGTTATGACGTGGAAGTAGGATTGATTGGTTGGATTCTGGAGTGAAGATTTCTTCTAATTGTTTGGCTAGTGAGATGTGTGGAATGTCGATTTTTAGGTTTTGAAAAACTTGGTGACAGATTCCTAATTGTCCCTTGCCTCCATCTATAATTACTAGATCGGGAATTTGTTTAAAGGATTCATCGTCTTTGTGTTTGGTCTTGTAGTAGCCCAAGCAAAATATTTCAGTTCCAAAGACTTTTGGTGCTTCTTCGAATTCTGCTTTTAATTCTTCAGGAATTTGGTTCACTAATTCAAATCCAGCGATGAGATAATAATCTAGTAAATCCTTAGTACACATCAGATAAACTTTTTTGGTCTTGGCTTTTTGAACGATATTTTTGAGAAGTTTGTAGCCTAATTTCTTGCCTCTTTCTGATTCTGTTACCCAGATACCACGAATTTTACTGACTTTGTCTGAAGGTTGTTCCAGAGCGGCAAATGCAATTATTTGTTTATTCTTTTCAAGAACGTAAGAGATTTTGTAATCGTCTTCTAATATTTTGAGACCTTCTTTTTGTCTTTGGTTATTGATGAACTCAGCATCTTTTTGTGTAGCTTTGCGAAATTTATAGTCTTTTTGACTGGTTTCAAGGGCGATTTTGGAGAATCTTCTAGTTAAAATTTCTTCCATGGATTTGTAGTCGTCGGGCTTGTTTTGCACTGTGCGGAGGTGGAATTTTCGGTAGAATTTTTTTTGTGGAACGCCGTCTTCAAAAACGACCATTGAGGCTACCGTATCTGTGCCACTTAAGTGAGAAATATCATAACATTCAATGCGTTTTAGGGGTTTTGGCAGGTTAAGTAATGTTTGTAATTCTTTAGCGGCGCTAATGCTCGTATCGCTAACTTCCTGCCAGCTGGCTTTGTTGCGGTCGGCGTAGATGCGGGCGTTGTTGAGAGACATTTCTAAAAGTCTATTTTTGCTACCAATCTTTGGGACATTTAGTTTAACTTTTTTGTTGTTTAGGGCTTCAAAAAATGTTTCAAATTCAGTGGTGTTTTCTATTTCATGTGGTACGAGAATTTCTTTTGGAATGTCTGTCGCCATCTCGTAGTATTGCTTTAAGAAAGCCTCTAGAACCTCTTTGGTATCGTCGTTTTCAAACTCATTTGCAGTGAGAATAAAATTCTCTTGTCCAATTAATTTGCTGTCACGAATTTGAAATAAGTTAAAGAAAGCTTTGTTGTGACTGATGCAATAATTGATTACGTCGGCGTCATCCTGGTTTAAATTTTGAACTTTTTGCTTCTCCAAAATATCCTGGATTTTTTGAATTTTATCTCGAGTTTTGGCGGCTTTTTCGTAGGCTCGATTTGCCGCATAAAGTTGCATTTCTTTTTGTAGATGGTTTGTGATGTCTTCGCCTTTTCCTTCTAAAAAATTCTCGATATTTTTGACGATTTTTTGATATTCTTCTATACCGCATTTACCAATACATGGAGCGATACAACGCTTGATATAAAAATCTAAACATGGGTATTTAAGTACTTTATTTGTGACCTTAACTTCATGATTTATTTCGCCTTTTGCATCTGGTGGATTCTCTTTGATGTACTCGATATCCAGGCCGCAATGTCTGTATGGAAAGAGTTTTTTTAAGAATTTTAGAATTTCTTTAACTTTATGGGCTTCGGTTTTTGGGCCGATGTATTTTGCGTTATCTTTGAGGATTTTGCGTACAAGCTGAATTCTAGGGAAGTCTTCTCTGGTGATTTTGATGTAAACATAGCTTTTGTCATCTTTCATGATGACGTTATATTTTGGTTGAAGTTGCTTAATTAAATTATGTTCGAGAATGATCGCTTCCAGGTCGGAATCAACGCTAATAAAGTCGATATTGTCTATATTCTCAACTAATTTGCGTGTGCGAGTAGAATGCTCGTAGCCAACTTTAAAATACTGTTTTACGCGTTTGCTGAGATCTTTTGCTTTGCCAATATAAATAACTCTACCCTCGAGATCTATCATCTTATAAATCCCCGGGCTCTTGGGTAAATCTGCTAAAATCTTTTGTAATCTTTTATTTTCTGTCATCATATTTGCGGTAATTGCTGTCAGTATAATTATTTATGGAGGAATTAGAAAAGAATTTGTGGCGGAAAATAGATTATTATCTTAAGTTCTTGAGATTTGTGCCGTTTTTAAGAATGGTGGCCGTTTGTAATAATTTGGCTTTTGGTAGAGTAAATAAGCATAGTGATATAGATCTTTTTATTGTTGCAAGGGCTGGTAGGCTTTTTATGGTTAGGACTTTTGTGACTTGCATACTACATGTTTTAGGTGTTCGGAGGCATGGTAAAAAAGTTGCGGGGCGTTTTTGCTTGAGCTTTTTTGTGGATGATAGTCGGTTGAATTTAGAGAGAATTGCTCTTAATCAGGATGTTTATCTTGCGTACTGGATTAAATCTTTGCAGCCTATTTTGGATGATGGTGTTAGTAGAGAATTTTTTGCTAAAAATGGTTGGATCGAAAGATATCTGAGTGACGAGAGGTTGTTGGCCAGGTTTCATTCTACTTTGAAATTTGGCAAAGCTCAGGGCTTTTTTGAGAGAATCTTGGATGGCGGGTTTGGAAATTTTATCGAGAAAATTCTAAAAAAATGGCAGTTAAAAAGAGCTGGTAAAAAATTACTTTTAGCTGGTGAAAAATCGAGTCTCATAGTTGATGAACACATCTTGAAATTTCACAATTTGGATAGAAGAAAATTATTTAGAAATTACTGGTTTAAAGTGTATGGAAAAGACCAGAAAGTCGATTCGGGGAGGTTTATGAATCTGGCTAAAGAAATTCTAGAAAATAAGGATTAAGGTTTTTTCTTGTTTGATGCGTTTTCTTTGAATCTCACGTCGATGGCTGTGCCGTTAAAACCAAATTCTTTTCTTAAGGCATTTTCAAGATATCTCTCGTATGAAAAATGGAGATTTTCGGCGTTACGAAAGAACATTAAAAATCTCGGTGGTTCGACGTCAATCTGTGAAGCATACATTAATTTTGGTCTTCTAAGATTACTACTTGCGGGGATATGTTTTAAAACGGCTCTTTGCAAGAAGTCATTTAATTGGGCTGTTCCGATGCGTTTTTTTCTTTCTGCCATGATTTCCTCTGTTAAATCCAATAGTTTATGGAGATTTTTTTTGTTTTTTGAAGAAGTCATGACAAGTGAAGCCCATGGTACATAAGAAAATTTTTGTTGAACTTGATACATTAGAGTCTCTTTTACTTCTTCACCTTTTTCTAATAAATCTGTTTTGCTTAAAGCTAGAATTAAGCCTTTTTTGTTGTCCAAAGCGATTTTGGCGATATGACAATCTTGATGACCAACTCCTTTGGTTGAATCAATCAGGAGAATTACTACGTCTGATCTTTCTATAGCTTTTATACAACGCAAGCTGCTGAATTTTTCTATACCACGTTTGATTTTTCCTGGACGTTGCAGACCGGCTGTATCTATTAAATTATAGGTTTTGCCTTCGTAATTTAGTTTAGTGTCGATTGTGTCTCGGGTTGTACCGGGAACGTTTGAGACGATGATTTTTTCTGAACCAAGTAGCGTATTGATCATTGATGACTTACCTGCGTTTGGCTGACCGAGAATACAGATGCTGGTGATTCTTTCTTCATCATCTTTTAATTTAATCTTTTTAAATTTAAGTTTTTTTAGATTTTTGACGATTTCATCTTTTAAAGTTTCGATTCCCATGTTGTGAATTGCTGAAACTTTGATACTTCCGCCAAAACCAAGTTCAAAAAAATTAACGTTGGGATCTTGCATATCTGAGAAATCGGCTTTGTTTGCCACTAAAATAATCGGTTTGCCGGATTTTCTTAGGATATCGGCTGCGGTAAAATCGTCGGTAGCTAATTCTTGATTATTATCCAAAATAAAAAGTACCAAATCAGCTTCCTGAATGGCTACTTTAGATTGAGATTGGATGTCTGCCTCGATGTCATCTTTGTTTTCATACTGCAAACCACCTGTATCAACAAGCATGCAGTTATAGTGGTCACATTCAAAATCCTGATAGATTCTATCTCTTGTAGTACCAGCAATCTCGCTGATGATAGCCTGTCTTTTACCGATTAATCTGTTAAAAAGAGTGGATTTACCTACATTTGGTCTGCCAACTATGGCAATGGTAGCCTTGGGGGCCATTTATTTTGGGGATTAGAATGGGCAGATTATAGGCTACGGCCTTTTAAAAATCAAGGTTTTATGGTATAATACTGTGATTATTTGAAATTATGTTTAAGAAGTTAATAAAAATTAGTTTTTTGACTCTGATATTGGTTTTTAGTTTGAGCTTAACGGCTTTTGCTGATGACGAAGTTGTTAATGAGGAGACGCCCCCTGAGGGAGGGGAGGAAATTCAAGAACCGAGTTACAGCACGGTTTTGCCAGGTACCAGTGAAACTACTCAGAGTTGTAAGACTTTTATGAATACTGTTAGTAACCATCAATCGGATTTTATTGAAATTTTTAGAACTAACGAGGATGAGGGCACTATCAATCACGTTTTAGCCTGTGGAATAAAGACCGGCAGTATGAGACTTTGGATGGTGCCTTATTATGTGCGTTATATTTTGGAGTTTATTATTAATATTTCAGGTTTGATCGCGGTTGGTGGAATAGTTTATGGTGGTTATTTGTACCTTTTTGCCGGTGTTACGGAAGATAAAGATACTGGTAAAAAAGCCATCTTTTATGGAGTTATTGGTTTAGTAATGACTTTGTTAGCTTGGGCTGTGGTAAATCTAGTAATTGCCTTAGTGACGGGTTGATTCTAGTGATTGGTAGTTTAGTTTTGTTGCCAGTTCTCCCATTTTTCCCGTAGATATTTCATGAATTTCTTTTCGAATTCGGAGATGTCAAATTCGGCTGCGTGTTTTTTGATTTCTTGTGGAATGAAAGATTTTTTTTGTTTTTGGTAGTTTTCTAAAGCTTCCTTCAAATCTGCAACTGTTTGATTCTTAAATAGAATTCCAGTTTTGCCGTCAATAACTGTGTCGAGCGCGCCACCTTCTCCATAAGCTATAACTGGTCTACCTGAAGCCATTGCTTCGAGTGGTACTATGCCGAAATCTTCTATTTGTGGGAAAACTAGGGCTTCACACTCGCTATATAGAGTTTGCAGTTCGTTGTCGTTGATATATCCCAAAAATTCTATATTTGGTTTAGCCATTTTGCGTAAGTCGTCTTCGGCTACACCTGTGCCAACTATTTTTAGAGGTAAACCAATTTGGTTAAAAGTTTCCACTAGTAAATCAAATTTTTTGTAAGGAGTTAATCTGCCTACCGCTAAAAAATACCCTTTTGAATTTGGAGAAATTTTGTAATGACTGGCCTTAATCATTGGATGAATAACGGTTGATGGACGTTTATAATATTTTTCTATTCTCTTTTTTGTTGTTGAAGAATTTGCGATAAAATAATCTACTCTATCAGCAGAAAGCCGATCCCACATTCTTAATTTATGTAATCTATTTTTCGCGATTTTTTTTATCAGAAAATTGGCTTTGTATTCTTTTATGTAAGTTTGCCAGTTATCCCAAGCGTAACGCATTGGGCTATGGCAGTAAGAAATATGCAAAGTTTCAGGTTTTGTGATGACGCCTTTGGCGCAAGAATGTGAACTAGAGATAACTATATCGTAATCACTTAAATCAAATAATTCATAAGCATATGGCATAAAATTTAGATACCATTGATGCTTTGTTTTTGAGAATGGGAGACGCTGAATAAACGAAGTTTTTATATCGGCTTTTTCGAAACCTTTCACTTTTTGGGGATTGTATACAGAAGTAAAAATAGTAGCTGTTGGAAACATTTTGTGGAGAGCGAGATTTACTTTTTCTGCGCCGCCATTGGTTGTCATCCAATCAAAAACTAAAGCCACTTTTGCTTTACTAAAACTCATAGGGTGTGCGTTTATTACTTGAGTTACTCTACCCTATAACAGATATAATTTAAAGCTTAAAAGTTCCGTCGCCAGTGTATTTTTGGAGGACATCTTTATTGGTCGATTGTTGAGGGGTTTGAGGGCTCATTGGCAACTTTGTCGCCTGTTCAATAAATTCTTTACCCTGTTTTTTTAATTGGTCTTTGACCATGGCTTGAACTTTTTTGAGCATTTCTTTTTCTACTGTGTATTTTGAAATTATATTTTTATCATTTTGAGATAAGTCTTTTTTAGTTTTAATTACTGTATTGAGAATTTTTTTGTAAGTATCTTTTTCATCGATTGAATCTAGGGCTCTGGCTTTAAAAAGTTGCACTACTGAATTATCGGGATCACGTTCCAAAAGTCTTTCGCAAATGTGGATTACATCTACATAGCGTTTGTCCTGAAACCACATTGCGAGTAATTCAAGTACTACGTCTTCATCCTTTTTTGCCATTGTGGATTTGTGCTTGATGCTCAGGTCTTCATTTACCAAGAGATGGCCGGCTTTTCTTACTAATAAATATCTCAAATATAGATAACCCAAGACGTCAAAAATAATTACTGGAGGGATGAAGTTGAATTGTAGTAAATAGTTGTGAATTGCATGCATCACTATCGCTATTGTAAGACCTTTTAGGATGGTTTTTTCTCTATAACTTTCACTTAGTGGCACCCCAAAAAGCTTTGAAATTATTCTGTCGCTTAATTTGGTTTTGCCTGTTAATTCCTGTTGTTTATTAATTACGATTGAGAATTTGCTGACGCCATAGTAATAACCAAAAATTCCAGAAAAAATCATGTGTGCGCAGCTGGTAAAAATTGATCTGAAAATGTACATTCCAATTAATTCACCGTTACTGATGACTGGCCACCATTGATATAGATAATAGACGTTTTCTACAAATGAAAAACCGAGGGCTGCAGTGACGCTGTATTTGATTGCGTCATTGATTTTATTAATGAGTAGAGTCCTTTTGTCTACTTGCTTGACTACGTAATGTTTGATGATTTCCTCCATTCCACCAAACAGTACAAAGGTGGCTACAAACATTGTATTTTGGGAGCTAATGTTGTCTTCAATAAATCTAGCTAAGTTGAATTGTGGAAAAATATCCCAGGCATATTGGATACCAAGCAATGCTGGAGCGGTTAAACAGCCTAAGAAAAAGATGAAGGCGATTGTTTTTTTACTTTTTTCTTCTTTCTTTAAGAAAACATAAAACCAGATTCCAACTGGTATGGCTGCGAAAATTGTAGAAACTCCTAGTAGAAAAAGAGGATTTTCGAGCATATTTTTGGCTGATTATTGCTGAGCCGGAGGTTGAGGTACGACAGGAGCCACCGGTGCGGGAATTGGTGTTGAGGGAGCAACAGGGGCTGGTGCAGGAACTTCCGGTGAAGGAGCTGGCGTAGCAGGTGTTGGTGGTACAGCAGGTGCTGGGGCAGGTGTGGCAGGCGTCGTTGCTGCTGCAACCGGAGCGGCAGGTGTCGCTGGACCAAAGCTGTTTTTTGCTAATTCCGTACTGTCAAAACAAGGAATTAATTGTGTCAGTCCAACCACCTGTAAAATATCAAAAATATTTGGTTTGGCTTTTGCAATTGCTACTTTTCCGCCGGATTCTGTGATTTTGCCGTATAGATCTGTAAGGTAACCGATTGATTTGCTGTTCATGTATTCCAAGCTTTCTAAATCATAAATCAAATTTAGATTTTTTGGATTTGCTTCTACTAGTTTGTAAATTGCCTGAATTTTTTCATCAATGTTGCTTTCATCTAACTGTCCTGTGATGTGAACAATTTTGATAGTTCCTAAATCTTCTACTGTGATATTTGCATCGGTGATCATGTTTTTTTAATTAATTAGTATGGTTTGAGGTTGAGTGTTGCTTACTGGAAGAGTATCTGTCTGTCTTGCATTTTTAAGGTACTTTTTGACACTGACTATTAATCCTCCTTCAGGTCTGTCTTTAAAGCTTATTTCGTCACTCCATTCTCCAATGATTTTTACTAGTCCCCTACCTCTAATTCCACTGAATACATAACTTGGTTCTTTACGATCGTGATATAATTTTTCGATCATTTCTTTGGTCATTTTTACTTTACCTGTACCAGTATCTTCTACGTCGATTTCTAAATAATCATCTTTGACACAAACAAATGTAATTCTAATTTCACTACCTGGTGCTGAGCCATATTCTATAGCGTTGTTACAAAGTTCATCTACTACTGATTGAAATCTAAAAGCCCATTTTTCAGGGAAGTTAGTAGTATTTTTAATCATTGTTAGAGTGAAATCTCTAATCCCAGACATAAAATAAGCATTAGTCGGGAGTGTGATTGTAATTCTTGTTGGGGCTGTTGAAGGTAAATTATTTTCCATTTATTTTTGTTTTACGGGTTTATTATATCATTTTTCCTCTATTTTTTCAATGTCTTATTAGGGCTTTTTTGTAGAATTTTGGAGGCGGATAAAATTGTTTTAAATACTGTTTTTACATATTTTGAGTCAAACTTGCTGAGAATCTCAGCTTCTCTTTTTTTATCCTCTACTGGAATTTTGGCTATTTTTTTGATTTTTTTAAGTTTAAAAACTAGGTTGGCACGTTTTTGTAGTAACATATCCAGTTTTTGGTCTATTTTATCTATTTTTCCGCGGATTTGGTCTAAATTTTGCATTTGAGGTAGTAATAATGGTTTTTAGCTTGCTTTTGAGCAAAGTTTTCATTAGATTAACCCTGTTATTTTTTTATATCAAGTCTGTTATTCAACTTGTGAAATCCTCCCTCCTTAAGGTGGGCCATGACGCAAACTAATGAATAATGGGCATAAACCAAAAGGATTATGGCAAATCTAAGTATCAATGAGATGTTCGATTCTGCAGTGCACATCGGACATAGAACACAGAAATGGGATCCTCGCATGAGGAAGTATATTTATGGTGAAAAGAACGGTGTTCACATTATAAATCTTGAGAAAACTAATGAATGTTTTGTTAAGGCTCTAAATTTCTTAACTAAATCAGTTTCAGAAGGTAAAAACGTTTTGTTTGTTAGCACAAAGCCACAATCTATTCGTTTAGTAGAAGAAGCGGCTCAGTCATGTGGTATGCCATATGTGGTTGCAAAGTGGATTCCGGGTTTGTTGACTAATTTTAGTACAATTAAAACTCGTATTAGATATCTTTCTGATCTTAAATCTCAAGAATCATTGGGAGATTTTGATAAATATACTAAGAAGGAAGCTTCAAAATTAAGAAAAGTTATTGAAAAATTGACTGTTACACTAGGTGGTGTGCAGAATCTTAATGCAAGACCTGATGTAGTGTTTATTGTGGATATTCTTAGAGATAAAATCGTTGTAAAGGAAGCAAGAAAATTGGGAATTCCTGTTGTTGGTATATCTGATACAAATGCAGATCCTACAACTGTGGATTATCCGGTGCCAGGTAATGATGATGCTATTAAATCACTGGGATATTTAGTTTCTAAAGTAGTTGAGGCTATTAAATTTGCCAAAGGTAAAAAATAATGCCAGACAGCCCTTATCAAAATCCTATCGATATTATTAAAGACAAAGTCTCTGTTATATCAGTGGAAAAGAGATGGGCTGTGTCTTGTTATATTCCCGTTTTTAATATTGTTACATGTGTTTTGACGGCTGTGAGGATGGTAAGTAGTCAGTATTGTTTGTTTCATGCAAGACAGGGTTTGGTTCTATTCGGTTTATGGTTTATGACTCTGGTTGTGGCATTGTTTAGTCCGGTTGTGAGTTTGATGCTTTTGGGAGTAGTTTTGCTTCTACATGGAGCTGGAATGGTTATAGCATTCAGGATGCAAACTATTGAAATCCCAATTTTGGGTAAACTTGCGATGCGTATTCCGCCGACTTACCTATTCACATTCTTGACTACGAAAAAGTTAGATAATAAATAATTAATTTTTAAAAAAAATTTATATGGCAGTTACAATTGATCAAATTAAGAATTTACGTGACTCAACTGGAGTTTCTATGACGGCTTGTAAGTCAGCTTTGGAAGAGGCTGATGGTGATTTTGAAAAAGCGATAGAAGTTCTTAGAAAAAAAGGTGAAGCTAAGGCTGCTGACAGATCTGCTAGATCAACTGGTCAGGGGGCGATTGTTGTAAAATCTGAAGGTACTAAAACTGCGATGGTGCAGTTGTCATGTGAAACTGATTTCGTGGCTATAAGTGAAGAATTCTTAAAACTTGCAGAAAGTTTTGCTGATAAACTTTTGTCTGGTCAGATGAAAGTAGAAAATAGAGACTTGGCTGATGTGCAGGATGCGATTTTAAAAATGGGTGAGAATGTACAAATTGGAAATATGGCTTTAGTTGAAGGGGCTGTGATTGGTGAGTATGTGCATTCAAATCGTAGAATTGGAGCTCTTGTGGCTCTTGACGGTGGTACAAAAGAATTGGCTAAGGATATTGCGATGCATGCTTCTGCTACAAATCCAAAGTTCACTAAACCGGAAGAAGTTTCTGAGGAATTGCTCGCTAAGGAACGTGAAATTTGGACTGAACAATTAAAAACTGAAGGAAAGCCTGCTGAGATTGTTGAGAAAATTATCGTTGGTAAAGAAAAGAAATTTAGAGAAGAAAGTTCTTTATTAACTCAGGCATTTATCAAGGATCCAGAAAAAACTGTTGAACAGTTGTTGAAAGATGCCGGTGCGACTTTAAAGAGTTTTGTGCGTTTTGGGTTTTAATGTAGAATAGCTTTTCCAAGACATAAAAATTAGCATATGAGTAAATTTGGCACTATTGATGAGGCTTTAAACGAGCTTAAGAATGGCAAAATGATCATTGTTGTTGATGATGAAGATCGTGAAAACGAAGGTGATTTGATGGTGGCTGCGGATACCATTACTCCTGAGGCGATAAATTTTATGGCCAAAGAGGGGCGTGGTTTGATTTGCGTGCCGGTGGATGTGGAAATTGCGGACAGGCTTGGTTTCCAGCCAATGGTAAATGAGAATAAAGAATCTAATAAATGTAATTTTACTGTTTCGGTTGATTATAAAGTTGGTACTAGTACTGGTATTTCGGCTTCTGATAGAGCAAAAACTGTTAAGGCGATTGCGGATTATCATTCTTTGGCTGATGACTTTTTGCGTCCTGGACATATTTTTCCTTTGAGGGCTAAGAAAGGTGGAGTACTTGTGAGGGCTGGCCATACTGAGGCGGCAACTGATTTGATGAAGTTAGCTGGTTTGACTCCAGTTGGGGTGATTTGTGAAATTGCCAGAGAGGATGGTGAGATGATGCGTTCTGTGGAATTATTCGAATTTGCTAAAAAGCATGGTTTGGTAATTATTACGATTAAAGATTTGATTGAATATAGAAGGACTAGAGAGAAATTAATTACTTTAGTTGCTGAGACTAATTTACCAACTGAGTTTGGCACTTTTGAGATGAGAATTTATAAGACTACGATTGACGACGCGGAGCATGTAGTTCTTAAGAAAGGAAATTTTACGCCTGAAGATAATGTTTTGGTGAGAGTGCAAAGTGAATGTTTGACCGGAGAAGTTTTTAGATCTTTGAAGTGTGATTGTAGAGTGCAACTTGATGGGGCACTTGAAAAAATTGCTAAGGAAGGTCAAGGCGTGGTTCTTTATATGCGTAAACAAGAAGGTCGCGGTATTGGTTTGGTGAATAAAATTCTGGCTTATAATCTGCAAGAACAGGGTTACGATACAGTGGAAGCCAATACAAAACTGGGGTTTGCTCCGGATTTGAGACAGTATGGAATTGGAGCTCAGATTTTAGTGGATTTAGGTTTGAAAAACATTAAATTGATGACAAATAATCCTACAAAAATCGTGGGACTTGAGGGATATGGTTTAAATGTGGTTGAGAGAGTGCCTTTGGAAATTGCGCCTCATGAATTGACTCAGGGTTATTTGAAGACTAAAAAAGATAAAATGGGTCATTTATTAGATATGGTTTAGTTTATGCAGGAAGTTTTTATGCAAAAAGCTCTTGAGCTGGCCAAAAGAGGTCTTGGCTTTACTGCGCCGAATCCTTGTGTGGGGGCGGTGATTATTAAGAATGGGAAAGTTATTGGAGAAGGTTGGCATAAAAAAGCTGGGCAAGATCATGCTGAAATTGTGGCGATTAAGAGTGTGAAAAATAAGAGTGAGATTGTGGGGGCGGATTTGTATGTAACGCTGGAACCTTGTTCTCATACCGGGAAAACTGGTCCGTGTGCTGAGGCAATTGTTAAAGCGGGTTTTAAGAATGTTTATATTGGGATGAAGGATCCTTTTGAAAAGGTTAATGGTAATGGAATTAAGTTTTTGAAAAAAAATGAAGTTGTGGTTGAAATTTGTAAGGAGAATTCTGAGCTTGGGCGGGAGATTAGGATTATTAATCAGCCTTTTATCAAATGGGCTAAAACTGGTATCCCCTATGTTACTTTAAAAGCTGGAATGACTTTGGATGGTAAAATTGCTACGGCTGGCGGGGAATCTCATTGGATAACTAGCGAATTGGCGCGTCAGGATTCTAAGATTGAAAGGAGTTTTTGTGATGCAGTTTTAGTTGGCTCTGGGACTGTAAAAGCTGATGATGCTGAATTGGCTCCTGCGGCTAAATTCTCAAGTAAAAAATTACTGAGAGTTGTTTTGAATAGTAAATTGGATTTGGATTTGAAGAGAAAAGTTTTTAGAGATGAAAATGTTTTTGTGGCTTGCAGTGAGTTGGCTAGTTTAAAAAGTCGAGAGAAATATGAAAAAGCTGGTGTGGAGTTTAAGGCTTTTGGTAAAGAAAAAGTTGATGTTGTGAAGTTGGTGAGGTTTTTAGGTGCACGCGGGGTTCAAAGTGTTTTCGTGGAAGGTGGAAGTAAAGTTCACGGGTTATTTTTTGATGAAAATCTGGTGGATAAGGTTTTGTTTTATGTGGCTCCGAAATTGTTTGGAGGATCGGATTCAATTTCAGTTATTGGTGGAAAGGGAGTGAAAAAAATAGATAGTTCTTTGGAGTTTGAGGAATTGCAGGTGGAAGTTGTTGGTCAGGATCTAAAGATTAAAGGTTTTGTTAATCTTTATTGATTCTGTTTTAAGATTAAAATTTCTCCGCCGGCGTCTTTCATTGCTGCTTCAAAAATAGCTATGTCGTAGCTAAAGTCTTTGCCTTTGCGGGTGCCGTTATCGTTGGTGATGATTTTATCTGATGTATAGCCGATTGCTACTAGCATATGATAGCCGGGATATGGGTAGTAAGGGTTTTTAAGAATAGAGCCAGTTATGGGCACAACTACGGGGTGACCTTCGTTAATTGCTTTTTTGATGTCATCTATTTGGGCATTTTCGATTATTTCTAATTGGGTTTCTTTTAGATTGTAGAATTTCATGGCCATTTCTTTAACCTGGTCTGCGTAAATGTCATAATGTTCACCAAAATTCTGTTCTTGCCAGTTAATCATTTTTAAAATTTCCTCATTTGCTTCTTGTTTTGTCATGGTTTTACCAGTGATGTAGAGATATGCCTGAAGCAAGGCTGCTTCTTCACAACTTTCTTCGTGAAGTTTCCAATTTTCTACTGTTTCAAGTGGTGCCTGACAGATGAAAGGAACTTCGAGATAGCCTGTTGAGGATATTGGTTTATCGGGTTCACCTCTTAATATGTGGTTGCCTTTTAGTACTTTTGCTGTAGTTACAGGTGTTTGCAAAGTTTTTTTTGCTTCTTCAACTGTGTTTTGATTCTCAGATTCTATATTCTTAATGAATAAATAACTCTTAATTTTTAGTACTAACAAAAAAGTTAGGGCGAATACGGCCAGAAATAAGAGAGTGAGCGCTAGGATTCTTTTATAATTTTTCATTGTCGGTTGGTCTTTTAAGTACTCTATTAATGACGTATGAGATGTTGGAAACTTCCGAACATTTTAATAATATTGCTGTAATAAAGTAGCTGGCTGCTCCTGCAATCATCTGTAAAAGGTAGAATAATTTTTCCGGAAAATAATTTTGGAAATTAAAGCTGAGTTGTATTACTGCTGCCATAACAAGGTTTGCAATTAGCATTTTGAAAATGCTAGTGAGGAAAACTTTGGTTTTAAAATCTTTCAGTTTGCGGGCGAGTAAGATAACGCACATAAAGATAAAGAAAAAGAAACCGATGGTGAAACCGATTGGAAACCATTCTATACCATATTTTGGAGCTAGGTAGATTGTACAGAAGGCCATTATTGCCATTGAAACCAGATTTATATACATTGGCGTCTTCGTATCTTTTAATGCGTAAAAAGCGCGAGAAAGAATATGGGACAAGCTTTCAAATGGAATTGATAAGCTGAAGAAGAATAGAATTAAAGAAGTTAGCCTTACGGAATTATCGTCGAATTCTCCCCCACCCAGGATTAATTGGATGATTGGTTCGGAAAGCATCATTAAGCCAACTGTTGAAGGAATTGTGAAAAATAAAATTCTTTGAACTGTTTTTTGGACTTTGTCAGTAAAAACGTCCATTTCTTTGTTGCTGGCTGAACTTGTTAGATATGGAAAAATCGCTGTAGCTAGAGAAATTCCGAATAAGCTCACGGCAAAACTTTGGATATTTCTGGCATAGTTAAATGCGGCTAAACCACCCTCCATTAATCTAATTCCTACAACTGAATAGATGTATAGATTGACTTGCCAGCATAATAAACTTAGGGCTCTTGGCCACATTAATTTTAGAATTTCTATAAAACCCGGATGTTTCCACTCGATTTCAAATTTGTATTTATAATCTGTGAAAAGTAAATCTACTACTCTGATTAAGCAGTGAATAATACCTCCAATGAGTACACCGACTGCGGCTGAATAAATTCCAATGCTGTCTTGTAAGAAGATTGTGCCGAGGATGATTCCGGCATTGTATAGAATTGGTGACAGGGAGTATGAAAGAAAATGTTTGTAGGACATCAAAACGTTGCCGATGGTATTGCTAATTGTAAAAACTACAGATGAAAAAAGCATCATCCGGGTCATATTGATAATATCCTGCTGCATTGCTGGTGTGGCTTCGCTAAAACTTAAACTAATAATTTGATCCATGAAAATGAAGGAAATTATCGATAGTAATCCAATAACCAGGATTGCGCTATTTAACATAGTGTTTGCCACCTTAAAAGCTTCTTTTTTGTCTTTTAAAAGGTATTCGCTAAAAACTGGCATAAAGGCTGCTGCCAAGGCTCCGGCAATAAAAAGATTAAATAAAGCGTCCGGAATCAAGAAGGAAGCGTTATATGTGTCAGTCAGATCTGAAGTTCCAAAGTGGAAGGCGATAATTTTGTCGCGGAGTAGGCCAATTGCATAACTGATGAATGAAGTCACTACGAGGATGCCTGTGGCACCTCCAACCGTAATCGGTTTGAATAATTTTTTGAGCATGTTTGGATTTTATCATTTTTGGGTTTTATGTCTGTTACTGCTTCTTGTGAAATGGTCGATTTTCTGGTATAATACTGGATTAAATTATGTTTAATCACCTATCACAATTTGCGGTTATAAATAAGCTGTTGAATGTTAAAAACAGTGAGTGGCCAAAGGTTTCCTTTGTCTGGTTTTTTAAATTGCTTTATAGAATTTCATTTGTGATCTGTTGGACGGTACTTTTGAGTATGTTTGTCAGTCATTATGGAATTACATTTTTGCCGCTACTTTTTATCCTAAATGCAGTTTTTACTATTATTGGTAGTTTTGTTTATTCGACACTTTTAAATAATTTTGATCTTAAAAAGAAGATTGTTGGAACGATTTTTATTGCTGGTTTTGTATTTTTTGTGAGTATTTTTTGTTATTTTGAATCATCCATACTGTTTTTTGCTTTTTTGATTTTGAACGTAGCGATATTTTTATCTCAGTTAAAAATTCTTTTGAATGCATATTTTGAAGAATTTTTTAGTCCTGTTGAAGGAGAAAGAATTCTACCACTACTTGAATCTTCTGATACGCTTGGTGGTATTATTGCCGGTGCGGCAATTTTGACTCTAGCTAGTTCTTTTGAAGTTTATAACTTTTTGTATTTGGCTATTGGCGCAATTTTTTTACTTGTTCCATTGCTTTTGTTTTGTGCTGATAGGTTTATTCCTGCAAATGAAGAGCATATTGAGCCTGGTCAAAATCTTTCTTACCGTGAGAAATTTTTAAGTTTGTTTAAAAAAGACCACTTTAGAGTGTATTTTATTGGTCTGGTATTGATAGTTTTTTGCCAGTGGTTTTTGTTTAATTTGTTGGAATTTCAATATACAAATGCTGTTTACGAAAGTGTTTCAAATACTGTTTTAGATGCTGGAAGTGGCTTTGAGCATGCTTTTATTCATGATTTGGGACTTTTGTTTATACTTTTCAGTTCATCTGCTTTGCTAATACAGATTTTTGTTGCCAGCCGTTTGATTAGTTATTTGGGAGTGGTGAATGGTTTGTTGCTACATCCTGTTGTCACTTTGTTGAGTTTATTTGGCATGGCGATTTATCCTGGTTTTTTGACTACGGTTTTGGCTAAGAATAATTTTACTATTACTCAGGTGGTTTATAATAATGCATATCACATGAGCTATTATTCTCTCAGGGATGAAAGTAGAGAATTTATTAGGGAATTTCTGGAAGGTGTCGTTAGGCCTATTGGAGCCATTCTTGGTACTTTGTGTTTGGTTTTGTTGCAGAAGGTTTTTGCGGGGAATTTAATTACTTTTTCGATTAATTGTTTGATGATTTTAGTTTGTCTGGTTTTGTTGTATGTGAGTTATTTGCAGAGCTCAAAATATACAAAAATGGCTTTAAAAGAGCTTAATGATACTGATGATTATCAGATCAAGTCCAGGGTTTTGGAGGTTTTGCAACAGGGAGGTCATGATTCAAATATTGAGAATTTGGGGGCTTTTATTCTAAATAAAAATAATATTCTTTCTTTTAGGATTAAAGCTTTAAAAGCGCTTTTTAAGAATTCTTATGTTTCTGCTGTAAATACTGTGATTGAGGTGTTAAAAAATTCCGACTTTTTTATTAAAGAATCAATTTTGGATTTGTTGATAGTTAATTCAAGTCGCTTAATTAAAGATAAAGATCTTACTTTTTTGAAGTATAAGTTGATAGTTGTGCTGCAGGAAATTTATGAGAAAGAAAAAGATGAAGTTGCTCTAAAAAAGATTATTTATCTGATTTCAAAATTGAGTGGGTTGGCGACTTTAAACTTCGTTTTTAAGATACTTAATGCAAAAAATCATCCTTACAAATCAGATGTAATTTTGGCGTTAAAAAACTTTAATGATCCCGAAGTGACTAATATTCTTAAGGGATATTTTTACAAAGGTAATGCTGCTGAACAAATGAGTGCTGCTATTTGCCTATTTAAAAATCGTCAGTATAAGCAGGAAGCTCTAATTAGAATTTATTCTTTCCTTTATTCAAAAAATACACAGAAAATTACTTCAGCTCTTTTTGCAATTGGTGAATTGGGTTTGAAAGCTAACAAAGAAATTTGCTTTAAATTGCTGCAATCTAATAATTCTCTAGTTAAGGTGCGGGCTGCTATTGCCCTGGCCAAGTTGGGGGAGATGAAGTCTTTGCCTGTGATTTTTGACCTTTTGTTAACATGTGATGATGAGTCTTTCAAGGTTTTACGTGGCTTAATTCCGACCATACATGGCAAAATCGCTGTTGTATTTGATAAAATTTTGAAGAAATTTGTGACAGATCTTTTAAATGGCTTACAAGAAAATAAGTTTAGAGATATAATCTCCCTCGAGCGATTGAAATATTTGAGCAAGTTTGCCGATGATTTTGACCGCTTTGAAAAATTATTATCTATTAAATAAATCTTTATGCAGCCAAATTTAACAATTGATATAAGTACACTAGGTGATTTCCCTTCAGCAAAATTGGTTAAGTTTAAAGGTGATTTTGATAAGGCTGGTTATGGAGAAAATAAGGAAAGTATTGATGCTGCGGTTAAAGATTCTGAGGAAAAATATCTTGTGTTTGATTTTTCTGAATTGAAATTTATTAATAGTGAAGGGATTGGTTATTTAATCGAGGTTCATACTCACCTTGTTCAAAGAGGTAGAAAGTTAGTGGTTTTTGGTCTTTTGGATCATGTTATGGATGTTTTTAAAACTATTGGAATAGAAAACGTAATTCCAATTTATACGACACTTAATGATTTTATTGTTGCAAACAAATGATTGAAGTAATCAGAAATAGCCTGGTGAAGAGAATTTTAATAAAACTTTTTGTTTTGGTTTTAGTTCAAGTGGCGGTTTTTGCTTATTTAATAAAGCAAAACGTTACTTTGTCGGTTGAAGTTTTTGCAGGTATTTTGGCTGCTAATTTGCTTGTGGTTTTATTGATTTATTATTTTGATTTCTCTAAGCCAATGAAGAAATTGTTGGTGGAGATGGAGGCTTTACTTAGCGGCAAACCTTATAAGAAAATTTTTACTTCAAGGCTTGATGAAATTGGTGTTTTAGCTTTTTTCTTTAATCAGGTAACAAGTAGTTTGTCTGAAGTTAGCTATGATATTAAAGATAGGAATAGGTTGATTGATGAGTTAACTGTTGCGGCAGAATTGCAGAGGGAAATTCTACCTTTGATTTCGCCAACTGTTAAAGGTTTACAGCTTGTTGCTAAAACAAAACCTGCTACAGAAGTTGGTGGGGATATTTTTAACTTTATTAGCAGAAACGGTAAAACCTATATTTATATGGGAGATGTGACGGGACATGGTGTTGCAGCCGGTCTTATTATGACGATGGCGACTTCTTTAATGAGTGTTTTTGCCGATATTTATACTTCTCCTTATGATATTTTGGTTAATGTAAATAAGTACATTAAGCGTCATGTCAAAAAAACAATGTTTTTGACTCTTGTAATGCTTTGCTGGGATGAGGCGCAGGAAAAGATGACTTTTGTTGGGGCTGGGCATGAATATATTCTCGTATATAGGGCTGCTGAGGGCATCTGTGAGGCTGTTTTGTCTGGTGGTGTGGCGTTGGGTATGGTTCCCGATAATTCAAAGATAATTAAGGAATCAGAGATTAAATTGAATGATGGTGATTTTATAATTTTGTACAGTGATGGAATTGTTGAAGCCAGAAATCAGGCTGGAGAATTATATGGTTTGGAACGTTTAAAGCAGAGTGTAATTCAATATGCTTCTCAATATTCTGCTGAAGGTTTAAATTATCACGTTGCTACTGAGGTTTCAAATTTTAATAAGGGTCATATTCAAGATGATGATATGTCTTTGATTGTTATTAAGAGAGACAAAACTCTTAATGCTGTGACGGTAGATACTAGTACTAATTGGTCTCTAAAAGAATGAAAACCGCTGATTTTGATTTTGATTTGCCAGAGTCTTTTATTGCTCAGGCTCCAGTAACACCACGAGATAGTTGCAAGTTGTTGGTTTATGATACAAAAAATGACCTAATTCTGCATAAAAAGTTTTATGAGATTAAAGAGTTGGTAGCGCCCGGAGATACTTTTGTTTTGAATAGATCCAAGGTTGTTCCCGCGAGAATTCTCTTTGATGTTAATGGAAAAGAAAAAGAAATTTTTGTGCTCAATAAAGTTGAAGCAGCCATTTATCAGGTTTTGCTGAGACCGGCCAGATTCTTTAAACCTGGAATTAGATATTCTATTAGTGAAAAAGTTGATTTTGAAGTTATTGAAATTAATGAAGATGGCACTAGAATTCTCAAGTTTTTTGCTAAAGTTGCTGGATTAGATTTAGATGAAGAATTAAAAAAATTAGGCCAAATTCCCCTACCCCCATATATTAAAAATGATCAGGTTAAATTTGAAGAATACCAGACTGTTTATGCCAAGGAAGAAGGTAGCAAAGCGGCTCCAACTGCCGGACTACATTTTACTGATGAGCTGATTAGTGATTTAAAACTACGGAAGGCTAATTTTGCTGAAGTGATTTTGCATGTTGGTTTGGGGACTTTTTTGCCAGTAAGTAGTGATAATATTGAGGATCACAAGATGCATAGTGAAAAATTAGTGCTGCCAAAGCAAACTTGTGATTTATTGAATTCTACAAAAAGAGCTGGCGGGCGGTTAATTGCGGTTGGGACGACTAGTGTAAGGGTGCTGGAGAGTGTTTATAGTGATGGATTTGAGCCTTGCAGTAGGGAAACGAGTATTTTTATCTATCCCGGATCTTATAAATGGAAGTGTGTTGATGCTTTGATTACAAATTTTCATTTACCAAAAAGTTCTTTAATTATGTTAGTAGCTTCATTTTTGGAATCTAAGGGTGTCAAAAATCCTGGTGAAAAAATTATTTCTATTTACAAAGAAGCTATGAGGAATGGATATAGATTCTATAGTTTTGGAGATGCGATGTTTGTTTTTTAAATAAGCCAATCTGGCAGGATCTCTGGGGCTCTGATTCCTGGAAGTTTTTTGACTTTTTCTAGGTCGCTGAGATTAAATTTGCCGATGTATAAATCTTTTAAATCCCCACCGTTTTCCATGAATTTTTTGACGTCATAATAACCTTTAAAGTACAAATAATCTTTGGTGAAAGCTCCTGGTTTTGAGCTGTCGTAAAATCCGCGTTTTGCTTTAACGGTAGATCTAAATGCAGTTTCGTTAGAAATATTTAGTGTCTTGAGAATTTTGTAAACTTCTGAGAATGATTTAGTTAAGGCTTCGCGGATAGCAATTACGTGGATAATTGCTTTTGAGTTTTTTAGGAATGGTTTATTTAAAATGGTTTCAACGTTGTAAACGGCCATGCCTTCCTGTGTTTCCAAATAGTTTGCGAGTCCCCTATTAAATATTTCGTATGGTTGTTTTTTGCCGTTTTCGGCTGTGATAATATGGGTTTCGATTTCGTGAACGATCAAGGCTTCAATGTAGGATTTACTGAATTTTGCATTTTCTTTTAAAAACAAGCTGTGATTTTTACCGGCAACACAGTTTGAAACCAGATTCTCTTTTATTTTGATTTGCCATTTTTCCAAGCCATATTTCTTGAAAACACTTTCAAAAATTGTCTTTGCTTCATTTGTGGAAATTGGGAGGTCGTTTTCTGTATCAAATACATTTGTTTCACTTAGGCTTGATAGGCAAATTTGAATATCTTGATCTGTAGGTTTGCCATATAATTTAGTAGAAATATTACTGAATTCTTCTTCGTCAATATTTTCCAGCAATTTAATTTTGTTGCTGATTTCCTCTTTTTTATCCTGAAATATTTTACCAAGAGCCGAGTCGTCATCTATTTTGATTTTATTTAATTCGTAAACTAATTCTACAGGGTCAAATTTTAGTTGTGGATACTCGAATGTTGGATTGTAATCTGGATTTTGGAAGAATTTCTGTTTTTCACTTTCTAAATTTAATGGTCGTAAATGATATAAGAGTTTAATTCTCCCATCGATATTTAAGAGTTGCTGATCGATGTCGTAAAAATTGGTTTTACTTACTAATATTGGAGGTTGATTGTTTAAAACCGGTTTTTCTATATCTTTAATTTGTGAATTTTGCTGGCTGCCCACGTCTATCAAGAATTCTTTTAGATCTCTGCTGCCAATGATCATTTTGTAATCCTTATTGAGGATTTTTTCTACTTCGACAACAGTTAGAATTCTTTTGTCTTTCAGCGAAAATTTTATTTTTAAAGTGGATTTTTCGTCATCGAAATCTTCGCTTTCTAGTAATCCGGCTTTGATAGCTATTTCTTCGTCGATAACGCTGATTTTTCTGCCGGTATCGATTTTTGCTGTTACTCTAAAGTTATTTCTTTTTTGGATGATTTCGACACTTTCTTGGGTGCCAAGTACTGGTTTACCACTGATGTGTTCGAGTTCTTTTTCTACTGTATTTCCAAACATATCTTTGGCAATTCTTACGCCTTTGCTAGGATTGGTTACTTTTAAACCTTCTATTCTTTCCAGTCTTTTGCGTAATGGTGCTAGATTTGCGATTTGTACTCCCAAACCAGCTCGGGCGTTAATTTCTAGAAGTACCGGTCCAGTATTTTTATCTACACAAATATCTACGGCAAGATAACCAAGGTTTGTGACCAGTTGGATTTTTGATGCAATATTTAGAATTTCATCCCAAAAAGGAATTTTTGTTCCTTTGATATTACCCAAGCCCCCAGGCAAGTTATCGATAATTCTATTTTTATAGGAAATATAGGTCGCCTGTCCTTTTGCGATGTCTAGCCCAACTCCTACCGCTCCCTGGTGTAAATTGGCTTTACCATTTGATTCTTTGGTTGGAAGTCTAAGCATGGCCATTACCGGGATTAGATTGTGTACTACTATACGAATGTCTGGTAAACCAGCGTAGGCAAATTTACCTATTCTATCATCACTAATAATGTACTGTTCAAAAAAAGCGATGTCATCAATGTTGGAAATTGCAAAACGTCCATCTAAAATATCCCTGATGTGGGGTTTGATTTCTCTCTTTGTTACCTCATTGCCGTTTGGAGTAATGTAAATCCCATTTTTTGTTTCGCAGACTGGGATAATGCCTTCTCCGCCATAGCCCATATTTGGTTTTAGAGCAAAGCTGCTGGGCAAAGTGTTAAAATCGAATTTTTCTAATTCTTCAGTATCTTTGATTGAGCTATAAAGTTTTGGTACGGGAATTCCCCTGGCTGACAAAAACTGCTTGGTTTTAATTTTATCATCAGCTAATTTAATCGCTTTTTTGGGATTATAGGGTTTGATGTAAAGCAGATTTCTCGCGTTGATTCCGAGGATGCCTTTATTTCTAAAAAAACTTTTTAAAAACATGTTTATTCTTCTATGTGCTTTAAGATTTCTCTGAAACGAATTCTCTCAACTACTCTTAGGCCGCTCCATTTACCCAAGCCAATATTAGCTACGATTAATAAGATTACGATTTCCGGATAATTGAGCATTAGGGTTTTGACGTAATCAAATTTAAAACTTGTGAATCCAAGGTCGATTTCGCCTCCTGCTATAAAATAAGCCACAATGGCTACGAATAGTGTTTCGCCCATTAAAATTGTTGTAGAAGAAAAGCCGGCATCAGTTTTTGTGCTAACAAATTTTTCTACCAAAGTACTTAATATTAGCATTGGGAAAATTGCGATTGAGATGAATGTTGCGTCGTATAGATTGAGGTAAATTCCTGAGATAAGCATCAAAAGTAAAGTAAGTGAAACCAGTGTTAGTACTATGGCCATTTTAGGAATAAAGAGCATGTTTACTTTCTTTAAAATTAATTTGGTTGTGATACCAACGATGATTGCTGCCAAAAGTGTGAGCAGACCGGCGTGGACACCAATAATTAAGAATGAAAGAGTGATGATTGTAGGAGTATAAACACCGTAAGTTGTAATACCAATCACCTGTCTCATGAATGCTATGACGGTCGCGATAACCGGTAATAATAGTAAAAGTGAAATTGTGTTATCTGGAATACCATTATCAATGAGAATATTTACGAAATAACTCATGAAATTCCATGGGCGTATTTTGCCGCTTTCGGAATTGATGATTTTGTAATAGCCGCCAACTTCTTTTAGTGCACTTATAAATTCTTCATCTGTTGTCGTGTCTAAAACTATATCTATTGAGCCTTCTTTTGTGACGATGATGTTTTTTGGTCTGATGAGGTCGTATTGATTTTGTACTCTATTTAAATGTTCGAGGTCGTTATTTAGGACTATTATGGTTTTTTGTTCCAGATATTTGGTATCTTTTTTGTTTTGGATGAATCTTGAAAGGGCATTTAGGCCGGCGTTTTCTCTTGTCCAGATCAAAATCTCTTTGGCTTTTTGTAGGTAATTTGCTTCTTCATTTATTTTTTTTGTGAGAATTTCTTCTGAGATGAATTCTGTGCCGCTACCAAAACTTTCAACTATTTTGAGGTAGACGCCTTTTTTTTCTGAATATTCCTGGATGATTTTTATTCTTTCCTGATCTTCGGTTTTATCTGTAATTAATACTAATAATTTTTTATAGGCAAAAACGTCAATTGTAGATTGAGTTGTGGTGATACCGTCACTAACGGTTAAGGTTACGATATAATCTCCTGGCTCAGTATATGAATGTAGAACTTCTATTCCTTCGTTTTTATTGCCGTCACCAAAATTCCATTCGTATTTAATTTTTTTTGTGGAATCAGGGATGAATGATTGTGAAGCATCAAAAATGGTACTTTTTTTAATTTCTACGATGTTATCGGTTGAAATTACAGATTTGAGATAGTTTATACTTTCTGATTCGGAGGTTTGTTCGGATTCTTGGGCATTGGCTATTAACAGGCTACTTGTATTGCTAAGAACAAGAAAAAGAAGTAAAAAAGTTTTTATAATTTTTTTGCTAATCATTGGCTAAAGTTATTTGCTAACAAACTAGCAAAATTTGCTTATTTATACCAGTTATTCTTGCGCTTGACGGGATCGACTTTAGTGGTGTGGGGAATTGATATTTGGGCTGTTTTAAGCTATAATGTTAGGATTTATGAAAATAAAAACAAAAATAATTGGGGTTTTGAGTGCGCTGCTGTTGCTGTCTAATTTTGCTGCGTATGCGGTTTCTAAAGGCGGTTCGACTTTGTTTCCACAGAGTCAGGTTGCACATGTATCAGATGAGGACGCTTTGATCGTTGTCCAGCTTAGGGATTCCAAGGGGAGGCCACTTGAGGACCATAAAGTTAAGTTATTCTCAAATTTTGAAAATTTAACTATGGTTGCTGGGACAGGTTTGAGTAATGAAATTGGAGAAGTTGAGTTTAAGGTTAATTCTAAAAAAACAGGTTTAGTACGTTATGTAGCTTATGATTTAACTGCTGATGTCATACTTGATCAGGCGGCTAAAGTTCTTTATTTTGAGAATTCCGATGAGTTATTTTCGACTAAAGATCTTGTTTTGAATAATTATGAAGATGAAATTACTTATGCGGCTACTATTATAACTCCTGCTTCTAAAGCAGATGCTTTGAAGTTTGAGGATTTGCCTGCGGTTATAAAGGCTAATGAGCCTGCGACTTTTACTGTTTCGGCTTATGATGTTGCTAATCAATTGGTGCCTGATTATAAAGGAAAAGTGAGGTTTTCTGTAAGCGGTCAAAATTCTAAATTTGCAGATTTACCTGGGGATTATCAATTTAAGGTTGAAGACCAGGGTACACATATTTTTAGTTTGGCTTTCAAATTTGATCAGCCTGGTGTTTATAAAATGAAGGTTACTGATTTAGATAATCAGTTTGTTTATGGTGAAACTGACATTAGTGTAAGTGTGGCTTCAGCCAGTACGGCTAGCAACAAAAAAATTCTGATTTCTTCACCTTTGTCTGGTACATTCAGCAATGGTGTCCAGGTTATTAATGGTAGAGCTCCAGCGAATTCTACGGTCAAGATATTTGATAACGCTAAGGAAATTGGCTCTATTGTTGCGGCGGCTAATGGTGAATTTACTTTTACTACGAACTCTTTAGCTGATGGACAACATAAAATTTATGCGGCAATTGTGAATGATGGAGGGACTATTGTGGAGAATAGTGAAGTAATTAATTTAATGATTGATACGACTTCAGCGGAAATTTCTAAAGTGACTTTAGAGCCTGCTGGTGCGGTTGATCCGGGAACTCAATTAACATTAAAAATGTATTCTAATGAGAATATTGCTCAGGCTCAGGTTGTTGTGAATGCCAATATTTATTCTCTAACCAAGAGTAAAAATGGATATTATCAGACTGTTTTTAAGGCACCTTTGGATTTCGGTACTTATGATTTAAAGTTTTCGGTTGTGGATGAATTAGGGAATGAATCTACTTTTGAATCAGATGTTAAAGTGCAGGTTGGTGCTTTTAGTGATAATTCTAAACCTGAGAGAGTTACTGGGCTAAAATTGGAAACTGATGATCACAAGGTAATTTTAAAATGGAGTGCGCCTGTAAATTCTGCAAATATTCATCATTTTAGGGTTTATTATGGAACTGCTCCGAATAATTTGAATCAAGCTGTAGATACTTTTACGAATGCTACAACCTGGTATATTCCCAATTTAAATAATGGACAGGAATACTTTTTTGCGGTTGCTGCTGTTGATAACAGTAAAAATATTGGTGAGCAGTTGAGTGAAATTTTGAATGCCACTCCTGGTGTTAAGGCTGGAGTAGCTGTTGTAAAAGAGGTGGTTTCGCCAACGATAGAAAAAGGTGTTGAGGGTAATGAGATTTTGGGTGAGATGAAGGATGATGTTAGCAAGACCGGACCGGAGATATTTTGGTTAATTAGTCTCTCTGCGATTGGTGGAGTTTGTTATTCTTCAAAAAAGAAGCAGTTGTAAGCTGATTTTATGTTTGTTAGAATTGCGTCCGTTTTATGGACAAAGCATCAATTCTACATTTTACGGCGATTTTTATCATAGTTTTAAGGCGTATATTAACATATGCGATTGTTGCGAGGATGATTATTTCTTGGTTTACTATGGGGCAAGGTGGCATGTCTGATAATAAAATAATTCAGTTTTTGCATGCGATTACGGATCCCGTGATTAATTTCTTTAGGAGATTTCCACATAAGATTGGAATGTTTGATTTGGCTCCTTTGATTGCTTTATTGGCACTGGATTTTGGTTCTCAGTTTTTATTATTACTTTTAGCTAAACTTGTTTAATTATGAAAATTTTTGATACTTTGACCGGTAAAAAGGTTGAGTTTGAGCCGATTGAAAAGGGTGTGGTAAAAATGTATGTTTGTGGACCGACTGTTTATGATAATGCGCATTTGGGTCACGGTAGGAGTGCGGTTTCTTTTGATGTTATTCGTCGATACTTTTTGTATAAGGGTTTTGAAGTTAAGTATGTTTCAAATTATACGGATATCGACGATAAAATGATTACAAGAGCCAATAAGGAAGGTATTAGCGTGTCAGAATTGGCGGACAAAGTTATTCCAGAATATGAACGTGATTATGGGGCTTTGGGTGTGATGAAGCCTGATGTTCAGCCAAAGGCGACTGAGTACATTGATGCCATGATTTATTTAGTACAGGAGTTGGAGGCTAAAGGCTTTGCTTATGAATTGGATGACGGAATTTATTATGATGTAAGTAAATTTGCTGCTTATGGAAAGTTGTCTAAACAGAAATTAGAGGATTTGGAGATGGGATCAAGGGTTGCAGTGAAGGATAATAAACGTAATCCTTATGATTTCGTTTTGTGGAAATTTAAAAAAGATGGTGAACCATTTTGGAATTGGCCGGGTAATGCGGTTAGAGATGGTAGGCCGGGTTGGCATATAGAATGTAGCGCGATGACTTGGAAGAATTTGGGTGAAAAATTTGATATTCACGGTGGGGGTTTGGATTTGACTTTCCCTCATCATGAATGCGAAATTGCTCAATCTGAAGCCGTTTTTGGAGAAGGTACTTTTTCAAAATACTGGCTACATAACGGATTTATCAATGTTGATAATGAAAAGATGAGCAAGAGTTTGGGTAATTTTTTTACCTTGAAGGATATTTTTAAAGAATATGATCCGACTGTGGTACGTTTTATGTTGCTACAGACTCATTATAGAAATCCCGTGAATTTTTCTCATGCATTATTGGATCAGGCGAAAGCTGGGTTGGCGAGAATTCATGACTTTATTAGGGGTTTGCAGGCGGTAAATGTGGAGACGTTGCCGGAAGATGTTGGTAGAGTGAAAAGATCAATTGGATATGATGAGTTTAGCGGTAAGTTTTCTGAGTTTATGGATAATGATTTTGATACCGCTGGTGCGTTAGGGGTTTTATTTGAATTAATAACTTGTTTTAATGGCTTGAAGGTTGCTGGTGGTTTGGTAAAAGATGATTATCAAAATACTGTTAGGTTTCTTGAGGAAATTGACACCGTATTTGCTTTTATATTCCCTAGGGAGGAAATTTTGGATCCGGAAGTTGATATTTTAATTAAAGAGCGTGAGGAGGCTCGTAAGAATAAGGATTTTGCTAAATCCGATGAATTGAGAGCTAAGCTTTTGGAAAAAGGGATAGTGGTTGAGGATACTAAAGACGGAACAATTTGGAAAAAAGCGTGAAAAATAAAACCAGTTTTCTAATTTAACAGATGTAGATTTCCGTTCCCGGGAACGCTTTTTAGAATCACCCAATGACTCCCGTATTTGTAAAGTCTCTGTTTTGATTGAGTTTATTGGAAGATCAGAATGGTTTAACTGGTTGAAGGTTGTCAGTTTAGTATGTAAACGCTTTCTATAAAAACTTGTAAATTTCTGCAATGTCCCCTGCGCCCATGGTTACTATAACGTCAAAATTTCCGTGGTTCTCTTTGATGTAGTTGGCGGTTGCCTCGAGGTTGTTGCCGTTTAAAGTGTTCTTTTGATTTCTGGAAATTGCTTTTACTAAATCGTCAGTTGTAATTTTGCTCACTTCTTTTTTACTGTCTCTAACTTCGTAGATGTTTGGAATTATTAATTGATCTACTTTTGAGAATGATTTAGCGAAATCCTTTAAGAGTAATCTCGTACGGCTATGCTGGTGCGGTTGAAAAATACAAAGAATTTTAGCTTTTGGATACCTACTTCTTATGGCTTCAAGCGTGACTTTTATCTCTGTTGGATGATGACCATAATCGTCGATAAAAATGGTCTTTTTAAGTTTTGTTTTGACATATTCCATGCGTCTCCAGCTGCCGCCGTATTCTTTGATTGCCTTTTCAATTATCTTGGTTGGGATCTCCAATTCTAGCCCGACTGTAGCGGCATTTGTGGCATTGTCGATATTGAATTTTCCTGGAATTCCAGGTTCGATTTTGAGTTTACCATTTGTTGATTTTTTTATTCTGCATTTTGCTACTTTTGCGATTTTTTCGCTAAATTTATCTTTGCCTAAAATTATTAAACCATCTTTTGGTACTTTTTTAGCCATATCTAAAAAGGCTTTTTGATAATTCTTCAGATTCTTAAAGAAATCCAAATGATCGGCTTCTACATTGGTGATTACAAGTAACTGAGGGTGAAAGTTTAAGAAGGAATTTTTGTATTCACAAGCTTCGATAACTAAATATTTACCTTTGCCTACTCTGAAATTTTGATTATCGAATTCTCTTAACTTTGTGCCAACTATTACTGTTGGATCTAATCCTGCTTTGGTTAACATTATGGCGATCATTGCTGTTGTTGTGGATTTGCCATGTGTGCCTGAAATCGCAATTGTATAATATTGTTTAGTTAATTCCCCTAGAGCTTGCGGATAGGATAAACATGGTAATTTTCTTTTTTTAGCTTCCAAAAGTTCGGGATTATCTAAAGGAATTGCGGGAGAAAAAATTACCGCTTCAACATTCTTACTTAAATTTTTAGCACTATGTCCAATAAAAACCTTAACGCCTTTATTCTCAAGATTTTGAGTTATCTCGGAAGGATTTTGGTCAGATCCGCTAATATTCTTATTTTTTGCACGCAAAATTTGGGCCAGTCCGGAAGTGCCGATTCCGCCTATGCCAATGAAGTGAAAATTGTTTTTATCTAAAATTGACATTATTAATTGGTTTTTGAAAGCCTAACACTTATACTTTGCTTTGTAAAATCCCACGAAATGTCATTTAGATTTTCTTATACATCCAGTTTTACCAAGTTAATTATAATCGTAGAATTTATTCTTGTAGCTTACTTGTTATATTCTTTGACGAGGAATGTTTATAACAGTTATCAGGTTGATAATTTGATTACGCAGTTTGAAGAAGAAAATGCCAAAATCGAAGAGGGAAATCGCCAGAAAAATGAAGATTATCTCTATTTTACGTCTGAGGAATATATAGATAAAATTGCTAAACAGAATTTAGGGCTGATAAATCCAGGTGAAGAAGTTATTATTTTATCGCCTGAATTGGTGAGTTCTACTTCGTCTGAGGAACAAGAGTCTACGGAAACTGGTGTAACCAAGTACTACAAAATGTCCAACCCTCAGCAGTGGTGGTATTTCTTTTTTGGGAACTAGAGAGAAGTTGACTTTCCTACAGATATACAGTATTTTCCTTGGGCACGTCGCGGGGTAGAGCAGTGGCAGCTCGTCGGGCTCATAACCCGGAGGTCGGCGGTTCGAATCCGCCCCCCGCAACCAAATTGTTCTTTTGCATATTAAAAATCGGCTGGGTAGCTCAATCGGTTAGAGCGTAGGATTCATAACCCTAAGGTAGAGAGTTCGAATCTCTCCCCAGCCACCATTTGTTTAGGTTGTGCTGGTATTTGCTGTTGGAGGTGTAGTTACGGATGGAGTTTGAGGCTGAGAGCCTTCTTCTGTTTTAGGTATGTTCATTCCGCCTAATAATTGGCTCATGGCGTCGCCTTGTGGGGCAGCGGGAGCGGCTTGGTTTGGTTGGCCTGGTAATTTGTCTGTGTCTACGGCGTCGGAGGTCATATCGATACCAATACGATTAGTGATTTCCTGATCTACGAATTCTTTTTTGCGACCGTGTTTTAATCTTGAATATTCTTTTACGATTTGAGCAATCTTTGGGTTTTTATTAGTTGGGTCCCAAATTGTAGAAACGGAAAATACTCTTGAAGTTGTATTATTGATATTTAATTTCATGTACATCTTGTAATTGGCAATTCCGATAACGTCCTGTTCGGTAACAAGTGGGGCGTATTCTTTTGACAAGTATTCCGCATCATCTGCACCAACTTTAAATGAACACATGGTACCAACGTTACCAAATACCGCATCTCTGATTTGAGTTGAGGTGTTACCAAATTTGCTTACCACCAACTGATTTATATACTGATGAGCCATTATTAGATTTAGACGGTACTTTCTGGCTTCTGATAGAATTGAACAAAAACTGTCTGTCGCAAAATTTTGGAACTCATCGACGTATAGGAAGAAATCTTTACGCTGGTCCTCAGGAATATCAGCTCTACCCATAGCGGCCATCTGAATTCTGGCTACGATTACGAGACCCAAAAGCTGGGTATTTAAATCACCAATTTTACCTTTTGATAATTTTACAAAGAGAATTTTTCCTTCATCCATTATTTTGCGGAAATCAAAGGCAGAATTTTTTTGTCCAATCGTGTTTCTCATAATTGAGTTTGTGATGAAAGGACCGAATTTCGCACTGAAATAAGGGATCATTTCCTGTCTTTCTCTATCACCGGTATTGGCATATTCATGCTGCCAGAATGATTTTACGACCGGATTCTTAATCTTTTTTACTTTGTATTTCATGAAGGCGTCATCCGTAAAAATTCTCGGTACATCAATTAATGTTGCACCGTCTTCTGTATCTTCCATGAGAGTTAAGCAGGCATTTCTAAAGTAATGCTGGATACGTGGACCAAATATTTCGTCACCAAAAAGTTTGATGAAAATTTCAGTAGCTTGTGAAGATGATAGATCCATTTCCGGAGGAGTATTTGCTTCCAGGATGTTTAAACCCATTGGTCTTTCCTGATCGGATGGATCAAAAATAATTACGTCTTTAGCTCTTTCTTTTGGAATGAATTCGAGCAAGTCTTCAATTAAATCTCCGTGCGGATCAATTACGCAGACACCTTCGCCATTAATAATGTCCTGACGGGCCATGTAAGATAAAAGTGCGGATTTACCAGAACCAGATTTACCAATGATATAGTGGTGTCTTGAACGATCTTTTCTTTGAAATCTGACTTCGTGTTTTTCGCCGCGATAAACGTTGTTTCCAAGTATAATACCTGTTGTAGGCAAATCTACCGGTGCTGGTAAAACCTTATAATCAAGCCATTTAATATTTGGGCTGTAATTATATTTACTGTTTGGGAAGTGATATAAACTGGCTAATTCTTCTTCTGACAATAGTGCTTTTTGTTCGCCTATACCAAGAAGTCTTGTGTCTAATAACCTTTTTGTGAAATTGAAAAATAATATTTTGTCATTGATCCAATCTAAAAAAAATACTCTTTTAGTCTGAAATGAATTTGACACAGTGTCCTTAAAGAGATTGAGACCTATTATTATGTTATTAGTGATTTCTTCAGATCTTTTTTCTGTTGCGGTGAATGTTAAAAGCCTGATGACTGTGTCAAAACCAGATTGAGCTGATTTTTCACCGATACGTTTTGCAACTTCTTCTTTTGATTGAATCATTCTCACGTATCCGTCTCCACCCTCTGCCTTGTCCATTGTCATTTTGTCAAAGCCGAGAAAAATCCCTTTAAAAACATTTAATATTGGGCCTAATACTGGAATTTTGAATCCACCAGTTTTTTTGCCTTTAAAGTATTCTTCACCAAACTTTTCAGCTTTTTTCGCCCATTTATCGCTGCGCGGACGTATTACAATTTGGATTACTGCGACCTCATCGTTTTCCATCTTTGTAAAAACGTTACTTAAGTCATTTAATGGGTCGTTTTCGACAACTTTAAAGGTTTTAATTGGAAACCAATATGGTTCTTTTTGATAAGCATAAAAACCTTTCATTTTAAGGCTTTTTAGATTTTTATCGTATGGCTCTACCGGTTCAATATCTGCATCCGGGTAGTATGAAGTAATCTGTTTTTCAAGAATTCCCTGATAGTATTTTGGAGTTGTTACATAAAAATAGAGTACTTTGTTTTGAGAAACTAACTCAAAGGTGAAAATATTGTTTCTAAACAGCCTTGTCCGAATGATATTCCAGATGTTTAACTCTCTAGTTTCGTGTAAATTACGGAAAAACTGTGCCATGATTGAGATCTTTTCCCTAAAGTCCTTTTCTGTCTCATTTTCCTTATCTTTTGGGGAATCGTCTCGTGGAAGCGTGATTTTCAAAAAAACCAGTTTTTTGTACTGGAGATAATTGTATGTATATCTAAAAATGGCTAATACCAGCCATGATCCTATGATTACGCCTAGTAATTCAATGGTTAACTCGAGTGGATTTTCTTTAATATAGGCCCAAATTTCCTGCATTTATTTTTGTTTTAATCTAGCAATTATAGCAGGAAATGGCCCTTTTTACAAGGCTAGAAGTCTAGTTTTTTGATGCTTTGCTCTAACGCCGCAGCTATCTGTTGGGTTTCAGTATCAAGTTTACTTTTTGGCACTCTTGCCTCTCTTGCAGCATCTAAACGTAATTCACGTCTTTGATTTAAGCTAGCTTCGGCATCTTGATGTGCTTGATAATCAAATCCGCTAGATAGTGCATCTGTAGTTATCATGTATTTTGAATTAAGTAATCTTTGATTTGATCTATAGCAATACGTTCTTGCGCAGCGGAGTCTCTGAAGCGAATTGTGACTTTTTGATCTTTTTCGAGAGTGTCGAAATCAATGGTGATGCAGTATGGCGTACCGATTTCGTCCTGGCTGGCATAACGTTTACCAATATTGCCTCTGTCATCCCAGGCTACTCTAAAGTCTTTTTGTAAGGTTTTATAGATTTCGCGGGCTTTTTCTACTAATTCTGGTTTGTTTGCTAAAAGTGGGAAAACGGCTGCTCGGTAAGGTGCTAAAGATGGTTTTAATTTTAGGAATGAGCGTTCGCCTTCTTCTGTATAAGCATCGCAAAGTGTCATTAACATTAATCTGTTTATACCAACGGCGGGCTCTATTACGTGAGGGACAACTTTTTTATTGGTTTGTGTGTCTAAAATTGATAGATCCTTACCAGAATGCTTAATATGCTGGTTTAAATCGTAGTCTGTACGGTAAGCAAGACCCCATAATTCTTTGAAACCGCCAAAGGGATAGTTGTATTCCAAATCTTCGGTACGTTTGCTGTAAAAAGATCTCTCGTCATCAGAATGAACTCTCCAGCGAAGGTTATCGGCATTTACTCCAAGTTTATTAACCGCAAAATCCCACATGGAATCTTTGAAACCATTGAAAATCTCTTCCCAGTTAGTTTTGTCCGGATCAAAGAAATATTCGATTTCGCCCTGTTCGAATTCTATTGTTCTAAAAATAGAATTTCCTAAAGTAATTTCGTTTCTAAAACTTTTACCTAATTGAGCGATACCAAATGGTAATTTTACTCTTGTGGAATCGACAACATTTTTAAAATTTACAAAAATACCCTGGGCCGTTTCACCTCTTAAGTAAGCCAAGCTTTGATCGCCTTCAACTATTCCTAGATGTACTGGGAATAATAAATTAAATTTGCGAACGTCGGTCCAATCTATTTTTCCGCATTTAGCGCATTTAATTTTTTCATCAACCATGATCTTTTTAAATTCTTCCGGAGTCAGTCCTTCTACATTTTGTTCAGTGCCTTTTTTTGCGAAATGATCTTCGATTACGTGATCAGCTCTATATCTGCCTTTGCAATTTTTACAATCAACCATGGCATCGGAGAAACCCGCTGTGTGCCCTGAAGCATCCCAGATTTTATGTGAAGAAATTAATGAAGCATCTAAACCAACAACGTCATCTCGTCCATGTACAAAATTATTCCACCAAAGATTACGGATATTTCTTAAAAGCTCTGCACCCATTGGGCCGTAGTCATAAGTGTTGGCAACACCACCGTAAATTTCTGATCCGGCATATATAAAACCACGTCTTTTGCATAAGGCTGCTACTTTTTCCATTAATGTTTGACTCATATATTTTAGTTAGTTTGTGATTGTTCCATACTGTTTTTTTCTGGACTTTCCAAGATTATAGTTACGGGGCCGTCATTAACAAGTGATACTTTCATATCAGCTCCAAAAATTCCGGTTTTTACTTTTGCGCCTTTTAATTCTAAAGCTTTGATGAATTCTTCGTATAATGGCTTGGCAACATCGGATTTTGCTGCTTCATTAAAATCTGGCCGGCGACCTTTTTTGCAAACTGCGTATAACGTAAATTGAGAAATCAGTAGAATTTCTTTGCCCGTTTCTAAAATGGATTTTTCAAATTCTTTTTCAGAATCTTTGAATAGTCTTAAATTGATGATTTTTTCTGCCAAGTATTCTATATCTGTTTTATTGTCGTTTTGTGTAATCCCAAGTAAAACAACCAAACCGTCGGTGATTTGGTTATGGATTTCATTATTTATACTTACGCTGGCTGCTTGGCTCCTTTGTATTAAAGCTTTCATGGCGGTTGCACTTGTAAAAAGTGAGATTAGACTAGCATGTTGAACAGTATATGACAACAGATTATTACGATTGATTTCATTGAGTGTAAGCCATATTTGCCAATGAGTTGTTTTGAGAATTTTGAGATTTGCATTTCCTGCTTAAGAATGAGTATGTCTATTAATAATTTAAATTATGACTAATGAAAATCTCCTTTTGCCTTTGGATTTACCTGCAGATTCTGTGAAGCTGGATTTGGTATCCAGAAAGTTGTTTGTTAATGATTCCTGTGTTTTCCTTAGAAACAAAGAATTTAATTTGTTAGTATTTTTTTTTCAAAATCGTGGCAAAGTTTTGACAAGAACGCAGATTTTGGAGGAAGTTTGGGATAGAAATATCTGTTGTTCGACGAATACGGTTGATGTTCACGTCAGCAGTCTTAGGCATAAACTTAAGTCGCATATAAATGTTGATATTATCCGCACTGTGAACTGCGTTGGCTATATTTTTGAAATCTTTTTTTGATTGCCTGCTGAATTGGAATTATTAAACAACAACCTATTTTGACAATCTTCACAAGATCATTATTTTGATCTGTAGTTAAAATATTTTTATAATCGTGATTAGTTTTATAAAAAACTAACTCTCATTTCTATGTATAGCACCCAAACTGTGCCTGTGGCGCAAACTTTAGCTGAACTTCCAGCAATTGTGGATAATCTGCTTTTGCTTCTTTCTGATAAGGAAAAAGTTGTAATTAAAAAAAGATTCGATCTTTTTGGTGGTGGCAAGGCTACCTTGGAAGATATTGGTAGAGAGTTTTCGGTAACTCGTGAAAGAGTTAGGCAGATTGAAAAAAATGCATTAGTAAAAATGAAGAGGAATGTTTTTAATACTGCGTTAAAAAATCTTCATGGATATTTGGCTGATGTTGTCAGAGAACATGGTGGTTTGGTTAAAATCGGAAATTTGTTGCAGGAAATTTATGGTGTTTTGCCATCAGGTTTTAAAATTGATGCGAATAGACTTAATTTGTCTTTGGAATTACATGAAAATCTAGTTTGTGTTGGGAATACAATTAATTTCCATCCTTATGTTAGAGAGAGAGCTGTGACTGATTTTTCCCTTAAATATGCGGCAAATCAGCTTGTTAATCAATTAAATAAGTATGGTGATGCAAAGGAATTGACTCAGGTTCATAAAGATTTGAAAAATGTTTTTGAGGAGGTTCATTTTGATTTAACAAAGGTGAAATCCCTTGTCGGAATTGATAAAAGGTTGGCGCTTTTGGATGGTGATTTGGTTGCTTTGTTGGAGTGGAGACATATTAATCCTAGAACTTTAAGAGACAAGATTTTGTATGTTTTGAGGAATGAAGATAAGCCTCTACATTTTGGCGAAATTTCAGGAAAAATTGGAAATGCAAATTTTGATCAGCGCAATGTTAATATCCAGGCTGTTCATAATGAATTGATACGTCATGATTCTTTTGTGTTAATTGGCAGAGGTATTTATGCTTTGTCAGAATGGGGATTTGAAAGAGGTACTGTATCTGAAGTTATTGAAAAGATTTTGGCAGAAAATAAAGAGTTGGATCAGGATGAAATTATGGATTTGGTTTTAAAGCAAAGGCAAGTTAAAAAAATAACTGTCATACTTGCTTTAAAGAATGATGAGAAATTTGTCCGCGTTGGTAGAAAGAGATATTGCCTTAAAAAATAGTTAGATTCTGACAAATTTGTTTTTGTCACTTTCGTATTCGGCTTTTAGAGAAGGCAAATGTGAAATTATACTTTCTGTGGTGGAATTTTTTAGTTGGCCAAAATATTTAGATTCAGTGCTTGTTAATAAATTTTGGAGTTTTTTGTTTTGAGGATCAACTTTAATGAGTTCGTTTATTAGTTGTACTCCCTTATCGTATTTTTTTAATTTCAGGAGTGTGTCGAGATATTTTAATCCATCATAAACATACTCATCTTTTTTACTAAGTTGTGATTCATGTTGATTTAGGTGGATGGATTTTTGGAGATCTGTAATTCTTGGGTTTTTAGGGTCAATCTTTTTAAGTTGTTCTATGAAATTACCTAAATCCTGATATTTATTTGAGTTAATTAATTCTTTTTTATCTTTGATCTTTTGTTCTATCAGCTTGTCTTTGAATGTGCTTGTTAGGTCCATAATAAGCTTGTTTCCAGCATTTTCCGTTTCCAATTCTAGCAATTCATCCATCAGTTGGTTTGGTAACGTCAAAAGTATTTCGTTTAGACGTTTGCTTTGTTTTTCTATAAAACTCTTTTCTATTTCTTCGACTTGTTTTTGGTACAACTCCTGGGCTTTTGCATACAGTTTTTTTGCCTTTGGATAATCTGGAATTAAGGTTAAGGCTTCTCTTAAAGTTTTAATAGCGTCAGCGTATTTTTTTTGATCAAAAAACGTTTGAGTACTATCTATCTTTTGTTCAACAACTCTCTTATTTTCGGCTGCAACTTCCTGTTCTATTTTTTTCTTTAGTGAGTAGATGTTTGTTGCTTCCGGAAATTTGCTAATTATATCTTTACACAAAGAATAAGCTTCCTGATATTTTTTTGAGAATATTAGGCCGTTAATCTTTTGCTCAAGCTGTGTAAGGTAAGCTGCGTTGTACAATTTATTTTTGTTTTAATTGTTCACATTTTACCTTATTTTAGCCTTTTTTTCAATCAGTTCAGTGACTGCATCTGCTCTTTTAGTTTCACTAGATTCTCTTTTTCAAGCTCTAGACGTTCTTTTTCTTTTTGAATTACCTCTTTTGAGGCATTTTTTAAGAAGCCAGGATTGTTGAGTTTATTCTGCAAAGAATTTAGATATGTGGTTTTGGATTCTATTTCTTTGGTTAATTTTACTTTTTCTTTAGCAAAATCAATTAAGTTAGCGAGTGGCAGATGAATTTCTATATTCTTTATGATTATTGTTTTTGCATTTTTAATTTTTTCTCCATGATATTTAAGTTCTAATGATTCCAGTCTTGCCAGTTTCATTAGATTTTCTCTTTGTGATTCTAGATTTTTTGTTGAATTAGCAGCGTAAATTACTGCGCTGATTTTTTTATTTGGTTCAACTTTTAATTCTGAGCGGGCACTTCTAATTCCAGTGATAATTTGGTGTGCTAGTTCTACGGTTGAACTTTCTTTTTTGAATACTAATCGCTGGTCATATTCTGGCCATTTTTCGTTGATTAGTTGATTTTTTTTGTCGATGAATGACCAAAGAGCTTCACTAACAAATGGAACAAATGGATGAAGTAATTTTAGAATGTTTTTAAGAACAAATAACAATATTGCGGAATTTTTACTTGGGCCTTTTGATTCTTCCAAATACCAGTCGCAGAATTGGTTCCAGATAAATTCGTAAACCTTGTTTGCTGCGTCTGAAAAACGATATTTATTTAAATCAACATCTACTTCTTTAATTAATTTTTGAAGTTGTGTGAGAATCCATTTATCGTTGTCTGTTTTTACATTTTTTACAGTGAAGGCTGTTTTGAAATCTTTTGCGTCTATGTTTAGAAGTGCAAATCTACCTGCGTTCCAAATTTTGTTAACAAAGTTTCTGTAACCGGCGATTTTTTCTTCGTAAAGTCTCATATCGTTACCTGGAGTTGAGCCTACTACTAGGCTTAATCTCAAAGCGTCTGTGCCGTATTTTTCTATCATATCTAGAGGATCAATGCAGGTTTCAGGATGAGATTTACTCATTTTTTTGCCATGTCTATCACGGATCAATCCGTGTAAATAAACTGTCTTAAATGGAATGCAGTCTTTTTCGGCTAGTTTGTCTTTGCGTAGAGCGTAGGTTGAAGCCAAAATCATTCTAGCAACCCAGAAAAATAAAATATCGTAACCTGTTTCAAGTACGTTTGTTGGATGAAATTGTTTTAATTCTGGAGTCTTTTTTGGCCAGCCTAAGGTAGCAAAAGTCCAAAGGGCAGAGCTAAACCAAGTATCAAAAGTGTCTGGATCCTGAATCCAATAATTACCGGTTGGCTTTGTGAGGGAAAATTTAGATTCCTTGCCAATTCCCAAAATGCCTAAATTATAGCTTGAAACGTCTTTTTGGGCGTGAAATTCTTGATATTGTTCTTTATTGGCTTTGTACCAAATTGGAATTTGATGACCCCACCAAATTTGTCTAGAAATACACCAATCTCTCAAATTATCGATCCAGTGGAAATAAATTTTATCGAATTTATTTGGAACGATTTCTATCATTTTGCTCTTAACCGTGTCCTGCAAAACTTCTTTAATGCTGCGTTTTTTGCCTTTCCATTGAATTACTTTTTTATTTACGTCGATGAACCACTGTTTCATGATTTGTGGCTCTATTGTCCCCTTTCCTCTGTAGTTTACAGATAAATTGTGTACGTATTCTTCATCGATTTTCGTAACTAATCCTTTTTTCTGTAATTTTTCTACAATTTTCTCTCTAGCTTCCAGGATGTCCATACCTCCAAATTCTTTGGAAACGTCTTTGCGAATTTTACCGTCGAAATCGATGATTTGGTGACTTTCAATTTTATATTTTTGAGATAATTCAAAATCTACCAAGCTATGAGCTGGAGTGATAGTCATGGCACCTGTTCCTAATTTCATGTCTACGCATTCGTCACCAATGACTTTGGCTTTAACTTTACCTTCGATCCACTCAACGTCGAATTCTTTGCCAATTAAGTGTTTAAACCTCTTATCTTTTGGATTTACTACGATAATTTTGTCTAAGAATTTGGTTTCTGGGCGGGCAGTACCGATGGTAACTGGGCCATATTTGAAGTAATAGAATTTGGTTTTTTCTTCTACGTATTCAACTTCGTCGTCGGCTACGGTAGTTTT
This sequence comes from Patescibacteria group bacterium, assembly GCA_038065735.1. Taxonomy (GTDB): domain Bacteria; phylum Patescibacteriota; class Gracilibacteria; order UBA1369; family LOWO2-01-FULL-3; genus JBBTQK01. The sequence goes on along the minus strand of JBBTQK010000008.1, from coordinate 111,437 downwards.
CATCTTTGGGTCCCAGTTTACGATTCTACTTCCGTGGTAAATCAAATCGTCTTTGTACATTCTTGAAAAAAGGGTGTTTACGGCTAGGTTCATGTCTTCATGCAGGGTGTATTTTTCTCTTGTCCAGTCGCAACTAGCACCCATTTTGCGGATTTGATTGCGAATCTGGTCTTTGCTGGTTTCTACAAATTTTTTAATTTCCTTAAGAAGTTTTTCGCGACCGAGCTCTTTACGTGGGTTTTGAATCCCCTGTTTTTGTAAATTCTTCTCTACTACGCTTTGGGTAGCGATACCTGCATGATCCGTACCGGGAATCCATAAAGTGCTTTTGCCCTGCATTCTATTAAATCTGATCATAATATCCTGCAAAGCCAACATTGTGGCATGTCCAAGATGTAAAATGCCTGTCGCATTTGGCGGTGGCATGGAAATCACAAAGGAGTCCTTATTAGATTTAGATTTGAGTTTTTTTGGTTTAAATGAGGAACTTTTTTCCCATTTCTGGTAAATTTTGTTCTCGTACTTTTTGGCTTCGTAAGCCGGTTCGATATTTATCATAAAAAAATATTTTTTTTGATCTTATCAGATTTGCGAATTTTGAACAACTGCATGAGGTAATTCGTGGGTTAAGTTTGTTGACACCCTGTCTTAGATAATCTATAATTAAGAATAGACTTTAAAATATAATTCAGTTGACTACCGCACCTAAAATCAGGCCTTCTGAAGCGCCAAATTCAGAAAACTTGTCCACTGAACAAAAAGTGGTGGAAAGAACCGATGCTGGTAAATCTCAGGAAATTAGAGATGCGGCGGATGTTGGTAGAGGTGCTTATGTTGAAGCTGTTGGTTTGGACGAGGCTGCTGAGACAACTGGAAAAATATCAGAAATCATGAGCGATAAACGTGAAGATTCTGGCTCTGGTGGATCTGTTGTGAAATCTGGTGGTACGGTTGCTATTGATCCAAAAGAAATCAAATTAAAACTTTTAGAGAATTTGCCTCCTGAAAAGATAATGAAAAAAGAGATTGAAAAAGAAGTTAAAAAGGAGATTGATTATTTGCACAAAAAAGCGATGAGTATGCTTCGTTCTCCATCTAAAATGAGCTATTTTGAGATGGCAAATTTAATGAAGAAAATTAGAGAATTAAAAGGTGTTTTATTGATGATATTCAAGGCTTCGATAGATGGATTAAAGAATTTGTGGTTGAGATACGTTCATGGGATAATGTAAATCCATGTCAAAAGAATTGATTGAAAAGATCACAAAGCTTAAGAAAAAGAAGAAAGCTATTATTTTAGCTCATAATTATCAGTTGCCGGAAATTTACGATGTGGCTGATTTTGTAGGAGATTCTTTAGGTTTGTGTTTGGAAGCTTTAAAGACTGATGCGGAGATTATTGTGTTTTGTGGGGTGTATTTTATGGCTGAGAGTGCGGCTATTCTTAATCCCGATAAAATAGTTTTAATTCCAAATATTGATGCTGGATGTGCGATGGCGGATATGGTTGAGGCTAGACAATTACATCAATTTAAACAGGAGCATCCTGACGCGGCGGTGGTGACTTATGTTAATTCTACAGCGGCTGTTAAAGCGATTTCGGATGCTTGTTGTACGTCTTCGAATGCGGTGGAAGTGGTGAGAAATATTGGCGCTAAAAAAATTATTTTTGTGCCGGATAAAAATTTGGCTGCGTATGTGGCTAAACAAGTGCCAGAAAAGGAAATTATTGCCTGGGAGGGTTTTTGTCCGATTCACCATTATGTGAGTAAGGAATATTTGTTGGAAGTTAAAAAGCTGCATCCTAATGCTAAAATTATTGCTCACCCTGAGTCAAAAGCTGAGGTTTTGGAGATGGCGGATTATGTGGCGAGTACGTCTGGAATGATTGATGTGGCAAAAAAAGCAGATGGAGATGAATTCTTTGTCTTGACAGAATGTGGTATGACAGAGCGCTTAAATCGTTCTGTGCCTGGGAAAAAGTTCATTGGTTTATGTAATATGTGTTTTGATATGAAAAAGACGACTTTGGAATCTGTATTAAGATCTCTGGAAACTGAAAAATATCGTGTTATAATGGACCCTAAAGTTGCTGCAAAGGCAAAATTAGCATTCGACAGAATGTTTGAATTAACAAAATAATATGGATAGAAAAACTTTAAGAGAATTTACGCATAAAGCCGACTCGTTTTTGCATTTGGATAATAATAATTATAAACAGTGGGTTTTTAGATATACTTTTTTGGAATTGGAAAAGGATTTGGGTGCGCAGGGCGATATCACGACTAAGAGTGTTTTTAAGGAGAAAAAACAGGTTAAAGCCAAGATCATTGCCAAGCAGGATGGTGTTTTTGCCGGACGGGAAGAAGTGCAATATTTCTTGGTGGATGCTGATCCTAAATTTAGACCAAGTTTGAAAAGTCAGTTTAAAATTGATTTTAGAATTGAAGACGGACAGGAGTTTAAGAAAGGAGATGTTTTGATGGAAATTGAGGGTGATGTTAGTGATTTATTGGCTGTGGAACGTGTTTTGTTGAATTTAATCATGCGTATGAGCGGCGTTGCTACTTTTACGAGAAAAATCGTTAAAATGGTAGAAGAATATCATGTTTTAGTTACTCCTACCCGTAAAGCTTTATGGGGGCTTTTGGACAAGAAAGCTGCGGCTTTGGGTGGCGGTGGGACTCATCGTTTATGTCTAGCTGATGCGATTTTAGTCAAAGATACACATTTGGATGCCTTGGGTAGAAATTTTGATTTAGTTTTAGCAAATATTAAAGATTCCAATTTTGAGGCTAGATTTATTGAAATTGAAGTAGAAAGTTTGGAAGAAGTAATGGAACTTGGACCTAAATTTGTGGAATTTTTAAAAGAATATAAGTCTGTTGGAGTGATTTTATTAGACAACATGACTGCTGAACAAATTACTGAGGCAATGGTTGAAGTAAAAAAATCTGATTTTTACGACAAATTACTCTTTGAAGTTTCAGGCGGCATCAACGAAGAAAACGTCTTAAAATACGCCAAAACCGGCGCCGACATAATCTCTATGGGCTCGCTGACAAGTGGAGTGAAGAGTGTGGATATGAGTTTGAAGATCGCGGTTTAGTAAAAAGACTTGACGGTGAGTACGTACTCACCTAAGATCTAGGTATTATCCTTTTGAATTTGATTATGGAAAATAATGCTTTAGCTCTTTTTGAGAATTTCAAGATTCGTCGACATTATGATGAAAAAACTGAAACTTGGTTTTTTTCGGTTATTGATATTGTGGCGGCCTTAACTGACCAACTGGATTTTAAAAAAGCTCAAAGTTATTGGACTACTCTTAAAAGTCGTTTAAAAGAAGAGGGTAACGAGTCTGTCACAAAATGTGACAAACTGAAATTAATGGCTGCGGATGGCAAAAAATACCTTACTGACGTTGCTGATACTGAAACATTGCTTAGGCTTATTCAGTCAGTACCAAGTCCAAAAGCGGAGCCCGTTAAGCTTTGGTTGGCAAAAGTTGGTTATGAGAGGCTTCAGGAAATTTCAGATCCCGAAAAATCTTTGAATAGAGCACGGGAAAATTGGCAAAAACATGGTCGAAGTGATAAATGGATTCAGCAGAGAATGATGGGCCAGGAGACACGTAATAAACTTACGGATTATTGGAGCGATCATGACGTCAAAGAAGGTAAAGGATTTGCCATTTTGACAAATATTATCCATTCTGAGTGGGCTGGTTTAAGTGTTAAGGAGCATAAAAACATGAAAGGTTTAAAAACTCAAAATCTGCGAGATCATATGACAGAGGCTGAACTGATCTTTACTGCCTTGGCTGAGCTTTCAACTAGGCAGATAGCGGCAAGCGAGAACGCAACGGGTATGATTGAGAATAAAGCCGCCAGTAAAAATGGCGGAGCTATTGCGAAAGGAGCAAGATTAGATTTGGAGAAAAAAACTGGGCAGAAAGTTGTGAGCCAAGATAATTACTTAAATGGCGGAAAGAAACTAGAAAATATTTAGTCTGTAAAAGGCTCATTAGTTCTCTGCCAGATAGTATATGGGCAGATATTTTTCATGTATTTTGTTGAGAAATACTTTGAGGCATCTGATCCATCGGCAGCAACTATTGTACCAGGCCGCATGACTCTTTGGAGGTGTCTTGCGGTTAATATATGCCATAGTTGATTGTCTGCTATAAAGCAATCTATTCCATTTATTGAAACAACGTCTACTCCTTCAAATGCTGTAGGTATTCGCTCTAAAGTACTGAGAATATCTCCTTTATGGATTTTGTAAAACATATCTTGCTCTCTATTTTGTGATCCTCTGTTAAATAGCCCGTTTAAACCTGAGTCGTCAGATCTATGCTGTAAGTGGGCCGTTTGTCTGTAATATTCTTTAAAACTTTTCTGATTTGCTAATTTGGGATACATGTCCACGTAATCACTGCCTTGAAATTTTGCATCAACTGCAATCACTCCCGCGGCTCCATTGTCGTAAGCAACGGTGCCAAATCTTGGAATAACGCTAGATCCTAGATCTAACACGACTGCATCCGGCAAAGCTTGTTTGAGAATTTCTATTCTCCCCGCTTGTGGATGTGGAGAAAAGCCTAGTTGACATTCATATAAAAGAACTTGAGTATAGGTGGCCGTCATTCCACTTGTTACTCCACGTTCTGTTTGGATTGGCTGTACCGGTATTTTTCCTGCAGTGGATGGGCTAACCATTTCTTCACCTGGTCTGCGATGATTCTTGGATTGCCAATCTGCAAGAATGGCCTCGAAATTTGGCATATCAAAGCCGTCGAGGTAGTGGTTGCCTCTCTGCCAGTTATTCTCTGAATTTTGACCCTCTAATTTTGCCATCATGGTATTTTACCATATCTGAGGGGTTTTCGCACTAGGCAGCATAAAAAACACTAAATGGTGGGCGAGGAGGGACTTGAACCCTCACGACTTTCGCCACTGGTTCCTAAGACCAGCGCGTCTACCAGTTCCGCCACCCGCCCACGTTTCACTAATTTTAGTGCCTTACCATTTTAATCAGCGCTTTTTATTTTGCAACATGAAAATTTTCTTGATTTCTTTTTAATTTGAGCGTAAGTTAGACGCTACTTTAGTTATTTATAAAATAATATTGCGGTAAGGGCAAATTTCTTGCTTGACATTGTTTGGGAATATTTATATCTTATCTCCTGTCAAAGTTCCCTTATTGATATCAAAAATTTAATCTTTAAAAGAATGAGCGACGTTAGTAATTCAAAAGTAAGTTTATCAGAGGTAATTGAGGATCTTTTTTTAGTTCTTAGTCCAAAAGAGAAAGACGTAATTATACAGCGTTTTAGTCTTGATAATAAGCCAAGAAGGACCCTAGAGAGCATTGGTGAGCATTTTTTTGTTACTAGAGAGAGAATTCGTCAAATTGAGAAAATTGCTTTGGGTAAACTAAGAAGAACTGTTCAAACTACACGCCTTAAGGTTGTTAATGATTCTGCAGATAAATTTATTGCTGAATCTGGTGGTGTGGTTGTTGAGTCAAAATTGATTAGCCTAATCTTGAACGAGATTGATTCTTCTGAAAATATTGATGGAAATATCATTCGTTTAGCTCTTCATATCAACACAGGTATCGATAAATTCGAAAAAACTAACGTTTATACTACATTTTGGAGATTGAAATCTATTGATCTACATCTTATAGAGAGCATTATTAATGCTGGTATTAAGGTTTTGAAGAAGAAAAACGACATTTTGAGTGATCAAAAGTTGGTTGTGCAGATTCGTGAAGTACTTGGTGATAAACTAACTAACTATTCTGACGCTCTTATTCTATCTGCTCTTGAAGCTGATAAGAGGATTAAGAGAATGGATGAGACTTTTGGTTTGATGACTTGGAGACATATAAACCCAAGGAGTATTAGAGACAAGGCCTATATCATCATGAAAAAAGAAGATACGCCGTTGCATTTCGTGGAAATTGCCAATAAAATTATTGAAGCTGAGTTTGATAAGAAAATGGTTACTGTACAGGCTGTACATAATGAGCTTATCAGGTACGAACAGTTCGTATTGGTTGGTAGAGGTCTTTATGCCCTTAAAGAAGCTGGTTACAACAAAGGAACTGTAACGGAAGTAATTGAAGACTTACTTCGTAAAAGGAGCCCTTTAACTAAACAGGAAATAATCGAAGGAGTTTTGAAACAAAGACATGTTAAAAAAGGTACGATTTCTCTAAATTTGCAAAAAAATCCACAGTTTATCAGAGTTGGTAGAGCTGTATACAAATTGGATGAGAAAAAAGCCAAGAGTTCTAAGAAATAACAGGTCTGGAAAATAGTTTTGTTTAGTGGTGAATTACCTTATAATCTCTCAGGCTATTTAATTGATTTAATATGTCTGACTGTATTTTTTGTAAGATAACTGCGGGAGAATTTGGCCACGCCAAAGGCGGGCAAGGGACGGAGTTCGTATATGAGGACGAAATTTGTTGTGCTTTTAGGGATTTACATCCAAAGGCAAAAACGCATATTTTGATTGTTCCAAAAAAACATATTCCTTCTATTGCGGAGTTGGGGGTTGATGATCAGGCTATTGCCGGGCATTTGCTTAATTCTGCAAAAATAATCGGTGAAAAATTGAATTTACCTGGATATAATTTGCAAATTAATGTTGGTAAGGAGGGTGGTCAGGAGATTTTTCATCTCCATTTACATTTAATGTCTAATGCTGGTTAAAAATGTCATTTGTTAATTTACATGGGCACTCTCACTATAGTTTGTTGGATGGTTTTGGTAGTCCAAAAGAAATAGTGAAGCGTGTTAAGGAATTAGGTTATCCTGCTGCGGCTTTGACTGATCATGGAGTGATGTATGGTCTGATTGAACTATATAAGGAATCAAAGGCCGCTGGGATAAAACCGATTTTAGGTTGTGAGCTTTACGTGGCGAATAGAACGAGATTTGATAAAGAAGCTAAGGTAGATGTAAAACCATATCATTTAACGGCTTTGGCGGAGACTTTTGAAGGTTATCAGAATTTGTTGAAGTTGACTTCTAAAGCACATTTGGAAGGATTTTATTATAAGCCGCGTGTGGATTATGGACTGCTTAAAACTTATTCCAAAGGTTTGATATTTTTGAGTGGTTGTTTGGCGGCGCATTTGCCGAGAACAATTTTGAATGGAGATGAAGCGGAAATCCGCAGAGTTTTGGAGATGCAAATAGAGATTTTTGGTAAGAATAATTTTTATCTGGAAATGCAGGATCACCCGCTGATTGAGAGTCAGGGTGTGGTGAATGAGTATCTTAAAAAACTTGCAAAGGAATATGATATGAAGTTGGTTGTGACTTGTGATTCTCATTATCCAAGGCCGGAAGATAGCGAGGTGCATGGAATTATGCTTTGTATTCAAACTCAAACTAATATTAATGATCCAAATAGGATGCGTTATACGGGAGATTTTTCGATTAGAGACGTGAAGGATTTACAGATAGCTTTTGCGGATTGTCCGGAGGCTTTGACTAATACTTTGGAGATTGCGGAACGTTGTAATGTAGAATTTGAATTTGGTAAAAATTTGATTCCAAAATTTGATACGCCGCAAAATGAGCCGGCTGATACTTATTTGAGAACGCTGGCTTTTGAAGGTTTGCAAAAACGATTTGGCGAATCCCCTGTTCCTTTAAATTACAATGAACGTTTGGAGTTTGAGTTAAAGACAGTGCATGATATGGGCTTTGATACTTACTTTTTGATTGTTCATGACTTTGTGAATTATGCGAAAGAAAAAGGAGTAGTCGTTGGACCTGGGCGTGGATCGGCGGCTGGTTCTATTCTGTCTTGGGTGTTAAGAATTACTGATTTGGATCCAATATTACATGGCTTATTTTTTGAAAGGTTTTTGAATCCAGAACGTGTGAGTATGCCCGATATTGATATTGATTTTGCGGATAATAGGCGCGATGAAATTCTGCAATATGTGATTCAAAAATATGGCAGGGAGAATGTCGCACAGATCATAACTTTTGGAACGATGGCGCCACGTGCAGCCGTGAGGGATGTTGGTAGGGCGTTGGGTTATCCTTATCAAGAAGTTGATGTTTTGGCCAAGATTGTGCCTCCGCCAGTTTTGGGTAAACATATTCCACTTAAGACTTCGATTGTTGAGAGTCCGGATTTGAAACATGCTTATAATACTGATCAGAGAGCAAAATTGCTTTTGGATTATGCAATGAAGATGGAAGGAAGCGTGCGTCATTCTGGTACACATGCGTGTGCGGTGGTGATTTCGGAGAAAAATTTAAATGAATATACGGCTTTGCAGTATGGAACTCGGGGTGAACGTGAAATCGTGACTCAGTATTCCATGAAGCCAATTGAGGAATTGGGACTACTTAAGATGGACTTTTTGGGTTTAAAAAACTTAACCGTGATTGAACAAACTCAAAAAATCGTTGAGCAAACTAGAGGTATAAAAATTGATATAGAAAAATTGAGCTTGGAATTGGAGGATGCGGAGACTTTTAAATTATTGCAAAGAGCTGAAACAACTGGTGTATTCCAGCTTGAATCTGCAGGAATGCGTAGGTATTTGAAGGAACTAAAGCCAACTTCGTTTAATGACATTGTGGCTATGGGCGCACTTTATAGACCTGGTCCGATGGAGTGGATTCCGGATTATATTAAGGGCAAGCACAACCCTGATTCTGTGAAATATTTGGATAAATCTTTTAAATCAATTTTGGCGCCGACTTATGGTGTTGCCGTTTATCAGGAGCAAATTCTACAAATTGCGAGAGATTTTGCGGGTTTTTCGCTTGGTCAGGCGGATATGTTGCGTAAGGCTGTGGGTAAAAAAATTCCGGCCTTGTTAGCTGAACAGAGAGAAAAATTCGTGGAAGGAGCGGTGGCTAATGGTCATGCAGAGAAATTTGCCAGAGAGGTTTTTGAAAAAGTTGTGGAGCCGTTTGCAGGTTATGGTTTTAATAAGGCGCATGCGGTTTGTTATGGTTTGATTGCTTATCAAACTGCTTATTTAAAGGCACATTATCAGGTGGAATTTATGACAGCTTTGCTTTGTGGCGATGCTGGGAATACCGATCGTGTAGTTTTGGAGATCAAAGAATGTAATGAGATGGGAATAGCGGTTTTGCCGGTTTCTATAAATAAATCTTTTGCGAATTTTACTCCGGAAGGAGAAAAAGCTATTCGATTTGGTTTGATGGCGATCAAGGGTGTTGGTGAGGCTTCTATTGAGCAAATTGTGAAAATTAGAGAATCAGGAGGACCCTTTAAAACATTGGAAGATATTACCAGACGTGTGCCGGCTCAAATTCTCAATAAAAAATTAATACAAGCCATGGCTTATAGTGGAGCTTTGGATGAATTTGGAAATAGAAAGCAGATTGCGGAAAATTATGATGAAATTTCCAAGTTTGCAAAAGCGGCTCAGGATAATATTTTGATTGGTCAGACGGATATTTTTGGGCTTTTATCTGATAATGATGCGGATGTTGGGAATTTAAAATTGAGACCGGTGGCGAGAATAAGTACTTTGCAGGAGTTAAAAATGGAGAAAGATTATTTGGGTTTGTATGTATCTGGACATCCTTTTGCCGGATTGAAGGATTATTTGAGTAAGAAGGGTCATATGATCGGAAATCTTACGAAAAAGCATATTGGTAAGCCAGTTAAATTGATTGGTTTGATATCTGGTATGAAGAAATTTATCACCAAAACTGGTGGGCATATTGTGATTTTTGTTGTTGAAGATATGACTGGAAAGTTGAATGCCGTGGTTTTTCCTAAAGTTTTGGCACAGTGTGGAGAATTGTCTGAGGATTTGATTTATTCTTTTACCGGAAAACTTGAGTACAGAAGAAACCAGTATCAGTTGATTTGTGATTCTGCAAAGACTATTTCGTTGGAAACCATGATACAGAATGCAAAAGAGCAGGGATTGTTTGATAAAAATAATCACTTCTTGGGTGCGGTGAGATTTTTGGATGATATTTTGGGAGAAGATGAGGTTGAAGAAGAATTGCTTGTTGGAAATAGTGGGTCGGCTGATCATTCTCATGAGGAGAAACATGAAAATCTACCGTTTTTAATTACGATCCCTGATAACTTTGGTACTGAAAAAATGCTGGCTTTGAATGAAACTTTAAAGAGTTGTAAGGGTGATACTCCGGTAGAGATTTTTTTGACTAGTTCTAATAAAAGAATTAAATTGCAGTTTGGAGTTAATTTAAATGCTGAATTTAAAGCTAAGGTTGAGCTGCTCATGAATTGATATTTTCTCTGAAATTTGCTATAATAACTAGATTTATTAAGCAAGTTTTTTTGTGAAGATATTTTGTTTTAAATTTTTGGGAAAGTCTGTTTTTAAGGAAAACTTTTTTGTTTTCCAGGAAATGCCTCCTGCTAGAGACTCTGATTTGCCAAAATTTGAGCCTGCATTGAGGGGAAATGGTGAAGTCTTAGGTGGGAATGCTGATGATTTGAGGAGTGGACTTGGGGATGAAATTGGGGGTGATAACCTTACTGAAGGAAGAAAATTTAGTTCTAAGGATTCTGCGAAAGTTAAGCTAAAGGAATCTGGTGCGGATATTGGATTAGTGGTAAGTGCCAGGTCGGTTAAGTGGAAATTGCAATTTAAGGTTGGAAATAGATATGTTGAAAGTAAACGTAGCTTGAGAAAAACAGGAAGATTACTAAGAGCTTTGAGAGCTAAGGATAAGGCCACCGGTAAGCTTATTTACGATACTCCGGATAAGGTGAAAATGTTTATTTATTCTTATTTAATTGAAAAAATCACTAAGGATAAAAGTATTAAAACCAACAGATGGAATGTTGATAATTTTAATGAATCAAACCAGTTTTTAACGAGTGAGATCGCAAGATTGAAAATTGTAACTGGTGCGGCGAGGCCTGCTAGGAAGGCTGCTCCTTTTGTGAGGCCGGTTAAGCAGCCTGGGCCTAAACCTGAGTCGGTTGTGGAGTTTGTGCCATCTCCCTTTGATGATATTGAACTTATTGAACCTGAAATCATTAAGCCCGTAGAGATGAAAGGGCAATTTAAAGAAAGAACTTTATCTAGAGGTGAATCACCTACTGGTTTACGCTTGTACGTTGATGCTACTACTGATCCTGAGTTGGCTAAAAAACCTCCTAGATATATTACTTACTGGCATGGAGATAGATTATCGATTGAGTCGACGTTGGCGAGTGGAATTTTGGCTAATGTGCAGGCTTTAAGAAAGTCGGGAATTAATGCGATCTTATTAATCCCCGAATATGAAACAAGCAAAAGTGTTAAGGCGGATGATAAATGGGATAATTTTGCGGCTAAATTTGATAATTTAGTTGCGTTTTGTAATGGGAATTTTGCGACTGGCGGTAAATTTGATTTTACAGCCTTTAGTGGAGGTTATAGAGCTGTAGCCAATATTCTTGGTGGCTCAAAAAATGTTAGGAGTATTGCTTCTATAAATTTGCTTGATGCAACTTTTCCGGATAGTGGCGAACCAATTGCAAAGAGATTTATTGAATATATTCGAGCTGGTGGACGTGGAAAAATTGTTACAGGTGCTTACATCAATGGCAGACCCGAGGCAAATGGTAGAACTAGAAAAGAAGGTAAAAAGATTGCTGATGCCTTGGGAGCTAATATGGGTAAGGGAAAGTATGATTATGTAGAAACTGAGTTGGAGCATTCTCAGGTTAATAAAACTTATTTGGCTTCGGCAGTTGCTTTTGCCGGACAATCTTTGGGACAGCCAGTTGCTCAAGAGGCTAGACCAAGGAAGGTTGTGGAACGTGTAGAACGTCCAGTGAGAAAAAATACTGACGTGGTTTTGAGTGAACCCGTAGAGGCTAAAATGAGAATTCTGAATAATGGATTGTCAAAAGAAGCCTTGTCTTTGATTGGCGTTGTAAATATTGCGAGGGAAAAAATGGTGACTTTTACTAATGAAGTTGCCAGATATAAAAAGCAACTTAGATTGAAAGAAAGTCCTTATAATTGTCTTCAATTAGCGAGAAAATTTGCGAAAGCATATGGTTATGATATTTTTGTTGACTCAGGTTATAGAGGACGTGGTGAACAAAAAGAGTTATGGGATAAATCCAGTCAGGATGGCGTCTTAACGGCTGCACCTGGTAAATCACAGCACAATGTCGGCACTGCTGTTGATTGTGCTCTGTATGACCCTAGGACTCGAAAACGATTAGAGGATAAAGAATCCAGGAAACTTTTAGAGAAATATATGAATATGGCGGGTTTTGTCCGCTATACCAAAGAGTGGTGGCATTTTGAGGTTGGTAGCAGGCAGTGGCAGAAAGTTATGGAAAAAGCTGGTTATTTTGGTGATTTGGCAAATAATGGTTAGGAATTTATTTATTGATAAAAGAGTGTTTCTTCTCTAGAATTGCAAAGGTTTAATTATATATTATGAATAGAACAGTCACTTGTAATGATCTTGGTAAAAAAGATGAGGGAAAATCAGTAACCCTTTGCGGTTGGGTACACCGACGTAGAGATCATGGTGGAGTTATTTTTATTGATTTGCGTGATCGATATGGGCTTACTCAAATAGTTTCTGATCCGGTAAATCATGCTGATGCCCATGAAGTTATGAATGGCGTAAGAAGTGAATACGTAATTCAAGTTGAGGGAGTTGTGAGACTTCGTCCAGATGGTCAAAGTAATTCTAATTTAAATACTGGTGAAATTGAAGTTGTAGTGAAGGAGATGAAAATTCTTAATGCTGCAAAAACTACACCTTTTGAAATTGATCAGGATAAGGAAGTTAATGAGGAAATTCGTTTGAAATATCGATATTTGGATTTGAGACGTGAGAGAATGAAAAAAAATTTATTATTACGTCATCAAGTTATTAAATACATTAGAGATTTTTTGGATAAGGAGAATTTTGTAGAAGTTGAAACGCCGATTTTGATTAAGGGTACACCGGAGGGAAGTCGTGAGTATTTGGTGCCTTCTCGTTTGTATCCAGGTAATTTTTATGTTTTGCCACAGTCTCCTCAGCAGTTAAAACAGTTGTTGATGGTGGCGGGTTTTGATAGGTATTTCCAGATTGCGAGATGTTTTAGAGATGAGGATCAGCGTGGAGATAGGCAGCCTGAGTTTACTCAATTAGACATGGAGATGTCTTTTGTAGACATGGAAGACATTATGAAGGTTAATGAGGCTTTGATGATTGATGTAGTAAAGAAATTTGCTGCTCATAAAAAAGTTAAAAAAATGCCTTTTCCGGTTTTGACTTATGCTGAGGCGATGAATAAATACGGCAGTGATAAGCCGGATTTGAGATTTGATATGGAAATGGTGGACGTGACTGAGCTAGTTAAAAATTCTGAATTCAGTGTGTTTAAAAATGCAGCCGTGAGTGGTGTGGTAAAGGCTTTGCGCGTTGAAGGTGCGGCTAAATTTACACGTAGAGAAATTGATGAATTGACTGAAATTGCTAAAATTTATAAAGCTAAAGGACTTGCCTATATTACTTTGGATGCGGGTGAAATGAAGTCCCCTATTCTTAAATTCTTAAAGAAAGAAGAAATTGATGCTTTGGTTGAGACAACTGGCGCAAAAGATGGAGATATCGTGTTTTTTGCAGCTGATACTTTTAAAACTGCTTGTGAATCACTTGGTCATGTGCGTTTAGCTTGTGGTGCAAAGATGAATTTAATTGATCCTGAGTTATTTGCTTTTTGTTGGGTGATTGATTTCCCAATGTTTGAGTCTGATGAAAATGGGGCCCACGCCGGAGGTGGATCTGCGAGAAAATTAGCGGCAGTGCATCATCCATTTACTGCGCCAAAAGTTGCGGAAGAGCTTAAAACCAAGCCGGCTGAAGCTTTGGCAAAGGCTTACGATATAGTTTTGAATGGTAGTGAAGTTGGCGGTGGTTCTATCAGAATTCACGATAGTGATACACAAAAAGCAATTTTTGATATTCTTTCTATATCTGATGAAGATGCGCAGAGACGTTTTGGTCATCTACTTGAGGCTTTCCAGTATGGTGCGCCTCCACATGGTGGTATCGCTTGGGGATTGGATAGATTAATTATGATTTTTGCTGGTGAGCCAAATATTAGAGAAGTTATCGCTTTCCCAAAAGATTCTAAGGCAAAAGATTTGATGCTTGGTGCTCCATCTGAAATGCCACAGGAACAATTGGATGAATTGGAAATTAAGATAGCCCTTAAAAAGAACAAATGAAATTCTGGTTAGTTATTATTTCGTCTTCAATCGCTCTTGGTTTAGCCATTTTTGGCTTGGTTCAGTATATCAGAATGAAAAAGAATTTAGAGCGTTCATTCAACATGGTTTTTTTGAATGTGAAAGTTCCAAAAAAAGAATCTAAAGAGGATAGAGAAGTTGAGGGTGAGCAATATTCAATGCAAAAGGACTTTAAAGAGATTTGTGGAGGCGTGATGACTCAGTTTTTTGAGACATTACATAGCTTGTATCATCATGAATGGTATAAGGTTTTTACTGCTCAGGACTTTTTGTCTTTTGAATATGCGGTTTTGGAGTCACAGGTGCAATTCTTTATAGTTTGTCCAAGAAATTTGTTGCCGCTTGTTGAGAAACAATTAACGGCTTTTTTTCCAGATGTATATGTCGAGCAGGTAGAAGATTACAATATTTTTCAGCCTGATAGTGAGGTGACATCTTGTTATATGACATCTCACAAAGATTATCACTATCCTATTAAGACGTTTAGTAGGATGAATACGGATCCGATTAATGGAATAATCAATTCCCTATCTAAAATCACTAACGATGAGGGTGCGGCGGTACAGATTATGATTCGTCCAAAAAAAGATAGCTGGCAAGAAGGTGGTCGTAAATTGGCGAGTGAAATTCAACAGAATAAATCTCATCATGGTTTCCAATGGTATAATCCGATTTCTTGGTTTAGTGCTTTGTTCCATCTGATCTTTAGTGGTGAAGAAGCTTTTGTGGACAAGCCAAATGAAAACAATAGAACAACGCCTATGACGGATGAGGAAGTAAAAGCGATTGAAGAGAAAAATTCTAAAGTTGGTTTTGAGACTATTATCAGGTTGGTTTCGGCTGCAAAAACCCATCATGAATCCAAGCTTAACTTGATTGCTATGAGGGGGGCTTTTGCGCAATATACGACTCAGCATGCTAATTCTTTGCATTATACTCATTGGCATAGTAATAAAACTTTGGTAACGAATTTTATTTTCAGGAATTTTAAGAGAGGCTTTAATGGTTATTTTTTTGGACATAAAATGATTTTTTCGGCTGAAGAATTATCAAGCGTTTTTCATATTCCAAATATTCGTTTTAATAAATATCCTTGTATAGCTTGGCAGAATTTCAAAATTTCACCTCCACCAGCAAATATTCCTACTGAAGGTATTTTGTTGGGTCACAATATTTATAGAGGTGAAAAGAAAGAAATTCGCATGAAACGCGAAGATAGATTTAGGCACTTTTATGTTATTGGACAAACTGGTACAGGTAAATCTTCTATCTTACAGGTAATGATTAGGCAGGACTTTAATAATGGAGACGGTGTTTGTGTAATTGATCCCCACGGTTCTTTGATTGATGATATTTTGCCATTTATACCACGCCATAGAGCTGATGATGTGATTTATTTTGATCCGGCTGATATGGAGCGCCCTTTAGGTCTAAATTTGCTTGAAGCCGATACTTGGGAAGAAAAAGAGTTGGTGGCCTTGGATGCCATGAATATTATGATCAAACTTTTTGATGAAGAAACCTTTGGTCCACGTATCCAGGATTACTTCCGTAATGGTTGTTTGACTTTGATGTCAGATCCAAATGGTGGTTCGATAACTGATATAGTGCGCTTATTTACGGATGATGATTTTGCAAAGGTAAAAAGACAGTTTGTGACAAATCCAATTATTGCTTCGTTCTGGGATCATCAGATGGCAAAAACTGGTGCTCGTGAAAAACAGGAAATGATCCCTTACTTTGCGGCAAAGTTTGGTCAGTTTGTGACAAATACCATGATGAGAAATATTATTGGTCAGACCAGGTCAGCTTTTGATTTTGCTAAATGTATGAACGAGGGCAAAATTCTACTGATGAACTTGTCTAAAGGTTCAGTAGGTGAAATTAATTCTAAATTATTAGGTTTGATTACGGTACAAAAGATCCAGATGGCAGCATTAAAGCGTCAAAAAATTCCAAAAGAGCAGAGGCGAGATTTCTTCTTATATATTGATGAGTTCCAAAACTACGTTACAGAAAGTATTGAAATCATTTTGTCAGAAGCCAGAAAGTATAGACTTGGTTTAAATATGGCTCATCAGTACCTTGCTCAGTTGGAAGAAGGTGGCGGCGGGGCAAAGAAAAAAGCTAATTTGAAAGATGCGGTTTTTGGTAACGTCGGTAGTATTATGTGTTACAAGATTGGTGCGCAGGATGCCGAACCAATGGCCAAGGAAATGGCTCCAGTTTTTAGCGATCAGGATTTGATAAACATTGATAAGTTTAAGGCAGTTATGAAGTTGTCTATTGATACTCAACCGAGTAGGCCGTTTAGTATTATTCCATGTAATCCATATACTGAACGTGGGGATAAAGAGGCGGCTGAGGCATTTAAACAGCTTTCTAGACTAAAATATGGCAGGGATAGAGACTTTGTTGATAGAGAGATTTTAAGGAGGATTGGGGTAAATTAGGCCACCTTAAGCCGTTTTCGCCAAAATATAAAACAAAACCTTTTACTCCTTTCGGCAAGGGTTGTTTCGGCTGGGAAGGCTTTTTTGTGCTATAATGGCTAGATTTTTAAAAAAATAAAAACAAAAATAAATGAAAACTAAAATACTTTCTTTCTTAATATTGGATTTATTTGTTTTAACACTTGCGGTGTTGACTTATAGACCTAGTACTTCTGGCAACGATGGTATGGTGTTCGCGGAAGCTGACGGTTTGGAAGTGAACTATCCTTATACTAAAACTTTTATTATTTCGGCGTATTATTCTCCATTACCTTGTCAGAACAGATATGCAACTGGTACTTATGAAGCTGATATTAGATTAAATGGACGTGGAGTGAGAGGTGCAGATGGCACTGGCGTTTATCCTGGTATGATTGCGGCTCCAAAAGCTTATAGCTTTGGCACAAAAATGGATATTCCTGGAATAGGTATAGTTGCTGTACATGATAGGGGTGGAGCTATTGTTACCGCTAACGGCATCAATGCTTATGATAGATTGGATGTTTGGATGGGTTATGGCGACAAGGGTTTAACTAGAGCTTTAAATTGGGGTAAGAGGACTTTTGATGTTGTAGTTTATGGTGTAAATGATGGCGTAGCTGAACAGATTGCCTTGTCTGATTATGATGCTTCAGAAGCTTTTCCAACTCAATGTGGGGTAGCGCCTGAGGAACCAGCGGTTGTAGAGGCGGTAGCGGAAAACGTAATTCCAGATGTAACTCCAGTGGAAGTTGTGGAAACTGTGGTGCCAGAGCAGGTTGTTGTTCCCACTGAAGTGGTTGAGCCTGTAGCGGTTAATATTGATCTGTTGGCTGCCGATTTTAAACTTGGTGATTCAGGTGAAGGCGTTAGGAAGTTGCAGGTAGAATTGAGTCGCTTGAACTTTTTTAAGGCGGATGTTAGTGGATATTATGGAGACGTAACTGAACATGCTGTGTTTAAATTTCAGCAATCACAGGGTTTGGTTGCAGATAAAGGTTCTCAGTTTGCGGGTATTTTTGGACCAAAAACTAGAGATAGATTAAATGAAATTGTGGCTACGGCTAGTTATAATGAAGTAAGAATTGCCCAGGCAACTGATTCATATAATAAAATTCATTTAGCAACTAATATAGCAGCTGATAAACCAAAAAAGAGAATTTTAACTGCTAAATTAGGCTTTGGCATGACTGGTGGTGAAGTGATTTCTTTACAGAATTTCTTGAAAGAAAAAGGATACTTTGATGGCGCGTTTATAACTGATTATTTTGGACCAGTTACTAAGGAGGCGCTTTTGCAGTTTCAAAAAGATCATAATTTGATTAATTCTGGAACTGTTGATCAGGAGACTTTGGAAGTTATAAATACATTGTCTTAGAATTTGGCTTAGAGTTTTGACCTAGTTCCTTTTCGAGTTGGAAAATCTTTGCTTCGGTTGATTTTATTAGTTGAGGATTATCAGTTGGACGCATATTGCGTTTTTTGCCTTCTGCAAAGCGTTTTTTTAGAGTCACTATTTTGTCAAAATCCACTCGTTTGTCCGCGTAGTAGAGGATTTTTTCTTCTAAAGTTTTTAATTTATCGATGTCAAAAAATCCATGATGCTTGATGATTTTTGCGAGTTTTTTTTCGTTTATAGAATTTAAGTAGCGGGACATGCCTCTTTCATGACCGATTTTGTGATATTTTTTCTTGAGAATAAGCCAGAAATTGTATTTTTTGCTATCACCTTCTGAGAGTTTTTGCAAAACCTCGTCGCTCATGTCTACCATTCTTAAAACATCATGTAAAAGGGCGGCCTGAACTATGAACTTTTGATCGGTGTTTAGGTTTATGGCGATTTTTTCTGCAACTAAAGAAACTGCTTTCATATGATTAATGAGACCTTGCGGCACTTTAAATTCTCGATATATTTTGGAAATTTGAGCTTTATTCATTATTGATAGTAATTTTGCGAGAATTTTCTCCTAAATTTTCGATAAACACATCAGTTCTGATCCTTGGTAAGTGATCTTTGAGCCTATCAGCCCATTCAATAATGATGATATTTTCCTGATTTTCCCATAATTCTTTTAATTCTCTCAATAAAAGATCGTCGATTTCCTCGAGACGGTAGAGGTCGATATGATAAATATTTTTGCCATTGATCTCATGATGGCGGACATAGGTATAAGTTGGGCTTTTGATCTGATTTACTGGAATATTCAGAATTTCTGCCATTCCTTTAACAAAAGTAGTTTTGCCGCTACCTAGATCGCCATAAAGGCAGATTATTCCTCCATTTAGTAACTTTTTAGCCAGTTCTTGAGCGACTTGATGTGTTTGTTCTGCGCTTTCTGTGATTTTCATAATTGATTTAGCGGCTGATTTCTGATATAATGTTAAGATTTTAAAACAAAAACAAAAATAAAAATATGAAAAAGGCTGATAAAAGAAAACTTTTTAATTTAAAGACTGCTGCGGTTGTATTAGCGACAACTATTTTGACGGGTTTGGTTGCATCTGTTGATATGAATAGTTTGCTCTATAAAACCAGTGTTTTGGAGTTTCCGGAGCATGCTCCTTTTGATGGGACAGTTTATCCGGTTAAAAAAGTGCCTAATTGGGCTAATTTAAAAAGTGATCGATGGAAATTGAATTATAGCGAACTTAATGATTCTGAATTAATTGATACGCCATATTACGATCCTAGCCAGTTAAGTGTACCAACTGATCAGTTGAAATGGGGAAATCCCGTGGATAATTCTATTCGTAATGCAAAAATCACTTATTCTGTGCCATATATGGGCAACTATAAGCTTGATGGCCAGGAATATAGTGGTTCACATCTTGCTGTGGATATAAAAGTTCCAGAAGGGACACCGGTAGTATCAATTGCGAATGGAACTGTAATTAAGGCTTCGAATCAAAGTTCTGGATTTGGTCAGCATGTAGTGATTCAACATAATAATTTTCCGAGTTTGGATGATAAGAATAAAAAGGAAACATATTTTTCTTCTTACAGTCATTTGAGTCAGCCTTTAGTTAGCGTTGGAGATGTGGTTAGTAAGGGAGAACAAATTGGATTATCCGGTCAAACTGGTACTGCAACCACTCCTCATGTACATTTCCAAATTGATAATTCAGAAGCACCTTGGCATCCATTTTGGCCATTTACCTGGAAGGAAGCTCAGGATGCCGGATTAGATTTCTTTAGTGCGATTAATGAAGGCTTGGGCCAGGAATTAGCTAAAAAAACTACGATTAATCCTATGAAATATGTACAGACTTATATGAATCATGATGGATCGGTTGTAAGCACTGAGTCAAATTCTACACCTGCAGAGACTTACGTAGACGAGACGAAAGTTGAAGTAGAAGTTGATGAGACTGATAATGAGGAAGAGGAAACTGTGGTTTCTCAAGAAGAAGTTGCCACTGCGAATACGGATACTGATGTCGTGGCTGTGGTTGAGGAGACCGAGAGTACCGAAGAAAAAACTGAAGTTGTGGATGTAGTCGAAGAGGAAAATTCTACTTTTAAAGATGTGTCAGAAGATTCTGAGTACTTTGATGCGGTAGAATATTTGAGTGATAAAGGAATCGTGAAGGGTTTTCCAGATGGAACTTTTAGATTAAAGCAAAAAGTTACCAGAGTAGAATCTTTGAAATTAATTCTAGAAGGAATTAGTGCGGCAATTGAAAATGGTGATTTACCTTTTACTGATGTTTCAAGTGAGGCTTGGTATTCTGGTTATCTTTATACTGCTTACCAGAGAGAAATTGTGAACGGAGATCCCAGTGGAACTTTTAGACCTAATGACACCGTTAATAAAGCGGAATTCTTGAAAATTTTGTTTATGGGATTACAAGTTGATATCAATCCAAATGTTGAAATTAAGCCATTTATCGATGTAGAAATTGGAGAATGGTATGCGCCATACTTTACTTATGCTAAAGAACTCAAAATTTTTGAGACAGATGGTCAAATTACTCCAAGTGTCGGTATGACTCGTGGAGAAATAGCCGATGCAATGTATAGGTTGATGAAGTTGTCTAAGTAGATGTCTGGTCTTCGATTTTAAGTGGTGCGCCCGACAAGATTCGAACTTGTGACCTTTGCCTTAGAAGGGCACTGCTCTATCCAGCTGAGCTACGGGCGCGTGTTTGCGTGGTCTGATTTTGCCAGAAAATTATACTTCAAGAAATCTGAATAACAAGAGATTCTACTCAGATCTTGTAAATAACCTTTCAAGTGGGATAATGTGTTGGCAAACAAGTTAGCAATTATTTATGCATTTACGAGAAGGGGAAAGAATTTTAAAAGTTTTTCATCATCATATTACGCCTTTTGTAGGTCAGGTTTTGATTGCTATAGTTTCTACCCTACCATTCTATTTGTTACTTTTTGCACTCCAGGGTTCTGTATCTGGCTTGGCCTATTTTATTAGTCATATAATTGTTTTTTTGATTTTTGCGCTGATGATTAGTTATATGACCTTGGTTTTTTGGCTTGATAGACTGGTTGTTACTAATATGCGTGTTATTTATATTAACTGGAAAACTCTAACTATACGTGAGGAGGCCGAGGCATTTTGGGAAGAAATTCAGGATATTCATACCAAGGAAAAGGGTGTTTTTTCTTATTTTAAATTTTTGGATTATGGGATGATAGCAATCCAAACTGCGGCAACTTTTGGTAGAATTGAGTTTGATTATGCGCCAGATCCAGAGGGAATTCGTCAATTTATTTTTCACGTAAGAAATCAATGATAGAAAGTAATTTAGAAAATTTGCAGAATCTGTCTAAGCCTGCCGAGGCCGATTTGATTCAATTTGAGAATGAGCTGAGGCCAAAAAGTTTGTCTCAGTATGTTGGACAGGCTTTGATTAGAGAGAATTTGGGCATTGCGATTAAGGCTGCGAAACAAAGGAATGAGCCTATTGAGCATGTTTTATTGCATGGTTCTCCGGGTTTGGGTAAGACGACTTTGGCGCATATTATTTCTAATGAAGTTGGTGCGAGTATGAAGATGACTTCCGGTCCGGCTTTAGAAAAGGCTGGTGATGTGGCGGCAATTATTTCAAATTTACAGGAGAATGATGTGCTTTTTATTGATGAAATTCACAGGCTTAAACCCGTAGTGGAAGAGGTTTTGTATACTGCGATGGAGGATTTTGGGATAGATATTGTCATTGGTAAAGGGCCTTCTGCGAGAAATATGCGTATAAATCTGCCTAAATTTACTTTAATTGGAGCGACAACCAAGTTGAGCCTGCTTTCTTCACCTTTGAGAGCTCGTTTTGGCAATATTTTTAAATTACAGTTTTATTCCGACATGGAAATCGCTGATATTTTGATGAGGTCGGCCAAGATTCTAAAGTGTGATTTGTCCCCTGCTTTAGCCAAAACTCTAGCTAAGTCTTGCCGCAAAACCCCACGTTTGGCGAATCGTTTATTGAAGAGGGTTAGAGATTATGCGGATGTTTATAATAAATCTGTTATTGATGAAAGAGTAGTGAGTAAAACTCTTGAGGCAATTGGTATTGATGCTTTGGGTTTGGATGGAATGGATAGAGAAATTCTATCAGTTATTATTGAAAAATTTAGAGGTGGTCCGGTTGGTTTAAATACGATTGCGGCTGCCACAAGCGAAGAAGAGGGCACCATAGAAGATATTTATGAGCCATTTTTAATACAGATTGGATTTTTGGAACGTACTTCCAGAGGCAGGTTGGCAACCCCAAGAGCTTATGACCATTTGGGCTTGGAACAGCCTAAAGCCTTGTAATTTTTAGATATAAGTCTATAATTTTTGCATTAAAATTTATTTTCGTATGAAAAAATTATTGTTAGGTATTTTGGCTCTGGTTAGCTCAATTACTTTTTTGGGATGTGGAGTTGAAGATCAGTTTAAAGCCGATCCGGATTCTGAAAAACTGAGTGGTGTTTTGACTGAGCAAAAATTGGCAGATGAGGCTAATGGAACACATTTTTTGACTACAGAGAATGGTGATAAGGTATCTTTGCGCAGCTTGCAGTTGAACCTTTCTTCAGAAAAATACCTGGATAATAAGGTTGAAGTAACTGGTTTTATGAATGAGAAAGATGGAGTTTTTGAGGTTACGATGGTTAATGCTGTGGAAGTTTTGGATGGAGATTCTGAGGCGAAAAGTTTAGTGGAATATCAAAATGATGAATTAGGCCTTAAATTAAAGCATTTTAGTGATTGGGAGCCAAAGGAGTCGGTTGGAAAAGTTAGTTTTTTGCAAAAAGACCAAAATAGTGAATATAAAACCTTAATTACGATTGAATTGATAGCTTTTGATGCGCCTGCACTATTAGAGGATGAAGATCAGGTTGCTAAATTTGCCCTTGTGGATCATGCAAATGAAAATTTGAATTTTGAAGTTGTGGATCCAATATATGAAAAAATTGGTGTTGATGGATTGACTGCGATGAAGCTCGAGGACGCAAAACGCATGATTTATCTCCTTTATAGACCAGGTTTTATCTACGAAATTATTTTGCAGTATGGCGATGCTCCTAATGAGCAGACTGATTTTAAACAAGTTTTAGCTGATTTACAGGTTATTCCATTTAGTTTTGAGGTTCGTGATGGAATTATCGATGGTCTTGAGCCGATTGAGGACATTCGTGGAGCTTGGGAATTACCTGCCCTTGATATGCCTCTAACTTCTTTTGAAAGTTTACCTTATTCTTTTAAGGGTAAATATCCTGCTAGTTGGTATTATGCTGGCAGCAAGATTGATGGAGGTGGTGTTTTGCATCACTATGGTTTTAGCAAGGATTCTTTAGGAGAAGATAACGAAATGATCAGTTTGGATATTTTGGCTGGTTCAATTCCCTCAGGTAAGGAGGTTAAATTGGGAGATAAAACCTTGGTAGAAGTTGATTCTGGGGATAAATTAACTTATTATTTTTCAGTTGCTGGTCAAAATTATAGAATTAGCGGCACAACTGAATATAAAAATCTTCTTTTGTATATGGCTGCAGGCATCGAAGATGCCCCTGAAATATCTGAGATGGTGGAAAAGGAGTAGTAGTTGACCGATGATTCCTAGCACTGTATAGTGACGAGTGCTAACGTAGATTAAACCATTAACTTTTTAAGAGTAAAGGTTATTTGTAGGCTGGAGTGTTCTGGAAAAGGGGAATTTGTGTTAGAATAGGATGATTTAAAAATCAATTAAAACTAAAAAATCAAAATATGGCAGATCCAAATCAGTTCAATAAGTTTACTAAGGAAGCTAAGAAAGCTTTAATTATAGCCCAGGAAAAGGCACGTGAGGCAAAACTAAGCTACGTTGGTACTGAGCATATTCTTATAGGTATACTGTCTCAGGAAAACTCATTAGGAGCTTCAATCCTCTTAAATTTTGGAGTTTCTTTGGATAATGTGAATTTGGTTTTAAAAACTGTTGGTAGAAATAGTGCTCAGTCAAGAACCAGTGAACCGGGTGGTTTAAGTGGTTTTGCAAAGGAAATTATTGAGGATGCAGTGAAGGTTGCTCATGAATTTGGGCATTCTTTTGTAGGTACGGAACATTTATTGTTCTCACTTGTTTGCCAGAATAATACAGCTGCAACCGTGATTTTGGAGAATATGAAGGTCTCCCCAGCTGATGTAAAAGAACAAATTTTGGAAATTTTTGAAAGGGCTAAGAACTTTGCTGGTAAAGAAAATGACGATATTAATCAAAGTGAAGCTGGTCCACAAAAAACTCCGCCAATGATGAATCCAATTGAATTCTTTTTGACTGGACTTCAAGGCGTGTTGAGTTCTCAGGGTAAAAATGGTGCTAAGGATCAGTACAAGCAAAAGAAAAAATCTCCTGATGACAAAAAAACAGATACTCCCGCTCTAGAATATTTTGCTACTGATATGGTAGAAGAAGCCCGTAAGGGTAAGCTTGAGCCAGTAATTGGACGAAAAGCTGAAATTGAACGCGTGATTAGCATTCTATCTAGAAAAACTAAAAATAATCCGATTTTGATTGGTGAATCTGGTGTTGGTAAAACTGCAGTTGCAGAAGGTTTAGCTCATGCAATTGCTAAAGAAGAAGTGCCTGAAAATATGTTGGACAAGCGCTTGATGTCATTATCTATGGCTTCAGTGGTGGCTGGTACTAAATATAGAGGTGAATTTGAGGAAAGAATTAAACAGATTTTGGAGGAAGCTGCTTCCCAGGATAATATTATTTTGTTTATTGATGAATTTCATACAGTAGTTGGTGCCGGTAGTGCTGAAGGAAGTTTGGATGCCGCGAATATTATTAAACCAGCTTTATCTAGAGGTAAAGTGCAGATTCTTGGTGCAACAACAACGACTGAATATCGCAAAAATGTTGAAAAAGATGCTGCTTTGGAAAGAAGATTTCAGCCAGTGACTGTTAATGAGCCTTC
>JBBTQK010000008.1:24414-86203 GCA_038065735.1 Patescibacteria group bacterium | reverse complement strand
ATTATTAAGAAAAAAGAAGAAGCTGTGGCGCGTCAGGATTATGAAAAGGCTGCGGAGCTTCGCAATGAGGAATTGGATGCATTAAAGAAAATTGAGGAGCAAAAATTTATTAAAGTTCCAAGAGAAAAGAGAGAAAAATTGATGGAAGATGACATCGCTGCTGTTGTTGCGATGATGACCGGTGTGCCCGTGACAAAGTTGATAAATACTGAAATTGCGAAATTGCAATCTTTGGAAGAAGCTTTAAAAAAACGTATTATTGGTCAGGATGAGGCTGTGAGTTCTATTGCTAAGGCAATCAAGAGATCAAGAGCTGGTTTTGCTGATGAAAGAAGACCGATTGGTTCATTTATTTTTATGGGTCCAACTGGTGTGGGTAAAACAGAGTTGGTTAAGGCAATTGCCGAAGAAGTTTTTCATGACAGAAACGCTCTGATCAAGATCGACATGAGTGAATTTATGGAAAGACATAATACTTCTAGATTAGTTGGTGCTACCGCTGGTTATGTTGGTTATGAAGAAGGTGGTCAGTTAACTGAGGCAGTTAGAAGAAAGCCTTATAGTGTTGTTTTGTTTGATGAGATCGAAAAAGCTCATCCCGATGTATTTAATTTGTTGCTTCAGATTCTTGAAGATGGAGAAATTACTGATGCAAAAGGTAGAAAAATTGATTTCAAGAATACTATTATAGTTTTGACTTCTAATATTGGTGCGAAAAAATTGACTGAAAAAGCTGCGCCGATTGGATTCTCAGCAAATAATTCTGATCTTGAAAAAGCCGCAGAAGATTTTGAGGCGATGAAGGAAGATATTCTAAAAGACTTAAAAGATCACTTTAGGCCTGAATTCTTAAATAGAATTGATAAAGTTGTAGTGTTTAAGGCTTTGACTAATGACAACATTAAGGGAATTGTTAAAATGCATTTGGATCGTTTGCAACAGCGTCTAAAGCCTAAGTCCATTGATTTGGTTTCTAGCGAAGGGGCTTTGGATATTCTTGCAAAAATTGGTTATGACCCTAAATATGGGGCGAGACCAGTTAGAAGAGCTATCCAGGATTTAGTTGAAGATCCTTTGACTACTAAGTATCTAGAAGGCAAGTTTAAAGATGGCGATCATGTAAAATTGATCAAAAAAGGCGATAAATTGGAATTGGTTAAAAATAAGTAGAATCCAGTTTGGTTGACAAGATGAGAAGCCCTGATTATAATTCACGGGCTTTTTATCTTACTGGCTTCAAAATTAGCAAGACGCCCCTAAATTTAAAAAGCGATAAAATATTAAATAGTCTTGCTATATAGTTAATTATGACCCCAACTACAACCGCTAATTCAGTTATGGATGAGCTTTTAGCAAAAGCTGATGATGTGATATTGCCTGTACCTGGTCTCTTGATCGAAGGTATCGTTATTACTGTTTGGAAAAATAAAGTTTTAGTGGATCTTAATGGTGTTGCTACTGGTATTATTGCCGGTCAGGAAACACAAGACAGCACTGGAACTCTAAAATCTCTAAAACCTGGAGATACGGTTTCTGCTTATATTCTTGAATCTGAAAATGATGATGGTTTAGTTGTACTTTCTCTACGTAAAGCTAGTCAGCAGAAGACTTGGGACAAATTTACTAAAGCTTATGAAACTAAAGAAGCTATTACTGTTCACCCAAGTGAAGCTAATAAGGGTGGTTTGCTGTTGAACATCGATGGAATCAAAGGTTTCATCCCAGTTTCTCAACTTGCTCCTTTGCATTATCCACGTGTTAATGGTGCGGACACTAGCAGAATTCTATCAAGACTTCAGGCTTTGGTTGGTGTGCCATTGTTGGTTAAAATTATCAATCTAGATAAGGAAGGTGGAAAATTGATTTTATCTGAACGTGCTGCGGAAGAAGAAGAACGAAAGAGATCACTTGGTAAATTGGAAGTTGGTCAAAAAGTTAAAGGAAGAATTAGTGGTATCGTTAACTTTGGTATCTTCGT
The DNA here is from genome assembly GCA_038065735.1 of Patescibacteria group bacterium. Lineage (GTDB taxonomy): Bacteria > Patescibacteriota > Gracilibacteria > UBA1369 > LOWO2-01-FULL-3 > JBBTQK01. The sequence goes on along the minus strand of JBBTQK010000008.1, from coordinate 84,225 downwards.
TACATTCGAAGGTCTTGAAGGTTTGGTACATATTTCAGAAATCGCTTGGGGCCATGTTAAGGATCCTAACGAATACGGAAGACTTGGTGATGATGTTGAAGTTTTGGTTATTGGTAAAGAAGAAGACAAGATCAGCCTATCTATGAAGAGATTGGTGCCAGATCCTTGGATTGAAGCTACAAAGAAATATCAAGTTGGAACTATTATTGAAGGTGAAATTAACAGATTAACTCCATTCGGTGCTTTTGTTAAATTGGACGATGACATCAACGGTTTGATCCACGTTAGTGAAATTTCTGAAATGGAGATCAAAGATCCAGGAGAAGTTTTGAAAGCTGGCGACAAAGTTAAGGCTAAAATCATCGCTATTGATCCAGACGACCACAGAGTTGGTCTTTCTATCAATGCCATGAAAGAAGATGCTGAAGGTGGTAAAGAAAAGAAAAAAGCTAAGAAGGCTGCGAAGGACGAGGAAGCTGAAGAAAAAGAAGAAGAGTAAAAATTTATAGATTTTAAAAGGACTCTACTCCTGTTATGGGATAGAGTCCTTTTTTAATCTTAGCTTGAACGATTTGGTAAACTAATTCTTCTCTAGTTACGTTTAGGTAGGTAGTTAGCTCTTTTCAAAACTTTTGATGAGCTATTAGCTGTGGAAACGTAGGAAGTTATTGGTTTAGCAAGTTTGTTTTTTGTGCTTTGAGGAGCTTTTTTTGCGCAGTCTGCTGCTCTTACACAATTAGTGTTAACTTTACCGAATCCAGTTGTAGGACCAGTAGTTGGACCACTAATAGGGCCCATTTTACCCTGGAAGTAACTACCTTTCATTGAGATACCTATTGCGATTGCAGCTACTACCGCAACTGCTACGACTCCATAGAGCCATGTTTTTTTGTTTTCCATTTTTGTTTTTTATTAAATATTCTCATTATTATACCACTTTTGTTTTCTCTTCGCAACTGGATTGGAATTACTGGTCGTGTTTGTGGGTGTGATTGATATAAAATGCGCTTATGGAATTTAATGAGCTGTTTCAAAAAAGGTATGAGAATCTGAATGAAGAGCAAAAGGAAGCTGTGGATACTATTGATGGGCCAGTTATGGTTATTGCCGGGCCGGGATCCGGTAAAACCGAGCTTTTGAGTTTGAGGGTGGCAAATATTTTGAGAATGACGGATACGCTGCCGTCTTCTATTCTTTGTCTTACTTATACTGAAGCTGCGGCTATAAATATGCGCAAAAGGTTGGCGGGTTTGATAGGGATGGATGCTTATAAAGTGGCGATTCATACTTTTCATGGATTTGGCACGGAAATTATTAATAAGAATCCAGAATATTTTTATCAGGGTGGGCGGTATAATCCGGCGGATCAGTTAACGCAATATTCGATACTTGAGGAAATTTTGAAGGGTTTAAAGCATAATTATTCCTTAAATTCTCATCATCCAGATCAAGGGTACACTTACCTGCCGGATATTTTGAAGAAAATAAGTGAATTAAAAAAAGGCGGTTTGAGTCCTGCTAACTTTAGAGAAATATTGAATGAGAATAAGGATTTTTTGAAGAAGGCCCAGGTGTTTTTGGAAACTATTTTTCAGGAGAGAATGTCTAAAAAAACCGTGGAGTTGATACCTGCTTTGATTGAAAATTTGAAAAGTGTTGGTTTTGAAATGCGCTCCAAAATTCTACCGTATGAAAATATTAAAGAGGTGTTAGTTAGAGATTTGGAAGAGGCTTATGCACTTGCGACTGCGGATGTAAAGACCGACACAAAACCAATTACAGCTTGGAAAGACGACTACACGAGGAAAAATAATGATAAAAAAGATGTATTTAAGGATGGGGAAAAAGTTCAAAAGCAATTGGAGCTTTGTGAGGTTTACGAAAAATATCAACAACAGTTGCATAAAGAAGGCTTTTTTGATTGGGATGATATGCTTTTGGATACGGTGGACGCTTTTGAAAAACACCCTGAGCTGCGCTATAACCTGCAGGAAAAATATTTGTATGTTTTGGTGGATGAGTTTCAGGATACGAACGGTATTCAGATGAGATTTTTGGATCAGTTGTTGGATGCGGAGGTCAATGAAGGAAGGCCGAATATTTTGACGGTGGGAGATGATGACCAGGCGATTTTTAAATTTCAGGGTGCTAATATTGCGAATTTGTTGGATTTCCAAAAGAAGTACAGAGAGCCAAAAATGATCGTTTTGCAAAAAAATTATCGTTCAACTCAGGAGATTTTGGATTACGTTAGACGCATTATTTTGAAGGGTGAGGAAAGGTTGGAAAAGCAACTTCCGGATCAAATTAAGAAGGATCTTTTTGCTGCCAGAACTGATTTGCAACTTGGAGAAATTACTGAGATGGAATTCCCTACTATCCTTGAGGAATTGGTTTGGATCGCTGAAAAAATTCTACAAAAACTTAAGGAAAATGTGCCAGCGGCAGAGATCGCTGTGATCGGGCGCAAACATCAATCGCTGGAAATGGCAGCTAGGGTTTTGGATTATTTGGGCGTGTCGGTTGCTTATGAGCGCAAGAAAAAATTGCTGGATCAAAAACATATAAAGGAGCTGATTACTATTCTTAAATTTGCTAATACTGTAGCGGTAAAAAACCAAAACGAAGCGGATGAATATTTGCCGGAGATTTTGAGTTTCCCTTTTTGGGGTGTGGACAAAATAACGATTTGGAAAATTTCGGTTAGGGCTTTTAAGGATAAGAAACTTTGGTTGGAAGCGATGCTGGAAAGTGAAGATGAAAAATTGCGCGCTATTGCCGAATTCTTAATTAAACTTGGAATTGATGCAAAGGAAAAAACTGCGGAGGAGATTATTGATACGATTACGGGTGTTGAAGATGGGGATTTCAAGAGTCCGTATAAAGAATATTATTTTAGTGCGGCGAAATTTGAGAATGAAAAGCTGGAATATTTGGATTTGCTACAAGCTCTGCAGGCTTTGGTGGAAAAGGTGCGTGGGTACAAAGGCACGGGCGCTAAGACTGTTACGGACGTCGTAGAGCTCGTTGAGCTATATGAGAAGCATAAACTCTCAATGTATTATCAAAACTCTTTTAACAGCGACCAGAAGGCGGTAAATTTGCTAACGGCGCACGGGGCTAAGGGTTTGGAGTTTGAGAATGTTTTTTTGCTGCATTGTCAGGATCACGAATGGACGAAGGGTTCATGGCCGGATAAACTCCCCTTCCCTTCAAATATTCCACTGGCGACTGATGCGGAAAACAATGACGATAAATTGAGGCTGTTTTATGTGGCTTTGACGCGTGCAAAACGCAATATTTATCTTTGCAGAAATAAGTATGATGAAAAGGGCGACGAACAAACTAGACTGCGGTTTTTGGAAGATTCTGAAGTGGAAAAAAAGCCTAAGAGTGGAATATTGTTAGCAACAGTGGAAGGCATGGAGCGGGATTTCGCGGAGAGTAAGGGCTTGGAAAAACTCTTACTCCTAAAGCAAAAAATCGATAAGCATGAGGTGAAAAATATTGAGGAAAGCGAAATTCTAAAAGGAATTTTGAAGGATTATAAACTCAATGTGACACATTTAAATAATTTTTTGGATATTGTCGAAAAAGGTCCACAGGTGTTTTTGGAGCAGAATCTTTTGCGCTTTCCAGAGAGGTTGAGCGTGTCTGGCATTTATGGCAGCGTGATCCATTATGCGCTGAATAAATTCTCTATCGAGTTTAAGCAGACTAAGGTTTTGCCATTGCTGGAATTTTTGTTGAAGCAATTTGAATTTAAACTTGCCGATATGAGGATGACAACTAAGGATTACGAGTATAGTTTGGAGCAGGGCAGGGACAATTTGACGGCTTATTACAATGCCAGGAAGGATTCTTTTAACCCACATGATCAGTCAGAATTTAATTTTAGCGGGCAGAATGTGAAGGTTGGCGAGGCAGAAATTACCGGAATTGTGGATAAGATGCGTTATGATGAAGAAAATAAAGAAATTACCGTTTACGATTACAAAACCGGTAAGCCTGTGAAAGCTTGGGAAGGCGGTCAGGACTACGAAAAACTTAAAGCCTGGAGATACAAAAACCAGCTGATTTTCTATAAGATTTTGGTCGAAAACGCCAGAGAATTTAAAGGAAAATACAAAGTCCGACAGGGCTTCCTGGAATTCTTAAAACCCGTAGATGATCAGATTAAAATTCTGCCACTAACAATCACTGAAGAAGAAACCGAACGCATGAAAAAGCTGATTAATGTAGTTTACGGTAGAATTATGAACCTGGAATTCCCCGATGTCAGCATGTACCCAAGGACGATGGATGGCGTGGAGGGGTTTGTGGAGGAATTGCTGGCTGGATAAACTTTTTTTGACTGCTACCAGCTTTGATAAAGATCGGTAAAGGTGTAGCCCATTTCTCTTAGCTTAATGTAAACGGGCAAAATAAGTTGGCGATATTGTTCTACTGCAGTTATCACGTTTCCTAAATGCTGTTGGCGTATTCCCTGATCTATTAATTTTGCTAATGCTGATTTATCGATATCCGATTAATCTAAAGCTGTTTGTATATCTTGATCAACCTGAGTGAATGTAGTAAATATTTTTTTATCACTTATTCCGGATTCACGTAACCTTTCCGCAACGGCTTCTTCGCTTTGTTCAGCTATATCTTCTCTAAAAAAATCAATGAAGCGCCAGTTTGGATCAAAACTTTCATTAGTCAGAATCTGAGCATAAGATTCCTGAGCTATTTTGCTCAAGGATTTCCCATCACTACCAGGAAGACACATAGGAAAATTATTTATGGCTTGCTTAATACGCATAAATTCAGTGTTCCCGGGCTGGCTCTGGATCTCAGCTTCTACAATTTCTGCCATTGATGGACCTTCTGGTGCACGACCTAAAGACATATGTTGTAGATTAGTTAGCCTCGAATATTAACAGACTAAGTCAACACTGGCAAGAAACAGAGAAGCCTTACTTATCAAGCAAAAGATCCAAGTCCATTTCCAAATCGTCAAAACGCTTTTTAAGAAGTTTTTTTGCGTCTTCTACACCTTTGTTGTAAATGTCCTGTGCTGCGTTTTGTAAGAAGAAATCCAGAATGTCTTCGGCGGCAATTACGCCGATTGTCTCTCCTCTTTCCTGATTAAAGAATGTGACTATTTCATCAATGATAGTCTTTCTTTTTTCTTCAGAAAGTAGATCCCATTTTCGTTTAATGTCGCTCATATGCAGTTAATATTACATTTTCTATAATTATCAACAATAGTATGTGAATTATGTGTATAATTATTGACCTTCATGATATTGGCACTCTATAATTCGGGGTGCTAAAAATTGTTATGCTTAAATTTACAGAAGAACAGTTCAAAGAGGTAAAAGAGAAGGGCGAGCTACTGTATAAGTCACTCCAGGAAGTCAATTCATTGCTGTAGTAAAAAGAAATGGGGTTAAAGTCATTATTAAACAGATTGATCAAGGTAATAAGTTTTTTTGGAGTATTATTCCATTTTGGGGAATGAATGAAGTAACAATGACTAGGTTGCTACATGATGGAGCACCGGAAGAGGATTAAAACAAAAAATCCGCTCCTAATTGAAGCAGATACTTTGTTGGCGCTTGGCTACAGCTTGGAAGCCGTGAGAGGGCGAACCCTCCAAACGCCTAAGCAAATATACCAAAATTATGTTACAAAGTCAAAGTTTGTTTCCAGGAGCCACTTAACGTTGCAAACTTTAGGCGAATCCCAATACGCCAATTGTCAATTTACTTTACTTAAATAACCACTAATCACCCGCCATTCCTTTTTTGTAAGAAATATTGACGATAAGTTTATACTAATGTAATATGTTTATGCATTTAAATATCACCCTATTTCACTATGAAAGACTTTGTTAATAAGTTAAGAAAGGCGGCTGGGTTTTCGCAGGAGGAGCTTTCAAAGAAACTTGGGATTTCCCGTCCAACACTCATAGCATTGGAGAAGGGAGAAAGGGATATTACGTTGTCTGAGTTGAAAATAATATCTGAGACGTTTGATATTCCAATTGAGATTATTCTTGACGAAGAATTGAGTACTGCGGAAAAAGTGGATGCACGTAATTTTGACGAGAAGTCTTTTAATAAATTTCATAGTCTGATTCAGCAATGTATCAAGTACGGTGCTGCGGATGACGGTAAAATTACTAAAACAAAATTAGCTAAATTGGTTTATTTATGCGATTTTGCCAGTTATTATAAATCTTTAAAACCGATTTCAGGTTTTGAATATCGTAGACTTGCACAGGGACCAGTGGCAATTGAGTTTTTTGATATTATTGATTCAGATCAGTCAGTAAAAGCAGAAGAAAGTCGTGGAGCAATTATGATTTCATTAATGGAGCAACCTGATGATGCCATTTTGGATAAGGCTGAATTGGCCCTGGTAAAAGAAGTTTGTGCAAAGTGGAAAAAAGCTAGTACTCAAGAGATCGTGGAGTTTACTCATCAACAATTGCCTTGGAAAATATGTAAAAATAGAGAAGTTATTCCCTACACACTTATCAATAACGAAGAGCCTGAAAATGTTTATTAGAGATATAAATTTTGAAGTGGCATTTTCTGATTATTGCGAAAAACATTTTTGTAAGGATTTTTACAGGAAGTATAAAGGGAAACAATGGCTCGAAACTAAAAAGACTATAATAGACACCTTGAAGAGGGTTTTTATGGTTCAGCAAACAAGTCTAATTGATGTTTTATGCTACTTCCAGGAGGATGGCGTGGGAATATTTAAATACGACTTTAAAGTTGCCGGAACTAATATGTCACCAAAAACTTCTGGTAATCGTGTGATTTTTTATCTCTCTAACAAAACTGGCAAAATAGAAATTTTGCTTGTTTACAGTAAGGACGACTGCAGTAAAAAAGGTACCGAGACTCAGTGGATTTTTGGTCATATCAAAGCAGCATTTCCAGAGTATAGGAAGTATTGTAAGTGAATAGGCACGGACCTTAAGAATTTTTGTTTCTTCTTAAATTAATGTAATCCATAATGCCTTGAATTCTTTGTGTATCTTCCCATTCTCCATCTTCAACAATCAGATTGGCTTCGGCAGCAAATTTTCTTTCCAATGAGAATTTTTCATTAGGTGTTAGATCATGTGGCGATCTTAAATTCTTGCCTCCAAAACTAAAAATATCTATGTTATTTTCTTCTCCCCAGAGTAATAAAGTATCTCTTATATCGGATCTTACTGGTTTTAACGTGGAAGGATCTAAAAGTATTGGTCTGCGATAGACTGTTAAGCCTAACCTGTGAGCTAAAATCAATGGCGTTCTTGGGCTGGCAAAATCTGTAAGGTAAATATCTGAAAAAGAAGGAGTTGTAGTTTCTTGCCCCAGACCAATATGATGAGTATGCAAGGATAATCTGGAAGTATCTCGTCTAACTATAAAGTTGGCTGTCGTGGGGATGGATCTGTTTTTACCTGTTGTTAGAACTACCTTTTTTGATCTTTCAGTTAAAGCAATTTCGTAGGGCAACATTATTGATCTTTGCATATGCTCTGGAGTAATTTCACCTACAGCTTCACATTCATAAGCCTCTCTTTCGCAATCAAAACTTGCTCCTTCTAGAAATTGCAGAACTGCATCCATTGTTCTTGGTGTCAATTCTTCATAAACTCTTTCACTACTTTCCGACATATGCCGCGAGTTACAAACGTGGTTTTGCACCTTACTTCAACCTTTCAAGCTGCCCTTTTCTCTTCACTATATTTTTATAATCCCATTGGATGCTTTTTGATTTCTTTAACCAGCGAGCTAGGTCTTTTTTGTTGATTTGGTCGGCTGAGGTGTAGCGTATTTGTGCAGCCTTAAATGAGCCTTCTGGAGATAACCCGTCTTCTTCAAAAGTTTGTCCGCTCCAAAACAATATACGAACGCAATCTTTTAATTTGTGGTAGCCGACTATAGGATTTCCATCAAGAAACCAGACTGGATGACCATGCCAAATTTTGTTTTCAGCTTGAGGAAGGCCGGCGTTGATTTCTTTCTCTAACAGATCGCAAATTGCTTTATCGGAAGCGGTTTGGGAGTTGTTGTATTTTTGAATTTCTTTATTCATATGGTTTTTGTATAAATCTTATTGCTTATGTGCAAGCTTATACTTAAGCTAGGCAGCGTCAACTTGACAAATACGTAAATTTCCTTATAATCCGAGCATGTCTTATGAAGATATACGAAAGTTAGAAGTATCAGAAGTAGCTTCCCCAACTACAACCGAAACTGGAATGCCCTGCGTAGGTATGAAGGTTGATGATGGAGTTTTTCTTCAGATCCGCAAGGCTAGCGCGTCATTTATTGATAGGCTTGCAGAGCAAATGAGAACTGATCCCGAAATTATGCAAACATTCAATAGAGGCCAACCGGTTAAGTCTATCGTTGGGCCAGCTGCTAATGTTGCAAAGTCACATCAAGAAGGAAGATTGATTCTAGAATCTAATCCAGATTTAGTTGGTCTTTATGTTAATGATGCAGTCGCAGAAACTATGCACGTGCATGGTGTTACTAGCTTGGATTTTGACTTCGATAGATAAAGCGTTAGGAAACTTATAATTTTGATTTTCTATCTATAAAGTGTAATCAACTTCAACTTTATTGTCATCCCCATATTCTTTCTAGGAAGAATGCCTTAGGTGTATGGCTTCTATGTGACAAATATGCTATAATTGTCACTTAATAACTAAATTATGGCTGAGCCAGAAAAAAAAGAAGCCAGTATGGAATCGGATTCCAGTCATTACCAGAGAGCTTTAGATATGGAGGCTTTGGGATTAATGGGCATTACTCCAGATGAAAAATATCGTCGGGAAGTTGATGTGGCCTTTAATGAAGGTGGGCTTTCAGCATTACCGCAAGGAGCAAAAGTACTTGATTTGGCATGTGGTAGAGGTCATACAAGTAAGCTTGTCCGTGATCGTGGGTTGGATGTAACTGCTGTGGACTTTTCACCAACCGCTATTGAAGCGGCGAAAAAAGATTTTGGCCAGGAAGGAATTGATTTTCGGGTTGGTGATATGAAAAATCCTCCGAAAGTTGAGGGTGGATATGATGCTGTTACTTGTTTTGGTAGGTCACTTGCCTATTTTGAACGCTATGAAGAATATGTCGAAGCACTTAAAAATTGGCATGAAGCCTTGAAGGATGGAGGTAAAATTGCCATTGAGTGGACTGAGTGGGTTGATGGAGCTGGCGGAGATAATTGGCAATCGATTGGTGGTGTTGAAGTTCAGAAAGAGCCCTTTAGCGTTGTGGATAAGAATACTGGCGAAGCATTAAGTTATGGAGAAACGTCTGGAGGTAATCTAGAATATCCTGGCGCACAATTACCAGATCCAATTGGAATAAGAAGAGGTGGAAGAAGTTTTGTTGATGCAAAAGGTCAGAATCATGATTTTGGTGGAGCTGGTGCAATGTTTGTTGATCTCTTGAAGCAACAAAATTTCCCACTTATTAAGCGTATGATTGAAGAAGCAGGTTTTGCAAATGTGAGAATGGTTGAGTCACCACAGCCTTTAACTCCTCCTGGACAACCTAAATGCGTAAAGGTCTTTGCTGTGACTGCGGAAAAGGCATCTGAGGATCGAGCGATTGGTGGTATTGGAAGTTGGTTTAGCGGCAAAGTGCGTTCTTTATTACGTTTTAAATAGATTGGTTGCAGCTTACTCGCCACTTGCGTTATTGACGATATCGTGTTATAATATGGTTACTAGTTTAATAACAAAATAAAACATGTCTACTACTAACGGATCAGCTGAAGTAACTTATGATGAAGGTGGTGCTTGGGATATTCCTGAACATAAAACGGAAGATCGAGAGAAAGCTGCCGAATCAGGTGTTAATGATACTCATGGCAAAGTAGATGCCATTATTAGTGAGAAAGAAGAATTGCCGAGGGCTGCATATGACAAACTCCTGGGTGAGCTTAAAGGGGAATTTGAAGAGGAACTTAGGTTCGAACCAGTCGGGAGCGTACAGAAACTTTTGGATGAGTCCTATCCTTTGTTGACTAGATTTTCTACTATGGTTGGTGGATTGGAATATTTAGGCAGACAACACCCTGCAATAAGTTTTTTTAGCAGAGCTGAGGTCGCCAGAGAGCAAGATTCTTCTCTTTTAAATCGAGAGTCTATGAGTAAATCACAGCTAATTGAGGGTATAAAACAATTAAGACCCCTAATTGAAGCTAAGGCATTTGCCATGCAGTTGCTTGAACATTATTTGAAAAGACAGTACGTTCATCCCCTCCATAAACTCCATTCTAAAAATAATAATGGTTATCCCCCTGCTAAAAGGCAGGTAGAGGATCAATTGGATATGCGTCTAGCAGATTGGTTGAAGAACCTTTCTCAATTCAAGAAGAGCTTTGATGAGTTGCATGATCGCTTAAAGCAATTAGGCTATTGATTGATTGGGAGCGGTATCCATAAATTATTACAAGCTATATTCAACTTCCGCCTCATTGTTGTCCTCGTCTTCTTCTTCGATTGAGCTATCGCTGTCGACTACTACTTTTGCGGTGCCGGTGTTTTCGTAAGAATAGACGCTGCGGGAGATTGGATAAGTGAAGCTGAAGGAATCTTCTGGGGCCATTGTTGTGTAAGAATCAGTGTTTGAGAAAACCTCAACGTCATTAAGGTAAACTGTGTATTTGAAAGATTTCTCACCTGTAACGGCACCTGCGCCTTCGTTGGCGATGGTTACGTTCACGCTAAGGTCGCCATCTGTTGAGGCAGGGGCGATCACGGATAAATCAGCAGTTAAATCTGGTAAAGCTTGAGAAGTTTCAGTTTCTTCAACTGCATTTTCTTCCGTGTCCTGATCTAGAATTTGTCCCTGGAATAAAGATTTATTTTGAGTTTGCCAAGTTGCCACGCCAACTACGAGTCCAACAGCTAAAACGGTAACTAAGGTTTTTGATCTAACTCCCATATTCTTAAGTTAAAAAATTTATTATTTGCGCCTATTCTAGACTTCTATATTTGGCTTGTCTAATAAAATTGGGTCGATTTTGACAACCACTTCGCTCTCAGTAATCCTGTAAATATCCTTATTTATTTTTCCAAATTCTTTATAAGCAGAATTATACATATTAACAGTAGTGCCGAGGTGACCGCCAAGTTTTTTGAGATATTCTTCATAACTATTAACGTGTTTTTCCAATTGCTCGACATTTTTTTTGATTTCCTTAGCTGATTCTTCAATCTTAAGCGCATTTAAGCCTTGTAAAACAGTTTGTAAATAAGCTAAGAACGAAGTTGGGGAAACTATAATGATGTGCTTTTCCTTGAAGGCATATTCGATCAAGTCACGAGTATTTACCTTTAAAGCACCAACCTGGGCAACTAGTAAATCATAATAAATTGCTTCGTGAGGAATGAACATAAAGGCGAAATCCATAGTGCCCTCTGAAGGTTTTACATATTTTGCAGTTTCATCAATACGACTTTTAAGATCTGATTTGAATAATTTCTCGAGACGTTCGTGCTCAACCGGATTTCGTTCTTCGGCTAGGCGGTTGTAATTTTCTAGAGAGAATTTTGAATCAATTGGGATAATTTTATCTTTCACAAAAACTACTGCGTCCACGATAGTCCCATCATTGAAGGCATACTGCATCTGATAAGAACCCGGCGGAAGGACGTTTTTAAGTAGAGTTTCGAGGAAATATTCTCCCAAAATACCTCTTTGCTTTGGGTTTTTAAGGATATTCTCCAGGTTTTGCATTTTTTCAGAGAAATTTAAAACCTGTTTATTAGTCTCATCCAGTTTGGTCAATTTTTCTGTAACATTCTGAATTAATTTTGAACTCTCGCTGAATTGTTTTTGTAGAGTTGTAGAAGAAAACTCCAAACCTTTTGCCAGTCTTTCCTGGATTTTATCGAGCCTTTCTTCTGTGTCTTTACGCGTCATTTGATTGCCGTCGCGCATTTCCTTGCGCAAAGATTCTATATAGTCGTAAATCAGCTTGGAATCCTCGCCTTTTCCTTCATCATTTTTGTTATTTTTGAGAAGTAAAAAAACCACGAGTCCAAGGGCCGCCAAAGTTGTAATTGAAAGTAGGATTTCCATGACTGCTAATATAGTTGATTTACTTTACTTTGGAACATTTTTTCCGTAGACTTGGGCCACATTTTATTGTCTTTACCTCAATATGTCGACCAAACTGAGTGATTTAGCGGAGAAACTTAATATAGATTTAAAAGAATTAAAGAGCAAAATCGTAGAATTGGGCTTTGAAGTAGCGCCAAGAGCGAGGGTTATTGAAGATGAAACTGCGCAATTGATTCTTGATGAATTGAGCCCTAAAAAGGCTAAGGCTGAGGCTAAGGAAGAGGCAAAAGTGGCGGTTCAGAGCACAGCAGATTCAATTGAAGAAAAAAAACCTGAAGATATTGCGGAAATTTATGATGAAATTATTTCTGAGGAACGTGAACGTGAAATTGTGCGTGGCCAGCGTAAAAAAATGGCTGGTAAGGATAATAGTAAGGGTAAAAAGGTGGAAGTGCGGGCTGCAGCACCGGCGCCAGTGCTGGTTGGCGGGGCTTTTGAGATTCAGGATGTAATTACCGTTAAAGAATTTGCAGAAAAAACTGGAATTAAAGTTGCTAAGATTATCGGTGAATTGATGAAGAATGGAATTTTGGCTAACATTAACCAACAAATCGACTTTGAAACTGCCCAGGTCATCGCTGATGATATGGGTATTAAACTTAAGAGAAAGAGAAATATTGCCGGAGTTGAGGAACTTTTGAGTGGTGATATTACTAAATTGATTCTTGAGGATGATAGCTCTTTGTTGAAAGAAAGACCTCCAGTGATCTGTATTATGGGTCACGTAGATCATGGTAAAACTAAATTGTTGGATGCGATTAGGAGTACTAATGTTGTGGCTGGTGAAGCTGGTGGTATTACTCAACATATTGGTGCTTACCAGATTGAAAAACATGGAAAATTAATTACTTTTTTGGACACTCCGGGTCACGAAGCTTTTACAGCGATGCGTGCTCGTGGTGCCAAAGTTACGGATATCGCGATCTTGGTAGTAGCGGCTGATGAAGGTGTAAAACCTCAGACAGTTGAGGCTTATAACCATGCAAAAGAAGCTGGCGTACCAGTGATCGTAGCGATGAATAAAATGGATAAACCTGATGCCAATCCAGATAGAGTGATGGGAGAATTGGCAGAAATGGGTCTACAACCTGAAAAATGGGGTGGAAATACAGTGATGGTGCCGGTTTCTGCGATTACGGGTGCTGGTATTGATGATTTGTTGGATATGATTTTGCTGAATGCGGAGATGTTGAATTTGAAGGCAAATCCCGACCGTGAAGCCGTTGGTACAGTTATTGAAGCACATTTGGATCATAATGTTGGTCCAGTGGCGACTGTTTTGATTAATACAGGTACTTTGCGAGTGATGGATAATGTGATCGTTGGTAATACTCATGGACGTATTAAAGTGATGCGTGATAATTTGGGTAAAATTGTGACTGCTGCGGGACCTTCTATGCCGGTGAGAATTGCAGGTTTGAGTGCGACGCCAAAGAGCGGCGACATTCTACAGGTAGTAAAAGATGAGAAGACAGCGCGTAACAGAGCTGAAGAATTAAATTTGATCAATAAAACTGATATTCAGGAAAAAACCTCTGCTTCTAACTTACTTATTTCTCAGGTAAAAGCGGAAAAAGTTTTGAAAATTATTATTAAGGCTGATACTAAGGGATCTCTTGAGGCGATTAAAGCTTCCCTAGCTAAGATTAAAGATGAAGAAGTTGCGATTAAAATTATTCACGGAGCAGTTGGTACGGTGACTGATTCTGATGTAACTATGGCTAGAGCCAGCCGAGGTTTGATTGTGGCTTTCCATACAGACGTTGATTCTCCAAATGTTAATCGTAATGCGGAGAGAGAGGGCGTGGAAATCAAAAAATATACAATTATCTATAATTTATTAGAGGATATTAAGAAAATTTTAACTGGATTACTTGAGCCGGAAATCGTGATTGTGACTTTGGGTCGCGCACAAATTAGGCAAATCTTCTTAACAAAAAAGAAAGAGATGATTATCGGTGCCAAGGTTACGGATGGTAAATTAGAATCCAAGGCAAAGGTGAATGTTATCAGAGGTAAAAATGCTGAAGGTGTTGAAAATGTGATTGGTAAGGGTGTAATTGAATCTCTACGGAAGGTTGATGAAACTATTAAAGAAATTAGCGCAGGTCACGATTGTGGTATTAAATTCATTGGTAACTGTGAAGTTTTGGAAGGCGATATCTTTGAAGCGTTTAAAGAGGAAAAGAAAAATAGAGTTATTTAGTTGGTAATTTTAATTTTGGATGGAAAAGGCCGAAAAAATTCAATTTAAGAGTTTTGTAGATGAACGCGGCAGTTTGACTGCGGTTGAACTTAAAGATTTCGTGGATTGGCCGGTGGCGCGAATTTATTATTTGACCGACGTGAGCAAACCTCGAGGAGGGCACGCTGTAAGACATGAACGTAAAATTTATATTTGTCAGAAGGGTACTATCAAAGCGCGTTTGCATGATGGTAGTAAATGGTTGGATTTTGAGTTAAAGGGTCCGACGGATGCGATCATAATGCGCGAAATGTGCTTTAGGGAATTTTATGACTTTTCGCCGGATGCTGTACTTATGGCTGTGTCTTCGGTAAATTATGTACCTGAAGATTATATTTACGATCTTGATGAATTTATTAAAGAAGTAAACTCATGAAAATATTAATTACAGGCGGAGCCGGATTTATTGGCAGTAACCATGCACATTATGTAGTGGAAAAGCACCCTGATTGGCAGGTGGTGGTTTTGGATAAACTGACCTATGCAGGCAATTTAGATAATTTGAGTGATTTAGAAGGTCGGGAAAATTTTAAGTTTGTGAAGGGAGATATTGCGGATAAAGCTTTTGTGGAGCAGTTATTTGCCGCTGAAAAATTTGATGCGGTGGTGAATTTTGCGGCGGAGACTCATGTTGATCGCAGTATTAAAGAGCCGAGCATTTTTGTGCAGACAAATATTATTGGAACTCATAATTTACTTGAGGCAGCTAAGGCGACGGGAGTTAAACGTTACCATCAAGTTTCCACGGATGAGGTTTATGGTGATTTGGGCCTAAATTCTAAAGATTTTTTTACTGAAAATACTAATATCAAACCAAACTGCCCGTACGCGGCTACTAAGGCTTCTGCAGATTTGTTGGTTTTGAGTTATTTTGAAACTTACAAGATGCCGGTAACAATCAGCCGTTGCAGTAATAATTATGGGCCGTACCAGTTTCCGGAGAAGTTAATCCCCTATTTTTTTCGTTTAATTGAGGCTGGCAAGCCGGTGCCGGTTTATGGTGATGGTTTGAATGTGAGAGATTGGCTTTATGTCATTGATCACTGTCGAGCGATTGATTTGATTTTGGAAAAGGGTCGTATTGGTGATGTTTATAATGTTGGCGGCAATAATGAGCGTACAAATCTCGAAATTACTAAATTTTTGTTAGAATTTTTTGGCAAAGACGACAGTTTGATCACTTACGTTGATGATAGATTGGCGCATGACAGACGTTATGCGATTGATTCTTCTAAGCTACAGTCAGAATTAGGTTGGGCGCCTTCTGTAACGTTTAAAGAAGGAATCCAAAAGACTTTTGAATGGTACGAAGCGCACAAAGAATGGGCCGAAAAGTTGATGAGCAAGATTGATGAAAGAAAGCACAAGGTGGTTAGTAAAACGCCGTTGGAGGCTACTAGGGCTTAAGGCCGGAATCTACCGATATTGCCTAAACTATATAGGTCTTTTAGGTATGGCCCACAATGAGTTCCTTCTTTTATATTCCGGTCTTTCATATCCCGAAGCGACTGCCTTTTAATCATCCATCGCGCAAAAAGTCTGCATAAATCATCATCTCCAACATAAAATCCTACTCCGTTCTGGGTGACAAAAGACTTTAAAAAAACTTTTATCAAAGGACTGAGTCCAATTCCAAATCTTTCATTACATTTACTTTGAGCCATTTCATATAGCTGTTCATCCATTACAACCGTTAATTTTTTCTGTTTTTTCATTTGTTTTTTCATGGGTAGGTTTTTAAGTTGTGACTCCCTCTCCGAATTTACGTCAGAATGCCGGCAAATCGGAGAGGGGAAAAGTTTTTAAACTAGCTCGTACAAAGTTGGTGTGAATAATTTAGTTTTAAGTATCCTAATTTGAGGATACTTCTTAGTTATACCAAGAGGGCATTAAATTTTCGTTAAATTTTCTTAAAATTTTTCTAAAATCTGATTTTTGGCAGCTAAAATCGGTTTTGTACATCTAATATTGATAACCTTGGTAAAAATGTTTATATTCTTCCCATGAGATATTCTAAATTGTTCGGGAAAAGTAGTTATGGATCACAGGGTGGGTCACAGTTCGTGAGTCATCAGCTTCTGACAAAAGGCGGATTTATCGCTGAATCTACAGCTGGACGTTATTATTTCTTGCCATTGGGTTGGAGAGTTCATCAAAAAATCGTAAAAGTTGTGAAGGAAGAAATGGATAAGGCTGGTGCGCAGGAAATGATTACGCCGGTTTTGCATCCGTTGGAGCTATGGGAAGAGACAAATCGTACCAGCTCTGTGGGGTTTGAGTTAATGACAATTAAAGATCAGCGTGGAGCGGCTTTTGCGCTTGGTGGTACGGCCGAAGAGATGTTTGTAGACGTGGTTCGTCACATGAGTTTGAGTTATAAAGATTTGCCTTTCAATATTTATCAATTTTCTACGAAGTTTAGAGATGAAAAACGTGCGCGTGGAGGATTATTGCGTGTGCGTGAGTTTGTGATGAAGGATGCTTATTCTTTTGGACGAGATGAAAAAGAATTTAAGGAAGAATATGACAAAATGGCTGAAGTTTACACTAGAGTTTTTGAGAGACTTGGCTTGCAGACGTTAAAAGTTGAGGCTGACAATGGATATATTGGTGGAGAATATTGTCATGAATATCAGGTAGAAGCGGAAATTGGAGAAGGTAGATTTTTTGTTGCTGGAGATGGCAAATATGTGGCTCATGAGGATATTGCGAAGTTTAAACGTGATGATAAAAATTTAGATGAGGAATTGGCAGAATATAAAGAAGTCGATGCTGAGCGCGGAAATACCATGGAAGATGGCGTGGAATTTCACAAATTGCCTTTATGGAGACAAGTTAAAGACGTGATGATGGCCAACGAAAAAAATGAGCTAGTTTTGGCTGTAATCAGAGGAGATTTGGATGTTAATGAGATTAAATTGAAGAAAGCTATTGGCGCTTTTCACTTGAGACCAGCAACTATTGAGGAAATTCAGGCGCTTGGCACTGAGCCGGGTTTTATTTCTCCAGTTGGATTAGAGGGTAAGGTAAAAATCGTTGGAGATATTTCTCTGCGCACTGTAAAAAATATGTATGGTGGAGCAAACAAAAAAAATCTGGATGCTTTGAATATGAATATTGATAGAGATTACAAAGTTGATATTGAGACGGATATTGCGATGGCCCAGGATGGATTTGTGGCAGAGAATGGCTCTGTGTTAGCGGAAAAACGTGGCATTGAAGTTGGTAATATTTTTCAATTAGGATATCACTATAGCAGCAAAATGAAGGATGCCGTTTTTGTGGATGCTGATGGCAAAACTAAGCCGTATTACATGGGTTGTTATGGCATTGGTATTGGTAGAACTTTGGCGACGATTGCCGAAAAACATCACGATGATAAAGGTCTAATTTGGCCAAAAGAAATTGCACCATTTGAAGTGGAATTAGTAGTTTTGGGTAAGGATGAAAAGATTTTGAGCGAAGCTGATAAATTATACAAAGATTTGTTAGCGGCTGGCGTAGACGTTTTGTTTGATGATAGAGAAGAAAGTGCCGGTGTGAAATTAAATGATGCTGACTTAATGGGTGCGCCAGTGCGTGTGGTTATTAGTGCTAGAACTTTAGAAAAAGACAGCGTCGAATGGAAACTTCGCACAGAAAAAGATTTTGAATTGGTGGAGATTAAAGATCTTGCTGGAAAAATTAGTGAATTTTTGAAAGATTAAATTGGCTGGAAATTGAGTTTGTACAAGGTTTAATCTGTTAATTAGTTCACGTGAACCCGGCATAATTCTAAAATAAAATATGTCAACTAGCCCCCTGCGAATTGTGCTTTTGGGAAAAAATGGAATGCTTGGTTCTAGTTTTTTAAATGTGTTAAAGGATAATTCTGACGTTGAGCTTTTTGCTTTTGGACATGCTGAACTGGAGATTTGTGATTATCTCAAATTGGCGGAAGTTTTGGATGATATTAAGCCAAATTTTGTTATAAATTGTATAGCTTTTACAAGAGTTGATGATGCAGAAAAAGAACGTGATCAGGCTTTTAAACTTAATGCAGAATGCGTAGCTGAAATGGCTAATCTATGCCGTTTGGTTGGAGCTACCCTTGTTACTTTTAGTACCGATTATGTTTTTGATGGTGAAAATTCTGATGGCTATCTTGAAAATTCTTCTCCAAATCCTTTGAATGTTTATGGAGAATCAAAAGCTGAAGGTGAAAAATTGGTGGCCAGGACTATGGAAAAATATTATATCGTTCGGACTTCCTGGTTATTTGGACCGCATGGCAAAAACTTTGTGGATACAATGATAACCCTTGGCCATGCTGAGACTGAATTGAATGTTGTTAATGACCAAATTGGCGCGCCAACTTATACTGTAGATTTGGCTGAGGCAGTTCTTAGGAATTTTGTTTTTAATGAAGATAAGCTCGATTATGGAATTTATCATCTAACAAATTCTGATTCTTGCAGCTGGTACGACTTCGCAAAAACAATCTTCGAAATCAAAGGCATGCGAGTAATGGTAAACCCAGTAGATTCAAAAACTTTCGTAAGACCAGCAAAACGCCCAAAATATTCTATTCTGCGAAATACAAAACTTCCAACTTTAAGAAGCTGGGACGAGGCCGTGGAAGAATACTTGAATGGCTAGCTAATCAAAGTTGATATTTTACCTCAGTTAGGGTTTAATTAGCCAAGTTAACTAATTTTATGAAAGGAATTATTTTAGCAGGTGGGACGGGAAGTAGGCTTTATCCCCTGACAAAAGTTACAAACAAGCATTTATTGCCGGTTTACAATAAGCCTATGATTTATTATCCGCTTTATGTGATGAAAGAAGCTGGGATAACAGATATATTAATCGTATCTGGTACTGGCCATGCGGGAAGTTTTCTTGAGTTATTGGGTTCAGGCTCACAGTTTGGCTTGAATCTAGCTTACGAAGTTCAAGAAAAGGCTGGAGGAATTGCGCAAGCTTTGAGTTTAGCTGAAGGTTTTGCAAATAAAGAGAATGTTGTAGTAATTCTGGGTGACAACATCATTGAAGATAATTTGACTGACTCGATTAAGGAATTTAAAACACAGGAAAAAGGCGCAAAAATATTCTTAAAAAAAGTGCAGAAGCCTGAATCGTATGGTGTAGCGGAAATTGAAGGAGATAAAATTATGAATATAGTTGAGAAGCCAAAAGAGCCAAAATCTGACTTAGCGGTGATTGGTTGTTATATCTATGATGCTCAGGTTTTTGAGGTTATTAAAACGCTAAAACCGTCTCAACGTAATGAACTGGAGATAACCGATGTGAATAAATTCTACCTGGAACAAGGAACTCTTAAATATAGTGTTTTAAACGGTTTTTGGGGCGATTGCGGCGAATCTTTTGATAGCTTAGTGGAAAGTGCTGCTTTGGTTCAAAAAAGTCATTTAGCCAAGATCGACGATAAGCTAAACTTGGTTGAGAGATCTGGCTGATATTCTGGTTTTTGATTTTCTAATTCTGTGAAAAGTTTTTTGAGAAGGTCGAGATTTAAATTGTAAGGATCGAGGAGATTTTTTTGTAAATTAGCATCTTGAATTATGCCTTCAACTTTGGAAGAATAATTTAAAGCGATCAGTGGTTTATTGGCTTTTAGAGCGCAGATTATAGAATGCAGGCGCATGCCAATAACAAAATCGGCTTGTGCAAATTCGGTCAGGAGATTGTCGATTTTGTCCTGAGTTAGGTATTCAATTTTTTCTGGGGAATTGAGATTTTGGATTATTTTTTCGTGAAGTGGAGCGTCGCTTTCGTGACCTTCTTGAAAGTTAATAAATTTGAGATGGTAGTTTTTTTCTGTGAGAAGAAATTTGCAGAAATCAGTAAGAATATTGATGAAATTTACTGGTAAGTTGAATAGATAACGAAGAGCTATGATTGCAGTTTTATGTTCAGATTGAGAATCCTGAATGGCTGGAGTTGGCAGCATGAAAGCGAAATCAGGAGCCACAAAAATTTCTTTCTCCACGCCTAACTTCTCTAAAACTTTCTTAGAATTAGAGTCACGAACAACAATTAAATGTGCTTTATTAAAAGCTCTGCGTACAAAATATCTGATAATTCCCCACTTAATTTCTCCTACGCTCTGACCCAACATTAAAACTCGTTTACCAAGTCTATAAGCCTGATATGCCTGAATCAGCCAAATCACATTTGCCTTAAAACTTAAACTTCCAAACAAACCACCACCACCTAAAATAAAATAATCACATTCTTTAACAATTTTTTTTGTTTCACTTTCTTTAAACAAGCTTTTAAAAAAACTTCTAAAGCCAGAAGGGAAATGTTCGATAACTTTAATTTCAGCCGCAGGAAAACTCTGATTTAGACTTAAAATAAGCCCTTTTAGGATCATCTCGTCACCCAGATTTTGTGCGCCGTAATTGCCGCAAACTGCAAACTTCATATTAAAAATTTTCAAATAATTCTAACTGCTCTGCCTTGAGCAAAAAACTTTTCCGATGGATTTCACAATAACCATGCTCTCTTATATTACTCACATGTACGCGAGTTCCATAGCCCATGTGCATATCAAAGCCGAACAAAGGAAATTCCTTGGCGTAATGACGCATAATGGCGTCGCGAGTTACTTTGGCGAGAATTGAAGCCGCAGCAACCGACTCAATCAAGGAGTCTCCTTTTATTACAGTCATAAAAGGCAGGTCGAGGATTTGCTTGTCGCGGCCGTCGATGAGGATAAAATCCGGTTTAACTGCCAGAGTTTGTACACATAAATCATTAGCCATCAAAGTGGCATTTAGAATGTTGTATTTATCAATTATTTCGGCTGGGACTACAGCAATGGCGTAATCCACGACGTTATCGAGGATTTGCTCAAAAAGATATTCGCGTTTTTTGGCAGTGAGTTTTTTGCTGTCATCTAAACCTGGTAATTTTGCCTTATCCTTAAGAATAACCGCAGCTGAAACAACCGGACCGGCTAGAGGTCCGCGGCCTGCTTCATCAATTCCAGCAATTAATTTAAAACCCTGAAGTCTGAGATTAGCTTCATATGGTAAAAATTTGGCAGCCATTTAAACAGCTTAAATTTACTCGGCTTTTGCCTCAGTAGAATCAACTTCTTCCACAAGGGATGCTTCGCTATCCTCAGCTGGAGCTTCGATGATATCTTCTTCTTTAGCCATACCAGCAGCACCACGGCCTTCACTGATAAATGTGCCTTTAAGTCTTGCTGCTTTACCTGACAATTTAGCCATATAGTAAAGTTTAGCACGACGTACTTTAGATTCTTTTTTAATCTGAATTTTTTCGATAAGTGGAGAATGTAATGGGAAGACTTTTTCTACACCAACACCTTCAACTACCTTTCTAACTGTAATTGTTTTGTTTATTCCCTGACCTGCGCTAACTCTAATTACCAAGCCCTCAAAAATCTGAGTTCTTTCTTTTTCACCTTCTTTAATTTTGTGAGAAATTTTAACAGTATTTCCTGCTCTAACTTCAGGAACTTTTTTTGTACCTAGATTTAAATCGTGTAGAATTGTTGACATAGTAATTATTTTAATGCCAGAGGAATATATAGGAGGATTATTGTTTTATCAAGAGAATTTTCAATATTTTTAAAGTCTATTTATCAAAATCTGGTTATCTGGGCCATTAAGGATGTCTCCAACGAATTTGTCTTTGCAATTTAACCTGAATTTGTAGTCTTCTTCAGTGATTACGGTGAATTTAACAGGTCTGGAAGTCTTAACTTCATTAGTAAGATAATTTGCCAATTTTTCCCTATCAACTTCACCTACTATTAACATATCTACGGTTTCAGTTGGATTTTCGACAAAAACACCCGCAAGGGCCAAAACCTTAACTTCACCCATTTTACTAATTTCGCTAGCTAGCCCTTGCGTGGAAGCAAGAGTTTTTACTATCATGCTCTTTAATTCTTCAAGAAAAATAAAAGATTTATTCACGTAATAATACTTCTTGCCGTTCTTGGTTTTGGTCTTAAGCAAGCCAGCCTTCTTTAAATTGTCCAGTTCTCGACGAATGGAATTAATTTGTTCTTCAAGCCTACGCGTCAATTCTCGGATAAAGTACTCCTGTTCAGAGTTTATCAAGAAAAGAGTTAGTAGCTTAATCCTGGTATTTGAGGTAAAAAGCCTTTTTAACATATTTGCCTAGTTTTGTGCCCACACGAAGAGAATGTACACAAAAAGTATTCACTATGCAATATTTTTTTGATCAGTTTAGAAGTTTTGGTCTTCTTCTTCCTTACTGCCCATCATTTTCTGGAAAGCGGCGTGGTACAAAATACCAGTTAAAATGCCGATTACAGATATACCCAAAATAACTAGAGTTGGACTCTGTTCGACTTCATAAAAGAAAAAATTCAAAAAGCTGCAAGTCGCTCCAATATTCTCAAATGCTAAAATCAGGATCAAAACTGTAAAAACAAGAGATCCGGTGAGGTAAAACATTTTCATAGATTTTTTGAGTTAGGGATTTCCATCTATTTTGCGTTTTTTTAGAATAAAACCGCCTAGAATAAATGAAATTAAACTCATTATAGCAATAAAAATGCTGGTACCAAGTGTAGTTTGATATTTTGCTACAGAATAAGCTGCAAGTACCATTCCACCAAGCAATAACAAAACTCCAATTAATGTGTAAATAAACTTTCTATTTGTCATTTTGTGGTTTTAAAGTAGAACCTTTTCAAACAGCTTTTTGATGGCGATGCGGTTAGACATCTGAGCCTTCATACTGCTTTTTGAGAATTCCTCATCGATTTTTGGATGTTGAGAAACGTCGTAACGAGCCTTCATTAATTCGAGCTCTTTTTGAAGTTCTTCATCTGTTACGTCAATCCCCTCTTCTTTTAAAAGATGTTGTAAAGCCATACGCATTTTAAGATGTTTTTCGGCTTCGGGACGGTATTTTTTGACTAGGTCGTCGTGAGTGGTTTTGGTCTGTTCAAGAAATTTATCGAATTCGATGTTTTTTTCTTTAAGGTCGTCAGCTAGATCGTGAACGATGTAATCAGCTTCCTCATTTACTAAAGATTCAGGTAATTCAACTTCTGTTTTTGCTAGAAGTTGTTCGAGGTACTCGTTTTGCTGTTTTTGAGTGGCTTCGTCTTCTTTACGTTTTTTTAGGTCTTCAGTTACGCCTTTTTTGAATTCTTCTAAAGTCTGTTTTTTACCAGTTAATTTTTCAATTACTTCTTCATTGATTTCTGGAGTTTTTGGCTCTTCGACGCGCTTAACTTCTACCTTAAAAATCAGTTTTTTATTCTGGAAGTCTTTTTTGTGGTAATCAGATGGGAATGTAATCGGGAATTCCTTTTTTTCGTCTTTTTTTAGACCGATTAATTCATCTTCAAAACCTGGAATTAGAGTGTTTTCGCCGATTATAACTGGGTGATTTGTGCTTTTTGTATGGTCAACTGCCGCACCACCTTCATCAAAACCTTCAAAATCCACCTCAACTCTATCCCCTTTTTGCACAGCTCTATCTACGTCAGCAAACGTAGTGCTGTAGCGCTTTAGCTCTTTCATGACTTCTTCGACGTCTTTATCTTCCACTTTAGCTTCTTCTTTCTTAATTTTAATTGATTTGTAGTCTTTAACTGTAACTTCCGGCATTACGGCCACTGTAGCCACGTAAACTAGAGGAATTTCACTGGAAATTTTTACTTTTGGACGGGAAACAACTTGGAGATTCTCTTTAACTACAGCTTCTGCATAGGTTTGTTGAATGGCTACTTCTTGCACATGAGCCTCTAAATAGTCCTTATCCATGTGCTGTTCTAGCATGTCAACCGGCACGTGACCTTTGCGGAAACCTTTGATTTCTACATCTTTAGCGATATCGGTGTAAGCCTTCTTTTTGTATTCAGGCATTTTGTCATCTGGCACGGTGATAGTAATTTCAATTTCTGATTTTGGTAGTTTTTTGATCTGATATTCCATTGTTGGGTATATTAATTATTTTAGACTGTGGGAGTTTACATATTTATACTTATTTAGGCAATTAATTTTGTTTACACCATTTTGTTGACAGCTTGACAACTAAAAGTTTATTATGGCCGGCCTATTAAGAAGTAATGAATGGCTAAGGAAGGATCAAAACTGGATGGACTGGCGAGAGCTTTTTTTTATGATACTCCATATCAATCTACTGGTTCTTTAGCTAGACAGCAACTAGTTGAATTAAAGGATATTGAAGCTGGACAGAGAGATCAATCACTTCACGCTAAAGATCTCGTGAATGAAACTAAAAAATCTCGTGAGGTAGCAGAAAGAATGTTAGCTCCACTATTAATGGATATAAGCTCAGGTTTAATCCAGGGTAATGAGGAAACTCAAAGTAGGTTGAGAGATTTGGGGGCTGCCTTTAGTGAAGGTAATGAAAAACTAGCATCGAGGATATCAAGTACTGGTGATCAAATTTCTGGAATACCAAGGCAATCCAAAAGCCTGGAAGAACTTCTATCAAGCAGGGCAGTTGATGAAGTTGAAACTGTTATTTTGGCTGCCTCAAGGGTATTGGAAAAATCTCAAGCAGAAAGATTTTTTAGATTAATGCCTGCTTGGAAAATTGAAATTTTAAGCAGTGGTCTTGTAACTAAGACAGACTTTAAAGCAGAAAGGGCTTTAACTAGTGAACAAAAAGTTTTCCTAGCTCAATTAAGAAGGAAAACTGGAGCTAACCCTGCTGATTTTAGATCATTGAAAGTTTTTGCACGTCAAGGATTATTGGATGCCGAGATACACGAAGCCTTAGCCGAAAGGATTCCCGGAGTGAGATTTGGTATAGAAGGATTAAAGCATGAAGTTAGGGATTTAACTCATTTAGCTCGAGAAACTTCAGAAGGAGTGTTACAGAAAAGTGATCGGCAAATAGCATTACAAAGCAGAATTGCCGCTGATTCAGAGGTTGGAGTGAATCAGAGGGATATGGCTTTAAGGTTGATGAGAGCTGGTATTTTGAAAACTGATGAATTGATAGATGTTGGAAGAACGGCTGTGTCCCTAGATAGGGAAAACTTAAGGACAAATGTTGGAATTCTTGGAGAAATCAGGAGGTCGGGAGATTTGGCTGACAGAGCCGCGTTACAGAGAGAAGCGATTAGTAGAAGTGGTCTAGGAATAGAAAGAAATACTGCAGATCTAGTTGATTTAGCAACAGATGCCAATGTCAGTCATCGTGAAATCAGTGATGGGATTGGGACTTTAAACTTAGCTACCGGGTATTATGGTGATATACAAGCTGCGCAAATGGAGGATGCTCAAAATGCTAGACTTGTTAATCTAGATCTAACTCGTGCATTGTTGGCAATTGAAGTTAGAAATAGCAACATAATTGCAGGTATTTCTAGAGGAGTGTCTCATTTATCTGAAATTGGCGAAATGCAATTGGATAAACTGGAAATAATTAACGAAGGAATTGATGTCTTAAGACAAATTGGTACTGCACAATTAGAAACATCTAATACTATTATAGATACTCTTGGAGATTTGAGAGAAACCTTAGCATTGGGGGTTGTAAATATTGTCCAAATTGTTGAAGCAGTGAGGCAGACTTTAATTACTATGGAAGCTAGAACAATAGATCGTGAAAAAAACTCTGATAGAAATTTAGCAGAACAAAGTTTTCAGAAAGCTATGAAAATGTTGCAGATTGGTAAAATTGATAAAGCGATTAAATTCTTTGATGAGTCAGAGGATCGATGGCCAGCAGATTTTAAAGTTTATTTCGAAAGAGGTCTTTGTCATGTAATGCAGAGCCAACCAAGAGCAGCAGAAGAGGATTTTTCCGATGCATTAAAATTGGCTTCTGATCCAGAAAATACCAGAATTAGGTCGCTAATTCGCTTAAATTTGGCACGTTTGTATTATAGTGAAGCAAAAGCTCATTTTGAGAGAGGACGCCAGCCAGAATATGAAGAAAGATTACTGTGTTCAATTGAAGAAGCTAAAAAATCAATTAGTGAGGATCCTGAATTTTTGGAAGCTCAATTTGCTTTAGCGACATATTTAGCAGCTTACAAATTATATGACGAGGCAATAAAAATTTTAGTAGAAATAATTCCACTTGATCCTAAATTTATAGAAAAAATCAGTCATTTTGACGTATTTACTCCTTTAAGGGATGCATTAAAGAATACTTTAGGAGAAGAATTTTCTAAACAAGAAGAGGGTAGAAGTTCTGCAGTAAGTTTACATATAGCACTTGATTGCGTAGGATTAGGAGATTTTGAAACTGCAAAGAAATGTCTTACTTATTTATTGGCAAATGATCCAGCTTATTTGAGAGAATCAAAATTTTGGGAAAATCTTGAATTTAGATCTCTAGAAAATGACATTGTTAATATGTTAAAAGCTAATTTAGGATCTATTGATAACCAAGATGCCGAATGGGGCTATTCAATTATTGGAATCGTTCTTAACTTTTCTAAAATTGGCAGAGGTTCTATCTATAATGCGTTCCGAACCGCAGTGCAAAACGATGTGTTATTTAAAAATAGAGACTCTGAAGGAATTAAAGATAAATTAAAAGCTTTTACAGATGATAAATTCAGTTCCCTAATTCAAATAATTAAAACTAAAAACCCACCTGATTTACCAGAATGGCTAGTTAACACTTTATAATATGGATAGATCTTTACAAATACATAAACTTTCACCAGTAATAGTAGAACCTGATCTATTAGGATTAGATATTGAAGCGGCATTAACTGAGAATGATGAAGGAGTTGATTTTGCGGTACCGAATATCACTTTTGAAGTTCGTATGGGGGTGGAAATGATATACCAGGGGCAATCTGACTCTGGAACTGGGGTTTTAAATATTAAAAATCTCGTGATAGGTCAAGCTGATCCTAAATTTGAAGTTTCCATTTCAGCCGTAGATCAGGTAGGTAAATTAACTATAAAAGTTAAAGTAGATGCTGGAGAAGTGATGAAAGAAATTGCTGATAGGCGGATACGTGAAGCTAATCAAGTAAAATTAGATGTTCCTCGGCCTTCCGATGGGTCTGAAGTTCAGAATGCAGCATTGGAGGCAGAAAGACAGAGGGAATTGAAGACTAAATTGAATGGAACTTTAAATAGAATTGAGGGGAATTCTCCTAGGACTACTGAGGAAGATTTTAGAGAGCTCTTAGACAATCAAAACCAACCCTATGTGCGACGTGGCATGCTAGATATTGCTCTAAAAAAACCAGATATATTGATTAGTAGAGTTGGATATTTTTGTGAAGCAGTTTGGGCAGAAGAAGTTCTTGCTTCATTAGCAGCTAGCAGTCCGGCAGCTGTATTAGATAAATTACCGGTTTTTTCTAATATTGAGTGGGCAAAAAAAATTGTAGATGGAGTTGCTGTAAGAAATCCTGCAGTCGCATTTGGCAAAATTGGGCAATATGAATATCAAATTTGGGCAAAGGATGTTGCAGAGAGGGCTGCGAGAATGGATCCAGATTCTGCTATTGAAAATTATAAACTGTATCAAGATCAACCTTGGGCTAAAGAGGTTTTAGACTTTGCCAGAAGAGAAAAGATTGCCAAGGATGAAAGAAAAATAGCTAGAGATATAGCTGAAAGGACCGCAACGGCCGAGAGAGCTGTTAAACAAAAAGAGGAAGCAGATAAAATAAAATGGTCAAAAGATAATTTACTTAAAATTTTAAGATCAAAATATCCTGATCCTAAAGAGGCGGAAATAAAAGATATTGTTGATAATTTTGATAAATACTCTATGCATTCATGGGCAAAAGAAATAATGCTTACTATAGCCAAAAGTCAAGGATCTCATTATATAGTTTTCTCTTTAGAGAGGTTTAGGAAAGAACCTTGGATAAAAGAAGTTTTGGGAATTATTGCTGAATCTCATGAGTCGAAGGAATCAAATTATATACTTGGTAATTTTTCAAAGTTTAAGCATGAAGAGTGGGCAGAAGAAATCTTCACCAAAGCTGCGAAAACTTGTGCAGAATGTACTTTTGAACATCTTGGATCATACGACTCTTCTATTCCATGGGTGAAAAGTACTATAGAGGGCTTAGCTGTTAAATTTCCAGTGCGATTTTTGAAGGGTGGACGTGCTATTGCAAAATGTCCCTGGCTGTATGGTTTGTACCTAGAAACTGTAGAGAGTCATCCAGAAGTATCTTTTTGGGCTATGAACATCCCTGCTAACTGTGAGTTATTTAAACCTGCCTTTAGAAATGCCTTAAAAGCTAATCCAAATAGTGTAAAAGCAAAAAACTTTCATAGTGCTGGAGGTAATGATGCTTGGCGAATTGTAGAAGGTTTGCTGGTTAATGAGTTTCCTGACTTGATCGATGATCTTTATGTCTCAAGTGAATATAAATCGAAATTGTTAAGACTAGCTGAAGAAAAAGATCCGTTGCTTAAAATTCAACGTGGTTTAAAAAAATTCTGGAAAATTTTTGATTAGATTGTGTTTGAAATTGAATTTTGTAGCTTAATCCTTGTAAATTTTTAGTATGGGTGTATAGTGGGATACTCTTTTGAGTACGAATTATGATAAATAAGAAGCAAATCGTAAGGCATTTAGGTTAGAAGATACTTGTTTTTTTAGTGAAAAAGTGATATAATAATATAATTATTTAAATCATATGTCACAAGCAGCACATAAACCAACGGGAGGCCCGGATGATGAGACGGGTAAGAGTAAACTTGAGGTTGTTAAACCAGGAGATGCCTTTAGGGACGCTAATTTGGGGTTTGTGAATGATCTTTATAGAATTGCTGAAGCGAAAAAACAAGATAAAAAAGAATTATTTATAGACTTTGAGGACAAGGAAGTGACGAAAATTATTGATGATGATACTAGAGCTAGAATTGAGCAAAATCTTGGAAATCATGTAGAGTTCTTTCAGCAAGCTTTCAAAAAAGAGAAAAAGGATATCAAGGAAGGTCCAGATGCGGAAACAAAAAGAGTTGCTGCTTTTAAACGAGCCTTTGAAGCTATTTATGGTAAGTTTTTGATGGAAAAACCAAGTGAACACTTATTGGGTAAATTAGGAAAGGCGTTAAAAGGTAAATTAAAATTTCCGATTGGAGATGAGGGCTTTAATGGAAAAACTGAGTTACTTTCTGCTGCTGCAAGATTACAGAGAGAATTATTGCATAAGGATGCGCATGAGAATCCAATTAAAGAGGCTGCAATTGCTCCGGCTAAAAAGAAAAAAGAAATCGCAGTGGCTCATAAAGCCAAAGCTCAACATGAGTTGGCAGTAGTTGAAAAATACAAGGGTGTTGTCGATAGAGATGCTAATTATAAGGCCTTAAATGAGCTAAGGAAGGAAGTTAATGCTGACAGTAGAAACTCGGCCGAACGCAAGCGTTTGCAAGGTCAGATTGATAATCCTGATACTAGTCAACTTAAAGGTCGTTTACACGACTCGTTGGGGGAAGTTTTTAGTGGTGTTACAGGGATGAGAGAGTGGATTAATAATCGTATTCCTAGGGTTCAAAAAGAAATTGGAAAAAAGAAAGCAAAAACGATTGTGGATTTACTTGAAAATGCCGACCTGTCTAGTTTAATAAGAGGTCTTGACGGTAGCACTGGTGCAATTGCCTTTGATTTTGGAGAGGGCATGTTGCGTGAGACTGGTACGTTTGATCTAGATAGCTATTACCAATCTATTGATAATTTCATTGCAATTTTTGAAACAAATCTTAGTAAGAAAGAGATCGGTAAGTTGGGACCTTTAGCTGGCAATATTGCCACGTTAAAAGGGCAGGTAGAAGCTTTAAAGACGAATAACGTTATTAATAATAGTTTAAGCGAGATTCAAAATTATCCACAAAAATTAAGAGATGATTTATATACTTTGGAGCGTGAATCTGGAGATGTAGATGGAAGATTAACAGCTCATCGAAAAAATGTTAGGGATGGGGTGCAAAAATTGGCTGATGGTGTAGATGCTATGTTGCAAGATGGAGAATTGCTTGGGTCAATTCCAAATCTGGAGGTTAGATGTCAGGAATTCATGACTAAGCTCCAGGAACTTTTTGTAAAGCTTGCTTCATTAAAAAGTTATAGACCTTTTGAAGCTGCTTATCGTGAATTTTTTGATGATGCTTATGCTCCAATAGCAGATTTGTTGGGTCAGGCTAAACATCATGCTGAACATGATATTGGCCATGCTGATCATGAAATTCATGATGCTGATGCTGAACTTAAAGCAGCTGGTGGTGGTGGACATGGTTCAATTCTTGTTAGTGCACATCATAAGGCAGTTGGGGCTGCTGAAAAGGCTAAAAATGAAAAAGGTGCTGAAGTTACGGCTAAAGAACAACAGATTGCTAGTAAGATTGGTGAATTAAAAACTGATCAAATTGGTGAAATTAAGGTTGAAATTGCTACTGTCGGGTCAAAAATCGAAAAATTGGAAACTGGGATTTCGAATAAAGCTGCATTTGCAAAAGAGCTAGAGTTTCTAACTAACGGTCTTAATGAGATTGTAAATTTACTCAGTGCAGGTGAATCTGTTCTACGACAGGAAATAGGTAATGAAGGTATTGTTCTTTACCCAGATGGACGTTTTGATCTATCCAAATATCAACCTGCAAAAGACCTTGAGGTTATTAAGGAAAGAATTGAAGAATCTGAAAGAACTAAAGAAAGGCTTAATGTAGAGCTAGGTGGTTTAGCAGTGCTTTCTGAAGGTCCCAAAGGTGAACAAGAGATTGATTTAACACCAAAAATTGAGGAACTTCAAGGCAGTATTAGTGAGGTAGATTCTGAGATTATTTCACTAAAAGGAGAAGAAGCAAAATCTGAAGCTGCAATTAAATCAAGGACGAGTTCGATAACTTCATTGCTTGAAAATTATCAAAAAATACAAGTTAGCAAACGAACTGTTGAATCTAAGATAGAAAAGTTAACCACTGATTCAGGTAATTTAGAAGATGAATTAAAAAAGTCTGGTGTAGATTATTTTGATGATTTGAAATCAGCTTTAACTCAATTACAGGAGAATTTAGGATCTTTCCAATCTGCAGATTTAGAAACAGCTAAAGGCATTGATATATTAGAAAAAGATTTAGCTGAACTAAAGAAACAACATGGAGATCTAGAGGCCAAACATACCGAAGTTAAGGGCATGGATGTTGAGGATTGGATTTTGCATGAGGCATTTAAGGGTAAACATGATTCAGTGGCTTTGGAGAGATTTAAGAGAGGTGTGAAGGATGCAGAGGGAGAAAAACACGATGTAGATCATGTAAAAGATTATTTTGCGGATAGCAAAGGGCTATCAAAGTTAATGGATGATATTGGAAAATATTCGACAGATGCTGTAATGGGTCAAAGTGTGCTTGAAGAAGATGATGAATTAAAGGCGCAAGTTGGAAATATTTCAAAGATGGCTTTCAACAGAAGAATTTCAATGATTGAGAGCATGATAGATACAAAGAAGCTGAGTATTTACAGCAAGCAGGATATCGCCAACATGACAAAAAATGTGCAGGGTGCACAAAAAACTACAGATGTTGAAAAATATACAAAGGAAAACGAAAAGACTACGAGGCAGATGGCCTTATTAAATGATGAGTTAAAAATGTATAAGGCTGTGCAGAAGCAGGCTACAGATTTGGTGACTGGTATTACAAAACTACTTGAGAGCGCTAAGGAAGCTGAACATTTAGGGATTAAGTTTGAGGGATTCCACTATCCGGCAGCAGCTGGTCATGGCGAACATCACGGATCTTTTGACGCAATTTTAACCGCTCTTAAGGCAATTAATCCAGAAGGTAGAACATTCGAACCAGGTCATTTAACTGCAATTTCTAATGCGATTAAGGCATACTTTATTCCATCTAACGTAGAAAAACTCAAGGGCCAATTCGATGTAAAATTGGCCGCAGTAGAGAAAAGCGTTAAAGCTGCCAAAGACAATTTAGATGAAGCCGAAAAAGAAAATACCGTTAAGCTTACTGATGCGCAGGCGGGTAAAAAGGTTTATGAGCAGATTTTGAAAAGATATGCTGAGGAAGGTGTTTTTGGGGCTAAGGGATTACCTTCAATAGAAAGAGGGATGTTGGCTACAGCAGAAATGGTAAATGATGTGCATTTAGTGCAAGGCGGTATGAGTTATGAAGGATTAGCTAAATTAGGTAGCGCTGAACTTCTTGATACAGTCAATGAAGCTGGTTTTAGAGCCAGATTGATTGAATTTACTTATAATATGCCTGACGGCAAAGTTATCAAGCCGTTCAAGGGCATGCAGCCAAAAGATTTTAAAGATGCAGACGCCATAGAGAGAAAGTTTAATTTAGGTAAATTAGGATATCAAAATGGATTTTTTGCCTTAGCGGCTTTTGAAGTCATGGATGAGGAAAAAGCTAGTGGTAAGGCTCCTGGACATGGACACGGGCATGGTGCTGCTAATGAAAATAAAGAACATGATGCTCCTGGTGGACATGGTCACAAGCCAGAATTTGCCCCTGCATCTGGTCAGACTAATATTTTGAGAGCTAAATTGAGAAAATTAGTAGCCAAAAGAATGGGTGTAGAAAAGAGACTTGATGATGCTGGTATTGCAACTGTTGTGGATGATTTCTGTAGAGATCAACTTGCAGCGATTAAGCCAAGAGTACAGGAGTTCTTTGAAGAAGCCGATCATCATGGTACGGGTTGGAAAGAGGCTCAAATTAAGATATTCAAAAATAAACGCAAGAAGCTAATGATAAGGAAGCGTAATGGAAACCTTGATAAAGTACGCTTTAAAATTGCCATGGCTCATTTGAAACACGATGCCGAGGAGGCTGGTGTTGCAGCGGAAGTAGGTTTTTCACAGGCAGGCGTGTTAAATTGGTTTTGGGAAAGTAAAGGTGGAGATGAAATGGAAAAATTTGGCCGTAATGTTGGGCATTGGGCTGCCGGTAAAGGTATTGGTGTCCTTAAACAGGGTGGTATGATGGGTTTAAAAGGTGCTTGGGGTGCTGCAAAACTTGCTACAAAACTTAGTTTGAGAGGTTCGTGGACTTTGATGAGATCTCCTTTCCAAGTAGCGGCTAGAACCGCAATTGGTGCTGCAAACTTGGCGAGCAAGAAGAAATTTAAAAATGTGCCCGGTGTTATTGAAAGCTTAAAAAAAGATGTGGCTAAGGTTACCGGAGATGTAGTTGATACGGCAAAAGGTACTTGGAAAACAGTTAGTGAGGCTCCCGGTAAGGCTTGGAATGAAAGAGCATGGGATGGTAATGCAGCTAATAGAATTTTGGCTGAGAAGCTTTCTAAACTTGAAGCGGCAAATACTGATCTTGAACATGAAGCTGAACCACATGGTGTGGACGTTGGTGGAAGCCCATATTTAAGTTTTGAGCCATACTTACACAGAATTGCGGAATTAAATAAATTGACAGGATATGTTCCAAGTTCATTTGATTCAGGTACTCCTTCTGAAGACGGTAAAGGTGTAGAAGTTGTTGGGACAGCAAAAAAACACCACGGAGATCATGGTGACGACCACGGCGCCGCTGATCATGGTAAAAAAGCAAACGGACACGATACCCACAAAAAAGCGGCTTAATATTCTAAATAAGTAAAATGAGCGATACAAATTTTCAACAATCAGAAGAAGAGCAACAAGCACAGCAGATTTTTGATAATGCTGATAATGTTTATGGATGGGTGATGTCCAGGTTAAATATTGATCCCGAGAATGAGGTTTACTATGAATTGGTTTTGGGAATGCTAAAACGTCAGACTAGAGATCATATTCTTTTTAGAATTTGGAGTAGTCTTGATGACGGCCAGGCTAAGCACTTGAGAGAGTTTTTGAATGAAACTTCTATTACTATGCCATTTTTAAATACTGAGGACGCAATTATGGAATTTGCGCAGATGTATCCTGCTGTGATGGATAAACTTTTGAAGAGTTTGGATGTGTTTTTTGAGAGTTTTATTGCGAAATTTAATGAAATAAGCGCAGCATAGATTTCAAGTTTTGCTGATTTTATAATTGAAGGCTATAATCTTGGTGATTATTGATTGTTTCGCATGCTAAATTCTACAAAAATTAAAAAGATATTTTCTGGATTTCCAGCAGTTAAGCTGGTGTATTTTTTTGGTTCTAGAGCGAGAAATGATTTTGGGCCATTAAGTGATTATGATTTTGCCGTTTACATTGAAGAAGCTAATTCTAAAAAGAGATTTAATATTAAACTTGATCTGTTTGCGGAATTATCTCTGCTTTTGAAGACTGATAAGGTTGATATTGTCATTTTGAATGACCAGATTTCTCCTGAACTTAAATATAATATTATTAACGAGGGCAAGTTGATTTACGAAAAAGAGCCATATAGGGTTCTAGTTGAGCCGAGAGTCTTGAATGAGTATTTTGATTTTCATGAGTCGCTTGTGAGGAATGGTTTAACAAAAAAATAGATGACAAACTTGGACGTAGTTGAGAATAAAATCAGTCAAATAAGAAAATATTTAAAACTCCTTGCTGGGTTCAAAAAACTTTCTGAGCAAAAAATTGCTCTTGATCCTATTCTGTCTGGTGCACTTTTGCATTATTTGTATGTTGCTACTCAGGCCACAATTGATTTGGCGGAAGCGGTTATTTCTTTTAAAAAATTCAGGAAACCTACGATTTATAGTGAGAATTTTGATATTTTATATGAGGAAAAGTTGATTTCCGGCAGATTGAAAGAGTCCTTGAGAAAAATGGCTGGGTTTAGAAATTTTATTGCCCATGATTATGGGAATGTTGATTTTGCGATTGTGTATGGGGTTTTGAAAGAAGGTACGAAAGATATAGAAAAATTTGCAAAGTTGATGGCAGAAAAGTTGAAGTTGAATTAGATTTTTGCCGCGATTTTAATGAAATAGATTTTAGATACGTCAATAGAATGTGGGTGTTGATCACTTGTGCAGGATTGTTAAAGTGACGGTTTTTTGGTATAATGTTAAGATTTTTAAAAGTTTCGTCAGATAAAAAGGCGAAACAAAAATAAAATTCTGATCAGATGAAAAACAAAAAATTATACAATTTTGCAGGAATGGAAAGCTTTAAAGAAGCTAGGTTTGTGATGCAGGCAAAGCCGCCTGAGGCCATTAAACCCGCGGATGCAGAGCCGCTTGATCCTCGTAGAGAGCGTGGAGACATAGCACGGGAATATGTTCCTCCAGTGGAGCGAGTTGACGCTCCCCTAAGAGTGACCGAAACTCTTGAGAGAAATAAGCTGAAGCCATTTTTGGAAACTGTTCACAAGCTGGTTAATCCAAAGATTACGAGTACTCCAGATGCAATGTTGGAAAATAATCCATACTTCAAAAAGCTGTACAGTTCATTCCTTAATATGAGCACTGCTTATGATCAGGATGCTGAGAGTATTGGTATTGATGGTAGCAAAAAGAAAGGCAAAATTGTTGATAGAAAATTTAATATCCGCTCTATTGAAAGAACCAATGATGGTCTTAACTTTGTTGTTAAGTTTGATAAGCCTCTGAATGGTGAGGTGGACGGTGAAACAGAGTTCTATCTAGGAAGGGATTCTTATAAGGCGATAATGTGGGCGGATATACGTATCGAGTTGAAAAATATTTTTAAAGATAAAGATATTCCAGATTTTGACATGGCAATTTGCGAAGCGGCAAAAAATCCAGACGAATATGAAAATTTTGAGAAACTCGTAAATCATTATATTGCAACACCTAGAGCAACTCTTGCGGATCCTGATTGGGTAGACAAAGCGTATAAGGAATTAGTTTCTGAGGATATTGCTAAGGAAGTAGCACTTACTAAAAGAGCTAAAGAGGTTGCTGAACATCCCGAACGTGCGTCTACAATAGAGAGAGATGCGGTGGCAGTGCAGGTTGAAGCGACAAAAGAACGTAGTGATTTAAAAAAAGAAGTAATCACTCCCCCACGCACAGAATATATGATGGAGGCAAAGGCTTTTTTGGATAAATCTAATACGGATGTACTGAATGATCTTAACGACTGGAGCTTAAATTCAACTAGAGAAACTCAAAAAGTAAATGCCCAAAACTGGGTTGTTACTACACCTGATGGTGTTGATAAGACATATACAGAATGGAAAAATCTGGGATTAATTTCTAAAACAAATGCTGCGTTTTTTGATACTACTTTTACTATTTTTAAGGAGACTGCAAGTCATAAATTTCCTGATCAGGAAACTCAGGATTTGTTTAAATTGCCTGGTGAAAATAAAGATAAAATCAGAGCCTTACCAGCTGTAGCAGCGGTCGCGGCGACAGATACTACACCTGGAAACTCTGCGTTCCCGGGAGGTGAATTGTATATAAAAGCTTATGAAAACTTTTTGGCCGTACGGAAAGTAATGACCGATCAGGATACAGATCAGATTAATACTGCCGGGGCGCAGGAAGCAATTGGAGAAGACTGGATCACTGAAAAAGGTGTTAAATTCATGAGAGATAATTATGCTGCGGCTACGGAAGCCGTGCGTACAGGTGACTGGCCAACAGTGGCTTCATATGTACTTGGAGGTATTGCGATTTGGAAATCTTATAAGATTTTGTTTGGTGCTGATCCACATGCTGCTGGAGATCATGCAGCTAGTACTGGTTGGGGCTTAAAAGAATTTGCAATCCTCGGTAGTGCCGCGTATTTCGGTAATGTAATTCTAAAGAATGCGGGTATTGATGTAGCCAAAAAATTTGGCTTAACAAATCTTGATGCAGAATTAAAAGGCACACCACTTGCATATATGAATGATGCCTTGTCAAAAGATCCTCTAATGGCAAATAAGGTTAAGGATATTGATTGGGGTATTGCATTAAAAATTTCAGAAACAAGATTAAGCACTTTGGATGCCTTAAAAAACAAGGCTAATAATGGTGGTGGTATTGATTTTATTGATCCGCGTGAATTTGGTGCAATCTTTGGTAATTTTGATGGAGTAGCCCCATATAAGGGTCTTACAGGAGCTCCGGGAAGTAATGACAATAAGGATTTCGTGGGGAATATTGAGGTGAACTTAGGTCCAAATCAACAGGAATATGAGCGAGTTGGTAAACAATTATTCTTGATTGCTCAGGCCATGAATTCTATTTATGACCATACTTTACATCTTAAACATAGTGCTTATAAAGATTTGACTTACCAGGAGGCTTTGAGTGATGACATTCTAAGAAATTCCAAGTTGAGACATTTAATGAATGCCGTTAAGAAATATATTGCAGGAAATGCAGATCTTGGATTCAACACCAGCAACAAAAACGACGTTCAAAGTAAACTTGATAAAGTGCTTGAAGGTCAGAAAATTCCGATTTATTTGGAGGAACCTTTTGCAGAAAAATCAGGTCATTATCCTGGCACAGTTAATGGCTTCCCAGTTGTGGTTATCGATGAGCCGGGAGAATATTATAAGATATATTTAAGAAATGCTTACGGTCCAGCATATACTCAAGTGCCAACAGGCATTGCTTCAGCTGCAATCAA
Organism: Patescibacteria group bacterium; assembly: GCA_038065735.1. GTDB lineage: Bacteria > Patescibacteriota > Gracilibacteria > UBA1369 > LOWO2-01-FULL-3 > JBBTQK01. Next base: position 46,382 of record JBBTQK010000008.1, on the reverse strand, counting down.
GAAAGAAGGTACAAAAGAAGAGGCTGAACAGGAGATGAAGAACTTGACTGAGGCAATTACGGATAGGATGAAAGCCTTGACTGAGCCCATTACAAGAGATGGTGGTAAGGCTAGGGATATTGGATATAGGGATAATGTATGGAAAGGTAAATTTACTATGCCTGCAGCGGAGAAATTTGGAAAAACCGGAACTAATGAATCGGAATATATTATTACTCCACGTAAATTTGGTGACGGTGTAACTTTGTCAATTGCTGGTACAAAGATCGAGATCAACATTGATGAGCATATGACAAAAGAAAACTTGCTTGGTCTTGTGATTCTACCAGATATGATGGCTCAAAAAGAATTTGCCGGACTTAAACCATTTAGTGATGCTCAAAAATTAAAAGTTGAAGATGGTATTAATCCAAATAACAATATTGCAACACTTGTAATTGGGGATGGTAAATTTAAATTGAATATAAAATTTGAAAACGGTAAATTTCTAGTAAATGATCCTGCTAAAGAAGAAGCTTTGATTAAAAATGAACTATTCAAAAATGAATTAATGGATATTTTGGATAAGGATGATGAATTAAATGACACGATGGCTTCATGGAAAAAAGTACTTGATGAAACAGATGAAAAATTCTTTACGAATTTCTTTACACAAGTGCCAACGTGGTTTACTGGTATGACATGGCATCAACCTTTGAGAGGAGTGAGATTGGAGTCCATTTCCGGTTCAATTCCAGAAAATTATACAAGAGCTTTAATTGCATCCCAGAAATCCTTGATGATTTCAAAAGTTGGATTTTCGCTAGGCAATGTCACAACTCTAGAGGGAGTTGGAGATAGTGTGGATGTGAATTTTAAAAATGGAATCAAGGCGTTGAAGAAGCAAAGAGATGAATTCGCACAAGAGGCTGTGCAAAAAGATAAGGATGGAGATGCGTTTGGAAAGGGTGAATTTATGAGTGATGTTTTTGACAAGGTTGCTACTGCCGGTATAAAGAGTGAAAGTTACAAAGCCTGGTATAAAGCCTTTGTAAATGAGGTATTCTTGACTAGTGGTTTTGATGATTTTAGAGATAAAAATGCCGACAATGCACGTAAATTAGTTGAAGTATTTACTCACTATACAGCGGTGGTAGATGACCCAGAGATGGACGTTGCTAATCCGGCGTTTGTATTGACGTCTGACATGAGGGATGCCGTCCTTGAACTTGAAAGGGTAGAAAAGAATTTGGGTAGACCATTAACAGCTGCGGATGCAGAATTTACGGCTGTTGCAGCTCGTTTTCGAACGTTACCGGCGGATAAATTGTTTGAAAACCATCTCGAGCATAATAAATGGAAATTGTACCATTTACATGGTGATTATATTAATTACGTTTACGGACAGATTAATATCAAAATTGGAGAAGGTGCTTTAAAAAATGGTAATATACCGCCTATTGGTGCCTGGGATATTGATGAATTTAGAAACTGGAAGAATGATGACACTAGAGTTAGTTCTAACCATAGTATTGATCTAGTCAGAACTAACGAATTGCCAGCTAAAAAACTTGGTGACTATATGGAATTTGATGAATTCCTAAGCATTCGTAGACGTGATCCTACGGAAGCGGATAGAATTCTTGCTACGCCTGACTTAAGAGCAAAGATTGTTTTACCAAGGAAGGATGTACCACTTAGAATCATGTCAGGTACAGATGGCAGATTATTTAACGAACTATTGGGAGTAAATGATTTACTAGATGTTTATAGTAAGACACCTGAGGAAAGATTTAATTTAATGAAGAAGACTGAATTGGAAGTACTTTTTCACGAAAAATTCAAAGACGCTGTAACTAAAATTAGGGAGAAGTACAAGACTAATCCGGCATTTGATGAAATTGAGAAAAGATATAATTTAGGATATTACTTTACGTCTCCTGTAAATATTGTAAATGCACGAAATGTTACAGTGGGTATTTTGATTGATTATAAATATAGCTTTGACCCTATTGTTGCAAATCAATTGGGTATAACCCCCGGTGTACAACCAGTGGCTGAATCCAGCATGGCACTTAGCATGACTAGACTCGAAAGTATATTGTCTCACAGTGCCAATACGAGGGAGGAGCAAGTAAGAGTGATTCAGAAAGAAATTGAAAGTATTTTTGACAGGGAAATTTTGGATGAGGCGCATTTTGATAAATATTTTAACGAACCCGGTGCAGTAAAAAATATGGTTACCTGGGTGAGGGATTTATGGAGATATATTTGGTGATTTTAAATTATGTTACAAAATAGTTTTTACAATTATAGTTTTAAAGATAACCGCTTGTTATATGACAAGGAGAAGGAAAGTGGTTGGGAAAAAGCACAAGATGCTGTTGGTACTGCTGCTGGAGCAGTGGCTGGCGTAGCAGAGTCTGCCGCTGGTCTTATTAGTAAAACTATAGACTATTTGCAGGTTGGTGGTGTAAAAGCTGCGGATTTAATGACCAGGCTTGGGGAAAAGTGGATAGATCCAAAAAAACCGGATTTTGCTTCGGATATATATAAAAAAGATTTTATTGATATCTGGCCTGGCGTTATACCAAGTGACTATAAGTCAGATTTGCAATATGTAATAAACGCGCAGGCTCGTATAGCTTACATAAAATATAAACTGGAGGAACTGATGGACTTTAATAGTCATGCAAATGATGCTTTGAGCAAGGCTGAAATTTTGAGGGAAAGAATTCAGGATAAAAACTGGGAAATTAAAAGGAGTAAAATTATTGCAAAAAGTGATTATGATAAAATTGAGGCATTAATAGTAATTAAGAAAGATAGCCTTAGGAAACAAGATCGTAGGAGTATCGAGTACGGTGTATTAACGCAAGAGATTTCCGGTCTAGAGGCCAGAAAAAAGGCATTGGATAGAGTAACTTCCGATGAAGTACTATGGGATGAGCCAAGTATAGTCAAAATCGAGATGCCATTAGGCTCTGGAGAATATTTGGAAAGATTAGTTTTTGACCCAAGTAAAAAAATTAAAATTGATATTAATACTTTGTATAAATATGTTGATGATTACATAAAAGACACAGTTACTCCTACAGAAGAATCTGTATCACGTGTTGTAAGCATAGAGGATTATGAAGAGGAATTAAAAAAATTGGCATTTCACAGGGATATATATCATGCGAAACTTGATTCAAATGATAAGTTAGTATTTACAGTTTGGGAAACAACAATTGGTGAGCAATTCGATAAGGGACTTGGTCTGACAAAAGCTAGAATAGAAAGTGATACACTTACTGGAGCAAAAATTAGACCAGAGCTTTTAGATTTCCGCGAACCCTTGTCTAAGAAGGCATTGCCTAATTATGGCTGTCCTCCAAATGTTTTCGATAATTTACCTAATTAATAAATGCCATGGAACGATTTTTGATTTACCAAAATAAGGAGACCGTAACTTCTTCAGAAAAAATCTCACAAAAACCTGAGGATTTTAATAAAAAGTTTGAAGATTTGAACAAGGAAATTACAAGTTTGGATGCGAAAAAAGATGCAAAAAAACTTCCTGATGTTCTTGTTAAGATTTTCAATTTGGCGAAAGAGGCTAAGGATTCCAATCTTGATTTTCAGAAACTTTTTAAAAACTTGAGAGATAAATTCAATGCTCGTGCAGTTTTTAACGGAGATGTCATCAATCCGGGACTTGATCAGGAAGCCATCGTTGCCTTGATGTTTTTTACTGATCCTGAAACAACTTTAAGTGATCTTTTGACTTATGGTCCAGGTCAATGGGCAGAACCAAAAATCAGAATTACTGCTGAACTTATAGTTAAAGCTGCGAATTTTTATTCTCATAAAGATCCGGGTAAATATCAAAACTTTGTCAGAGAGGCTCTTGGAAAATTATATGGAAAATATGATCTGATAGCGAAGGCTGAAGATCCAGCTTTAAAAACTTACTTAAAACACGAAAAAGATAATTTTGAATGGACCTATACCGATACTCTAGAATGGATGCCTGAAAATTACAGGCAGGCTTTTACCGCTGCATTCATAAAAGTGCGTAACGAGGCGGTAGCAAAGGCTGGTAGTGGAGATAAAAAAACATTTAATGAATTGCTAAAAAATCTTGGAGATGATTCAGAAAGCAGCAAGCTTGTGAACGACATATTGAGTGCATCTGGAATGGATGTCACTGGTAGTAGTGATCAGTCCAATCCCCTTTTTTATGCGAGACCAAAAACATATTTATTTTTGATGTGGTCCGTGTATCAGGCTTCATTACAAAATCCAAAAATTAGTAATAAAGAGCGTAAAGAGGCTTATGATAAACACAATGCTGTTTACAGTAAATTTCCACAATTAAGGGCTGACTATAATGAAGATGTGGCTGAAAATATTACTGATGACCCTGATTCTCAAATACCTAAGTTGGATTTGAGTGGGGCCCCTGAAGCCAAGGGTATACTCAAGGAAGCAAAAACTGCTGAATTGAATATTAAAGATGCGAATGAAGCATTGATTGCAAGTTTAGAAAATGGTGAAATTGATGAAGCTCTGTATCAAGAAATGAATGAATCAATTGCAAAGTTAAGAGAAGAATTGACTAAACTTCATGGAATAGGCCAGATTGTAGCTTTAAATCCGGGTGTTAAAACAAGTGTTACCAAGACAATTGAGTACTATGAAAGATTTGAGAAGGCAGTTCAGAATGCGAAAAAATTGCCAGAATATAAAGAAAAAATTACAAAGCTTGAAGGTCTAAAAGAAAAAGATTGGGCAAAGAATTTTGTAGAATTAAAAACGCTTGTAAAAGAATTAGGAGATGTTAGTGATCTACCACCAGAATTTGTAACTACTTATCAGGAATTAGCATTAAGAGCTAATAAATTGTTTGAAAAATGGAGTGCGATTTTAAAAGCGGCTCCTCAGGCTAAAAGTGAGTCTAAATCCCCTTTTACTAAACCCGTAACAAATGAGAATTTTTATGATGAAGACAGCGAATACGCATATTCTCCGATGATGGATTATGTGGATGGAGATGGAGATGTTGAGGCGATGGAGATTCCAGAAAAAATGAATATACAGGTCAATAGATTAAAAGTCACTGAAAGGTTAGTATTGCCTCTTAGTGGCCAAAATGCTGGAGCAATGCAGGAATTTTTTAATGTGATCAAGAATAAAATATTAGCTTTTTATACTGATGAAAATTATAACGGTGTAGATCAGTTTGATTTGGATGCTGAATTTAAAAATTACGGTGCCATGAGTACATTTTTTAAAGAGACTGTAAATTTTTTTGAATACGGACCAATCGTTGATGAGGATGGTGATTTAGATGAAGATGATCCTTTTGTAAAATTGATGGAAGATCGAGGGTTTGATTCTATAAAAATTTCTGATGCATATCAGTATTTAAAAAGCAATAAGCCTTTTTTTGCATCATTCAATAAGGTGTTAAAAGGTGGAAATGATATTAGTATGCAGGATGTAAAACAAGCTGGCACACAAATTGCAATTTTTTTGAGAAGAGGACTTGATGATTTTGCTGGCGCTAGAATGCTGATGATTAATCTTTTGAAAGAGCATTTGGCTGGATCAAAAGAAAATGTTCCACAAGAAACGAAAGATAAACTTAAAAAGGTATCTCTTAAAAGGGCTGCGCTTGAAGTTGCTGGTGAATTAAAACATGGTCAAGGTGATCAAATAAAAGGTCAGATTTCTGAAGCTTATGCTAAAAATCATGACGGTAAAAATATACCAGAATCTGAATTGAGCAGCATTTATAGAGATATAGTTGATACAATAGTCGATGCTCAGACGGATGTTATTTATGAGGTAAATTTGGCGAATGCAGCAATTTCAAAAAGATATTTTAAAATTTTTGGCAAAGGTGAGGGAGATTCCGCGGATCAGCTTTGTTATAAAGAATTCTATGACTCACTGGATCCTGATGATCAGTTATTTAATATGAGTGATGAAGGGCTGCAAACTGCAAACACTGTCGGTGGAGTAGTAAAAGAATTTGGAATTATAATTGCTGCTGCCTTAACTGGTATTGGAGCTGGTGCTGTGGTAGGTAGAATTCTGCAATTGGCTCGTATAGCTGGATATATGGAAGGAGCTGGTGTTTTTACCAGATGTATGTTGAGAATTTACAGTGTGGCTGGAAGAATTGTAACGCTAGCTACAGAGGCGGCGGTATTTGATCAGGCACATAGTTTTATGAATGGTCACACTACTTTAATAGAAACCTTTCAAAAAAATGGAACAGATAGAGGTTTACAGCGTCTTGCCGGAGAAATGGCCCTATTTGGTTTTGCTCATGGTTTGCATATGGTGAGTGTTTATTTCAAACAAGGTGCGGCTGGAAGGGCTATAATGAGATATGCTGCGAGTCATCCGGAAGCTTGGCCACAAGTAAAAATGATTATGGAAGCTGCTGGTAAAGCGAAAGCTGAAGATGCTGTAAACGCTTTAAATGGGCTTATGAAGTTAACTGGCAAAGAAGCTTTGCCACAAAAATTCCAAGAAATTATTGCCGCGAACTTGCAGAATGTGCAAGCAATGAAAGAGCAGTACATGAGAATATTGAGTAAAATACCTGTGGACAGTCCACTTAGAAAAATTTGTGGATTCTTATTACAAGATCTCGCCTTTGATGTATTGGGTATCGTGCTTGGTACGGCCGCAAAGGAAGGTATTTATGATGCCGGACCAGAGATGGATTTGGCCAATGGTGAAACTTGGATGCAGCTGCTTACTATGGCAGCCGGATTTAGGACAGCCTTTGTTGTGGCAAATAAAGGTGGAAAATGGGTTAAAGAAAGATGGAATGCTGATGCGCTAAGCGACAAATTCATACAAACAAAAAAGATTTTGGCTGACCTAACAAAAACAAAAACACAAATTGAAACTGATATCAATAAGGCTATTGGTAATTTGAGAGACAAGGCTGCTGATTTGAGAAAGGCTGCGGATCAAATTGAGGCGGCTGGACAATCTCAAGGTAGTGTTAGTATTAGTCCAGAACAGTTAAGAGCTGATGCAACTGCACTAGAGTCAAGGGCAGCAACTATGCAAACAGATCTTGCGGCTGAGATGGCGAGGCTTGATAAAGTTATTACAGAAAAAACTGCACTAGAAACAAGTATGGACGCTGAATTAGGCGCACAAAGAAAACTAGGAGATTTTGCTGTTCCTTCACGTATTGCTAGATTAATGCCAAGGAGACTAAGAGAGGCTCTTTATAAAGATTATCAGGTTGATGGTCAGTTTATTGGCTCTGATGGTTTGATGAATATGTTAGTTGGTGATGGATTTGAAGCAGCCGTTGCAATGATTACAAAATCAAAAAGACTTTTATTGACCGTGAATCAAGTTTTAGTTGTGGCTTCAAGATTGTCAGAAGGTCAGGGACTTAAATTTTTAGAGGCTTGTAATGGTAAGTTAGGTCCAAGACAGGTCAAGGCGTTTAGAGAGATGGTTCCGACTATGGCAATTAAAGAATCAGAAATCCCACAATGGATTAATGCTAAACACCCAGCTAAACCTGGACAAAACCCAACAGTATTACAGCGTATTAGAGAAGGCGCTTATAGGCAATTCTTAAATAGAGTTTTGGTACCTGTCACTTTGGGTATCGCTGGAGTTGCTGCAATCGCAGAAAGAATGGCGCCTACACCTGCCGAGCTTGTAAGGGCAGCTGACTTTAAACCTGGTGAAGGCTCAAGATTCTATATAACAAAAGCAAAATTTGAAGCGATGCCCGAAGCAACAAGAGGTGCAAATGCAGTTATTGCAAAATTAGATACAGCATCAGACGCTGCATCATCTAAAATCAAAAATTTAGCTATGAAAAGTGCTGATGAAATTTTGGCGCAAAGTCAGACGGATATTTTTGCAGCGCTAAAAGAAGCAGGAGTTGATACTGCAAAAATTAGTGAATGGATGAAAATCTATGATGCAATGCCACCAGAATTACAAGAAAACATTAGAATTATTGCTTCTGTTAATGGACAAGATGTACAGCCCTATTTGGTCATTGATAATGAAAGGATTACTAAGCTTGCTGAAGGCATAGCTCACGAATTAGAAATTGAATTTGCAAAACTTGGAGGCCAGCAGGAAATGAAAGACTTAATGGATTTTGTTGAAAAAAATCCAGAGATAAAAATGGCAATTATGCTTGAGCCAGTAATGTTAGCTAACTTTGCGATACAATTCATCAAAGCGTTTTGGAAACATACTTTGCCTATTACGGCTATTTGGCTTGTGGTATCTGCTTATGGAGATTATGGGTCTGCAGGTAAGCTAGCTACTTGGATAGGAAAGTTTGCTCCATACCCGTGGGACATGTTTACGCCATTAAATTATTTCTTCTGTATATTGCCTCTTGTTCGCATAGGGGAGATGGTAAGAAACTTAATTAAGCATGGCAGATTAGGTGGACCAACTCCACCACCAGCACCGGGTGGTACGCCACCAGAGGGGGGGCCAGCGCCGGCTGGACAGCCACAGGAGAAATTCAAGCCAGTGAAGTTGCAGGAGATTGCGGATGCGCTTGGGGTTGATAGTACAGGAAAAACAAAAGACCAAGTTGCAAGAGAAATAGCAAAGAAAATTAAAAAAGACGTTGGGGCTAATAATACTCATCTTGATGGCTTGCCAGGGGAAACCAGGAGTGAGATCGGTCGTGTAGAAAATCTTACTGACGAGTTTTGTGCTAAATGGCTGGATGTGATGATTAAAGGTATGCATTTTGAAAATACTGCTGAAGCTGTAGGTGTACTAAAGGCAATTGTTCAAAAGGTTTATGTAAATATGAAAAAGAAGGTTTTTGATGACTTGATTCACGACATATATATGCATCATGGCGATCGTGGATTACAAAATCAACTGGCACAAGATATTATTGCTGATTTAAGAATTCTTGAAGCAAAAGATAGCGAGCTAGTCTCTAAAGTAGCAAAGGCGCCAGAGGCAATAGGCAAAATTGATCAAAAGAATGTAGATTCTATTAGTAATTTGGCAATTAAGTCAGCCCGTGCAGAAATGGATAGGTTGGGATATACTCCTAGACAGAAAAAAGCAGCGGAAAAAGCTATTCGTCAAATAGTTAAGTTATTAAGTAAGAATCCTGATCTTGCAAATGCCTTTGTTCATAATAAATTGATTGATGATCGTTTGGCGATTATGGAACCTGCATACGGGGTGGCAAAAGATACCGTAAAATTAATAGATGAGGCTTTACTGAATGACGAGAATAAATATCGGACAGCAAAAAATAACTTGGAGCGTGGACGATCAGAAAATCCAGCGATCGACCAATCAATTGTCAACAACTATGAGAATTTAAAAAACAGTAAAATTGATCCTGAATCAATCATAAAAACCTATGAGGATTTGCTCAACAGCAAAATGGATATTAGCTGGTTTGACAAACTTATAAGACCTTTAAAGACTAAAGTTGGAAAAGTAGTAATTATCAGTGCAATAGTTGCTGCACTGGCTGCATTAGGTTATGTGTATAAAGATAAAATGTTCCCTCCAAAGGTGGAACCACCCACTGAACCAGAGCCAAAAGATGTAGAAAAGGAAAGAATAAAAAAGCGCAACCAGGAAAAGAGCGATAAAGATGCCAATGAAGCAAATGAAGCTGCTGAGCGCTTAAGAAAGAGATTTGCGCCTAAAGTTAATGATCAGGCACCAGTTGTACCTCCAGAACCAGTTGTACCTCCAGAACCAGTTGTACCTCCAGAGGTTATTCCTGAGACTGATACTCCTGGAGTGCGTATAATTCAAAGACCAGATCTGCAAACTCAGCCTAGAGCTAATACTGGAAAGTTGCCTGAGCCACCACCACCTGTACTGGATAGTGTAATTATCGAAGAAGATCCATTTAAAAATTTACCAGAATAGAACTAAACAAAAAAATATATGAATCAGATAGTTGACCAAATCGGAGAGGCATTAACACCAGGTGAAAACAAAGATGGTGATAAGAAAGCTGGAAAGTTTAATCTTTTTAAGGCATTTAGTGGAGCTAGAGAGGAATTAAAAAAGAATGAGAAAAAAGGTGTTTTTGAGAGATGGGGTTTAGCTATAAGTAGATTTTGGCATGACTTGAGAGGGATAGAAGATGCTAAAAAAGATGTGACTGACAAAACTGCGGCAACTGGAGGAGAGGTTATAAATGCCTCACTGGATGATTTTCGCAATGCCTTTGCTTTGACTGAAGATACTAAAGATGAAGATAAGAAATCTTTTGACGTTGTTCTTGCTTCTACAAAAGCGAGTTTGGAGGATTTAGATCCCGCACATCAGGGTTATGCAAAATCTGCGATGGATAAATTTAATAAAATCAGAGCTGGTGAAGAGGTAGATGGTACAAGTGTTGATGAAATGACTTCATTCACTGCTGTTGGTTTAGGAACTTTAAAAAGATTAAAGGAAACCTATCCAGATAAGGATACTTTTAAAACAGAATTAACTAGATTGTATTCAATTTCTGAAAAATCAAAATTCCCATTAGAAGAAGTTTTTGGTGAAAAACTTTTGGGACTGTTTAAAATTAAAGATGATGATGAGGGCCTTAAATTGTTAGGTATGTTTGGTATTTCAGGAAGTGCTGGAGATATCATTCCTCTTGCAGAAGGTGATGCGGAAGAAGCTCAAAGAAATCTAAGGGCTTTAGGTGAAGATGATTTTGATGGTGACAAAAAAGATAGTACTGTGGCGTTTTTGGGTGAGCACATCTTCCCCGCTACTTATGCCAAAAATAAAAGTAATGTTGAGGATTTAGCAACAAAAATCAACTTACTTGCAACTGGAAAAATTAAAAAAGTAGAGGCAGGTATGCTTGCTGATATGATTTTTCTTATTGAGGCTGCCGATATGGATAAATTGATTAAGGTATTCTCAGGCAAAGAGGCTAAATAATTTTACTATAGAATATGGAATTGGATAGCTTAAAACAAAAAGTTTTAGAGATGTTGCCCTTATCGAGCCTTGAACAGCACGATAAAACCATACTCAAAATTTTAGTGCCAACAATGAAAGAAGAGGCTGTGCAGACCTTATATAAGGCTTTTGTGGATGAAGTACAAAAATTAACTCAACTGGAAGAAAAGAAAAAAAGACTGGAAATGAAGTATCAGATAATGTCCGGTAAGGTTTCAGGAGGCGGCCCAAATACCGGCCCAAAACTTCAAGCTTGACAGGTTGTCGATTTTAAAGTACAGTAACTTCTTTATACGACATATTATAAATAAGACAACTGTAATTAAGGATTAAGTTTAAATTGTCTTGCTAGGTAATAGGTTTATACGTATATTAATAAACAGTTGTGTCAGCCGGGTCTCGGGCTTTATACAGGACGTTTCAATTTATCGACAACGGTTTCAGTCCGTTTCGAAATACTTGAGAGATTAGGGTATTTAAGGCTTTTCTAGGGCGTTTGTATTCCTAAGTCTTAGCAAGGGCTCTCCCCCAAGAGGGGAGAGCTTTTTTTATTGAATTTTATCTTTGAAATAGCCAAAAATATTGCTAATATCACTGCGCGCTTAAACGTGGTGGACTTAGCTCAGTTGGTTAGAGCATCTGGTTGTGGTCCAGAGGGTCAAGGGTTCGAATCCCTTAGTTCACCCCAGAATAGTTTACTCTGGAAGATTTTTGAAAGGATCTTCCTCTTGTAGAACATTGTTACCTGAAGATCCAGTTTGTGAATTAAGTGTGTTTCCATGGCTGGCAGGAGTGTTGCTGTATCTACTTCTTAAACGTTTTGCAGCATTGTTGCCTTGATCAGCAGCTTGCTTGTCCTCAGAGTTTTTTCTTGATTCTACTTCTTGAGTTGCCCTGTCGCCAGCGCTGCCTGGTTCGTATGACGTTGAGGATTCCTCTACTTTGTCTTTTGCCTCGTTTGCTTTATCACGGGAATCATCTAGTTGCTTGCCGCCGTAGATTATGCCAGCAGCACCGGCCGCTAAAAATAGCCTGTGTCCAATGTTGGCAGCTGTTTTGCTATTACCCCTGTAAGATCTGTCTATATAGCCTTTTGGTAAATCGTATGTCAGACCCTTAGTTACATATTTTAATCCTTTCAAGCTATTTCCTGGGCCAACAACAAGTATACCAAGTGCAACTAGAATCATCGTGCCAATACCCATTGAACCAACGTATCCCCAACCACTTTGCAAAATATAAGACAAAGCTTCCCAACCCATATCAGCTTTTAGAACATTCCTTAATTCAGGTCTTTCCGTATCAATGTATTTGGTTATTCCAGGTACTTTTGTTTCGGCATAAGCGATAGGATCTGGAAAGTCATTAGATACCGCTTCTGCTAAAGCCTTTGGATCATCTTTGAATGCTTCGTATTTTGACATTTTATCATCTGGGTTTGCGGCCTCTTCGGATTCTTCAACTATTCTAATTTGACTACCAATCCCCTCTACAGTATCTAGAACTTCAGGAGAATATTTGGCAATGTGTGATGATTCCGTGTAATTACGGGCATCTGGACGTTCATTTGAATCAGCTGCTATACCTGCAAAGTTTAAACCTGCTGATAGTGCTAATACTGCCTTACTTGGTGAATTTTCTGACATATTTTTATATTTAAAAGAGTTCTATAGTTTACCACATATAGGCCTATTTGTAAATAAAATGAAATCGATTTGACCATGAGCTTGCAACAAATCGTCCCTATATTTTTCGCCTACAAAGTGGCATAATTGTACACATATGGAAAATAAACAACTTTTAAATCTCAGTATCAAGTATGGTCTATCTGGTCCGCAGATTGAGAAAGTGGCTAATATTGTGTATCAAGCCGGTATAATGGATAGTACTTCAAAAGAATTTGCGAGGATTTCAAACTATCTTTGTGAAGCCAAAATAATTCATTTGCCTGAAGAAGAAATCATTGAGGAATTAAAACTAAAAGGAATTATTAAAGACTAAAGACGGAGTATTTTCCATCCGGCTTTTGATTGGTCAGATAGCCCGTTTTAATTAAGCCAAAAGTTTGCGATTCTCTAGATTCTCAGCTGTCTTATTTAGAATTCCCGTTATCAGAAATTCGGCGAAGTTGTCTATTTTGTCGTAGTCAAAATCCACCAGTTTTTGCTGTCTAAAAAAATCTTCGATAATATGAGCGATCAAAGCAATCAAAATTGGCTTTATCTTCTTACTTTCTTTATATTGAGTTTCCTCATATTCCCATTCTTTCGGGAGAGGAATCATCTCAATGTGATAGGCATTTTTAAGCAATTTTTGAGGAGTTTCTTCTGCCTGAAAAAGCAAAGTTTTAAGCCAGTGGTCCAAATCTATCTTAATTTTTAATGGCAAAGCGTCGTTATTGGCCTTAAAAAAGATCAGGGATCTGCCATCGTGGTTTTCACTATTGCTAGAATCCCCCATTATTTCGTCGACCTTGCCGCTTAGACTCAACTTTTCATCCTTAAAATGGGCCTCGTTCAACATTACAAAATGCCCAGCTTCAGCCTTAATATCTTCATTCGCCAATAAAACTATCGCCAAAACAAAGTTGGCCGGTAAATTCTGTTCCAGAGCACGACTCATCAGTAAAACCAGGTCAGTTTTGCTACTATTCTTAATAAACTTCACGAGAATTTTGATGAGTTCCTCCTCAGTTTTTTTGGCTTTGCTCTCCTCTTTTTTGATGGAGGCAATCTGGGCGGCAGCGGCTTTGATCCTATCTTTAAAGGCCTCAAACGCCGATTCGGACATCCCCTCACCCTGATCTAAGCCTATATAGGACTCTAAAGTCATTCTTGAAAATAAGAAATAAAAAAGCCGGTACAATTATACCAGCTTTTAGAAAGAAATTTAAGTGCTAGGCAGCAATTGCTTCTACCTCGACGATTGTGTCTTTGAACACACGACCATCAAATTTGCATAGAGATTTTCTTGAGAATTTCACACGTCCATCCACTAAAGAATAGATTGTAAAATCTTTACCAGTACCAGCATTTTTGCCTGCAAAGTATTTATTGCCTTTTTGGCGGATAATAATACCTCCGGCTCTGATCATCTGATCTCCAAAAACCTTTACACCAAGGCGTTTCGCGACTGAATCTCGGCCGTTTTCGGTGGAACCAGCCGCTTTTTTATGTGACATATTTCGTTGTTAATGCTTGGTGATTTTAGGTGAAGAAGAGGCTTTTTGCAAGGGAATTTTTGCGGGTTAGCCAGGTTAAGCTGCATCACCGCCTGTAAGCCAGGTAGAGCTCATCGACTCTGCTTTTTTGAGAATTCACGGTTAATCGCCAGTCTTTTGGCTCCTGATCTTGTCCACCCACAATGCCGTTATGCGCAAACTCATGGTGATTTTTGCAAAGTGGGATTATTGTTTCGTGGCTTTGGCTCTGTGCAAAAGGTCTTCTATGATGAATATTTTCGGCTGGTTTTGCGCAATTTGGGTATGCGCAATGATTTTGATATTTATGGAGAATTTCACGCTTCTGCTTGGCTGGAACATAGCGACTAACCGCTTCCTGCAGGATGGGCTGTTCGTCTTTTGGATCCTCGTTGATTGCCTTATTTTCCAACTGATTTTTTAGATTTTCAGCACTTCCAACTTCCTGCTGGATAGTACCTTTCGCGCTTTCTTCAGCCACCTTTTGACCACCCGCAGTTCCATTCCCGGGAACGCCTTTTTGAACCAGAAGTGAAGTTTTAGTTTTCGCAAGTTCGGATTTAATCACTTCTTTTTGAGCCAACTTTCCAAGCATCAACCTCAAAGCCTCTTTGTTTGAAAAATCTCTTTTTTGTTCTTTTTGAAGCCTATGTTTAAGTTGAAAAAATAGGATCTGCATTTCGTGATCCAGTTCGATTTTTAGGTTGTTACTAGCGGCTCGGCAAGGCTTGCGGTACTGATTAACAGATGCATCAAAATGTTGATTGCCCAAATTCTGACCAAACAAATTCTCACCTATTTCCATATTTTCACCATTAATTTTGCCCTGCTTCAGACCAAAACGCACCTCCTTCGCAAATTCAAAAAGTGCCGGCTTGCTCATGTTTGCGACGTGTTCGGCGAAGACTTTATCGGTTTCAGGAGTGGCAATCGTCGCTACCAGAGCCACTTTGTGAATTCCGCATTTTGCAATTGCTTGCTTCAAAAATGGCTTGTCTTCAACGTGCTTTAAAGTTCGCAAAGCTTTTTCGACGGTTTCTCGAGATAACTTCGCATACTTAAATCCATATTCAAAAATATCCGCGCAACCATGTTCCAGATAAATTTCTTTTTCAAAAATCTCCAAAAGCAAAGAAATCAGCCTATTTTTCATCTTAAAAATATCAAAACTAAGTTTCACAAATTCTCGATGTAAATTCATAAAAATTGGGTTAGAAAATACAAGCAGCTAACCTACCTATCCCAACGTATGTATTTTTTTCTGCAAACCCGAAGCAAAATAATAAGACCCAAACGTAAATATTTCCTGCAGAAACTAAGTTTTTGGCGGCCGTAACTCACAGCCAAAAAACTAATAAAATTCTATCAAAAATTTACAAAAAAAGCAAGGGCGAAAACGACTCAATAATGGCTACTGGTAGGGAAATTTATGCAAAACGAGTTGACTGAATCTCGAAGTATTCAATAGTCGATTTTGCCGATTAATTTCGCAACGATAATTGCAAAAAAATGAAGAATTAACCATCTACAAGCGTACAGGTTGAGCCCATCCCGTTCCCGGGTAGCGCAGCATACCTTGTGGAAATGCTTCCTTGAATTAAAAACTAAACCGTGGATGAGTCAACCGACATGAGGGAAATTCGCTGCTACGGGGCTTACGAAAAAGGTCTTTTTATGATATAATGACAAGATTTTATGAATACAAAAACAAACAAATACATAGGAATTTTAATGGCTTTTGCGCTGGTGATGGCTCATTCTGCCATGGGCTTTGCACAAAGCCAGGATTTTGAAAGTGATGAGACAGAGTCTCAGGAAGAAGAAATTCAGGCTACCAGAGAGGTGGAAAATAAGGAGACCAGCCAAGTGAGTAAGCAGAGTTTGGAAGCGGGAATGCTAAATGCTCTTAAGGTTGAAGGCCAAGAAAACGAGGTAAAATCTCAGGCAGCCCAGCAAAGTTCAACAGAAAATTCTGCAGGAACTGAGACGGTAGAAGCAGATTCTCAAGACGACAAAGAGCTAATTAATCAGGTTAAAAAAGAAATCGACCTGTCAAAAACAGATTACAAACAGCTTCTAAATAATATTTCGGATACTCAGCAGCATCTGGATCATGTTTCTGAGGAAAAAATGACCCTGCAGGAACAACTTCATAATCTGGACGGCCAGGTAGATTACACCAAGGAAAAACTAATCGCAGTGGTAAAAGAAATGCTGACCAAGGAAAACGAGATCAAACTTCTTAAGGATGAGATTGAAAAGCGAGAAGTGGCTTTGGAATACCAAAAAACCCTCGTCAAAGATTACGTAAAAATGATCTATCAGGAGGAAGATGCCTACCTCACTTTTGAGCAAGATGGCTCTGTTGATGCCTTTAAATTGTTGTTAGACGACGGCAGTGTTGGCGATAATTTGCGTAAATTGGAGTATTTTTCTCTTTTGAATGAAGCTGGCCAACAGATGATGGACAGGCTGGACAGGATTTATAAAGAATTAAATGGCTACAAATTGGATTTAGAAGAAAAAACAAAAAAACTCGGAAAATTAAAAGATGATTTGATTGTGGAAAAGCGCCAGTTAGAACTTCAAAAAGAATCAAAGGCCAGACTTCTCAAGTTAACAACTGGTCAGGAAGAAATTTATAAAGATTTATTGCAGGAAACAATTTTGCAGCAGGAACAATTGATTACAGATATTAAAAGCCTAAATAGCGCTTTTGAATTCATCAAACAAAAGATGGAAGAAGAAGGTGAAGATTTTGATTTCAACAAGTACAAAGATTTATTGGATAAAAAATCTCGAGTGGCAATTGATTTCCAGTTATTGGATTTTGATGCTGATGGCGGTGAGTTTAATTGGCCGGTGCCTCCAAATAGAGGAATTAGTGCTTACTTTAGAGATCCGAATTATGCCGGTGCGTTTGGTGTGCAACATCAGGCGATTGATATTCCCGCATATCAGGGTAGTACCGTGAGGTCATCAGGTGATGGTGTGGTTTATTTGGCTAAAGATAATGGCTATGGTTACAGTTACATCATAATTGCGCATAATGGCGGATTTACGTCGGTTTATGGGCATATAAGTAGTATTCTTGTGGAGTCTGGGCAAAAAGTTTCACAGGGTTCAATTATTGGTTTGAGTGGTGGTATGCCAGGTACAGTTGGTGCTGGATATATGACTACAGGACCTCATTTACATTATGAAATGTTGTTGAATGGTACGCACGTTGATCCCCTGCAGTATTTGCCTTTAAAGACTTTGACCGAAGATCAAGTTGGCAAATTGCCTACAAAATATCAGGATGACTGGACGCGTGAAATTCTTGAACAAGCTGCGGCAAAATTAGAATAGATTTTTTAGGATTAGGTCTTTAGAATGAGGCCATGCAAACGAAGGCTAGAGTTATTGAAATTATAAAACTTCTCAAAAAAGAATATCCAGACGCGAAGATGGCTTTGAATTTTGGAAGTAACTTTCAGTTATTGGTGGCGGTGATTTTGTCAGCCCAGTGTACGGATGAACGTGTTAATAAAGTTACTCCGGCGTTATTTGCGAAGTATCCTGTGGTTGAGGATTTTGCTGGTTGCAAGATTGAAGAACTGGAGCGGCTGATTTTTTCTACCGGTTTTTACAAGAATAAGGCGAAAAATATTTTGGGTGCAGCGCAGATGATTGTGAGAGAATTTGGCGGCGAGGTGCCTGGGGAAATGTTGGATTTGTTGAAATTGCCTGGAGTTGCGCGCAAAACTGCCAATGTTGTTTTGGGAACGGCTTTTGGCAAGAATGAGGGCGTGGTGGTGGATACACACGTGGCTAGATTATGTGGGTTGTTGGGTTTGGTGGAAATGAAATTTAGTTTGCAAAAAAATGCGATAAAAATTGAAGATGCTTTGGTGAAGTTGCTGCCGCGTAAGGACTGGAGTTTATTCTCTCATTTATTAATTCTACATGGACGAAAAATCTGTGTCGCGCGTAGACCAAAGTGCAAACTTTGTGTTTTAAATAAGATTTGTCCTTCGGCAAGAGTTTAGGATAATTTTGTGTTGTACAGAACTGTTCAACACTTTTTTTGCAGTTGGACTATTGCCAGAACACGGTGTTTTCTGCTAGAATGAGGGCAATTCACGAGCGCTGTTAACTACAGTACTTTCGAGTGTCACAAGAATCCTTCCTTTCGGAGGGATTTTTTGTATCATAATTAAACCACTGCTATCAAAACTGTTTTAGCTTCTTTTTGAGCCTGACAATTTGGGCAGCTAGTCCACCAGAAATAAAGAGCAAATGGTTGTTTGCCGATTTCGGTTACTAATTCTGCAATATCCTGTTTAATCTGGCTTTGAGGACGGCGGGAAACTTTTGTGTAAAGCTCTTTGCCGGCTAGTGAAATTACATTTTTGTCCTGGAGATTTGGGCTGGTAACTTCTACCATCACATCACCCAAAAACATACCACCAGTATCCAGAATCATGCCGTTTTCAACTGGGTTATAACCTTTTTGCTGAGCGCCCTTGAATGCGCGATAAACTTCTGGGGTGAAAGCAAAGGGATAATTAAAAATTCTAAGAGAATAAGTTTTGTAGAAAGATTTATTTAACTGCATTTTCTTTTTGTCCCACTCTGCCGGATTGATATTTGGACATTTGCAGGCGATCGGAGCTGGAGTCGAAGTAGCGGGAGGTGTTGCCGCTGTTGCAGGTTGAGCTGACTGTGCTGCAGTTGGTTCAGTAACCTGTGGAGCAGGTGTTTGCGCTTGAACTGGGGCCTGTGCCTCTGTTGGCTGAGTGTTGTTTGTTTCCATATTGAGGATTAATGTTTGCTGTCTAGCATTTTAACTGATCTGATTTAAATTACAAATTTATCTTTGAATTTTAAAATTGACTTGCTACCTTGAGGTTGCTAAAGTTTTTTGGAACTTATTGACGTTGGGGTGTAGCCAAGTGGTAAGGCAGGAGCCTTTGAAGCTTCCATTCGGGGGTTCGAACCCCTCCACCCCAGCCACGTTTTTAAGTGTTTTTTTAATTAGCTTGAAATATGTTGACTAATCTGTTAGGGTGAGCTCTTAATTTGAGGATCAACCTTATTATATATGACTGAATTAAAGCCCGAGAATGATGTTAAAATTCTTAGGCCAGAAGAGTTACCAGATGGGCCGGAGGATATCGAGGTACCAAGTTTAACAGCTAAAACTAGAGAACTTATTCGTAGAGAATTTGCGAAGGTTTTTTATGAGCAAAAGGGAAATTTGACTAAGCTTGGTGGTTTTATAATTGTGCCATTCAGCACGCCTTTGGAGATGTTATTACGTTCAAACAATGATCCAGTAAGGCGAATGGATGAAGCATCGAAAGCTGCAGATATCACTGAAAAACAGTTGAGAGAAGAAGTTGTCATAGAATTGTGTGCAGAATTTGGCTGGCGAGCTCGATTCACTAGTGGAACTAGAGCCTGGGGTGATATTGGAGGTGGATTTCACCATGTTTTAAATATAAAATTAACGCCACTATTGGACGGCTAAAAATAGAATTGAACCATCGACAAGTTATCGATAGTTGGACCTAAACGGGTGGTGACAAATTGTCCCCCACCGTTTTTTTATAATAATTTCCAAGAAAGTGTAAAAAATAGAGTTATCCCAAAAAATCGGACAACTGAATGGCTTGCTAATGCCAAAAAATAGATGAAAAAGTCTGCCCGGGCAGAGATCTAAAATCGACTTGGATGTTGCCATATTTTTGCTAAGCTGCTAGCTTAGATTCATCACATAAGACTTAATTTATGACAGAAGTAAGTACTGACAGTGATGTTAAAATTTTAAGACCAGAGGAATTGCCTGATGCACCCGATGCTCAAGTTAAGGGTCCAGGTTTAGCAAAGGCGACAAGAGACGAAATTCGTAGAGAATTTGCGAGGGTTTTTGATGCGCAAAAAGGAAATTTAAATAAAGAAGGCGGCATAATAAATGTGGATGCAGGTGATGCTTTGCATCGTTTAATTCGTGATATGAATAATGTGGGTTTTGTAAATGGTGAAACAACAATAGGCACATCAGCTTGGTTAATAGCTTATGATGCTGAAGTTAAGCTGAGAGAAGCTGTTGTTACAGAAATGTGTGCAGAATTTGGCTGGCTGGCAAGATTTTCTAGTCAAACAACGGATAGTGGATATTCCATGACGGCTCGTGGATCCGGAGCTGGCGAAACTAAATATCAAATTCACTTGAGTCCGATTCAAAATTCTTAAAAACTTCCATTTCAATTCTAAAAAATTAATGTAAGATCTTTGGGTAGATTTTAACCCTTGTTCAAAATGATTCACGATAAAATTCAGTTGGCTATTAAAGATCTGCAAAAATTGCAGGATGAGCTTAAGGAATGTAAAAAAGAGATAAAAGAAGAAGAAAAAATTGAAGATGAAAAGTACAATGAACTTAAAAAGGGCATGAAGGAAATGAAGGATCAGGTTAAGGAATTCGAGGATAATTTTTTGGAAGGGCTAAAAAAGAGCGACTTCTACAACAAAATGAGAGAAGAACGTCTAAAAGCTGAAGAAGACTTGGCCTTGGCGCGTGAAAAATTGTTTAAATTGCTTGAGGAAGTGCCATTTAAAGCATTTGAATTCAACGTAAACAACGAAGATGGCTTCACAAAGATTCAGGCTCTGCCAGAAATGAAGATCTTCGTAAACGGTAAGGAAATCAAGAAAGGATAATCACTTCAGGTTATTCTGACTGTAGCACTTCCCTACTGTTTTGCCGATGATGGTGCCAAAAATTGCGCCGGCGATAAAGTCGGAGAACCAGTGGATGTTTACGGAGATGCCGATTCCGATGTAGAAGGCGTATAAAGTGGCCAGGTATTTGAATTTGCTCTTTGGGTAAAGGAAATAAGCAGTTGTGCCTAATGCAAAAGCTGTAGTGGTGTGACCAGATGGCCAACCCCAAAATACTCCGCCGCGCCACCAACCAAATTGGAAAATCGTACTATTATCGAGGCCTAATTCTCCCGGATGAGATCGGCCGGTGAGAGCTTTGTAGAATGAAGAAATTATCAAGGCGAGTAAGGCTGCCTGGATCAGGGCTTTTGTAGTATTCCAAAGTTTGGCGTTGCCTGTGACAAAGGAAATAAATAATAAACTGACGATTAAAATTAGTGTGCCGAGACTGCCTATAACAACCGCCGGCCAGAGTACAGATTGCAGAGTTGGATTCTGGGTGGAAATATAATAAAGCCAGTCAAAACCTGACGTTACAATTATGTAAGTTAAAAGGATTGCGATCAAATGGTATGGAAGATTCTTTAAATTAAAACTGTTAAGAAGATTCGTCGCGAATTGTTTGGAAAATTTTTTCATGACTACATTCTAGATTAATCTGTTAAACTGCGACAGTAAGTAAATAACTTTTTGTTTATGGCTTCCAGTAAAGATTTTGCGAAATACGTGACGGAGGATTTGTTGAGGGAAATTGACGGAGTGAGTGCTAGAGCCATGTTTGGCGGTTTTGGTTTATACAAAAATGCGGTGATTTTTGGGATTATTGTGGAGAATGTGATTTATCTAAAAGTGGATGACAGTAATAAAGTTGATTATGAAGAATTTGGCAGCAAGCCATTTACTTATGCGATGAGAAATAGCAAAATGTCGACAATGCCCTACTGGGAACTGCCGGAAAGTGTGATGGAGGATCCGGAAAAATTAACAAAGTGGGTTGAGAAATCAGTGGCGATTAATAAAGCCGCTAAAAAAATCAAAATTAAGAAAAAATGATCCAGCTTAGATCAAAATATCTTTATCTAATATTTATTCCAGTGATTATAGGAGCCGCTGTTGCGGT
>JBBTQK010000008.1:0-24314 GCA_038065735.1 Patescibacteria group bacterium | reverse complement strand
GAATAGATATTTGGATCCGGAAGACACTTTATACCCTTGCGCCGACCAGAGCCCACTTCACAAAAGCGCCTGTTATTTTTATTCTCCTAGATATTATGTGACTCTACATTCTGGTGAATACAAAGAAGCTATTAAGAATTGTTTGAATGCTGAATCCGAGCCATATATTGGGCGCTGTATTCGTGGAGTTGGTAGTGTGACAATGAAGCAAAATATTGAGGATGTAGAATTTGTGGAAGATGTTTGTTTGTCGGCTCCAGAGGATTATCAGGTTGATTGCTATGGTGGCTTGACCAGTTATTACGTGATTCATAAAGGTTCTACAAAAGAGGCCGCGAAACTTTGTCCAAAACTTAATCCCGATTTCTTGAAGATATGCAAAGGTACTGTCAAAACAAGTGAGGGATTTTTTAATGATTAACCTTAAATTTCCATGAAAGCAGTTTTTAAATTTTTCTGTCAGGGATGTGCGTTTTTGACGCTTTTGGCAATGATTTTGTTTGCTGTGGCTACGGTTTTAAATTTAACTTTTGATTGGAATTTGGGTGTACTGATTGGTAGTGCCGGTTCACGTAGCTGGATTGCTGGACCTGGAGATTGGATGGAACTTTTGGCTTATGAAATTATGTTGGGTGTGTTTTTATTCTTTTGTTTACTTGGAGGATTTTATGACAGAATTTTGGAGAAGTGGAAAAAATATCCAGTGGTCATGAGTTTATTGGCAGTGGTTGCAGTGGTTGGGTTATTTTTCTTTTTTAAACAGCTGAGAGGAGATGTAAATCGGACTGCTATTTATGAGGCGATTGAGAAGAATGATTATGATAAAGTTGATGAAATTCTAGATAAAAATCTTTTTGATAAAAGTTTTGCTGGTGACTTTTTTTTGGAAGCGGCGAGGTTTAACAGCAAAGACGTAATCAATGTTTTGCTCGATCGTCGATTTGATATCAATGCCGGAAATCACGACGGCATAACTGCGTTAGAGGCTGCGGTAACTATTTGGAAAAATGAGGACATGGCAGACTTTTTGCGTCAGAATGGAGCAACTAGATAGATCTGGATATGGAGCTATAGATTTAGCGTAATTCTTCCAAGTCCAGAGTCTCGTTAAATGAGATCTGTTCAACGAATTCTGGCATATGAGACACTAGGATTATGCAGCCTTCATATTCATCGATGGCTTTGGCGATAATTGGTAAGTGACGGAAATTAATATGATTTGTTGGTTCATCTAGAATTAGAATTCCTGGTTTTTGTAGAACGAAACGCGCGTAGCAAAGCAAACCTTTTTGCCCCTCTGAAAGTGATCCAACCTTAGTTTTCATGGCTTCAGAATTCAGTAAAAAGTGTGCACCTGTGGCGTAGATTCTTTCATTTGGAATATTAACACTAACTTCATCTAGAGAATCATAAACTGTTTTATCAAAATCCAAACCAGCGAAATCCTGTTGATAGTAGCCAACTTCTACACCTTCGGAAATTGAAATCTCCTTAGATTCGCCAAGAGCTAATTCTTTTAAAAGAGTACTTTTACCAATACCGTTTGGTCCAAGAATTTGCATACGGGTAGTGCGGAATAGTTTTAGGTTAACTTTTTTTGGAACACGTTTATGGTCTTTTATCACGCCCACAGCGTCAATTCTCGCCACAACCTCTGGCCATCTTTGAGCTGGGATTTCAAAAGGTTTAATAGTTTTATCGTCACGTTTGACATCAACCATGTTATCTTCATCATCGGAAACCTCATCGCGAAGCTTACTAGCAAGTCTACGCATTTTACCTCCTTTATTAGCAAAGAAATTGATCTTGTCCTTGCGGTCCTGGATGTTTTTTTGGAGCTGGGCGTTTTGGCGCTGTTCACGTTCGATCTGGGCAGCAATCTGCTCAACTACATCAAAGTAATCACCTACGTATTGCTCAACTTTTTTGGTATGAACATCGAGGTTTAAAACTCCATCAGTGAAGCAGTTCAAAAATGCAGCATCATGTGAAATCACAATCACGGTTTTGTCGTACATCATCAAAAAGCTGGTCAGTTGATTGATGCCATTAACGTCCAGATTGTTTGTTGGCTCATCTAGCAATAAAATATCTGGCTTTTGAATAAGGGCATAAGCAAGAAGTAATCTAGCTAACTGACCACCGGAAAAATCTTTAATTTTTTTATCGAAAGCAGTAGTTAATTCCACAACATCAAGAACATCTTTAATCAGTTTTTCTATGTCATATTTTTTTTCTGTAAAAGCTGAGCTGAAATATTCTAAAACTGTATTATCAAAAAATTTCTTAGGCATAACTTGTAGGGCGATACCAATTGTCGCACCATTAAGCGCGTGGACTTTACCTTCCTGCGGCTTTAATTCTCCCAAAATGAGCTTAAAAATCGTACTTTTGCCGGCGCCGTTTTGGCCCATGATAGTAATTTTGGCATTTTCACGTACGGAGAAACTAGTCTCCACCATAATTGGTTTATTGATATCGTAGGCAAAACTAACCTGATCAAATCTGAGAATTACATTTCCGTGGTCCATTGAATTGTTATTTTAGTTGTATGAAATTAAGACGGGCGGCAGTATAGCACAGAATTTAGGAGAATGCCTATTTACTAGCAGTTGGATAGCGTTTTTGCATCTCTTTAACACATCTTTTAATCATTTCTGTTAAAACTGCCTGATCGATGTCAGATAGGCGTTTGATATAGAGACAACTGCCAGTACTGGTCTTATGTGGGCCGATTTTATTGAGCAGGTCCTGATAGTCTTTTAATCCTGTCATAATATAGAGCGTGAGATTCTGTTTGCGAGGTGAAAAGCCAACTAATGGCCAATCCCCTTCTTGACTTGAGCGTTCGGACTTGTAGTGATATTGGCCGTAACCAATGATACTTGTGCCCCACATTTTTGGAGACATGCCAGTGGCGTCTTTAAAAATTTTGAGAAGTTTTTTGGAGTCCTCACGTTTTTTTTCATCCTCAACTGTATTAATAAAATCCAATGGATTTACGTCTGTTTTTTTGGTCTTAATTTCAGCCATATAGTTATTGATTAGAATTTAATTTGTACGGGTTTTCTGGCCTGCTTGATTTCGCCGTGGCGGGACTTGCCTTCGAGCATTTTTTCTTTAGCGCGTTTGGAGCGTTTTTGCTTTTGTTTGCGAAGTTTGAAGATCTTTTTGGCTTTTTCGGATTGGCGGCCTTTGACTTGTTCTTCCACTTTACTTAGAAGAAGTTTAAAGGCAGATAAACGATTCTTGCTTTGTTCTCGATGTTTTTGACAGCGAATGATTATTCCTTTTGGAGCATATCTGAGCAGCACGCAACTGGCCGTTTTATTGATTTTTTGACCACCTTTGCCACCACCAGCGACAAAACTTTCTTCTATATCCTGAGGGTTTACGCCTAATTCTTTAGCTTTTGCGAGAAGTTCCGGATAAATGTCTGGAGGTAAATTCATGATTGAAGCGTAAAATTTTGTAGAGTATGATTCCGGCGACTTCTACATCATATCAAATTTACGCCATGAAATTAAAGCTACAAATTTCAAACTACAAATTAAGTTTGATTGCGGTGTTTGCGGCGGTATGGGCCTGGTCTGCAATTAGTCCAAATCATTTTGACGGTTGGGTTTTGGAGAATATTCTCGTGCTGATTTTTGTGCCGATTGTTTTGCTAACTGGATTTTATTTTAGATTATCAGATTTATCTTATACGCTGATCACGGTTTTTATGATTTTGCACGTGATCGGATCGCATTATACTTATGCAGAAGTGCCATTTGGTTTTGTGCTGCAAGATTGGTGGGGAGCAAGCAGAAATATGTATGATCGCTTGGTGCATTTTAGTTTTGGACTTTTATTTGTTTATCCGGTGAGAGAAGTTTTTGTGAGAATTACTAAAGTTAAGGGATTTTGGGGATATTATTTGCCGATAGAATTAATTCTGTCTTTTGCTGGTTTTTATGAAATAATTGAATGGATTGTTGCGAGAATTGTGGATCCACATGCGGGCTTGGCATTTTTGGGTGCGCAAGGAGATATCTGGGATGCGCAAAAAGATATGGTTTTGGCTGTGATTGGTGCAACAGTTACAATGTTTATTTTCCTTCTAATAAACATGAAATATAATCCAAATTTCAAACAGGAATTCAAAGAAAGTTTAAAAATTCCAAAGGATGATCACCCTCTGGGCGAGGAGAAATTAAAGAAGTGGAAATGGTTTTAGGGGTGCTGGAGTCCGAACTCCGTTTGACGTTCATGACCTATAACTCCGATAGAGCTGGTCAATTGGTTGTATGTTTTTATTGTTTTTAAGGTTTAGCTGCCACATTTTAATTTCAAATTGCTCGTTGTCGATTACGCCATTGTGCATAAACTCATGGTGAATTTTGCAAAGTGGTTGGATGGATTTGTGAGAATGGCTGGTGTCAAAACGGTCTGTATGGTGAAAAACCTCAGGTGGTCGGTTACAGTTCGGATAAGCGCAATGACCATTAGTTTTTTGCAGTGCAAGTTTTTTGTTTTTTGCTGGAATGTATCGACTTTTTGCTTTTGCTTCTTCTTCGCTATCCGCAAGGGATGCTACGCTATCCGCAAGGGATGCTTCGCTATCCCCGGGGATTGCTTTTATAGATGTGGAAGTGGTGATTTTGACATTTCGTGCAACCTTCATCTTCAAAATCTTAGCCATGACTTCTTTATTGCTAAGCTGATTACCAAACTGCTTTTTAATCTGCAAAAACATAAAAGTCATTTCCTCATCAAGTTCGATGGTTAATTTTGCAGGTATAGCTTTGCAAAAAGTTCCCTCAATTTCATCCTCAACGCCACTTTGCCCAAACATCCCAACTCCCTTATGCTTCGCCCTCAACTCCTTCGCCAACTCTTGAAGTGCTGGTTTACTCATATTTTTGATCTTATCGACCATAGCTTCCTCATTTTCCGGATTTACTAAGGTTGCCATAATTGCCACTTTATTGATTCCTTCAGATCTGATAGCATCTTTCAGCATTGGCTTATTTTCCAAATGTTTTTCTAGTCTCAATCTTTTTTTCACAACATTTTCAGTCAAACCTCCAAACTTAGCCGCATATTCAACGATTGAAGAAGCATATTTTTTGTAGATTCTTTTTTCGTAGATTTCTGGCAGGAGTGCTAAAAGTTCGTTAGTTAATTTTCGACGGTCATTGCCAAACTTTACGAACTTTTGATGTATAGATTTGTCATGGTAATTAGTCGAAATTGCACTACTTTTGCCAACCTGATTTTGAAAAGTAATTTGCATATACTTCGTTAATACTTTGAATCAAAAAGATATCACAAATTGCAAGTTAAATCAAGCACTAAACGGCTAAGGTGAGCCATGGATAGCTACTTCAACATGTTTAAAATTCAGTTTTAGTTAGGCTCGGAATTTATGTCAAAAATCAGCAGTAAAACACAGCAAAATATCAGCAAAAACGTCTCAACATAAAAAAATCTCAAAAAGCGAAATTCTACAGAAGCCAGGCACCAAAAATACCCTTAGCTTCACCACAAAAAAATCGTCAACTACAAAATTTCAAAGTATGGAAGGCCGAAGGCGAATCCTGACGACAAAAAATCTATCGGCAAGGCATGGCTCTCCCCGGGGATAGCGCAGCATAGCGTAGCATCCCTCGTGGATACCTTGCGTATAGCGCAGGATCACTTGCGGAGACTTGCTGTGGTTTTAAAATTCTTGACTAAAAAATAAGTGGTAGTAATATCTTGGCATATGAAAGTAACTTTTAGACAAGAAGCCCAGATCAGCCAGAATAATATGATGGCCATGATGATGCGATATTACTCGTGGGGTTTTTAGTCTGACATTAATTCTAAAATACTAATCCTGCGAGAATATCGCGGGATTTTTTTTGTTCGTTTTAAATTTTATTATTAATTCTAAAAAATATGTCAGAAAATTCATCTAAAATACAGTCACCGGAAACATTTGTAATTGGAGCAGGACCAGCTGGTATAGGGCTGGCAGTTGCAGCAGATAATCTGCAAAAATTGGATTTGTTGTTGCGTCAGGGAACAGTTTTTGCCGATAGTGGAGATGAAGGAGGAATTGGAGGTGGTCGTTTAAACTATCAGATAAAGTCTAATTCTGTTGGGCCAGAATTTGTTTGTTTGGATGAAGGAGTTGATGGTCTTTTGTCAGTTGTTCGTCAAGGTTTTGCGGCCCAAGCTTTGCTTGAAAGCGGAAATAATATAGTTGACCTGCCTTTAGTAAGGCAATACTTAAGAGAGTTGGGCGGGAGATTAATAGAGGTCGTACAGGATTTTCCTAATTCTGATGTTCTGCCAAATACAACTATTGACTCTGTGCATCGCGAAGATTCAAGGGATGGACGCAGGTTTTCGGTTTTAACTGCGAGTGGTAATGTCTGGAGATCAAATAATGTAGTTTTGGCTACAGGAGCTGAGGAACAGAAAATTGATTTGGGTAAAAATAGTGAAAAAATTATTCTTTCAACTGATGTTTTGACCGGAGAAGCTTTTGAAGATATTACCGAAAGATTGATTGATAATCGTGGAAGTGAAATTGTGATTTTGGGCAGTTCTCATAGTGCCTTTTCGGCGGCGTGGAAATTACTGGAGGTACTCCCAAGAGATTTGCTAGCGGGCGGCATTAAAATTCTGCATAGAAGTGACATAAAATTATTTTATAACTCAATTGCAGAAGCTGAGGCGGATGGATATGAATTTGATCCAGTAGAAGATGTTTGCCTCCCGACTGGTAAGGTTTTTCGATATAGCGGATTGAGAGGTAATGCAAAACAGCTTTATAAAGATGTTTGCGAGGGTACGGAGTCCAGAGTTAAGTTGCAAAAGTATGAGGGAAGTGTGCAGACTGATGCGGGTGCGAGCAGATTATTGGATCAGTCTGCTGTTTTGATTCAGGCATTTGGGCATAAGGCGCGCAAGGTCCCGGTTTTTGATAAGAAAGGTCGTGAAATTGGGCCATTACTTGATGAAAGAGGTAAGGTAGAAGTTGATGACACGGCTAGAGTTATTGGATTAAATCGTGAAATAATAAGAGGTCTTTTTGCCTTGGGTCTTGGTCATGGGCGCAAACCTTCGGAGGCGACGGGAGGTGAAAGGAGCGCTAAAAATAATCCAGTAGATTCAATTAATTATTTTCAGGACACAATTGCAAAAGATATTCTCAGACAAATTCTTAAATTAATTTCTTAATTCTTAACCTAAATTTTTATGGATGCTCAAACAAAGGAAAATGCTTATAAACTAGCCTTAAGCCAAGTTGAATCGGTCTTAAAAGGTGAGACTGATCAGATTCTAAAAATGGCGACTGTTAACTGCATTTTGAGGGAGAATCTGCCTTATTATTTTTGGACGGGGTTTTATATCGCTCATGGGGAGGAGCTGCTTGTTGGGCCTTACCAGGGGACGTTGGGATGCCTGCATATTCCATTTGGCAAAGGAGTTTGTGGGACGGCCGCCAAGGAACGTAAAACTCAGCTAGTAAAGGATGTTCATCAGTTTGCGGGCCACATTGCTTGCGATTCTCGTTCACAATCGGAAATTGTAGTGCCAGTGCTTAATAAATCAGGAGAATTAATTGCAGTTTTTGATGTGGATAGTTCGGAGGTTGGCTCTTTTGATGAGATTGATCAGAGGTATCTTGAGGAACTTTTGAAGGATTTATTCTAAACTTCACTCAATCTTCGCATGATTTTTAGTTGTGCTACATACTGGCATGAGAAAGTGAGCTTGCAAATTTTAGGGCCAAAAAGTTTGCAAAATAATTCTTAACAAAAAAAAGTATGAAAATGAAAAATTTGTATCGATCAGGTGTTGGGCTTGTAGTTGGTGTTTTTGCACTGACAATTAGCAGTACAGGTTATGCGGCAACTGGCGAAAGCGCAAAGGTATTTGGTAAAGGTATGCTAAAGAATATCGAACACAGTGTGGAAAAAATTACTAATGGAGTAGTTTTGACGCTTACTTCTACGGATGCTGCTGTGGTTGCTAAGTTACAGTCCGCCGAACATCCACCAAAAGGTCATGGACTAATGGATGACAGTGTGACTATTGTGAAGGAAAACATCAGCAATGGAGTAAAAGTTACTATGACTTCTACAGATCCGGAAATTGTAGCTAAAATTCAGGAAGGACCAAAGGCTAAAGGCATGATGAAAGGTATGAAGGGTATGAAGGAACATAAGGATTTCTTGAAAGATGTGACTAAAAGTATTGAACAGATTACAAATGGTATAGTTTTGACTCTGACTTCTACTGATGCTGACGTTGTGGCTAAATTACAGTCAGATGAACATCCAAAAGATGGTGAAAAAGCTGGAGTTAGCGTGAGCAAAGTTAATATTGAGAATGGAGTAAAAGTGACAATCACCTCTGAAGACGAGGAAATTGCGGCTAAAATTAAAGCACAAGATGGTAAAAAACAAACCAAGGTTGGGAAAATCGTTAAAAAAATGAGAAATGGACACAATAAAGGACAGATGGAGGATTAAGACGTTTTAGTCTTAGGCCTTGAATAATTAATATTTGAGGCCTAAGCTTTTGTAAATCAGCAAATTTATGACTACAAATTCTACAAATTCAGCAAAAAAAATTCTACTGATTGATGATGAATACGCTATTGCGGAGACGATTTCTGCATATGCCGAGAAGGAAGGTTTTGAAATAATTCACGTTGATGATGGTGAAAAAGGCGTGGAAATGTTTAATAAAATCCATCCTGATATGGTGATTTTGGACTGGATGCTGCCAGGAATGTCTGGACCTGAAGCCATTAAATACCTGCGTGAGACTAGCGATGTCCCTATTCTCATGATTAGCGCCCGCAATGATGAAGGTGATATTGTGATTGCTTTGGAACTCGGCGCCGATGATTACATTACAAAACCTTTTGGGCCACGTGAGTTGATTGCTAGAATTCATAATTTATTTAGAAGAATTGCTAAAACCGATGATAAGGAAGATTTAGTAGTTGGAAATTTGTTGATTTCTTTTGAGAGAATGGAAGTTAGTAAAAAGGGTAAATCTGTCAGTTTAACACCTAATGAATTTAGAATTTTGGAACTACTTTTTGAGAATAAAAACAAGGTAGTTTCCAGACAGACTTTGATGGAAACTGCGCTTGGATATGATGATTTCTTGAATGATAGAACTATTGATACTCACATAAAAAATATTCGCAAAAAACTTGAGGAGAATCCTAAAAAACCAAAATTAATTCAAACCGTGCGAGAGACCGGATTTAAACTTGTTATCCCATTATTATCCGAACATAAATGAAACTACGAGCCAAACTAACTTTGAATTTCGTGATGATTGCGGTGATTTCGATTACCGTGAGTTTGTTTTTGATTGATGGACATTTCAAAACAAAATTCGATAAATTCATGAAAGAAAAAAATCAGGAATTGGGCTTGGTGATGGACAAGCATCATGTTTTTATGCTGCAAGAAATTCTTAACAAGGCTACTCCAGAGGGCAGGTTTTTGCTTGAGACTCAGAGGACTTTGATCGTCGCGGGCGGTATTAGTATTTTGTTTTCTATTCTTGCGGCTTACTTTGTCACACAACTGATTTTACGAAGAATTAATAGTTTGCAAACGGCTATGAGCCAGTATAGAGATGAAGGTCACTCCCCTCTTATAACTACTGATGGTAATGATGAAATTGACGAACTAACTAATATTTACAATCTGTTAATTCAGAAAATTGAAAAACAGGAAAGTATTAGGAAGGAGTTTTTTGTGGATATGTCGCATGAATTGCGTACGCCGTTGACTGTGATAAAGGGCTATGTGGAGGGCATGGTGGATGGTGTGTTTGAAAAAAATAAGGAGGAAGATATTAAGAAAAAAACTTTGCACGAGACTGATAGGATGATTCATCTTGTAAATGAGATGACTAAATTGGCCAAGTTTGAGGCGGGCGATGTGAAGTTGCAAAAGGAAAGCGTGGACTTAGTGGATTTGACCAAAGAAGTAGTGGAAATGCTGGAAAGTCAGATTGTGGAAAAGGATTTAGTGGTTGTGGTGCATGGGTCGGCAAAAGTAGAAGTTGATAGCTATAAATTCAAACAGGTTATTATTAATTTATTGGATAATGCTATCTGTTACAGTAAAAATGGTGGTGAGATTTTGGTTGAAATTGAAGCGGCAAAAAAATCCGTGATTTGGAGAATTAAAAATAAACCAGAAAAACTGGAAGCTCGTAATGTAGAAAACTTTTTTGAGAGATTTTACAGAGGAGACAAGTCACGCGTACGTAACGACAAAAAACCTCATCTTGGGATTGGTTTAAACATAGTAAAAAAGATCGTTGAACATCATGGCGGCAAAATTGAGGCCCGCGTCGAAGATGGAACGATGGTGTTTGAGATTAGGCTATGATTCTTAACTATGTCCGTCTTTTAGGACGTTTGCATCCATACCTTCCATGAGTGGTGTGACGATAGTTTTGAACTCACTAAGTTTTGTTTTAGGCAAAATCGTTGTCTTATCTTTTTGAATTATAACCTCATCATCCTTAATAAATACTTCGAATTCTGGATGACGTTCTTCCTGTGCATTGACCGGTGTGTAAGTAAGTTTCAGAGTAAATTTCATAACGCCTCTTGAGTCTATTTTTTGAGAGAATTTTTCTGTTGTTAGAGGAACTTTCATATATTCTTGTAACTCTGTGCGGACATCATAGGTGAATTTTGAAGTTGTTGATTCTAATAAGGCCTCTTTTGGATCAAGCCCAATCGGTTCAACAGTGCCATCTGGTTGAGTCCTTTTACCATGAATCAAGGTTTTACCGGTTGGATCAAAGGTGCCTTCTTCTTCCGTGCCATTTGAAAATCGCTTACTACCTTTTAGTTCATTGCCTTCAAAATGGAGATTGTAGACAACCCATGTTGTTGCAATTACATCTTTATGGATTTCTCTACCAACAAGGAATACTCCAGTTTCTCTGTCAAAAACACCTGTTCTTTCGGCACCATCATCAGCTATTTTAGTTTGAGATTTTGTGGTTTCTCTTGGTTGAATCGTTGGTGCGGCGGTTACTTGAGCGGGAGCATTAAGTTTACGAAATTCTGCCAGGGCTTCCTGAGTAAATTCTTGCAAAGTTTTGCCACCAACGGTAACTGGAATATCTTCTTCGAGTAGGAGCATTTGATCGATCATATCTTTTATAGATTCTTCGTCTATGAAGGTATCGTTTGCTATGTTCTGCATTAAGTCTTTGACTCTTGAACGTGCGTAATTATACTCAACTGTGTCCCATTCACCGGTTTCGGTATTAAATTTTGCTACAACTTCCACCTCGTCGCCTATGCTGGTATATTTTTCGAAAATTTCACCATCTTTCTTCATAAAAAATAAATCTTTGTTCTCTTGGTTTTTGTTTTGAATAAGCTCTTTAACCCATGTACCCTCTTCATCTTCTTCATTTGTTGTTTTCAGTAAGTTAAGGTCTACTACTTTTTTTGCAGAATGCCATTCGCCACCGTCGGGTAATTTTTCTAGATAGTCTAAAGAAGGTTTTTCCGGTTCGGCTGGTAGTGCTTCCGGTTGTGGATCAGTAGTAGTAGGTTCCCATCTTGGTTGCTCAATCGGTGGATCAACAGGTTCAGGTGGATTTTGAACTGGTGGTGGGGTTGGTTCAGCTGCGGCTGGTTCAACTGCGGGTGCTTCCGGGGCTGGAGGTTCCGGAGGTTGGGGTAGAGTGACTGGTTCAATAGGATCTGGTTCTGGAATTGGTTTAGCTTCAACTGGCTCAACCTTAGTAGTGGTATTTCCGGCTAGATCAGATCTTGGGATATAACCAGTAAAAGTTACACTTTGCTTACCTGTGTAATTTTTTCTAAATTTAGTTTTATCATGGGTGATTTGCACCTTTACATTGCCATCGGAATCTTCAGTTGGGTCTAAAACTTCCACAGTGTCGGTCATAAAATAAACTCCTTTTCCCCCTGCTTCTAAAAGAATATTTCCATCACTCAAAAGTCTAGTTGGGCCAATTTGCAGAGTTAGTTTACTACTGTTGAATTCAGTAAAACCAATGAAGTCTAAAAATTGAGAGAGGTCGGTTATAGCATTATCATCTAGAAGTTTTTTTGTTTCAGGATTTGAATTTAGCTGATTGTACACTTCTTCAAGTTCATTATGATCAAGGCTCAAATCTGATAAATTTTCCTCTGGTTTAAAAAACTGCAATAAATTTTCTTTTAATTGAGATAGAACATTAGAACGTTGATCCTGTAAAATCTCTAGATCACGGATACGTCGATCCAGGGATTTATTAATCTCGTTTTTGAAGCCTTCTGGTTGTTGTTGCTCTGGATTTGGCATTTTAGTTTTATAAACTTTTTAGTTTTTGTTCGAGTTTTGCGAGTTCTTTAATATCGGATTTGCTGGATTTTTTGCGTTGCAAGTCGAGACACAGTGAAACAACCTTTTTGAGTAGGTCTATTCCGGACTCGGTTTTCACAATTTTAGCCTTTAATTTTTGGTAGTAGTCTTCCTGATTCATTGTTGTTTTTTTGAAGCAATTCTACTGATGTGTCTTTTTTAATACATCTACAGTGGTGCCGATTTCAACTCCATTGACGCTAAAGGCGGTTGGGTCACTTAGTAGAGTTTTTAAACCTAAGCCTACTACACGCTCACCAATTATTTTGCCGCTTTCGTCTTTGAGTTGTACTGAATCACCTAATGCCACGCCCAATTTTTCCCTTTGCCACTTACTCAAACCGACATATGGGCCTTGGCTATTGCAAGTGGCCTTAACTGTTAAGCGAAGGGTTGGTTCTTTTTCGTTGGCTTCGATTGTAAAAGCGTCATCTTGAATGGATTGTCTTTCTTCTTGAAAAGCACTTAAATCCTGAGAATTTTCTTTTAAAGAATTTTGTTGATTTGGCTGTTCTGGTTGGAATTCAAGATTACCCATTTTTTTTGTTTTTTATTTCTCTCTTTTTTCTATTTTAATTTCTGTTTGAAGAGAATTTTTCTTATATCTTGGCTGATAATCAGTCAGAAATTTTTTCGCTCCTGGACCGGAATCATCAGATACAGAAAGGCCACCAGTTGGAGTAATTAGAACACTGTAAAAAGATTTTGATTCTTTGTTTTTATCGTAAAACCAAATTATACCACCACCCTCTTGTTTACTACGGAATGTAGCCCTCACACTATCAGGCAATTCGATTTTGTATTTCCCGTTTTTATTGTCTTTAAGGGCGACTTCAAGTTCTCCATTTTTCAATTCTAATGGCACAACGCCTCTAGAATCCTCCTCTTCACTGATAATCCGAATAGAATTTTTATCTATTTTTATATTATATTTAAGTAAAAAGTGATCTAGATCTTTATCTTCACCAGATTTAGGTACTTCGATCTTACCTTTTTCGTCGATCCAAAGATAACCAGCTTGACTGGTCTCCTTGTCCACGTCACCTTCAATTACAGAAGTTAAGTCAATGTTACATCCACCTTCCGGTTCCTGGAGGAATTCAGCGGTTACATCACCTGGTAATTCAATTTTATATTTCTGCTTTTTGTTACCCTTGAGAGTAACTTCAAATTCGCCGGTTTTCAGAGGTTCCATTCCGTATACTTCAATGTGGTTTCCTGTGATTTTTGCCCTGTAGTTTACAAGCCACTCATCTCCATCATCTTGATTTTCATCTGATAGATCTGTCTCACTTGGAGGATCAATCGTAACTTTGCCATTTTTATCTATAGTTAGGCTTCCGATAATATCATGCTCTTCATCGTAACAAAGAACCGCCCCATCATTAAATCCGTCATTCCAAACTGCATAAGAGGTAATGCCTTTTGGCAAATCAATAGTGTAAGTTTTGCCATTCATTTCAAATTTTCCGTCTTCAACTTTGACCTCTTGTTCATGCTCTAATTCATCATTCAAAAGATAACCAGCGGCATCTTCGCCCATTTCTCTTGAAGCCACTCTGGCAGCCATCAACATGTTTTGTGCTTCAATGTACTCTACG
Source organism: Patescibacteria group bacterium (assembly GCA_038065735.1). Lineage (GTDB taxonomy): Bacteria > Patescibacteriota > Gracilibacteria > UBA1369 > LOWO2-01-FULL-3 > JBBTQK01. The sequence goes on along the minus strand of JBBTQK010000008.1, from coordinate 10,300 downwards.
TTTTTTATGGCGTTTTTCTTTTGATCAAGATAGGTTTTTGTTTTGGCATCATATTCGATACCAGTACGAGGATCAGAGAAACTGTGATCATTATTGTGATCAGGTGGAGTGTTTTGTTGTTTTTCCATATTTTTTGTTTTTATTTTTTATTTACTTGCTTATTATACCAGACTTTACGGCTTTTGCCAAATGCGCAGTTTGACGAATTGCTGATACACGTTTTAATTCGTCGGTGCCGACAGTTTTACAGATAAGGTTTGACCCGTTGGTAATTTATGCTATATCTGATTTCCGCAAGGGATGCTGCGCTTCCTGGAAACGACCTCCTCCTGAACAAATAATTAGATCATATCTGTCTCTGATGCAAGCATTCTAACTGATATAAAACTTGATCTGCTCTGGAAAACTCTATGATCCGTTCTTGTCCTTGGTGATAAATTATGCTGGAAGGGGCTTTATGAATACCTAATCTTCCCAATTCGGTATTCAAAGCTCGGCTTGGATTTTTATCGCAGTAAACTTTAAGAAATTTTACAGATTCAGTATTAGGGGATTGATTTCTATTAGTTGCTATATCAAAATTAAAACCAGCACATTTACTGCAGGTAGTTTTTTGTATAGTTACAACTGTTGTTTGACCGGAATTAAGAAACTCTCTGCTTAGAAATTGCTCTGCAGTGATTTCTTCTGGACCTTTCAGCTCTGGATTTTCTAACTCCCAATCAGAACCATGATCTATACCCATAAGGTAGGACTTTAGTGTTGTTCGTGACTTGTAGTAGCTACAGTCAAGAATACTAGGGTCAAAAATGAGAATACGAGGGCTTGGATGAAGCCGACGAAGATTTCAAGACCGTAGAATGGAAGTGGGGCGATTAGCGGCACCAAGAAGCTGATAACCAAAAGCAAAACTTCACCGGCAAAGACGTTGCCGTAAAGACGGAAGGAGAATGAAATCATTTTGGATACTTCACCAAATAATTCGAGGATACCTACGAAGCTGCCGACAAAATTCTTAAAAGGATTTATAAAGAATTTGCCGCCGTAACCCTTAAATCCAAGCATAGAAAAACCCATGATCTGGATTGAAGTCACCGCAACAAGAGACAAGGCAAAAGTCATATTTACATCTGAAAAAGTTGATCTGAGGTAAGGAATTAAAACGTGGTGACCTTCATGCTCAGCCCACATTCCAACACTACCAAACCCAGGTAATAATCCCATCCAGTTAGACACTAAAACAAAAAGAAAAATAGTTGCAACAATAGGAAAGAATCTAGCAGTCTTTTTTTCATCCCTAACTACTGTGTTAAAAAAGTTAAACAGGGTTTCAATTAAAAATTCTACAAAATTTTGTGATCCACCTGGCACCATAGCGTATTTGCGACGACGAACTACTAAACCAATAGAGATCAAAACGATCAAAGTTAAAACAGAAGTAATGAGTGTGTTTCTAACTTCGAAACTACCGATCATAAATATTGTTTCTGAGCCGAGTGTAGGAGGTATGAATTCTGCCATTATTCTTTAGAGTTACTATTATTATTTTTATCTGACTTAGCTTTAGGTTTTGGAATTGGTTGGATAAGATCTTTCATTTTGTAGTACACGATTCCGATTCCTGAGCTGATCGCTAAAAAGAACCCGATGAAAACAAAGAGTGGGAAAGTCCCCAAATATTTGTCTAAAAACACGCCCCCAACTCCAAAGATTAGAATTGGAGTTATGATCATATACCCTAGATTTAAAGCTAAACTGTAGATTGACCATTGTTTTTCTTTATCTTGTTGAGTCTCCTGAGTCATTTTTATTGATTAAAACTTCCTGGACCGGCGCTACTACCGTGACGACGTTTGCGAGCAATTTTTACTCTAGAAAGAGCTCTTTCTAATTCGGCAACTGCATCAGCATAACCTTCTGCATCCTGACGTTTTTCGGACATGAGAGCCTGCGCACGAACGCGAGCTTCTTCGGCACGTTGTTCATCTAGAGCTTCCGCTCTTTCGGCTGCATCAGTTAAGAAAGTGATTGTATGACCATCGATTTCAGCGATACCACGAGTTACAGAAAAAAATTCTTCCTTACCAGCTTTTTTTACCATTACTTCTCCAGCTCTAACTGCAGCAAGTAGTGGAATGTGATTTGGTAGAATTGTGATCTGCCCATCGATTGTTGGGATAGAGACAGCTTCAACCATTTCCTGGTAAAGGACTCTCTCGGGTGTGACTATTTTGAATTCAATTTGTTTAGACATTTTTTAGTTAGTAATTTCATCGATTGTTCCCTTCATGTAGAATTTGTTTTCGTCTACTTCGTCCATCTTGCCATCAAGGATCTCTTTAAATCCACGAACAGTGTCTTTTAGAGTACAATATTTACCGCTGTGACCAGTGAAGGCTTCAGCAACGAAGAATGGCTGAGACAAGAACTTTTGAATTTTACGAGCACGGCGTACAGTGATTTTATCTTCTTCAGATAATTCTTCCATACCCAAGATCGCAATAATATCCTGTAAATCTTTATATCTTTGTAGAATTTTTTGCACGCCACGAGCCACAGCATAATGTTCTTCACCAACAATGTTTGGATCCATGATTGTAGAAGTTGAATCTAGAGGATCTACCGCTGGATAAATACCCAACTCAGCCAAGTTACGAGAAAGTACTACTGTAGAATCCAAGTGACCGAAAGTTGTAGCTGGAGCTGGATCAGTCAAGTCATCCGCTGGTACGAATACCGCCTGGATAGAAGTTACTGAACCTTTTTTTGTAGAAGTGATTCTTTCCTGTAGAGTACCCATTTCTGTTGCCAATGTTGGCTGGTAACCTACTGAAGAAGGAATACGTCCCAAAAGTGCTGACACCTCAGAACCGGCCTGAGTGAAACGGAAAATATTATCAACGAAAAGTAGTACATCACGACCTTCTTCATCACGGAAATATTCAGCCATAGTAACACCAGTAAGGGCTACTCTCTGACGTACTCCAGGTGGTTCGTTCATCTGACCGAACACGAGTGTAGTTTTTTCCAATACTCCAGAATCCTTCATTTCATAATATAGATCATTACCTTCACGACTTCTTTCACCTACTCCGGCAAATACTGAGAAACCACCATGCTCCTGAGCGATATTACGAATCAACTCCTGGATGATTACAGTCTTACCTACTCCGGCTCCTCCGAATAGACCTACTTTACCTCCCTTAATAATTGGGCAGATCAAATCGATAACTTTGATACCAGTTTCCAAGATTTCAGTTTTTGTAGATTGCTGTTCAAATGTTGGAGCTGGTCTGTGAATTGGATATTCTTTTTCACCTACTACGGCTTCTTTGTCATCTAGAGGATTACCCAAAACGTCGAACATACGTCCCAAAGTTTTGTGTCCAACTGGCACCATAATTGGCGCACCAGTATTCTCAACGGGCTGATTACGTTTTAGACCGTCAGTCGCACCCATGGCAACAGTTCTAACTTCATTTCCACCAAGGTGTTGCTGAGTTTCCAAAACCAAAGTTTCTTCACCAATTTTCACTTTTAAAGCGTCGTAAATTTTTGGAAGTTCTTCTCCCTCAAATGAGCAATCTATCACCGCTCCAATAATTTTAGTTACTTTACCTGCCATATTTTAGAGTTTAAAGGATTAATTTATATATTTGAATTTTTGATTCTAAGGTTAACCTATAACTGCGCTACTACTCGCGATTTCGGCGATTTCTCTGGTGATTGCGGCCTGACGAGCCTGGTTATAACTCAATACCAAGTCACCAAGTAGATCACCCGCTGCCTTGCTAGCATTCTGCATGGCCATCATACGTGCGCTGTGTTCTGAAGCGGCGCTTTCCAAAACGGCCTGAAAAAACTGGATTTCCACTAATTGTGGGATTACATTTTCCATAATATATTCTGCTGAAGGTTCGAGTTTATAATCTAAATCTTTTTCGGCTGGCTTAACAACTTTTGTGAATTTTGAACCAAGTTCTGACACCATTTCCTCAAAAACTGCTGGAGAAAATGGAAGCACGGTTTTGGCTACAGGCTGCTGTTGAAGAGTAGAGACGAAATCAGGATAAACAATAATTACTTTATCGTATTCACCATTCACAAAACCTTTAATTGCCTGACGGCTCATAGGTAGAATGTTGGCGAATTTTGGATGGTTTGAATAAGCTGGGAAAGCCATTGAAACCTCTTTGCCGACTCTATGCAAGAATTCAGCGCCTTTTTTGCCAGAAGTCATGTAGTGAATTTTGGCTTTTGGAGTTTCTTTCTCAAGCTTACTAGCAACCTGAGTGATTTTGCGGAATACGTTAGAATTAAGACCACCACATAAACCTTTGTCCGTTGTAAAAACAATAACGAGAATATTTTTTACTTCTCGGGATTGAAGATATTTACTTTTTTCACCGTGTTTTTTGGCTAGCTTAAGCAAAATATTCATTGAAAGATAACCATATGAGCGCAGATTAATCGCGCCGTCCATGGCTTTCTTCATCTTTGAAGTCGCTACCAATTCCATCGCTTTTGTAATTTGGCGAGTGGACTTGATAGATTTGATCTTTCTCTTGATGTCGCGTACTGAGTTGGACATTTTTAATTAAAAGTTACTTCTGAATTAAATTCTCCCAAAGCTTTTTTGATATCAGCTTCGATTTCCGGAGTGATTTCTTTTTTCTCTACTAGGTCTTTAAAAATATTTGGGTATTTAGCTTCGATGTATGTGTATAGTTTTTCTTCGTAATCTCTTACTTTTGCAACCGGCACATCTTTTAAGTATTCGTTGATACCAGCGTAAAGAATTACTACCTGTTTTTCTACTGATACTGGAGAATATTGTTTCTGTTTAAGCATTTCGCTTAGACGATCACCTTTGTTCAATTGTTTTTTTGTAGTTTCATCCAAATCTGAGCCGAACTGAGCAAATACCGCAAGTTCACGATACTGAGCCAATTCAAGTTTCAATTTACCAGCTACTTTTTTCATAGCTTTGATTTGAGCGGCAGAACCTACACGAGATACAGACAAACCTACGTTTAACGCTGGTCTGATACCTTTGTAAAAAAGATCAGTTTCGAGATAGATCTGACCGTCAGTGATTGAGATAACGTTTGTTGGGATATAAGCGGATACGTCACCTGCCTGAGTTTCAATAATAGGTAAAGCAGTTAGAGAACCACCACCGTATTTTGGATCCAAACGGCAAGCACGTTCAAGTAGACGGGAATGTAGATAAAAGATATCACCTGGGTAGGCTTCACGTCCCGGTGGTCTTCTCAAAAGTAGAGAAATTTCACGGTAAGACCAGGCATGTTTAGAAAGATCGTCGTAAATTACCAAAACATCCTTACCCTGATCTAGGAAGTATTCACCCATAGCACAACCGGCAAATGGTGAAAGGTATGTCATAGAAGCAGGATCACTAGCTGAAGTTCTCACGATAATTGTGTATTCCATGGCGCCACGAGCTTCTAATTCCGCAACGATCTTAGCAACTTTAGATTCTTTTTGACCGATAGCTACGTAAATACAGATCATATCCTGACCTTTTTGGTTGATGATCGCATCGATAGCTACTGCTGTTTTACCAGTTCCACGATCGCCGATAATAAGCTCACGTTGTCCACGACCAACTGGGATCATGGCATCAATAGCTTTAATACCAGTTTGTACCGGCTGACTTACAGATTTACGTTTAATTACACGAGGAGCGATTTTTTCGATTGGGTACATTGCGCTACTCTTGATTGGACCTTTGCCATCTTGTGGAATTCCAAGAGAATCCACAACTCTACCGATCATCGCTTCACCAACTGGAACAGAAAGAATTTTGCCAGTAGTTCTAACTTCATCACCTTCTTTAATACCTCTACCGTTACCAAGGATAATCACACCAACGGTATCTTCTTCAAGATTTAGGGCTACACCAACTTCTCCGTTTTTAAACTCCACCATTTCCTGTGAAGCAACGTCAGATAGACCACTAATACGAGCGATACCATCACCAACTTCGATCACGTGACCAATTTTTTCGATCTTGGATGAAGACTGAAATTGTTCTATTTGAGCTTTTAAAGCATCTAATATTTGATCTTTGATTTCCATGATTAATTTTAATTAGAGATTTGAGAGATTATTTAAACTTTTGTTAATTGTGATTTCAGACTTTCCAAGTTTCCAAGAACTGTGGAATCAATAATATAGTCATCAAATTCGATTTTCATTCCTCCAATAACGTTCGGATCAACTTTTACATCCAAAATAACTTCTTTTTTGAAAGCTTCTTTAAGCAAACTGCTGATTTGTTCGAGTTCAGTTTTTGAGGCCTCTTTAGCCAAAGTCAACTTAACCACCATCTGACCTTTTTGGCTTAACCAGATTTTTTGGAAAGCGGCAGGTAGATTCTTGATTAATTTGCTTTGTTTGCGACGAGTAAGGATTTTTAAGAGATTCTGGATTTTTTGATTCACAGAATTTGAGTCCTTATCCTCTTCTAAGGTACTTGCTAGAACCTGAGCATATTTTCTTAAAGAAACTTTCATAATTTATTAGAATTTAACTGAGGAAATTTCATTCTTAATAGCGCCCTCAAGACGTTTTTGATCTTCGCCGCTAAATTCTTTACGTAGAATTTTTTCACAGCTGGATACTATCAAACCGGCTAATTCGCCTTTTAATTCTCTATACATTTCTTCTTTTTCAGATTTTAACTGATCACGATAGCGTTCAGCCAAACTAGCAATTTCTTTTTTACCAAGGGCAATAATTTTTGCTCTTTCTTCTTCCGCTTCCTTTTTAGATTTTTCCAAAGCAGCCATAGCGTTAGCAGAGGCTTCTTTTAGAATAAGCTCTTTTTCAGAAGTTACTTCGTTAAGTTTCTTTTCGATTCTTTCAGCGTCTTCAACACTTTTGGCAATCATTTCCTTACGTTTTTGAAGAACATTTAAAAGAGGACCGTAAAGTAGCTTGCGCAAAGCAAAAAATAGAATAATAAAGGCAGCTACCTGGGCGATGATGAGTTTAACATCAATACCTAATTTACTAATAATTTCCATTTAAATTTAGGTTTAAGTTTAAGAACGGGACCGTTTAACACCTTGATGAGATTCTCTGCCTGCAAAATGTTAGGTGCGTGCAGAGAGTCCCAAGGGGAGCCGGAGCGCAAGCGCTCTTGGCGAACGTCTATACGAATTTGATAATAAGAGCTACTACTAGAGCGTAGATCGCAATCGCTTCACAGAAAGCTACAGAAAGGATCATAGCTGACTGAATTGAAGAAGCTGCTTCTGGGTTTCTACCCATAGCTTCCATAGCTTTTGATGATAACCAACCGATTGCTAGAGCTGGCATAGCGCCACCTAGAGCCATAGTCATCGCAACAAATAAATTCTTGTCCATACGTTTAATTTTTAAAGATTAAAAAATTCTTCCCGTTAGAATACTAAACTTTTTTCAAATTGCAATACTAAAGCTATTTTCAATTCTGTAAAGTTGGTGTGTAATAAACAAAATCTAAACAATATCGCCACTTTGCAAAGCGGTTTTTTGCCTGTTAATACAGCGGAAATGGAATTGAACGTTTGTAACATAGGTAAAGGTCCTCACGGCGGATGATGAATTGAGGAAAATAGTGATTTTGCCGTATTTAAAAATATTTGGCAGGAAACCATCCATGTTCATTTCTATATTCTGAATCTGTGAAAGATCTATTGCATCCATTAAATCCTTAAAAAAGACCGTTTTGTGATGCTCAATGAGACGCTTGTCAGTAATGATTTCCACACAAAGAAAGTAATTTAGGATTTTGATGAAAAACCTATGGAAATAAAGGGTAGCAATAATGAAAGTTATTAAAAAAACTGTTTTACCTTCTATACCACTAGCAACCCAAGCCTTTATCTCAGGTAGATTGACGATGGAAACAGTAACAAAAGCGATAAAAATCATGAAGAAAATCAGATCTGGCAGCAAAACAATCCAATGCTGTCTAGTAAAACAAACTAGCGTTTCGTTATCCTCCTGGCCTTTAAAATATCTATCTCTATTCTGCATAAGTATTAAAACTAATGGTAAAAATAATCACTGAAATTACCGAAAAAATCGTAAGTAGCAGATATAAGCTACCTACCTGCTCTTTAGAAATTACCTTAAAAAGTTTGGTGTATTTGGACTCTGGAAGGTGAAATCTTTTGTTATAAGAAATAAGCCTCTTTAGAGCAATAAAACAAAAGATGATTGAGGCCAGCCCAATGGCTATGATGAGTGTATTAAATTCAGTCATAGGCTAATTGGTCAAATACTGACTTTAGGCTAGTCCAAATCTGTTAGCTTGTCAAAGTTTATGACGAGGCCGGTTTTCCGTGAATTTAGGTCGATTTTGGATGATATTCACGATTTATTGACTTTTAAACGTGAATTTGCTATACTTTTGAGGTTAATTCACGATTTATCTATGGCGACTTCAAGTTTCAATCAATTTAGGCTAAAAACTCTTAAGGAGGAATATGATAAGTTAAGACCCGGTAAAGATTCTCTACTGAAACTTCTTGATGAATCTGAGATTTCAGAAAGCGTCTATAATTCGAATGCGATTGAAAATTCTACCTTAACACTTAAGCAAACTGAAAAGATCCTGATGGAAATGGAACTTTCAAAAGATCTTTCCTTGAGAGAGGTTTTTGAGGCTAAAAACCTGGCTAGAGTGATTGAATATATTCGGGCAAAGTCTGCAGAGTCAGAGTTGAATAAGGAAATAATGCTGTTTTTGCATCAGATGTTGATTGGAGGAATTGATGATGGTATCGCTGGACGCTTTAGAGCTAAAATGGAATATGTCAGGGTTGGCAGCCATATTGCACCGGCTCCTGAACAAATCCAGCCAATGCTTGATAGAGCTTTGTTTGCTTATGCAGAATTTTCTACTCAATCATCTAACTATTTTATTGATAGAGTTGCGCTATTTCATCTGGAATTTGAGAGAATTCATCCATTTAACGATGGCAATGGCAGAATGGGGCGTGTGATCACAAACTGGCAACTACAAAAGATTGGCTTTCCCCCTGTAATTATTCGTAATAAAGAAAAGCAAAATTACTATGATTCATTTAAAGAATATGATGGCAAACGCAAAACTGAAATCATGGAGCAGATTTTGACTTTGGCTTTAATGGAATCATTAAACAAGCGTATCGCCTATCTCGCTGGTAAAGAGATCGTGACCTTGGCTGAATACTCCAAGAGCAGTGATAAATCTTTATCCGCTTTACTAAACATGGCCAAACGTCAAACAATCCCCGCCTTTAGGGAGAAGGGAGTTTGGATGATTGGGGCTTAGTCTTTCATTAATTTAACTTTCTCCACCATCTTCATGAAATAATCACTGTGTAAATCAAAAGCAACTTGTGCTTCAATATTTTGGCCATACCTAACTTTTTTTGCTAATTCAAAATATCGTTTAAAACTAGTTATTGGATCAGAACCCTTATTCTCTAAGTCTCTTACTGCTATCAGCTTTGCCTCAAGATGAGGATGGCCTTTTGCCATTTGACTATTTATCTCGTTAAATAGAGTCACAAGTTCATCGTTGATAGCCTTAAGCTCTGGCGTTTTTTCAGCTAATGAATTCATCTGATTTGAAATAAAATCTATATCCATTATCGTTTCTTCATTTTCTAGAGGTCTGGCTTCATCATCAAATTTCTCCTTTTTAATACGATCTTTTTCTTTATAAATCTGCTCATTAATTTCAAAATCAGTAAGTTCCTCTTCTGGTTGACTACTCAGTGGAGTTGAGGTCTCCTTTTTTTGTGTATCTGGTAGAACTAATTTATCGTCATAGTCATCGAGATTGAAATCTTGAAAATCTTTAGAATTTTCCAGGCGGAAGCCTTTTTGGGTCTGAATAATTTTGTATGGATCATCAATGCTGTAACCAAGAACTAAACTTGGAATGATTTCTTGATTTATTAACTCGTTTTTTTCGACCATATCGTTCTTAAAATATGGTTTAAAATCTTTAATAATTGGCAGAACATTTGCATTAAAAAATTTCCATTCTAAAGATCTAGTACCTGGCAAATTAAGCCTGTCGTCATAGGCCTTAAAAGAGAATCTTTCTTCTGGAATATTCTTATCTGCATTAACTAAGGTTAGCCTATCTTTAGTAATATAAAAGTTATAAGGTTTGCCAATCTGGAAGCCATTTCTCAAGAAGGGCAAGAGCTCAAATTTTGCAAAATCACTTTCCCTTAAATAGATTTTTGAAAGTTTTGGATAGAGTTTTTTGAGATCTGGTAGAATTTTT
>JBBTQK010000007.1:0-6959 GCA_038065735.1 Patescibacteria group bacterium | reverse complement strand
ACTATTCTTTTTCAGAAATTTCAAGTAGCCAGCCTCCACTTTTGGAAACAGTGCCCATAGCTTAAATTTGTACTTTAGCAAGTTTAGTGGTATAATTATATATTCTTTAACCAACAAAACTATGAATTCACATTTACAGGGAGCTTTGAATGCCTTAAGTGGTGCGAAGGGAGTGCCAGGCGCATCTATAGTTGAAAAGGCTGCTGACCATACTTCTTGGCATGGCACAACAAAAAGTGGAGACACTTGGGAGTTAACTAAAAATAGTATCGATAGCTACAATATTCAGACAGGAGTTTAAGCCTATTAAATAAATTAACAAATTTTATATGACTAATGGAGTAGATTCAAGAGAGGCACAAGGAGATAGCATACAGTTTCGACAACCCTATGCTGCTAAAAATTTAGTCTGGGTTGACTGGCGCCACGATCAGACCGAGCCAGGGGCGGAAAATATTAACTTATATGCTGGCGATACTTTTGAAGTACACAGAGTTGAGGGAGATCCAATTATCATAGGTGAAATTGTAATAACTAGGGGCAAGGATTATACAGTTGATGGCGGCAGAGTGAAGGCAGCCGGCAGAATCGACAGAAAGCGTATGAATAGGACGGCGATGGGACGCTTAGAAGAGGCCTTAAATGGCGGCAAAGTTACACCTGAAAGGAGAACTGGTCAATCAATCGAGAGTAGGGCTGATGAATTGCTGACTGATGAAAAGGCGAAAATTCGTGAAAAAACAGCGGAAGGAGCGAGGTCAGTTATGCGAAAAGCTTATAGGGCAACCCAAGATCGAAAGCCCCAGGCAGAATAAATGAGGAGAAAATCCCCGGGGAGAGAATTTACAGAGGGAAATGCCTCGGTTACATAATCTTTTTAAGCCATACTCCTGTATAAGACGTTTTTACCTTAACAACCTCTTCTGGGGTGCCTTTTGCGACTATCGTGCCGCCGTTGTCTCCCCCATCTGGGCCCATATCGATGATGTAATCTACGGATTTGATTACGTCGAGGTTGTGTTCGATAACTAGGACAGTATTTCCTTTATCAACCAACTTTTGGAGTACATCTAAGAGCTTTTTGACGTCGTCAAAGTGTAAACCGGTAGTTGGTTCATCCAAAACATATAAAGTCCTGCCTGTGGAGCGTTTTGATAATTCTGTAGCCAATTTAATACGTTGAGCCTCACCTCCAGATAGAGTAGTAGCCGCCTGACCAATATGAATATATCCAAGACCAACCAAACTCAAAGTATCCATTTTGGATTTGATAGAAGGAATTGCCGCAAAAAATTCTAAAGCCTCATCTACAGTCATTTCCAAAACTTCAAAGATATTTTTGCCACGATAACGGATTTCGAGAGCGTCTTCATTGTATCTCTTGCCCTTACAAGATTCACAAGGCACATAAATATCAGGTAAGAAATGCATTTCTATCTTTTTGATACCATCACCAGCACAAGCTTCACAACGACCACCCTTCACGTTGAAACTAAAACGTCCAGCTTTGTAACCACGTAATTTTGCCTCGGGAGTCTGCGCAAATAACTCTCTAATATCTGTAAATACACCAGTATAAGTGGCTGGATTTGATCTAGGAGTACGACCAATTGGAGACTGATCGATATTGATAATTTTGTCTAAATGTTCGAGACCCTGGGTGCCTTTGTGGCTTCCAGGAAGACCTTTTGAACCATATAACTCGTGACTAACAACCCTAACCAAAATATCGTTAATCAAAGTAGACTTACCAGAGCCAGAAACACCGGTTACACCAATAAATGTGCCAAGTGGGAATTCTACAGTGACATCCTTAAGATTGTGTTCAGTCGCGCCCAAAATTCTCAAAAATTTGCCATTACCTTTACGACGCTCTGTTGGAACTGCAATTTTTACCTTACCAGAGAGATATTTACCAGTTAGGGAGTTTGGATTTTCCAAAATTTCTGCAGGAGTACCAGATGCTACTACTCGCCCACCGTTTTTGCCTGCGCCAGGACCAATATCCAGAATGTAATCAGCAGTTAACATTGTATCAACATCGTGCTCAACAACTATAACAGTGTTGCCAAGGTCACGTAATTCTATAAGAGTTTTGATCAATTTATCATTGTCGTTTTGATGAAGACCAATTGATGGCTCATCCAAAACGTAAATCACGCCAGAAAGCTTTGAACCAATCTGAGTTGCAAGTCTAATACGTTGAGCTTCACCTCCTGATAGAGTGTTAGCAGTACGATCCATTGTTAGGTAAGAAAGACCGACGTTTTCCAGGAAATTTAGTCTATTAAGTACTTCCTGAACTATCATTTTGGCGATTTCTTTTTTCATTGGGCTCAATTCCAATTTACTAAAGAATTTCAAAGCCTTCTCAACAGAAAACTCTGTCACGTCTATAATTGAATACTCCCCTATTTTAACCGCAAGAATCTCTGGTTTAAGCCTTTTACCATGACAAAGTGGGCATTCTAAAATACGCATAAATGCTTCGATTTTTTTACGTACGTAATCAGAATCAGTTTCCAAAAAGCGACGTTCCAAATTTGGGATAACACCTTCAAAAGTGGTCTCAAATTGATTTGGGAAATCGTCGTCTGGAGAAGAACTGCCATGTTTAATTTCTATACTATATTTACGGTCCTTATCACCGTATAAAACAAGCGCCATAGCCTCTTTTGAGAGTTTTTTAATTGGAGCATTCATAGAGAATTTGTGTGCGTGAGCTACATTCTCAAGAATACGGTTATACCAGTTAAGGTGAGAAGTCGTGCTGGACCAAGGCATAATTGCGCCTTCAGCAAGCGTTAAATTCTCATTTGGAATGATTAATTTTGGATCGATTTCAAGTTTTGTGCCAAGACCATGACATTCAGGACAAGCGCCATGCGGGCTATTAAAAGAAAAGCTACGTGGAGCGATTTCCGGGATGCTGATATGGCAATCCGGGCAGGCAAAATGTTCTGAATAAAGCTTGTCTTTGCCGGTATCATGATCTGTAATGATTACAAAACCTTCACCAAATCTCAAAGCTGTTTCTATAGAATCTGACAAACGAGTACGATTTGGATTTGGCAGATCGATTTCCTGGCCGGAAGATAACTTTTGAACTTTTTTACCTAAATCTTTAACGACTAAACGATCAACAACAACTTCGATAGTGTGTTTTTTATTCTCATCGATTGGTGGCATATCAGTGATAGGATAGATCTCGCCATCAAGTCTAACTCTAACGAAACCTTCTTTTTTAATTTTTTCTATAACCTTAGTGTGCTGACCTTTGCGATCAGTAATAACTGGAGAAATAATCATAATTTTAGTGCCTTCCTTCATATTCACGACATCTTCTACAATCTGCTGCGGAGTCTGTCTTTCGATAGGTTTGCCACATTCAGGACAATGTGGAGTACCAACTTTTGCAAATAAAAGTCTCAAATAATCGTAAATTTCCGTAACCGTACCAACAGTGGAACGAGGGTTACGTGGAGCCGTTTTTTGATCAATAGAAATAGCTGGAGAAAGACCCTCAATAGAATCTACCTCAGGTTTTTCCATCAACTGCAAAAAGTTACGAGCATAGGTAGAAAGACTCTCTACATAGCGGCGCTGCCCTTCTGCATAAATAGTATCAAAAGCCAAAGTTGACTTACCAGAACCAGAAAGCCCGGTTACAACGGTAAATTTGTTCTTTGGAATTTCTACATCAATGTTTTTAAGATTGTGAAGACGAGCTCCCTTAACAATTATTTTGTCGTTTTGCATGGTATTTGGGAGCTTAGCACACAAAATTTTCAGATTCAAGTGCTAGTATGGGAAAGCCTAATATTGAGATTCTTTTTTAATCTTTGCCACAAAGGCGTCCAAACTCATGACTTCCTGGTTTTTGCTGCCGTGGTCGCGGACTGCTACGGCTTTATCAGTGACTTCTTTTTCACCGATCACAAGCATATAGGGAACTTTTGTCATTTCGGCGTTGCGGATTTTTTTGCCTAAACTGTCGTTAGCATCATCAATTTCGTAGCGGATGTCGTTGGCTTTTAAGACTTTTTCAACTTCTCTCGCATAATCATTAAAGGCTTCAGAAACCGGTAGAATCATGGCCTGAACTGGCGCCAACCAAACTGGAAGTGCTCCTGCATAGTGTTCCAAGACAATTCCCAAGAATCTCTCTACAGAGCCAAAAACTGCTACGTGTAGAACGGCTGGGCGGTGTGGTTTGCCGTCTTCTCCAGTGTAATTCATGTCGAAATTTTCTGGTTGATTGAAATCTAATTGCACAGTGCTTAATTGCCATTCTCTACCTAAAGCGTCCTCAACCATCACATCGATTTTTGGTCCGTAAAAAGCTGCTTCTCCTTCGCCAATAAAGTAATCTTTAGTCCATTTTTGAACGCTGCTTACCAATTTTTCTTCAGCTTTTTGCCAAACTTCATCGCTGCCAAAATATTTTTCTTTATTTTTTGGATCTCTGACGGAAATACGCGCCTTGAATTTCTCAAAACCGAATTTATCATAAAGCTCTTTAACAAGCCCTAAAATCATCTCGATCTCACTTTCGATTTGATCATGAGTAACAAATATATGCGTATCGTCCTGTGTAATACTTCTCACTCTAAACAAACCATTCACTTCACCACTTTTTTCGTAGCGGTAAACGGCAGTGTTTTCGGCAAAGCGTAGAGGTAATTCCTTATAACTATGTGGCTGAGAATTAAATAATTCGAAATGGTGAGGGCAATTCATAGGCTTCATGACCATTCTTTCGCCTTCAGTTGTTTCCATAATTGGCATCATGGCGTCATATTTTCCGAGATGTCCGCTTCTTACATAAAGCTCTTCTTTTGCAAGATGTGGGATGCAAACAAATTTGAAATCACGAGCTTTTTTGATACTAGTAATATAATCTTCGAGAAGTTTTTTGATAGTAGCGCCTTTTGGCAAAAACATTGGATATCCAGCACCAACCAAAGGACTAAAAGTAAATAATCCAAGCTGCTTACCAAGAATTTTGTGATCGCGTTTTTTGGCTTCTTCTAGCTTTTGCAGGTACTCATCTAATTCTGCTTGAGTTGCCCAGCAAGTACCGTAAATACGCTGTAACATGGGATTTTTTTCGTCTCCCCGCCAGTAAGCGCCGGCTGTTTTCATCAATTTAAAAGGCCCGATTTTGCCAGTGTGTTCCATATGTCCACCACGGCAAAGATCAGTAAACATGATCTGTCCATTTGATAAAACGTTTTCGTAAAAAGTTAATTTTTCGCCTTTTTCTGCGAATTCTTTAGCTAATTCTACTTTAAATCTTTGGTCTTTTTCTTGTAAGAAACTCGTTGCTTCGTCGCCTGTTACTTCCCTACCGGCAAATTTTTGAGCCTGTTTAATGATGTATTTCATTTTCTTTTCTAACTCTGGGAAATCCTCTGGAGTTAGAGGTCTTGGCAACTCAAAATCGTAGTAAAAACCGTCGTCGATGGCTGGTCCGATTCCTAATTTTGCCTCTGGAAACATTGTTAAAACCGCCTGTGCAAGGACATGGGCACAAGAGTGGCGCATACCGGCTAGATCGATAGGTTCATTACTTTTAGACATATTTAAATTTGTGGTAAGCTTGTTTAGAAACCCCTTATAATTGCGCAAATAGTAAGATGAAAATTCAAAAACTGCAACTAGAAAACTTTCGCAATTATGAGAATTATTTTTATGAATTTAATAGTGAGAAAAATTTTACGATTTTAGTGGGGAAAAATGGCTTGGGGAAAACTAATTTTTTGGAGGCTCTGTACGTGTTGTCCCTTGGAAGGTCATTTAGGACTAGTGATTTTGATAATTTATTGATGTGGGAGCGAGAATTTTTGCGCTGTCAGACCGAGGTTATTGATGAACGTGAAGAGGCTTACAAACTGGAGTTTTCTTATTCTAAATTACCGCGGAGGAAAAAGATTTTTAAGAGAAATGGGTTGAATTTGCGGAGTAGTAAATATTTGGGAAATTTGCTAACGGTTTTGTTTAATCCAGAAGACCTGAATATGCTTTATTTGGAGCCAGGACTAAGGCGTAAGTATCTCGATATTATTTTGTGTCAGACGGACTTTCATTATTTAGAGGATTTGGGGAATTATAAACAGGCTTTGAAGCAGAGGAATGCGCTGATTAAGGGGTTTGGTGGTGGGTTTGGGGAGGGTTTTGGCGTGGGCGGTGGCGGTGTTGGCGTTCGCAGTGGAGGGAATTTTGAGGCGGATTTGCAGGTTTGGGATGAAGAAATGATTAAATATGGCGCGCCGGTAATTCTCAAGCGTAAAAAATTGGTAGAATTTTTGAATGGTAGAGTAAGTGAATTGTATCAGGCAATTGCTGGTGGCGCAGATCGTGTGACGGTGGAATATCAGAGTAAAATCCTCAAGCCTTTATCGGATTTGAGTCTGGAGTCGCAGTATAGGGATGAGCTTTTTAACAGGCATCATCGAGATTTATTGCGGCGGCAGACGACGGCGGGGCCGCATCGAGATGATCTGAAATTTTATATTAACGGGAAGGATATTTTGGGTTCGGCTTCCAGAGGAGAATTTAGGACATTGTTGCTGGCTTTGAAGTTATGCGAAATTGAATATATCAAGTCCGTAAGCGGTGAAAGTCCGATTTTGCTATTGGATGATGTGTTTTCGGAATTGGATTTAGACAGGCAAAAGTTTTTGATTGAGTCGATTTTTAGCTGTCAGACTATTATTACGACTACGGATTTGAGTGGCTTGGAGGAAATTCTGGAGAAGAGTGAGGTTGTTAGGATGTAGGGGTTGGTGAGGTTGCGGTTGAGGTGAGGTTGGCCTGCCGAGGTTTTGTGGAGGCTTGGTTGTTATATCATTGCTGCGGTGTCCGCAAGAGATGCTACGCTCTCCCTCCAGAGGCGGGCAGGCCCCGTGTTATTTTTCAACGGGTTGTATACAGTTTTTACTAGAGAGACATTTGTA
>JBBTQK010000006.1:0-169000 GCA_038065735.1 Patescibacteria group bacterium | reverse complement strand
ATTCTTTTTCAGAAATTTCAAGTAGCCAGCCTCCACTTTTGGAAACAGTGCCAATGGATGCTTATGGACTTCAACTTGTTTCCGTTGAAACATGGGGACTAATCTGGGGATTTTTGAGTCTAGGATTTATAATTGGAGGTTTGATGATTGCAAAATGGGGACTTGGCAAGAATCCTTTGCGCGCATTATTCCTAACGAATATTCTCATCTGGGCAATATGCAGCATATTCACTATTCAATCATCAATAATTCTTTTGATAATTGGAATGCTTATCTACACTTCAGTTGTGCCGTATATAGAGGCTTCTGAACAAACTATTATGCAAAAATTAGTTCCACTAGAACGCCAGGGTAGAGTTTTTGGTTTTGCACAAAGTGTTGAACAAGCCGCTTCCCCATTAACGGCATTCCTAATTGGACCACTGGCTCAATTCATTTTCATTCCATTAATGAGTGATGGCGGTGCTGGAGCAGATTTAATTGGTTATTGGTACGGTACAGGAGCAGATAGAGGGCTTGCTCTTGTCTTCACCATCGCCGGTTTACTTGGTTTAATGACAACTTTAATCGCCATGGCTTCAAGATTCTACAAACAGTTGTCCAAGGCTTATTTGGAAAGTTAAATATTTTATTATTTTTTGAAAGTGATATAATGAAAGCCGCGGTCTTCTGATGCAACTGTCAGAATTAAAAGGCTCTCCGATTTAATCAGAGAGCCTTTTTTGCATGCTAGTGGTGGAGATGCCGGGAATTGAACCCGGAACTGAAGATTCGCGGTCTTCTATTGCAAACCTGCCATCCCCGATTCACTTACGTGCAAATCTGTTATATCAAACCAACATTAAATTTTCGTTAAATTTTCTTAAATTTTTTCTAAAATGCTATTTCAATATTTGACTTAATTACAATCACCCCATATCATTCAACTCAATGGTTGAATGTACTTTAAATTTAGATTCGATTTTTGGGTCATTGGCTGATCCGACTCGCCGCGACATTCTCAAAAGATTAATGAAAAAAGAAGAAATGTCCGTAACCGAAGTCGCCAAACCATATAAAATGACTTTTGCCGCTATCTCAAAACACTTACAAATTCTTGAGAAAGCAAAGTTGGTCATCAAGCAAAGGTTCGGTAAACAACAAGTCGTGCAACTTTCTCCCACAACTTTAAAAGAAGCCAACGACTATCTCGGCACCTACAAAAAATTATGGGAAGATCGCTTTGACGCTCTAGACGACTACTTAAATAACACTAAATAATATGACCGAATTCGTAATTACTCGCACTTTCAATGCTCCGCGCGAGGCAGTATGGCAGGCATTATCCAAAGCTGAAGCTCTAGCTCAATGGTGGGGTCCAAAAGGTTTCAAAAATAACGTAAAAAAGTTCGAATTCCGCCAAGGCGGCATGTTTCATTACCATCTACAGGGACCAATGGAAATGTGGGCAAGATTTTTATATCAAGAAATTGTAGAGCCTGAAAAAATTGAATTTATCAGTTCCTTTTCAGATCCAAGTGGCGAGATTGCTAGAGCGCCATTTTTTGATGGAAAGTGGCCATTAGAAATTCACAATGTAATCACATTACAAGAACAAGATGGCAAAACTATGTTAACCCTCAAGGCAAATCCAATCAATGCTACTGCAGAAGAAATTGCCCAATTTGAAAAAAACAATTCATCAATGGATCAAGGTTACACTGGCACTTGGTCACAATTAGATGAATACCTAAAAAATAATTAATTAACTAAAAAACTATGTCAGAAAACACTCACGATCAGCCGCTAGTCATCACCAGAACTTTTAACGCACCACGTCAAAAAGTTTGGGATGCTTTTACCAAACCAGAAGATTGTATGAAATGGTGGGGACCAAAAGATTTTACTTCTCCAGCTTGCAAAATCGACTTACGGGTAGGCGGCAAATATCTTTTCTGCATGCAGGATAAGGAGGGTAAGAAATTTTGGAGCACTGGTACCTACAAGGAAATTAATCCAATTGAAAAAATTGTTTGCACAGATAGTTTTTCAAATGAAAATGGAGACATCGTTTCAGCTGAAACATATGGCATGAAAGACTTCCCTCTTGAGTTAGAAGTAACATTTGTTTTTGAAGATATTGAAGGCAGCCGCACAAAATTGACCTTAACTCACGTTGGAATTCCGAAAGGCGAAATTGTTGAAATGACCCACGCTAGCTGGAATCAATGTTTGGATAAATTGGAAGCTGATCTAAAATAAATCTATTCACCCATTAACCCAAAAAAATATGGCATTCATGAACATCTATCTAAATTTCGACGGCCAAACTGAAGAAGCCTTCAACTTTTACAAATCAGTTTTTGGCGGAGAATTCAAAAGCATGCAACGCATGAAAGACGCTCCAGGAGCTGAAAAACTAAGTCCAGAGGAACAAAACTTCATCATGCACTGCGCCCTACCAATCGGCAATAACCAACTTATGGGCACTGACATTATAAAATCTCAAGGTCATACGTTAACGGTTGGCACTAATGTTAACGTTTCCATAAATGCAGATACCGAAGACGATGCCAAAAAAATATTCACCAAACTTGCCGAAGGTGGAAAAATCGAAATGCCAATAGAAAAAGCTTTTTGGGGAGATCTATTTGGATCACTAAAAGATAAATTTGGTATTCAATGGATGATCGTTTACAGCTATAATCAGCAAAATTAATTTTTAACAATCAGAAAAATGCGTAAGTTTTTTGAGAATCACAAAGACCTAGGAATTTTAATTCTTAGAGTTGGCATCGGTATTTCTTTTATTCTTTACGGCTGGGCAAAAATCCAGGGCGGAGAAGAAGTGTTGATAATGTTAGGAAACGCCATGGCAAAATTTGGAATTACATTTGCACCAAAGTTTTGGGGGACACTAGCTGTAGCAAGCGAATTCGTTGGAGGAATTTTCTTAATCCTCGGTCTACTAACTCGTCCAGCAGCCGCAATTATGGCTTTTACTATGCTCATCGCCGTCTCTGAACATATTGCTATGGGAGATCCAGTACATATCGTCATGCACCCAGTTGAATTATTTACAGTATTTGTTTCTCTAGTATTTATAGGCGCAGGCAAATACAGTATCGATGCATTAATCTGCAAAAAGAAATAAATACGAATGACTGAAACTCAAACAAGAAGCAAACGAGCAAATTTTTTTCTTATATTAATGTTAGGGCTGTTAAGTACAGTGACTCCATTTTCGATTGATATGTACTTACCAGCCTTTCCAGAGATTGCGGACGACCTGCAAACAAGCTTAGCCAATGTATCTTTTTCAGTTTCTGCTTATTTTATTGGCTTTGCTTTGGGGCAAATTATATATGGACCATTACTTGATCGTTTTGGTCGCAAACGTCCACTCTACGCCGGGCTTAGTATCTATATTGCCGCTTCCATCGGCTGCATTTTTTCAACATCTATAGAGGCTTTAATAATTTTCCGATTTATTCAGGCTCTTGGAGCCTGTGTTTCTATGGTTGCGGCAACTGCGATGATTCACGATTTCTTTCCGGTTAAAGAAGGTGCGAAAATCTTTTCACTACTAATTCTTATACTTGGTGTTTCTCCCCTACTTGCGCCAACGATTGGCGGTTTTGTAGTCTCAGCTTGGGGATGGCAATCAGTATTCTACACACTCGCAATCATCGTTTCGCTAATTCTAACTATGATCTATTTTTTCCTACCAGAAGGCCATCAACCAGATCCAACCGTATCCCTAAAGCTCAAACCAATCTTCAAAAATTTCCTATCAATTTTAAAAGAAAAACAATTTTACGTTTACGCACTTTCAGGGTCTTTGGCCTTTGCCGGACTCTTTGTTTATGTAGCCGGTTCTCCTGCAATTTTTATGCAAGAATTTGGGCTCAGCGCAAAAGCTTATGGTGGAATTTTCGCTCTATTGTCGGTTGGTTTCATTGGTGGAAGTCAGCTCAATATAATTTTGAATCGCAAATTCAGCCCACAAAAAATCTTTAAAACATGTCTAACTGTAGAAGTTATCACGGCAATACTTTTTCTAATTGGTGCACTTAATTCCTGGTACGGACTTGCCCCAACTATAGGATTTTTATTTGTTTTACTTTCATGTTCCGGGATCGCTTTCCCAAACGCCGCAGCCATCGCCCTCGCCCCATTCTCAAAAAATGCCGGCAGCGCTTCTGCTTTACTTGGATTTATTCAAATTGGTTTAGGCGCATTACTTTCATCAGGAGTTGGCTTATTAGAATCAAAAGGCAGCTTACCAACAGCCGCAGTTATTGCAATTGCCTCCGCTTTGGGCTTAATAATTCTACTAGGCAACAAAAAAACTGCTAAACTAGAAACATGAAATATCTCGCACTACTCAGAGGAATTAACGTCGGTGGCAACAAAAAAGTCCCAATGGCCGAACTCAAAAAGATGTTCGAGAATTTAAAATTTAAGAATGTAAAAACGCTGCTCAATACAGGCAATGTAGTTTTTGAATCTGATAGCGAAGCATCCCTTGCGGAAGAAAAATCCGAAAAAATTCTCGCAAAAAATATTGAAGAAAAATTTAGTAAAACTTTTGGTTTTGATAGCAAAATAATTCTGCGCAACATGGACGAAATTACAAAACTCATTAAATCAGACCCCTTTAAAAAAATTGAAATAGATGAGAATACCCGCTTATACATTAGCTTTTTAGGCGATAAGCATAACAGCAAATTAAAAATTCCTTACACTTCCGAGAACAAAGATTTTCAAATTCTTAAAGCAACAGACGACACAGTCATCAGCTTTCTGCAGCTCTCCCCTACGATGAAAACCATTAAATCGATGGACATAATCGAAAAAGAATTCGGCAAATTCACCACCACTCGAAATTGGAATACAGTTCTAAAAATCGCCAAGCTCTAAATTCTCAAGATTAGCCCAAAACCAAAAACCCAGTTCCATACATAATCATCAAGCCAGCCAAAAATCCCAAGACATTTACAGGTGTAAATAAGCCTTTTTCATTCTTTCTATACATGTAATGAAGGATATCAAAACTAACATCAAAAATTGCACCTACACCTATAGCCAAAAACAAAATTGCCAAGATTGGAGAATAAGCAAAACCACCAATTAAACTACCAATAATGGTTGGCGCACCGGCTAATATTCCCATCACCAAAAGATGCATCACTATCTTACTTCTACCTAATAAAGTTTTGGTCAAAGGTGAAACAATCGCAATACCTTCCGTCAGATTATGCGCCATGAATCCAATAACCAACGTCGCTCCAAGAGTTGCTTCTCCAATTGCATAAGCACTTCCTATCGCAAGCCCTTCCCCCAAATTGTGTAACCCAATACCAAAAGCAATTAAATACGCCCATAACAAGCTCTTAACATGCTCTCCTTTTGATTCACCAATATGTTGAGTTTTATAAGTAACAACTCCAAGCGCAAATATGGCTAGCAAGAATCCAATTACGAGCAGCCCAACACCATTAAAAGTGCTTGGAACTTCGCCAATTAATTCTATAGCTTCAGCAAGTGCGTCAAATCCCAAAAACACCAATAAACCAACTGTCAAAGATAGTAGAAACATATAGGCTCCGCCTCTCAATCTTCTCAAGAATGGGAACCATAAAAGGCCTAACAACACTGGAATAACACCAACATATAGCCCCAAAAGCACAAAAGTTTTTATATATTTAGAATCTAAAACCGGAGACAAGAAACTAACATCAACTTCCTTTTCAAAAGCCACGCCATTAGCAGAAACCAATTTAAAAGCTAATGGATCGCCCTCCACCCAGGGATAATAAAGATTAATTTTTGCACGTTCCAATGGTTTAAGTTCATTACTAGGCTCCATTTTAAATCTCCAAACCACATCATTCACAATCAACTGAGAAATTTTTACAGACTCTGGCCCGTCATTCAAAACACCTAATGTAATTTTTTCAGGTTCAAAAACTACTCTCTCAAAAAAGATCTTTTCTACAGGCGGAAAGTTCCCCTCCAAAACCCCAAAAGTCCCTTTCTGCACAAAAAACCAAACCAAAGCTGCTATAAAAACAACCGGCAATAGAAAAGCTAATATTAATCTGAATTTTGCGTTTTGAAACATATTTTTAAACATAATCATAATTATTAAATCTTGCTCACCAATTACTACTCAACCATAAACATTCCCGTCCAACCCAATTCCGCAAGCTCAGAAACATGAGAATGGAACATATACATCCCTTCCTCTCTAAATCTAATGTCCAAAATAGATCTCTCACCCTGACCCATGGTTATGGTATCAGTAAAATTCTCCGGATCTAACTTGGTTCCGGTTGGGTATTCATCAAAGAAATTTGCATGCAAGTGGAAAGAATTAATCGGATCAAACTCCAGCATATTGGACAATTGTATTCTCACCAACTCACCTTTTTTTACATGAATTGGTTGATAATTATAGGCAAATGCTCGAGTATTTACGGCGTAAAAATCATTCGCTCCATCAAAATCAGTATCAAAACCATTCATCACCATTACGAATTCTTTATCAGCTTTTGGACGTGTATCAACCTTTGGGTCAACTATATAAGCTCCATAAAGCCCTTTAGCGATATGCTGCGATACTGGATAAGAATGGCAATGATAAACATGAGAACCAAAAGGTTCAGCTTTAAATTCATAGTCACGACTCTCACCTGGTAACATTATTTTATCTTCTTCCTCTCCACCAGTCCCATCTTGGGATGAACTATGATATCCATGGAAATGCACGGTATGTGGTTTTGAGGCATTATTCTTAAAATGAATTTTTATAGTATCACCCTCCGTTGCTCTAATTGTAGGACCCGGTACCTGACCATTATATGACCACGCTGGATAATAAACTCCCGGAGCCACTTCTATAGTAACTTCCTCTACATTAAACCAATATTCCCTCAACAAAGTACCATCATCCAGAGCCGTCTCTTTATAGAATTTTGCGCGCTCGTCTTCTGCAAGATTATTAAAATTCCAAGTGGTCAAAAACTCCAACGCATCAAAATCATTTGTCTCATATTCACCATTAGGTCCAATCGCAAACTGAGCAAGATTTTGAGCGTGTTCCGCAAGAGACATATCTTCATGAGAATCTCCAGCCGCCTCATCAGCATGGCCATGATCAGCCGAAACTCCCTCTTCATGTGGATGACTTTCCTGCCCTGTAACTTCCTCAGCAACCTGCCCACAACCAGTAAATAACATTAAAGTTAATAGAATCAGCGATATCTTTTTCATAAATCTTTCGTATCGAATAATAAAAGTTAGGACGCATTAACTTTCACAGTTTAGTCATTTTAGCGGAAATGTCAAACGACTCTTACAGAGTAAGTAAATCCACCGTTTGACAGTTGGCAATTTAGGATTATATCTCACCCACGTGGGTGATTTTACAGATGGGGTTTGACCCATTTCAAATTTATATTCTACCGGGTTCACGTGACCGCAACCTATCTGTAAATTTGTACAAACTCAATTTCTGCTACAATAAAAATACCTAACCTACCACAAATTAAATCCACTAATCTCAAAAATTTACTTAGAGACCTCCACGCTTTTGGCAATCCACAAAAAGCTATTTTTGCTGAAAGGTTTTTTAAAACTGGTCCGGGAGAATATGGTGAAAATGACAAATTTATTGGAATCACCGTTCCGGAAACCCGCCAAATTGCTAAAAAATATCACGATCTAAATGAAGAAGAAATCCTAACTCTACTACATTCACCCTTCCACGAAGAACGGCTTTTGGCTTTAATAATTCTCGTTAATCAATTCTCAAAAGGTGGCGAAAAAACTAAAGAAAAAATCTACAAACTTTATCTCAAAAACACGAAATATATTAATAATTGGGATTTGGTAGACACCAGCGCCGACAAAATAGTAGGCCCGTTCTTGGAGAATAAAAACCGCGAAGAAATACTAATCAAGCTTGCCCATTCAAAAAGTCTCTGGGAACGTCGCATAGCCATAATTTCAACCTTCTATTTCATCAAAAAAGGCGACCAAACTGACACTCTAAAGATCGCCGAAATTCTCATTCATGACAAACACGATCTAATCCAAAAAGCCGTAGGCTGGATGCTGCGCGAAGTTGGCAAACGCTGTTCACAAAAATCCGAAGAAGAATTCCTAAAAAAACACTACAAAATTATGGGCCGCACCTCCCTCAGATATGCCATAGAAAAATTTATGCCAGAGCTCAAAATGATGTATCTTAAAGGCACAATCTAATAGACGAAATAATGAAAAAACTACTCATCTCCAGCCTAATTCTACTAACTTTTGCCTCTTGTTCAAATAACGAAGATGTTTTAGAGGATGTCTTAAACGAGACACTTTATCACGTTGAAGTTTTGACCCTGCCTGAGCAAATTATTCCAAACAAAGAAGAAAAATTCGAATTCCAAATAATTACCAATAACGGAGAAATTCAAAAAGTTTTTGAGATCATGCATGAAAAATTAATGCATCTGGTAATAGTGAGAAAAGACCTACAGGAATTCCAGCATCTACATCCAACCATTGACCCAAAAACCGGCATAGCCACAGCAAATATTACTTTCCCAACATCTGGACCATATCGTATGTTTTTTGAATTCACACCAGAATATCAATCTTCTATAACTTTGGACATTGATATTGGAGGCAACACAAGTTTTCAACCACAAGAATTAGAAATTTCAAAAGAAGCTACTCAAAAAATCGGCGATTACGAGGTAACTTATAATTTCCCAAAAATAATTAAAACTAACGAAGAAATAGAATATAGTTTAGAAGTTCAAAAAAACAGCCAACCAGTCACAGATTTAGAAAACTATCTTGGCGCAAAAGGGCACAGCATAATATTAAAAGAAGGAAGTTTGATTTACGTGCACACCCATCCAAAAAACAATGAGGATTTAACATTCGGCACAAATTTCACAGAACCAGGCAAATACAAAATTTTCACTCAATTCCAACATAATGGCAAAATTATGAGGGCGGAATATGTAGTGGAAGTGGTCGAAAACACGGATCTAGAAAAGACAGATTCAGAATCAGCTCCAGCTATGAATCATCCTGGTCATTAAACCTTCTTCGGTAACATTTTCCAGCTGTAATAAGCAGAAAACAAAGCAAAGAAAACATTCAGCCAAAAGAAAATCCAACTTTGATCTAAGTAACTAAACCAGGCTATTAAAATTGAGCCTAGTAATAAGGCGAAATTCCTCCTAAATGTGCCGCCATCCATTGCATAGCCCAGTCCAATTCCGGCTAAACCAAGCACAAACAAGATCGTAGAGTAGCCTTCAAATAAATACAAAGACCAGATCACCAAAGCTAAAGCCGAAACGCTAATAACCGGCACATCAATTTTGTCTTTTACGTTCGCCATCATCAAAATACTCGCAACATTGACCAAGCCCTGTAAAAACACAAAAAATATCGCTCCATCGTGATATAGATAATTCAAAATCGAATAAGTCAGCATCACCAAACCACCCAGCGCCAAAAACCAATTTTTGATTGATTGCGTCGGATGGCTTGTTTTTTTATCCGGCCAGGCAGCCCCAATCACTAAAACTATCGCTCCCTCAAGCCCAAGATAAAAAATGTAATCGTACATGATGTTTTTGTAAGTTAATTATTTTTTAAATCCGCCTTCCATAACGATCTCACTAAGTGGTTTTCTGTCGCTCGCCTCCTCTCTTTCTTGCAACCCCTCTGGCAATTCTTCTTTTTTACCAGGTTTACCAACTACAACCATCGCTTCAACGGCAAAATCTTCAGGCACATTCAAAACTTCACGCGCTTTGTCATAATCAAAACCTTGCATTCCATGAGTAACCAAGCCCATATCTGTGGCCTGCAAAGCCAAATTTTCCCAAGCAGAACCGGCATCAAAACTATGTGTTGCCGCAGGACCCTCCACGTGTTCAAAAGTTTTTTTAGAAACAATTACCACTAAAGCAGATGCATTTTTTGCCCAGCTTTGATTAAATTCCACCATCAAACCAAAAAATTTATCCCAGTTAGCACTACCTTTTTTCGCATACAAAAATCTCCACGGTTGTAAATTATATGAAGAAGGAGCCCATCTCGCAGCTTCAAACAAAGTCATCAATTCTTCATCTGTTACCACCTCGCCACTCATTGCGCGTGGTGACCAACGTTTCAAAAAAAGTTGATTTATTGGGTATTGTGATGTTCTATCCATAAATTTTGTTTATTAAGAGATATAAATTACAATCATCATAAAGAATTTCTCAACCTTTTAAAATGAATAAATATCTACTTGAGGTAATTGTCTTCCTTTGCGGAGCCGTAGTGATGATTTTAGAATTAACAGGATCCAGATTATTGGCGCCATATTTAGGCACTTCACTTTTTATCTGGACCAGCATTATCGGAATTATTTTGGGAAGCTTGAGTCTTGGTTATTATTTAGGTGGAAAAATCGCCGATAGCGAAGCATCCCTTGGGGACAAAAAAGCCAGTTTCAAACAATTTTCCATGATTATTTTTTGCGCTGCGGTTTTGGTTGCAATCATCGCTTTAACTCAAAACGACCTACTTAAATTTATTTCAGAAAAAATCACAGACATCAGAATTGGAGGAATCATCGCAAGTATTTTACTGTTCGCCCCAGCAAGTATTTTTTTGGGAATGGTCTCCCCTTACGCAGTTAAATTACGTCTCGTCAGTTTAGAGAATAGTGGCAGCACAATTGGTAGATTGTATGCGATTTCAACCATCGGCAGTATATTTGGTACATTCCTCGCGGGCTTTTATCTAATCTCCGCTTTTGGCAGCGTTAAGCTAATTTACCTACTTGCCGCAACTCTTTTATTAGTTTCAATTCTTGCTTACGACAGAAGTTTTGTAAAAATAAAATTACTGGTTTTCGCGCTTTTAATTCTCCAAACAATTACAATTTATTTTCAGAATAACAGCGCCAAAGCGCAATTAATAGACCTCGACACCGACTATAGTAGAGTTTGGATTTATGACACAATTAATTCCACCACTGGAAAAAATACCAAAATTCTAAACCTTGGTCGCGCCTCACATTCTGCCATCTTTACAGAACCGTCAGAACAGCAAAGTTTGGTTTTTGAATACACAAAATACTACGACCTCGGCGCTCATTTCGCGCCTGATTTCAAAGACGGTCTCATCATCGGCGGTGGCGCTTACACTTACCCAATGCATTACATAAATAAATTTCCGGAAGCCAATATTGATGTAGTAGAAATCGATCCAAAATTAACCGAACTCGCAAAAAAACATTTCAACCTCGCAGAAAATCCTCGCTTAAAAATTTACCACGAAGACGGCCGCACTTTTCTCAACAAAAATACTAAAAAATATGATTTGGTTTTTGGCGATGCCTTCAGATCTTTTTATTCAATCCCGTATCACCTCACAACAGTTGAATCCGTGCAAAAAATCCACGACTCACTAACTGACGATGGCGTTGCGATTATTAATGTGATTTCTGCTATAGATGGCGACAAAGGCAAATTCCTCAGGGCAGAATATTCCACTTTCAAAAAAGTCTTTCCCCAAGTATATTTATTCCCCACTGTAGATATTAATGATGGAGAAATTGCTCAAAACATCATGTTGGTGGCCTTAAAATCAGACCTTGAGCCATCATTCAAAAATGACGATGCCAACCTACAATTTTTCCTAGACCATCTTTATCAAAAACCTATTGCTGACGACATGCCAATTCTAACCGACGATTTTGCCCCTGTAGATCAGTACATTATGGAATTACTTTAGTCGCTAAACCAACTCAATCACACATCAATGCCATCTTACGCAAAAAACAAAAAGGCTTTCCACGACTACGAAATTCTCGAGCAATACGAAGCTGGAATTGTGCTTCACGGTGACGAGGTAAAATCCATTAAGAATAGTCAGGCCAATTTAACTGGCGCTTTTATCGATGTCACGAAACAAGAAGCCTATGTCCGCGACATGCAAATTTCCAGATACAAACAGTCTTCAAATCCAGATTTGGAATTAAACCGCCGCCGCAAATTAATTCTGCATAAAAAAGAAATCCTCAAAATTGAAGCCCTAATACAACAAAAAGGTGTCACCGCAATTCCTCTAGAGCTTTATTCTGCCAAAGGCTTGGTTAAAATAAAAATTGGCATCTGCCGTGGTAAAAAACTTTATGACAAACGTGAAACCATCAAAAAACGCGACCAGGACATAGAAATCAGACGCGATGTCAAAAACTATCGGTAAACATTTCCCCTAATCAAGCAATCAATTTTAAATTTGTCGCCTTCCATTGTGCCCGAAAAGTTTTATAATTCGTGCATCTTATCGTCCTTATCGCCAATCTTATGCAAAACGTCCATTCACAAATTATCACAGGAATTCAAAGATATTTTAGAGAAGCCCAGATCGAAAACGCAGTTATAAATGTCAGCGGTGGAATTGATTCTGCTTTGTGTTTAAAATTAACCGTTGATGCGCTTGGCCCAGACAAAGTTACGGCTTTGATTCTTCCAGAAAAAGGAGTTTCAAGCGATGAAAACAGTATGCATTCAAAAACGTTATGCCAATTTTTAGGCGTAGAAAATTACACAATTCAAATCAACAAATATTTAACAGATTTTTTGACTCTACCCTGGAAACCAAACGAACTTGCCCAAATCAATACTAAAGCTCGCATTCGCATGATTATTGCTTACAGCTACTCAAATACTCGCAACGCCATGGTAATCGGAACTTCAAATAAAACTGAGCTCGCACTTGGTTATGGGACTAAATTTGGCGATTTTGCCGCAGACATAGAAGTCATCGGTAGCCTGTTTAAAGAAGATGTTTATAAACTGGCTGAATATGTTGGTTTGCCTAATGAATTTATTGTTAAAGCACCTTCTGCAGAATTATACGCCGGCCAAACAGACGAAGAAGAACTCGGCATGACTTACAAAGAGATAGATATCATTCTCCGCAAAATGGAAGATGGTTTCAGCAAAGATGAAATGGTTGGCAAAGGCTTAAATCCAAACAGCGTTCACAAAATTTTCCGCCTGTTTGAAATTAATCAACACAAGCACACGGCCACTTACATAATTCCCGTAAAAGGATTATAGTTTTGCCATGAAAATTCCAAAAACAGCACTTTTTATTGGACGTTTCCAGCCCTTCCACAAAGGACACCTTGATGCAATAAAAACTATTCTCAAAAAACACGACAAGGTAATTATCTGTATTGGCAGCGCCGAAAAGAACTACCTCCCTTTAAATCCACTGACCGCCAGCGAGCGTTTTCAAGTTATTGAAGCAAGTTTAATTGAAGCAAAAATTCCACGTGAGCAATATTATATTCTGCCGGTAATTGATATTAATAATTACACTGTTTGGGTGAAGCACGTGAGCAGTTATGTACCACCATATCAAAGTGTTTATACTGGCTCTGGATTGGTTAGAGTTTGCTATGAAGAATTTACTAAACTCGTTAAACCAGAATTTGCTCCAAAAATTTACGAACTACAACGCATACTGCATATCAGCGCCACCGAAATCCGTCATGGTCTTTTGAATGACGGCCCTTGGGAAGACATGATGTTAAAATCCGGCGCAGACTTAATCAAAAAGTGGGACATAAAAGAACGTCTGCAAAAAATTTGCTAAAATAATTTAGTCTTAATCTTCATCACCTCAAATGACCAATATTTCAATCAATCCTCTTATTTTTAGAGCATACGACATCCGTGGAATCGCTGATCCAATCACTCCAGACCAAAACGCCGACCTCACCGAAGAAACAGTTTATTTAATTGCAAAAGCCGCTGGCACATATTTACAGCAAAAATACGGCACTAAAACAATGGCTGTTGGCTGCGACAATCGTCTCACCGGACCAAAATTAAAAGCTGCCTACATTAAAGGTCTAACCGAAACCGGAATCAACGTAACCGACATCGGTATTTCAACTTCTCCAATGATTTACTGGACAGTCTGTGCGAAACCAAACGATGCAACACTGCCCTTCGACTCTGCGACAAACATCACTGCCAGCCATAATCCAAAAGAATACAACGGCCTAAAAATTGTTGCCAAAAATGCTCACTCAATTTGTGGAGATGAGTTACAAGAAGTTTTAAAAATCGCTCAAAAAGGAGAATTCATAAATAGCCCAACTCCAGCATCCATAAGCCAAAAAGACATCTGGCCACAGTACTTAGAAGACGTAACTAAAAACATCCAACTAAAAAGAAAATTAAAAGTTGTAGTTGATGCTGGTAACGGCACAACCGGTAAATTTGCTCCAGAATTATTAAGAAAAATCGGCTGTGAAGTTGTAGAAATTTTTTGCGAATTGGACGGCAATTTCCCTAATCACGAAGCCAATCCAGAAGAAGCCGCCAACATGCAGGATTTAATTAAAAAAGTCCTCGAAACCAAAGCTGACCTCGGTCTTGGATTTGACGGTGATGGCGATAGAGTTGGAGTCGTAGACGAAAAAGGCCACCACTATTCTGCAGATTTTATGCTGCTTTTATTAGCTCGTGATTTAGTTGATCGCATTCCGCATCCACAAATAGTTTTTGATGTAAAAGTTTCCCAGGCAATTATTAATAAATTAAAAGAATTAGGCGCGATTCCGGTAATGAGCAAAACCGGTCATAGTTTTATCGAAACAAAGATGAAAGAAATCGGCGCACCGCTTGCTGGAGAGGTTTCCGGGCATTTATTTTTTGCTGAAAATTATTACGGATTTGATGATGCATTCTTAGCGGCAGCCAGAATTATCGAAATTCTCGCAAAAGAAACTCATCCACTTTCACAAAGATTTAATGACCTTCCTCAAACATTCATGACCCCAGAATTCAAAGCCGGTTGTCCCGACGACAAAAAATTCGCCATCGTAAAAAACCTCGTTGATCACTTCACGGCACTTTACGACTGCATCACAATTGACGGAGTTAGAATAAATTTTGACGCGAACTCCTGGGGTGCAATCCGAGCCTCTAACACAAGCCCAAATCTCACTCTACGATTTGAATCCACCACTCCCCAAAAACTCGCCGACATCCAAAAAATCATGGTCGACGAACTCAAAAAATACCCAGAAGTTAATTTAGATTGGTACAAGGTATGATCAAAAATTGCCTAAATTGTCAGCTTGAATTTGAAATCTCCGATGAGGACCTGAAATTTTACGACAGTATTTCCCCCATCTTTAATGATAAAAAATATTTAATTCCACCACCAACTCACTGTCCTGATTGCAGACAGCAAAGACGGCTTTCACTAGCCAATGAGCGCTTTTTCTACTCTGCGACCTGTGGACTTTGCAAAAAAAAACCATCACAGAACACCCTCCAGAAAGCAACAAAGTTATATACTGCCGGGAATGTTGGTTTAGTGACAAGTGGGACCCACTTTCATACGGGCAAGAAGTCGATTTCACTCGCCCAATTTTTGATCAACTCAAAGAATTATGGCAAAAAGTACCAGCACAAAATCTACTAATTGAAGGCACAAATCTAAATTCCGAATATATTCATTATGCTGGCTTTGCAAAAAACTGCTATTTAATTATGCATGCTGATTATTGTGAAGATTGTTATTATGGCTACGGCTTCAAAAAAACTACCTCATGCGTCGATGGTTTTTATAATCTAGGTTGTGAATTATGTTATGACTGCGTAGACATAAATAGTTGCTATGGATTAAAGGGATCTCAAGATTGTATTAACTGTAATTCTTCTGCTTTTTTACGTGACTGCATAGGATGTAAAAATTGTTTTTTAAGTATTGGTTTACGTAATAAAGAATATTATTTTCTCAATCAACAACTTAATAAAGAAGACTACGAAGAAAAGATGTCAAAAATTGATCTTGGTTCATATTCTCAATACCAGCAATACAAAAATCAATTTAGAGAATTAGCAAAAACTCACGTTTACAAAGAATTTCATGGCCAAAACCTGGAAAATTCTTCTGGTGATTACCTACAAAACTGCAAAGATACACAACATAGTTTTGACTGTGAAGATGTTGAAAGTGGCAAATATCTGTATCAAGTCGTGACTGGTGCCAAAAATATCTACGACATCTATCAATACGGGCTCAACCTTTCTGCTTCATATGAGTGCTCTATTGCTGGCAACAACTGTTATCACGTCCTATTCTGCCATAATGCCCATATTAACTGCTCAGATTTACTTTATTGCTGGTTTATTCAAAGTAGTAAAAATTGCTTTGGCTGTTTCAACGTACACCACAAAGAATATTGCATTCTCAATAAACAATATACTAAAACAGAATATGAAGAATTGGTGCCAAAAATCATTGATCATATAACTAAAACTGAAGAATGGGGTGAGCTATTCCCAATTACATTTTCACCATTTGCGTACAACAAAACTACAGCCCAGATGTACTATCCAAAAACAAAAGAAGAAGTTATAAATAATGGCTGGAAATGGGATGATTCCACGCCTCCAGCTCCAAATGTTAGCAAGATTATTGAAAGTTCAGTTATTCCGGATTCCATTGATAAAGTACCTGATTTAATTTTGGACTGGGCGATAAAATGCGAAGTTACAGGCCGTCCATTTAAACTAACCAAAGCAGAATTACAATTCTATCGTCAGCAACATTTACCAATTCCTCACAAGTGCCCTGATCAACGTCATCTTGATCGATTTTACCAACGCAACCCACGTCAATTTTGGTCCAGACAATGCGCCAATTGCAGCAAAAACATTCAAACAACCTACTCTCCAAAACGACCAGAAATTATCTACTGCGAACAATGCTATTTAAAGGAAGTGGGCTGAATTAGCCAAGAATCTCCACTGCGAACTTTCACCACCTCCCGCTAATTCCGCAAACTTGAAACGCGGAGAAATCATTTTGTAATTCTCAAAAGCATTCCCGGGAACGCTTTTTAAAACTAAACTACACATTTGACAGTATAGCCAATTTGAATTTTTAATAACTTCCCCGGGGCGAACAGAAAAATCGTCACTAACGGCTCAGGTAAGGCCAAAACTAAAATGGACCACTTCCTTGGGGAAGTAGATTTTCAATGATACCTCCACCCTTCCGCCTACGCAAGTATACAAACAATCGTAATCGCCACGGACGCCAAATGCCACAGCGAATGATTAAAATCGTAATTTTGCTTTTGCCTAAAGTAGAAATAAAAAGCTACGGCCACAAGAACTATAGCCAACAAAAGATATGGCTGTCTAAATCCCGACAAATAAATCAAATAAAGATTATATGCCATTAAAGTAAGAGCAAAAAATCTATCCACCCCTTCACCTTTTTTCTCACGATTTATATGAAACAAGGTTGAAAAAATCATCACCGCAAAAATCAAACCAGCATGAAGAAAAAGGTCATAATACAAAGCCATCACCAGCGGTATAAGAAAAAAAACATTACTCCAAACTCTAAACTTTAGTCTCATACAAATAGGTTGAATTTTTCAGAGTCCTATCTCCTTACCGCCCCAGCTTTGCTGAATACAAATGATCCCTTTTCGGGTGCTTTGTAATAAACATAAACCGGATCAAACTGATCACCATCTGTAATGCTATTGTTCAAGCCATCAGCCAATCCCTCGTCACTCAAAGGCACCATCAAGTCACCTTCATTATCATCTGGGTTATATTTGCTCAAGGGGTCCACGCCATTACAGGAATTTTCGCGATTATTCCAAGCGCCCTTTGAATCTTTAGACAAAATACCTTTATCCGCTCTACAGCCGGCTTTAGCTCCACAAATCGACTGATTGCTAATTTCTCCATTTGCAATTTTAGTCCATAATTTTTGGTCATCAGCAGTCCAGCCTTTTTCACATTTTTGGTCTACAGGTAGGCCTTCTTCATTAATTTCCAACCCCAACTTAAACATTCTCAAATAGTTTAAATCATAGTATTGAGCTTTCATTCTTGTCTGAGAATCAGCCGGCAAATTAATTACCTTTCCACCACCCGATAACAAATATGTTTTTGGCTTATCACCTTTATCCAAATCCGCTCCACCAATCGTATTATCAGAATAAATTGTCCCTTCAAAAAGCAACTGACAGCTCAAAGCTTCGGTCATCTGCAGTGGACTATCCCAAACCGGCTCACCCGTTGTAACATCTAAACCAGTCGTATGATTTCCATCATATGAGAATATAGAACCATCGGCGATCAAAGTGGCCTGAACATTAGTTAAATCGTTAGCACAAGGCGCAAAATAGATATTACCAGTTGTTAAATAATCATCTCCAGGATCCCTAAAAGTTATCAAAGAAAGTCTATCCGCAGCATCCGCTCCGTTGTACAAATTACCATCCACAAAAATATTTCCTCTATCACTAATCACAACCCAATCTTTTATCCATTTCGTAGTAGTCAAATTCATTGTCACGTCACTACCAAGAAAGTAAATTACCTTTTCAGTACCAACATCAAAAGCCTTGTAATAACCGCTTTCACAACCACTAACTTCTGCAGCTGCTCCCAGGCTGGTAATTGTACATTTACCATTACCATCTTCACGTAAATTAACTTCTCCTAAATATTTTTCAAGATTTTCATTGATTGTATCCCTGATAATATTCATATTCACATTACCCGCACTCTGCGTTTTTGCGTCAGCTCTAAGGTTTGTAGCAGCCTGCGCATAAACATTTCCATGCACAACAATCACAGGATTTAAAACCGCATCACCTGGCAAACGTGGAAGTTTGTTGCTGTAATACTTCACGGTATTTTGACCAACTTTATATTCAATTGTTGAATACAAATTCGCACCTTTTGCGATAGAACACAGTAACCCCTGCGCATCACTTGGCAACTCAGCTACCGCCAAAATATCCAATTCTTTATCCAAAAATTTAACTACGCTGTCAAGCAAACTCGGTTTATCTGCATCAGTAACTTCATTTCCATTCTGATCTCTTGAAAATCTAAAATTAAAATTCTTATTTACGGTCTCACCATAACAAGCAGGTTCCAACTCAGTTTCATCTTCAGAATAAATTAAATTCAAAGATACTTTTGCGTCAAGACTTCTCAAAACTCCAGACTCTAATTGAGATCCTTCGGCCTCTTCTACCTTCACCTTAAAATTCACCGGAATAGATCTGTAAGCCAAAATTACATCTTCATAATTATTTGCATAAAGTTTACTGACTTCTAAAGCTGGCCTAAATTTAAAAGCAAGCGCAGGCTTACCATTAGCCAAAACTGAACCGGAGGCCATCACGATAGTATCGTCCACTTTTTTTAAATCTCCATATTTAATATTTGTAAGTAGAAGTTTATTACTCTCGTTCTGATCCAAACCTACATCAAAAAAGAAATCTTCATTAGTAACTGTATAAACCGGATCTGTGCTTGTTGTAGAAGAAACATTGGATTCCGCAGTTGGCGCCAAACTTGTAATTTTATATTTTGATACATAATGTCCAGGCCCAACATAAGTGAAATCTTTAAAACTAATTGGTTTAAATTGAATCGCACCTTTGGCAAATAATTGAACAGAAGGCTGAGAAATACGTGCCAAACTAACGTCAACTTTATTGGTTGGTGCGGTTTGATCCAACTTCACCTTATCATCCCAAATAAAATCAATAGAATTCAAAAATTCCTGAGTTTTATATTTTGCAGAATCCAAAGCGGTCACCCCATCAGATTCTCTCAAATACAAATGGATATAATAACCATCTTTACCATCCGCAACTTTTGGCTGCTTTTCAAGTGGCAAGTCCAATTTAACATCTGGACTATCAACTTCATTTTTTAAACCAACCGGATCTGGATCAACCTGAATACATAACCACGGCTTACCTTCACACCAATTTTCAGTAGGAGTTACATCTAGAATTTCATCGGGAAAAGTAAAAGTTAAATTACTAAAATCCATATAAATTCCAGCTTCAGTCCACGCTGAACCACTAGTCAAACCATTTGCATCAATATCCACACCATATGTAAAACCTCCTCCCTGACCAGTACCCTCAAATTGGATATAGCCATAAGTCGAACTCCAGGCATAACCAAACAATTTCTTAGTAGCCCCAACTTTATATGCATAAACTCCATAAGGCTGATTGCCGCAAGTTAAGCCATTATTCAACCCATCTGCCCCACAATGAAAAGAAATAAAACCTCCATTTTCATTCCAAGCCCAACCCTTAACTAAATAATCATAATCTCTACCTAAATATTGATCGCCAACATTAACTTTTTTTGCAGTACAAGCCGCGTCACTCTGAGTCGAAGGAGCTTTACCAGTACCCAGTCCAACAATGGTTAAATCCGCATCATAATTAAATTCACTACCAGTATGCGCATCAAAAGTCGCCTTACCAGCATTCGTGTTAAAAACAGGGGTTGATCCGGTAATTCTACCAGGACAATTTACAACATCCTCGGCAAAAACCTGAGTAGAACTAATACTAAAAAGAATCAAACCGGCAAAAGCAGTAGCAAAGACTTTATTAAAAATCATATTTTTTTGTTTTAATTTGCTTAAATTATAGCAGAAAAACGGACTTTTTTCTAGAGATTTATATGGATTTATGGCTTACTCTTCCTTTTCCTTACCTTTTTTCTCCATTTCACAGTCCATACATTTTACCTCGCCATCCTTGGTTTGCACCCTTAATCCCTGACATTTAGGACAAATTTCCACTGGTTTATCCCAGCTCGCCATCTTGCATTTTGGGAATTGATTGCAGCCCCAAAACACTTTTCCTCCCTTACGAGTGTGTCTTTCTACCAACTGTCCGGTCTTGCATTTTGGACATCCCACTCCACTAAAAACCACAATTGATTCGATAGTTTTACATTCTGGATAATTACTGCAGCCCAAAAACGGTCCAAACCTTCCCATTTTTACTTCCATTGGTTTACTGCATTTTTCACATTTTTTATCCTTGAATTTTTCTTTGTATGCAATTAAAGCCTGAGTATCTTCTGGCTTCGCTCCTGGAGCACCATCCTTGCCTTCTAAAGGCTTGGCATTTTTACATTCTGGATAGTTGGAACAAGACAAAAATTTACCAAATCTTCCCAATTTAATTACCATTTTTGACTGGCATTTGTCACAAATTTCTTCAGTTGCTTCATTTACAACATCAGATTTTTTAATAGACTCATTTTTTTCTTCAATATTTTTATGGAATGGTCCGTAAAATTCTTTAATCATCGGCACCCATTTGACCGTACCCTCTTCTACATTATCCAACTTTTCCTCCATTTCTGCAGTAAATTTGTAGTCCACAATATCCTTAAAATTTTCTACCAACATATCTGTTACAACCATTCCCAAATCTGTTGGTTTCAAGGCAGAAGCATCTTTTTCCACATAAGTACGCGCAAGAATCGTGCTAATAGTTGGCGCATATGTACTAGGTCTTCCAATCCCCTCACTTTCCAATTTTTTAACCAATGAGGCTTCAGTATATCTAGCCGGCGGTTTTGTAAAACGTTGCGTATGTAGCAAATTCTTTAAATCAACCCATTCACCCTGTACCAATTTTGGTAGTAATTTTTCGCCGTCGCCACCTTCTTCGTTATTTTCCTCATCTTCATCTTTGCCTTCCATATAAACTTCCATAAAACCCGCAAACGCAATAGTCTGACCTGTAGCTCTAAAAGTATATCCAGTTTCTTCTTCAGAATTCATCGCCGCAATATCCGCTGCAACTTTATTAAGAAGTGCATCCTGCATCTGGCAAGCAATTGTTCTTTTCCAAATTAATTCATACAAACGAGCCTGATCTTTATCCAAAAAACTAACGGCTTCTTCCGGAGTAAAACTCATTTCTACCGGACGAATCGCTTCATGCGCTTCTTGAGCACCTTTTCTACCTTTATATTTACGTGGAGTTTCAAGCGCAAAGTTTGCACCAAATTTTTTGCTAATAACATCTTTAGCAGCTGCCAAAGCCAAATTAGAAAGGTTCACACTATCCGTACGCATGTAGGTAATTATACCTTGCTGACCTTTGCCAGTATCCACACCTTCATACAATTGCTGAGCCACCATCATGGTTTTTTTCACCGAAAAGTGCAATTTACGAGAAGCTTCCTGTTGTAATGTAGAAGTTATAAACGGAGCAGATGGAGATCTTTTTGTCTGTTTTTCCTCAATTTTAACTACTTTATATTTAGCTCCTTCAATATCTTTTAGAATTTTTTCAGCCTGTTCGCCATTGCTAATAACTAATTTTTCACCTTTATACCTTTGTAATTCTGCGGCGAATAAATTTTCTTGTTTTTGTTTAGCAAAATTTCCAATTATGTCCCAATATTCTACTGGCTTAAAGGCTAGAATTTCACGCTCCCTATCTACAACCAACCTTACCGCCACGCTCTGCACTCTACCTGCAGATAATCCATAACGAATTTTTTTCCATAACAAAGGAGAAAGTTCATAACCCACTAACCTATCCAAAATTCTACGTGCTTGTTGAGCATCAACTATATTTTGATCAATAGTTCTTGGATTTTTAATCGCCTCTTTAATAGCGCTCTCAGTAATTTCATGAAACACAATTCTATGTGTAGGAATTTTTTTCTTTTCTGCTTCTAAAGCCTGTAATAAATGCCATCCAATCGCTTCTCCTTCGCGATCTTCATCGGTAGCGATCCAGAGGTTTGAAGCTTTCGCCATTTCTTCTTTTAATTGCTTAATCGTTTTTTTCTTATCAATCGGAATAATATATTTTGGTTCAAAATCACCTTCCGTATCTATACCCATTTTTGACTTTGGCAAATCACGTACATGACCCATGGAAGCCAATACTTTATAATCTCTACCCAAAAACCTACCAATAGTTTTTGCTTTTGCTGGAGACTCAACTATAACTAAATTTTTCGCCATCTTTTTTTATTTTCAAAATAAATCTACCATATCTTTTTATAATACTTCGCGTCGGGAGTCAATCATTATAGCAAATTCCAAAACAACTAATGCACAAAGGCAACTAAAAATTTTTGGCTTACGGTAGAGGAAAACCGGACCTCGGACTAAAAAGACATTCACTTTTCCGCTATACCTAGCCCTTTCCGTCAAATTTCAGCTTGCTTAAAAGGGTTAAGACAATATAATTACGTGTGTTTTAATTTTATAACTAATAAAAATATGACTAAGCAAGACTTAGTTGCAGGTGCTGCACAGGCCGCTGGAATTACTAAAAAAGCTGCTGGAGAAGTTTTGGAATCAGTTCTTGGAATGATCACAAAGAGCCTAAAAGGCGGAAACAACGTAACTATCACTGGTTTCGGTACTTTCCGTGTTTCAAAGAGAGCTGCTAGAACTGGTGTTAATCCAAGAAACCCAAGCCAGAAAATCAAGATCCCAGCTATGAAGCTTCCAGCTTTCAAACCTGGTAAATCTTTGAAAGATGCCGTTAGATAAGAAAAATTCGTAAACGAATTTTTCCATTCAGAGCCCCGCCATTGGCGGGGCTCTTTTTATTCCCCTAGAAATTTGATTTCAACAAAATTTAAAGCTATAATCAGCATATAAAAGATTGTTTTCGACGAACAGAAAGGCTACTGCCACACCTTCCTATTGAGGTGCTGATGGAGGAACGGCCGCCCTCCCGGAAATATCCCTTAGCTTTCCCATTCATTCTCACAAATAAAAAACTATTTATCTTTTTATGAGAATTATCAACAATCTTAGTAGGACAACTCAAAACATAAGGTATAGAACCAACAATGTCATCAACATCAGCCTTATTTATTTCTCTATTGTTCACAATATGCTTCAAAGCTTTACGTGTAATTGTCACACTATTACCAGAAAGACTTAATATCTTCACTATATCCTCTGAGAGCAAAATAATATCCACTTCCTTGTCTGGATCTGATATTTTATGCAACCTGTCTTGTTTCTTAAATTCACCAGCTTCAATCAGAAGACGACCAACTATATCAACAAAATTTTCAAACATATTAAAAATGAATTTATTTAAAATAAACTCAATACTACACACCAGACATTAAATTTTCTTAAAATTTTTCTAAACTCTCGGGTTTCCATTGCTAAACAGGGAAATTCTGCTCAAGATAACTTCAATTCTTAACCCTAATTTGCCTTTTTAAGAAGAAAAATATAAATTAGCTGCATGCAAAACCAACTACAGGAGCTAGAAAAATCAGGCCTAGAGGCTATGCGGAAATGCACAACCACAGAATCACTTTATGAAGTGCAGGTTGAATATCTTGGCCGTAAAGGCAAAATCACCGAGCTTTTAAAGGGTATTAAAGATTTAAGTTTAGAAGAAAAACGCACTATTGGTCCTGTTTCCAATCAAGTAAAAACAACTTTAGAAAGCGCTTACGCTGCTAAACTACAAGAGCTTGAGCAAGCCAAAATCGATAAAGAATTAAACGAAGAATTTTTTGACACTACCCTACCTTCACAAGCGAGAGAAATCGGCCACATTCACCCACTTTCACAAGTGCAAGAAGAGGTTGAAAGAATTTTTAGCCAGATGGGTTTTGCCGTTATGGACGGCCCAGAAGTTGAATCCGAATATTACAATTTTGAAAGTTTAAACGTCCCTGCAGACCATCCAGCCCGCGATATGCAAGACACCTTTTTTATCCAAGACAAAAACGACAAAGATCACGGTCGCATGGTTTTGCGTACACAAACTTCTCCAGTACAAGTTCGTTCCATGGAAAAATACGGCGCACCACTTAGACTAATTGTTCCGGGACGTGTTTTCCGTTACGAAGCCACTGATGCCAGCCACGACAGCACTTTTTATCAGGTAGAAGGCTTGCTGATCGACGAAAATATTTCTCTCAGCCACCTAAAAGGCATCATGACAGAATTTCTCACTCGCCTATTCGGCAAAAAAGTTAACGTACGTTTTAGACCTGGATATTTCCCATTCGTAGAGCCAGGTTTGGAATTAGATTTCTCATGCTTACTTTGCAATGGAAAGGGTTGTCGCGTTTGCAAACACAGCGGTTGGGTAGAATTTATGGGCGCTGGAATGGTTCACGAAAATGTATTAAAAGCCGGTGGAATAGACAGCAAAAAATATCAGGGCTGGGCCTTTGGTTTCGGCCTCACCAGACTTGTAATGATGCGCTACGGTATTGACGACATCAGACTTTTGAGTAATGGAGATTTGAGATTCAGTAAACAGTTTTAGTAATTTATTTCATCATGGGCGATCGCATTCAAAAAATTAAAGAAGGCAGCAAAAAACTTCAAAAAGAATTACGCAGCCGCACACTCGGCTATATCCTTACCGCCCTTGGTTTAGTTGCCGGCTTAGCCTGGAATGACACAATCAAAGCCATCATCGAAGAATACTTTCCAACGGATAGTGGCAGCATCAAAGCCCAATTAATTTATGCCATTTTAGTGACGGTAGTTGTGGTCATCATCAGCATTTATTTAACAAAATTAATAAAAGACGACGACGATGAACCTAAAAAGAATTGATAAAAAATTTTTAGCCCGAGAATCTTCTGACGACATTGAAATCGTAAAATCAGAAGGCAGTTTTTTGTATGATTCCAAGGGCAAAAAGTATATCGATTTTTTGATGGGCTGGTGTGTTGGAAATATCGGCTGGGGAAATAAAGAAATTAAAAAAGTTATTAAGAATTTTGACGGACCAACTTATTTGAAGCCTGAATTTTTATATAAACCTTGGGCGGAATTAGCTGAATTATTAGCCAAAATAACGCCCGGTAAGCTACAGAAAAGTTTTAGAGCAACCGGCGGCACCGAAGCGGTGGAAATCGCCCTCCAAGTTGCCATGACTTACACGAAACGTAGTAAATTTATTTCAATTGAAGGTAGCTATCACGGTCAT
The DNA here is from genome assembly GCA_038065735.1 of Patescibacteria group bacterium. Classification (GTDB taxonomy): domain Bacteria; phylum Patescibacteriota; class Gracilibacteria; order UBA1369; family LOWO2-01-FULL-3; genus JBBTQK01. Next base: position 143,157 of record JBBTQK010000006.1, on the reverse strand, counting down.
TCCATTGGCACCATGAGCATTGGATATACAGAATTTCGCGATAAGTACAGCAACCTTCTCCCAAATTGTTTTAAACTATCTGCACCGTTAGATTCAAAAGCTGCAGATAAGCTAGAGACTTTGTTAAAGAATAGGGATATTGCCGCCTTGATTATGGAACCGATTATTTGCAACCTTGCAGTAGAAATTCCACAAAAAGAATTCATGACTCATGCCCAACAATTATGCAAAAAATATGGCACACTTTTAATCATGGATGAAGTCGCTTCCGGCTTTTATCGAACTGGTAAATTATTTGCCACAGGACACTTTAATCTTGAGCCAGATATTATGTGTATGGCAAAAGGTCTAAGTAGTGGTTACGCCCCTATTGGAGCCACAATTGTAACTAAAGAAATCGCCGATGGAATTGAAAAAGAATTTGATTTTTATTCTACCTACGGCTGGCACCCTTTAAGCACCGTTGCTACGATTGCCAATATAAAATATATTCTCAAGAACAGCATAAAATTAGAGAAAAACGTGAACGAAATGAGTGAATATTTTGTAAATCGCCTCACTAATATGAAATTTAAGTACACTGCTGAAGTCCGTGCTCAAGGTTTGGCAATTGGAGTTAAATTCAAAGACAAAAATTACGCTTCAGATTTAGTTAAAAAAGCTAAGAAAAATGGTCTGCTTTTCAATCACATCAATCACGGCTTCATCTTCTTCCCAGCGCTTACCATAGACCAAAAAACCGCCAAACAGGGCTTGGATATTTTGGAAAAAGTGCTACGCTAAGCAATCAGGCCCTTTCCCTAAACCAGTTCTTTTAGGCGGTCCATCTATCGAAAAAACATAATCAGACCTGTCACCTCGCATGTAAGCCTGGAACTGTTCAAGCAAAATATACTCATATAAAGGCAGGTCGTACAAAAAAGTTAATGGATCGTGAGGCACTCCAAGCCTGGCTTCCGCCCTACTAATTCTTTCTGCCAAAATTTCTTTCGCAGCAGTCTGGAAATTTTTAATTGCACCTGCTTTTCTTACCCACTGTGCCAATTTCAAAATTAACGCACTGTTACCTTGCATAGCGGCACCAAAAACAGTTTCAACTGTTAGTGATGGAGTGACTTGAAACATTCTAGAATTTGCAACCTCTTCTAGCCGATAATTTGAAGTTTGCACCCAATTCACCAAATCTTTAGAACCACCAGATGTCATCAACTCCAGCTCAATTAAATCCGGACTAAATTTCGTAAGTGAACTACCCTTAGTACCTTCTGCTTCAGCCTGAGCCATTGCCCGTGACCACAATTTAGATTTTGCAGAATCTATTTCTACGGCAACAGCTAACGCATCAATCATGCCAATTATTACTGCCTCTACAGGGCTTGCCGGATCAAATAATTCTCTCTGTGCAGTAAGGTTTACAAATTCACTAGTGATAGCATCCCCATCTAAAGCTCCCATTACTAAATCATGAGTTGCAACTCCAGCAGGAGGCGGTAATACATTGGTCTCAGCCTGCCCAGTCAGTTTAGGCGGCTCCCACTTTACAATTGCCTCTACAGGCTCATCTCCTAATTTTGCCTCTGCTTCTGGCATAAAATACACAATTAATAACGGTTTGATTCAATAACGGAGACGAATGATGCAACTTTGCCAGTATAATATCAACTACAAAAAGCTTCCAAATCGGGAGCTTTTTATTTATAATATTGTCACGTAGTTTTTTGCACCCGGTACATAAAAAGCCCCCAGTTAATGGGGGCTTTTTGCATCAACTGATTGTGGAGATGAGGGGAGTCGAACCCCCGGCAAAAAATTCGTAGTTTTCCGCACCAACCGTGGTACATCCCCATAGTCGCGATGATGCTAATCCGTTATATCAAAGCAACATTAAATTTCTGTTAAATTTTCTTAAAAAATTCTTAAAATTTTTCTAAAATCCTCCTCCACATCTGTAAAAAAGCGTTCCCGGGAATGGAATTGAGAATTAGGCCATAAATCCAAAAACCTTCAAGTCCCAAAAAATCAGCCCCAACTCTCCTAAAATATTGAAAATCATCTGTAAACCGAGTAGATTGGGCCTATTCATGAACCAAAAATAACATGCACGTCTCTCTAAACTGGCTTAAAGAATTCGTAGACATCCCAAAAGACTTGGACCCAAAAGACCTCGCCCAGCAATTAACTCTAAAAACTGCCGAAGTTGATAGCGTTCATAACGAAGGCGAACTTTTGGAAAACATTGTTGTAGGCGAAATTCTCGAAATAACCCCGCATCCAAACGCTGACAAATTAAGAATTACAAAAACTTCTATAGGTCCAAACCCTAAAGAAACTCTGCAAATCGTTTGTGGAGGAATTAATCTAAAAGAAGGAATGCTCGTAGGGGTAGCCAAAGTTGGAGCACGCGTTAAATGGCATGGCCAGGGCGATTTAGTGACTATGGAACTTACTAAAATTCGTGGAGAAGAAAGCGCCGGCATGATTTGCGCAGGCTCAGAAATTGGCATCACCGATCCCGAAGAACAAGAAAGATTTATCCTGGATTTGTCTAAAACTAAAGCAAAACCAGGCACACCTCTCGCAGAACTTTTCAAAAAAAACGACACAATCCTAGAATTCGATAATAAGGCTTTAACTCACCGACCAGACCTCTGGGGTCATTATGGAATTGCGAGAGAAGTTGCCGCGCTTACCGATTCTAAATTAAAACCTATAAAATCAGATTTAAAAATCCCAACTAAAGGCGACAGCATCAAAGTTGTTGTGCAAGAACCAAAACTTTGCCCTCGCTATTGTGGCTTGGTAATAAGCAATATCAATGTTGAGCCATCTCCAGAATGGTTAAAAAATCGTCTGCTCTCAATCGGTCACAATGCACATAATAATATAGTCGATATAACGAATTACGTGATGTCAGAATTAGGCCAGCCACTACACGCTTTTGACAAACAACAAATTAAAAATTCAATCGTAATTCGCAAAGCAAATAAGGGCGAAAAAATTACTACCTTAGACGAAAAAGAACGCAATTTAACAGAAGAAATGCTCCTCATTGCCGACGAAGAAAAAGCCCTTGCCATAGCCGGAATTATGGGTGGCCAACATAGCGGAATCACGAACTCGACAACTACAATAGTTTTGGAATCAGCTACCTTCAATTCTTCCAGCGTACGTCGCACTTCCACTGCTTTAAATTTGAGGACTGATGCCGTACAAAGATTCGAAAAAGCTCTAGACCCAAACCTTGCTGAAGTTGCCATCAACCGTGCCGCTGAATTAATTCTACAAATTTGCCCTGAAGCAAAAATCGATGGACCAATTACCGACATTCAAAATTTCGACAAAACTCCTCACCAAATCACTCTAGATACCGACAAGGCTCAAGCCAAAATCGGAGTAGAACTAAGCCAAAAAGAGATCAAAGCTATACTTGAAAAACTGGAATTTGAAATCGAAGTAAAAGACAAAAAAACTTTCATTGTTACCGTGCCAACTTTTAGGGCTACAAAAGATGTGAGAATGGAAGACGACCTCATCGAAGAAATCGCTCGCATGTACGGCTATGAACAATTACCAGCCGAACTTCCAACTCTTCCAACGAAATTACCTTTGGAAAATACCGAGCGTTTCAAAAAACATCGCCTCCGCGAATTATTGTCTTACGGACTGGGTTTTGACGAGGTCTATAATTATTCTTTTTATGGCCAGTCTGAGCTTGCGAAGACTCTAATGAACGAAACCGGCCACCTAAAATTACAAAACTATCTTTCCGAAGATCAAACGCATTTGCGCACAAGTCTCACTCCAAACATTCTCAAAAATCTGCAAGCAAATGCCAAGAATTTTGAAGAATGCCGACTATACGAAATTGGCCGTACGTACAAAGAAATCAACGAATTCTATCCTTTAGAAGAGAAAAAAGTTACCGGCGCAATCATGTTAAAAGAAAAATCCGACGCGCCATTTTTTGAAGCAAAAGGAGTTGTTGAAACTGTGCTCAAAAAATTTAACGTAGGCAAATTAAGCGTAGCGAAAGGAATAAAAAATACACCTTACGCCCACCCAAATAAATCTATCAGCTATATCGATCACAACGGCCAGACGATCGCCAAGGTTTTCATTCTACATCCAACTGTAGCCAAAAATCATGATCTAGAAAATTCTGGCATCGGAATTTTCTGCATTAACTTCACGGAACTAGTAAAAATCGCCAACGAAGAAAAGCGCTACAAACAAATTCCAAAATATCCAAGTATTGAGATAGATGTTTCAGTTTTAGTTGATAAAAATAAAGAAATTGGCGAAATCCAAAAAACCATTAGCCAGACTGACGAATCACTTATCACTGCAGTTAAACTTTTTGATATTTATCAGGGCCAGAATATTGAAGCCGGTAGCGGAGCATCCCTTGCGAACAAAAAATCATTAGCTTTTAAAATCACTTTGCAGGCATCAGATCGCACCTTGACCGACATTGAAATGACCGACGTGCAAAAAAGGATTTTTACCAATCTCGAAAAGATTGGCGGCACAATAAGAGGTAAATAGATTGGCTGAATAACCAAGACCCATGGCTAAAAAATCGGCAGAAGCACACAAAAAACTAGACAAGATTATCAAAAATCAAATTCTGGTTGAAACCATGAACGAATGTTTTTGGGTTGGAGATGCAAGCCACAAAACCATCTACGTTAATCCAGTTTTCGAAAAAACCTCGGGGTATTCTTTAGATGAGGCGATAGGCAAAACCTGCAATTTTTTCTTTGATAAAGAAAGCAAAAAGACCCTTGAAGAACACCATAAACTCAGGACTCAAGGCAAATCTTCGCAATATGAAGTAACCATGGTGAGCAAGTCTGGCAAGCGCATTCCCTTACTAGGCAGCGGAGCACCACTTGCCGACGGCGGAACAATTGGAATTTTCACAAATCTTTCGAAGCTAAAAAAACTGGCTGACAAAGAAAGAATCACCCAGGAAATCCTAAGGGCCTCGGCTGACGCCATCGTAATTCTCGACAAAAAACGCATCGTAAAACTCTGGAGTAATGGCGCAACCAGGCTTTACGGCTACAAAGAAGAAGAAATTCTCAATAAAACCATCGACATTTTAATCCCCGAGCAAGAGGCTGAAACAAACAAAAAACTTATCGAAGAAGTTGAAACAAAGGGCTATATAAAAAATATTGAAGCCCGCCGAATTACCAAACAAAAAAACCTAATCGATGTTTCCGTTTCAGTTAGTAAAGTAATAGATTCGCATCAAAAACTAATTGGATATCTAATTATTTATAGAGACGTAACTCTCCAAAAGCGCAGCAAAGACGAACTCCAAAAACGCTTTGAAACAATTCAGGATGCCTATAAAGAACTTGGGCTCCAGCGTCGCCAATTAGATTATCTTTATGAAATTATCGACAATACCATTTCCGTTCAAAAATTCGACCAACTCTGCAAACTCATAGTCAGCGCCCTCTATCTGCTAACAAAATGCGATGGCACGGTAATGAGACTTTATGACGAAAAACGCAACATCCTCAAGCTCCAATGTTGTTTTGGCGTAAATCCAAAATGGCTGGATAAAAATCAGATTAAATTTGAGAATAGCATCGCCGAAGAAGCCTTCAAAAAACGCCGTCCGTTAATTATTGACGACATTGATATTTATGCAAAACACCAAGGTCAAAAGCTATTAAAATCACATTCTTTCAAAACTTTAATTTTACTTCCACTTTTTATCCAGAATAAATTTTTAGGTTCCATCAGCCTTTATTCCAACGCTCCAGAAAAATTCCGCTTAATTGAAACGGACTTCCTGGAAAAAATCAGCAAACAAACGGCACTTGCCATCTTCGCGAAATTGATGCTCAAATAGAGGCCGAGGCTTTACTAAAAGCCATTTTTTAACTAGAATTACGCTACTATGACATTATTCAATATGTTGAAATTAAAAAAGTTTTTACCTCATCCGCAAAGTAGTATTTACAAAAAAATTGGATTCTGGAGTTTAACCGGCCTAATCGGCCTCGGCTGTCTTGCCTTAATCAGCTTTGCTTCAATTATAGCCATCCTCTCAATTGGACTTCCTGACGTTAGCAAACTGGAGAATATTACAGCGGCTCAATCCACCGAAATTTTTGATCGCGAGGGTAAATTACTTTACACAATTCACGGAGAAGAAAATCGCGAATACGTACCAATTAGCAAAATCTCAAAAACCGTAATGAACGCGACGGTCGCAATAGAAGATGACGATTTTTGGAACCATGCCGGCTTTGATATTTGGGCTTTGGGCCGAGTAGGTTTATATGAAGTATTTGGTATTGGCAGCCCTCGTGGAGGCTCAACAATTACCCAGCAATATATCAAAAATACTTTTTTGTCTGCAGAAAGAAGTTACACCAGAAAAGCTAAAGAATTAATTCTCGCCATCAGACTTGAGCGCGCCTACACAAAAGAAGAAATTCTTGAATTATATCTAAACCGCATCCCATACGGCAATAACGCCTATGGTGTACAAAAAGCCTCAGAAATATATTTCAACAAAAATGCCAACGAATTAACCCTAGCCGAAAGTGCCTGTCTTGCAGCGCTACCTCAAGCACCAAGCCGCTATAATCCATTCGGCGACAACAAGTATTCTCACCTTCTAAAGGAATTCACCGCCGACGAATTACATTATCGTGAAATCGAAAGCGAGTTTGATCTTGAGCTTGAAGAATACAGCCGTGGTCTAATTGGTAAACACGTAAAATTGGCTAACGGCAAAGACATTTACATAGCCGGTCGCACCGATTCTATTCTCAAAAGAATGGATGAATTGGAATATATCACTCCGGAAGAACGCCAAAAAGCCTTAAATGATCTCCAAAATTTACAATTTAATACTTACGTAGAAGACATTCAACATCCTCATTTTGTGCTTTATGTTAAGCAACTTTTGGAAGAAAAATACGGTAAAGATGTAGTAGAACAAGGTGGCTTAAAAGTTTATACAACTATCGATTCAAATTTACAAACTTACGCCGAGCAGGTAGTTACAGACCAGGGCGAAATTAATGATAAAACTTATGGCGTAAACAACGCAGCTGTCCTAACAATAAATGCAAAGACTGGAGAAATTTTAGTGATGATAGGCTCACGTAAATATTCTAACGAAGAAATTGACGGTAATGTGAATGTAGTTTTGCGTCCACGTCAGCCAGGTTCTTCATTCAAACCTATCGTTTATGCTGGCGCCTTTTATAACGGCTACGGACCAGGCAGCGTGATCGAAGACGTACCTACAAGAATTGGTAATGATCGCCCACAAAACTACGCCGGCAACTGGCTTGGCCAAATCACTATCCGAAAAGCCCTTGGCCAATCTCGCAATATCCCAGCAATTAAGGCTTATTATCTAGCCGGGGAACAAAAAGCAATCATAGAATTATCCAAAAAAATGGGTATTAACGCGCTTAATGACAGCCATGATTATGGTTATCCACTTGCTATTGGTGCAGGCGAAATTCCTCTAATAGAAATGGTTACAGCCTATGGAACATTCGCAAATAACGGCAAAAAACCTGAGTTAACTTCTATACTAAAAGTCGAAAACGCCAACGGCGATATTTTGGAAGAATGGACGGCTAAAGAATTTGACGAAGTTTTGGATCCACAAATTGCCTTCATGATTAATGACATTTTATCTGACCGCGCAGTTGGTATTGGTCCAAGAATGTACGTTGATGGCAAAACTAATGCCGCTAAGACGGGTACCAGCACCAAAGAGAATAAAAAGGCCGCCGGCACATCCCAGGTTCGCCCTAGCGATGGCTGGACAATTGGATACACGCCAACAATAGTTACAGGTGTTTGGACAGGAAATACCGACGGTACAGGACTTGGATTTAACGCAGATGGTTATAATAATGCAGCTCCAATTTTTAAGAAAGTTATGGCCAAAGCTTTAGAAAAATTACCAGATGAAAAATTCCCAGAACCAGAAGGAATTAAACGCGTAACCATCAGCCGTGCCTCAGGCAAATTACCTGGTGCAAGTACTCCGGACGAAATGAAAATCACTGAAATTTTCCCAAGTTTTAGCGTCCCAACCGAAGTAGAAAATTTATTCTTCAAAGTAAAAATCGACAAAGTTTCAGGACTTCTCGCAACTGAATTCACTCCTGAAGACGCCGTTATCAATGCGACTTTCCAAAACTACGAACCAATCAAAGATCTATTTAACTGGCGTGCTGAGTTAATTGCTTACTATGAAAGCAAAGCAGCCGCAAGCGGCGAAACTCCAACGGGCGTTTACCCGGGTCTTCCACCAACCGAAAAAGACAATGTTCACACTGCCGAAAGCATTAATAACAAGCCAGAAATTCAAATCATCAGCCCAAGTTCAAACTCATTTTTAAACGAAGGGAACTTTGAAGTCCAGGTATCAATCGACGCGGATAACGGTATAAGCACCGTAGAATTCTATATTAATAACGACAAAAAATACTTCACTGCCGCCGCTCCATATACAGGATATTTACGTCTGCAAAATCCAAAAATTGGTGCTACCTATAAAATTACTGCTAAGGTTATAGACGCACTTGGTTACAGCTCTAGTTCAAATATAGAAGTCAAAGCTGGCGATGGTAATACGAACACCAGTGGCAACAGTGATAACAATAGCAACGATAATAACTAGATGATAGAAAGCCTAAAAATTCTATTAAAAGAATTAGAACAAACTCGTGAAGAATTTTGGAACATCACCCCGGAAGCCGGACAGTTTTTAAATTTCTTAATTAAAGACCGTAAATATAAAAAAGTTTTAGAAATCGGTACCTCCAACGGCTACTCCGGAATTTGGCTAGCAGAAGCCCTAAAGCAAACCGGCGGCCACCTCTACACCATAGAATCCAACAAAAAGATCCGCTACCCAATAGCTTTGGCAAATTTCCAAAAATCTGGCTTAACAAAATATATAACTCCAATTCTAGGACACGCCCCCGAAGACCTCCCAAAAACTCCACTCACTTTTGACATGGCATTTTTTGACGCAACAAAAAAAGATCACATAAGGTTCTTTGAAGTGTTAGAAAAGAGAATTCATAAAGGTGGAATGATCGTTACCGACAATATTATAAGCCACGCTGAACCCCTCGCTCCCTACATCAAAGCCATCAAGAAAAACGAAAAGTGGTTTTCGGTCACGCTGAATATTGGAGCCGGATTAATGCTGAGTTACAAAGTCGATTAAAAGACCAACCCATCAAGTCTCTATACAGCTATGCAATCAAATCTTTCAGCATCTCCGCGACATGCGAAATCGCCTTTCCCCTGTGGCTGATTTTATTCTTTTCTTCTACGGATAAAGCAGAATAAACGCGGTCAAGACCATCGGGTCTAAAACATGAGCTAAGTGGAATTCCGGCCACAATTTCAGCTTCTAACTGAGACGTGATCGTCCCTTTTGTTTCGCCCCTAAAAAATTTTACCAAATTTTTTTGCATCAAGCACCCGCAACAAACAAACTCCGCAGCTCTATTCTCCACTCCATTCATTCTATTCATAAAAAACTCTATCCATTCTTGATCATTGGCTTTTTCACCAGCACCCCAACGTCTAGTTTTCACCCCTAATTCCCCCTTCAGCTCATCAACAATAATCCCTGAATCTTCAGCCAAAGTCAGCATTCCCCCACTCTTCTCAAAATAATATTTCGCCTTAATCAAAGCATTGTCCTCAAAAGTCTCGCCATCCTCAATGGGCTCGCCAAATTTCATCCCGTGCCTCAACTCAAAGTCCTTTAAACTAATTAATTTAAAAGAATCAGAAACCGCCTCAAGGATCTCTTTAATCTCATTAAACTTACCTATATTACTAGTCGCAATCAAAATTTCTTTCATGCGGCAATTTTACTACCCATTAAGAATACTGGCTAATTCTTTGGACCTAAAATATTTTTTTATTCTCCAGTCTTCAGACTTCTTCACAAAATTATATTGCAAAAACCACTGATCAATATCTACTTTCACTTCAACTTTTCCGTCATCTCGACGACTGATCAACATTCTTTCAACATCAAAATGTCCGCAGATTCTATCGCTAATTCCCTGATTCACACTGCGAATTTCACCATCTGTAAATTCTCCATCCCAAAACACTGCAACATCACAGTCATTTGGATAGCCACGCGTAATTGTCTGACCTTCACCTTCGCCACCATCCTTAAAAAAGTCCAAATAATTAAACAAAAAGTACCCAACCGCAAACAAAAAAACCAATACCGGCACAAAAATAAAAACTCCCTTAAATCTCTCGAACCAATCAAACATCTCTTCCTGCTTGTCCATACGGTCAAGCTCCTTTTGTCTTTCCGCAGCCTCTTCTTCCCTCATTTCACGAACCGCCTCCACAAAGATTTTTGCTGGATCCTGGGAACCGACAGGTTCCCGCACCGCTCCCGTTCCACGAGCCGTAGGCTCTGCACCTCCCGCTCCTTCTTCTTTATTCATAACTTGTACCGGAGGTTCTTTTGGCCCAACCACCTCAAAAGGCACCTCTTCTGGCTCAGCTTCAACCTCTACCGCAGAATCCCTTCTATCAATTCTTGCTCCAACATCAGCCCTTAAACTCAATTTAAAAGCCACTAGAATATTAATATTTTCCAATTCTCTTATGCGAGAAAGAAACGCACTAAGTTCGCCAAAATACACACCCTGGCGCTCATCACTTTCACCAAACATCAAAAAATGAGCACGTTTTAGCACTCTGTAAATTTTTGGCCCAACGCTACCCTCCTGCATACCCAAAACCGTAATTACATCTCCGTCCGTAACTTCTTCAAAAAACTTTAATCTTAGAATTTCGCGTTCCTCCAGCGACAATTTCTTCATCACATTTTTGAATTTCTCAGCTAGTTGAGCATTTTCATCAACCTGTCCAGCCACGCCATTAATCGTACCATCGGCATTTAGACGCCCACCCTTAGAACTATCATTCATAATCAACCCCTGCTTTTCCGGGAAACTATTTTTTGCAATCAATTCCCAAACTCTCGGCTTCGCCAAACTGTATAGCCAAATCTGAAAACCCACATCCGTAGGAGTATTTTGAGCCTGTCCAAGCGCATCCAAAAAAACCAATCTCACAATTCTTTCGACTTCAGAATTATCATCAATTCTGCGGGCAACATATTTAAAAACATCATCAAAATAAGCGTCAAAAAGCATCATAAATTGCTTAAGAACGCCCTGCCTCAACTGATCCACACACTGTTTTTCTACGTAAAGGTCCATTTTTTAGTAATTAGATCGCTTAAAAAGGCCTTAATCTACGCCACAACAGGCCGTCTCGTCAAGAGCATGTCTAAAGTCCCAGTAGCGTCTAAAATCACACTATCCGCAAAACCGCTTATTTATCTATACCCTAAATACAACTCGTCCACCCTGCTTTTATGCGAATTCACATCAAACTGCCACTCCTCCGGCTCCTGTTCTTGGCTTCCAATCACGCCATTATGGGCAAATTCATGATGAATCTCGCAAAGTGGGATGATTGTTTCATGGCTTTTACTCTCAGCAAACGGAATCCTATGGTGAATATTTTCCGCCGGTTTTGTACACTTTGGATACGCACACTGATTTTCGTATTCTTGTAGAATTTCACGTTTTTGTTTGGCTGGAATATATCTTTTTGCTTCTTTTTGATTCGCACTTGTTGCCTCATTTTCTGTCTTCTTGACGTTTCCCGCTTTCTGCACGATGGCACTTTTTTCTCTTTTTTCAGCCACTTCTTGGCCATTGGTATTTCCGTTCCCGGGAACGCTTTTTTGAATCACGGCTGAAATTTCAGCTTTGGCAATAACTGCAGCTACTTGATGATTTTCCGTACTTTTACTTTGCATATCCTGTTGAGCCAACTTTCCTAGAATCAACTTTAGGGCTTCTTTATTAGAAAAATCTCTTTTAGTTTCTTTTTCTAATTTTTGCTTAAGTTGAAAAAATAGGATCTGCATTTCCTGATCCAGCTCGATTTTTAAGTTTGAAGTAGCGGCTCGACAAGGGTGACTAAATTGTCCGCCAGATTTATAACGCTCATTCATATTTTCTTCAAATAAATTTGACTCATTATTTTGTCCAAACAAATCTGGTCCAAAATTATTGTCATTGCCTTGATTCTCAATTTTCATGTTCTGTCGCACCTCCTTCGCAAACTCAAATAACGCCGGTTTGCTCATATTTGCGACGTGTTCGGCGAAGACTTTATCGGTTTCAGGAGTGGCAATCGTCGCTACCAGAGCCACTTTGTGAATTCCGCATTTTGCAATTGCTTGCTTCAAAAATGGCTTGTCTTCAACGTGCTTTAAGGTTCGAAGAGCTTTCTCGACCACCTCACTAGATAACCGAGCGTACTTAAATCCATATTCATAAATATCCAGGCAGCCATGTTCCAGATAAATTTTCCCCTCAAAAATCTCCAGAAGCAAAGAAATCAGCTTATTTTTCATCTTAAAAATATCGAAACTAAGTTTCACAAATTCTCGATGTAAATTCATAAAAACTGGGTTAAAAAATACAAAATCAGACAGAAACAATTGTCCAACTAATTATCACTCAGGCGGCAAATCCACCTATCCCAACGTATGTATTTTCTTCTGCAAAACCCAAGTGTAAAACAATCTGCAGAAACTAAGTTTTTTGATGAAAAACTACCCAGTCAAAAACCACCAAAATCGTATCAAAAACTGGCCAAAAACTCAACGCAAAAAGCAGCCAAAAATGGCTATTTAAAAGCAAAAGGCTTGCATCGCCAGGATTTCATATTCTAACTATCTACCCACGAAAAAAATCCACGGAATCCTCAACGGCACATCCGCAAAAGACCTACGCACTGACTACTAGTCTATGCCTTTAGCAAAATGCTGCCTGAAGTTCCAAGTTAGCTCAGCCATCTCGCCACGCGTATACCATTTTTTTGTTGTAAAATCTCGCGTCAAAATTTCATTCTGCCCAGCCCAAAATATATAAGAAGAATGCCATGGATCGCTATTTTTCAAGCTCACCTCATGGGCATCCGTCAAGAGCTTCAACGCCTTCAAATTTCTGATCAGCTCGTCTGAAGACTCGCTCACTTTGCACAAAGATTTCTCCTTAATAAAAATCTCGCAAAACTCCACCGCCTCAGCAACTGTTATATTTTTATATGGCTTAAATTCTCCCCCTTTTTCCACGCCTAAATCAAAACCCAAACTATATAAACCCTGCACAGCCAAGTAATAATCCTGATCTTCCCGCACATCGCTAAACGCACTCTCGGAGCCACTTTGCGGCTTAACGGTAATAAAATCTTTATCAGAATAGGTCGAAACCATATACACCTCTCCCGCAAAACTTGGATCTAAAAAATTAGTATTTGGAATAGGATCAACGTAATTTGGACTTCTTGAGAATTCTGTCGGGCCACGCGGAGCTACAACATCCACATCAAAATAATTAGCAAAACTCTGGGCTAAAGAATTTACTTCCGGCCAGCCACTCGCCACATTACAACCATTAAATTTTATCCAGCCATACACGTCAAAAATCTCGCGCTCAACTTCATAAATCGACGCCGCCAAATAATCCACATTTAAAGCCGGGTCGTTCGCATACAAACCTCCATTCACATTTGCTGCCTGATTCACATACAAACCAATTTGATTACCATGCCCAAAATATTCTATATGATCAATTTTGCCATTTTTCGCATAAAAATCTTTAATCGCAGCAATAAATTCATCCCCACTATGCACATCATAAATCTCGCCACCGTTAGCCTTTTTATAAGTTTCCGCAGCCTTAATAAACATCGCCCCTGACGGTCCACCCTCTCCTGTAATTAAAAGAATATTAGTTTTTTCATCCGGCCCACTCCCCTCACTAACGCCACTATCGCCGGCAAAATCCTCCTCGCTAACCCCACACCCGGCCACGACCGCCACCGCCACCACGCAAAAAATCAAAACTAACTTTTTCATGTAGCAAAAATAGCATTCCACGCATAACTTTGCAAAATTAGCGTTAGCTCAGAAACTGCGTAAGCAATGTATTGGTCTCAGTGACAGCCCCCAATACTTTCGCATACCTAGCGTGTTTACCAAGGCCACTAATCAAAGCTGCCTTAAAAAATCCGGCCTTCTTAGCTGGCCAATTAATTTCATGTACTTGCCTCCTCGCAATATAGGGATCAGCCACGTGATTTATTCTTAAGCAGTCTTCTGGAGTAAACAAATGATAATTGTCAGCAACAAAATGCGTAGAGCTTGAGTCTCTCGTAAAATATTCTTGCCTCTTACTACGAACAATTTCCTCCGCAATACGACCTTGCTCATCCGCTATAGCATCGCCAAATGTATCCGTTGTAACAATCGAAGAACTTTCACGATCACCGTCATTTAACCAAACCTGAGAACGTCCATCTTTATGCATAACCAAGGTGCTAAACCTATTACTCAAGTGTGGATTAACGGGGTACAAAGCAGCCCTTCGAATATCTTCATTGGTAGGTTCACCATGGCCCAAAAGCTCCACTGATCTAAATTGATCTACGACTTGAGCTACCCTTACTCTATTTCTTAAATCAAGAATAACTCTAAACTGCTCGCACGTAATAGTTGCCTCCAGTCCAAATTGAGGAACCTCAGGGTCGGGAAAGTTAGGATGAATAATCCTCGCTTCAATTCCATCAACTAATTCAACATTTTCTCTAGCCATAAATTATGCTTGATCAACTTGCATATTTAATTTTTTACAAGGCGCCACTCTAGCAGATCAATCAAAAACGTCAACTGGTTGCCTCCTCCTTTACACCAAAATCCATCCCCGCCAATTCCCCGGCCAAAACATCCACATCCTTTGGGTCCATTGAGGCATCGATAAATACTCGCAAATATTCCTGCGCTGGTGCACGACGCTCTAGGTAGTCGAGTTGATTATTGTAATCTCGCTTTCCAGGAGCAACTATCGACCCCGTCAAATACGCCCTGTGGTCACCCTGCTGAAAATCCGCCACCCTATTCAAATATCTTTTCTTCAATCCTTTATCGGTCAATTTTGGGTCTTGGTTTTTTGGATCTATCCTATGCCAGTCATCCAAATCGCTAATCGAAAACCAGTCCACCCGTATACCTTTTTGCTTTAATGCAGTCGCCACCTCTCTCACACTTTTTGGACTATCCGGCTTTTTAAAGAATGAAACGATGACGCCATATTTCCAATAATCAGGTTGATCCATTCCCGATTCATCACAAAACTTCCCCTCAAAATTTTGCCCAAACTGTGTATCTTTTATTCTATCGCAAAGTGACTTTGCCATTCCTTGCACATGCTCGCCTCTACCCTGAAAATTCCACAAGCCTTCTACCTCAAGCAAATCCTGCATTTTATTTCCCAGCTTAGTTCTTTGCGCATACAAAAGTGCACATAAAGAAGCCAACGCTCTCGTCGGATAACTCGCCTGCAAACGCAACTTATCTTTGTAATTCTTGCCTTTATATCTATCGCTCAAGCACAGCATTCCCGCACCAGCTCCACCCATTCTCTTACTGTAAATTACCGCATCAGTTTCAGGAAAAGGCATATTATCCTGCGCCGCATCAATCCAGATTTCCACTTCTGGACATTCTGTTTTTAATTTTTGAATAAGTCCTTTAGTCGCAATTCTTCGGCCATTTCGGCAAACGCTTGAAAGAAACACCACTTTTTTTTGCGCCTTACCCGCCTTCACTCTCGCCACGAAATCTGCTTCAAATTTCTCGGGATTTTTTTCATCATATTCCACTGTTTTTAATCTAGAGCTTGGAATCGCCGTTAACATCGGCAAATATTCTTGATCACTTGTAAAAACTTCGAAGGCATTCTTTTTTGGATTTTCTCTGTAAAAAGCATCGAAAAAATTCACAAAGCCATCATGTGCCCCCCTAGTCAAATAACCTTTTTGAGCACCACCCGTGAATTCCACTACCCCTTCATGAAACGCAACCAACAGCCTATTAAAAAGACTCACTTCATGCGGATGTTCTTCACACTCCTTGGCAAAAGTCCTCACTGCCGGCATCGTTTTTGGCAAAGAAGCCCCTTTAAAATTCAGCTTTTGTGCTCCGGGCAAAGATTCTCTACTAACTTTTCTTGCAAGAATTTTGGCGCGGAGATTTTCTTCAGTTATTTCCGAATCTTCTCCTCTTCCACCTTCTTCAACCGGCCTGCTATGCCGCCTTCTAACTTTAATAAAAGCCATCAAAAGCTCTCTATTTCTTCTTAACGAAGCTAGCGGGTCCTGATTATTCGTTTCTGCCAAATTTTCCTCATGGGCCAACGCCTCCAAAACATCCCAAAAAACATCTATACCCTGATCGGCAATTTCCATCAATTTTTCTATATAGAGATCAATCCTCGTATCACCACTAATTTTGCCTGAGCCATCCACCGTTGCACCAGCCTCATAAACAGACTGAATCTCATCATTACGTCTCGCAAATCTTATAATATCCAAAGTGTGTTGATCTATTTGACGCACAAGTCCTCGGACCCTTCTCCCCACCTCGGCCTTACCTGGTTCACTCAAATCGTCAGGAGTAGGCGCCAACCTCATAATTTCCCGCTCCAATCCCGCAAGCCCATCTGGTTCTACTATAGCCATTTTGATATTGCAAATAAGGCCGCATCGTAACCCGATGTGCCTCTTGATGTCAACGCACCATAAATTTTCTGGTGGAGATGCCGGGAGTCGAACCCGGGTCCAGAGATGAGAGCTAATAACTTCTACAATCTTAGTTGGTTTTAAATTTTCGTCATTTGGAATAGAAAACCTACAAAAGCCGCCAAATGCTTATCTTCTAAAGTTTTGCCTTTCCGCCGAAGCATTGCAAGAAAGACTAACCTGCTAAATTACGCTTACCCAACTCAGCAGGTGTCGGCTGAGTAAACGTGGTCCGAAAAAATTCAGACCTTAGAATGACTAAACGTTTACAGTTGCTGTAGCCATAGCTGGTTTTACCCAACCCTGACCTGCAACAAACTTAGCGAATAATTCATTCATTGAAAGTGTTTTAGCACTTAATTTGCGCTGGACGGATATAAGGGGAGACAGCGCGATCCCCTGATTGCCATTATTAAACTCTGAAACATCCTGTCGAATGCCAGTACATCCCCACTTTTCAAAGAGCCAAGCCATTATACAGCTAAAAAGCGTTCCCGGGAACGGAAAATTATTCCCGCCTAGCTCAACAACTCCTTCCTCGCTCCGTGCACAGCCTTGTCACCCAATTTCTCCAGACATTTCTGTAGTTCATCTGGCCAAACAAAACCCAAGTCTTTCATCTTAATTTTCAAACGGCTTCCAATAATCTGCCACTTACCATTATGTTCAAGCATGTTGATAATATTTGCTGGCTTCACGCGGCCAGACATTTGTAGAACAATCTCCTTGTCATCACTCATCGGCACCATTTCAGATTTCACATTCACAATTCCCGCTTTTTTAGCCGCCATTTTTAATTCAATAATTTTAAATAAATTTTCCACTTCTTCTGGCAATTTACCGTAATCTTCAATCAAATCCTGTCTGATTTCTTTCAAATATTCCTCGCCATCGGCAGAAGACAATTTTTGATAAGCATTAATTTTATCTTTAGAAACGGAAATATACGCATCCGGAATATAAGCCTGCAACGGCAACTCAATTGAAACATCCACAATCTCATCCTCGCCCTCCAAAATTCTACCAGCCTTCAAATCCTCAACTGCCTTATTTAACATTCTAATAAAATGCGCCACACCAACCACGTTAATAACTCCATGCTGATTTGCTCCAAGAATGTCTCCAGCTCCACGTATTTCCAAATCCTTCATCGCAATCTGGAATCCACTTCCCAAATCCGAAGCCTCCACAATCGCTCTTAGACGCTTTTTTGCATCCAACTTGAGGCGTTGCCCGTGATACAAGAAATACGCGTAAGCCTGCCTCTTGCCACGACCCACACGACCTCTTAATTGATACAATTGTGACAATCCAAACTTGTCAGCGTCGTTCACAATCAAAGTATTCGCATTCGACAAATCAATTCCGTTTTCAATAATTGTTGAACTCACCAACACGTCAAACTTGTGTTCCTTAAACATCATAATTCTATCCTCCAAATCCCCACTTCCCAATTGTCCATGCGCCACGCCAACTCTCGCCTCCGGCACCAACTGCCTAACTCCTTCCGCAAAACTATCAATGGTCTGCACTCTGTTATGTAAGAAATAAACCTGACCTCCGCGTTCAACTTCTTTCATAATCGCCTCCCGCACCAAACTTGGAGAATATTTACGCACCTCCGTAATTACCGGCAACCTACCATAAGGCGGCGTTGTGATAGTTGTAATATCACGCAATTTATTCAAACAAATATTCAGCGTCCTCGGAATTGGCGTCGCCGTCAAAGTCAAAAAATCCACATCTTTTCTAATTTCTTTCAATTTTTCCTTTTGCTTAACTCCAAATCTCTGCTCTTCATCCACGATCACCAATCCCAAATCCTTAAATTTAATATCTGGTTGTAAAAGCCTGTGCGTCCCAATAATTATATCAATCTCTCCCTTCTTTAATTTTTCAAGAATAACCTTCTGCTGATTTTTACTCTTAAACCTGCTCAACATATCTACACGCACATGAAATTCATCCATTCTCTCCTGAAAAGATTTATAATGCTGATCCGCCAAAATCGTAATTGGAGAAATTAACGCCACTTGTTTTTTGTTTTGCACAGCCTTAAAAGCCGCTCTCATCGCCACCTCTGTTTTACCAAATCCAACGTCTCCACAAATCAGTCTATCCATAGAGTTATTACTTTCCATGTCTTTTTTTACATCCACAATCGCCTTAATTTGACCCGGAGTTTCATCGTACAAAAAAGTTTTCTCAAATTTCTCCTGCAAGTCATTATCCTGTTTAAATTTATATCCACCGGCAGCTTTTCTTTCCGCATATAACTTCAAAAGTTCCTTAGCGATTACTTGAGTTTCTTTCCTAACTTTATTCGTAACCGTCGTCCATTCCGCGCTACCTAAACGTGTCAATTTAGGCATAAACTCCTCAGAACCAATATATTTATTTACCTTATCGGCCTGATCAATCGGCACAAACAATTTATCATTTTGTGCATAACCGAGCTTCAAATATTCTTTAGTAATCTCGTCCACCATTTTCTTATCCAACCCCAAAAATTTAGCTATACCGTGATCAGCGTGCACAACATAATCCCCATTTTTTAGACTAGTCAAAAAGTCCGCAAAAATATTTTGATTACTCACGGCCTTTTTTTGCTCTTTTAAGAATGTCACATCTATATCGCTAAACAGCGCCATTTTTAAACTAGGCGACTGAAATGACTGAGGAAAAGTATCCTCCTTATCAACATTCAAAATATAAATTGAGGCCTTAGATAAACCATCCGCGCCAATCTTATCTTTATACGGAACTTTCTGATCATCAAATAGCCCTTTCACCTCTTTTTCATTTTTAGTAAAGAATATAGAACGCCAACCAGCATTAATTTTATCCCTCATATCATTCGCAAAATCATAAGCAGTGCGATATTTCAAAACTGACAAAAAGTGCAGATGTAAATGATTTTCAACATCATCATTAAAAGCAGAAAACGATAGAGTTTTATATCTGCTAGAAGCCTCGTCCATAAACTTATTCCAAACATCATAATATTCATCAACAACATCAACTTCGTCATCAACAATTATTGATTCCTTATGCAATAAATCAAAAATATTACCGGTAGTAAAATCAAATTCTATTGGAAAAATATCTAAAGACGACTTGTCGTCTGGCCCCTCTGAGCCTATAGCCCTAATCCTATCAACAATATCAAAACTAAACTCAATTTTATAAGGAAAATTACTATTCACCGGCCAAACCAAAATCGTATCTCCAATTCTCTTATATTCACCTTTTTTCAATAAATCCTCCTCTGAAACTTCATAACCAATATTTACCAATCTCTCAATCAAATAAACCTGTTCGACTTTTTCTTCAGCTTTAATAGAAATTTTACTCTGCAAAATAGACCTTATATCTGGTGTATTTTGTAGTAAAGAATCAAAATCCATAATAAAAACAGTCTTTCTATTTGAATAAAGCCTTGAGGCAAATTCCACTAATTCTAAATTTCTAATTTTTTCAAATTCTCTGCCGCTACTAAAAGAAAGTTGTTCCTCATCTGGTCTGCGCTTATAAATATACACATCTACATTAGACCATGTCTCTAGAGCTTTTTTTAGAATATTTTGCTCAGATTCCTCTCCAACAACCCATAAAATATTGCCTTCAAAATATTTTTCATCTTTCAAAAAGCTCGCCATAATCATGGCTTTAGAAGAACTATTTCCCGATCCAGAAATAGTTATGTTTTTATTGGTCCTAAAAACACTGGTGACTTCTTTAAGTTCACCTTCAGTAAAGTACGAAACTACATTCCGCATATTTCAAATTATACCTTAAGGGGCATGATTATATAAACGTAATTATCTTCTTTTATCGGTCTAATTAGACCAGGAGAAGACTTATCATTCATCACTAGTTCAACTTTATCATCTGTAATATAAGTCAAAACATCTAATAAATATTGTCCATTCAAAGAAATCTTATTATTTTCACCAGTAATCTTAATTACAACCTCGGCTTTTTCTTCACCGACCTTAGTTTCTTCAGATGCAACTAACATTTTTCCGTCATTCGTTACACTCAATTTAATACTATTATTATTCTCCCTCGCAAACAAACCAACTCTCTTTAAAACCAAAGATAAATCCTCTACAGAAACCTCAACCTTAGTTAAAGTTCCTTTTGGAATAATCTTCTCGTAATCTGGAAATTTCCCTTCAATTAACCTAGAAATTAACTCAATTCCATCAACCGTAAATAAAATCTGATTCTTTGAAACATTAACTTTAACCTCTTTTCCTTGAGCTTTACTAATAACTTTAGCTAATTCCATCATTGTTCTAGCTGGAATAATACAATAAATCTCATCTGTAATTTTCTTTTCCAATTTAATGCCTTTTTCCGCCAACCTATAACTATCCGTAGCCACTAATTTAATTTCATCACCTACGGAATACATCAAAACTCCAGATAAAACCGGCCTAGAAGTATTCATCGATGCCGCAAACACAACTTGATTAATCGCCTCATAAAAAGTATCAATCTTAATTCCAAATTCCTGTCCTTTTTCAACCTTAGGTATCAAAGGAAATTCATCTGAACTAATACATTTAATCTTAGTACTTGAATTAGAAGAATTAATCGCTAAATTTAAACCTTCAACTAAACTTAATTCAACCTTCTCATCTGTTAATAAAGCTACATACCCAGATAATAACTTAGCTGGAACTGTAATAGACCCCTCTCCTCTAACGTCCGCATCTATTACACAACTAATCGCAATCTCTAAATTCGTTGAAGAAAAATACAATTTCTTACCTTCCGCTTTCAATAAAATATTATTCAAAACTGGAAGTGTATTATTTGGACTTATTGCCTTACTAACAATATTAATCGCATAATCCAAGTCTTTTTGTGTACAAAAGAGTTTCATATATTTTTCTTATTTCTTAAAAGTCCGTTCCCATTATATTTATTCCTAAACTCATTACAACCTAAAATCTCAAACTATCCACAAACCCCTATATAATAGAAATATATAAATATATTTAATAAGAAGTAGTAGTAGGGGGTTGCTTTTTTAACTACTCCATTCTCTTATGCTTTTGCCTTAATTTGTTTAGTTGTAAAGAAAACTTAAATGTAGTATAAATAATTTACTCAGTTTAATGTTGAAAAAACGTGCAAAACAGGTTAATAAATACTGGCATTTAAATAGTTATGCAGTTTAATAAAGAATAAAAATCATACAATATGTTCGAAAATATTATCTATATAGTAATTGGTAGCGGATTAGGGTTAACCTCTGCCATCTTTCTCTTTAAAAATAAGAAATTCATAGATTTAGAAAAAGACGCTTTGACCGCTCAGGAATTGATAAAATCAGCAAAAGAAGAATCAGTAAGAATAAAAGAAGAAATTACTAGTCATGTTCAAACCCGCAAAGAAAGTATTGAACAGTATGAACAAAAAAGGAACGAAAAGCTGTCTAAAAACCAAGAAGCTTTAAAACATAAAGAAGAGTTTATAAACAAAAGAGAAGAGCGAAACCACGAACTTAAATTACGTATAGCCACTTTAGAAGAAGAACGCGAGGCCATGCAGTCCGCCCTTCAAAGGAACGAAAAGCAATTGGTAGAAAAATTAGCAGCCAAATCTGGACAGGACGCCAGCTCTGTAAAAGAGCTTATTCTAAATAATTATCAGCAGGAGCTTGAAAACGACAACGTACACAAATTAGTAAAACAAGAGGAATGGCTTAAGGAAGGCGCAGAAAGGATGGCTAAAAATATTATCATTAATACAATCCAGCGACTTTGCTCAACTTCATCTGTAGAAACACGAGCCGTAAACGTAATAGTGCCAAGAGACCAGGTAAAAGGCAAAATTATTGGTAAAGAAGGCCAAAATATTAAAGAATTTGAACGCCTATTAGAGGTAGACGTGGTCTTTAACGATATGCCAAACACAATCAGCGTTTCCGCCTTTCAGTTAGTAAAAAGAAGAATTGCCAAGCGCGCCCTCGAGAAACTCTGCGCCTATAAATTTGATATCACTCCCCCGGTAGTCCAAAAAATTGTAGAAGAAGCTGAAAAAGAAACCGATGAAGAACTTTACATTATAGGTAGAAACGCCCTTGAAAGAATGGGTATTAAACACGACGACAAGGAATTCTGTAGAGTAACCGGTAGACTACAATATCGCACCAGCTACGGCCAAAACATCATGAAACACTCTATGGAAGTAGGCTGGGTTGCTGCCATGTTAGGTAGCGAAATCGGCCTTAATATAGAAA
The DNA here is from genome assembly GCA_038065735.1 of Patescibacteria group bacterium. GTDB lineage: Bacteria > Patescibacteriota > Gracilibacteria > UBA1369 > LOWO2-01-FULL-3 > JBBTQK01. Next base: position 120,188 of record JBBTQK010000006.1, on the reverse strand, counting down.
CCTGCAAAGTTGGTGGATTTTTGCATGACCTTGGTAAAGCCATAGACCAGGACCCAAACGTAAAAGACGCACACGATTTCTTGTCTAAAGAACTAATGGAAAAATTTGGCTTCTCCTGGGAAGAAGTACACGCTGCCTGGACACACCACGACGCCATCCCTCAAGAAACAGCGGAGGCCCTAATCGTAAAAGCCGCTGATGCCGTATCTGCAAGCCGTCCTGGAGCACGTCAGGAATCATTTGATAAATACATTCAACGTATGGCTGAACTAGAAGAAACCGCCCTTTCGTTCGCTGGCGTAAAGTCAGCTTTTGCTATTTCAGCTGGCCGTGAGCTGAGAGTAATGGTCGATCCAGATAGCGTAAAAGAAGAACAAGCCTACGAACTAGCCAAAAATATGGCAGCAAAAATTGAAGAAGAAATGGTTTATCCTGGTCAAATTAAGGTAAACGTAATCCGTCGCACAAAGTACACCGAAGTTTCTATGTAGTCGCACAGTAACCTCCTCAAAAACCATGGAAGAAAAAGATAAAAAAAGACTTTGGGATAAAGTCATAATGAGCGCTATAATTGGCGGTGCAATCGGCTCCGTGATCGGCGCGAGTGTCGCCCCAGAAAAAGGCAAAACCACTAGAAAAAAACTAAGAAACCTTTTCAGCAGAGGTAGTGAAAAACTCAAAAATATTCTAAAAAGAGTCAATGACAAGCAAGAAAAAGATAGCGATAATCGTAAGTAGCCTTTCAGCGCTTGTACTACTGGGTGCCATTTTTTTACTAGAGCTTAATTTTTCAAAAAAGTTTTCTGGCAATACCTACATCTCTGATGTGGACGTTTCTTATACTCTAGCCCCTGAAGCCAAATCCCTGCTCACAACTGAGACTAACGAATTTCTAAAAACCACTATTTCTTTTGAAGTTGACGGCAAGGTTCTAAAAATCAAGCCTTCAGAATTAGGTTTAAGTTTCCAGGTTAATCAAACGGTAGACACTTTACTGCAGGCTGATAATTCTCAAAAAAGTTTAGGGGAATTTTTGGGATTTAGAAGCAACAATGAACGCAGACACTTTCTTTTATCACAAATCGATAGTGGCAAATTATTCAATGTCATCGACCAAAAGTTCAACCTCAAGGAGTTGGAACCAAAGTCCGCCAGCCTCTATTTTGACGAAAAAAAACAGCTAACCGTCAAAGACGCCACGCCGGGTATTTTGATAGATAAAAAAAAGCTCTTGGCAGATTTCAAAACCTCCAGTGAAAATCTAAATTCCGGCAAAATAGTTATCGGTAGCAAAAAAGCCGAACCGGAAATTACCAAAGCGGTTTTGGAGCTTGAAAAGGAGCGAATCAAGGATCTACTTAATCAAAAAATAATTCTTGAAGACCCGGTCTATACCGGCGATTACACCATTAAATTAAACGAGCATCTAGACTGGCTAACCTTTGTAGCCAAAGAAGAAATAAACCTGCCAATTTTTAGCGGTCAGGCTGAAGAAGTTAAAGGCAAAAATCTTATTACCATAGAAGTAGACAGGGTCAAATTTAATGAATACATCGATGCCAATATTTCTAAATGGTTAGACAAGCCAGCCGACCCTGTAAATATTTATACAGACAAAGATGGCAAAGTCGTCATAGAAGGCAAGGGAGTAAATGGCCTAAAAATACAAAGAGACAACCTCAAGAAAGCTTTAGAATTAGCCATAATCAACAAGATTGGCAAAGTCATCATCCCCGTAGCCGAGCTTGCAGCCGAGGTTAAAATCTCAGAAGATCTCCAGGCGCAGGGCATTAAAGAACAAGTATCGGTTGGTCATACTTCATACTATGGCTCCCCTGCAAATCGCCTCTACAACGTTAAGCTTGGTGCCTCAAAAATGAATGGAGTTTTGATCAAACCAGATGAAACTTTTGTATTTAATCAAACGCTTGGTCCAGTAGATGGTTCAAATGGATATAAAAAAGAATTAGTAATCAAAAGCATTGGCACCATCCCCGAATACGGTGGCGGCATTTGTCAGGTTTCAACCACCGTTTATAGGGCTGCTCTTTTTGCCGGTTTGCCAATTGTTGAGCGCAACCAGCATTCTTACGCCGTGTCTTACTATTCACAAATTATGGGCGATGGACTAGATGCCACAATCTATATTGGTGGCGCAAATTTAAAATTCAAAAACGACACTGGGCATTCACTTTTAATGCAGTCTTACGTAGACAAGGACTATGAGCTCTATATCGTGCTCTACGGCACAAAAGACGGTCGTAGTGTAGAAATGGAAGGCCCTTACATCTCAAATCGTCGTGGCCCTCCCGCAACCATCTATACAGACAGCCCAAACCTCACCGTAGGCCAAACAAAAATGACCGACAAAGCCCACGCCGGCTTCAGCGTCCTCTGGTATAGACATTTAACCGATGCCGTTGGCAAAATAACTACAGAAGAAATTCACACCAACTACAGAGCCATGCCAGCCAAAGTTTCAGTTGGTACCGGCCTCTAATTTCTCAATCTCTTTTAATAGCGCCGCCGCTTCTTCGTGATTTTCATTCACATTAAAAATTCTATTTAAAGTCTCTTTTGCATCCTCAAAATTTCCCATAGTCATCTGCAAATCTGCCATTACGTAAAGAAACTCAAGGTTTTCTTTGTCCATCTCCAAAGCCTTATTGAGCGCCACCATTGCGTTAGACGGCTGCCCCATCGCCTTATAAACTTGAGATAAACTCACGAACCTCTGTGGCCTACTCGGATCCATATCCACCGCTTTTTGATAAGCATCGCGCGCCTCTTCAAAAGAACTCTGCTGATATAAAGCCAATCCCAAATGGCTATAATGCTGGGCATCATCTTCCAACATCGCCAGCCTCTCAAACAACGCCGCTGCCGCCCCAAACATCTGTTTTTGTAGATAAAGCAGTGCAAGTTTTTTGTTAGTATCCAGATGATTGTCATCAATGGCCAAAGCCTGTACAAAGGCCTTAATCGCCTCCTCATCATTTCCTTCTTTCAAAAATCCATCGCCTTCTTTGTAAGCCTCTTCCACCTCCTGCTTTTTATCTTTACTTAAGCGTTTTTTAACAATTTTTTCTTCATCTTCTTCTTCACTTTCATCAATACCCGTAGCCAAAACAGTCGGCTCATCTTTAAATTTCTTAGAATACAAATAGGCCTTTCTCGCAAACAACCCAAAAAACAGCAGCAAACTAAAAAGTATTGTTAAATATGTCCACATAGTAAAAAAATTAAGAAGATACTTTTTCTACACCACTAGCCTCAGTTACGACTGAGTCAGCGCCCTTAATGGCAACTTTTACTTTTTGATTTAGAATATCTACCGCCACCACCATCCCTTCCTGAGATGTCTTTTTAACTCTCACGATGAGCCCAATTCTCGGTACGGTTTTTCGTAACTCTTTGTATGATTCAACTTCGTACTTTAGGCAACACAATAATTTACCACAAGAACCAGACAATTTTGAGCTACCCTTGCTCTCCAAGGCCTGTACTCTCACCATTTCCATACCAATACTCTCCAATCTACCTAACCAGGTACTGCAGCATAGAGGTCTACCACATTTACCATAACCACCAATCATTTTTGCCTTATCACGTGGCCCAATCTGTCTCAAATGAATTTGCTTTTGCAAAACCTTAGCCAAATCTTTCACCAATTCTCTAAAATCAATTCTATCCTCAGCCGTAAACATAAATTGCACACGCATTCCGTCTAAAGAATATCCGCAACTAAATACATTCATCTCCAATCCAAGTTTCGCCACAACTTCCTTGCACTTTTTAAGCGCGGCGCGACTAAGTTCAATATGACTATCCACTTTTTGTATATCGTTTGGAGTAGCCTTTCTTAGTACCTTAGAATTAAAAGCCACACGATCTTCATAAGTAGCATCTCTGCCAATATATTTAATCATGCCGTACTCTTCCTTATCCTCAGGATCTTTAAAAATCACTTCATCACCAACAGCGATAGTATATTTTTCGCTGGTAGGAATTTCCACTACGCTAGAACTATACGCGCACTCTATACCGATTACTTTTGTAGCCATATATTATAATTCTAACATCAAATTCTCCAAAGCCAAGCGACTGTTTATATTTTTACCGAGTAAGATATACGTCTCTTCCACCTTGGAAAGCAAGTTTAAATAGCGATTATCTTCAGATTGTCCATCCAGCATGCGGGTTCGCAGCACATTCACAAGTATATCCAAAAACACTTCAATCTGTTTTTCATCAGCCAAAAGTTCGTCCAAATATTTAAATTTATCCGCCAAATTTCTATTATCCAGGAAGTTTAGAATATCTCTGTAGGTCTTAATATAACCCGCCAAAACCTCAGGTTCAGAAGCCAGCTGCATCGCTTTACCGGTTTTGCCCATACATAAAGAAGCCACCTCCTCCACGGTTTTTGCCTCCAACTCAGGAAACAAATTTTTCAAAGAATTTCTAATATAATCCTGCGAAACACTCCCAAATTTCACCACCCTCACTCTCGAAATTATGGTAGGCAATAGGTTTTTTAGCTTATCCGTAGTCATGATAAAAATCGTTCTTTCCGGCGGCTCTTCAAGCATTTTTAAAAAACTATTTGCCGCTTCATTTCCCATTCTCTCAATCGACTGAATTAGCACCACTTTATATTTTGACTGACGTGTCATACTCAGGCGGTCAATCAGTTTGCGCATCTCGTCAATTTTGATCGATTCTCCATTATCCGCCATCTCAACCGTGTCAATATGGCAGCCTTTTTCTACCTGCATGCAAACATTACAATTATGACAAAAATCTCCTTCACATTGCAGAATTCCAGCCAGCTTTTTAGCCACAGTAAATTTGCCAACACTATTTGGCCCCGTCATCAAATAAGCGTGCGCCAAATTACCACTAGCAAGGTCGTTTTCCAGACCCTCTAGCTGTTTTTCATGCCCGATTATAGACCAGTTGTATTTCACAGTTTACGAAGTAAACAAATAAATCAAAAGTTTTTGATATCATCAAAAACACCCTATCCCTATTCTAGCCTCGCCAACACCGCCCTCTCCTGCCTCACCAACAATTCCCTCGCTTTTTCTGGCTCCTCCATCAACTCTTTAACAAAATTCTCCAGCTTTACGTTTTGTTGCGAACCTTTAACCAAAATCAAATCACCTTTTTTAATTTTATTCTTAAAGAATTCAGCCGCATCCAGCGCATTTCTAAAACTAAAAACCACATCCTCGCCCATGCCTTTTTCCTTTGCTGCAGAAGCAAAATGCACAGCCTCCGCACCAACGGTTATCAACATTTCCGCACATTCAGGCACCATTTCACCAACTGATTTATGTAGAATTTTACTCTCCTCACCGAGCTCATTCATACTTCCCAAAACCGCAATTTTTCTTCTTTCCGGTTCAATATTTTTTAAAGTATTCAGAGCTTCCTTTAGTGCATCAGGTGAAGAATTATACGAACTATCCAAAATTGTCGCACCGTGTATAGCCGGAATCACGCTCATTCTACCAGCCGGCAGGCTGAATTTTTTTGCCGCCTCCACGCAATCCTCCACGTTCATTCCCATCATCACGCCACAAATAACCGCAGGCATAATCGCATAAAACTGACATTCACCCACCACATTTAAATGCACATCATATCTCTTATTATCGTGATGCAGGATAAAATCCAGCCCCTCCAAAGATTCTTTAATCTGACTAACCCAAAAATCCGCCTCCTTATCTTTCCCGTAAGTTAACGTAGTTTTTTTGCGATTCTTTTTACGGAAATTTTCCAGATAAGGATTATCAATATTTAGAATTGCAATGCCGCGGGAATCCATCGCTTTCACGAGTTTAATTTTTTCTTCAAATATTTCGTTAATATCCTTGAATTGCCCAGGCCCCAGATGCACAGGTGAAATTTGTGTAACAATAGCGATATCTGGCTTTAAAACCGAAGTCAAAAAATCCATTTCTCCAGGTTGATCCACGCCAAGTTCAAACAATAGAACATCGCTGTGATCTCTAGTGACACAGTGCATAAAGCCTTTTATTAAGTACCATGACCATTTTGTTGCTGAGTTAAATCCACTTTCTATATCAAGAATAGTCAGCAGCAAACCAAAATCCGAATCCATATTTTTTTTAGTCTTCTTAACTCTAAATCTGGTATTGAGAATTGTATAAATAGCATCTTTTGCACTGCTTTTACCTACAGAGCCGGTTATCGCAATAATCTTGCCCTTATATTTATGTAGACGATGCTTCGCCATGGCCTTCAGTAAGCCAATAACTAGTTTTTTTAAGATTTTTTTCATGACCGAGCCAGTTTAGCAGCAAAAAGGTGTTTTTGCCAGGGTTTATGCTGTTTTTGCTGTACCTTAGCCCTCTCCACTACTCCATTTTTTTACCACCCCTACTTTTCCTGCCATTCTAGGGTTATCCGCCAAACTTTACTCTCTTGGCCCTTCTCCGCTAAACTGATCACCATGAAAGAAGCTTTAATCACCGTAAAGGGCAGAGTCCAAGGAGTATTTTTTAGAGCCACCACACAGGAGCAAGCTCTGGCACTCGGACTCACCGGCTACGCCAAAAACCTCGATAACTGCGACGTAGAAATTCTAGCTCAAGGCGAAGATCACGCCATAAATCAGCTAATACTTTGGGCAAAAGTTGGCCCTCCTCGCGCCAGCGTATCCAGCCTAGACGTCACTATGCGCGAAATCACTCAAAAATCAGATGATTTTACGATAATTTAAAAACCCCACGGCAACCCCCTCCTAGTTTTATCTTTAAATTCCCGCACTTTTTGGTCTATTAATTCTTCAGTTTGCTCATTTTTCCGATTATTTCTAATCGACCAATTTGCCGGATCAAGTTGCTCGTTTTCTATCATCCCGGCATGCGCGAGATCATGATGAATTTTACACAGCGGAACGATGTATTTTGGATCATGGCTAGAATTTAACGCAAATCTCCTAGTGTGGTGCAAGTTCACCCACGCATTTTTACACTGCGGAAAACCACAAGTCGCCCCATATTTCAGCTGCAAAAACCTCTTAGTCTCCACTGGAATATTTCTGTTCGCAGTTGTAGTCCATTTGCCGTGGATTTCCGATTGGTTATTATTGCTACTACTCTCCTTCTCACTTTTTCCGTCTTCAAGCTTCTTTCCATTTTCTTTGAGCGCTAGCATTCCTTTGGCACAGCCTTCGCATACTGTCACGGTCGCCTTTTGCTCACAAACCGGGCATTTTTTGAAGTTTAGCTGCGGCCTGTTTACTTCCATTTTATCAATCACGGTCTCAAAAACCTGATTCCAAGTTAGGCTCTCTTTAGTCTTTTTCTCAAGATGCTGTTTAATCGCCCGCAAGTTCATATCCACCTTGCCACTAACCGGAAAAGAGAATCGCTGATAATCCTCCAGCCCAAGATTATTCTCAATATTCTCGCCACCAAAAAGACTATCAACCTGAGCCGTCCCTGCTTGGCCCTCCACCTGCTCCCCGTTTTTCCCGTCACTTGTCGCCCCTTGACTCGTTTGGTTTTTGCTTTCTGCCGTGTTCACGTGAACACTTTCTCCTCTGTAATTTTGCACAAAGGCCTCCAACGCTCTGGTCGGCAAAATTTTTATTTTTTCAGCAAACATCTCATCCGTTTCCACCGTCGCAACATAGGCAACTTTTGCAATTTTGCTCCACCCTTCTTCCCCGCTTTCCAACATCGCCAACAACCTCGGCTTGTCCTTCAATTTCTCCGCCAAATGCAAAATCTTGTCCACGGTATACTCGCTCAACCCGCCCACCATATTCCCAAACTGCTGAATCGACGCAAAGCCGCGACGCTTGTGCAGCCTTCGCCGTGCCACCTCTGGAATCAAGCCAGCAAACTTGCGCGACCACGTCCTCGCATTCAGCCCATACTGCCGGCACTTTTCGTATAACTCCTGATCACTCAACTCAGAAATTTTTACCACACCAGTAATGGGGTCTTTATACGAACCATGCGCGCTTACCTTAACTATCCCACCTTCCACTATACCATAATGATCAGCCTTGACACTCCCCAACATCTCTATCCTTTTCGCTCTTTCCTGCATATTTAGACAATAAAAAATAAGTATTTGCCACACCACGCTAGCAAATACTTATTAAATTTTCTTAAAATTTTTCTAAAATCTTTTTGGCCGCGCTTATCGCTGATTTCAAATCCGCACAACTTACGCGGGACCAATAAAATCTTTACGCCCTAGCCGCTTCTACAATCTTATTAAATACTTCTGATTGGTTTACCGCCAACTCAGCAAGCATTTTACGATTAATGACGATATCTTTTTTGCTCATAGCATCTATTAATCTGCTATAGCTGATACCAAGTGGTCGGCAAGCTGCATTGATACGAGTAATCCATAGACTTCTAAAATCTCTTTTACGAAGTTTTCTGCTTACGTAACTACGCATTCCTGCTTTCATTGTGGCATTTTTTGCCCACTTAAAGGTCTTACTTCTTAGACCTCTGTAGCCTTTGGCAAGCTTACGCATAGCGTTGTGCCTTCGGCGGGTTGTTACACCTCTTTTGACTCTAGTCATATTATAAAATTAAGAATAAATAATTGATCCGGCGGCTTGTCGCCTGGCGCCTCGCCTACTCTGCCTTCGCACCAGCCTCTATCTTCTTTACTGCCGCCTTAAGCTTAGCCTTAACTTCCTTCACTTTTTTAGCAGCTGTTCTGTTTCCCTGCAATCTTACTAAACCTGGCATAAGTCTTCTGATAGCCTTCACTTTTGTAGAATGCACTGGCAAACCTGTTCTAAAAGAATGTTTAGCCCTCTTTGACTTATCAGAAAGCAAATGTTTTTTGCCTGATTTATTAAAGCTGATAGTGCCACTTTTTCTTACTTTCAAGCGTTTCTTTAGACCGCTATGACTTTTCTGTTTCATGATTTTGGAGTTAATATCATTATTAAGGAATTTCCTTGTTTTTTAGCGTTTGATTCCATTGTTGCTAGATCCTGCACGGCCTCATAAAATTTCATCATTTTGGCTAGTGCTAAATCTTTATACATTGCTTCACGGCCTTTAAATATAAGAGTCAATTTCACAGAATTCCCATCTTCCAGGAACTTTCTAGCATGTTTTGCCTTGGTTTCCAAGTCGTGATCACCTGTTTTAAAGCCCAGTCTCATTCCCTTCAACTCATTTTTTTTCTGCTGTCTCTTGTGCTTGCTGTCTACTTTTCTCTGGTGATATTGGTATTTACCATAGTCCAGAATTTTACACACAGGAGGTTCCGCATTTGGCGCTACTTCCGCAAGATCCAAACCCGCTTCCTCGGCTAGCTGTAGAGCTTTTTGCAAAGTCACAACGCCCAGCTGCTCACCTTCCGCACCGATTAGTCGGACGTTAGATGATCTGATCTGCTGATTGATTCTTAAATCTTTAGCGATAATTCTTAAATTGAGAATAAAATGCCGCTGGATAATACGTAAAACCCTCCGTAAAGTCAAGGCTGTTCTTGACATGGATTTCCATAGTCTGTAGACCTTGTGTTATATGAAAAAAGTGCTTGTATTAGGCTCAACCGGCTCTTTGGGTAAGCAGACCCTGCAACTACTCAATAAATATCGCAAAGAATTCGAGGTTATTGGGCTTTGTGCAAATCAAAACGGCGATCTCTTAAATGATCAACTTAGAGAATTTCCGAACGCAAGCGTTCTGCTAATTTCGCGTGATGGCAAAAAAGCTCTTAATAATTTTGTAGAATCTGGGCCGGCCGATCTTGTTATAAATGTTCTCGCCGGAACTATTGCGACGGACGCTACTATAAAAGCCTTAAAAAAAGGCAAACAAGTTTTACTCGCCAACAAAGAAGCAATTATTTGCCGAGGACAAAATCTGACGCAATTGAATCAAGATTTAATTAAAGAAACTGGAGTCGACCATTTAATCCCTCTAGATTCTGAACACAATGCAATTTACGAAATTCTCCGCCACGCATCTTCAATTTCAAAAAATCCCCAAACTTTAAAAGTCAAAAATATTTACTTACCTTGTTCTGGCGGGCCTCTCCTCGGTAAAACCAAAAAAGATTTAAAAAATCTCACTCTCTCCCAAATTCTCAAGCACCCAAAATGGTCTATGGGCGCAAAAATTTCCCTCGAATCGGCTTTGTTAATCAACAAAGGCCTTGAAATCATCGAGGCCCATTATTTATTTAATCTACCACTAAATAAAATCAAAACCTTCCTCCACCCTGAATGCCAAATCCACGGTATTGTAGAATTCACGAACGGACAAATCTACTCATACAAAAGCCAGCCAGACATGGCGGAGCACATCGAAAACGCCTTACTAAGATCAATCAACGGGCAACCAAATCTAAAGTCAAAAATCAAAAAAATCACACCCGCTCAATTCAAAAAACTAACTTCCAAAAAAGTATCCCAAGCTTTATTTCCCGGCATCAACTTAATTCTCAACCTCTTCAAAACTTCCCCAAAATCCCTAAAGCCCTTCCTCCAAAAAGAAGAAAAACTGATCGCCAAACTCCTAACCGGCAAAATCACGCTCCAAGAATTTCTAAAAAACTTACTCGCCTAATGGGGTACTTTCTGGCAGGCCATAGTTCGTTGGTTTGTTACCGTTGCCATTTCCATTGCTAGTTTTCTTTTCAAACGGTTTAAATGCCTCTTGCCCTTTTCCGGTATACAAAAGACTACCGTCAGGCATCTCCACTACTACTGGATAATCTAATTGCACTTTAGATCCATCAGCCATGTCTAATCCCTTTTCCATTGGCTTTGCATCCTTTTCCATACGACTCTCCGCACGCAAAAGGTCATCCACCGGCTTGAATAAGCGTCTATCAACTTTGCTATTATCCAAAATCTTACAACCAAATCTAATTGGCAAACCATCTATTTTTAATGCATATCCAGAACCAGATTTTGTACTTCTGGTATCTGTTAAAACTTGTCTCAATAAAACAAGAGCACCTGGTTCTTTATCCACCAACGTACCGTCTCTTTCTTTTTCTTCCAACAAGGTTAACTCGTGTTCCATCATATCAAGATCTTTCTGACTAATGTCCAAAGTAAAAGACTCAGATAATTTAGCTATACAACGCTGAATAATTCCATGTAAAACTTTTTCAGCCTTAACTCCCGGTAAAACTACATCAATTTCATCACCACCATCTTGTCTTCTTGCAACTAATTCTTCTTGGTCATTAGCTTCACGTAAAGGTCGTGCAATCTGATCAAAATCTCTAAAAATTCCAGACATTTTTTTAACAAAAACCTCAAGTACTCTGTCAGTTAAAGCCGCACCAAAAGCCGTATTCATTGATCCCAAACCCTTCAAGTCACCATGCAAAATCGTCAAGTCATGACCTTCATTTATCACTTCTTTCATGTACAAACTAGTAAATTTACGAGTCATCATACCGGTATTTGTGTCACGATATCTATCCACTGCCACACGTCTTTCACTAAAATACATATCCATAGCTAACTTAACCCGTGTTTGCACATCCAAAATAACATCTTCTGGCTTCAATCCCTTTTCCAATAACCTTCTAGCAGAATCTAAAACTGAACTCGCAATTGTATCACAAGCTCGTGAATATGGATCTTTATCTCTATCTTGAGTTTCAGCTGCTTCGGCTGCCTCAGCTGCTTCTATGGTCATAAGCGCATGATAATCACGCCCTTTTCCTTTTTTTGCTAATTCACCCTGCATCGCTCTGCCAGCAAGCTCTCTAGCGATCGCAAAAATTGGGTCTAAAGGCAGATCCATATCTGGCTTTTTAACCCTTTCAAGTCTTTCAGTCGCAATAGCCGGCTGTCTCTTTTTGTGTACCTCAAGCGTCCTTCTGTTGTGGCCTGGATTTACCCTGGGCAGTTCTAACTGATACTCCGTCACCCAAGTAAGCAAAGGCCCTCGGTGTTCTTTCTTAATTTGGCCCAAATACGGGTTCAATGTCTCTAAAAGACCTCCTCCCTGATCTGGTTGTTGGCCTGCTCCTTCTACCATATAAATTTATATATACAAGAACACCAATTATAAACCACTTCCCACATCTTGTCAACGGGCCTTTTTGGGCCCTGCCGATTTCCCTAAATTTTACTTTTCTTACTTTCGGTGTTACTTTTAACAATACAATCGTTTTTTTGCCCCGTTTTCCTCATGAACTACGCCATTATCCTAGCTGCTGGTGAAGGCAAACGCCTCAAGTCCACCCATCAGACAAAAGAAGACAAAATGTTACTTTTAGCTGGCCAGAAGCCAGTAATTTACCATTCTCTAATCACGTTTAACGATCATCCGGATATTGATCAGATCATTCTAGTGGCTGGCAAACACAATAAAACGGCGCTTGACAATATAGCCAAAGATTTCGGTTTGTCAAAAGTAAAAAATATAATTTTAGGTGGCGAAACTCGTCAGGAATCTGTTAACAAAGCCTTTCAGTTGATTTCAAAAAAGGCCAAAAACAAGGATCTAATCATTGTTCACAACGGTGCCAATCCTCTAGTTACTCAAGATGAGGTCGCGCAAGTTCTTGATCAGACTAGAATTAACGGCTCCTGCATTGTCGGTCATTACGCTACTTCTACTCTCAAAGAAATTCACGCCGGCCATATCTTAAAAACTCACGATCGCAATAAGTTTTTTGCTGCCGAGACTCCTCAGGCTGTAGAATTCTCTCTCTTCAAAAAAGCTCTTGATAAAGCCAAAAAGTCTAAATTTGAAGCCACTGACGAAGCGATGTTGGTAGAAAACCTCGGCCAAAAAGTCGCTTACATCGAGGCCAGCGAACACAATTTCAAGATCACGACTTACTCAGATTACCTCAAATTAAAGGCAATTTTAGGCGATTTACCAGAGGATTTCAGAGTTGGAATTGGCCAGGATAGCCATATGTTTGAAACAGAAGAAAAAGGCCTAACTCTTGGCGGCATCAAAATTCCAGATGAGAATAAATTAAAGGCCAACTCTGATGGCGACGTTATTCTCCATGCAATCTTTAATGCACTTTCTCAAGCAATTGGCGAAATGTCCCTCGGTTTTTACGCCGACGAAGAATTTGCGAACGGCATAACTGATAGCAAAAAATACCTGGAAATTGTTCTTAAAAAGATCAAAAAACAGGATTTTAAAATTAACAGTTTAGGTCTGATGTTAGAATGTAAACACCCAAAAATCGATCCACTTGTCCCAAAATTAAAAAAATCTCTTTCCGCCATTCTCAACCTTGAACCCAAAAAAATTGGCATCACGGCAACCACGGGCGAACACCTAACTCTCTTTGGCGTCGGCAAAGGAATCCAATGTTTTGCTATCGCGTCGCTGGTAAAGGATTAATTACATATAATCGAATGATGCAGTTAGCTGTTCTTGCAAACGCCAAGCCATTCTTTCATGTGAACCAGAAGTATTTATGATTGAAATCAATCCCTCCACAACGGATTTTGTTATTTCTTCAGTTAATTTTCCTTGTTCAATAAAAATCTTAAATCTCTCTAGGGCGGTATAAATTGCACTTAAAGAAATAGGACTGGTCTGGCCATCGGTAATTTTTATATAAACTGGCAGAATGTGGTCAAAGATTTTGTCTAAAAGTTGATTAATCTGATAACTTCTTAACTTTGCAAGCAACTCGTTTATTTTTGATTGATCCCCCTTAAATCTCCTCATAATTGCATGTTTTAGTCTAGCTTCATTTCCAATATTGAATTCCAAAAATGTTCCATGCGGTTTTTTTTGGTGGGTATCTTTATTTCCTGGTATAAAATTCACTTCTGGATGAGCTACACTAATCCCCGCCTCAAAAAATTCTGTCAGCATACTTCCTGGTCTTTGTCTTTGTAGTTTACAAACAATATCGTCAAAACCCCGATTCCCTTCAAAAAAACTTGCTCCTAAGTCAATGTCTGGACCAAGCAATCCAACTATTTCTCTATTAACTTGAGCTGTCCATTGTTTAAAGAAAGGATCTTCCTGCTTGGTTCCTGCTCCGCGCCTCATTAAGTCATCTTTATGGGCGAGCAAGGTTTTATAAGCCGCATCTAGAATACCGGTCCTTATGGGAGAGATTACAGGGTCTCCCACCACCTCTTTACTAACGGTAACTGGCCTACCCCAATCCAGATCAAATTGTCCCTCACCACCGCCTCTTTTTACTCTCTCATCAAAAGATCCAACTGTCTTAATACTATATCCGGGAAATAGCGCATGGACAATTTCCTGCTTTAGCCTTACAACGTTATGCCAAAATGGAGACAAGGCCGCGCCGCCAGCCTCTATTGGAAACGAACCCTGCTTTTCATGTGACCTATACCACCTTTTAGCAAAAAAACTTTCTTCGCCAGCGGATACTCTATAAAGCACACCCTCTTCCCCACGCGTGGTTGGAGTAGGATCCAAATCTAAATGTTTGCGTATATCATCAATCATAATAGTTCTCCATATAACCATAAGTCCGGCCCTGCGTCAAGGCCCGGAATTTTGCCAAATCTTGACTAGCCACCCCAAAGCCTCACAATACTTTCAATCAAGTCAAGAATTACACCAAATTAAATACAATAATGCGAATTTCTGCCCCAGCCAAGCTAAACCTTTGTCTAGACGTACTCAAAAAAAGCCCTAACGGCTACCATAAAATCCAGACAATTCTTTACGAACTGCCAAAATTCGCCGACAAGCTTGAAATCTTAAGCACACAAAAACCAGACAATACGTCAATAGCCCAAGGGGGTCAAAAACCTGATGAGGCGACAGTCGAACAAATTAAATTTCTCAATCAAAATCCTCAAAAAAACCTCGCTCACCAAGCCCTACTTCTCATCAAAAAAACTTTCAAAATCAGAAAAAATGCTCAAATAAAAATCACTAAAAACATTCCATTTAATAGTGGTTTGGGTGGTGGTGCTTCCGACGCGGCGGCAGTTTTGAAAGGTCTAAATAAATTGTGGAAGTTAAATATGGACCAAAAAATTCTCTTAAAGCTTGCTGAAAAACTTGGCAAAGATGTCCCTTTTTTTATCATTGGCGGCACTGCTTTGGCTACTAATTATGGAGAAAAAATTAAGCCATTAAATTCCCTAAAAAACCTGAAATTCAAAATCTTCCCAAGATCCTCAAAAAACCTCCAAAAAACTAAGGATAACTTCGCCGCTTTAGACCTAAAAAAATGTGCCCAAGATTTAAATCAAACCAAAACCCTTTTAAAGGCCATTAAAGAGAATAACCCAGACGAGATTCTAACTAACCTCCACAACGACTTCTCTCAGCTCTACACCCTCAAAAAAGGCCACTACCTGTCCGGCGCCGGGCCAAGTACATTCACTGTTACTAGTCAAAATTAGAAAATAACAGGCTTTTTAAATATTTTAGAAAAATTTTAAGAATTTCTTAAGAAAATTTAATAATTATTTAATGTCGATTTGATATAACAGATTTGTGTTGCATTTTGGGATGTCGGTTGGTGCCGGAGGCAGCGTTAGCACCTGCCTTGACGGGTTCGATTCCCGTACATTCCACCATACAACACGAAAAAAGCCTCCGATTTCCCCGGGGGCTTTTCTTTTGGGACGGTTACCCGTACACTCCACCATTCAGCCTTACGGCTAAAAACTAACTAGTAAACTTAGCACGCCAACATTCTAACACCCCAAAATAAAAATTCAACTAAAATTCCCTCCTGCCTTCCATCGCCCTACTCAAAGTAATTTCATCAGCATATTCCAAATCGCCTCCCACTGGTAAGCCACGTGCGATTCTGGTCACACTTACTCCACTTTCACGCAATAATTTTTGAATATACAAAGCCGTTGCCTCGCCTTCCAAACTCGGATTTGTTGCTAGAATCACTTCTCGCACGCCACCTTCTTCCACACGCGCAACCAGAGCCTCAACTTTTAACTGATCCGGCCCAATCCCATCTATCGGTGACAACGCCCCGTGCAAAACATGATACGCGCCTTTGTATTCGCCACTTTTATCCAAAGCCACCACGTCCAAAATCTCTTCAACCACACAAATTATACTCTGATCTCGCTGTGGATTATCGCAAATTCCGCAAGGATTACTCTCGCCAATATTCCAGCAGCGCGTACAAAAAATCACATTATTTTTCAACCCCAAAATCGCCTCTCCCAACGGTCTATATCTACTTTCCGGAGAATGTAACAAGTGCATCGCCAATCTCTGTGCAGATTTCGGTCCAATACCTGGTAATCTTGAGAATTCCTCAATCAAACTTCTAACGGATTTTGGTAACAAGTGTCCCATAGCCGCCCCATTCTACCGCCAAAATTTAAATATAAAAAGTTGACAAAATCATAAAAATACGTAAAGTAGACAAGCTAACGTTGAAATTATGGAACAAGTAAATTTAGGCGACGTGCAATTTATTACTCCGGAGGTCGTGCTTCCTCGCATTGACGTACTTGCTTTGGGTAATAACATTTTAGAAAAACTAATAGCTAAAGGAATTTTAAACATAGTCAGGTATTATGAGGGATTTCCAAATCTAGGGACTAAGGTAAAAGTCCCAGCTTTTGCCTATACAAGAACAGATAAAGGAGCGGGGATTTTTAGATCGATGATTGATGGTGGCCAACTTGATCTACAGCATTTAGTCGATTTCGGCTTTAGTATTTCAGAAGATGAATTAGCGCGCTTAGACCTAACTTTAAAAGAACGACAAATGGCTCTAATAATCGGTTTATGTCAAAAAACAGATCCCAGATCTGCCTCTGAATATGTGCCAGATCCTTTAGGAGAGCTTGCCGAAATTGAAAACGAAACCAGAGCTAGAAATGCTTTGATTATGTCCGGTAGATTATAAATTCACCCACACATCTTCACGAAATATTCGTGAATTTCTTTGCTGTCCGTTAATTCTGGATGGAAACTGCTGGCCATGAGATTACCTTGTCTGGCAGCCACAATTTCACCTCGATGTTTGGCTAGAATTTGCACTTTTTTGCCTACTGCAAGAATTTTTGGTGCTCGTATAAAAATCGCCGGTACAACTTTGCCAAAATAATCTCCGCCGTACGTCCCTAAATCAAATTCTATCTGCGTTTCAAAACTATCAACTTGTCGTCCGTAAGCATTTCTTTCTATCGCAATATCCATTAATTTTAATCCATCAGCCGTCTGAGTTCCCACGATTTTTTTAGCTAGTAGAATTGCTCCCGCACAAGTTCCCCAAACTGGCATACCAGCTTTTGCACGCTTAATAATTTCTTCGCGCAGCCCAAATCTGCGAAGTAATTTTCCTATAGTTGTACTTTCGCCACCGGGCATAATTAAACCTTTAACTTGATCTAAATCTTTTTTATTTTTCACCAAAACCGGCTCCACATTTTTAATTTTTTGCAACGCCGCAAAATGCTCTTCCACCGACCCCTGAATATCCAAAATCCCAATTTTCATAATTAAATTTTACAACTCCTCCTTCTCACCACCAATGTAATTTGGCTCCCAAATAAACACATTTACAAAGGCCCTATCGATCGCCAAAATTTCCCTAAACATGTAGTAAGCAGAGCCTCTATATTCTTGCCTCGCACCATCAACTCCCACACTTTCCACGCCCAAATTATTACAAGTAAAAAGAGTGCGATATAAATGATATTTTTGCGTCACCAAAATCGCTTTTTCAACACCAAAAATTTCACGAGCCCTCTTGCAAGTATCAAAACTTCTCCTACCAGCAAAATCCGCAGTCACATCTTTCTCGTTCACACCCGCCACTTCCACTAAATATTTGGCCATCGCTTCTGGCTCATTGTAGTTTTCATATCTGTTATCACCCGAAACCAAAATATTTTTCACATAACCATTTTTATACAATTCTGCCGCTGTAATTAAACGATCTTTTAGAATGTCAGACGGCTTGCCATCTGCTTTAACGCCAGCCCCAAATACAATCGCCACCTCATAATCCTGCAATTCTACATCATTCACGTCCAGAATTTTATCGCCATATTTCTTAATCACAAAAACCGGCCAAATCACCCCAAACAAAATCAACACAACAAGAATCCCAACCAAAACTTTCTTATACTTTTTAAAAAAATCAGCAATTTTCATGCGACTATTTTAGCTGATTTCTAGCTTATTTAGAAATATTACCGCCACGGATTTGACAAGTCGGGGTAAATAAGGTATTGTAATATACTCAAGTAATATTCAAACTATGGATTTAGAAGAGGGCAAAGTAAGATTACCGGAAGACCGTCCAGCGTGGGGGCCTAGACTCCACCAATATTGTAATCAAAAAGGTATAAAAGCGCTTTCTGATGCCCTTAGAATATATGCGCCATATACCGCTGAGCAATTATCCTCAGACCCTGCCTTAAATATTAATGTTAGAGAACGAGCTCATTCTGCTATTGAAGAGGCAATTAAAGGCTTTATCGCCCAAACAGTAGCCAACTTTACCGATAAGGGAATTCTTACAGTAGATCCAGTATTTCTATTTGGTAAAATTGGAGCAGAACTTAGTCCAAAATACCCCGAATTTACTGTCCCCAATGGTCCTGCTGTTAGCGAACTCATTATTCTCCATGAAGTTACCAATAGATTACAAAACTATTTACTTGCGAACATTGCTTTAAAAGAAAGTCAACATCGCAAAAAGACTCATAAACCAAAAGGTAGCCGCCTAGATATTTCAACTCATCAAAAGTTCTTTCAATTAATAGATAGCCCAAGAGCATTTTTAATGATGACGGGTTTGAGTGGTCAGGTTGTAGACCAGGCATTAGGACTAAGAGCAAATTATCAATTAATGAAAGCCCATGGCATCCCATTTTTTCAAGGCAAATTAGGTGTCTTCGATAATCCTGATAACAAAAATAAGGATCAGCTTAAATCAGAAAATGATAGAATTGCCTTAGAATTGATTCGAAGAAGAAAAAGAGAAATCCCACTTTGTACAGTTAGTGATGAAGATTTATTTCAAGGAAAAACAACTGTCTTTCAGTTTGCTGGTACCAAACCAGACTCAAACGCTTTTGCCTCTTGTCTGGCTGAGATTAATCTTTTTAAAGAAGATTTAGGAGAGTCCATTGCCTCAAACCCCGCAATGCAAGAAAAGTTGCGACCATTTTCAGTCAACTCAGAAGACCTACTTGTTCAACTTGGTGAGCTGCCTCGTTTTAGTATGGATCGTTTTGAAGGCAATATCGATAGCTTCGGTACTGGCGCTGAAACAAGCAAATTACTTGCAGGTGCCACTCCAAATTATGAATTAACTAGAAGACATGTTCTTTGGTACTTGGCCCAACTTACCTGCCATAGAGGCGACATTGAGGATATTTTTGGCGTAACTTTTGCGAGAAGAAAAAGCCAACCAGCCTCACCAGAAGACACGACCAACTCAAATCCTACTAAGCCAGGTGGTCCATCAACTCCTGATGATGTAGTAGATAGAAGTTACCCTACCAAAAGGGCTCGTGACGCAGTAAATGACACAGTTGAATCAGTTCATAGACCCAAAACTGGTCGTACAGGACATACTAGACTTTTGCCGCTAGTTAGAAGAACTAATGGATCTGTTATCGCCTGTAAACCTTCACCAAAAGCCCAAAAATTAGCCCTGGATAATCAAATTCAACTTGCACCAGGTCTAGAAAATTTAAGCACAGGAAAAGTTATTTATCCAGAAGACATGCCCGCCTTCTTAAAATCCCTTGAAGTTGCAACTATAGAAGAAGCCTTCGCCACTGATCCCGACAACTTCATCATCAGACAAGAAACCTGGGTTGAAGGCACCGATGACGATGAACCCGATCAGGTTAGACAAGCAGTTAGGGCAAATATTAAACCGGTAGTCTAACGCCGTTTTACCACCCTCTATCAGCATATTTCTGCTCCAATTTTCCAATTTCTAAACTATCCATAGCTTGGCCCAATCCTTCTGAGCACTTAGCGATAATTTCAGGGTTGTCAAAATGCAAAGTTGCCTCAACTATAGCTTTTGCACGTGCCGCTGGATCAGAAGATTTAAAAATTCCACTACCTACAAACACACCATCACAACCTAACTGCATCATCAAAGCCGCATCCGCTGGAGTCGCAATTCCACCTGCCGCAAAATTAACTACTGGCAGACGCCCAAGGCGTCTAGTCTCCTCAACCAATTCAAGTGAAACTCTTTCAGTCACTGCAAATTTCTTCAATTGAGCCTTATTCATACGACCTAAAGCCGCAATTCCATCCAGCATCGCTCTCATATGTCGCACTGCTTCAACCACGTTTCCAGTTCCAGCTTCACCTTTTGTACGAATCATTGCCGCGCCTTCTTTAATTCTACGCAAAGCTTCACCCAAATTACGCGCCCCACAAACATATGGCACCTTGAATTTACTTTTATCCACGTGATATTGCTCATCAGCTGGCGTCAAAACCTCACTTTCATCAATATAATCGACTCCAATCGCCTCAAGAATTTGCGCCTCCACAAAATGCCCGATTCTCACTTTTGCCATTACTGGAATAGAAACCGCTTTCATAATTTCCTTAATCATTTTTGGGTCACTCATTCTCGCCACGCCTCCCTGTTTACGAATATCAGAAGGCACTCTCTCCAAAGCCATCACCGCCACCGCCCCAGCTTCTTCCGCAATCTTAGCCTGTTTAACATCAATCACATCCATAATCACGCCGCCCTTCAGCATCTGCGCGAGACCTTTTTTAAGCTTCAAAGTATTTTTTTGTGGCTCCATTGATTTATTCTTCTGCATGCGAATTTTTATTAAAAGCTTTTGCATTGTATACAGCAAAAAAGCCTCTGGCAATAATAATTAACCAGCCTTTAACTTTACTTTACAATCATACCATCCAGACTTTCGTGGAATATTTCACGTAAAAGTGGCATTCTTCCAAACAAGTTAAAAGGTCTTTTGCGAAAGGTTCTTATGGTAAGCATTTTTTTATTGAAAAGATTTTCAAGCTCGAGTGTCCTAAGTATTTTGTCTAACTTACGCAGGGTAATATGGTTTAGATAATCAAAATTTTCCTTTCCTTTGCTATTAATTCCAATTCGCAAATCAATACGTTCTTGAGCGTCTGGATAATTTTTAACCGCCTTTTTATAAAGTCTTATACGCTGCTTTTCACTGGTAAAAAGATGTAGCCATGGAATTGGTAAAGCATCCCAGAGATGATGTCCAAGCCAATGATAATAGCCTTCTGTATTAAAAAGAATCGCACCTCCTTTTTTACAGATACGCAGGGCTTCCCTCAAAAGTGCTTCTGGATCCTCCACGTGTTCCAAAACCGAAGCCAGCATCACTACATCAAAATCACTATCTTTATAGTTAGTATTTTTTGCATCACCTACTGAAAAAAAGCATTTTTCCTTAACGCCTTTTTCTTCTGCAAACTTATTTGCTTGCTCAATAAAAATTTCACTTAAATCCACTCCATGAGCCTTTTTAGAGCCATTCTTCACAAAAAAAACTGTCTTTCCACCACCTCCACAGGCAAGCTCCGCAATTCGCTTCCCTTCCATAAACTTCTTTAGATCTCCCGTATAATTTTCAAAATTCTTAAAACCTTTAGATTTTTCGACATATTCATATTCCCATGGTGAATAATATAATTTTTGGGCACCATGCTTATCCGTATTAAAAGGATGAGGCATCGGTGGCAATTTGCTCTTTAGATAGAGCCAAAACGAATCAGGTAGAATCATAAGTTTTTATTTGTACGACTTTCACAATTACCCCAAAATCTTTTTGGCCATCAACCTTGGACCTTCCAATTTAACTTCCGCTACGATTTTTTCCAAAGCCTTTTTCATCAAATCCTGACGCACCTTACTAACTTTTGGCATGTCAGAAAAAGCCTCGCGTACTAATCTAGAAGCCACATCCGGATTATTCAATTTCATCACAGCCTCAGCCGCAAGCTCATATCCACTGCCAGATTTATCATGAAAATAAATACTATTTTGCGCGAATCCGTAAATCAAAAGTGAATAAACTCCAGACTGCTGATCAAAATTGAAATCTTCACTCGCCATCAACTGACGCACCCTTTCTGTCACCTGTTTGTCATCAATCATCGCCTGTACGCGCAACCATTTATTCATCACTAATTCTTCAGCATGCCATTTATCTTTAAATATTTTTAACGCCTCTTCTCTCTCACTTGGAATGTCGCTCAACAAACTCAACGCCACAAACTCATCAGTCATATTTGTGGCTTCTGCAAACTGTTTTTTGATCAATTCAATTGCCTCAGCATCCGCTCCATTTTCCCCGGATTTCGCCAAATACGCCAAACAAACATTCTTAATTTTTCTTAATTTAATGGCATCAATATTTAATAAAGAAACACCCGGTTTTTTTTCTGCCGCCAAGGCAAAGTCGTGATATTGAGAGTATAGAGCGCCAAACTTCATTTTGAATTTACGCGCTATCGTCATTTTTAAAGTATCTCTCGCCGCTTTTGCCGCATCAAAATCATACTCAGCCATGCCTTGTAATAACTCAGATTCACTTGGCAAAACCAGCATATCCGCTGCCAAAGTAGGATCTTTTTCCACTAAATCCATCAAAATACTAGCATACGCATCTAGAATTTCTTCGCTTACCACCATTGCCTTGCCCGCCTCTGGCGTGGTTTCACCAGCCTGATATTGATCAACCAATTTTTTTAATTCCTGACGTGAAATTCTCTGGCCCGCCTCAAATCTGTTGAATCCATCTTCATCATGCTTCATCAAAAGCAATAATTCATCATGAGAATAATCATAATTCAAGGTCACCGGCGCCGAAAATTCTCTTAGTAAAGAAGGCACGGTTCCCATTGGCACATTCTTAAAAACAAAAGTTTCTTCTGGTTTTGAAATACTCAAAACACCACGACTCAAATCATGCAATTCATTAACTTCTCCTTCCAATTCTAATTCCACTTTTTCGCCACCAGCTGAAATCAACCCCATCGTTAATGGGAAATGCAAAACTAATCTAGGGTCGCGCACACACTCTTGTTTAACGGTTAAACTAAAGGTTTTTGCCGCCTCGTCATATTTACTACTCACGTCGCATCTCGGCGTTCCAACCTGAAAAAACCAATTTTTAAATAGAGTTAAATCCACCTCGCAAGCCTTTTGAATAGAAATTACTAAATCCTCAATTGTCGCCGCTTTCCCAAAAAAATCATTAAAATATCTGTCCGATCCCGCCCTAAATTTTTCATCTCCTAGTAACATTTTCGCCATACCAATCACCTCCGCACCTTTTGAATAAGTTGTAGAAGTGTACATGCTGTTAGAAGGATCTCCCTCATATTCTTCCGGCCAAACCGCATGGGCAGTCGCACTCGCATCTTCAGCGAATTGATTAGCCCGAAGTCCTCTCACGCTTCCAATTCTACCTGAAGTTTTACCAAGTAAAAATTGATTAAATAATCTATCCATCAAACTTACAAAACCTTCTTTTAGAGCTATTTCATGCCAACTTCTCACGGTTACCAAATCCCCTCTCCAAGTATGGCAATATTCATGTTCTACCGTGTGAGCCACTCCCAAAATATTGTCGTCAGTCGCAACTCTAGGATCGCCAAGCACATATCCGGCACTAAAAACATTCAAACCAAAATTCTCCATCGCACCGGCATTAAAATCATCCACAGCCACTATTTTGTAGTCACGTAATGGGTATTTACGCCCAAAATTCTCATAATCCCATTTCATCACGGTTTTTAAAGACTCCATGGCAATTTTTGTGCGATCACCTTTACCCGGAGGAGCATAAATCTGTAATTTTACAGGTTTTTCATCCCAAGGCATTACAACCTCATCTTCCAAACAATCAAATTTACCCGCTACCAAACAATATAAATAAGCAGGCATTTTAAAATCACTATGAAATTCCGCAGTGTGCGTCCCATCCTCATTTTCTCTAAAATTTGTTAAATCACCAGTCGCTAACAAAGTCGGATATTTATCTTTTGGTGCGGTAACTTTTGTACTCCAAGTCGACATTACATCTGGGCGATCCGGATAAACTGTAATATTTCTAAATCCCGTAGCCTCATTTTGTGTAACCAAAACTCCACGGCTCTCATATAAACCCTGTCCAGTTTTATTATTTTGCGGATCCAGAACTGTTTTAATTTCGAGAATAAAAACTCCCTCTTTTGCTGCTAATTCAAGAATTTTATCGCTCTGCTTCCATTCACTTTTTGCTATTTCAACCCCATCAATTTTTATGAAAGAAATCTCTTTAATTTCAGTTCCCACATTGAGAATTATCGGCTCGCCGCTGGCGTTATTCTTCAGCTGTAATTTACTGATTACTTCCACTTTATTCTCATCAAAAATCACAAAATCCAAGTGCGCATGCTCCACCAAATATTCCGGTTCTTGATATTCTTTTCTCCTAAAAATTTTTCTTTCTTCAGTCATATTTAAATCTGATTAATCTAGAAATAACTCTCCATATCCTTAATCTTCAAATCATCGATTCCGTATCTGCTCAAGGCCTCAGAAACGATGCTCGCCACCTGCACATTTGTGATCAAAGGAATGTTTAAATCAATAGACTTACGGCGGATCATATAGCCATCGGTTAGACTTGTACGGCTGTAATTTCTTGGAATATTTACGATCAAATCTACCGGCACGGTTTTGCCTTCTTTTTTACTAATTAAATCGAGTACACTAGGCGCTTTGTTACTAGAAATTTTATGAACTTTTTCAGTTTTTAAACCATGTTCATTAAAGAAATCCGCAGTTCCTTCTGTCGCAAAAATCTTAAAGCCCATATCTGCGAAATTTTGTGCAATTGGTAGAATATCGGCTTTTGTCTGCAGACTTCCCACACTAAACAAAATTCCTTTTTTTGGTAATGAGAATCCAACGCTGATCATTGATTTCAAAAATGCTTCATAAAGATCTTCACCAAAACAAGCGACTTCTCCAGTTGAAGCCATTTCTACACCCAACACCGGATCCGCGCCCTTAAGTCTTGGGAAACTAAATTGTGGTGCTTTTACTCCAACGTGGTCCAAATCCAACGTTTTGTAGCCCTCATAAGTCAACGCATGGCGACCTTCTTTCGACACTTTCCCAATACTTTTTTCTAACATCGCATAAGTCGCAATCTCAACAAAATTATATCCAGTAACTTTTGACGCAAATGGGAAACTTCGGCTCGCTCTCAAATTACACTCAATCACCATTACACGGTTTTTCTTAGCTAAAAACTGAATGTTAAAAGGTCCGCTGATATCTAATTCTTTAGCAATTTGTTTAGTAATAACTTTCACCCTGCGAATAGTCTCCATATACAGTTTTTGCGGCGGCAAAACTATCGTCGCATCCCCACTATGTACACCCGCATTTTCAATATGTTCAGAGATCGCATAGATCACCACATGACCTTTATGGGCCACCGCATCAACCTCGATTTCCTTCGCATTTGTTTCAAATTTAGATACCACAACTGGCGCGTCTTTAGAAATTTTTACCGCTTTGCTTAAGAATGTTTCCAGAGCTTCTTTATTGTACGCAACACTCATGGCCGCACCTGACAAAACGTAGGAAGGGCGCACTAGCACTGGATATTCCACGTCATCCGCAAATTTAAAAATCGCATCTAACTTACTCAATTCGTTCCATTTTGGCTGATCAATTCCAAGCTTATCCAACATCGCACTAAACTTATTTCTGTCCTCCGCTCTATCAATATTTTTCGCATCAGTTCCGAGAATAGGCACGCCAATTTTATCAAGTTTCATCGCCAAATTATTTGGCACCTGCCCACCTGTTGAAACCACCACTCCCGCAACCACATTTTTATTCTGTTCAAATTCATAAATATCCAAAACTCTCTCCAAAGAAAGTTCATCAAAATACAACTTATCGCAAGTATCATAATCGGTAGAAACAGTCTCCGGATTGTAGTTAATCATGATAGTCTGGAAACCCTCTTTTTTGGCTGTCTGAGCGGCATTTACGCAACACCAGTCAAACTCCACACTTGATCCAATACAATATGCTCCACCACCCAATACAATGATTTTTTTGTGAGAATCTGGCTTCGTATCATTTTTATCGCCATGATAAGTCAGATACATATAATTTGTTTTCGCCGGATATTCCGCCGCTAAAGTATCAATCTGTTTTATCACCGGAAGCACTCCCATTTTTTTACGCATCTTCCTAATCTCC
The DNA here is from genome assembly GCA_038065735.1 of Patescibacteria group bacterium. Lineage (GTDB taxonomy): Bacteria > Patescibacteriota > Gracilibacteria > UBA1369 > LOWO2-01-FULL-3 > JBBTQK01. The sequence continues at coordinate 93,992 of JBBTQK010000006.1, read as the reverse complement.
AATTCTTCTTTACCACCAATATAACCAATTTGCTTATCTGAGAATCCTTTTTTCTTGGCATTTCGCATCAAATCTTTATCAATAATCTTGGTCTTTTTTAACTTCTCACCAAGCTCCACAATGTTCTTTAATTTATCCAAAAACCATTTATCTATACCTGAAATTTTGGCTATGCGCTCAACTGTCCAGCCTTGTCTCAAAGCTTCCGCAACTACCAAGATTCTTTTTGGAGTTGGATGAATAATATCCTGTTCAATTTCATCAATTTCGATTTTCACATCTTCATTCGCCACTAAACCATGCAAACCCACCTGTAGCATTCTTAAACCTTTTTGCACCACTTCTTCAAAACTCCTACCCAAAGCCATAATTTCACCAACAGATTTCATCTCGGAAGTAATTTCCTTCGAAACCATTCTAAATTTATTCAAATCCCATCTCGGAATTTTCAAAGCCAAATAATCCAGAGCCGGTTCAAAACAAGCTGTCGTAGTTTTTGTAACTGCATTTTTTAACTCTGGCAAAGTATATCCAAGAGCCAACTTAGCCGCTACGTGAGCCAATGGATAGCCAGTCGCCTTACTCGCCAACGCAGATGAACGACTCAAACGTGCATTCACTTCAATAACTCTATAATCTTCAGAATTCGGGTCCAGTGCGTATTGAATATTACATTCACCAACGATTCCCAAATGTCTGATAACCTTAATTCCAAGTGATCGTAATTTATGATATTCACTATTCGTCAAAGTCTGGGAAGGGGCTACCACAATGGATTCTCCAGTATGAATACCTAATGGATCAAAGTTTTCCATGTTACAAACCGTGATGCAATTATCTGCACGATCACGTACAACTTCATACTCAACTTCCTTCCAACCTTTCAAATTTTCTTCCACCAAAACTTGCGGACTAAAGGCAAAAGCCGTGTCCAACATTTCATCCAATTCTTTGTTGTTGTAGGCAAATCCACTTCCCTTTCCACCAAGCGTAAAAGCCGCTCTAATCATTAGCGGAAAGCCAATAGTTTTAGCTGCCTCCAGGCCTTCTCTCTTATTCACACAGGCAATACTTTTAGGCATTTTGACGCCAATTTTTGTCAGCTCTTTGTTGAATAAATCCCTGTCCTCAGTTTTTTGGATAGCTTCAACTGGCGTACCCAAAACCTGCAAATTATATTTTTTTAGAATGCCTTTTTCGAATAAATCCACACCACAATTTAGCGCAGTCTGTCCACCAAAAGATAAAAAAATTCCATCAGGTTTTTCCTCCTGAATCACTTTTTCCACAAAATAAGCATTAACCGGCAAGAAATAAATCTTGTCCGCTAACCCTTTACTAGTCTGAATCGTCGCAATATTTGGATTTACCAAAACGGACTTAATCCCTTCTTCCTTAAGTGCCTTTATGGCTTGTGATCCAGAGTAATCGAATTCCCCCGCTTCACCGATTTTAAGTGCACCACTGCCCAAAACCAAAACTTTCTTGATGTTTTTGGCTCTGACTGTTGTGTGCAATGATGGCATCAGCTTTTAAATGAACTTCTTTCCCGAGAATTTTAATTAAGAATCACCCGCGGGTCAAGCTAGCTTATTCTCCGCCCCAACCGCCTCTCCAATATTCTTAAATCCATCTTTTTTCATCAATTCTACTAGCCCTAAATTTATATCACTGATTAACTGTGGTCCTTCAAAAATCATGCCTGTTACCAAAGCCACCAGCGACGCTCCTAATTTAATTTTTTTGTAAGCATCTTCAGCGCAAAAAATCCCACCCACACCAATAATCACATATCGCCTCTTATATTTTTTATAAACATATGCGATCAAATTATTTGCCAATTCTTCAACCGGTTTGCCACTAATTCCTCCCTTCACTGGCAATTCCGTTTCTACAACTTTGCTCATCACTTTCCTGTTCTCGCGATTTTTTGTTAAATTACTGCAAATCAATCCAGCAATTTTATGCTTATCAGTAACTGCCAAAACTGCATCTAAATCCTCAATTTCCAAATCCGGCGGCATTTTGAGAAAAACTGGTTTTTGGCTTACCGCAACGTCAATTTCACTAAGTAATTTTTCTAAATTTTCTGCTTTTGTGAATGGCTGGCCACCTCCAGCATTTGGACAACTGATATTTACGGTCATGTATGACGAATATTCCTGCAAAGCTTTAAAAGCCTTCAAATAATCCTGAATGCCAACTTCAATTTCACTGGTCGCCACGCAATTTGTTTTCGCCACATTTAATCCAACAGGTATTTTACAAAGCCTTCCACTTCGCTCAACTAACTTCTTAAATCTCTCCGCAACTTTTTCACAACCCGAACTATTTAATCCCATATGCACCACCAAACTCAAAGATTTTTTAAGTCTCCAAAGTCTTGGTTTTTCATTTCCTTCACAAAATTCTCCAGTTATAGATCCCGCTTCCATAAAGCCAAATCCAACTTCCGGTAGAATTCCAACCAAAGCCCCCTCTTTATCAAAACCAGCCGTCAAACCTACCGGATTTTTAAAATCTATTCCCAGAATCGACTGCTCCAAGCTCGAATTACTATACCCAAACCAAAACCTCGTAAGCCATCTCGTCACAAAATTCGATCCCAAAATTCGTCCCAGTCTAACCGCTCCATGATGCACTTTTTCCGGATCAAACAAAAACAGGATTCTTTTAAAAATTTGCTTATAAAAAAATCTACTTAAAAAGTTTCTAAATTTAATTAAAGAATTTTTCACGCACGCATTCTATACTAAAAATCTAATTGTGCTATTTGAAGATCCTTTAAACGCATTGCTCTTTTTTGTCCTCTCAAAAAGTCCTCAACGGCATGACCAAACTGCCCCATTAATTCCTGACACACGTCATTACCGACTGTTGCACGTCCAACTACTTGACCACCGGTTTCATGCACTAAATCACAATTATATGGACCTAGCTTTGCCAAAAAAGTCTCACCAGTTCGAGCTTCACTTAATTTTAATTTAGTTTTATGTTGGTCTAGCTCCAATAATCTACTCGGGTCGTCTTTTACGCTCACCATGCTATCGCCAACGTCCCTGAGTGTCGCCCCAGTTATATCCGTAACCGTACATTCTTTACTATAATCCAATATATTAATGCCACACTTAAAAGACTGATGCTCATCAACAGATACTAGTTTATGACTGGGATCCCTTTCCACATAGGCGGGTTTGCCATTATTGCCCGCCGTCACAATATCAGCCATGGCATCATGAATTCTTTCAGTGATGTCGTCCTGTACTTTCGTGTCCGGCTTTTGAACCCCATCTGCTTCGCATCCCAGTACTCCAATCGCCGCCGCCCACGGCAAAAGACGTCCTGCCTGCCGCTTAGCCCAATCCAAGGCTTCAGTTCCAAAAGCTTTTATTGTATCCATAGTTCGTGAGGGTTAAATATGGAAGACTTTATGATCTACCTTTCTCCTCACCACTGTCAACGATTTTTGACAAATCAGCAAAAACACAATACTTTTACAACAACCTCATTCAATCAATGTCTAAAAACCAGCAAAAAATCAAAATCCTCGACAATCTAATTTGTTGGTCTTATTACATTCTACTTTTCCTGTTGCCACTCATTTTTTGTTATCAATTATTTTCTACGTTCGAATTAGTAAAAGAAATTTTTTTCCATGTGATGCTAGCTATAATCTGGATTTTGATTGCCGTCAGAATCTTTGCTTTTTCACAAAACTCTTTCCCCAAAGTTCCAGCAGCTTTCTATTTGCCATTTTTTGGCTATTTCCTTGCAGTTATTATCTCCACAATTTTTTCCGCTTCCCCATATCTGAGTTTCTGGGGCACTTACGAGCGTCAACAAGGTCTATTTCAAGTGCTGTTTTTTCTAAGTTTTTTCACGGCTTCTCTCTATTATTTTTCAAACAATAAAAATTTCATCCCAAAAGTCATCCAGGCGGCCCTCTGGGGTGGAATTCAATTAAGCCTATTTGCGGTACTAGAAAAAATCTTTCCAACCCTCTCTAGTATGTGGGAATTGGACGAATTTATAGGCCGCATCGGTGCTACCCTGGGCCATCCAAATTTTTTGGCAACATATCTTGTCATGATTTTTCCCCTTTTCTTTGTTCAAAAAGAAAAATTTTGGAAATTTGCTAGCTTATTAGTTATTGCTGCCCTGTTTTTTACTGGTAGCCGCGCTGGTGCATTAGCCATATTTGTCGAAATAATTTTTCTGACTTCTACTATCTTTAACTCCAAAAAATTTAATAAAATTCTAATTATTGTACTAGCAACTCTTTTTGTAACAGGTTTAACTGTTTATAGGATTAGTTCTACTCACGATTTCAATCGCCCTACAGAATCTAGATGGTTACTTTTGCAAACCGCTATTGAGCAAATTAAGGACAAGCCATTTTTTGGTTATGGGCCTGAGATGTACAGAAATTCCTTGATGAAGTATATGCCGGCAGAATTATTAAAAGTTGAAAGTTTTAATATCCTTCCAAGCAGTGCGCACAACGAAATCCTAAATATGACTATTAATCACGGTATTTTAAGCACAATTTTCTATTACAGCTTTTTTTTCTGGCTGATTTTTGCGGCGTTTAAATCGGGACAAAAAGCCATCGGCATTTCTTTGATAGGTCTCTTTGTGGTTAACGAATTTGGATTTTCATTAACCGTACACTGGATTATTTTCTGGCTGATGGCAGCCGTAATTTTAGCATCCTCGTCGACTAAAACAAAAAAAGTTAATTCAATATTTTTTCTGCCAATAATAATTTTTTCAATTGTTGGCGGAGCAATTGGAGTTAGGCATTTTATAGCAGATTCTTGGTATAAAAAAGCTTCAAGTGAAGTCATCAATCCCAGCCCTTCTCAGATAATATACTACTACCATAAGGCAGTTAATTGGGATCCCTTTGTTGCGGAGTATTCTTTAAAAGCTGGCGAATATTCCCTACTGGTAGCTCAATATGAACCAAGTCCCATAAGAGAAGAATTTTTGAAAGAAGCCCATTATTTCATTGACCCTTTAAAGATGAAGCTTGGATCGAAATTTAACGAAGTTGTGTATCTAGAAGCTGTCCTTGCAAAAACGGAATTGGATTACACTAAATCTTTAGACCTATTTGAAAAACTTAGTGAAAGGGCGCCTCTCAACCCAAAATACATCTTGGCATGGGCGCGTACCTTAGCAGAAATTGGCGATAGGGAAGCCGCTTTAGAAAAATATAATCTCTATCTAAAATTGGCTCCTCAAAATCCTGGTAGAGCATTCTTAAAAGGCAATCCCGAATATCTTTATGTCTTGGAAGAAATAGAATATCTTAATTAAAAAGTCAGATCTTCATTGTCCGACATGATTTTCCAACTCATTACTGGGCGCAATTTCCCCGGCACTCCAAATCCACTGGCTTTTGGATGACCTCCTCCACCCCACTGCGAAGCCACTTCTGACAAATTCACGTCGTTTCTTTGTGTACGTAATGAACCCTTCACGATTCCTTTTTCATCTTCACTCAAAAGTACACAATATTTTGCACCAGGCACTGCATTCAAATAATCAATTGCACCTCCAGTATCATGAGAATCAGCCTGGCAGACATCGTAATCTTGTTTATTCACAGCCGAAACAGTCACGCCTTCTTCATTCACAAAAGCCCTCTCCAAAATTCTTCCCCACAAACGCAATTTATTCACTTCCGTTGTATGAAAAAGTTCTTTAGAAGTTCTTTTCAAATCCGCACCCATCCTCATCAAATCTCCACAAACTTTAAAAACCTCACTAGTCGTATTGCTATGCATCAAACCTCCAGTATCAAAATAAATTCCATGCAACAAGCAGCTCGCAATATCTCTATCAATTGGCCACTCACAAAATTTCAGGAATTTATAAACAATTATCGAAGCCGAACAAGCCTCCGTATCCACGGGATTTATCGTCCCAAAAAGCGTGTTTGAAAAATGATGATCGATATTGATATAAGGCTTTGGCCCAGAGAGGATTTCAGGCTTCTTTTCAATAAAAGCTACGAGTTTTTGTGCCGCGCAATCCACACTGCAAATTACATCAAAATCTTCATATTTAAAATCGGTAACAAAGGTATCGGCCTTCTTCAAAAAAATACTATTTTTTGGCACTGGATCTACTGACGCACTCACTATTGCTTTACCCAATTTTTCCAGAGCAAGCCTCAGCCCCAAATTACTACCAACGGCATCTCCGTCTGGACTGCGATGCGAAATTATGCAAATTTTTTGCGCCTCCAAAAACGTCTTTTTGGCTTTTTGGAATTCTATTTTTAATTTATCTGTTATACTAATCACTTGTTTGTTTTAAGTGCTATTAAGGGGTGAATCATACTTTACGTGGCGGGCACTGTGAAGAAGACAAATCAAAAAGGAATTGCTAAAATACATAATATATTGGCGGGCCGTTTAAATCATGGATAATTGATGGATAATTCTCAAAAAATTTTGTTAAGAAATGAAATCGAGGTATACGCGAAATCTCTTGGCTTTGACATGGTCGGTTTTAGCCCTGCAAAAATTGAGAATAAATATTTAGAAGCTTTTTCCGACTGGCTCAAAAATGACCGTCACGCCGACATGAGCTATATGGAGAAAATCGAACAGCGCAGCGATATGTCTAAGCTATTGCCCGGCGCTCAGTCCGTGATTGTTTTAATCATGAATTATTACCACGAACAAAAGCCTTTAACGGCAGAATCTGGCCGCGTCGCCCGCTACGCCTACGGCCGCGACTATCACAAAGTTATTGGGAAGAAGTTGAAGCAGATTGAGAAGTTTATCAGAGCGCTCAGCGCTCAAGCAGCTAAGCCTCTCACCAGATCCTACGTCGACACCGGCCCAATCCTCGAACGTGCCCTCGCTGAACAAGCCGGCCTCGGTCGCATCGGCAAAAACTCTTGTTTCATAACCGAAAAATTCGGCTCCTGGGTTTTCATTTCTGAAATTATTACAACTTTAGACCTCACCAATATCTCCCCTTCAGATACAAAACTCTCCCCGGGGAGAGTTTCCTCATCTGTTAATCATCCAACGAAAGCGTTCCCGGGAACGCTTTCTCATTCTTTTGGCCAACCCGCAAGTCCCCGCTGGTCCAGCCCACAAGAAAAATCCTTCAACGTTTGCGGCAACTGCACAAAATGTATGCAGGCTTGCCCCACTGGAGCCATTATTGCACCCGGCGTTGTTGATGCTCGCCTTTGTATTTCATATTTAACTATTGAGAATAAAGGCGACATTTCTCCAGAATTAGCAAAAATCATTTCCAAAACTAAACGGCTATACGGCTGCGACATTTGCCAGGAAGTCTGCCCTCACAATGATGCCCGCCAAAAAGATTCCCACAAAATTTCCACAGTCCCAAATCAGGGACTATTCACTCCAATCGCCGGCGACGAACTTTCATTAAACCAACTCAAATCCCTCAAAACCGACGACGAATTCCTGCATACCTTCGCCGGCTCACCCCTCATGCGCGCCAAACGCAAAGGCCTCCAGCGCAACGCGAAAGTGCTGCTTTCAAAAAAAAATTAATCACCACCAGAAATTTGCGTGCACAGAGGTAAAAAAGCTTGCTTTTTTACCTCTGTAACATCTACTATATGGCCTTCTTTTGCATGCCTTCAAAAGCTCTCAAGAAGATACTTGTTTTCAGGAAGCGCAAGTTTACCTGCAAGCAGACGACTTTTGACAAGCAGTTGGATAACAACAAATGACACTTTTTTAACTTAACGTTTAGGGGATCAATAAAGATAGTAAATTTATAAGAATTTTTATTGTTTTCACTGATCCCCTAGACCCAAAACGAAAGGAGGTAATACTCTAAAATCGTCTAGGAAATGTTCCCATCCCGACTGGGGCGGACTATGATTTTGTCTGGGCAATGGTGCTCAGCTAAATCGGATCAACGCCCCGTGTCGGGGCAAGCAGGTAAGTATCTCGCGGACCAACGCCAATTCCGGCGTCCCGCATTCCCAAAAAGACCTCGCGGAGGCGCGAGGCACGTAAGGTAAGCCATGGAACGTCATCCTCCAGAACTGCGCTACCTCTTCCTCACTGAGATGTGGGAGCGGTTCTCGTTCTACTTGATGCTGGGGTTGCTCACTCTCTACATGACCACCAGCAAGGACAGTGGCGGTCTCGGCTTCGACGAAGCTAAGGCTGCCACTGTCTTCGGGACCTACATGGCTCTGGTCTACCTGACTCCCTTCATCGGGGGCATCCTGGCAGATCGAGTCTTGGGGTACCGCAAGTCGGTTCTGATCGGCGCCGTCGTCATGTGTCTCGGGCACATCAGCCTCGCCTTCGAAAGCGTGAACATGTTCTATCTTGGGCTGTTCCTGCTCATCGTCGGCAACGGCTTCTTCAAGCCCAACATCTCGGCGATGCTCGGCCGACTCTATCCTCCGGGCAGCAAGCTCAAGGATTCTGGCTTCGGCTTCTTCTACCTCGGCGTAAACCTCGGCGCGTTCATCTGTAACTTCGTTGCCGCCATTGTGCGCAACAAGTACGGCTGGCACGCCGCCTTCGGTACGGCCGGGATCGGCCTCTTCATCGGGCTCCTCACATTCGGCACCATCTACAAGAGCCTCGCTCGGGCGGAAACGACGAAAGAAGTCGGTGTCTCCAATCAAAGCAACGAAAGTCTTCGCAGCCTCCTGATCGTCAGCCTCGTCGCGCTTTTCGCAACGGCACCGCTGGGGTACTGGATCATGGGCGTCACGGGAGCCTTCTTCGGAGCGTGCATCCCGGTCATCGCATTCTACATCTGGTTGTGGTGGACAGCTGCGCCTAATGAGAAAGGGGCTCTCGGAGCCCTTCTCGCGATCTGCGCTCTGCTCATCCCCTTCTGGATGGTCTTTAACCTCAACGGCACAACCCTGACCTTCTGGGCGGAAAGCAACACGGAACGTGAAGTTCCAGAATGGTCTACGGCCACGCTCGCAAAGGTCGACCTGCTTCAGAAGGCGCCGGTCAAGTACTTCATCAACGCCAGCGCAGACACGCCGCGACCCGATCCGAGCTCGCTCAAGATCGTCTCGGGCAACAAGGACGAGATCACCTCTTACAAGCAGGCCTACGCCAAGAAAGTAGAAATGGAAGGCCACGAAAAGGCCGGTCCACTCCCCGTCACGCAAGATGAATTCGATAAAGTCTACCAGAACTCGGGCGACAAGACTCTCAAGCCAGGCGAACCACTTCACGTCGCGAATCCCGAGCTGTTCCAAAGCGTCAACCCGTTTTTCATCATCCTTCTCACGCCCGTTCTCGTCTGGGCCTGGCGTATACTCCGGAATCGCAAGAAGGAGCCCACTACCCCCGGAAAGATGGCCATCGGTATGCTGTTCGCGGCTGTCTGCTGGCTGGTGATGCTGTTCGCGGTTTATAAGACCAACGACGGTAGTCAGAAGGCTTCGTCCCTCTGGCTCATCCACGCCTATTTCTGGATCACCATGGGCGAACTCTGTCTGAGCCCGATCGGCCTCTCGCTCGTGAGTAAGCTAGCTCCTCCTCGGCTCGTCGCCGTCATGATGGGCGGCTTCTTCCTCTGCATCGCTATCGGCAACAAGCTCTCAGGGATCGCTGGTGGTCCGGTGTGGGAATCTGTCTCGCACAGCTCCTTCTTCATTGGCCTCACGATCATCATGGTCGTCTTCGCGGCGATCATCCGGCTGCTGCTGCCGTGGCTGAAGCGCCACCTTCCGAACGAAGAGCGCGACAGCCACGCCCCTTCGGACGAGGCGTAAATGAAAAAGAAGGTGTCCTTTGCGTCTACGACGAACTGACCGGATCTGGAACGCCAAAAACTTCCAACCGGTAAGCACTGTTTCCAACTGCTTGTCACCTTCTTAAATATGCAAAATTTTTAATTCCACATAGTGCGGTCAACCCTTCCTCTGACTGATTTTTGTAGTTCTTCATTTTCTACATCCGAAATAACTGATTCAATTAAATCAATCACGTAAGCTCGTTCGTATCTGCATAAATTTGAACACATCTCTAACATCTCAGACTCCTCTTTAGTAAGTCGTCTATTTTGTGCGGCCATTACTTGAATGGCAGTTAATTCTATTTGCACATTCAAACTTTCTAGCATCTTTCTTAAAAATCCCTGGCCCCTCAATTCTTCCAAATTATTTCCAGCTTTTACCAACTCAACTCTCACCAATTTCTGCAAAGCCCTGTAAGCATATCTCAAAACCCCCATCGTTAACTTTTTTCCAGTCAACAACCTGGCAGTCTCTAACTCCCTAATATGATCTTCAGAACCAGTCACCACTTTTATACTATCCCCAACCTCTTCACGTATGGACTGAGGGTCAACCACCTTCCCAGCGCTTTCATAAGCTTCTACTACTTTGCCTGCATAAGATGTATCTAAAAATGCCTCTTTCATTTTTTTAAATTAAGAGGTCATTCTAACTTTAAAAATCAAAAAATCAAATAATTTCTACTCCACCCCATATCTCCTCACCTCGTCCACGAGCTCACTGGTAACTCCCATTCTACTTACCTGCGCACTCAAAAAGTCGACTTTCTTTGGGTCTTCATACAAAACTCCCAAATAAATATCCTTTTCCAAATCCGCTACAACGCGACGAGCGGCCCAAATGTCATTACGATCATATCCCTTCAAATCCTCAATAAATTTAACCCTCTCCGCATACCAGGCATCTGGCGTTAGACGATTATATGTCGGGCAAAATTGCAAAACTTCCACAAAAGCAAAACCCTTATGTCGCAAAGCCGTTCTAAATAATTCTGTCATGTGATCAACTTCTCCACTAAAACCTCGCGCCACAAAACTCGGCTTCAAACTCAACACAAAATCCAAAGAATTTATCGGCTCCACCACTACTCCATCCGGCGTCCCATTCATCGTCGCACCACAACGTGTCAAAGATGACGCCTGCCCAGTTGTTAAGCCATAATTTTCATTATTATGGTGAATAAACATCACTGGATAATTATTACGCACGGCATGCACCAAATGATTCACTCCTTCACTAAAAGTCGCACCATCGCCCGCTTCTGCAATTACTTTTATTTTAGAATTCGCCAACGCCGCACCAGCAGCTAACGGCAAAACACGGCCATGTAAGCCATGAATCGTATTTACTTCAAATTTGTCAGAACCATTTCCGCTGCAACCAACGTCAAAACATAACAAAATATCTTCTCGCTCAAAACCTTCCAAAACCAAAGCTCTCGCCAAAGCATTTTGGATTCCATAATTGCCACAATTTCCACACCAGGTAATTTTTTTACCAGTCTGAAATTTGATGAATTTCGCCGCTTTCTGCTCCAATTGTTCTAACGTTTTTGCATCCATCATAACAACTATTTTTTAGAATTTTTCTTAATAAAATCGACTACATCCTCCACAAAAAACGCCCTGCCATCGTACTTCAATAAACGTTTTTTAAACTTCACATCTAGCTTCGCTTCCACCAAATCTCCCAACTGTCCGTTATAATTTCCCTCGATCAAATTCACATTCCCATTCTCCTTAAAAAAGTTTTTCAAAACTTTCGTCTTCAAAGGAAACACAAAACTATAATGCAAATAATTTACCTTCACGCCTTTTTCCGCATACATATGAATAATATCCAGCATCACATTTTTTGAACTTCCCCATCCCACAAAAGAAATATCCGCACCTTTGCGAGCTCCATAAACTTCCGGCTCCGGCATCGCCTCTTCAATTAAATTCATTTTTCTCATTCTTTTGTCATACATCACCGCAGTTCTTGGACTGTCTTCACTAAGCGATCCATCCTCCCAATGTTCATCCCCATTCGCAAAATAATACGCCCGACTTGAACCCGGAAGCCACCTCTTAGATAAGCCACTATCCGTCACTTTAAATCTATCTGAATTCTCTAAATTTTTTAACTCACTACCTTCCACCAACCCTCTCTCAATCTTAATTTTATCCATCACAAAACCGGCGACCGTTTTATTAGTCTCCGCGATAACTTTTTCCGTCAAAACAATCACCACACACTGAAATTTTTCCGCAAAATTAAATGCATGTTGAATCAAATCAAATCCATCCGTCGCATCACTAACTGCAATCACAATTTTTGGAAATTCTCCATGTGCTGAATGAATCGCCATATTTAAATCCGCCTGCGCCGTCCAAGTTGGCAGTCCTGTAGCTGGTCCCGGCCTCTGCGCCACAATTACCACAAATGGATTTTCAATCATTCCAGCGAGTGAAACCGTTTCCGTCATCAAATCAAAACCTCCACCGGAAGTCGCACATAAAGCTCTCGTTCCCATAAACATTGATCCCAAAGTCATATTCGCAACTGTGATTTCGTCCTCACCTTGTTTCACTAAAATCTGATATTTTTTAGCCATGTCGGCCATGTATGTGAGAATTGAACTCGACGGACTCATTGGATAAGCATAATAAGCTCTACAGCCTGCGTGAATTGCTCCAAGCGCCAAAGCCCTATTTCCATCAATCAAAATCGTATCTTTTTTAGAATCTGGCACCCTAATTTTTACGCCCTCTTCTACAGAATCAAAACCCGCTTTCACGCATTTCAAATCAATCTCCAAAATCTTTGGCTTACTCGCGAATTTTGTACGCACAGCTTCTTCTACTGCAGAATAAGGAAGCCCCAAAACTTTCCACAACATTCCCACCAAAACAACATTCGTCACTAAAACATTTCCACCATTTGATTCTGCAATTTGCCTAACATGTTGATGAACAATTTTAACTTTTTTCACCAGCAGTTCCGCAATAATCTCCTTAACTCCCAACGGCCTCTCATAGCCATAAACCAGACACGAACCCTTCTCCAAATCCTGATAATAGGCTTCCAAACTTTGTTTATCAATCGCCAACATAAAATCCACTTTTTTTGATAAAGAATGAATCGGCTTTTCGCTGGCATTAATCATATAACAAGAATGCCCACCTTTAATTAAAGAAGGATATTCTCTATCCGCAACCACATAAAACCCAAGATTTTTGAGCGCCATAATAACAATTTCTCCAGTACTCAATAATCCCGCGCCACTCTCCCCCGTGATTTTTATACAAATTCTACTCATATCAGCCAAATTTTAGCACAAAATCCCCGCAAAAAGTCATCTCTAATCAATGCCGTATTGTCGAAACGACAAGATTATGGTATAATATATTCAAATCTAAACAAAAATAAATATGGAAAACCAACCTAATGTTCCTGACGTAGGCTCAAATTTAAAACACAAAGCTGAGGTAGAAAAACAGATTGATGAAATTGAAGCTAATCCAGATAAATTTGACCCTAATGACGATACTGAAATGAGTCCAGCTATGGCAGTTCAAAAGCTGAAGGAGACATCCAGTGAGCTGAATAAAACTATACGGGCACAAATTGAATCAGGTAAAAATCCAGAGGCTCTTCAGATGCTTGTGGAAAATAAAGTTCCAGGCGTAACTGTTCCCCAGCATGAGAGAGAGCTCGCTATAGCAAATCCAAATATTGGTGCAGAATATATTACTCGCTTTCTCAATAGGCCTAGCAAAGAATGGGACAATGATGGCTTTTCTGGGTACAATCTTTTATTAAGTGTAATAAGTAATCCAAGCCTGCCAGCTAATGAGCTCTTAGAAATCGCTGATTACTCTCTTGAGAACAAGGATGCCACAATACTTATGGCAATTCTCCGAATACCTAATCTGCCACGTCAAATCATTGATAAACTATACAATTCACATAAGCAGTGGCCACAATTGCGACAGATAATCGAGCATCACCCAAATTTTTAATATATCCAAACCTAAACAAAAATAAATATGGAAAACCAACATAATGATGACCTCCGTACTAATCTACTAAAACGATCTTCAATAGAAAAACAGATCCAGGATGCTAAAGATAACAAAGCCCTTCCTGGCAAGTTTAACTCTGACGACTATGACCCTGACGCTGATCCGGAGAAGACTCGAAAGAAGACTCTAAGCCCAGAAGAAAAAGCTGAGCAAATTAAGCAACTTAATCAGCTTATTAAGCAGCTTGACCAAGAAGTTAGTAGGTTGAGTCCTAAAATAATAGAACAAATTGAATCAGGTAAAAATCCAGAAGTACTACGGACGATGGCAGAGAATAAAGTGCCCGGCTTAACTGTCCCTGCATCTTTTAGGTCATTTGCAATGGAAAATCCAAACATTGGTGCAGAATATATTTCAAGATTTATTCATGAAACAATTTCCAAATACGGAATGAGCGAAGACACTGTAGAACTTTTGAGAGGCGCAATTCATAATCCAACATCAACCCCTGCCGATCTTCTAAATATTGCTAACGCATGTACTAAACATCCCTGGGGCTATCCTTTGGAGGCAATGGTTTATGAGCTTGTCGAGAGCCCAAAAACACCACGAGCCGCTCTTCAGATCCTACAAACTATAGAGTCTGTAAATAAGATAAATCCGAATCTTCGTAGCAAGATCGAACAGCACCCAAATTATTAATACACAACTGCATGGCAGATTCAACCGATCTCAAGGCAACAGCTGAAAAACTTCAGGCAGAAATCTCAAATTTAAAAAAATTAGATCAATATTTGAAAGTCGAAGAATCTTCTTACTCCGATAAGCAGGAAATCAAAAAACTCGACGCAGATCTGAGCTCTATTTAAGTATTTCTACCAGTTTTTCCGCCCATCTCTGCACATAGTTATCTAAGGAAGAAATTGGATATTTACTAACTCTTAATGGCAAACCAATCATTTTTGCGCCCTTTTTCTTGAAAAAATCTGAAATAATTTTGATAGACTCGAGATGATAATCTCTATCGTATTTTGGGTCACCAAGCCCTATAACCGTACATGGCTTATCTTTAAAATCCACAGCCTCCGCCGCCGCCAAAAACTTCTCAAAATATAATTCTAACTGCCCATGCCCATAAGTCGGACTCGCAAAAATCAATAAATCAAACTCCCCAATCTTAGCTGGATCAGTTAATTTAGCTTTTAACATCTCAACCTCAAGACCATTCAACTCCAAAACCCCTGCGACTTTCTCGCAGACCATCTCGGTATTTCCTCCGCCTGTCCCATAAACAATTTTAACCTTTGCCATGAAAATTTAATCAAATCCTCCCTAATTAGAATTTTTTACTATTCTTTTTTTTACATTTGCAAATTCTAAAGCCGCAGCAAGCCAATCAAGTTTAGATTCAGGAGAGCTTTGCTTTGACCTCCGCAAGTAATCTTTATGTGCCAAGATCTCATCTTTTTTCATAAGCCCTTTAATTCTAGCAATTCTTTTAAGTCTAGTAAATCCTTATCTCTTCCTGCCTCCCTTTTCATTTCAATCAAGTCATCAATTGAAACTACTGGGACAATCATATCCCATACTTCTATTTTAGTGCATTTCTTATAGAATTTTTTAAAATCCAGAGATTTGCCTACTAAAATATCTATATCTAATCTCATACCCTTGTCAGAAATGAATGTATAAGCCGTCATCCCTTTAGTTTTAAGCCAGTTTTTGACCTTTTTAACGTCATTCATGTCCAGTAGTTCAACTGGCAACCTCTGAATATATCCAAGACTTTTCATTAATGCCTCCATTTTTCTCAGATTTTTCTCTTCAAGGGAAAGCATTATATCAACATCGCCAGTAAACCTTTTATAGCCATAAAGATTCACTGCTACGCCACCAACTATTAAATATTCAACGTCAGCATTGGTCAAAGCCCCAAAAATTTCTTTGTATGGATTCTTCATGAAATAATTTTACCAAAATTTTCTTTCTTCTCAAAACTATAGGCTAAAACAAATAATAGATCCGATAACCTATTTAAATATTTCAAAATCATTTTGCAGTCCATCTCCTCATCCATCTTGCCAGCCCCCGCCTTCATTCCCTCCACGAATCCCCTTTCCACCCTTCTGCAAACCGTCCTCGCAATATGTAGACGAGCCGCTTTTTCTGTTATACCTGGCCTAATAAATTTGCTTAATCCTCCAACGATCTCCTCAAACTTTGCCATCTCTTTCTCCAAAAATTCTACATCCTCTTCATCAATTTGCCGAATGTTCGCAGGACATTTCATTTCAAATCCAACCACCGACATCATTCTATAAATATCGTCAATCACGCGCGCCAAAACTTCTCCCTCATTACCTTCTCCCACGCAAACTCGACACCACCCAATCAAAGCCTGCAATTCATCCAATTCCCCGACCGCCCCAATAAAAAACGACGCTTTGCTTACGCGCTTTCCACCAAATAAACTGGTCTCTCCTTTGTCCCCCGTTTTTGTAGTAATTTTCATGCGATAAGAATATAATTCAGGGCGCTAACACAACAAAATATAACATAATTTATGTCTCAAACCTCATCCAAAAACACTTCTCAAATAAAACTCGAAAACGAACTCGCAAAAAATGTTTCAGAATTAAGCAAGCAGGTTGCTGACATAAAAAACATGGAAGTTATTCGGATTTTAAGACGCCCATTTAGACTAATGTGGTTATCCTTTTTGAAAGGCTTGATGGTTGGTTTTGGCTCAGTCCTTGGCGCCAGCGTGCTCGTTGCGATTTTTATTTTCATTCTCAGCAAAATGAGTTTAGTCCCATATATTGGTGATCAATTCCAATCAATTATCGATCAGCTTCAGCTCAAGCAAAATACAGAATCTGAAGTGCCAGCTAAAGAAGCTCCAGTTGAAGAAATTAAAGCCGATGAAGTAAATGTCCAAACCGAACAGGTAAATATCCAGGAGGAAGCAACTATTAACTAACTCCGCCATTTTACTTTTTACATTCTAAATGCTATTTTTTAAAAAATTAATTAAACTTTTATGAACAAAGATATACAAAGATTACTTCTCTGGTTAGGTCTAGCCGTAGCCATTATTGGCGGAATTTTAGCCATCGTTTTTATGAGTGGTTCACCTGCAACAAATAATGGAACTGTAGACATGCCAGTAGCGGACAATGAATGGAGTCTGGGAAATAAAGATTCCGATATTGTATTGGTAGAATATAGCGATCTCCAATGTCCTGCTTGTGCCGCAAGAGAGCCACAAGTTAAGCAGTTAATTAATGAATTTGGCAGCCACATTCGTTTTGTTTACAGACATTTCCCTTTGAGAAATAACCATCCAAACGCCCAAATTTCTGCTCAGTCTGCTGAAGCCGCTGGTATGCAAAAAAAATTCTGGGAAATGCATGATATCCTTTTTGAAAAACAGGATGAATGGGCTGGCGAATCCAATGACGATGCTAAAAAATTATTTATTGGTTATGCAAAAGAATTAGGCTTAGATACAGCAAAATTTGCTGAAGACATGGAATCTGACGAAGCCGAAGATGCCGTAAATGCTGATCAAAAAAGTGGTGTTCAGGCTGGAGTCAACAGCACCCCAACATTTTACTTAAATGGTAAATTAATTAACGCAACGAGCTATGAAGACCTCAGAAATATCATCAAGCAATCAATCGACTCAGCAAAGCAAGAGCCTACTACCTAATTGGCTAATCTGGTCTTTGGTAATCATCGCCTTTTTAGGCTTTTTAGACGCGACCTACCTTACGGTTGCTCATTATACCGGCATGAATTTAAAGTGCAGTATTTTTGACGGCTGCGGCATCGTTACCGTCAGCAAGTATTCTGCTATTTTTGGAATACCTGTAGCGCTTTTAGGCACTTTATACTACTTCACCGTTTTGTTGCTGACGCTACTTTACTTTGATACAAAAAAAACAGAACTCCTAAAGCTCTTGGGCGCGATAACAATCGCTGGATTCGTAGCTTCAATATATTTTGTATATCTTCAATTCTTTGTGATAAAGGCTCTATGCCAATATTGCATGCTCTCCGCACTGACTTCTACTATTCTTTTTGTACTCGGTCTTTTTGTCTGGAAGAATCTCAAGAAATCCGCTTAAGAATGTCTTCTATTTAATTTTGGATAGAAGAATATAAAGTAAATTACCGCTGCCAAAACTGGGATTATGCTTAATAGCTGGCCCATCGTTATTGGCATATCCAAAGGTCCCTGTAAATCTTTAAAGAATTCAGCAATAAACCTTCCACCAAAATACAAAAATAAGAATGTGAAAAGGAGGTATAGCGGTTTTGCATTTCTATAATATTTCTTATAGAGAATCCACAAAACAACAAAAACAACTAGACCCATAATTGATTCATATAATTGCACCGGATGTCTTGGGAAATCTTCCCCCAACCTTCTAAAAACAACCCCAAAATCATTGCCGGTTGGCTTACCCACTATCTCTGAATTAAAGTAATTTCCCAAACGTACAAAAGCACCAGTTAATGGCATTGCGATTACTAATAAATCCGCATATTTAGTGAATTTAATTTTATGAACTTTTAGCCAGATAAAATAAGCAATAAATAGCCCGATTAGCGCTCCATGACTTGCTAACCCACCATTCCATATTTTTAGAATTTCAACCGGATTTGAGAGATAATAATCCGCCTCATAAAAAAATATATGTCCAAGTCTTGCTCCTATAACTAATCCAAAAAAAAGATAAACCGCCAAGCTATCCAAGTCAGTTACAGGGTGTTTATGCTTCTTAAAAAGGTAGGTCAAAATAAAATAATTCAACAAAATCCCAGTAGCAAAAAAAGCTCCATACCAATGAATCTCAAATCCCCCAACATTCACCAAAATCGGCGAAAGATCATTTATAAAAACCATATATTTATATTAGTAGTCTTGGAGAATAGTAGAGCAACTAGCCCTATAATGAAACCCCAAAAATCTAACCAGCCTTATAATATTTTTTTAGAATAAATCAATCTTTGGAAAGTTTCTTGAGCCTCTCTACCGCCTCTTCTATCTCTTCAATTGTTGGCATCAATGCAAACCTCACGTACCCCGCTCCTGGATTGATTTTTCCCCCTTCGTATTCACATTCATCAGAAATCAAACTACCTGGAGTTACTACAATCCCAATTGCCGGATCCAATAATTTTTTAGCAAATTCTACGTCAGTCATTCCAGCAAAAACTTTCTGCCAAACATAAAAAGTTGCTTCTGGTTTATGCGCATCTAATCCAATTTCTCTCAAACCATTAATTAGAATTTCCGCTTTCTCCTGATATAAATCACGCATATGAGCTACATGTACATCATCACTCAACGCGCGCATCGCCGCTTCCTGCACAATGCTCGCCGTCCCAGAATCTATATTAGTTTTTAAACGTTTAAAAATGCTCACAACTTTTTCATCACCCGCCACAAAACCCACGCGATAACCAGTCATGTTATTGCGTTTACTTAAAGAATAAAAAGTGATAATTCCCTCATATCCAAGCCCTAATTCCTTTGCTGCTTGTAGAATAGAAATCGGAGCTGCATTAAACCCGCCTTCGGAGGGCAAATAAATATCAATATAACAACCTTCATCCGCCGCGATAATTACGTTATTTGCACGTGCCCATTCAATTAAACCTTTGTAATATTCACGATTTGCAACCGCACCTGTCGGAGAATTAGGATAATTAATCCACAGAATTTTTGCCTTACCTACAACCTCAGCCGGAATTGCTTTATAGTCCACTAAAAAGCCATTTTTCTCAAGAAGTGGCACGAAATACGGAATTCCTTCAGCAAAAATCGTCCCCGTTTTTGTTGGTGGATATCCAGGTGAAGGACAAATGACATAATCTCCCGGCTCAATAAACGCTTCAGGGAAATTAAAAATCGCTTCCTTAGAACCAATGTTTGAAGAAATTTCTGTTTCAGAATTCAATTCCACGTCAAATCTTCTCTTCATATATTCCGCTGCCGCAAGCCTAAAATCTTTGCTGCCAATATATGATGGATAACCACTTGTTGAATGTCTTTTTCCCGCTTCAATTAATCCCTCAATCACAAAATCCGGTGTCGGTTCTGACGGATCTCCCACGCCAAAATCTATCGCCTTTACTCCACTGGCTTTAAGAATTTCGACCTTGTCATTAATTTCTTTAAAAGCATAAGGAGGCAATGACTGTAATCGTTTTGATGGCTGAATATTCATGTTATTTCAGGGTTGATTATTGAATAAATTATTTTTTAATCCTCGATTCCGTCCCGGGACGAGAATTTTCAGAACATACCGAAATATTCCCAGCAGAATTTCACCAAATTATCGTACTGTACAAATCTTCAATTGTTTCCGCTCGTCGAATTTTCTTAAACTGGCCATCCAATCCAAGCAAATATTCTGCATGTCTAACTTTTCCATTGTAGTTGTGCCCCATCGCATAGGCATGCCCACCAGAATTATGAATCACTACGATATCGCCAATTTCACAAACCGGCAACTCGCGATCTTTGGCTAACTGATCATTGTTTTCGCAGATGGTTCCAACTATTGAAACAACTTCTTTTTTACCATCATCTACACCCAATTTAATAACGGAAGCATGATGGTAAGCATCATAAATCGAAGGTCTAGGCATGTCGTTACTTGAAGCATCAATTCCCACAAATTTTTTGTAAGAATCTTTTATCACAGTAACTTTCCCCACCAAAAATCCTGCATCCGCCGTAATAAATCTTCCCGGCTCAGCCATTAATTGCGGCTCTTTTAAGCCGTATTTTACACATTGCTCATCAAACGCTTCACGCACGCTGTGAGCAATTTCATCCATATTCAAACTATCTTCTTCCGGTCTGTATGGCACACCAAAACCACCACCCATATTCAAAAGTTCAATTTCAATTCCAGTTTTTTGCTTAATATCCGCAACCACTTCTAACAATTTTCTTACAATATTTGCGAAGTAAGTTTTTTCTTTAATCGGCACATTACTTCCCGTCATCATATGAATACCAAATCTCTTTACCCCCAAGTCTGCAAGCGCTTTATACGCTTCTGCTGCGCGTTCAAAAGGCACTCCATATTTTGCATTCGGACCTGCAAAAACGTTACTTTCAATCGTAGCATTTCCAACACCTGGATTAATACGCAATGACATAAATTCTGGTACACCAATTTCTTTTAAGAATGGAATCATTGTGATGTCGTCTAAATTCAACATATAGCCGGCATCTTTTGCCAATTTTAATTCGGCAGCCGTTGTATAATTCCCGGTAAACATGCCAGCTTTCCCTAATTTTTGAGTCAACCAGGTCTCACTACTGCTAGAAGCATCAAAATCAAATTCTTCATCCATCACTATCTTCAAAACTGCTGGATTTGCGTTTGCTTTCACCGCATATAATGGCTGAAAACTCGGAAAATACTTTCTAAAAGAATCTCTGAAATTTCTGCAATTCTCTCTCAACTTTTTTTCTTCATACAAAAAGAATGGAGTTTCAAACTGTCGAACTGCCTCTGTTATCGCTTCTTTAGGTAAATAAACTACTTCGCTATTCATTGTTTAAAATATTATTAAATTGATTACTGTCTAATCGATAATGGGAATGTTCAGTCATATTTCTCGCTCCAAAATTCTCATAAAACTTTTTTGGTCCATCCCCAAAAGCATGCCATTCTGCTCTATCGCAATTCCTTTCTTTCGCCATTTTTATACATTCTAAAAATACTTTTTTACCAACTCCTTTACCTCTGTATTCTTCTAAAACAAAAATATCATCAATCCAAAAAACTGGTCTTCCAGCGAAAGTACTATAGAGTTCAAAAAAACTAGAAATTCCAACACATTTTTGATCTTCAAAAGCCAATAAACCCTCGTATCTCCTTTTTACACCAAAAGCATCTTCATAAAGCCTTTCTTTGACGCCAGATTCTAAAGGTTTTCCCGCTTGCCAACCGCTCATCAAATTCAAAACCTCGTAGTAATCCGCAAAGTTTTTTTCATCTAATTTTTTTAGAATAAAATCCATTATTTCAAATTATAAAAACCAATTGTCTCATCCAAATACTGCTTTGTCTTATCGGTAGCTTCACACATCGGTAAGCGATAAACCTCTTCGCAAAGCCCCAGTTTGCTAGCGATATATTTCACTGGAATCGGATTTGCTTCCACAAAAATGTCTTTGAACAAACGCATTAAATGTTCATTAATTTTTCCTGCTTCTTCAAAATTACCAACCAAAGCATATTCCACCATCTCTGAAATTTGCCCAGGCACCAAATTTGACGCCACAGAAATCACCCCATCTCCTCCCATTTTTATTAATTCTAAAGTCAAACCATCATCGCCACACAAAACTGTAAAATCATCATCACAACGATCCAAAACTTCACGCATTTGATTCAAATCTCCACTCGCTTCTTTCACGCCAACAATCATTTTATGTTTCGCAATTTCCATCAAGGTGTCGGTATCAATATTAATTCCACAACGACCTTTGATGTTATAAACAATCACCGGCAACCCAACGTCTGCAACCGCATTAAAGTGCATCACTAAGCCCTTCGGCGTAGGTTTGTTATAATAAGGAGTCACCACTAAACAACAGTCCACGCCGGCCTCTTTTGCCACACGTGTGTGCTCAACTGCATCAGCCGTGCAATTACTTCCCGTACCAGCCATTACCATAACTTTTCCTTTTGCTTCTTCCACTACGATTTCAAAAATTCTCTTTTGTTCTGCCCAAGTTAGAGTTGGAGATTCACCGGTTGTTCCACATGGCACCACACCGGTAACGCCATTTTCTATCTGTCTTTGCACAATTTTTCGCAAAGCTGCCTCATCAACTTTTCCGAAGCCATCAAACGGAGTAATTATCGCCGTCCAAGTACCTGCATATTTTTTTCTATTCATATTTTTTAAGTTATTTTTCGAGAATTAAACAGTTTGCATAAAATGTTCCATGCCAAAAAATCCTTCCTTACCAACCAGCCATTCAGCGGCTTTTACAGCGCCTAAAGCATATCCGTCACGACATCTGGCTTCATGTGTAATCAGAATTCTATCCGCCGGAGAATCAAAACCAATTGTATGTCCAAAATTTATCAAACCCCCACGCACAGAAGAAAAATGAATTTCATTTTCTTCACGGCGACGGTCCAATTTATCTTCCACAATCGCAGTTTTTCTTTTTATATTTTCTAGTAGAATTTTTTCCAAAGTTTTTGCCGTACCAGATGGAGAATCAGCCTTATTTGTATGGTGAATTTCATGTCCCCAAATGTCATATTCGTCAAAATTATTTATCATTTTTGCCGCCACTTTCACAAGTTTAAAATACAAATTCACACCAATCGAAAAATTTGAAGACCACATAAATCCAATATTTCCCATTTCTATTATTTCTTTCATTTCCTCCATTTTTGCATACCATCCAGTAGTCCCCATTACCAAATTAACACCAGCTTCATTACAAATCTTAGTATTCTCAATAACGCCTGCAGTATCAGAAAAATCAATCGCCACATCCACTCTATTTAGGACTTCAGCGGTCAGGTTTTTGTGAGTTGCTTCTGTCGCAGTTGGATCCACTATTACTGGAATTTCATGCCCTCTTTCAAGTGCGATTTTATGAATGGTTCTTCCCATTCCGCCAAAACCAATTAATGCAATTTTCATAAATTTTTAAATAAATAATTGAGCAATTTCTACAGCATTCAATGCAGCACCTCTTAATAACTGATCACCGCTTACAAATAATTCCAAACCGTGATCACCAAAAATCAGATTCTGTCGAATTCTACCAACTTCTACGTTAAATTTACCAGCCGCATTTATTGGCATTGGATAGCGATTATTAGCAATGTCGTCAACAACATCAACTCCTTGTGCTTTTTGTAGAATTTCACGCGCCGCACTCGCACTTACTGGTTTTGCAGTTTCAATTACAATTGATTCACTATGTGCTCTCAAAGTTGGAATTCTCACCGCCGTACATGAAACTAAAATACTTTCGTCGCCAAAAATTTTGCGAGTTTCCCACAGAACTTTCATCTCTTCTTTGGTGTATCCATTCTCCTGGAAACTATCAATATGTGGAATAATATTGAAGGCAATTTGATTCACAAAAAATTCTGGTCCACCATTTTCTTTGCCAGCACCAACACGCACTTTTTCTGGCTCTAGCAGCTCTTCCACGCCTTGTTTACCAAGCTCTCTATTCTCATATAAATAACGAGTTTGATCGATTAATTCCTGCATACCTTTTGCGCCTGCACCAGAAGTCGCCTGATACGTACTAACGATAACTTTTTTTAAACCAAATTCTTTGTGAAGTGGCCAAAGTGCCATTGCCGCAATTGCAGTTGTACAGTTTGGATTAGCAATCACGCCGTTATGATTTAAAGCTGCTTGAGAATTAACTCCCGGAATAACTAAAGGCACATCATTGTCGTATCTAAACGCAGAAGAATTATCAATCATTAGACATCCTGCTTTTACAACACGTTCGCGCCATTCTTTACTAATTCCACTTCCAGCAGAAAACAAAGCAATATCACTTTCTTCGAAAACTTTTTCAGAAATAACCTCAATTACAACGTCGCCAAACGCAGTTTTTACAACTTTGCCTGCAGACCTTTCTGAAGCCACTAAACGCAATTTACCAACTGGGAATTTGAGCTTCTCCAGGCAGTTAATCATTTCTACACCAACCGCGCCGGTCGCCCCAACTATAACAACATTTTTTGCCATACAAATTATTACTTAAAAAATTTATTAAATATTTTTTTCACAACGACCGGCGCTTCTTCTGCCTTCACTAAAAACGTAATATTTCTTTTTGAAGCACCCTGTGACACCATACTGACGTCATGTTCTGCAGTTGCAGTAAACAATTCTCCCAACACCTGTCGATTCGAAATAATTCCACCACCAACCAAACAAACAATTGCCATCCCCTCAGTAACATCAACTTTCGCAAACCCTTTTAATTCCACTAAAACCTCATCCGAAACGCTCGCTTCAACGGTCAAGGAAACGCTTACTTCAGACGTAGAAACCACGTCCACTGAAATCTCATGTCTCGCAAAAACTTCAAACAATTTTGCCATAAACCCTCTCGCTTCCAACATTCCAGCAGAGCAAACATTAATAATGCTAATTCCCTTTTTGTAAGTCACCGCTTTCAAAGATTTTTCTTCTTCATTTGTGATCAAAGTTCCCGGCGCACTAACATTAAAAGTATTAAGAATTTTTACTGGAATATTTTTTTCTATTGCTGGTTTAATAGTTTTTGGATGAAGCACTTTTGCCCCAAAATAAGCCAATTCCCCCGCCTCGTTAAATGAAACCTGACTTAATACTTTTGCTTCCGGCACAAGTCTTGGATCAGTATTCAAAATGCCGTCCACGTCAGTCCAAATTTGCACTTCGCTAGCATCCAAAGCTGCTCCAATAATCGCTCCGGTATAGTCACTTCCTCCACGACCAAGTGTTGAATATAAGCCATTCTCCGCCTGTGCAACAAACCCCGTAATCACTGGCAAAACTCCCTCTGCAAGCAAAGGGCCCACGACTTCCCTCACCATTCTATAAGTTTTTTCAAAATTCACATTTGCCTCGCTAAAATTATTATCTGTAAAAATAAAATTATAAGCATCACATGCCTGAGCCCGCACACCATTCTTATTAAGTACCGCAGCCAATAAATGCACACTCATTCTTTCACCAAAACCAATCAAATGATCTCGCGCACTAATAGATAATTCTCCTAACAAATTAATTCCCTGTACCAATTTGCGAATCTGCTCCCAAAAAACACTCAAATCAACTGATACTGCCAACTCCGCAATAATCGCATCATGCCGACTAATAATTTCCGCCAATCCACTCTCAAAATCTCCACCCTTCAAAGCCGCCTCACCCAACGCAATTAATTTATCCGTAGTTCCAGACGTCGCAGAAACAATCGCCGCTCTCGGCCCCTGCATACCCCCCATAATCTCAGCAACTTGTTTAATCGCTACTGCGCTACCCATCGATGTTCCTCCAAATTTTGCTGCTATCATTTTAGTTGATTTAAAAAAGTAAAAGTATAAAAAAATATCCGCTTAGGATTTCCCCGCGGATTAAGTTTTAGTTTCAAGTGAATACTAAGGACTTACTCCGACAGGAGGTTTATCTTCTTAGCCTTCTTGATTTTTGAAACTGTAAACATAATTTGAAATTACAAAGCCCATTCTATTTAAACCAGATGAATTGTCAACAAAAAGACCTCCCACCATCTTATAGCGAGAGGCCAAATTGTATATTCCACAGACTTCTTTTAAGCTACCTTACTCTGCTTCTGTAGTTGAGAATTGCTCATGTGTAAGATTCATAATCTTTGCAAAAGCAGCACGATTCAAATTACCGTCAGGATTCAAATTCCCACTACCTTCGCCATTTACTATACCAGCACCAATCAAGGCAGCAGCGGCTTCTTTAGCCACTGTGTCTAATTTTCCTGCATCTGAAAACTGGCTAATTACTGAATCATCACCACCACCAACATCAAATACATCGCTTACGATTTGCATCATTTCTATACGTGTAATTGCTTCACCTGGTTTATTTTTTGCATAAATCGCATTTAATTCCTCTGGAGAAATAAATCCACGACCAATCAAATAAGTTACAGGAGCTCTCGCGTAATCCGGCATCTGACTAACTATTGGATTATTTAAATCAACTTCATTTGGAATATTATCTTCTCCACCGGCTGAAGTTCTAGCCACCATTGTCAAAGCATCAGCCCAGCTTGTATTCGCAGAAGGATCAGCGGTTCTGCTACCATCTGCATTTGTTTTACCTTTTATAATACCCAAATCAGCACCGGAATTTATATCACCTGTATACCATTCAGCTTCTTTACCAAACAAATCATTAAATTTTAGAATACCCTTTTCGATCTGAGCGTCACGATCTCCTTCATAAGCTTTTTTTAGTGCAGCCAAAACTTTTGGAGATTTTTCTTTTAGAATTTCACCAGCCTCATTAGAATCTGCAGCTTCAGAAACTTCAGTAGATAAAGAATCAATTTCTGCCTGTACCTCTCTAGCTGCATCATTGGTAAAGTTACGTACAGTTGCATACTGATAAACTTCTTCTAATTGTTTTGCAGTTGATTCTGGAATTTTAACTCCATCAATCACTTTATCAAATGAACCTACAGAATCGGCCAAATCAGTCTTTGTCTGTATCATTTCATCTCTAGTCTTTCCACTAAAACCTGCATTCAAATTCGCCAAGGATGTTTTTTGCATTGTAGCAACTTTGTCAGCATAGCGACTTTCCATTTCCGCAATTTTAACCGCAAACTGCTGATTTAAAGTATCCATCGCCACAGAAAGTTTTGAACTTATAATCTGGTCAATTTTTGCCAACATTTCATCACTTAAATCTTCACCCAAGCTTTCTCTCAATGTTGTTTTTACATCCAATTCTCCAAAGGCCTGTGATTTTTTACCATGACCTTTTGTACGATCATATTCTTCACCTAATTTCCACATTTGTTCAAGAATTTTTGAAGCACCTTCAACGTCACCTTCCTTACAATAAGCCATACCGCGATCTAATAGTCCGGCTGCTTTTTTCAATAATTCGGGAGGTACGTCTTTACCTTCACGTGCCATATCTTCACGGATTCCATCAAATTTGGCACAAACATCATCTTCTCTAAAGGATTCATACTGATTTTGCATAGTATCCCAAAACTGCTCACGCAATGGATCAACGAGATTAAAATAATCCTGCAATGGATCACAATATCCAGTTTCACAACCAGCTGCTTCTTTTACTTTAGCTAGATCGATAGCTCTAATTTGAGTAAGAATTTTAGCTAATTTAGCCTTTGTTGCCACATCCTTAACTCTAGTAGATTCCTGTTCCATTTTATTTACTTCTCTATCCATTCTTTGTACCTCACCCTGATATCTATTGTCATCCTCCCCTTGACGGGCTTCTTGATCGAAATCCTGTTTAAATTCTTGTTTGAATTCTTCATTAAAATCATCCCTGTGTTTTTCCTCCTTCATTGGCTGTGGCATTTCACACCAGCCAGTAGCTGTAGATGTTGGACCAGCGCTCCATTTACCACCGGATTTTTTACACTGTTCTTCCATTTTTGCATTTTTCTTCATGATGTTGTTATTCACTTCTTCATCATTTTTCTTATTTTCTATACACTTGCTATTTGCAGCATCCCATCCCATACCTCTAGCTTTACAATCATCCACTTTATCAACTGGCATATTAGGCATTTTGCAATAATAATTAGCAGAATCCCATGAGCCATTTGCACGTTTACAACCTTCTTCGGCACTCATGCTTGGCATAGTAGTTGTTGAACTATTTCCTAAAACGGGAATACCAGCAGTTTCTGGTCTTGTACAGTCAGTAGGATTTGGCCATGTTACATCCTGCATTTTTGCATTCGCAACGGCCTTTTTTGCTGCATCAATAGCAGATTGAGGAGCATTGCTACAAACCATTGATTGTAACCCTAAATTATTCCATGTAACTTGAACTGTTGGCCAATTTTGATTTGTATTCCAAGTAGAATTATTCCACGTAGAACTATTTGAATTAGAATTACTTGAACTTCCGCTATTCCATTCGGCAGAAGTCTTATCAGCTTGAGTTGCAAAACATCTACCAATTGAAGAGCTCCAAAAGTAAGCTGCTCCACTACATGATGATTCACTTACATAACTTGAAGCACCTTGTGGGGTATAACTTCCAGGGTTTGAACTTCCGTTACTCCATTCGGCAGCACTCTTATCAGCTTGAGTTGCAAAACATCTATTAACTGTAGAGCTCCAAAAATAAGCTGCTCCAACACATGATGATTCACTCACGTAAGTTGAAGCACCTTGTGATGAAGAACTTCCGGAATTACTCCAGGTTGAACCGCTACTAGTACTACTGCCACTATTCATTCCTGGCATATCACACATAGTTCCATTCCATGTGCCACCGGCGCTTGTACATCCTGCCTGCATAGCAGCAGTGTCCATAACTTCAGTCGAAAAGTGAGCTGTATTAACGCCACTCAATTGTGCCGCAGCTGTAATTGTGAGAGCTAGTAATGCTATAATCGCACCCGCAATTTTTTTGTGGTGGTACTTTTTAACATGGTTTTTGTGTTTTTGCATTTTTATTTTTGTTAAATATTTATTTAATTTTAAAAATCTATTTAGTTACAGGAGGAGTAACTGGTGCTGAAACTCCAGATAAAGTTCCTCTATCCGTAGCGGTTTTTTTTGAAACCATTAAGATTTTCACAAAGGCAGCACGGTTTAAATTCCCATTTGGATTTAACTTTCCGTCTGCTTCGCCACCTATAACACCTGCTTCTACCAAAGCTTCTGCAGCCCTTCTCTTATCACCTGTAAGACTTATAGCATCAGGAAATTTCATTAAAACATCTTCATACGATTTTTTTTCAATTTTAAGAATTTTAGAAGCTAACTGCATCATTTCGATACGAGTTAAAGGGTCACTAGGTTTATTACCTTTAAATAATGATTCTAAGTCAATTTCATCAATACGACCATTTTTAATCAAGAAATAAACAGATGACTGTGCCCAGTCCGGCATCACGTGTACGACACCGATATGTATATCTGCTTCATTAGGAATATTATCTTTACCACCAGCAACTACTCTTGCAAGCATAGTCAAACCCTCAGCCCAGTTAGTGAGCGCATCTGGATTCATTACTTTGTTGCCATCTTTATCAGTGTCGCCAGTTAGTAAACCAGCCTCTACTGCGGCTATTGCATCCTCATAATACCAAGCTGATGTGCCACCACTGACATACAACTTTTGAACATTTTCGCTATATTTGTCCAAAAAAGCCTTAGATTCAGTGGGCAGAGAAGCTTTTAAATTCTCTCCATTAATTGAACCAACCTGGCTTATTACAGTTGTAAAAGCAAAGGCAGCAGCAATAACCCCAGATACAACTTGATGTAATCTAGAATGATGTTTAGTACTTTTGTGTTTTGACATTTTTGTTTTTGTTAAATTGTCTTTTATATACTATACAACGATTTAACAAAAAACGCAAGCGCCGGAAAATCTAGTAAATCTAGTTCCTCTCACTCCACCAACCTTCTGCATTTCCATCTACTTGATTATGAGTAGCCGACGTGTGTTCGTTAACTTCCCGCTCCGAAGCATCTCTAGTCATGACTTCTCTTCTAACGGAATTTTCAAATTCTATACTCCTCTTATCTAAACCTATGAACTTTATTTTCAATAAATCCTGCATCATTCTTTCTGCAGTTGTAAATGAATGACCATCTCTAACTTTCAAATATAAGTCCGCTGCACCATCAACAGCTTCTTTCTCTGCCCTTAGACGCGCCTCTAGATACTCCTCAGGATCAATTTGAGCCAAAATCTCATCTTCCGTAGGCTTATCGACAGGTTGCCCAGGAATATACAACCTACACATCTGTCGACGGGGGTCATTACTAAGACGGTCACGTGCGTCTTGGACATGTTGAGGAACCTTCGGATACCCGCTTAATTTAGCAGCTTTATCAAAATCAGCTTGAAACATAAGTTTTACTGCCTCGTAACCATCCTCTACTTGCTCGCTCCCAGCACCATCAATTTTACCGCCATCTAATTGTTTCATATAATAAATTATTACAATATACTAAAGTATACCATACGCCCTTTGGCTTGGTTAGTCAAGATCCTTGCCTTGAATTCAGATCATTTTATGAGCCTTCAAAAGTAACTCTTCAGTCTCTTTAAACCCAATACATCCATCGGTAATTGAAACCCCGTATTTCATTTCACCCCAACCTCCAGCAATTTTTTGATTTCCTTCAAATAAATTACTTTCTATCATTACGCCCATAACGCTGCTGCTGCCAGCCAAAATCTGTTCCCAAGCTGCGTTCAAAACTTTACCCTGATTCAAAAAGTTTTTTTCACTATTTGCATGACTGCAATCAATCAAAATTCTTGGCTTTACCCCTGCTTTTACGCATGCTTCCTCTGCCAAAGCCACGTCTTTTGGAGAATAATTTGGCCCAGCATTTCCACCACGCAAAATTATATGCCCGTAAGGATTTCCTTTGGTAGTAACCACCGAAACCCGCCCATCTTCATCCATACCCAAAAAATTATGCGCCGTCTCACTAGAAATAATCGCATTCACCGCAATATCCACATTTCCCTCTGTTCCATTCTTAAATCCAACTGGCATTGATAGGCCGCTCGCAAGCTCTCTATGTGTTTGAGATTCGGCAGTACGCGCACCAATTGCACTCCAGCTAATTAAATCTGAATAATACTGAATCACGATCGGCCCAAGCACCTCCGTACCCGTTGGCATACCCATATCATTTATTTTCACTAGAAGTTCTCTCGCCAAAACCACGCCCTCTTTTAAACTGTAACTATCATCCAAAAACGGATCATAAATAAATCCCTTCCAACCCACGGTTGTACGAGGCTTCTCAAAATACGCTCTCATTATAATCAAAAGTTTATCCTCAACTTTTTTCTGCAATTCGCACAATTTTTCCGCATATTCAATCGCCGCTTTACTATCGTGAATAGAACACGGCCCAACGATCACAATTTTCCTCTTATCTTGGCCATCTAAAATCGCCTCAAGCTCTGTCCTTGCACGCAAAACCGTCTCCTTAGCCTTTTCTGTAATCGGCATTTGCTGCATTACCTCTTTTGGCGACGCAATCTCACTAAACGACTCAATTCTAAGATTATTTACTTTTTTCATAGCCCGCGCATTATATCAGAATCTAGCCCCGAGCCAACTCAAATCAATTAGCCTTCACCACTTTTACAAGTATTGAAGCTTCGCCGCCAACTTCCACTTGTGAATCTTTTTTGAAAAACAAACGTACCTGCATTACATCCCCGGAAAGTAAATTTAAATGAGCAAGAGTATTCTCCAAGTAGTATCCATCAATAAGCGTACTTGTGACTGGAGAATCGTTATAATATGATTCTCCTCCAGAAACCCACCCGATCTCTTCACATTTGCTAAAAGAATAATTACAGAATTCCACATAATGAGTAATATTTTTCTTAAAACCTGGTTTTGGAGAACTCACGATTTCAGGTTTTTGATACCAAACTTCACATGAAGGATCAACGACACTCTTTCCATAAACACAGGTTACCATACCAGACTTATATTCTGGAGTAGGAGAATCTGAGACTTTTGCCTTACCTTTCCATTTTCCATTATATTCCCATTTACCATCTTTATTTTCCCAAAAAGGATTTACGCCCAAAATCTTAAACTTACTATAATCAAGAGTATAAATTTCTTTAATAGAAGGAACCTTTGAAGGAACTTTATCTTTCATTTTTGCATTTTCTACAACAATTTTCTTTGCACATTTGTCAGCTTGCTGTTCTTTACACTTTTCCACTACACCCAATTTTGCCTGCCCTTTAAGTAAATCACCCAAGTCTAAGTAATAAGCCCCAAATACGAGCCCAGCCAAGGCCAAAGCCAATACTGCTAATTTCAATTTTTTAGAATTTTCCATGATTTTTTGTTTATTTTTATTTTCAACTCCGGCACAGCATAACACAATTGGGGTAAAAAGTAAATGTCGCCTTTGTGTTCATCTATATTTACCTAATCACAAAATAGGTTTTCTACCTTCTAAAAACCTCAAAAATATGGTATAATTATCGGATTAATTTCAAAAACCCATGCCCGACAAATTACCAAACCAAAGTAACGATAAAGCCCCAGTTGATGAATGGCTTGATGCAATTACTCAACCAGAAAAGGCTTTGCTAATAAAAAAGAGAATTTTAACCAATTTATTCATAGTAGATAGATTCTACAGGAATGATTCACTTACTGTGCCAAATTTTACCAGCGCAAAACCAAAAACCGCCAACGAAAGTTTAAAAAATACATTCTCCTCTTATCAAATGATTTTGGATAGAATGGAGACAATTTATCCGGAAGACAGAGATATCTCAATGATCAAAAAGCTCCTAAATGATCTTGAAACGGACATATATAACAGTACAGAAGGTCAGAGCGTAACTTTAGACCAGGGGATTTCGGATATTTTAGTTACTGAAGAAGAAGATGCAGAAAAAGCTAAACTACGTAGTATAAATCTAGATTTAGCGGCAGAAATTCCTTTGGAATTTTCCAAACTTTCAAAAGAAGTTGAGAATCTTAAGGACATGGGAATCGAGCCTGATTACATTATTTTAAGCGAAAATCCAGATGCCTCAACTGTCGTGCTTTTTCTTGAAGAGCATATTGAATCCGGGACTAAAGAATCAAAGATATCTAATGACTACATCGAAAAATCTCTAACCCAAGCTATAGAAAAAAACTTTGTTAAAGATGTTTACATCGAGGGTGAGCCGGATGGTAAAATTACCGTTACTCCCATAAAAAAAGACGTAGCGGAAAAATACAGAGATAAAATTAATGCCACAAATAGAATATCTGCCAAATTTGGCAATAAGGTCAATTTTATCGGCACAGAATATGAAGATTTATTAAAAGGCAATGTTTTTGACCAAGAGGCTGCACTTAGGGCGCTTGCCGCTGAATCTGGAGCCAAAAGTCAATCTGAGATAAATGAATATTTAAAGAAAAATCATCTTGGAACTATGGAAAAACTCTACTTCAAAAGGGTGGTATTTGAAAATATTTTTATTGCAATGAACATTAGAGATCATATTAAAAATCGTAAATCTAAAATTTCCTTTGAAATAATTGGCAGTCAACACGAAAGAATTACTCAAACTAAAACTCTTGAAATTACCGATAAAGGAATTCCACATCCACTCCCCCTTTCCAGCGCCCTCGCCAACAACGGCATCAATGTTATCGTTGTTGACGCTACGAAAAAATAGCTTTATTTTTTAAGCAATTTTCTTCTCAGCACTTTTATGCTAGTTTTATGTTCCGCAACCTGGTCCTGTAAATCAACGTGCTGGCCAACCCCTCAACAAGAAAACACCCCATGGAATCCCACGAGGCGTTTTTAAAATTAACAATTTTTACTTAACCTCCACGAGGTGCACGTTTTCAAATACGCTATATACTCCTGATTCAGGAGCTAGAGAGGTCTTCCTAAAAGTTACCATGAAACTTGCAACATCTCCTGATTTCAATCCCAAGTATTCCACAGCTTCAGATAATTCTGAAGACATAACGGGACTGGTAGCACCGTTATTTTGCTTAACACTAGGGTAAAAACCCCAGTCGTCAAATTCTACACACTTGCTTTTACTACACAGGCTGAAATATACATCCAAATTCGGGATATTTGCTGGATTATAAAAGTCTTCAATATATTTAGATCCGATAAATTCTGGAAAATTAAAGTTTATATTACAAAACCACCCATTGACATTATTAGTATATCCGCAGCTCACATCTTGACCTGGAAACTTGTTTAAGTCGAATTGACTAGGAACAGTATCAGTAGGGGTAACATATTTAATGCCAAAGTTACTTGTATCAAAAACATAACGTGGGCTCACATCAACCAACAAAACATCAAACAAGTTAGTACTTAATAATTTATTTTCGTAAGGCGTATTTTCAATGATAACCCTTAATTTTGCAGAATCATTGTCTTTTAATCCCAAGGCTTTCACCGCTTTATATAATTCTTTATTCATAATAGTCTCACTGACTTCAGATTCATCCTTGTAAGAATTTTTATGCAAGGTCTCACACTTGTCTCCTGAGTTATTACAAATCTGAGTCTGAAAGTTAATTTTAATATTGCTAAGAGCATTCGCCTCAACAACTTTAGGTAAAGAAATATTGATCTCGCAAACCGGAATCGCAAGTAAATTGGCGTTTTCAGTATGACTATACACACAAGCCGCTTTACTGGATTTGAATACCGGTTTTGAGGTGCCCAAGTTTTTATAATTGGTATAAGTACCATCAGACTTTTTTACCCAGTTAGATCTCACTTTTGTAATTTTGAATTTAGAATAATCAAAAAGAGACAAGGTGCCGCCGTCATATTTACTTGAGGTTTTGATTAGATCGGGCTGTTTTTTAACAGCACATTTAGTCGAGGCATATTTTGCGGATTTTTGAATGGTACAGTCTTGATTAATGTCCAGCTTTGCCTGCCCATTACCAAAATTAAAATAATAGCCTGCAAATACTAAGCCAGCTAGAGCGAAGGCAGCAACGATCAACTTTCCTTTTCTGAAATTTTTCATGGTTTTTTTGTTATTTTTATTTTTGTACACACTTATTATACGATACTTAGCGCGTCTTGGCAAGTGGCGTGACGGCTTAAAGCTAACGAAGTTCTTCTTAAAACCTCTAAAATATGCTATAATTAACAGATTAATTTAACAAAAATCATGTCCGATAAATTCGAAAATAAAAAAGAAGTTCCAAAGCAATCTATTGCTGATAATTGGCTTGACCACTTAACTGATCCTGCAGAAGCTGTGGAGATTAAAAAGATGATTCTTAAAAACCTATTTTTCATAGCGCGACATTATCAATACGGATCAATTGAATCTCCAGATCTTACAAACTCTCAACCTAAAAATTCTGACGAAAATCTAAAGAATAGTTTTGCAACCTACGAAATGATCTTAAAAAAGATGGAAATCATTTATCCTGAAGACGGGGATCTTGCTATCATAAAAAAACTTCTCAAGGATCTTGAATCAGATCTCTATAAAAGTACCGAAGGCCGAAATCTAAGTTTTGATGAAAGTGTAGCTGATATTTTGGTACATGAAGAAGGCAAAGATTCCAAAAAGATTAATATAAAGTCCAATGAAGAAATTCCAATGAACTATTTTAAATTATTGGAAGAGATAATCAGTTTAAAAAGTATGGGCATAGAACCTGACTATGCTGTATTAAGTGAAAATCCAAATGCTCCTACTTTGGTTTTGTTTCTCGAGCATCACTTTGAGGGCAAGGGAAGATCCTCTAAAAGTTCCAATGCCTATATGGAAGAAGCTTTCAGAAAGGCAATAAATAATAATTTCATTACTGATATATATGCAGAAGGTGGAGAGGAAAATACAGTTGCTACTGTTAATAAAGAAATAGTCGAAAAAAATAAGGATAAATTCGGTGCAATTTTCCGAATTGCTGCTGAATTTGGAGAGAAAGTTAACATCATAGGAACAGAATTTGAAGAATTAAAAAAGGGTAATACTATGGATGAAATTGTAAAGTTAGATGAAATTTCAAAACTAGCCGGCAAGAAGACACCTGAAGAAAGAACCAAGTATTATAGTAAAAAATATAAACTCACTCTTGATAAAATAAAATTCCAAAGAGCCACGTTCGAAAATATTTTCATGGCTATGAACATTCGAGACACAGTTTTAGACCGAAAATCCAAAATAGTATTCGGAGTAATTGGATCTGCACATGAAACCAACAAAAGTTTTAGAATTGCTTCTAAAGGCCTTGATCACCCCCTCCCCCTTTCTAGCGTATTAGCCAACAATGGCATCAACGTAATAGTTGTCGACGCCACGACAAAGTGATTTTTTTTAAGCAACTTTCTCCTCTAAGGCATCGTGAAAATCATCAAACCTATCTTCAAATTCAGCCTTTGTAAGTAAGTTTTCATAAACATGAGTTTCCAGATTTTGAAAATCATCTTTAGTAACAAGTAAAGAAAAAGCATGTTTAAAATGATCTTTTGTGACCATATCATCCTCAATAACATCAAGTCTTTTATCAGTAATCTTTAATATCCCATCCAGGCTAGAAATTTTATCTTGCACGCCAACCATCTGCTCCTGAAACCCATGCATCTGATACTGCATATTGTCCATTTTTCCAGCTAGTCCGCCAACGGATTCCTGTAAACCTCCAACATTCTGCTTTAGACCTCCAACGTTTTCTTCCAATCCGCCAACTCTTTTGTCTAATCCACCAACGCTTTCCTCCAATCCGCCAACTCTTTTGTCTAATCCACCAACGCTTTCCTTCAATCCATCAACCTTAGAGGTCAGAATAACCATCGCGTCAGCCAATCTATCAATTTTCCGTTCCACAACACTACTTTCGCCTGGTTGTAATTTTTTTCCATTCTTTTTCATAAAATTCATTAATAAACTAATAAGGATCCTCAATATATTCCCGCCAAAATAAAACTTCAAGCTCACCTCCAAATTTACTGTTGAACAAACTCCGACAACACTAAAGCCACCGAACCCTGAACTAGAATCTAGGCACACCTGCTTGACTTTTTGGTAAAAGAGTTTAAGGTACCGCCTTTGATTTGTATATATGTCTAAAAGAAACCAAGATCACGGAATTAGAGATGATGCTAGAGCCTTTATTGGCAGTACAGAACATATCTGTCCTTTTGCTACTTTAGCTGAAAGAAATCACGAAGTTGCTTATGGAGTCATCGACGATAAAGATGTGGAAGGCAGCATGAGAAAAACACTGGAGAGATTTTTAACAGACAAAAAAGCTGCCGTTTTAGCATTTTCAAGGCGTGTTACAGATCTCAAGACTTCAGAAGATCTTGCGATTCGTTATATGGTTGCAGCTGGTACTGTTTTAAATTCTATCCAAAATCCAAAAGGAAAATTATCTGATATAAGAGATCAGTTAGCAAGAGGGGTAGGAGATATTATACGTGATCCGAACTCTGAATATCACCCACATTTAATGGCAAAACACCCTAAAGTTGGGTTTCCAGATAATATTTTCACAATATTTATGGGGCCATGTTATGAAAAAACGCATACGAGATGGGCGCCTCATCCAATGTTGGTACTGACATGGGCTACAGATGTTAACCAGGCTACGATTACAGGTATTCCAGTAGTAAAACAAATACACGAAAGAATTAGAAGGGCTTTTGGAGGCAGATATGACGCTGATGCATTATTTGTAAAGCCAACTCCAGAAATAACTGGTGCCTAACAACTACAAGTCAAACATTTTCTTCAATAAATTTAGAGCAGCCATGTTAACATTATACCTGATGGTTTCTGGAGGTTGATTGTTCGTATCGAGTAGATCATAACCCTTTGTAGCAATCTCGTATCTGCTAGGCTGTATATTCCTAATAGTACGGAGTGCCTCAAGAGCTGTCTCTTCAGAAATTTGCCCCTGTTGTAAAACATTTAACAATTCTCCGGCTAAATATTCAGCAGCATAAACAGGATCTTGATATTTCGTTTTAGATTCACCAGTCAACAAAACGTTCATTTTTGGTGTTATCCCCATTTGTCTTAATTCCTCTGGCAATGTTCTCAGATGTAGGCGTTCCTGAGCGCTTAACTCTTCAGGGCGAATAGAAGCTTTTTCTGCAATATCAATTAAGCTATGACAAACCTCCCGAAGTCTACGGCTTCTATCTAAACCTTCGTAATCTGCCGCTTTAGGTTTTTTAAATTCTCCACTCATGATGTGATTATACAACAAAAGCGCTATCTTTGCAATTAATGGCGGAACGGACGGGATTCGAACCCGCGACCTCCACAGTGACAGTGTGGCGTTCTAACCAGCTGAACTACCGCTCCTCGCCTTGCAACCTGAAAGATTTTTTCGGTGCAGGGGAGACAGTAATATATTTCCGCCCTCAATACAAGCCCAAAATTTAGGGTCTTCAAAAAAATCAAAATCTGTTAGACTGCTGCCATGCAAAAGCTTTCCCAGGCCACCATACAAACTGGCAAAAAAATTGGTATCGACTGTCGAATATTTAGCTCTAAATTTACAGGTTTAGGTCGTTATACTCACGAGCTTGTAGAGCATTTTATAGAATTAAACAGCCGGCTCAAAAATCCTTATGAATTAATTCTTTTTTTTAACGATCCAGAATATAAAAGCTTCAAATTAAGGCCGCACGTAAGCAAAATCCTTGTTAATGCCAAGCACTATTCTCTATCTGAACAAACCACGTTCTTAAAAAAACTTTTAAAAGAAAAATTAGACCTAATGTTTTTCCCCCATTTCAACGTTCCTATTCTCTATAATCGCCCTTTTGTAGTTACAATTCACGACCTTATTCTCAATTATTTCCCTGGTCGCAAAATGACTAAATTTCACCATCGACTCGGTTATAACTTAACAATCAAACACGCCCTAAAAAAATCCAAAAAAATCATCAGCGTTTCCGAGAATACCAAAGCCGATATTCTCAAGTTTTTTAAAATTCCAAAGCAAAAAATATCAGTTATATACAACGGCCTCAGCCCAGAATTCAAACCTTCAAAAAATCAGACTAAAAAGCCATTTTTACTCTATACCGGAGTTTGGCGCAACCACAAAAATCTTCCTCGTTTAATCGAAGCTTTTGACATTCTGCAACAAAAAATTCCCGAACTTAAATTAATTATTACCGGCAAAGAAGACCCCTTTTATCCCGAGGTCCGCAAAACAATTAAAAGCCTAAAACTCCAGGATAAAATCATAACTCCCGGCCTCGTCGATGAAAAAGAACTTCTAAAACTCTACCAAGAAGCTGCAATTTACGTCTTCCCTTCTCTCTACGAAGGTTTCGGTTTACCTCCCCTAGAAGCCATGAGTTGCGCTACACCGGTGGCCGCTTCCAATACTTCTTCCATCCCTGAAATCGCCGGCAAAAACAATGCCGTCTACTTTGATCCATATAATGTACAAGACATTGCCGACAAAATTTACAAACTCTATGCGAACAAAAACCTTTCCGCAGAATTAGTCAAAAACGGCCTCGAGCACGTCAAAAATTTTTCCTGGGAAAAAACCGCCAAAGAAACCTTTAAATTATTAACTGATGTTTGAGCCCTTTCAAAAATTATTGCCCCTAGCTGCTCAAAAGAAAAATATTTCCCGTGAATGGCTCGCTATCAAAGTATGTCAGGATTTCCGCACCATTCTCCTAGAAATTTTTACCACTCAAAAAGAAATTGCCCAATACGTACAACCAGCCTTTTACAAAGATAGCATTCTCCACATTAACGTCGAAAATTCCGCCTGGGCACAGGAAATTATTATGAAAAAAGAACAAATTCTCAAAGAGCTTAAT
The DNA here is from genome assembly GCA_038065735.1 of Patescibacteria group bacterium. Classification (GTDB taxonomy): domain Bacteria; phylum Patescibacteriota; class Gracilibacteria; order UBA1369; family LOWO2-01-FULL-3; genus JBBTQK01. The sequence continues at coordinate 54,120 of JBBTQK010000006.1, read as the reverse complement.
AAGAAAATAGGCAAGAATTTAGTCAAGAGTCTGCGCACTCAACTAACCAGACCGGCCGAAAAACTCAATTTTACTTGACTTTAAGTCACTTCGCTCTAAAATAAAGCCCGCAATTTACTTATCTATCCCGCAAATCTCGTGCTTAAACTAAGACTAAGTCGTACTGGTAAAAAAGCTCAACCAAGCTTTCGTATCCTTGTTCAGGAACACACTTCTGCCGTAAAAGGCAAATACCTTGAGGCTATTGGCTATTACAAATCAGCTACTAAGCCAAAAGAATTCAAAGTTGATATGGAGAGAGTTAAACACTGGTTATCTGTTGGCGCACAGCCTTCCGATACACTTGCTGTCCTTTTAAAAAGAGAAGGTCTTGAAGGTATGGACAAATTCATCGCTCCAAGAACTAAGAAAAGTCCAAAGAAAAAAGCTGAAAAAGCAGCTTAAAGCCTAAATAAAACTTTCAATATTTTTATTTACTAACTTCACGTCAATGACAGACACTAGCCAGACAGCAGATCGCGATTTTGTTGAATTCGTGGTCAAACAGATCGTAGATAATCCTTCAGAAGTCTCTGTTGAAAGAACAGTTGATGATATGGGAGTGCTTTTGACTTTAAAAGTTTCAAAAGACGATATGGGAAAAATCATTGGTAAAAGCGGACAAACTGCAAAAGCTTTAAGAATACTTCTTAGAATCGTGGGTTCTAAAAATAATTTACGTGTCAACCTAAAGATAGTTGAACCTGGACAGGAAGAAGTCTAGAATAGGTTCACAAATTAATTTAAAAAATGGCTACAAATAACTCAGGACTACAAGAAGGAAGTATCCTTGATGCTGCGGCTAATAAAGACGTTATGGAAGTGATCAATAAGGGTTTGGCTTATGCCATTATCCTTGCCGGTCTACTATCTGTAATATTTATATTTTACGGTGGTATTTCTTTTATTTTATCCGGAGGTCAGGAAGACAAAATTAAATCTGCAGTAAGCACTATTCGCTATGCAATCATTGGTCTTATCGTGACTATTTTGGCTACGGTTATCGTTCAAATGGTTGGTAGATTCTTAGGTTTGGACGTAGTTAAATACATAAATTTTGGAGACATCATCGACACAATTACAAGTGTTACATCTCAAAATAGCGGTCCAAGTTTAAACTAAAGCGCGACCAAAAATTTAGTTCTTCTTAAATGAAACTGTTTCCAATCCCTGGCGGATAATATGATTCCAATCGTAAGGAAATTTGAAGGTTTCTAGTGCTCTTACAATTGTGGCAAAAATCGACCAGTAATTTTCTTTTTTAAAGACAAAACTATTTCCATTTTCTCTATTTGGATTGTAATCCGCAATTTCTCCACGCGGCATACTTATTGGAATAGTTCCATTTAAAAGCATTTCTTCTACGTCGTTGAAATCAAAGCACAAAGCCATATCTGCGGCTTGTATTAATAAATTTCTATTCCCACGATTGTATGGCAAAACGATAGTGTGTGGAGTATTAAAAATTTCAAAATTAGTATCAGCAAGAATTACCACCTGCAAATTAACGTGTGCTGTTCCATCAAGTAAAAACTTTAAATATTCTTCATTCTTTTTTGAAAGTTCTTTATCGAGCACTATTACAAGCAGCGGATGTTTTTCTGAAAAATTAAATTTCCCAGCAACCTGCTTCTTTGTCTCTCTTTTTTGTTTTAGAAAATTATCTAGTGAACTATTCGTCATTCAAAATTTTGTTATCCAGTCATTATACCTTATAATCACTCCGAAATCCAGAGCCTTAACCTTGACGCTCTTCTTAATTATTATTCTACTTTAAATGCCTGAAATATCTGCAAATCTTAAAAAACTGATTTTAATTGATGGGAATGCCATTATTCACAGATCCTTTCACGCCCTACCACCTTTTAAAACCAAGTCCGGAGAATTAGTGAACGCCGTTTATGGATTCGCAACGCTCCTTTTAAATGTGCTTACAAAAGAAAAACCCGACTACATTGCGGTGACTTTTGATGTGAAGGCCAAAACTTTTAGACATGAGCAATATACAGAATATAAAGCTACTAGAGTGAAGGCCCCTGATGAGCTTTATGCCCAAATTCCTCGAGTGAGAGAATTAGTTCAGGCTTTTGGAATTCCGATTTATGAAATGCCTGGTTATGAGGCAGATGACGTACTTGGCACTCTGGCAAAACAGGCCGAAGAAGAAAATCTACTTACATATATAGTGACCGGTGATCTCGATACCCTGCAGTTAGTCACAGAAAAAACTCGCATTATGGCCACTATGCCAAAATTTTCCGAGCCAACTATTTATGATTTTGACAAGGTTTTTACTCGTTATGGGCTTACGCCAAGCCAAATTACAGATATGAAAGGTCTCCAGGGAGATAATTCTGATAATTTAAAAGGCGTTGCTGGTATCGGTCCAAAAACCGCACGAGATTTACTCCAAAAATATGGCAGCGTCGAAAATATTTATCAGCATCTCGACGAAATCAAAGAATCCACCAGAATAAAATTGGCAACCAGCAAAGACAGCGCCTTTCAAAGTAAATATCTCGCAACCATCATTTGTGATGTGCCAGGTATAGAATTAAACCTAATTGGTTGCCGCTCCCACGAGTACGACGAAAAAAAACTGGAAGACTTTTTAATGGGTCTAGAATTCAAAACTTTACTAAATCGCTTTAAAAATTTCAACGGAGATTCCAGATTAAAACGCCAAAATAACGATCATATCCAGGCCAGCCTCTTCTAATTTCTTGACAGCGTACCCTCAATTGTGGTTAAATCGACGCTTAACCTGATTTCCAGTGATTTCTTACGAATTATTTGTAAGCTAATGTAATTTCTTGTAAAATCCCAATACAAATATGGCTAAATCAAGAATGGTTGCCTCTCTAGACATTGGCAGCTCAAAAATAAGGACAGTTGTAGGAGTTATGGATGACTCTTCAGTAATTCCAAATATCATCGGCGTCGGTATCGCTCCATCAACAGGCCTAAGAAAAGGTGCCGTAATTGACGTAGGAGAGACTATTAATAGCATTTCTTCTTCTCTTGAAGATGCCGAAAGAATGGCTGGTGAACCTATCAACCATGTATTTTTGGGTATTGGTGGTAATCATATCGATTCCATCAACAGCAGAGGTGTTATTGCGGTTTCTCATTCTCAAAATGAGATTAGCGAAGACGACGTAGATCGTGTTTTGGAGGCTGCTCAGGCCGTAACAATCCCTAGCAATCGCCGTATTTTGCGTATTATTCCAAAAACTTTTACCGTAGACGAACAAAAAGGTATTAAATATCCGGTTGGTATGACTGGTATTAGACTAGAAGTAGAAACACATATAGTTACTGGTTTTGAGCCAGCTATTAAGAATATTGAAAAGTGCGTATTGCAATCTGGTGTTGATATTGAAGACATGATCCCAAACTGTTTGGCTTCTTCTGAGGCTGTTTTGACTAAACGTCAAAAAGAATTGGGTTGCGTGGTAGTAGATATTGGATGTGGTGGCACAGCAGTTAGCGTTTTTGAAGACGGTGCTACTCTGCATACAGCCGTAATTCCGGTTGGTGGCGAAAATGTAACTAATGACTTAGCTATTGGTATTCGCACATCTATTGATACAGCAGAAAAAGTTAAAATTGAATATGGAACAGTTATCCCAGAAGACGTAAATGATAGGGAAACAATTGATCTTTCTCTTGTTAGCAAACTTGATACACATTTGGTTTCAAAAAGACATGTAGCAGAAATCATTCAGGCTCGTTATCACGAAATTTTTGTTTTAGTTAAGGAAGAATTAGCTAAAATCCACCGTGACGGTATGTTACCGGCTGGTGTGGTTTTGACTGGTGCTGGAGCAAAAATGCCTGGAGTAATCGACCTTGCTCGCGAAACATTAAATTTACCTGCGCAAATTGGATTCCCTCAAAACTATGACGGAGTTGTAGATAAGATTGATGACCCTGCCTATGCTACGGCTATTGGACTACTACTATGGGGCTCAAGATTCGAAGGCAGACATCATGCTGGACTTAAGAACGTTAACCTTAAAAAAGGCTTCACGAACATGATGAAATGGTTTAAAAACTTGGTTCCATAATAAATTGGTACTGTATAAATTTTTAAGTCAGATTTTATATTGACATTCTGTCAAGTGCAGGATAATAATAAGCGCCTGCTAACTAACTAATGACACATGGCATCAACTCCAATTAACGACAACCAGGATCTTAAAAATCTATTCTCTTCAAATAGAGATAATCACGCTACTACAAAACCTAAGGCTAAATCTTTAGAAATAAAACCTGATATTACTCCAGTTGCTAACATCAAAGTACTTGGTGTCGGTGGAGGTGGATGTAATGCCGTAAATCGCATGATCAAGTCTGGTCTTAAGGGCATTGATTTTATCAGTATTAATACAGATGCTCAGGCTCTATATCACGCTGAAGCAGCTACTAAAATTAACATTGGTAAGGCTACAACTCGTGGACTTGGAGCTGGTAGTAACCCGGATGTTGGTCGTCAGGCTGCCGAAGAAAGCATTGATGAAATCAAGGATGCTATCGAAGGTAGCGATATGATTTTTATTACTTGTGGTTTGGGTGGTGGTACCGGAACTGGTGCTGGACCTGTAATTGCTGCTGCTGCTAAAGAAATGGGAATTTTGACTGTTGCCGTTGTAACTAAACCATTCTCATTTGAAGGCCAGAGACGTCGTAACCAGGGTGAAGAAGGTTTGGAGAATTTAAAGAATAAAGTTGATACATTGATTACTATTCCTAACGATAAGATTCTTGCAATTATTGATAAGAAAACTCCACTTAATGACGCCTTTGCTGTCGTTGATGATGTACTAAGACAGGGTGTTCAGGGTATCGCTGATTTGATTACTATTCATGGCATGATCAATGTGGATTTTGCCGATGTTAAAGCTGTTATGGAAAACGCTGGTTCCGCACTTATGGGAATTGGTTATGGTACTGGTGAAAACCGTGCTACAGAAGCCGCAAAAGCTGCTATCGAAAGTCCTCTTCTTGAGCTTTCAATCGATGGCGCTAAAGGTGTACTTTTCAATGTTACAGGTGGCAACGATTTGAGCATGTTTGAGGTTGATGAAGCTGCGAGAATTATTACAGAAGCTGCCGACCCAGAAGCTAATATTATCTTCGGTGCAGTTATCAATGATTCATATACTGGTGAAATCAAAATCACCGTTGTTGCTACAGGATTTGACTATAGGCAGAATGAAAATTCTATCCTACGTCAAAAATCAGTTTTCAGCGCTCACAAGAATGCTGAATCCTCCATGCCAACAATCAAAAACACTGAAAACGAGCTAGACATCCCAGCTTTTATCAGACAGAAGATGCAATAACAGGCGCCTGCGGCGCCCGTTCCCTACTTCCCCGTCCCTTCCCCTTGGGACATTTTAAAAATATTTTAAGAAAATTTAATAAAAATTTAATCTCCATCTGCTATAACAGATAGAGGTTTATTTTTGTTTCCCGCTAAAAATGCTTGACAATTGTCTGACAACCCGGCTAGACTTGGGTAAGTTAGCAATAACCAACCCTATTATGCAACAACAGACTACAACCGTGCGCGAGTTCCTCCGTAACTACAAAAAATTTAGTAACGCAGACAAAGCCACTATCATTTCCAACCACGGCAAAAATGAAGGCGTCTACGTCCCCTATGAGGAATGGGAAAAACTTCATAAAGTCGAAAGACAGGGTGAACAAACTGAAAGAAGGAAGGTCAACATTAAGGATCTAGAAAAATATATGTTTAACAGTGGTTATACAAATTTAAGTGAGTGTGTAGATGAAATCGTCTATGGCACAAAAGGTAAAAGTAAATTAAAAAAGAAAAAATGATTTTATTAGATACATCGGTTTGGATAGCATTTCTTGATAGAGATGATTCCTGCCATCAACAAGCTTTAGAGATATTAGTAAATTTGAATTACAAAGATGTGGAAGTTATAGATCATCTATATGCGGAAACTTTGACGGTTTTTCGTAATAAAGGTTCAGATCAATATTCCATTAACTTTATGGCATTCCTTACCGATGAAGAAATTAAAGTAATAAATACATCAAATAATGCCTTTGGTTTAGCTCAGGAATTATTCTTTTCTTTCCGAAAACTCTCATTTAACGATAGTTTACTTATGGCTGTAGCAAAAGAATTAAATGCTCAATTAGTAACTTTTGATAAAGAACTTTCAAAAGCTTGGGTAGAAGTTAATAAGTGGAAAGATCTGCCCGAAGAAAACTAATTGCCAATCAAGGCCATCTGCGCTACTCTTTTTAGCATATGCAAGCCAGAATCTTAAATCAATCCGAGGAAAATATTTGGTCAGAATTTATCGCCAACCATCCCCTCACTAGCATTCATCAAACTCCAACTTGGGGCCATTTTCAAAGCAAAATTCCAAGTCGTGGTAAATATTGGATCGTTGTTTTAGAAGAAAATAACAAAATCATCGGTGGAACTATGCTAATTCGTATGCCAATCGCTAAAGGTTACACCTGGCTTTACTCTGCGCGCGGCCCACTTTTGAATTATGAAAAAAATGCCCAGGAACAAATGGATATTTTAGTTAAAGAAATTTCTAAAATTGCTAAAAAAGAAAAGGCAGTTTTTTATCGTATTGATCCTCCGTTACCAGCAAATTCCAAATTAAAACTCAAGGGATTTAGCGCTAACCACTACGGTTTCCAGCCAGAACACACTTTGATCCTCGACCTCACGAAATCACATGAAGAAATTCTCGCTCAAATGAAACCAAAAGGTCGCTACAATATCAAATTAGCAGAAAAAAAAGGTGTACAAATTCGCATTGCTGATCCAAAAAACGCCGCCCAATTTTCTCAAGATATCGCTGACTATCATCGTATTCTTCTTGAAACAACTACCAGGGATAAATTTCACGGCCATGATTCTACCTTCTACAAAAACATGGTTGAAACCCTTACCCAAGCCAATTTAGGCAATCTCTACATCGCAGAATTTGAAGGCAAAACCATCGCTGCAATCATCGTCACTTTCTTCGCAAAAACAGCAATTTATTATTATGGGGTTTCAAGCAACGAACATCGCAATGTCATGGCCCCGTATTTGCTTCAGTGGAGGGCTATCAACGACGCAAAAGCCAAAAACCATAAAGAATACGATTTCCTCGGTATCGCCCCCGAAAACGTCCAAAATCACCCTTGGGCTGGTGTCACCGATTTCAAGAAAAAGTTTGGCGGTGAATCCATATCTTATCTCCCACCCCGCGACCACGCCTTCAACAAACCCCTCTACCTCTTATACCGCATTTACAAATACCTCAAAAAGTGATAAAATAATAAGATTTCCAAAAAAACAAAAGTTAAAAACAAAAAATGACACAACTTGGTGGAATTGAATTGCCACGCAATCAAAGCAATCGAAAGGTTAATGAATTCAAAAACCGCAAATATGAATCGCCTTTAAAAAAACAGGTCACGGCTCAGGCCTCTGCTGATATTTCGAATCGTGAAGAAGCTGATGCCAAACTTTACACTGCAACTCAACCTGGTGGTCCCAATGATCCTCTTCCACCCAATCCTTCAAGGGAAAGTTTAACGAATCTCGCGGCTATTCTTAAACAAAAAAAGGGCTTAGACGTGAATATTGAAGAACTTAAGCAGCATGTTTTTTTCTACGCGCTTGGTGAATATACGAATGGCACAAGCTATGTTTCTGGTAAACATACAGTAAAAGAAATTATCGATGCCATTGTAGCCCTCAAAAAAGAAGGCCAATTAAAAGAAATTAGTTTTACTTACTTTGGTTATACTGACGGCAGCAAGCATTACATTCATAAAGCCAAAGAGTGGCATGAAGAAAAAAAAGAAATCTTTGAAAGATTAAATTTATTCAATCCCGATAACTTCAATCCGCCAGATATTTTAAATGGTAAAGGCGCATTTATCAAAGGCTATATCGATGCCGTAAATAATGACACGTTTATCAATTTTTTGAGGGATCCAGCAAATAAAGCAGCTTTTTTACCAGGTGGCGGTTTATTTGATATCGCACTTAATTTCCAGCGTGCCGAAGATATGAAAATGGAATTAGTTGATGGCAAATTGAGTGGAGACGATATTATAGAATTTAATCTCGGCCAAACTGTTGAAAGTGAAGACGAAAGAAATGCCGGCGTAATTTTAAGAATTAAAGGCAACATCCCTGCCCCTAGCCCCGAGCCAGCAGCCGTCGCGGCAGTCGAACCACCTCCAATCCGGGGAATGTTAGCCGTCCATCCAGCAGAACCTCCTGCGCCTGTACAGGAACCCGAGCCAGCCCCAATCCCTCCGCCACCTAATGATCCGCGCTACGCGATGGTTGCCCCTCCAGCACCGGCACCTGCTCCCGGACCTATTCCACCAACAGATATTGCCAGCTATTTTACTGGCGCTAACTATGAAAACCCTTTTTTATGGGGCAATAACCCTGTTCCTAAACCCGAGCCAGCCCAGCCGGTTATAGCTCCAATTGTTGCCCCGGCCCCGGCTCCGGCTCCGGCTCCAGAAGTCCCGGTATCCCCAGCCGAAGTCAAAATTCCGCCAGAAGCAATAACCACCGGCCGATTATCAATTACCGAAGACCGCATATTCGTAACAAAGAATGATGGCAAAATTCTCTCTATTGAATTTGACAATAATATTCAGGATAAATCAGTAGAACTTAAAATGGCTTCTTATGGTGGCAATGATTGTTTAATTGTAATGAAGGATGGCAAAGCCTTTTCTCGTCTTTACCTCGACGGAGACGAACTTAAGGATCAGGAGTTTCCTCAGCCTGAATCAACGGTACAATACTATTTTCACCCATATACTGATGAGGATGGAACGTTAAGCGGCGTAGCCTTAACTGAAGAAGAAAATGCCTACTTGGATGTTGAAACCTCCCCAACTCTTGGTAAACACCGTGTAGCCAAACTATTTAATAAAGAATCAAAGATTTGGGATAAATTCCCTATTATCATAGCCCCAGAACTTACAGGTGAAGTCACTTTTAATTTACGATATGGGGCAGCAGCGCGGATTCTACTGGAATTTAAAGCCAATAATGCAAAAATCGGATATGCAATGCTTAGTGGACCAGATAATACTAATCCATTCAACAATCCTGGCGAAGAATACAAAATCACCATGTATGAGGATATGACGATCAGGGTTGCAAAAGACCCAAAAACTACTACTCAAATACTCAAAGAGTTGGCCGAAAGCCCTGCTTACTGGAAGCCAATAGAAGATGGATTTGAATCCGTTGGCCATTACAGACGTAAAAAGCAACCCGGTGGTAGTTATAAATATTTAAAAATTGACGAAAATGGCTTTAGAGGCGAAATAGTTCCAGAATCAACCGCCGCCACCCCAGAACCCACTCCAGCCCCAAAGCCAGCCGATGCTCCAGCTCCCGAATTAGGAAAATATGAATCTTGGGAACGTGATGGAATGAAATTTACTGGCATAAAATGGCCAAATGGAAATATTAAACGTGGAAAAATTATTTTTGCAGATGGGAGTACTAATACAGGTGAATTTGACGACAGAGGATGGTTGATTAATGGTGAAACAAGGTCTCCTGAAGGCAAGATTCAGCTAAGGATAGATCTCAAGCCAGCTCTGGATCAAATCAAACATCAATATGGTGTTGAGATTAGCTTGGCAGGGGATAATCAAGGCAACGATAAGTTGCTTGCAGAAAGTCTAGCAAATTTAAAGAAAGCTTTGGCTTCCTTGAGCGCAGATTCCTTAAAAACGCTTGGAGGATTTCCGATCATTATATTTACCAGTAATGAACATGAGAATTTTGTTAACTATATCAATATTAATCAATCCGAGGTCCTCATTATGATGAAATTAATAGATTGCAAAAACTATCGAAAATTTGAAAACCTAAACACCTACTTTAAGGCTTATGATATGTCTGTTGTGAAATATTTAGATAATCATAATTTGTATGATACGGAATTTTATGAAAGTCTTTATAAGATCAAGGATTCTTTTGAGGCCCTGGATGATAATGCAAAAAACAAACTTAGAGCTATTAAGCTTATTGTTAAATTGACACCAATATCTTCAGGTGGACATATCTATGACGAGGGTCTACGTGAATACGATAATTCACAGGGTAGTCCGGCCAATACATATTACCTCCTGCTCGATCCATCTGAAGACACCGATACCCTCACGGGCGATATTTTGGAAGCAATCGAGGATTATGAAGAAGAAAATGGCTCAATAGTTCCTGAATCACCTCTTACACCAATTGACACACATGCTCGATCTGGATCTGTAGTCCCAGCCTCTGTCACTCCAGAGCCCGCTGCCGAACAAGCAGAAAATTTATCAATAGGCCACTTAAGTCTCAAGCAAAACGTCCTTACCGTCACGACCCCAGAAGGTCCTAAACCATATAACATCACTCCACTTCCATCTGGATTCTCAATGAAAATTGAGCCTTACATGGACAAGCCGGGTCTATCAATTTACGATGGAGAAAAATTAATTTTAAATTTGTGTTCATTCAAATTAGGCCATCTTGTATACAATTCTGCTCCAGGCGAATCGACTGTCTACATTCCGTACATCGACAAAAAATCCGGTTTGGAACCAGGCGCCATTGAAATAAGAAAATATTCAAACATCAGAATAAATCATGCGAAAAACCAGATTCTTACTGCATATAGCGGAGATGACAGCACTGCAAAAGCTTATAATATTGAATCAACAGCGGGCGGAAACATCACCATCGAAGACTCCTTTAAGCACGCCGGCGGCATCAGAGAAGTAATCGTGAAATTAGACCGTCGCTCAGCTGCAAAAGTAAAAATTGATTTACATGGTAATGCCACCGCCGAAATCCCTGAAACAGAAAAACTTAACTACACTATCACCCTCCAAAAAATCACCGACAGGGAGAGTAAAATCATCATCACACAATTACGCGAAGCTCCTAACGAAGCCGTGAAAATTCTAAAACCTGAAGCAACGTCCCCTCAATTAAAGTTCGGAGTTAAAGATGATGAAGCTATGGTGACGACTAAAACCGAAACGATTAAATCAAAAGTCGCCGCGATTAATGTTGCAAGTTCAGTCAAATATAATCCTGAGAGCAATTCTTATACCATTGATTTTAACGCTATGACCATGAAAACCGAATATCAACAATTTGAAGACTTCATAAAAAGACAGCCAGGTGTAGTATTCAAAGATGGTGCCGTTAAAAATGAAAATTTTTATTATACCCCAGAATTACCATCTACTATTCAGATTTCTTCTGACTTTGTTAATCAGTTAGTGCCATAAACTCCCTTAAACCGCCAACCCCTTTCTCTGTTCCTGTTCAGCGATTCTATCAATAAAAAGCACGCCATTGATGTGGTCGTTTTCGTGTTGAACTACGCGCGCGTTTAGGCCTTGCAGGCTAAAAACCTGCTCATTTCCATCAAGGTCAAAAAACTTCACAAGCACTTTATTAAATCTTTCAACTTTCCCATAAATTGCCGGTAAACTCAGGCAACCTTCTTCATCAATATTAGTTTCCAGACCATGTTCCAGAATCTCCGGATTTACCATCGTCACAGTCACCTGCTGGTCCGTTTTATAATTCAAAACCGTGATAAAAACACGAATATTCTGCCCAACTTGCGGCGCAGCAATTCCCAAGCCCTTGGCCTTTACCATGGCGTCCTTCAAGTCTTTTGCGAATTTCTTCAAGCTCGCATCAAACTTTTTTACCGGCGTACTCATCGCCCTCAAAATCGGATTATCCTTCCCTGTCACAATTTTTAACTTTGGCATATGCCTATTCTACAATTTTAATAAAATTTAACAAATCCCTTTAAAAACTCTCCAGGTGTCAAAATTTCCAATCCAGATTTCTTTGTTACATTCAAATCTTTAATAAAATGCCTTAAATCTAGCGTCAAAAGAGCATCCACCGCTAGCTGTTTTGCCGCAGCCAAAATAGGCACATCGTTCTTATCAGAGATCCATTTATCAGCTTTTTTTAATACTTCAGAATCCAGTTTTTTTAATATTTGCAGGTTGGAACTCAACTTCAATTTTTCAAATTTAGGTAATATTTCCGGAACCTTCTTTTTTATTGTTCTTTCAACTTCTTCAAGAACTTTTAAAGAAATCCACCCTTCCATAACCTCACCTTCACAAAAACTCAAGATTTTAGCAGATGCGCCTTCATCTGAAATCATAGCCGAAATCAGCACGCTACTGTCAATAAAAATTTTAATCATCAATCTAAGAATTATGTCTAATCTCGTCTAATTCCGTTAACATTTCCTCTAGAGTTACTCCACGTTTTTTGGCCATCGCTGCCGTTTCTTTAAGAATTGAAGGCACTTCAAGTTTTTTTGGAATTACAAGCAATGCCCCGCTTTCCAATAAGGTAACACTTAAAACAGTCTCATCATTCAGATTTAATTTTTCCCTCATTGATGATGGAATCGTAAACTGCCCCTTGTTTCTCATCTGTACTAGAGTGCTCATAAACTTATAAGTTGGAAATAATTTCAGAATATCCAACTTAATTTTAACATTAATCATGCCGTTTGCCAATCCCAAAAATTTTAACTCAAGCGAATATCTCAATATACTAATCATATTCTACGAATTTTTAACTAAAATTTATGAGCAATATTAATAATGATGACGTCGAATTTTATGAAAATGGTAAATCCTTTGGTCTACGCTTCAAAAAACCAATTGATTCACAAAGCTTAATTGATGCCATCAAACTTGTTGAACAAGCAGAAAAAGAACCCACGCTAAAGGGCAATCTAGACGAATTAGTGAAAAATTCTAATCTGTAAAACTTGGGGCGCCCCAGACTTCCAATCTATTAAATTCTCAAAACTCGTAAGTACAGCGTCCGTACATTTTTCCGAAAAAAACTAGCTACCACTGAGCCTCAAGTTAAGCACTTCCACCAGCCATTTCAACCACTACCGCTTTCTCAGCAACCACGACATCACCCTCCAAAGCCTTCACCCTATGCCCCAAAAACCTCTTCTCTACCAATTCCCACGACAAAATTGCAAAAGGCAAAGTCGCCAAAATTGAATAAGGAATCATAATGCTCATCGGCAACCCCGGGAAATACCAGGCAATCAGTTTTTGCACAGGAAAAGCATAGATATACATTCCATAAGAAAAATCCCCCACCTCAGCAAATTTATTCAACCTGCTCGGCACCTGAGCCAAATAAATAATGATATATGGCAAACATAAATTATTGATTAAACCGGCATTTGCTCCCTCTCCCATCCACCAACCTGCGATCATCAATCCAACAGCACTCGCAAAAATCCAGAACTTCATCGGGATTTTATCCTTAAAAAGATAAAGCATCATTCCACTAAAAAAGAACAAAGCAAAACGTCCAATAGCCAAAACTTTTAATCCCAAAAACATATCTGGGTTCAGCCCTTCAAATGGATCATGCAAAGGCAGCGCAGACAACTTGTAGAATGCAAAAACAAAACCCACCAACATCAAATATCTCCATCTCAAAGCCCCAAAAATCGCTAACAACATCACTCCCAAATAAAGCGTAAATTCATAACACAGAGTCCAAAGTGAACCGTTAACGTATTCAGGATAACCATCATAATTCAAAAAAACTCCGGGCAAATCCCCCTGTCTATCATATAAAGTCAGATTTTTTAAATAACCCCAAGTTTCCGGATCACTAAAGTATTCTCCAGGAGTAAAAATTGTCAGTAAAGGCCCCAGCACCAAAATCGTCAACAAAACCATCACCACCAAAGCCGGGAAAATTCTCAAAAAACGTTTACGTAAAAAGCTCAAAGCCCCTTTAAAATGCATCCTAAATTCAGGCTTTGCCGACTGCGTAATTAAATATCCGGAAATTATAAAAAAAGTCATCAACCCAAAATAACTAAAAGTGAAATTTTGATTTGTCCAACTCCACATTAAATCTTCCTCAGGCAGACCATTAAGAGAATAAGAATGAGTCACGATCACCAAAATCGCCGCCACGAGGCGTATAAAATGAAAGTTATTTGTGGCATGTACATGAGCCTTATGCTCAATTGGTTTTGGTGAAATCATCCCCTAATTATACCATTTTATTTCACTTTCCTCAACTCCGCCTCTATAAAACCATCCAATTCACCATCAAAAACCGCATCTGGATTGCTTTCTTCGTAATCTGTACGGTGATCTTTGACCATTTTATATGGGTGAATTACATAAGATCTAATCTGATTTCCCCAAGACATTTCCACCTTATCCCCACGTAAATCTGCTAACTCTTTTGTCTGTTGTTTTTCCATCAAATCTATCAATTTTGCATGCAGAATTTTCATCGCAAACTCTCTATTTTGCAGCTGACTCCTCTCATTTTGACACGCCACCACGATTCCAGTTGGCAAATGCGTAATCCTCACCGCAGAATCAGTTTTATTCACACTTTGTCCACCGGCTCCACCAGATCTATAAACATCAATTCTCAAATCATCAGCGTTAATTTTTATATCATCCGCATGTAGAATTTCCGGCAAAATTTCCACCAAAACAAAACTAGTTTCACGTGTATTTTTAGAATTAAATGGCGACAAACGCACCAATCTGTGAACGCCCGCTTCGCCCTTCAAATAGCCAAAAGCGAACGGTCCTTTCACCAAAAAACTACAACTTTTTATGCCAGCCTCTTCACCATCAGATTTATCCATCAACTCAGTCGCAAATTCCATTCTTTCCGCGTATCTCAAATACATTCTTAACAAAATTTCTCCAAAATCCTGAGCATCTGTTCCACCAGTTCCGGCATGAATAGTTACGATCGCATTATTCTGATCATATTTTCCATTCAAAAAAGTAGAAATTTCAAGTTTTCTCCAATTCACTCCCAACGTTTCCACCATTTTAGTAAATTCCGCTGCAGCCTCTGGATCCTCTTCCGCAGAAATCCCAGGCATCATCTCCAAAAGCTCCTTACATTCTCCATCCATTTTATCCCAAGTCCCAATTAGTTTATTCAAATTACTGGCTCTCTGACTGACTTCTTGCCCTCTCTCTCTGTCATCCCAAAAATCAGGAGCCAACATTTTTTGATTTAATTCCACAAGCTCAACACGCTTGCCATCAAGGTCGACTTTTTTCAACCCAATGTCGATCAATCTTCTTATTTCTTCCAGTTTATTTTTGATTTCGTGCATAAAAAAATGTAAATTCAAAAAGCATTAGAATCATTATATCATATTTTCATGTCAGTAGCCCGCAAAATTCTCTCAAATACCCTAGCTCAGATCATAGGCAAAATTTTTCTTGGCCTGCTTGGGTTTGCCGTGGTTAAAATTTGTACTAATTATTTGTCACAAGAAAGCTTTGGACAATACACCGTGGTCTACGAATTTTTGGCTTATTTCGGCATAGTTGCGGACCTTGGCTTGTTTACGGTTGCGATTAAAGAAATGTCCGAAAACGAAGACAAAATTCCCAAATTAATTGCTAATATTTTTGCTATCCGCACGGTCTTGGTTTTGCTAGTTATGGCCGTAGCTATTATAAGTTCTTTTTTCATTCCAAAATTCGAAGATACCCTGATTCCTTTTGGTGTTGCCATAGCCTCAATCACAGTTATTTTGACAATTATGAACGGCACCATCACTAGCGTTCTCCAGACAAAATTCAAGATGGAAATTGCTTCTTTTGCAACAGTTATTGGTAAAGCCCTGACGGTTTTATTCATGACTTACGTTATTTTTTGGGGTTTTCCTGAGAATAAGGAAACTGGCTTCTACATGCTCATGGTGGCAGGTACTCTCGGGGCTGCTCTGATGTTTTTTACAACCTATTATCATGTTCGCAAAATCACTCCTATTACTTTTCGTTTTGATAAAGAAATTTGGAAAGATGTGCTAAAAAAATCTATTCCATATGGGATCGCACTTATTCTAAATACTATTTATTTCCGCATTGATACAATGATGATTTTTAATCTTCGTAGTGAAGAAGAGTTAGCGCTTTACGCGGTACCTATGCGCATGCTTGAACAATTGGCTATTTTGCCTCTATATTTTATGAATTCTGTGCTGCCTGTTTTGACCAAAGCAATTAAAGAAAAATCCGAAAAATACAAAGACATTATCAGATATTCCTTCGACTTTCTCACAGCCCTCTCTGTCCCTATGGTTGTGGGTGGATTTGTCTTAGCTTATCCAATTATTTTTCTCATCAGTAACCCAGACTACCTGAGCCGTATTTCCGAAGGTTTTTATGGCTCTGACGTTGCATTCCAAGTTTTGATTTTTGCTTCTTTATTCCAGTTTTTAAACGTGCTTTTTGCCTTCATTTTGATCTCCATCGAAAAGCAATACCGCATGCTTTACATCAATTCCGCCTGCGTAGTTTTTAAAATTATTTCCAGCCTTATTCTTATCCCAAAATATGGCTTTATTGCTGCTGCTGCAACCAGCGTAATCACTGAATTCTTGATTCTAATTTACACTTATCTTTCTGCCCGCAAATATCTTAAATTCACTCTTAATTACAAAAATATTTTCAAAATTATTCTTGCTGCCGCGGTAATGGGAATTGTGATTTATTTCCTTCAACCGCTCACTTACCCATACATGGAAAACTGGAATGTGATATTCTTGATAGTAGTTGGTATAGCCATTTATGGCGGAATGTTGATAGCCACGAAAGTTCTAACTAGAGACACTATTAGACTGTTAAAAGGTAGCGATGAACCGCCAAGACCTGATCCTTCAAACCTCAATACTTTCCAAAATTAACCCAAATTTCCATGAAAAAAGTTTTTGCTGTTCTAATGTTAATTGCCATTGTAATGACGATAATTGCTTCTTTTGCCGGCAGCGTTAATGCCGCAACTTTTAACGACGTTGGCGACGACGAAATTTATAAAACCGGTATAGAATTTTTGCACGAATCAGGCATTGTTAACGGAAATCCAGACGGTAGTTTTAAACCTTTAGATTCTTTAAATCGTGCCGAAATGCTCAAGATTATTGCAGAAGGTAGCGCGCAGTATTCAGGCTTGGGCCAAGCGACATTTGATAGTTATGCCGGTAAAAGTTGCTTTATTGATGTAAAGGCAAATCAGTGGTACACCAAATACGTCTGTTATGGTAAAGAAAAAGGCTGGGTCATCGGTTATGACAATGGTAAATATTTCCGTCCTTCTCAAAAAGTAACTTTCGTTGAAGCCCTAAAAATAACTTTCAACGGATTTGACCTTGGTTACACCGAAAATTCCAGTCCCTGGTACAAAGATGCCGTCAATAAAGCCAGCGAAAAAAACTACATCCCACACACGATTTTCGCCTTCGAAAAGCCCTTAATCCGCAACCAAATGGCTGACATGATTGCCAGAATTATTAATTCAAAAGCCAGTGTAGAATCATTAGAAGACTACCTTGGTGCTCGCGCTGACATCGTAGTTAGCTATGAAACAATCTCAAAAGGCCAGGATTTATCTCAGCTAGAAGTCGAAGTAATCGACGCAAACTAAATCCACCACTCAAAAATTTATTTTAACTTTCTTACGTGCGCAATGTACTCATTGCCCCTTTCTTTGTAATTCTTATACATGTCAAAACTGGCTGCGGCAGGCGACAAAATAACTACGCCATCTTCATCGGATTCCGCGTAGGCATCAATCACGGCAGACTCCATACTTTTTCTATAGAGAATTGTTTTAGGAAAAATTTCACCCGGCTTCATTTTATTTTCCGCATCTATTAAAGCTTTTTCCATTTTTCCAGTTGTTGCTCCCATCAAAACTATTGTATGCAAACTTTCTTTACTCAAAAGTTTCGCCGCCCATTCATTGTAATCCAAACCTTTATCATAACCTCCCGCGATCAAAACGGTTGGCTTATCAAAGCTATCCACCGCCGCCACAGACGTCTCTGGCGTTGTAGAATATGAATCATTATAAAAACTAACTCCATGAATTTCTCTCACAAATTCCATTCTGTAAGGCAGATTTTTAAACTCTCTAATAACCTCAGAAATATCCTCATTACTTACTCCAAATTCTTTAGCAATAACCAAAGCTGGCAAAATATTTTCCACATTATGCGAACCAACTAATTTAATCTCACTTACGTCGGCAATTTTTTCACTTTTACCTTTTTTCGCATAAAAAATTCCCCCATCTTCCACATACGCACCATTTTTTACCTTCTCTTTTCTACTAATTAATTTCAAATCACCCTGCACCAAAGGCGTATAATATTTACTGTATTCATAATCTTTATTTATCACCGCCACGGAGTCTTTTTTTTGACTGCTGAGAATTTTTTCCTTCGCCCTTAAATATTCTTCTCTATCAACATGATAATCTAAATGATCACTTGTTGTATTCAACAAAACCGCATATTTTGGACTCTTCCTCAAATCCTGGATTTGAAAGCTTGAAAGCTCCAAAACGACGACATCGTCCCCCTTAACTTTATCTAAAAATTCCATCGGCGACTGTCCGATATTTCCACCCAAAAACACATCTATTCCAGGTTTTTTACCTGATTTCTCCAGCATTTTATAAATCAATGTAGAAGTTGTCCCTTTGCCTTTAGTCCCGGTCACACCAATTACTGTTCCCAAACACTGATCCATAAAAAAATTAATTGTGCTATTTACCTCAACACCTTGTTGTACGGCAGTTTGAATATGTGGATCAAAAAATTTAATTCCCGGACTTCTAAAAATCACTTCGAAATCATCCAAATTCTCTAAGTAATCTTCCCCCAACCTCACCGAAATTCCCTCGGGCATTTCAGCCTTCAGATCCACATTTTGATCGCAAATCGTAATATTCAAATATTCTCGGCCAAACAAGTATTCAAAAAGTGCCTTTCCCTCAACTCCAAACCCCAAAATTGCAATTTTACTTCTTTTATTCATATATTTTTTTACTGTCGCATTATAGCAAGAATAACTCATATGTGAATTGTGAAATTTACAGTGCTTCTTGGACATTTCCCCCATTCCGTGCTACAATAGTTGTAAACAGCTTAAGATTCTGATATTTTCATACAAGATCTTGCGATGTACGGAGCTCTGCATGACCCTGTTTCCAACAAATTTGGAGATAGAGTCCTATAGAGCTTCCTCATCAAGCGGTTTAAAATATTATTTATATTAAAAAGAAAAAATGGACAAACTAGATGAATGGATGAATCGTGCTATCGATTCCAATGAACCACCGAAACCGGTTGAACCTCAGGTTAAACCGCTCGTTCAGCAAAAGCAAAATTTCCAACAGCGGCCTCAAGGGCAGCACCCTCAGAGACCTCCCCAGGCAAGACCTCAAGGTCAACCGCAAAACAATGGAGGTTTTCAAAAAAGACCCCCTCAAGGTCAGCCACAACAAGCTAGACCCGCTAACGGTCAGCAAAGTCAGCAAAATCGCCAGCGCAACGGTGGTCAACAACAACCAAACAATAACAGACCTCAATTTAATCGTAATCACAATAGACCTCCAAGTGGTCCACGTCGCCCACTTCCAAAGATGGATAAGCCAAAACAGGCTAGTCCAATTCTTCCAAATAAATTAAAAATCATCCCATTGGGTGGTTTAAACGAAGTTGGTAAAAATATGATGGCCTTAGAATTTGAAAACGACATTATTATTATCGACGTCGGTCTACAGTTTCCCGAAGACGATATGTTGGGTGTAGATTACGTGATTCCTGACGTTAGTTATTTAGAAGAAAACAAAAAACGCATCAGAGGTATAGTTATCACTCACGGACATCTTGATCATATCGGAGGATTGCCTTACATCATGCCAAAACTAGATTTCCCTCCAGTATATGGTACGCGTTTAACAATAGGTTTAATTCGTAAAAAAGCTGAAGAATTTAAGCAGGATAAGCTCGCAAAATTAATTACAATTGATCCTGCAGAAATCATAAAATTAGGTCAATTCACTTGTAGTTTCTTTAGAGTAGCTCACTCAATTCCAGATTCAGTTGGTGTTGTAGTCGATACTCCAATCGGAAAAGTTGTGCATACCGGAGATTTCAAATTTGATGAAACCCCAGCCCGCAATATTTCTCTAGCGGAAATCGACAAAATGGAAGCGCTCGGCCATCAAAATGTCCTCGCTCTCTTCTGTGAATCCACCAACGCTCTTAAGCCTGGTCACAGTATGTCCGAAAAAGAGGTTGGCGATGCCCTTGAAGGAATTATACGTACATCTCCAAATCGTTTAATCATTGCGTCTTTTTCAAGTCAGATTGGACGTGTTCAGCAGATTTTGGATGCAGCCGTTAAACATCAAAAAAAGATTTATATCAGTGGTCGTAGCATGCGTGAAAACATCGAAATTTGCGCTAAGCTCGGCTATTTAACTTTCCCAAAAAACCTACTTTTCGACATCAAAAAATACAAAGATGTGCCAGATAATGAGGCTTTGATTCTCACAACTGGTTCACAAGGTGAGGATATTTCTTCTCTTACGCGTATTGCCAATGGCGAACACCCTCAGGTAAAGGTCAAAAAAGGCGATACCATCGTTCTTTCTTCTTCACCTATCGTTGGTAACGAAAAGGCCATTTTTGCGCTTATAAACAACCTTACAATGCTCGGAGCTGATGTTATTCACAACCAGATTGCGGATGTACACACTTCAGGTCACGGTAAACAGGATGAATTGGTGAGAATGGTGAATTACATCAAACCTAAATTTCTCGTTCCGGTTCATGGCGAATATTACATGCGTCAGGGTCTATCAAAGATCGCTCAAGAGCGCTGCGGGATGAAGGAAAATCAGGTAATCATGTTAAAGAATGGTGACGTCTTGATCGGCGAAAATAACAATATGTACAAGTCTAGCGAAACCGTTGATACCAAATATATTTTGATTGATGGTTTGGGAGAAGGTCAGGCCGGCTCACAGGTGCAGGTTGATCGTGAAATTATGTCTAAGAATGGAGCTCTTGCCGTATTGGTTTATGTTAATCACAAAACTCGCAAGCTCACCAGACAGCCGGATGTTGTTTCCCGTGGATTTATTTACATGCATGAAACTGACGAAATTACTCGAGAAATTTCTATTCTTGCAGAAGACGCTTATCGCCGCATCACAGAAAAAAATCCCGGTGCTGACCGTAAAGACGTTAAGAAATACATCCGTCAAAGTATCGACAAATTTACGCACGATAAATTAGGCAGAATTCCATTGATTGTCCCTCTAATCATTGAGGTCTAAACAAACTTACGAAACTAAAAAAGCACCCCGCCAAAACGAGGTGCTTTTTCTTTAATCTAAAATTTACAACTGATCCTTCGTCGCTTCTACGGTTAGATTTTCTACTGGAGCTTCATTTGAAATTACTGCTTTAAGTTTTGCTGTATCAAAAACCTCACTTTGCATGCCATCAACAACGTAGTTAGAAATTCTAATAGTTGCTTTACCACTCACTGATTCTATATTTGAATTTCTGAGAACTGCTTTTGCATCAATTCCAAATAATTTTAGTGAATTTTCTTGATCCTCCTTCCAAAAACAGAACCATACATCTCTATCATCACCATCTACTCTTGGTATAAGATTTTTAGTAGCTTCATCTGGGTAAAAACACAATTGATCGCCCAAAAACGGAGCGTTTGCATAATATTCATACCTACCACTTACGGTTACATCCCCTTCATAGTATGTAAATCTCTCATCTTTCTCAATCTCTTTAAACTCAACATTTTCTTTTTCCTCAGTCGCTGGTTGTTTTTCAGATACCTCGTCAGCTTCAACATCAGACTTTACTTCAGGTGTAGGGCCACACGCTGTTAAGAAAGCCATTAATAAGCCTCCAGTTAATATCAATTTCATAGCTTTTTGCATAGTTCTTTGTAGTTAATAATTAATATGACTATACATCAATACATACAAATAATTGTAATTTAAAAACTTACAGTTATTATCTCTCTCAGCATCACAAACTACAAATGAAAGAATTAATCCTAAGCGCATTATACTTTGCACTCCCAGCCTATCTCGCAAACATGGCCCCTATTATTTTTGCCAAAATTCCTTTCACCAAAATAGCCTTTCCACTTGGCAAACCAATAAACGAAAAAGCCTTTGGCGCTCACAAAACCTGGCGTGGTTTTTACGTCGGATATCTTGCTGCTTTACTTATTTTATTGCTCCAATTCTATCTCCAAAAAAATGACTTCGTAACTCAAATTAATCTCTTAAATTACAAAGAAATTAACCTCTTTATGTACGCTTTCCTCTTTGGTGTCGGCGCAATCACCGGTGATCTGATTAAATCATTTTTCAAACGTCGCATCGGCATCAAGCCTGGTGGCGCTTGGTTTCCTTTTGATCAATTAGATTTCATTTTTGGATTTTTACTATTCATCTCACCTTTCTATTTTCCACCAACGGAAGTAATTATCATTTTACTAATTGCCACTCCCCTCCTTCACTTTTTGACGAACTTGTCCGGCTACCTCCTCGGTCTCAAAAAAGTCTGGTGGTAGAATTATAAGAATAAATCTCCGGCAACTTTTATTATCATCAAAATTGCTACACAGCCCATGGCTTTCCTGATGAATTCACTGCCGTGTTTTACAGCTAAATGTGAACCAATCCAGCCTCCAATAAAGCTGGAAATCAACATTACTAAGAATAATGTTAGCGAAACCGTAGAATTTAAGGTCAAAATTGTGGCTGCTAAACAGATCTCCGGAATTGCCATTACTACATTAATTCCTTTTGCCTGCAAAAAATTTTTATGAAAACAGTTAACAAGCACCAAGGCTACAAAAATTCCTCCGGCCATTGCCAAAACGCCATCCCATATACCAATTAAAAATATTAAAAACATGCCAGTAATGCTAAAAGTAGTTTTTGTTTCTACGGGTTTACTTTTTGGACTTTTAAGTAAGAAAAAAATTCCAACTATAATCCCAGCAAAAATAATATATTTCAGCCATTCTTGAGGCATCTCTATTACCAGTTTTAAGCCTATCAAAGAGCCGACAGCAAACGGTAACATCAAAATTCCAGCCAATTTCCAATCAATGTTTCTAGAGCTAAAATAACCCTTAATTCCCCCAAAGACATAACCAATATCAGATATCTTATTCAAAGCCAATGCGTTTAGCGGCGGTATCCCAAAAGCAAGTAGCGTCGGCACTGCCAAAACTCCACCACCACCAGAAATAGCGTTCACGGCCCCGATAACCAACCCTAAAAGACCTATCAAGAAATATTCCATATGCTAGAATTTACCATATGAGTTTTAAGTTAAACAACTTTATTTCAGATTTAGGACTTTTTTACGCGGCTGCTATCTGGGGTTCAACTTTCTTTATAGTAAAAGATAGTCTTAATTCCATCGATCCCGTAGTGATGGTTAGCTACAGATTTTTGTTATCGGCTTTTTTGATGGCCATTCCACTTTTATTCTTACGTAAAAAACTCTTCAGCAATTTCAAACCCGGCCTTATTTTAGGAATTCTGCTCTGGTTTATTTACGTCCCACAAACAGTGGGTTTAGCTTATACCACTGCATCAAATTCAGGATTCATTACTGGAATTTTTGTAGCCTTCGTGCCAGTTTTTTCTTTCATGTTTTTCAGAAAATTCCCCACACCAACCAGAACTCTAGCCGTAATTATTTCAGTAATTGGCCTCTGGCTTTTAACTGGAGGCCTGACTGATTTCAACTTTGGCGATATGATTACGGTTATTACGGCTATGGCTTACGCAGCACACATTTTGGCGGCTGATGTTTACGCTAAAAACAATATCGATCCATACATTATTAGTTTTCAACAATTTTTTGTTACTGGAATATTGAGTTTACTTTCAGGATTAATTTTGGGACTACCTTTTAGCATCACTTCCACTAAAGCAATTTGGGTAATAGCCTTTTTAGCTATTTTCCCTGGCCTTCTTGCCTTCGTAATTCAGATGCGTGCTCAAAAATCTACTTCTCCCATAAAAGTCTCTTTAATCTTTGCTCTAGAACCTGTTTTTGCAGCCATTTTTGCTTGGACGTTTGGCAACGAACCCATCATCGCTCACCGCGCCATTGGCGGTTTGTTTATTTTTATTGCAATGATCATCTCTGAACTTTCCCTCGATAAATACCTAGTTTTCTGGAAGAAACCGAAGAAATAATCGTTCCCTAATCTGTAAAAACTCTCCCCGGGGATTTTAGCCCGCCTCGGGCGGGTAAGAAAATTTAACAAAAATTTAATCTCTCTTTGCTATAACTAATTTATGGATTCTTTAACCATATGTACTTTTAACTTAATAAAGTATATAATTATACTAACTTTTTAAGTATAAAAACATGAACCTTCTACAGATAAAAATAGATGACAATCTAAAAAAAGCTATTCAGGATAAAGCCGAAATTTACGGTGTACCTGCAAGCTCCTTAATTAGAATCGTCTTGGTAAAAAGTTTTTTACCAGAAAAAGAAGGCAATGTTTTTAATGCTAAAAGAGACAATAATGGTAAAGGAATCCAGCTTGATAAGCTGATTGATTCACTTTAAATGCCAGACAGAGTAACGAAAAAGCGATTGATTCACTTTAAATGCCAGACAGAGTAACGAAAAAGCGATTGATTCACTTTAAATGCCAGACAGAGTAACGAAAAAGCGTACGTACAAATACCGTACATTTTTTCCGCCAAAACACATGTCCCCAAAGCCATTTGGGGCGCACCATTTTCCCTAATCTAGCCAGATTGATCTATATCTGTAAAAATGATATAATATCAGGATAATTTTAAATCTATCTTCTTGGCTACAACAAAAGAAAATCCCGACGATCAATCACCTGCTACCAATATTACCGGAATTGAATTCGGTTCTTTACCTGAAAATCCAGATATTAAAGAAATTACAGACGGTACCATCGCTTTTTTGCTTGAGTTGAGGACTCTTGTAGCTGACGAACTTAGAGGCCTTCCCCTGGATGGAAATCAAAAGCGCCAAGTAGAGCAATCTTTAACGACTTTCAGCCTTTTCATTCATAACCTAATTGGATTAGACCCCTTTTCCACTCGCAGAACTAAATTAAATCCCAAAGCCCTAGACATCACTTTACAAGATCTGCCAGAAAACGTTTTCCAGGCTTGGCAACATCTTTGTCATACCGTTCCATCAGCGAGAAATCTTATTCTTATTGATCCAAAAAAAGATCCAGATTCTGACACTTTCAAAAAAGGTTATCACTTGCCTTACTTAATTTTTCAGAAGGCTTTGAGAAAAATGGTAGATCCCAGTGCAACAAAAATTCCAGGCAAAGAGAGGACAATGGCGCTCTTGGATAACTCTATTACTGCAAAGAAAAGCGATATAGATAAGTCAAAACCTTTTGCAGTTAACCCGGAAGATATTAACAGAGATCGAATCAAGATTTCCACACAAAATCTTCTCGACCTCTTAGAGAGACGTAAGGATGATTTACCAAATGAAGTTAATGACGATATATCTCTTTTACAGAAATTTTTAAATGCAATTCTTGAAGAAGATCTAGGTGCAAGAACTTCTGACTCAGATATGCCAAAAGATGAAAAAGAATTTTTTAATGCGATGAGGGATTCATGGGAAAACCCCTCGCTTCTGAATTTATCAATCATCCCCTCAAAAATCATTGAAGCAATGGCAAGATTATCTTTAGCAGACGCAGAATTACATCTAGCTTTTATTGGACATGACTTTAATAACATATCTTCAATTTTAGATGCCGCCGGGCACCACGTCTCAACTGTAGAAAGACGATATGCCTATCATCCATTAGCACTAGCAGCCTTGAGTACGTCGCAGAGAGATGAATCCGGATTAGCAACAATTCATGAACTTTATAGATTAGATGATATTACTGTTGTTAGTGCAGGCGCAGGCAGTAATGCAATAGAAGTTACCTCTGCTGCCGCATATGGCAAGATAGCCAATGTAGTAAAAGGTCCCAATTCACCGCTTGCAGAACGCCCAGCAACAGGATTTCTCGGTAGAGTTTGGGCGGTTCTTAACGCCCCAATAGGGGAACTCCTAGGAGGACGTCGTAAATCTGCACGTGAAGTCCGTAACGAAATACAAATTAACCGTTGGCTTAGAGATATTCCGAAGATTAAAGCTCTCCTCACCCAAGGCAGCGATGAAGCAGCTCGTCAAGTCGAGACAATTTTGAGTAGTATGCACCAAGAACCATCATTAATGAACATTGGTTTGCTACGAAAGCTTGTTGATATGATTATTGCTGCCGCAAGAGAGGCTTCCCCAGACATACCTCAAGAGCTAGATTGGTTAACTCCTGAAGCAATTTCTTTGGGTATCAATACATCGTCCATCACTAATCTTCTATTCAATATCGCTTATATTAACAGGCAAATTGTCATACTAAAAAACCTGCCTTCCAAGGCTTCTAGCTATAGAGAAAAACTCCAGGAAGTCTCCGAATTTTCAAGCAATAAAGTTTCTGACCGATATGAGTTATCCTGGACTACCCTTCGTGATTCTTTTTTAGAAATCATGGCAGAAGAAGGACATGCAGACGCTGATTTGGATGAATTTAAAAAAGGTTATGCAGCTAGTACTGATAAAGGAGAATTTTTCATTGGGTATAGTAAAAAACTTACTCAAAATGATGAGTATTGGACTGCATTAGAGCCCGCTGTTCCTTGTGCCGAAATTAGAAAATATTTAAATGAATTTGCCGCCTCTCCAGACTCACTTACCGAACTGACGTTATACAGAGTGGGAAACAAACTTGCGGATATGTATACAATTTTAATTTCTGAGGAATCAAATACCCTCATGAGCGAAATAGAAGCTACTAGCGATAAGGCAACGATATTGAATATTTTAAAAAAGTATTTTGAAATAATTTTTCAGAAAATAGACGCGGTTTTAGGAACTTTTGAATCTGCTTTTGAGTCAAAACCCTATATTCATGGAGGATTTAAATGGGAGCATATTAAGCCAGTTATTGAAAAAAATCCTGAAGCTATACACACGATTGATCTAATGCAACTAGCCGGACATGAACCAAATATTTTTAATTCAGGTGATAAGGCATTTTACATAGCAACTTGTTCTGAGGACTCTCCTGAAAGTTCTCGTAATTGCGTCTATGATAAAGCTGCTGAGGACAGATTAAGAGACGGGGACCCACTAGCGGAATTTAACGGTAATGCTCAAGAAATGGCTGCAAAAATGGGATTAAAACTTATTGATCCAGCTCAGTATTATCGTCTACAAGAACTAGGCAAATATAAATTATTCGACAAAAATAGTTCAAACTGGCTATTAAAAAAACCATACTCACTATCAGATCCTAATGAATTTGACATCTTCAATATAGAAAATGCTCCAGATGATCATGAATCTGATGCCTTTGCTCTTAGCGTTACACTTCCTAAGCCAAGTTATAGGCCTGAAGGGTCCTTTTTACCAAAAGAGAGCCATGATCCCAAACGTGGCTGGCGTGGCGTCTTCAAGGTTATGTGGTAAAAAATTAAGGGGTATAAAACAAAATCAGGACTAGAAATTAAATCCTAGTCCTGATCATTTAAGCTAAATTCCATCCACGTAATTTTACGATAGAATTACTTTTCGAATTTGAAGCTCTTTGCCATTTCAAAATCAAAAACTTCATTGTGTCCCGTACCAGTACCCCAGAAATTTGCATCCTGTCCAATATCCCATTTAGCCAATTTTTTAGCTATCGGATCGTATTTAACAACCGTAATCCAGTTAATAAAACACATCTCATTTTCAGGAACATCAGGTCCGGTGCCCAATACATCCACATCCTGAATTCCATTTTCATTTGCTTCCAAAACCTGGCCTAGTTCACAAGCCTGTCCAAATTCTCTCTTAATAAAGGCCTCAACATCTTTTTCACTTTCTGCTTTTTCAATAACTATTTTCCAGGCTACCGGCTCAGTCTTTTTTAAGCCTTCCAAAGTTGTTGCAACCTGGTTACATGCGCCGTCCACACCCTGTACATAAGTATATTCACGGGCTATATAATCAACTTTAGCATCACTAAGTACTATTATTGGAGCAGTTAAAGATCCAGGAAGATTCTCACAGTTAGTTAGCCACGCCTCTACTGGGATATTAATAGAATAGCCCTTCTCGCTAGTATATTTCTTCATATTTCCAGCCTCACCTACTATGATTTCTTCTTGAACTCCTTCAACTTTAACATCTTCTACTTTTACTTCTTCGGTTTTTGTATTTGTGATTTCTCCACAGGCGCTCAGTGTCAAAGCCATGACGTTTATTGCGCAGAACAACATTACTACTTTTTTCATAAATTTAAGTTAAAAATTATTACGTTAGACATCCAATAACAATTAAATTATCAAAGGTTACGTTTTTAATTGAATAAATAATACTTTTTATCTAGCATGGATGCAATTTTACGTACATAAACAAGGATAATGAAAGGATTTTTAGCAAAGTATGAACGTTTTCTAAAGTATGCAACCGTTGGAATTCTTAGCACAATTATAGATTTAGGAGGAATTTTTATATTTGTAGAATACCTTTCAATACCAGTTATTACATCTTCCATCCTTTCTTTTTTCTTTGCAGTTACTAATGGATTTCTACTCAATAAAATCTGGACTTTTGGTAACACTTCTAAAAATTATCGTAAGCTTTTTTTAAAATTTTTGGCGGTGTCATCTGTTGGTTTGGGAATGACTATTGGGGGTATGTACATCCTGGTTCACGTTTTTGATATCTGGTACATGTTCTCCAAAATCTGCGTTTCGATTACTGTTTTGACTTGGAACTTTTTAGCAAATAAATTTTGGACTTTCCGCCCTGAGAATTATCCAATTTTTGAACTCTTTAGCCACGAATATGATCTTTCCGTGATTATTCCAGCCTACAATGAAGAAAAACGTATCAAGATTAGTCTTCCCATAATTGCTGCTTACTTTAAGAATAAGAATTTAAGTGTAGAAATTATAGTCGTGAATGATGGTAGTAAAGACGATACTAAAAAAGTTGTAGAAGGTTTTAAGAAAAAAATCCCCAATCTTTCTCTCATTAATTTACAAAAAAACCTTGGCAAAGGGGCGGCGGTCAAAAGTGGAATGGAAGCCAGTAAAGGTAAATATATTCTTTTTACAGATGCAGATAACTCAACTCCAATAGAAGAATTCGATAAATTATTTACCTCCCTTAAAGAATCCGATGCTCAAGTTGCTATTGGTTCACGTTATTTAAAAGATAGTAATGTAAAAATCAGACAGCCAAAATACAGAATTTTATTAGGCCGAGCCGGAAATCTACTAATCCGAACAATTTTACTCAGGGGAATTAGTGACTCCCAGTGCGGTTTTAAGCTATTTGAATCAGAAGCTGCCAAAAAAATCTTTGTTCTGCAAAAAGTTAAACGTTTTGGTTTTGACATGGAAAGTCTGGTTATTGCAAAAAGTCTCGGCTACAAAATTATTGAGGTCCCGGTTAGCTGGTACAATTCCACAGAAAGTCGAGTCCGCCCTATCAAGGACTCGTTGACTACCCTAAAAGATCTTTTTTTCGTAAAATTCAACCAATTGACTGGTCAATATCGCCGTGAAGATAGTGAGAAATAGGCCATTGCTATTGACTTTTACCCTGCTGTATGCGACAATCCTGCCGTAAGTTTTTTCGTCCGAAGCAAGCATGGTAAATGTAAGCTAGGAATCAGATATGCTTACGTTTATATTTTTCTAAAAGAAAAAAAGTATGGCTAAGAAGCTATTCGTAGGCAGTGTTGCCTACAGCACGACAGAAGAAGGTCTAAGAGCTGCCTTCGCTCCATTTGGTACTGTTGAAACAGCTACCATTATCATGGACAGAATGAGCGGTCGCTCAAAAGGTTTCGGATTCGTAGAAATGTCTACAGAAGAAGAAGCTCAGGCTGCAGTAGAAGCTATGAATGGTCAGATGCTTGACGGCAGAAAGATCATCGTAAGTGAAGCTCGTCCACCAAAACCAAGAGAAGGTGGAGGAAGCTACGGTAACAGAGGCGGCGGAAGCCGTGGTGGTTACGGTAGCAGAGATAGCGAGTTCTAATTCTCTCTAAATCTACGAAAAAGCTCTCATAGCAATATGAGGGCTTTTTTTATTCTAAATTTCCAATTTATAAAAACTTCAATTACAAAACTTCGACAATCAAAGTCTTTAAATATCTACCTTCTATAAAGCAAAGTCTGTCGGTATGATCCAGAGCCTGTCCCAGACTAGCTAAAACACGCACGTCTCTCCCTGATTTTCCGCCCGCTATTCTCAAAACAGATCTAAATTCATCCATACTCACCCTGCCAGAACATGAACTAGCCAACAAAATGCCTCCCTGTTTTAATAATTCCAAACATTTTTTACTTAAATCTGTATAGGCCCACAAAGCCTGCTCAACTCGTGCTCCCGCTTTGGCAAAAGCCGGTGGATCACAAACTATCAAGTCATAACCCTTTGCCGCTGGACTATTCAAGAAATCAAAAACATCCGCTACCACAAAATCATATTTATCACTTCCGAGGTCCAGGCCATTTAATTTAAAATTTTCTTTAGCCATCTCGACTGCCTTTGCAGAAATATCCACCGTAGTGACTTTTTCTGCTCCAGCTAATGCGGAATAAAGTCCAAAAGCTCCAGTATATGAAAATAAATTCAAAACTTTTTTGCCTTTTGATAACTCTCCAATTTTTCTACGAGCTTCACGTTGGTCCAAAAAGAATCCCGTTTTTTGTCCGGCCAAAACTTCTACAAAAAATTTAATCCCAGATTCTTCAAACATTACTAATCCGTCAATTTCACCAAAATGGATCATAGGCTTTATATGTTCAAGACCTTCCATCTTGCGAATTTCAAGATCAGATCTTTCCACGATACCGCGTGGGCTAAAGACTTCCTTTATGGCTTCAATAAGCTCCAATTTCACTATGTCCATTCCGGCAGTATGCGCCTGAAAAACAAAAACATCATTATATTTATCCAAAATTAAACCTGGCAGATAATCCGCATCCGCATGTACGATTCTGTAACCATTTGTGCCTTCCGGTAGAAATTCTCTCTTTAACTTATCCAAGGCTAACAATCTCCCAACAAAGAAATCTTTATCTAATTTCTCCAATTTTTCACGTGAGATAATTCTCACTCTTATTGAATTTCCTGGACTATATGTGCCTACTCCCAAAAATCTCCCTTCACTGGTTTGTACCTCAACTAATTCACCTCTTTCCGCTTCTGCATCCTTCTCAATTCCCATAGAAAAAATCCATGGATGTCCGGCCAAAATTGGTTTTTCACGTCCTGGTTTTAGAGTAATCATCTTTTGTAACATAAAGGCATTATTACCTATTTGCTCAGATAAGTAAAGTGTGGTATAATAACGTAATTGAAAAAATAAAAACAAAAATGGAAATATTAGTACCAGCAGCCTTTATATTTGGCTTTACACAAGGGTTTGTAGTCGGTCCGTTGACGCTGTTTTGCATCAAGGAAGGATTGACTCAAAAACACGGCTTCAAATTATCTATGCAGGTTATTTTTGGAGGCACCCTAGTTGAAATTTTATATCTCATGCTGGCAACAATTGGAGTAACACAGTTTATAGACTATGGCCCGGTTAAAACTATCATGTTTATAGCCGCTGCCTATATGCTGATTCACATGGCTATCGCTACTATTCGTGAATCAAAATCCAGAATGAATTTACGCCATATACATAGTCGTCATCGTCACTTCTATGAGAATGATTTCTGCAAAGCATTTCTAATGAGCCTGGTTAATCCTATGTTAATAGTTTTTTGCGTGATGATGGTCGGTAGCCTCTACGCCAGCTATAACACAGATGTAAATCCTTTTATTTTTGCTCTTAATATCAATATCGGAGGTTTTATAGCTTCAACTATTGTGGCTATTTTTGTTTCCTTGATTAAGCGGGTTTTTCACCCTTGGATGCTCAAAAAATTTGTCATGGTTGGAGGCATGGTTCTCTTTGCTTACGGGCTTAGTTTTGCATGGAAGGCAATCGTTGGAATAGGGCCATTAATTCATACAATGGCTTCATCCTTCGTTGTTTTTAACTGATCTGACGTAAGCTTTAACGTAATCTTTATAAAGCTTCATAATTTTTTGAGTATATTCACCAACTTTGCCAGATCCAACTTTTTTACCATTCAATTTAGTCACAGGTATAATTTCCTTTATTTTATTAGTCAAAAAAATTTCTTCGGCGCTCTCTAATTCTTCAATTTTCAAATCTTTAACGATAATCTTTATGCCATTTTTTTTTACCAGTTCAAGAATCCTGTTGCGAGTTGTCCCAATTAAAATATGACTAGCTGGAGTATAAATAATCCCTTTAATCAGAGCAAAAACATTAGTTGACGGCCCTTCCCTGACAAAGTTTTTTTCATCAACCATTATAGCTTCCTGAGCTTTTTTTTGCAGAATATAACGCTGGGATAAAATTAAATGCATTAGTCCCAACGTCTTTGCTTCTGGCCGAATTCTCTCTACTCCAAAGGTCACCGCTGAAACACCTTTTTTATAAATTTCCGGATCAATCCTTAATTTTTCACAGTGAATAACTAAAGTAGGATTCTCACAACTATTAAAGTCTAACCCGTTTTCTCCTCTGGAAACCGTGATTCTCATTCTGTTTAACCCTTTATTTAGCTTCACCAATTTATTTGCCCACTCCATGATTTTGGCAATCGGCCATTTAATCTCCAAACCAGTTATTTCTGCTGATTTTTGCAAACGTTTAAGGTGCTCATCCAGTTCAAAAATAACTCCATCGTATATCCTTATGGTTTCATAAATTCCATCACCATACAGAAATCCATTATCAAAAACGGAAATTTTAGCATCCTTTTTCTTCAAAAATTTACCATTAATACAGACAAACATATCAAATTGATTAGCTTTCAGTATCCGGTATTGTAACACACGGAGTAATCTTTTGTGCCAACCCAAGTAATTCAGCAATTTCTTTTTCTTTAATCGTAATTAAGTCTTGATCCCAATCTTTTTCATCATAAGAAATTCTGTAAATTTCAGGCATTAACGGATTTAATGACTCAGCAAGCGTGAGTTTTTTTGTAACTTTAATTAGTTTCTTCCAACTATCTTTATCCCCGTACAAAGCCAAATCTAGACCACTGGCCAATATTGGTTCGTTCTCTTTGCTATGGCCCAAAAATGCCATCGAAGGCCCATCACAAATTTCCTTTGTCTGAGCTCTCGCGCAAATTTCTATACTTCTATAATTACCAAGTTCTGCATTCATTTTTATATAAGCATTTTTCATTAAAGTAAGGTAATTTACCTGATTAAATCCACCTAAACACTTGAGTCCATAATAAAAAGAAAGCGTGCAGAAGTTCAAAAGCAATCCGGGAATTAATTCTTTTCTTTCCATTGCATCTTTAATTACCTCGGGCTTTAACTCTATTCTGTAACTACCGTCTTGTGAAACTAAATAATTTTTTTCTCTCCAAAGCTGTAATGGATCTCTATGTCCCTCTGGTAGAGCCCAAAATAAATAAGTACCTTTTGTATCCTTGCGTGAAAATGACCCGAAAATTCCTTCAAAATAATCATTAATATATGGTTCATAATTTGGATCAAAAAGCATATGATTCAAAATTGTATCCTGATTTAAATGATATTTAATAAGCAATTTTACGACTACTTCTTCTTGCTCAATATGAATAAGATTCGGTAATTTGACGCCACTCTTTTCAAAGAATTTTTGCCATAATAACAGATTAGTTTTACCAATCTGATCACAGTAACTCTTTGCCGCTAAGATTTCAGAATTCAAATAAATATCTCTAAAAATTTGATAAATTTCATCGCCGACTTTTTTATCAACTTCCTTATTCTCAATTTTAGTATTTAAAAACTCGAAAACTTTTTTGATAGCATCTTCGCCATAAGGGGGCATTGCATAAATTGTATGGGGAGTTGGTTTTGCAGAAAGAATCGGCAATTTATGTAACTGAAAGCCATTTTTATAAGTATGGAAAAAAAGTCCTCTTGGAAACGAACTATTATTAAAAGAAACATTCGCACAGCCCAATACCACGATATTCTTTAAAAGTGGATCGGAATGAGAAGCCATAGATGCCTCAATCAGTAGATCAGAATTTATAAAATACGGATGGTTTATTGGCCCAATATGATCTGCAGTTGAAACAAAATAATATTTTTCCAATTGGTTAATAACTGAGGAAGCAATTTCTTTGCCGTAACGTCCTGAAACAATTTCATACATTGTTTCTAGGAGTTCGATCTGTCTTTTTGGAATAGTTGGACTGAGGTTGATATCTACATACTGATTTGCATAGTCCAGAAGTGCTTTGTCTCCACGCTTTTTCAGAATTTCCTTTAGAATTGGTCTTTTAGCTAATACAAGGTTTCTTAACGACTCAAAACGGCTTTTTAACGAGCTATCTTCCATATATTTTATTAAATTCTAGTAATTTCTAAAAACGCTACCACATTCTCAAAAAATAGGAAACCCTAAAATTCTTGTAATAAATTCTGTAGCTCATCGTCTTAATTATCGTAACATTTAATTTTATTTATTATGAAAAAGTATTTTCTTACTTCGTTCATGGCTTTGCTCCTTGCTCTAAGCGTTTCTGCATGTAATAGATCTGATGACGATATGGACATGGTTGATATAGATGATGACGCTTCTACTAGCGGGATTGATCAAGAAGATGAAACTGATCTCGATGATCAAGAAATGACTATCGATCAAATGGTAAAAGTTGATTCCCCGGTTGCGGAGGCGACAATCACTAATCCGGTAAAAATCAGCGGTAAGGCTGTTGGTTCCATGTATTTTGAAGGAACTTTTCCTATAACTATTGAGGACTTTAGTGGAAAAGTAATTGGCACTGGCCAAGCAAAGGTAACGGATGATGCAAATTGGATGACCGAAGACTGGGTTGAGTTCACTGCTGATGTTGCTTTCACTAAGCCAGCAGCTGGTACAACTGGTTATATCGTACTTAAAAAAGATAATCCATCTGGTGAAGCAGATAATGAAATGTCATTACAGATTCCAGTGAAATTCTAAATTAAATACGATCCATAAATTGCTTATATATGCGCGTCTTAGCTGAAAAGTTTGGACGCGTATGTATTTTAGTTAAATTTTAAGAAAATTTAATAATTATTTAATGTCCTTTTGATTTAATGATAGTGAATCCACTAACTAGTAACGTTTGACGTTATTAGTTTCAGCCACTATAATTGTCATGATCAAAAGTTTTAAAGATAAAGAGACTAATCGGATTTTTTCAGGAGAAATATCTAGGAAATTACCTTTTGATATTCAAAGAACTGCCAAAAGAAAGCTTTTAATGATTAATGCCATCGATAATATATTTGACCTTTCAATCCCACCTTCAAATCATTTAGAGAAATTAAAAGGAGACAGATGGGATCAGTATAGTATCAGAATAAACCAGCAATGGAGGATCTGTTTTCACTGGCAGAATAAAGATGCCTATAACGTAGAAATAACTGACTATCACTAAATTAAATTTATGAAATTAAAAAAAATACCAATCATAACTCCAGGAGAAGTCCTTTTAGAAGAATTCTTAATTCCTATGGGAATAAGCCAATATCGTTTAGCAAAAGACATCAACGTCCCACCTCGCCGCATTAATGAAATTATCCATGGAATTAGGGCAATTAGTGCTGATACAGCTTTGCGCCTAGGAAAGTACTTTAAGATGTCAGCTAAATTCTGGCTAAATTTACAAAATAATTATGATCTAGAAGTTGCATCTGAAAAATTAAAGAAAAAGAAACTAGTCATCAAAAGTTCCAAAATAAAATTAACGCCATTAAGAAAACCAGTTCTCACACATTAATCTCGCCAATAAGATGCTCAACTTCTTTATCACTATTCACCTGCATTAATTTCATGCGTAATTCTTTTGCGCCATCAAAACCTTTGCAATACCAACCCAAATGTTTGCGAATATTCAAAAACGGCATGTGCCCCAATTCTGAGAAATAACGGCTATGCTCTACTGCCGCCTCAAGCCCCTCTCGTGGAGTCGGTTCGCGACCAGCAAAAAACCAAGGATTTCCCATCACAGCCCTACCAACCAAAACTCCATCAACTCCATATTGCTCAACTTTTTCTCTAGCTTCTGCTATAGTTTGCACATCTCCATTTCCCAAAAAACTAACTCCCAATCCACTAGATTTAACAACCTGACAAGCCTGTGCAATTGCCTCCCAATTTGCTTTTCCCATATATAACTGACGCAAAGTTCGCCCATGTAAGGTAATATTTGCCGGCTCAGCTTCGAGCAGGTGTTTCATCCATTCCTCAGCCACAATTTCATCATAGCCAATACGCGTTTTTACCGAAACTGGAATCATTTTTCGCTCAATTCTAGCAGAATGAGCCAGGTTCATTTTTTCCACTTCCAAAATAATATCCGGATGCACCCCAGCTTTTTCCAAAGTAATTCCATTTACCCAATCTTCCACGCCTTTTTTAGTCACTTTAATTAATTCTTTTGCCAATTCAGGAGTTTTTATCAGAGCCGCTCCAGAGCCTTTTGCAGCCACTTTTGTCACTGGACAGCCCATATTTATATCTATGCCATCAAAACCCATGGCAGCCAGCATTACGGCGCATTTATAATATGATTCAACCTCCACTCCAAATATTTGAGCTACCACTGGCCTTTCAATCTCATTATAAAGAAAAGAAACCATCCCTCGCACATTCCCACGCGCAATCCCTTCCACATTCGTGAATTCTGTAATAACAACAGACGGCTTGCTATATTTGCAAATCATATATCTAAAAGCTGCATCCGTAACTCCGTCCATCGGTGCCAACCCAATCACCGGTTTCTCCAATTTTTCCCAAAATCCTTTAAAAACCATACACATTTAAACCTTAAAAGCCCGCACACTGTATAGCAAAATCGGGCTCTTTCAAAGCCAAAGTTGCTTCCCCACCCCTATTATTATAGAATTAAATCCCACCCAAAATTCTCTAACTTAAAATATATGTCAAAACTCTACGATAAATATAAAGTCCTGGGCGACAAAGAAAATTCCCAATTTTTTAATGAATATTTACCAAAAATTTTTGATCGCCGCGAGAGTTCTGGTATCGATGACTTGCTTATCGGCATGCGCGGAATTGTGGTTCAGGTAGACACCGGTGATGCTCTAAAATATATGATGGAGCTTTATTTGATGACACCTTACAGATTCACGGTCGGTTATACTTGCGCAACTCATCGCGCCTACATTCTACAGGTTAAACCTGAATATCCGGCTTATATAATCTTGGAACCGACAAATAAAGAATATTACGACGAATTTAGTGCCGTTGACTCTCTATATCCTCGTGCTAAAGAAAAACACAACGTACGTTACATCGGTGAAATATATCACTCAAAAAATGCTCTTGATACAGCCAAGATTTTAACTACTCACGAAATTCGTTTCCAGGATCCTAATGAAATAAAAAATGCTTTTTTAAAGAATAAAAATTTCTACGCAACCACGCTTTCTTACTTCACAAATAACTGCGTAATTTACACTAATAATCCAATGCAGGATTTCGATTCCCTGGAACTTGGTGAAAAATTTGATCTAAGCGCAGACGAAAAAGATCAGCTAAGTAAAGTGAATGAAGTGCACATACATTTTGGCTTGGATAAGCTGGTTTTTGGTATAGACCATATGGCGACTCGCGTGCTTTGCAACGAACGTGAACATGCCATTTTGGAATTCCTCTGCATGAGTAATTATTATTTCTGGGGTGCTTACAATATCGAAGACAGTAATTCTTCAACCAACATTTGTC
The DNA here is from genome assembly GCA_038065735.1 of Patescibacteria group bacterium. Classification (GTDB taxonomy): domain Bacteria; phylum Patescibacteriota; class Gracilibacteria; order UBA1369; family LOWO2-01-FULL-3; genus JBBTQK01. Next base: position 16,203 of record JBBTQK010000006.1, on the reverse strand, counting down.
GTAATCCAAGTATCGATTACGAACTTAAGTCTCCAGCAAAAGTTTTCACTGCAAACAACACGCCTTTTTACGTAACTACAATCAACGGCTTGCCTTCTCCAACAGAAGATTTCGTCCGCAATTTAGGCAAACGTATGCACCATATCGCCTACGAAGTTGCTGACGGCGCACGTGAAGATGGCACAAAAAATATTGACTATGTGGTTGAAAAATTGATCTCAGAAAAAATTCCTTTCCTAGCCCAAGTTATTGGTGAATGTCGAGATTTTCCAGATCTAAAACAGATTTTCTCTAAATCATCTCCGCACTCATTCTTGATTACAGAATACGTACAGAGATGTCAGGGATTTGCCGGATTCTTCACAAAAACCAATGTTGGTTATCTCACAAAAGCCGCCGGTGAAGACGAAAAATTAGCTAAAAAAGCTACCTTTAGCTGATCAATATATGCACGACTCAAATTTTGCTTTAGAAATTCAAAATCTAAATAAAACCTACGCTTCAGGCACTCAAGCTTTAAGCCATTTTAATTTAGAAGTTAATCGCGGAGAATTTTTTGCGCTGCTTGGCCCAAATGGCTCTGGCAAAAGTACTTTTATTAATATTCTAGCTGGCCCAACCAAAAAAACTTCCGGTGTGGTTAAGATTTGTGGGCTTGATATAGACCAAAATCGCGAAGAGACAAAATTTTTACTAGGCGTTGTCCCGCAAGAAATCAGCTTCGATAGTTTCTTTAATGTGAATGAAGTCCTGCAACTCCAATCAGGTTATTACGGCATCAAAAATAATCAGGCACACATCGACGAAATTCTCGAAAATTTAAATTTAAAAGAAAAGAAATTCGCCAATACCCGTATACTTTCTGGTGGAATGAAGCGTCGTTTGCTGATTGCCAAAGCCCTAGTCCACAAGCCAAAAATCTTGATTCTCGACGAGCCAACTGCCGGCGTAGATGTGGAGCTCCGTCACAATCTTTGGAAGTACATGAAGCAATTAAATAAAGAAGGCCTAACTATTCTACTTACAACTCATTATCTCGAAGAAGCCGAAGACCTTTGCAAACGTGTTGCTATCATTCACAAAGGAAAATTAGTTGCCTTAGATGAGATCAGCAAATTAACCGCAAACCAGACGCTGGAAGAAGTATTTATCCAATTAACTTATCGTCAAAATGAGCAATCGCTTGGGCACTTGGACCCTGTTTAAGAGAGAAAATAAAAGATTTATGAAGGTTTGGTTGCAGACTATTTTTGCGCCAGTTGTTAGTAATTTATTATTTTTGACTGTTTTTGGTTTATCACTTCATCGCAATTCCGGAGATGTTTTAGAAGGTGTCAGCAATCTGCAATTTATAGTTCCGGGACTGATAATCATGGGTTTAATAAACAACGCTTATCAGAATCCTTCTTCATCAATTATCATCATGAAATTTCAGCAATTGATTCAGGATTTAATGATAATTCCTCTCAAAAAAATAGAAATTTTCATCGCCTTTATTGGCTCAGCTGTCTTGAGGGCTTTTATCGTTGGCGGAGTAACTTATTTAACCTCCCTATTTTTCGTAGATTTCCCTTATCACTCTGTGTCACTGATCCTGCTAACTTCACTTTTAGTCTCTTTATTCTTTAGTTTTTTGGGAATGATTCTCGGTATCTGGGCTGACGTATTCGACAAGCAGGCCTTTGTCCAAAACTTCGTTTTGATGCCACTTATTTTTTTAGGTGGAGTTTTTTATCCAATCACTTCCCTTCCCGGTATATTCCAAAAAATCAGCCAAGCAAACCCAATCGTTTATATGATTGATTTGCTCCGTTATGGCTTCACCGGTGTCCACGAATTCTCTATAACTTTAAGTTTAACCATTTTAACCGCTGGCGTGTTGATCCTAGGCACTACAAATTATCTAATTCTTCGCTCTGGTTGGAAACTTCACTCATAGGTTCCTCTGGTAAAGATAAAGTATTATCTATATAGCTTTTTTTTGCCACAATCGGTGGAAAGTCTTCCATAACTATTAAAGTGCTCGTAAAATGATATATCACTGTATATTTTGAATCAGATTTACGGTTGATTTCAATATTCCATTTGTGAACAGAGTGTTGACCTTTATTCACTATGTCCCAAAGTTCTTTATGTTGAATCATTTCATAAGGCTTATAATCTTTTTCCTCATACAAACCTTGATCGTTAAATTTAATTTCTCCTCTAGCGATTTTTAATGCTAAATCTGTTCTTGCCATATCCATAAAAGTACTATTATACAAGTCACCCATGTCATCCACCACGCCAAATTCTCTTTGAAATTCTGCATATTTAGCAGCTCTTGTCTCTTCTTCAGATAATACTCTAGGCGCATTTCTACTGTAATTGTCAAAATTACTTGAACCAATAGACGCCGGTATTCCTCTGGACTGACCACCATTAAATGCAACATATGTCCCACCAGCTCCAAACAATACAGTCGCCACTAACAAAGCTTGTACTCTTAGGCCCTTGCTTTCAGGAGCGGGCGTGCTTTCTCCAGCTTTTTTCAGAGACGGAGGCCTGTTTTCCAGACTCTGTTGTCTTTCTTTCGCAGTGCTAGCAACCCTTAAAGGGATTCTGATTGTAAAAGTCCGATTCCCTTTCTCGACAGGAGAATTACCTAGTACTCTTCCAGCGCTTGTGATAGTTCTTTCGAGGTCAGCAAGTGAGGCGAAGTCTCCATTTAAGAGAGTCAATATTTCTTCCAGTTTTTTGAGTTTTGCTTCCGCATCACGACTCACTTTTGTCGGTTTTACTTTTTGATCCCTAGTTCTCTCAAGCTCAGTTCCTTTTGTTCTGATTTCAGCATGAATATCTCCCGGCTTTTTTGCTTTACCTAAACTTCTTTGCAAATCTTCAATCGTTTTAGTTAAATTTCCTTCAGCTAAATCTAAACTAACCACTTGTCTATCAGCCTCGCGCTTCTTTTTGCTTTCATTTTCCCAACATTCAATAAATGTCTCAACAACCTTAAAAAAGTTCATTAAAGTAGATAAAGTTTTCAAACTCTCCTGATCATTCAAACTAGCTTCGATTTGAGAAATACTTTCACTTCCATTCACGGCCTTCACATCCCATTCCTTACCTCTCAAGCTTGACTGGAAACTTCCAATAATTGGATTTAATTTTTGTAAAAGAGCTTGGAGATCTAACAAGCCCTGCAAGCTATCTAGTCTCGTAGCCTGTAATTTTTCCGTAATATTTTTTTGATCTCCAAAATAGAGGTCTATAACATGCTGAATTCTATCGCCAACTTTACTAGCAAGCCTATTAATCTCTGATTTATCTTGCTCTAACGCTTTTAAATCAACTTTCTTTAACTCTAACATTGCCCCTTTGTCGTGCTGATGTACCTCCATATCTGCTGAGCCCACATGTAATCCCTTCTCCATTTGCTGATTTTTTAAAATTTAAGGCTGCATTCTAAAGTCACTATTTTACTATGTCAACCACACTCAAGATTAATATTGCATAAAATGTCTGTTTCGCTATAATCCTGTAGCTCCATGTGGGTAGGTACCAAAGTGGTCAAATGGGGCAGACTGTAAATCTGCTGGCCTTGCGCCTTCGGGGGTTCGAAACCCTCCCTGCCCACCAGAAAAAATCTTATATGCTAGAGCAAGAGCTACATAAAATAGATAAATATTTAGAAGATGAAGAAGCTTTGCTAAAAGCGACTTTTTCGAAGAGTCAGGCAGAGTGGGTGAGAGTGACAATGAGACCGATAATTATAAAAGGGCAGAGATATGTGCAGTTTTCTTATTATGATAAAAGGAAATGTACAGTAAAGAATTATAGTGGGCGAGAATATGAGAAGGCGGTAAAAGAGCTTTTGGCTATGGGCTTCAAAAATATTTTTGTGGAAACGGTGGAAGGAAGCGCGCGATTGTTAACAAATAAAAAAGGGAAGGTAAAAGTAAATGAAAAAGCTGCAAAAAGTAGCGAAAGTGTAAAAGTCGATTTGGCGCATAATCGTACAAAAAAATATCTTATCCCAGACAATATTCCGAGCGACTTTTTGGAAGCGGTAGGAATCATGACAAAAGAAGGAAAAGTAAAAGCGGATAAACAAAATAAGTTTCGTCAGCTGAATAGTTTTTTGAAAATTGTAGATGAAACTTTAGAGAAAGCACAGAAGTTTATAAAATTTGGAGAGGGTAAGTTATTGGCTGTGGATTGCGGATGCGGGAATGCGTATTTGACTTTTGCAGCATACGATTATTTTAATTATATCGTAGAGAGACCCTTGGAATTAGTGGGTGTGGACGTGAATGGTGAGCTTTTAGAAAATCATCGGAAAGAAATTGCAGGATTGGGATGGGATGGACTTAAATTTCAGCATGGGAAAATTATAGATTATGTGCCCGAACGCGATCCAGATTTGGTGATGTCTTTGCATGCTTGTGATACGGCTACGGATGAGGCACTTTTTAAAGCAATTACTTGGGGATCAAAAATGATTTTTGCCTCGCCTTGTTGTCATCATAACGTGCAGGCCCAATTAGAAAATGCAAAAAGTGAATTGGAGGAATTTGCTCCTATTTTAAGGCATGGAGCTTTGAAAGAAAGATTCGGAGATGTACTGACAGACACTTTTAGAATTTTAATTTTACGAATCATGGGCTACCAGACTGAAATAATTGAATTTGTGAATTCTGAAAATACAAATAGAAATTTATTGATTAGGGCAGTGAAATCTTTACCTCCAGGAGACAAAAAAACAGTTGAAGAATACCTCGCTTTAAAAAAATTGTTTAAGATAGAACCTCACTTGGAAAAACTTTTGGGAGAGAATTTTACTAAGCTTCTAAAATAATTTTTGCTCCAGTGGTCAAATGGGGCAGACTGTAAATCTGCTGGCCTTACGCCTTCGGGGGTTCGAAACCCTCCCTGCCCCACCAGAAAATTTCAATTCTTATTTTTGATAGTCCGGATTAGCAAAGATAGCTTCTCTAGCCATTTTTTCATCTTCGCGAAATTTATCTTCAGCCTCACGTTTTTTGTCAGAATAATCACTTTTTGCCTCAAGTGCATCAGACCAAGCTTGGCTTTTTCTATCTGAGTTACCAGATTCATCAGCTTTTTTCTTTTGATCTTCAAGTCTTTTGTCTAATTTATCCTGTGCATCTTTAAATTTAGTTTCCATTTTTTCACGTAATTTTGCCTGTTCTTCTTCAAATTCTTCAAGCATAATCTGCCCCAGTGTATTTAGGTTTCCTAATCTTTGCTCTCTTTCTGCGATTGAGTATACTCGAAATTTTCCAGATATATCATCCTGAATAGGATCTGCCTCTATAGCTTTTTCAATTGCAGCTTTTTGATCAAAGTATTCGTCTTGTAATACGGTTTTTTGAGAAATAAATTCATCCTCAATTTTTGCTACCTGATCATCATAAGCATCCCCCAATTCTGCTTTTTTAGCAGCCAAAACAGCTAATGCTGATTCTTTTTGTGCTTCAAGTTCTTTTATAGCAATATCTAGAGCTTCCTTATGCCCCCTGACTTGCCTATATTGCTCAAGGCTTAGTCTACTAAGCTCTTTCGACTCATAATCATCTAAAATTTCTCCAGCTGCTATAGATACATTTTCTATTAATTGGAGTATAAGCCGCAGGACCAGGTTTTACTAAATTATAACGCTCATAATCAATTTCTCCGAAATCAATACCAGTAGATTCCACTTCTTCAAGTCCCGGCACTGCATTATGGGTAGAAACTCTAGCTTCATTAACTTCTGGAGCATATGACTTTACTACGCTTTCCATATGTCGTGGTCCGTTTTTCTTTTCTGGTAAATCGCAACCTGCAATTGCCAACGTTGTCGCAAGAGCCATCTTTAGTCCCTTCATAGTTGTAATTTTTATAAAATATACAGTATTATGCGCCACTCCAGCGGACTTGTCAACTATTAAATTCTTGTCCCTTTAATCAAGTCATTCTAGAATCAAAACAGATTTATTAATCCCTCATCTATGGAAACACGCGTAAAACAAGTTCAAGGACCAACTGCTATCTTTAAGAAAATCGCTTTAATTTCTACTTTAGTTGTTGCCATTGCGGCATTTTTGCCATGGATCTCTGCTGAAGGGTTTGATATTAGTACAAATGGTATGAGTGGAGATGGCGTTATTACTTTAATTCTTGCTGCAATTTCATTCTTATTGATTTTGATTAATAAATGGAAATATGTGCCCGTTATTCTTCTCCTTCTTGCAGGTGCTGTTGGTGTAATGGATTGGGTTAATGCTTCTAATGCTGATGCTTCAGGGGTTATTCTTAATGTTGAAATTGGTATTTATTTAACGGTTGGGGCTTCAGCTCTAGCTCTAATTAGCTTTGTTATTCACTGGATCAAAAATAAATAATTACTTTACAGGCGTAAAGGTCTTGTAATAGAATCCAAACACATATGAAGAAATTGGTTCAACTTATTATTGTAGTCATTATTATCCTCTAAGCCCTAGAGAGACTACTTGTTGAACCGCACAACCTCTCTAGCAAAACCCTGAGAGGTATTTTTTATTAGCTAAAATTAATTATCAAATGGTCACACTAAACGAAAATTTTTACACCCTCCAATGTTTTAGTTGTAAGACAGAATTCGACGAGCACGAGACCTGTACTGTTTGTTTAAAATGCGGTGCACCCCTCGATGTTGTTTATAATTATGAATTTATAAAACAACGCTTAAACCTTTACGCACTTAAAAATTCTCCAATATCCGCCCTAAAATATCTGACTTTTTATCCGATCATAAATCTCGAGAAAATCATTACTTTGAACGAAGGCGGCACTCCCCTGCATTTTTGCGGCAATTTAAATAAAAAATTTGGTCTAAAAAATTTATATATCAAGAATGAAGGCGCCAACCCAACGGGAGTTTTTAAAGATCGTGGAACACTTGTTGAAGTTACAAAAGCTTTGGAAATGAAAGCCAAGGCTGTTTGTTTTGCTTCTACCGGTAATATGGCTGCCTCTGTTGCTGCATATTGTTCTATCGCAAAATTACCATGTTACGTTTTGGTTCCAGAAGGTACTCCAATCGGTAAATTAGCTCAGACCTTGTCTTATGGCGCTCGGGTAATCCAGGTTAGAGCAACTTATACAGAATGCGCTGCGCTTGCCGAAAAAATGGCTAAAAAACATGGTTACTATCTTGCTGGTGATTACGCTTTTAGACTTGAAGGACAAAAATCCCAGGCTTACGAAATAGCTGAACAATTAGGCTGGAAAGCCCCTGATTACTTACTTTGTCCAGTAGGCGTTGGCACAAATCTCGCAGCAATTTGGAAAGGTTTTGTAGAATTAAAAAAGCTAAATCTAATCTCAAAATTACCAAAATTAATTGCCGTTCAACCAGCAACTTGTGACGTGGTTGTAAAAGCGTTCCATTCAAAAAACAAAAAAATGGTGGCGATCCAAAAGCCAAATACTGTCTGTAGCGCCGTTGCCGTGAGTTTGCCATTTGATGGAATAAAAGTTCTAAAAGGTCTTAAGGATTCAGGTGGTACAGCCGTTAGTGTAGCAGATGACGATGTTTTACAAGTTGAGCAATTAATCGCAAAAGAAGAAGCAATATTTGTAGAACCTTCTGGTGCTTTATCAATCGCTGCAGTTGATCAGTTAAGTAAGAAAAAATTCTTTAAACCAGATGATGTAATCGTTTGTATAGCTACGGGAAATGGCTTAAAAGACCCAAAGTCTGCGATAAAACTTCTGCCCGATCCTCCAACCATAGATCCCGAAATGTCTGAGATAGATAACTACCTTAAATACAAACTTTATCAAATTCAAGCTGAAGGTATTAAAAATAAAGACAAGATTTTATGGACTAGAATTCCAGCAGAAAAAGATCTCAAAAAAATCATTCATAAAGAATTTGGAATCGATTTAAATCCAGCGCTTACAAAAGGCACAATTGCCAATATTCAAGCATTCGAAACTAAAGGCAAAACTCTAACTAAACAAGATCTCCAAAATATTATTGAAGAACAATTGGACGAATATAATTCCAAAGAAAAATATCTCGAAATCATCGACTTTGAAGCCAAGACTTCTAAGTACAAAATGGCTGAAGCAAGTATTAAATTACGTTATGGTAAAAAGATTTTGATTGGTCAGGCAACTGGTGTAGGTGCGGTGGATGCGCTTATTACTGCCCTAAAACGCAGTATCAAAGACCACGATAAAATGTACATACAACTCACCGATTACAACGTGCAAATTTTCACTGGTGGCGTTGAAGCAACCGTAAAAGTCGTGATGTCAGCAATGGATAAATTCGGAAATAAAATCAATGCGCAGGCAACTTCACCAGACGTTATTGTGGCTTCCGTAAACGCTTTCGAAAAATGCTACAACTTCCTATACAATAAGCAGACACCGCAGGTGTCTAAGTAAATCAAAAAGTTTCCGCTAAGCCGGAAACTCCATATCCCTTAATCACCCATCATGGCCAAATCATCAACCTTTCCCTACGCCTACATTCGCAAAAAAGTTTGCCCGATTAAAGATGCGGTAATTCCGATTCAGGCCAAGGCAGTTCAATATGGAATTGGTTGTTTTTCTGGCATCAGAGGTTTTTGGAATAAAAAACAGAATAATTTATTGATGTTCCGCCTCGATGATCATTTTGCACGTCTCGAAGAATCAGCAAAAATTCTTGGCATGAAATTAAATATGAACGCCTCTCAATTCAAAAAATTACTTATAGAATTAATCAAAAAAAATAAAGTTAAAAGTGATGTCTACGTACGTACAACTCTGTATTCTGGCTCTACACAGCTAACTCCACGTTTTGATAATGATGACGACGATGTAGCAATTTATCTAATTTCTCTTAAAGAATATTTTAGCGCTGATCGCGGACTAAACGTTTGTATTTCTAGCTGGCGTCGCTTTGATGATGATGTTTTTTCATCCAAGGCAAAGATGACTGGATGTTATGCAAGTTCCGGTTTGGCAAAAACAGATGCGATCGCTAATGGCTTTGATGAGCCAATATTCTTAAACCGTGATGGTAAAGTTTGTGAAGCCAGCGGTGCAAATATTTTTGGAATCAAAGACGGCGTGATTTGGACTCCACCACTTAGTAACAATATTTTAAATGGCATTACTCGTCGCACACTCGTGACTTTAATTAAAGAAGAATTAAAAATGGAACTGCGCGAAGAAAGTTTTGACCGCTCCATGATGTACACTTTTGACGAATTATTTCTCACTGGAACCGCAGCTAAGATAACGCCAATTAGCTCTGTAGATAAACGAAAAATCGGTAGTGGCCAGCTCGGGAAAATAACTAAAAAAATCCAGGAACTTTATGACAAAGTCAGTCTTGGTGAAAATCCAAAATATCAAAAATGGTGTACGCCAACTTATTAATTTATGAAAAAAAATCCACTTAAAAAACGCAGTTCCCTCATGACCCAAGGCGATAGTCGCGCTCCTGCACGTGCCATGTTGCGCGCTACCGGATTCAAGGATGAGGACTTTGATAAGCCAATTATTGGCATTTCAAATTGTTGGAGTGAAGTAACTCCCTGCAATATGCATCTCGACAAATTAGCGAGAAAAGTTAAAGAAGGTTTGGACGCAAAATCCATTGGTCAGATTTTTGGAACTATCACCGTAAGCGATGGAATTGCTATGGGTCACGAAGGCATGAAGTACTCTTTAGTAAGCCGTGAAGTGATTGCCGATTCCATAGAAACCGTAGCCGGCGCCCAACGTTTTGACGGCTTAATCAGCATTGGTGGTTGCGACAAAAATATGCCTGGTTCCATGATGGCGATTGCACGTGTAAATGCCCCTAGTATTTTTATTTACGGCGGCACGATTATGCCTGGTAAACACGAAGGAAAAGACATCGATATCGTCAGTATTTTTGAAGCGGTTGGCCAATTTCAAGCTGGTAAAATCAATCGTAAAGAATTCCATGATATAGAATGTAATGCCTGTCCAGGAGCGGGTTCTTGCGGTGGTATGTACACTGCAAACACGATGTCTTCAGCTATAGAAGCGATGGGTATGTCACTTCCTGGTGGATCTACAATTCCGGGTATTTCTACAGAAAAAATTGCGGAATGCAGATTTGCTGGAAAGCAAATTTATGAGCTAATAAAAAAAGGCATTACTCCAAAGCAAATAATGACCAAAAAAGCTTTTGAGAATGCCATCACTGTGACTATGGCTTTGGGCGGTTCTACCAATGCTGTACTTCATTTATTGGCGATCGCACACACTGTTGGCGTTGATTTAACTCTCGACGATTTCAATAGAATCGGTGACAAAACTCCTCAATTAACAGATATGAAGCCAGGTGGAAAATATGTCACCGTGGATTTGCATCGCGTTGGCGGATTACCAGCCGTAATGAAGATTTTGTTACAAGCTGGATTATTACATGGCGATTGTATGACTGTAACCGGCAAAACTGTTGCTGAGAATTTAAAGAAAGTAAAATTACCTGCAAAAAATCAGGACGTTCTACATTTTATGAACGATCCCGTTATGAAAACCGGCCCGCTAGTTATTCTAAAAGGCAATCTTGCTCCAGAAGGAGCTGTAGCCAAGGTAAAAGGTTTAAAAGTTTTTGATCATCAAGGTCCAGCCAAAGTTTTTGAATCAGAAGAAGAAGCCTTTGCTGCTATCGAAAAAAACAAAATCAAAGCCGGCGATACAATTGTTATTCGCAATGAAGGTCCAAAAGGTGGTCCAGGCATGCGTGAAATGTTGGCTATAACATCAGCTTTAATCGGTAAAGGATTGGGTCATTCTGTTGGGCTAATTACTGATGGTAGATTTTCTGGTGGAACGCATGGACTTGTAATTGGACACGTTGCTCCAGAGGCTGCAGTTGGCGGTCCAATCGGCTTAATTAAGAATGGAGATATTATCAAAATTGATTCAAAAGCGAAGTTGTTAGAAGTAAAACTTTCTGCCAAAGAATTAGCAGAAAGAAAAAAACATTGGAAAAAACCTGAAATTAAATATAAATTTGGTGTCCTACGCAAATATCAGGAGCAAGTCAGCTCAGCAATGTACGGCGCAGTCACCGACAAATTCTAACCCCCTATTAACAAAAATCTTATGGCAAAAATGACATTTGGTACAACCCAAGAAGAAGTTGTAACTCGTGAGGAATTCCCTCTCGCAAAAGCACAGGAAACTCTAAAAGATGAAACTATTGTAGTGATTGGTTATGGCGTTCAAGGGCCAGGACAAGCCATGAACCTCCGTGATAATGGCATCAAAGTTATTATCGGTCAGCGCAAAGGAACTAGTTCTTGGGATAAAGCTCTTAAGGATGGTTGGGTAGAAGGTGAAACACTTTTTGAAATTGATGAAGCCGCAAAAAAAGCGACTATTATTATGTATTTGCTTTCTGATGCAGGTCAAAAAATGCTTTGGGAACAAATTAAACCACATTTAACTGCAGGCAAAACTCTGTATTTTTCACATGGGTTTTCTATAGTTTTTAAAGATCAGACTAATGTAATTCCACCAAAAGATATCGATGTAATTTTAGTTGCCCCAAAAGGTCCGGGTGGCAAAGTTAGACAGCTTTTTAAAGAAGGAAAAGGCGTAAATTCAAGTTTTGCAATCTTCCAGGATGCTAGTGGCAAAGCCAGAGATAAGGCTATTGCTATGGGTATTGGAGTTGGCTCAGGATTTTTATTTGAAACAACTTTTGAAAAAGAAGTTTTGAGTGATTTAACCGGTGAAAGGGGCGTACTAATGGGAGCCGTTGCCGGCATTATGGAAGCTCAATATAACTTGTTGAGAAAGATGGGACATACACCTTCAGAAGCATTTAACGAAACGGTAGAAGAGGCTACACAAAGCCTTTATCCTTTGATCGGTGAAAACGGAATGGATTGGATGTTTGCAAATTGTTCAACGACAGCACAGAGAGGTGCGCTTGATTGGAGACATAAATTCCGTGAAGCTACAACTCCGGTTTTTGAAGAATTATATAACAGTGTAAAAACTGGTAATGAAACTAGAATCACTTTGGAAGCAAATAGCGATCCAGATTACAAAAATAAATTAGGTAAAGAATTGGAAGAAATGGCTAACCAGGAAATTTGGCAGACAGGTAAAACTGTTAGAAGTTTGAGGCCAGAAAATCAGAAAAAATAATTTAGAACTATGAAAGAAGGAGAAATAAAATTAGGTTCAGATATATTTTGCCAGGCATTAATTGATAATGGAGTGGATCTTATGTTTGGAATTCCGGGAGGAGTAGTTTTGCCTTTATACGACAAGCTAAATCAATATGGTAAAAGCATCAAACATATAATGCCCAGGCACGAACAAGGCGGCGGCTTCGCCGCCGACGGCTACGCCCGCGCCACCAACAAAGTTGGTGTCGCCCTTGGCACGTCCGGCCCCGGCGCCACAAACCTTCTCACGTGCATTGCAAATTCCATGATGGATTCCATTCCCGTGGTTTACATTACTGGGCAGGTTGTGGAGGACTTTATCGGTACTGACGCTTTCCAGGAGACTGATGTGATTGGTATGACCATGCCAGTGGTTAAACACAGCTATATGGTGACTCACGCCAGCGACGTAACTCGTGTAGTCAAAGAGGCTTTTTATATTGCTGGCAGCGGCAGACCAGGTCCTGTGCACATCGATTTGGTTAAAGACGTTTGGTTCCAGGAGACGCCTTACCTGCCAGTCAAAGAATTAAATCTCCCTGGCTATAATCCCCTACCTTTCACTTGCTCAGACGCCGATATCAAAAAACTCGACGAAATTCTCGAACGCCCTGGCATTAAACCAATGATCATAGCTGGTCATGGCGTAGAAATTTCCAAAGCTCAAAACGAGCTCATCCAATTCGCCACCAGACATAATATTCCTGTAGTTACTACTCTTCTCGGCATGGCGAATTTCCCTCAGGGCAATGATCTTTGGGCTGGAATGGTTGGCATGCACGGTGACGCTGTAGCCAATTACGCCATTCACAATTCTAACTTAATTATCGGAATTGGTTGTCGTTTTGACGATCGTATCACTGGTAAATTAGATACTTTCAAAGAAGGCAAAACTTTCGTTCATATCGAAATCGATCCTTCTGAAATCAACAAAACTGTCCCAACTGAATTACCGCTTCAGGGAGACATCAAGGACGTTCTCACCCGCGCCAACAAACTTCTTTCTGAACATACTTTTCCTACTTGGTGGGAAATAATTAATAATTGGAAAGAAGAATACGGCTTCCTTGATTTCCGTCTAAATCCGGAGGCTCGCCCAGGCTATCTCAGCCAGGCTAGAATTATCAAAATGATCTCTGATATTACCGATGGTGAAGCAATTATGGCTTCTGACGTTGGCCGTCATCAGATGTGGTTAAGTCGTTTTTATCGTTTCCGCCATCCAAATTCTCATTTATCTTCAGGTGGTTTAGGCTCTATGGGTTATGGAATGCCTGCCGCCATGGGTGCCAAATTAGGCCGCCCTGACCGCGAAGTATGGGCAATTAGTGGCGATGGGGGCTTTATGATGAATGTACAGGAATTAGGTACATTAGCGGAGTTCAACATCCCTGTTCACGTAGCGATCATGGAAGATTCCAGCTTGGGAATGGTTCGCCAGTGGCAAAATCTACTTTTCAAAGGCAATATTTCTCACTCAGAATTCAAAAATCCAGATTTTGTTAAACTCGCGAATGCATTTGATATTCCGGCATGGCGTGTCCGCACTTATGAAGAAGCCCATAAAGCTATCAAAGAAGCCCGCAAAGTCGATGGCCCTACTTTGATCACTTTCATGGTAGATCCTGACGAGCATGTTTACCCTATGGTTCCACCAAATACTGCGCTTGGCAATCAAGCTTTACGCGACGCAGATTTATTAAAAGATCAAATCCATAAATATAAACAAGATGACTTACTACAAGGTCACACTTAGAGTTGTGAATGAAGTGGGTGTCCTTGCCCGCATCGCAGTTAGATTACGCAAATTTCAGGTTAACATCCGTTCTCTTGATGTTGCCCCAATTGATAACGAAGAAAAATTCTCCGATATCCACATGACCATCGAAACCGACAAGCACAACATTCAGGTAGTAATGAACAAACTCAAAACCCTCATCCCAGTCGTAGACATAACTTACGAAACTTTGACCAAATAGTATTTATTTGTATAATGACCCCTTAATTTAATTTTAATTATCTAAACATATGCAACTAGACTCTACTCCCCAGCCAAATACGGAATCAGCAGCACTAAACGGTGCTACAGAAGCTAATCCAAAAACTCCAGAACAAGCCAGAGCTAAAAAAATTGTTGCCGCTCTATATTCAAGCAATGGTTTTATAAAGAAAGGTGCATTTAGATTATCAATAGAACCTATGTCAGACAGGATTATTTTAGCTGGCCCAGATTTTGATGCCGCATTCAGTGCTGTAGACCTTAGCTTTCTTGACGGCACAAGACTTAATCCTCACGTAGCAGGTGAAGTACGTCGTTTTATTGACGCAGAAGTTATTAGCGTTCTTGGATCTACTCAAGACGAACATACAGATGCAGATGACTTCACGATAAGCTATGATCATGAGCAGATTTCTGATGCGGAAAAAGCTGAATGGCTTAGACTCATCGACCAGATAGTTAGCTAAAATTCACTATAAGACAGATTTATATTGCGATATAGGAATCCCACTGTTTCCTATGTTTATAACCCCTTAATATACTAGATACGCTTCTCCTGATATCTGGTCTTTGAGGTTTAGCTCTAGTTCTTTGTTCCCTAATACATCTAAAAATATCTCTTTTATTTTCGCCGGTAAATTCAGTAACAACTTGTCCAACCATATTATCTTCTGCTCTATTATCTGCTCCAACATGGGCATCGCTTGCGCCAATAGCGGCTAACCTATGGCCATCCCCAACAGCTGCTCTAAAAAGATCTATAACACTTTTTGTAATATCATCCGGCAAATCATTGTTCAAAATAGATCCATTTAAAATTTCAACACCATTAACTAGGCCACTGCGTAAAAATTCACTAGTTATACCAAGGCCTTGACGAATTTGGTCAGGAGTTTTTCTGCCCTTATATTCTCTAATAGTAGGATGATTTAGAATCGCTATCCCAGGATATGCTGCTCTATAATCTTCAAGTTCTCTAAAATTAAAACCAGTATCAGGTATATATGGCAAAGTTTGCGCACTGTAATCCCCTTCAAAAATATATCCTACATGATACTTTTTTCCCTCAAAAACACCACTTAATTCTACACCCAATAAACCTAAGGCTTCTCTTGCGGTTCCCTGTAGTAATTCGGCCACCCGCTCTTGAACCTGAAAAAATCTTGGGCCAACCTTATTCCCCCTATGGTTATGTTCTGTTATTGCATAAATGTCTAACTTAGAATCCACTATTCCTCTAGCGATATTTTTTGGCTTATCACCATGCCAAAATCTTGTTTCCGGGTTATAATCTGTATGAACATGTAAATCCGCCCTAAGCTCCATAAGCTCCGCCAATTAAATAAGGTCTGATTCTATCTAAAGCCTGTTGCAGATACAATATTAAATCTACGCCGCCATCGCCATTTCTCCTCCATAATTACTAGTAGCTCTATCTATACTGGCTAAAACCTCAGACTCAATAACCGCAACTTTAAATTCTTCAATATTAGTTCCACCCCATTTTGCGGCTATATCTATAGAATTATTCTCGATATTAAGTAAGTCCTGCATGACCAAGATAGGATTCTCACTTTTAATTGATGATAACGCCTCTACAATTTCTTTTTTCATCAGACCGCAAAGAATTCTTAATTTCCATAAAATTTCTTTTTGTTGTTCATTATTAATCATTGCTCTAGCTTCAAAAAATTCTCCTTCAGTTTTTCCCAATAAAACTATTAATTCTCCAAATACAGCAGTTACAATACTTTCAATATCAGCCCTAACTTTTGAATCCTCATATTTATACGCCAAACCATTCAAAGCAAAAGCTTTCTGATTTAAAAGTACGCTAAAACTTCTGAATCCATCATAAATCCCATCTAAGCTACCAGCGGCCGCATGCTGCCCATGATTACCAACCTCATCAGCAAAGTCGCTTAAATCCAGTTCATGTACAGGTTTGTCCATAGAAATTTATTGGCACTGTTTCCAAAAGTGGAGGCTGGCTACTTGAAATTTCTGAAAAAGAAT
>JBBTQK010000005.1:91169-258551 GCA_038065735.1 Patescibacteria group bacterium | reverse complement strand
TAACAAACCACCTGCGGACGCTTTACGCCCAATGATTCCGGGTAACGCTTGCACCTCTCGTATTACCGCGGCTGCTGGCACGAGATTAGCCGGTGCTTATTCCTGAGGTACCTTCAGAATTATTCCCTCAGAAAAGGGCTTTACGACCTTTCGGCCTTCTTCGCCCACGCGGTATCGCTTCGTCAGGGTTTCCCCCATTGCGAAATATTCTTTACTGCTGCCTCCCGTAGGAGTATGGACCGTGTCTCAGTTCCATTCTGGCTGGTCATCCTCTCAGACCAGCTACCCGTCATAGGCTTGGTGAGCCGTTACCTCACCAACTACCTGATAGGACGCAGGCCCCTCCAAAACCGAAAAATCTTTACCCTTTCGGGACTATCCGGTATTAGCCCGCATTTCTGCAGGTTATCCCTGAGTTTTGGGAAGGTTCCAACGTGTTCCTCAGCCGTTCGCCGCTAACTTAACCATCTCTTGCGAGATAATTAAATTCGCTCGACTTGCATGTATTAGACATACCGCCAGCGTTAACCCTGAGCCAGGATCAAACTCTTCGTTAAAAAAGTATGATTGGCTCACAATTACATTGTATAAATAAAACTACTTACCAATTGATTGTGAGAAAAACTTTAGTTTGTTTTCTATTTGCATAGAAAGTTTTGTACAGTTCTTCTCCGCTACATTCTAGATGTTAAAGATCGATAAATGCCCACGTAGTTTATTCAAAAGGATTTGCAAAGTCAACATTATTTTTCAGATAACATTCCAGATCTATAAAATCGTCCTAAATGGCGCCTAATCCCCTATTCTGTCAACCATATATAACTGATTAAAAGCTCAAAATTTGCTATAATAATTCCAACAAATTCCTAAAACATAAAAAATGTCACAAACAAACCAAGATATCACTTCAGACCTTTTAAACCCGATCACTTCTTCTATATTAGTACCTACTGTTATAGAAAAGAGTCACCAGGGCGAAAGAGCCTTTGATATTTACTCTCGTTTATTAAAGGATCGCGTAATCTTTTTGGGCACAGCTATAGATAGTCATGTAGCCAACCTTATAATCGCTCAATTATTATTTTTGGAGAATGAAGACAGCAAAAAAGATATCATTATGTATATCAACAGTCCTGGCGGCCACGTTACAGCCGGTCTAGCCATTTACGACACCATGCAATATATCAAGCCTGACGTATCAGTTGTTTGTCTTGGAATGGCCGCCTCTATGGGTGCCGTCCTTTTGTCCGGCGGCGCTAAGGGCAAGAGATTCGCTCTGCCAAATGCCGAAATCATGATTCATCAACCATTAGGTGGTACTCAAGGTCAGGCATCAGACATCCGTATCCACGCTGATCACATCATCAAAACTAAAGATCGTCTAAATAACATTCTAGCTTTACACACAGGTCAACCACTTAAAATCATCGAAAAAGATACCGACCGTGACTTCTTTATGTCCGCAGCTGAAGGTCTTAAATATGGAATAGTCGATAAGATTATCGAAAAACGCTAAGTCCTAGCTAAACAGCATTCATAGAAATTTTCTCAGCGTACTCAATAGCATAATCAACAATGGCCGCGGCGATGTTTACACCCGTGGCCTTTTCTAATTCTTTAAAACCCGGGTTTGAATTAACCTCAAGCACCACAGGCCCATCTTTACCTCTCATTACGTCAACACCACCATATTTCAAATCCAAAGCCTGGATAGACCTGATAGCAATAGCTGATTCTTCCTCTGTTATCTCTACAGCAGTACCAACTCCACCAAGCTCAATATTTGATCTAAATTCTCCCTTTTTAGCTGATCTCATCATCGAACCAACCACTTTTCCATTCACCACAAAAATTCTCAAATCTTTACCTTTAGAATATTTAACAAACTGCTGCAGCAAATACATCGGCTGATCCCACAACAAAAATGACTGCAACGCACGCATGCTTTCTATAATAGTCACACCAGCGCCAAAAGAACCAACCGGCTGTTTTACAATAAGAGGAAATCCACCAATAGACTTCACTGCCTGTGGCAAATCCGCAGACCTCCTCACTACCACAGTTTTTGGCATTGGAATACCATAACTATCCAAAATCTGCATAGTTTTAACCTTGTTTTTTGCACTTAAAATAGAATCATGTTTATTAAAAAGGCGCATTCCCGCCATTTCCATTTGATGAATAAGGGCAACATGCAAGTCTACATTATTAAGAATAGACGGACGCGTAATAATCACATCACAACTCTTAAAGGGTTTTCCGTCATACAAAAGCCATGGCGATTCACTAGCATAAACCATCTGAAAACGTGCCGCACGAAAAATTCTACACGTATGACCTCTCTCGCGAGCTGCATTCTGCAAGGCCAATTCTTCCTTAGAAGCTTTATTGCCCAAAGATCTATATGATAAAATTCCGACTTTCATATTTAGAATTTAAAAAAACAAACGAAAGTTTATATGCAATCTAGGCAAAGTCAATGCCGATAAATTAGAGTTTAAAAATAATCATGTTATAATTCCAAAAGTTTCTAAAAATCACTTATGAAAAAAACACTTTTTTGTTTAATCACAGCGCTTAGTTTAACGATAACCGGCTGCTGGGGTGGCGATGACGAAGTAAGTCCAGGAAGCACCGAACAAGAAACTCCAGGCAAAGTCACATATACAAATGACGATTTTTCGATGCAAATTCCTACAGATTGGGAAGTAATCGCCAGCGATAGTTTCACTTCAACCGTACCGGCTCAAACTGTCGTTGGATTCAGAAATAATATTAAGAATGACGTTTTTACAGCAAACGTAAACATCGCAAAAGCTGACATATCCGAACAAGCAGGCCTCGATTCTCAAAATTACGCAAAAAGTGTTGTAGCAAAGGCAAAAAAGAGCTTGGTAAACTATCAACAAATTAGTCTCGAAGACTATAAAATCTCAGTAAACGACACAGCAGTAGAAACTTTCATAGCAGAATTTGAAGGCAAAAAGAGAGCCAGCGACCCCGTCGTGCACTTTAAACAAATCTATGTAGTCAATGGTTCAACTGGATATATCATTACAGGAGCCTATTTACCAACCGACAACGAAGACGTTGCAGTAAACATAGAAGCAATGTTAAAATCCTTCGCGTTGAACTGATCTACAGATATCCAACTACGTTTGCCAAAAATAAAGTTTCAGTTTTAATTTCAAAAAGCGTTCCCGGGAACGGAATTAATCAGATCAACACAAAATTAGGCGCCATGGCCAAGCGGTAAGGCAGAGGTTTGCAAAACCTCTATTCCTCGGTTCGAATCCGGGTGGCGCCTCCAATCTACCTACGATCCCCCATTGACTAGGGGTAGATTTTAGCTTACAGTACCCTCTTTTTTATAAACCAATGGAGCAAACTCAAATTTCTGTAGATTACAAAACTCCCATTGAAGGAGTGGGTAAAATATACGGCGGACTCAACCCAAAACAGAGAAGGATACTAGGAGAAAGAATCCAATCCATTAACAATAGTCTAAACCACCAACGGAGCAACACTAGGCAAAAATTAAATAATGTAACCTACGTACTACAAAATTGCGTTGAAACATGGCAAGAAAAACATCCTCAATTAAGTGGATCAATAGATCAACTAAATGGATGCATAAAAGAAATCATGAATGCTCGTGAAATATACGCAAATCCGCAGGCAATTGAAGAGATAATAAGCCAGGCATCACAAGCCTTAACTGCTCTAATGGAGATATTTCAAGCAATCGAAGCAAAAGAAAAAACGGGATCTGAAGTACAACGTAAAGAAGCAAATGTAATAAAAAGAAAACTAGAATTCAAAGAAGCGCTTATTAATGCCGAAAGAATATTTAATAGAACATTAAATGATTTAAAAAGAACAATTCAAGAAACAAGAACAAATGACTCAAAGACACAAATAAGACAAGCTCTAGAATCTGTAACAAACATTGATACAAATAATTGCCCAGACCAACTCCGCAATATACTAGAAACTCTAAAGCCATCTCTCAGAAGATCAGTAGTAATGACTATTAACGCTGGCCGATTGAGAGAAAGCTTTCAACTACTTAGATCGTACAACCTAACTGACGAGCCTGACGATAGACAAGCATACGAAATATCCATAACCAGAATGCAAACTTTAGCTAGAGAAACCATAGACCAAATGGCATAGCTCCAATATTTGGAATTGCATATGTAAAATGCTAAAATCACCACTGCAAACATACTCAACTAAATATATTCTCTAAATTTATACACCATGTCTTTAAGATCTCCAGGTGAATCCACTACTAGTTTAGGTACCAGCTTAGTTTTAGCAACAAGTCTTTTTGCAGCAGGATGTAGAGCACCTATCAAACCATACAGCCGCCATCAAGCATATGAATATCAGCAAAATACTGCCCCTGCACCAGTTGACCACTATCCAACCACAGATGAACGGAATCCGGCTCCGGACTGGAGTAATTATCCAAGAGAAATCCCAGGCTATCCTGGTGCACAAACACCAGAAACTGCTCAAATGAAAACAAGCGACATAACTAAAAGATGTACAGACATAGTCCAACCACCATATGCTAATGGGTTTAATCAAGCCATGGCCGAATGCATAGCAAAAGTACGAAAAACCCTCGGTCAATAATCACAATGAACTTCAAAAAAACATGCCATTAAGACAAGCTAAACTAACTGATAAGCAAAATTTCACTCACGACGTAACCGAGCTCACTTTTGAGACAGCAGATCAGTTAACCTTTGAATCCGGCCAATTTGTGACATTCAAAGTAACTGACAAAATGCCTCCATGCTTCAGGGCTTATTCCATTTCTTCCTGTCCAAAAGCCGAAAATAATCGTTTCTCAACTTGTATTAAAGTTGTACCAGAAGGCCGTGGCAGTAATTGGCTAAATAATCTCAATATCGACGATACGGTAGAATTTATGGGGCCAAACGGCAAATTTCTATTTAAGAATAATGGCAAAAATTCTGTATTCGTAGCAACCGGCACGGGCATCACGCCATTTAAATCAATGATTGAAACCGAACTATTAAAAGGCAACAAAAATAAACTCCAGTTACTTTTTGGCGTACGTTACGTGAAAGATATTTTTTATGAAGAATTCTTCAAAGATTTAGCGGCAAAATACCCAAACTTTACTTATGAATTCACAGTTTCCCGCCCAGAAAATGACGAATGGCATGGCAGCACTGGCCGCGTTTCCAACATTCTTGAAACAATGCCCTTAGAACTCGCAAACACCGAAGTCTATATCTGTGGCTTAAAAGAAATGATCAACGACGTGACTGAAATTCTAAAAACAAGAGGCATGCCGCCAGACTCCATCAACTCTGAAAAATACGACTAAACCTCTTCAAATTCTCCCAGCTCTTTATTCTTTCTGACTTTGTGATAGTCAAAGTATTTTCCATTCATGGCCACGTAAATTCCAGCTGGCAGAACTTGAACAAAAGCCAAAGCCGTGCCCAAATTAAACAATCCATCCGAACTACCAAATTTATATGGGATCATTGCGCCGGTCAAAATAACCGTCTTTTTCTTCAACAAATCCTCAGAGTTAGCCAAAAACTTTGCAGTTTCTACCATGGTATCAGTGCCATGAGTAATAACGATTTTATCCTCAGCTGAATCTTGACACATTTGCAATACCCCCCCCCTTTTTTCATCAGTCATATACAAACTATCAATCATCATCAACGTTTCAACCTCGACATTCAGCTTACAACGACCCAACTTTAACATCTCCGGTAGATGAGTTTCCTTAAAGAATAATTCACCGTTCAGTTCGTTATATTCTTTATCAAAAGTCCCCCCAGTAACAAATATTTTTATATTCATAAAAACAAGATACAAAAATTAATCAAAATTTTCAACTACTGACTGATCGTCACAAAATAAACAAATCCTAAACTTACCATCATCTACCTGAACAGACTGTATGGTTTCAATTTGATCTCTCATCTCATGAATTCTTGGCGCAATTCCCATAGCCGTAGCCACAAAAGTGCTTATCGCAATTATCCAAACGCTCAATAAAGTAAAAAATGAAAAATAAGTAAATCTATTTTTTGAAGAAATCAAACTCACGCCAAGCAAAATCATTAGCATAAACACCGCAAACACAGTAAAAAAGCCACTAACAGCCAATACCGTAAAAGTATTAGTATCGATCAATTCACGCAGAGGCAAACTAGAATTAAAGATATAAACAAAATCAAAAAGATCATTAAACAGAATATTAATTAATGCAAAAACTGCCGCCAAAATTCCCATCGAAGCGCCAATCGTAATAAAAACACCAAAAATCTTTAGAAAAACTAAAATAATTTTTTTAAGAATTCTCCCAAACGCCTCCACAACAGATCCAACTTTTGAGACAATCTTACTCGAATCTTTTTTTTTAAACTCCTTTACTCGCTCCTTGATAGAAGCCTCCAAGTTTTTCAAAGTCACGGATTCCCCACGCATCTGCATTTTTTCTGTTTCAGTCTTAGCCATTGGCACAAAAATCCAAAAGAACACATACAAAATAATTCCCAATCCACCAAAGAAAATTGAAACAAAAAACGCCAACCTTACCCACAAAGTATCTACGCCAATATAAGAGGCAATTCCACTACAAACACCAGCAAGAATCACGTCATCAGGATTCCTAAACAGTTTTTTATTAGAAACTGAAGCCGTATCTCCATTCTCAGCCTTAGCCTTCTTTCCGGACTTTTTGGCCTTAGCCCCTTCTTCAAAATCTTCAGGTTGACCCATGATTGCAATTAATTCTTCCACATCACTAAAATCCACTACCCTATTTTTTATTTTAGAATTAAAACGCTCGGCAATACGCGCCTCAATATCACTGACAATTTCATCAACTTCAGGATAATCAGCAAAATTTTCCCGAACTTCTTTCAAATAAATATCCAAATTATTATAAGCATCCTCCTCTATAGTAAAACTCTGACCCGCAAGCGAAATGTTAATTGTTTTTTTCATATTTTTTCTTTAAAGAATTAACGGATAAAGATAAATTTGACCATGTTTTATTGAGCTGTTTAAGCGTTTTTTTGCCCTGTTCTGTTAATTTATAATATTTGCGTGGAGGTCCATTTTTTGACTCTCTCCAGGCATAATCCAAAAGCCCATTAGTTCGAAGTCTTGATAAAAGCGGGTACAAAGTTCCTTCAACCACCAACAAATTTTCATTTTTTAGTTCGGTCAAAATATCAGAAGAATAAATCTCTCCCCTATCCATCGCTAACAAAATACAATATTCCAGAATCCCCTTTCGCATTTGGGTCTGAATATTTTGAACATTAATATTTTTTTCGTCTTTATTTTCCATAAAATTCTTTATTAAACATTGCCAATATATTACACACTACCTTGCAATGCAAGTGATTAAACTTTTTTATACGAAAAACTGGCTCTAAACAATGGGGGCCATATCTGTTTGAAGAATTCTGATGGTGCCCGGGGCGGGAATCGAACCCGCACACTATTGCTAGTACAGGATTTTAAGTCCTGCGCGTCTACCAATTCCGCCACCCGGGCAGGGTTTGAGATGTATAAATTAGACTGAGACATTCTTTATTTTTTTGGGAATAAAATCAACAGCATTTTTAACTTGGGTTAAAACGGCTTTTTATGGTATAATACCTTGATAACAAAAACCAAAAATGACTGACGAACTAAAACCACGAGAAAGGGAAGATGAGGAGCAGCTAAGAGAACAACCTCGTCTTGACTTAGCCGTAAGCGCTGAAATAAAAGAAGATGCCAGTGGAAAAATATTAGATGCAGGTGAAAACGTAGCCATTACTGCCACTGCGGAAAGTCAAGATCAGCCAGCCGGTGAAGTTCATAATAAATACACCAAAAGAATTAAAGAAATTCCTGAAGAAACCAGCAAAAATGATCTAGACAAAATCAAAAAATCATCAGTAAAAGACATCCGTTATAAAACAGATTTACTGACCGGCGATAATTCTCAAAAAACAGATAAGGAAAAGGCTTTAAGCCTCAAAGATGAAACAGCCAGACGTATCAAGCAGTTTACTGATGGTCAGGATGAAAAAGGCTGGTACACTCTAAATTACAAACAGCACGGTCGAGACGCCGATGGACGCAAACACGAATACTATGACGGTTTGGGAGATGTTTTGCTTGATCCAGACGTTACCGCAATTGTGGTTCAAACAAAATCAGGTGAAATTATCAAAGGTCATCGTGGAATAGTCCCAACCGGCAAACACAAAGGCCGCCTTGGCTTTCTAGATGAAAACAATGCATATTTGGCAACTTTTACTGGTGATAAATTTAAAATTTCAGATCAGACAGAAACCGATTTAGAGACTGCAGACGGACTAAAAGCCTATACCGAAAAATTCACAAAAGAAAACGAAGACCGCACAAAAAATCAAAAAGCTTTCGACGAAGAATTAAAATATGATGCAGAATTTAAAGTACGTGGAGACAGATTTAATGCACACACCCCAATTACCGATGAACAGATAGTAAAAAAACTGGACGAACGTCAAGAAAAAGACGGCAAAACCATTCTTGAATATGCTAAAGAAGCATGTACCAAATTTGATATTCCATTCTCAATACTAAAAGAAGTAATGGTTGTAGAAAGTGGCTGGGACCCTAAAGCCAAATATGAGGGAGAAGTCGTGTCTAACGCCTCAGGCTTGGGACAATTTTTAAGTGACACATGGCAAAGTTTTCTAGACTATTGCGAAAAAAATAAAATCTACGATGAAAAATGGGGACCAAAACCACTAAATCAGCAAACTAAATTTAACCCTTACGCAAATCTATACGCTACTGCATGGCTTATGAATCAAACAAAATCGATCGATGGGTTTGAACAAAAAACATTTGAAGAACAAGCTACGATTTACTATCTTGCCCATCATGAAGGTCTAGGTGGAGCTAAAAAATTCTTAAAATCAATGGAAGAAGGTGTAACACCAAAACCAGGGGTTTTAAATTTAGCCAAAAGGATCGCCTATCTCGCAGCCAAATCAGAAGGTCGAGAAATTGCCACTGATTGGGTAACAAGAGACATTAGCATACCAAATCCAACTGATAAAAATTCTGAGGGCATTTTTAATGGTACCATCGACGTCGCAAGTCATCAAAAAGTATGGTTAGCTGGCAGCAGCACAGTTAGGGGATTCCCCAACAATTCACAAATTGGTAGAATTGGCCGAGACGGAGCTTCTCCAAAGGACTTAGTGGCAATACTAAAAGAACATTGGGAAGAATCTGGCATTGATAAGCTAAAACTCCCAGCAAGAATTATTATCGCTGGCGTAGGCTTTAACGATCCTGATTTCGAAGGCTATGATGAAATTATAGAATTATTGAAATCAAAAGGAGTCAGTGAAGATATCGTAGAAGTTGCAACATTACAAGAACCAAAGAATAGACCTGAAATGATTGCCTTCAACGAAAAACTCCGAAAAAAATATGGCAATCGTTGTGTAGACTTTGTAAAAATCGCTGAAAACGACACAAACGGTTTCCACTTTAATCCAAACGCTTACAAAAAAATCGCAGGTTATCTTTTAAATCGGACCACTTAGCTAAGCATTGATCCAACGAGCTTATTCACCATTCCCCCATCAGCTTTTCCTTTTACCTTTGGCATCAAGGCGCCCATTAGTTTACCCATGTCGGTTTTAGATTTAAAACCAGTTTCATCCATTGTGTCCTGGATGATTTTTTTAACTTCTTCTTCAGAAAGCTGTTCTGGTAGATACTTTAGTAAGAATTTTAACTCGGCTTCTTCTTTATCAGCTAAATCCTGACGATTTCCAGCCGTAAACTGCTCAATAGAATCCTTTCGTGATTTAATTTCTTTATTAATAAGCTGCTGAATTTCTTCATCAGTCGCCTCGTGCTTTTCTCCAGATACTTCTAACTTCATCATTGCCGCCTTAAGCATACGCAAAGCATCCATCGCAATTACATCCCTCGCTTTCATAGCGGTCATAAGGTCCTCCTGAATTTGTTGTTTTAGAGCCATAAATTTACACAATTAAAAATATTAAACCTGCCCACAGTTTAATTTACTTAGAAATTATAATCTATATTAAAACCTGCGCCCCATTCGTCCAGACGTGAATCCTTAAATTCTCCCTTGGTTTTATAATCAAAACCATAACCTTTAATTTTCAACGTGCCACCATCAACAGGCGTTGTGTAGCCAATACTTCCCTCAATCTGGCCATATTCATTGATGCGGAAATCTTCGGTCTCAACAGTTTTACCCTTAACTTCAACCTCAACACCAGCACCATCTTTCATAACTTTTAAACCAGCTTTTCCGGAATATTCTAAAGCTCGCTCATACAAAGCCCCAACCTGTCCCCCAAGATTAAAATTAACCTTGTAGCCGCTCCATTCTCCCAACTTAAAATCCAAACCTAAATTTGCAGCCAACAAATCATTTACTACAGCAATCTCGCCCAACTCATCAGGGATTGTAGTTACGTTCGCAGGAGCTAAAGAATGCACGTGCTTAACTCCAACATACATATCTAAATTTGGTAGAATAAAAAACAGCCTGTGTTCAGCACCAAAATCCAATTGAAGGGACGAAAAACTACCACCTTTATCCAAACCGGCATCAACAATTAACTCAGTCATTGCCGCAAGTTGATATCGGACTTGCGGAGTAATTTCAAAATCTTTATGAAACTTGGTATACAAAGATGTTAAGAATTTATTAAGCGAACCATAATTTAAAAGATTTAAGCCCGGATCAACGGGTGGCTTCAATTTTATATTCGCATAAGCTGCACTAATTCCAACTTGAGCAACGTCATTACCATACTCATGAGCCAAACGTGCCGCAAAAGCCCTATCTATAGCATTTCCCTCATCATTCTCCAAAAAATGCATCGACGTAGATATGATCGTAGTTCCAGCTATAGTATCAAGATTTAATTCTACTTTAGTGAGCTCTTTGTCGAAGGTAAAATTTAACAAATCTGGATGATTATCCAAATGCCCTTGGTCAAGAGTCTGCGAAATTTCTTCTGTCAAAGTCACCTTTGTACCTCTGGCCATTTCTTCCAAAACTTCAGCCGCCTTACTTTTTACAGCGATCACATTTTCACCATCTTCAAAGCCTTTAGACTGTAAATAATTTAGGCCAATCGACTCCTTAGTCTGCTCAAGCACCTTTAAAGCAAGTTTCATATTTGGCGTATCAGTCTTGAGTATTCCACCATAATCAGCAAAAGCTATATTCCCATTTTCATCTCTATATCCCATCACCGCATGAGCGCCCAATTTGCTACCTATGGTCGTACTAAAAGTATCCTTCAACCCCATATCGTGAGCAAACCCCGCCACATAAACCACACTATCCCTGCAAACACCAAAGGCAAGATATTTTAAATGCAGCTTCTGTTGGAAATCATAATTATCTTTACTCTCAGCCCAGAGTTTTTCAATATCAGCAGCCGGCACTTTCAAAAGCTCTGACAATTTTTTAGCTATTTCAGGTCTTTTTTCTTTTGGAATGACATATTCCCCATTTTCATCCCACTCATATCCCTCACGAATATACTCATCCGCCGTGTATGATCTAATAAAATTCTCCTTGAATTGCGGCAGAGTTACACCATTGATCGTATAATCATCAGCCCTCGGAAAATCATAATCATTATAGGAACGCAACATTATAGCCATTATAATTCTTTCCTTTTGCAACATACTCATAGAATTTCGATCTATAGGTTTATCTTCCATCAGATTCAACAAATTTCGATCGGCAGTAGATTGCTCATAATCAACCTTAATCGTGCCAACAGTAAAAACTTCTCCAGAAGCCCCTTCTACATGGATCTTAGTCAAAAAATTCGACAAATCACCGGAAATACGAAATCTAGACTCTTTTTTGGCCTCTAGCTCTATGTCTTCTCGTTTTTTTGCGCTATTGGATTCTTTTTCAAACCCACGACCAGGGATTTCTGTCATTCTTAAACATTAAAAAATCCCCTAATTATAGCACAAAACTTCATGGTGGGCCAGGCGGGACTCGAACCCGCGACCAATTGATTAAGAGTCAACTGCTCTACCGGCTGAGCTACTGACCCATGAAAAATGCACAAAAATTGCAAGCAGCACGGTAACATCTATAGGCACTGCTTGCAAGATTTATTTACCAATATTTACTGCAAATCATCTATCAAAAAATATCCGCCAATTGAATCCAAAGCGCTAAATTCTCCATTTTCCAATTTAACTGTTATACGAGTAATAACAAATTCCACGTCATTCTCCACAATCACCATTTGCTCTCCTGGAACTATAAATTGACCAACGCCACTATCCTCACCATCCAAACTTTCAACAAAATTCGCTACATTCACGCTTAGCAAACCACCGCTATCGTTCTTTAAAGTTAAAACACCATCATCATGCTGCAGACTGTATTTCTGATCTCCAGCATTAAAAATAAACGGGAAATAATCCAGCGTATAATAATCAAAATTGTAAAAATATTTATACCCTTTCACGTCGCGTGCACAAGCATAAATATTATCCATACAATCATATTCTTCTTTTAATAAATAGGTCACATACTGGGCACCTATATTTACATCATCATAAGTAGAAACCTGCGTTAAACCCATTGCTAACGAAGCATCATGGCTATCAAGAATTTGCTTATCAAACCATGGCTCAATTTCATCTAGAGAATCACTACGATCCAAATAATATAAAATTGAATCAATATCGCTTACCCTAGATATTTCCATAGATTTACCTTCAGCAACTGGCACAATTTTTCCATCTACCAAAATACCTTCCTCATCCAAAATCTGCTCAAGTCTATTGATCTGACTCCACCTTGAAACATCAAAAGCGCTTTGCGGGCCAAAAGCTGAAATCAAGATTAACACAAACGCACTCATCAATATAAATTTCAGACTCTTAGCTCTGCTAACTAAATAATAAATCGCCATTACAGACATCCAAACTCCAAAAAGAGCTACAAAATATCTTGGCTCAGTAAACCCATAATCATTAATGCGCATGCCAACAGCCAAAAATAAAACTGCAATTAAAGGAATAGCGGCAACGTAAAACCATTTTTTAAACCAGGCCACATTTGAAAAGAAATACGCAACTACGCCAACAGACAAAAACCCAGTAACCCAGCTCGCTACGCCACCCATAGGCCATTCCCACATAAATATAATCTTAGCTATATAGGCATAAATTAAAACCATATACAAACACACCAACGGCAATAAAACGTAATCAACTAAAACATTTAAAATCTTTGAATAATTAGTGGTTTTATCCAAAGCCTGAAAATTCGCGGGGACTCTATTCAAGAAGAAAATTGATGCAATATATCCAACAAGTGACACCCAAACATCAAAGAAATATAATTCTTTAATCTCAACATCAAACAAGTAATTTATAGAAATCATCAACGCGACAATTCCCAAATACAAAACCGCAAAATACAAAAACGTCTCTACAAAAGCAAAAATCACGGCCACTACAAACTGCCAAAAACCATTCTCCCTACCTTTACTAATAAAAGGCGCAAAAAATGCAAAAATTATAGAGGTAAGAATAATTAAAAAGGTTTGCATGGATTCTCTATCAGACCAACTATCATATGAGTTGAAGAAGAAAAAATAAGCCGTTACCATCAAAGCAATTAGCAATATCCTGGCCAAGGTTTTAAAAATCACCTTACCTTTTTGAGATTCAACAAATAAATCAACTCCAATAGCCAAAGGTACAGAAGTTAATAACGTAAGCAAAAGAGGCATCAAATCTGAATTAAAGTTGTGGTTCAAAATAATCGCTACTACAGAGGTTCCAAAAAAAGCCAAAACAGCTAAAGGAAATCTAATCACAGTTTTTTGAATAGAATTTAAAATATCATTTACAGAAGGTAATTGCATAAAAATAAAGTTAAGGTAATCAAATAATAACAGATGTGCTAGAATCACGACATGCAAAATATTCTTTTTTATACTGACACTCCTCAAACTGGCGGTGCTGAACTCCAAATGTTTTTGCTCGCGAAATTCTTGGATGAAAAATTATATACGCCAATTCTGACCTGCAGCAATTATTCTGGATTAGACAAGTGGTGTGAGAATTTTGAAAAAGAAGGAATTAAAGTTATTAGATTGAAGGTTTTTCACAAACACGACCCACGTCATTACTTTCAAATTCGCAAAATAATTAAGAAAGAAAAAATTAATTTTGTCCATTTACACTTATGGAATCCAGGAAGCTGTCGCTACGCTTTTTTGGCTATAAATTCAGCAAAAACACCAATCATCGTAACCGAGCATGACCCCTTTGAGTTAACGTCTCTAAAGAAAAAATTCAAAAAATGGACGCTAAAAAAAATCAGTAAAATCGTAACCGTTTCCGAAAATAACAAAACACTTTTAGCAAAACTTTATCCAGAAATTAGTAAAAAAATTACAGTAATTAAGAATGGAATTGATACAACCTGGTGGCAATCCCAACTTTTACGATTCCCTGATGACGAAAAGGACGACATCAAAAAAGACCTATTTAAAGCCGAGAAAGACGATTTCATTATTACCAGTATCGCTGAACTTCACGAAAGAAAAGGCCTAAAATATTTGATAGAAGCAATGGCGGAAGTCAGCGCAAAAAATTTCGTTAGACCCGCCTTTAGAGGGCTAAAATTGGTCATTATCGGCGAAGGCCCAGATCGCAAAAATTTAGAAAATTTAATTAAGGAATTAAAACTGGAAGAAAAAGTCATTTTACTTGGCAAACAAAAAAACATCCCAAAACTTTTAAAAAGCTCTGATTTATTTGTCTTACCATCAAAAAGAGAAGCATTTGGTTTGGTTTTATTGGAAGCAATGACCATTCCACTAGCAATTATTGCAAGTCGCGTTGGAGGAATTCCAGAAGTAATCACAGATGGCAAAAATGGTATATTAGTGGAGCCAGAAAGTTCTAAAGAATTAACAAAAGCAATTAAATCACTCATCACCAACTCCGACAAACGCCAAGCTCTCGCAGAAGCCGGACACAAAACCGTAACAGAGGAATTCGACGCCGAAAAGATGGCAAAAGAATACGAGATTATTTATGAGAAATTAAAATAAAAGTGTTGAACAAAAGTCGACAACAGAAATTAACAGAGTAAATGATGCAAAACCATCCGGAAAACTTTCACCATAAGTTTTAAGTGATATAATTCAAACAACCTTAGCAAATAAATAAACCCGTGTATGGAAATAACTAATGAGATGATCTACAACTCGCTGCAGGAACTAAAAAGAGACAGTGAATCACTAAAAAGAGACAATGAATCTATTTACACCTCACTACAAGACTTCAAAAAAGACGTTGATCGTAGGTTTGACTATATGGAAAAACGCATAGACAGAATTGAGCACCAGCTCGAAGCCCAAGAGAAAACACTTACAGATCTATGGGAGAATAGAGAGAAATTGAAACTTAGCTTAACGAGATCTTTATTGACAGCCACAGGAATTTTATCAGGAGTGATCGCAATAATAGTTTCTTTCATTACTGGCAAGGCGATTATTTTTTCACTGAAGAATTAATATTGACAGTGAGCGTATACTCACCTATTCTTGGGTCATGAAATTAAAAACAATTTACATCTGTAAAAGTTGCTTCCACGAAAGCGGCAAATGGCTTGGCCAATGCCCTTCTTGCAATGCCTGGAACAGTTTTGAAGAAGACGTTGTCAGCACTCAAAATAGATCCCCCATTTCTGGCACTGTCAAAAAAATATCAGCCTCAGAGCCAAGAAATCTCTTCAGCATAAAAACCGAAAGCAAAAGATTAATTACAAATATTAAAGAATTTGATCGCGTACTTGGTGGCGGAATAGTGCCTGGAAGTTTACTTTTATTAAGCGGTGAACCCGGGATTGGTAAATCAACTCTAACTCTGCAAATAGCTAGTAATTTGGCAAATGAACATAAGGTTTTGATTGTTTCAGGAGAAGAATCTATCGAACAAATATCTGATCGGGCTAGACGTCTCAAAAGCAATCAAAATAATTTATCAGCTGTTAATGAATACAACCTGGAGACAATTTTAGAAACCATAAAAAGCGAACATCCAAGTTTTGTTATCATTGATTCAATTCAAGTAATTTCTAGTATGGACCTCCCCTCTCAGGCAGGATCAATCACACAGGTCCGATATTGCACGGAACAAATTATGGAATTGGCTAAAACCAAAAATATTTCCATTATGCTCATTGGCCATGTAACTAAAGACGGCAATTTAGCTGGTCCAAGAGTTTTGGAACATTTAGTAGATGCTGTTTTACAGCTAGAAGGAGATCGTTTCCAGCAATTTAGAATTTTGAGAGCCGTTAAGAATCGTTTTGGTTCCGCTAGCGAAGTTGGAATTTTTGATATGCAGGAAAATGGTTTGATAGAAGTAGAAAATCCTTCAAAGCAATTATTAGAAGGCCGTAAAGAAAATGCCATCGGCTCAGCAATAACAGTCGCCATCGAAGGCACTCGTCCATTTTTAGTTGAAGTACAGGCATTAGTCTCAACCAGCTCTTTTGGCTATCCAAAGCGCACAGCTAATGGTTTCGACTTAAATCGTTTACAAATTCTAATCGCTGTTCTAGAAAAATACGCAAAACTTAATCTACAAAATCAGGATGTTTTTGTAAACATAGTTGGCGGAATAAAATTAAACGAACCAGCCGCAGACCTCGCAGTTTTGATGGCGATTGCTTCTTCTTTATTAAAAAAGCCTATTAATCCTAACGCCGTAATTTTTGGAGAGGTCGGATTGTCAGGAGAATTAAGAAAAGTTAACCACAGTGACAAACGCCTCAAAGAAAGCACCAAACTCGGCTTCACCCAAATCATCAGCTCAGATCAATTCAAGGAGATTAGTCAGGTTTTACAAACATTGAAGCAAAATCAATAAAGTACAAACAGATCAATTTTGACAAGAGATTAACAAAAGTGTACACTTTAATCACACTTAATTAATCCCGACTAAAGATGACAACTAAAATTATCGGCATAAAAAAATTCAGAGAAAACATCACTTCACTATGGAAAGAAGCCAAAAAAGAGAAAATCAAATACATTATAATGCATCATTCCGAACCAATTTTTGAGGTCACTCCTATAGTTGAAGAAGAATTAATTCTGGAAAAATATGCCAAAGATATTGCAGAAGCCAGACAAGAAGCAAAAAGAGGAGAAGTACACACACAGGAAGAAATAATGAAAGAATTTGGATTACTATAGTCAAAATGTACAAAGTTATTTACACCAGCAAGGCTAGGAAAGATCTAAAAAACTTAGATTTAAAAATAACTAAGAGAATAATTAAAAAAATCAAAGAATACCAGGAAACACCCGATCCATTAAGTTTTGCAAAACATTTAAAAAACTCTATTTTAGGCAGCTATCGCTTCCGCATCGGAGACTATAGAGCAATTTTTGACGTAGATAGAGACGGCAACATAACTATTTTATTAATATTAAAAATAGCCCATAGAAAAGACATATATAACGACACTTAGATTCTAAAAAATCTCTTTGTGTTTTCAGTCGCCAATTCAGCAACTTCTTCCAAAGACATATTCTTAATTTCAGCAATCTTTTTTGCAACTTCCACCACATACGCAGATTCATTACGTTTGCCTCTATAGGCTTGTGGGGCTAAATAAGGAGAATCCGTTTCAACCATAAACTGATCCAACGGCACATTTTTAACAACTTCTCGAAGTTCACTAGCACTTGGAAAAGTTATAATTCCAGTAAAAGAAGTTATATAACCAGCATCCCAAACTTTGCGAGCAAATTCTAAAGTAGAACCATAACAATGAAAAACCGCTTTCACCTGAGGGAATTCCCGTAAAATTGCCAAACAATCCTCGTCTGCCTGACGATTATGAACAATCACTGGTAATTCATTTCCCACCGCTAATTCAACATGCTTCCTGAAAGATTCTTTCTGTTTTTCATGATCAACTTGAGACTTAAAATAATCCAATCCCGTCTCCCCTATTGCTACAATTTTATGATCAGAATCAGCTTTTATCAAACTTTCCCATTCTCCCAACAACCCATCCTCAATACTCGCAGCCTCATATGGATGTAGCCCCAGCGTCGCATAAAAAAACTTTCCGTCCGCCATTCTCAAAGCCTTAGCCGAAGAATCAGCCTCACAACCAACATTCACAATTCCAACCAATCCAGCCTCTCGTGCTCGCTGAATTACCTCTCCCCTGTCCTCATTAAACTCATCAAAAATCAGATGTGCGTGCGTGTCGATTAATTGAATCATGCGCATAGACTAACTCACAAAATTTGACAAAGCAAATCATCGCAAATATGATGGCTACATAATTATGAACTCAAAAAGCCTACAAACTGCCGCTTTCAACTTCTTCCAAAAATTTTGGGCTTTTGGTTTTGCGTACTCATTTATCAAGGCATGAGGCAGGTTTTAAATTAAATCTCTAACCTCATGCCGTAAAGTCTGAGGTTATTTTTTTATTCACTCTAATTACAAACTAACTTACAAAAATATGATTATCGTAATGCAAGCCGGCGCTCCAAAAGAATTAGCCGAAAATCTCATTAAAGAATTAACAGAAAAGAAACTACAACCAATGCCGCTTTTTGGCGTTGAGAGAACCGTAATCGCAGTAATTGGTGAAGAACGTGACATCAATATTGGGCATCTAGAAGCCATGCCCGGCGTTGAAAAAGTAATGCGCGTTTTACATCCTTACAAACTAGTAAGTAAAGAAAGCAAACCGGAGCGCACAGTAATTACAGTTAACGGTGTAAGAATTGGCGACGAAAAAGTCGTTGCAGCAATGGCTGGTCCATGCTCTGTAGAATCAGAAGAACAAATTGAAACAACTGCTCGTGAACTCAGCAAAGTTGGAATTAAAATTTTACGCGGTGGAGCATACAAACCCCGCACTGGACCATACTCATTTCAAGGCTTAGGCAAGCCAGCTTTGGAGATGTTACGTAAAGCAGCGGATAAATATAACATGGCTACTATCACAGAAGTTTTGGATGTTCGCGATTTGGATACAGTTGCCCAGTACGCAGACATTTTACAAATCGGAGCACGCAATATGCAGAATTTCGAACTACTAAAAGAACTAGGTCGCATCAAAAAACCAATCATGTTAAAACGTGGGTTAAGCGCAACCATCGAAGAATTACTACTCGCTGCCGAATATATTTTAGCTCACGGCAATGGCGAAGTGATGCTCTGCGAGCGCGGAATCCGCACTTTTGAAACAGAAACTCGCAACACACTAGCACTAGCAACCGTGCCTTTAGTTAAAGAGCTAAGTCACCTACCAATCATCGTCGATCCTTCTCACGCAACTGGCAAAAGATCTTTAATAGAACCAATGACAAAAGCTGCCGTGGCCTGTGGAGCCGATGGATTCATTATCGAAGTTCATCCAAATCCAGAAAAAGCCATGTCCGACGCTCAACAACAAATTACTCCTGCCAAATTTGCCGAATTGATGTTAAATTTAAAACCAATCGCAGTTGCGATTGGTAAAACCTTAGAATAAATATGACAAAAATAGATAATATTTACATTGAGAATGGCTTGATGGCCAAAATATCAGAACTCATAAAACAGCTTAATATAGGCAAAAAGTACGCCATCATCACCGACAGCAAAGTTAAAAAAATCTGGGGCACCGCTCTACACAAAAGTTTAATTAAAAATGGTATTGAAGCAGAATTATTTGATTTTAAAGAAGGTGAAAAATCCAAAACTTTAACCACGGTTGAGAAACTAGCCGATCAATTAGTAGAAAAAAACTTTGACCGTAAAGACGCCATCATAGCATTGGGTGGTGGCGTTGTCGGAGACCTTGCTGGATTTCTTGCAGCGATATACATGCGGGGAATTAATTGCATTCAAATTCCAACAACTCTACTTGCGATGGTTGACTCTGCAATCGGCGGAAAGACCGGAGTTGATCTCAATAGCGGCAAAAATCTAATTGGCACAATTACGCAGCCAAAAGCCATTTTTATTGATCCAGGGTATTTAAAAACTTTGCCTCAAAACCAAATAATAAACGGTATGGCTGAAGTCATAAAATACGGAGTTATCAAAGATCCATCTCTGTTTAAATTCATTGAAGAAAATTTAGAAAAAATATTTAAACAGGATGAAAAAACATTACTATACATCATCGAAAAATCCGTAAAAATTAAAACTGATGTTGTAAAAAAAGATGAAAAAGAAAACGGTTTAAGAATGATTTTAAACTATGGCCACACATACGGACACGCACTCGAAAAGCTCTCTAAATACACACTTTTACACGGTTACGCAATCAGTATTGGCATGGTAATTGTGAATAAAATTGCTGTAGAAAAAAAACTACTCTCAATAAAAGATTCTGACAGAATAAAAAATCTGCTTAAAAAAACTGGCCTACCAGTAGTCACTATGCAAAAAGTTTCTACAAAAGATTTGATGAGTGACAAAAAAAGAATTGGCGGTGAACTTAATTTAATTCTCGCAACAAAAATAGGGTCAGTAAAAATTGTTAAAGAAAAAATCTAGTGAAAACTATTTCAATTTCCATTCCAGGGTCAAAAAGTCTGAGTAACAGAGCTCTCGTACTCGCGGCTTTAAATAAAGGAAAAACGACGCTAGTCAATATCGCTGATTGCGATGATACAAGTTTTATGATTTCTGGTTTAAAAAAACTGGGAATTAAAATTAAAGAAAATAAAGATTACTTAGAAATAGAAGGCTGTGGCGGAAATTTTAAAAAATCTAAGAAAACAATCGAGATCTATACCGGTAACGCAGGTACCACAACTAGATTTTTAGCTGCGTTAGCAACAATCACCGGAAATGAAGTAGTAATCAATGGCGATGAAAGAATGCGAGAACGTCCGATCTCAGAACTCACAAAAGCTTTAACCACATTAGGCGCCGACATAAAAACTACAAACGGATTCGTCCCATTAAAAATTTCTGCAAAAAAATTAGTAGGTGGTTTGGTAAAAATCCCAGGAAACATCAGCAGTCAATATTTATCAGCAATTTTATTAGTTGCCGCATGCGCAAAATCAGATGTAAAAATCCGAATTGAACAAGAACTTTGCTCAAAACCCTATCTCTTAATGACTTTAAAGCTCTTAAAAGAGTTTGGAATCAAGTTTCAGAACAAGAATTTTGAACAAATAGTTATAAAACCTTTAAATAATCAGCTCAGAAAATCCGAAAAATACCAAGAAGCAGCAAAAACCGCAAGGCTTGAACAAAAAAAATATACAATCGAGAGCGATGCTTCATCAGCTTCTTATTTTGGAGCCTATGCAGCACTTCATCCAAATAAACCAATCCTACTAAAAAATATCCACAAAAATTCTCTACAAGGAGATATAAAATTTTTAGAATATCTCAAGAAAATGGGCTGCAAAATTTCTCAGAAAAAAGATGGAACAATAGTCCAAGGACCAAAAATTCTCAAAAGCCTAGGAACTGTCGATATGAACGAAACTCCAGATATAGTAATGACTTTTGCAATATTAGCTTTATTTACTGAGGGCAAAACTAAAATCACCAATATTGGAAATTTAAGAATCAAGGAAACCGATCGTCTACAAGCCCTTGAAAATGAAATCAACAAACTGGCAAAATTCGCCAATTTGAATGTAAAAGTTAAAACTGGCAAAGACTGGATTGAAATCAAAAATAATGAGTCTGCACAAATTAACAGAGGAAACAGCGTTCACAAGAACCCGGTAGAAAGTAAAACCAGATTACGTCAATCTTCCGATAACGCCACTATATCAACCTACAACGACCATCGCATGGCTATGTCTTTTGGAATTCTGACTAATATTTTTCCATTTATTAAGATAGAAAATCCAGGCTGTGTATCTAAAAGCTATATGACTTTTTGGGACGATCTAGCAAAGTGCATAAGGTTAAAACCAGCTAAATCTAATCCAACAAAACTCTTACAAAAACCACAAAATCAAGACAACCACAATATTATTCTTACTGGACTACGTGGCAGCGGTAAGAGCAAAATCGGCAAACTATTAGCGGAAAAATTAAATAAAAAATATATAGATACTGACAAAGAAATTGAAAAACTGACAAAATCCACAATTCCACAAATCGTAAAAAAACATGGCTGGCCTTATTTTAGGGCTAAAGAAAGCCAGGTCACAAAAAAACTAGCAAAAGTAAAAAACACAATTATCTCTACTGGCGGAGGTCTAATTATAGATCCAACTAACGCCAAAATTCTACAAAAAACCGGTAAAATTATTTATCTACACGTCAAACCAGAAATCTGCACAAAGCGGATACTAGAGAGCAAAAAACGCCCTCCACTCACCAACAAAAAATCTATACTCCAGGAAATGCAACACCTCTATAAAGAACGTGACTTAACCTATCGCAAAACTGCAAATATTATTTTTGATCGCAGCCAAAGCCTAGAAAGAGATATAAAAAAACTTCTTAACCTATAAAGCTTGCCTTTGCTAAGCCATTAAGCTATATTTATGCACGCAAAAAATTGAGGCAAAAACACCAAACTAATTATGGGAGTTAATCCAAAAAAATCAGCTAAGCCACTTCTCTTTAATAAAACCAATAAAGACGAGCTAAAGAAGAAATTGGAAAAAGACGCAACAAAGCGTACCACCCTATCGTTTTATCGTTACGTAAAAATCGAAAATCCGGAAACCCTAAGAAACGAGTTATATCTACAATGGTCGGCTCTCGGCGTGATGGGTAGAATTTATCTCGCTCATGAAGGAATCAACGCTCAATTAAGCGTTCCAACTTCAAACTTCGAAACATTCAAAAAAGAGCTATACGCAAAGGAAAAATTCACCGATGTACCTTTTAAAATCGGCGTGGAAGACGACGGCAAATCATTCTACAAACTGATCATAAAAGTTAAAGAAAAAATCGTCGCTGATGGACTAGATGATTCAACTTTTGATCCTGCAAATACTGGAACTCATTTAAACGCTGAAGAATTCAATAAAGAAATGGCCAAACCTGAGACAATTGTTGTCGACATGCGTAATCATTACGAAAGCGAAGTTGGACGTTTTGAAAATGCGGTCTGTCCAGATGCCGATACCTTCAGAGAAGAATTACAAATGGTAAAAAGCCTATTAAAGGGGAAGGAAGAGCGCCAAATTCTACTTTACTGTACAGGTGGAATTCGTTGTGAAAAAGCCAGTGCTTACTTAAAACATCAAGGTTTCAAAAAAACTTTTCAACTTCAAGGAGGTATTATCAATTACGCTCACGAAGTTAAAGAAAAAAAATTAGAATCAAAATTCAAAGGTAAAAATTTTGTATTCGACGAACGTGTTGGCGAAAGAATTACTGACGATGTTATCAGCCAATGTCACCAATGTGGAAAGACCAGTGATGAGCATAACAACTGCAAAAACGACGCCTGCCACTTGTTATTTATCCAGTGTGAAGAATGCGCCGAAAAATACGACGGCTGCTGCACAACAAAGTGTCAGGAGTTCATAAAATTACCAATTGAGGAACAGCGCAAACTCAGAAGACAGGATAAAAGAACTGATAATCTAGCGGTATACAAAAGCCGATTAAGACCAAAACTAAAAGAAATCCTCACCTAAGCAGTCTTATTGGTGTCTTGCAATATTCCGATTGGCGCTGTTTGTAATAGATCTAGTTTGGC
Source organism: Patescibacteria group bacterium (assembly GCA_038065735.1). Classification (GTDB taxonomy): domain Bacteria; phylum Patescibacteriota; class Gracilibacteria; order UBA1369; family LOWO2-01-FULL-3; genus JBBTQK01. Next base: position 234,778 of record JBBTQK010000005.1, on the reverse strand, counting down.
GTAAAACCCAAGTCTGGAAGCCAATGTCTGATTGCCTAAAAGTTTTAAATTGAAACAAAAATCTTTGTCTTAAACTATTAGCTTTGGCAAAAATAAAAGCTAATCTTGGGTTATTTGCACCAACCTGACTCACTCTCGCAACAACCTCTACTGGAGCAAATCCCCAGGCCAAATGAGTTGTCTGCATAAGATCAGCATAGTTAATTAAAAGAGTTTCTCTAGCCATATCATCGCAACCAGCAGATTCCAATCTCTCCAAATCTCTTTCAGTTAAAGCCAGATTAGATTCAAGACTAGTTAAGTCATCAAGAAGCTGCTGAGATAAAAAAGTAGAGCGCAATCCACCTTCTACCGAATCCAAATTATCTCTTAAAATTTCAGGCATTTCATCACCGAAATCAGAATTAGAAAATTCCATATTTATCATGTTATAATTACTCCAGATCGAGAGCATACTATGGAACAATTACAGCAATTAATCAAGTAAAAACACCCGCGTATAATGCAAACTAATTTTTTAGTCATTGGTTCAGGAATCTCCGGCCTCAATTTTGCTCTGAATGCAGCGCAAAAAGGGCAGGTTTTGATTGTGACAAAAAAGAAAATCATCGATAGTAATACTAACTATGCTCAGGGTGGAATCGCTGCCGTGCTGGATCAAACCGATAATATAAAAGAACATATTCAAGATACTTTAGAAGCTGGAGCATTTCACAACAACCAAAAATCTTTGGAATTTATGGTCAAAAATTCTACTGCAGCAATTTATAGATTGGTAGAATTAGGAGTTGAATTTGCGAAAGAAAATGGCAAACTAAAGCTAACAAAAGAAGGTGGCCACCACAAAAATCGTATCGCTTATGTTGGCGATTATACCGGCAAAGAAATCGAGCGAATTCTCGTAAAAAGAGTAAAAGAACATCCAAGTATTAAAATTCTAGAAAACGCTTTTGCCTTAAAATTACTGACAAAAAATATCGTTGATAACCGTGCGCAGGGTAAAACCTGCTACGGCGCACAAATAATTCACAAAAATAAAATTGAGAATATTTTCGCGGACAGAATTATCATTGCAACTGGCGGCGTTGGGCAGATATACAGTTCCACAACCAACCCAAAAATCGCTACTGGAGATGGACTAGCAATAGGCTTAGAAGCTGGATGTAGAAGCCAAGATTTAGAGTTCATTCAATTCCACCCAACAGCACTAGCAAAAAATACTTTCCCAAGATTTTTGATTTCCGAAGCGGTGCGTGGAGAAGGTGCAAAATTAGTAAATTCCAAAGGTGAATATTTCATGGAGAACGCTCATCCACTAAAAGATTTAGCGCCACGCGATATTGTAGCAAGAGAAATTTATCAACAATTAAAAGACAAAAAAGTTTACCTGGATTGTCGTGGCAAAACTGCAGAACATTTGAAAAATCGCTTCCCACAAATTTATGCAAAACTATTAGAATATGGCTACAGAATGGAGAAAGATTTGATTCCAGTAACTCCAGCCGCTCACTACATTTGTGGTGGAATTGTTACGGATATTCACGGCCAAACTAATATAAAAAATCTTTTTGCTTTCGGAGAAGTGACTTACACTGGCGTGCACGGAGCCAATCGCCTAGCCTCAAATTCATTGTTAGAAGCTTTAGTTTTTAGCAACCAAATTCTAAAAAAATTGCCTACTGCAAAACTCTCCCCGAGGATAACACGACAACCCCTGCTAACAACTAAACATCACTTAATCCCACAAAATTCTCCACACACAAAAACTGCCAAAAAACTTAAAAAAGAAATCCAGCAAATAATGTGGCAATACGCCGGAATTGTCAGAAACCGCAGTAATATAAAAAAATTAGCAATTCCAGCAATCCAAAAAATTCTAAAAAAACTTGAATCAATAAAAGGCACAAACCAAGAAATCGCTGAAGCCCACAACATGGCAAAAGTCTCACTTGAAATTCTCAAATCCGCCTACGCTCGCAAAACCTCTCTAGGCTGCCACTATGTTGACGAAGGACCCATGTGAAAAACTTGTCCAGAAGAAGGCAGCTCTTCACGTTTTTCAAATTTTTCTAGATATAGCTGCTTAACAACATCTCTTACAACTCGAGAATAAACTCTAAAAGCATTTGCACCTTCATTTGCCCTAACGGCATGCAGTGGACATCCCGTTGGCTCCAAAAAACCAGGCTCAAAAGTAATAGTACCAGATTTAACCATCTTTATCATGTCTGCTACTTGTTGCTCAATTTTAACCCACGTTTCCTCAAAGACCTGTAAAATTCTACCCCCCCCCATTTTTGGATCCTGCTCAAAATAAAAACTATCAGGATCATACGTAGATCTCAATAAATTATCTACTCCGATATTTCGTTTATCAGCTTCCAATAAACCAACCAAAGGAATAACTTGAATTCTCCCATCCGCACCAATAGCTGCTAATATATTTTCAAATTCACGCGAAGAAATAATTCGTTCATATTCCTCTTTCCAAATTCCACGTCCAAATTGGCGTCTAAAAACTTTCTCTACTACTTCAATTAAGGCCAAATCATGACTAATACCAATACTCATATTTGTTCTAATTTTATCCTTCATACTACATTGATCAGGTCTCTTTCCAATCATAGTACCTTGTTGCATAGAAATACGTTCTGCTTTACTGACTACATCAAATATCTGCCTATCAGGATTTAAAGCTTTTTCAGCCCTTAAACTAAAATCCACTTCATCCAAAGCCTCAGTACCAAATCTTAAAATTCTTCTAAAAATTTCATCAAAAGCATCAACTCCTTCAGGCAATGGCTCTGCTGTCATAGCAGACACATCCAGAGAGCGCTCTTCAAACACCTTCCACCAAAAATCCAACATATAAACACTAGCAATAGGAAAAACTTCGTGGTCTTTCACACGCCCCTCCTGCCTTCCCGAAATTACAGATTCAGCACGTCTGGCCAAAGGAACCCTATTAAATTCTCCCTTCCCTAAATCTGCAATTTTTTCTGATAAAGATTTTATTGATGCAGTCTCCATATAGTACAACAAAGATTAAATCACATGATACCAATTATTCGGCTTCTGTCAAGTTGGGATTTACTGATGACAGGATTTCTGATACATTCCCGTCTATTTAAATTTCTTCTCAAAATGAGAACATCTGCGCAAGAAACATTTGACCGCTATTTACCAAGCGTAATCAAAGCTGAAATGCCTGAATTACCTAGAGTATTAGCCGCAAGTACTTACAAAACTAACGGATACCTATCAGAACAGGATCTGGAACAATGGTTTCACGCACCAGTCACAAGAGAAGAAGCAGAATTCTGTAGAACAAGCATCCAGACTAAACTCGCTCCAATTTTATTATGTAGTGCCCTGCAGGGAATGAGGCCAAAAATACAGACACACTATTTCCCAGATCAGCAAGAAACATATGAAAAAAAACAGATTGCCAGATTTTATACTTTCATAAAAAGACATTTAGCAGCAATCGATGCCAAGTCAAAAACCGAAATTAATTATGCATATTTGCACGATTTTACCCATCTATTTATACGCGCACTTGAAGGACAGGATCCAATGCCAGTATTCCGAGCTGGGCCATCTGAACCAAACGAAGAATACAGAGAAAATCTTGAGGTTCTGCCGCCACATATGGCAGCAATCTGCGGACATGAATCCCTAGTTGAAGAAACCAAAGTCGCACTCTTTGGAGTACAAATACCAGATGGATCATTATTTTTAATGGCCTTAGATATTTTAAATAATCCTAAAAAGTATGAAGCAGAGGGCTGGAATAGAGAACATTTCAAAGACCTAAAGCCTCAAAACTTTGAAGACGTACTGCGTTTATATCTTATAATAGTTTCAAAGTATGGAAAAGACAGTATAACAATAGAAAAAGAATGGGCAAAGCTTAGCCCCGACCAACAGGAATTTGTAAAACTCCGATTTAGGCAAAATACAGACGCAATTCTCAATACGCCACCAAAATTAACCGTAGAAATAGCAAGAAAATTATACGAAGAAAAACAATCCGGAGGCCCAATTAGAGTACTAGTAGAAACTTTCCAAAAAGGAGTAGCTATGATTCAACCCTAGCCCTCCCCCAACTTACTCAATCTCTCCTCCTGATCAGCCTTGCCCATTGCTTCGATCACATCTTCAATTGCACCACTCATTATTCCCGGCAAGTTACTCCAGTTTTGGTGGATACGATGATCAGTTAAACGATCTTGAGGAAAGTTATATGTACGAATTTTTTCACTTCTATCACCAGTTCCAATCTGATCGGCACGGGCATCACCACGTTCTTTACGAGTTCTTTCTGTCTCCAAATCATATAATCTAGTTCGCAAAACATTCATAGCCTTTAACCTATTTTTTAACTGAGACCTTTCATCCTGACAAGTCACCACCAAACCAGTTGGCAAATGGGTTAACCTCACGGCAGAATCCGTAGTATTTACCGACTGACCACCAGAACCACCAGATCTATAAACATCGAGCTTTATGTCAGAATCCTTAATATCAATATCAACTTCCTCAGCCTCAGCCAAAACAGCTACAGAAGCAGTAGAAGTATGAATTCTACCCTGCGCCTCAGTTGCTGGCACACGCTGTACACGATGTACACCACTTTCAAACTTCATTGCACCATAAGCATTTTGGCCACGTATAGCAAAAATAAGTTCTTTCATTACTCCAGGCGCACCTTCACTTTGACTCATTAATTCGACTTTAAAACCTCTAGATTCAGCAAAGCGGAAATACATTCTGCCTAATTCCCCAGCAAAAAGCCCCGCCTCGTCACCACCAGCACCCGCACGAATTTCTATAATACAATCCCTGTCGTCATTTGGATCTTTTGGTAGAAGTTCAATTTTGGCTTCCTCGGCTAATTTATCAAGGCTTTCGTCTGATTCACTTAATTGAGCCTCAGCCAAAGCAATCATTTCTTTATCTTTTTCTGTTGCGAGAAGTTCTTCCGCTTCTTTTTTTGAAGCCATCAACTGTTTGCATTTTTCAGACAATCTAACTGCATTTTCCAAAGACTTGTAACGACGTGAAAGAGTTTTATATTTATTCTGATCGGCAATCACCGCAGAATCAGATAATTGATTTTGGATCTCTAAATATTCTTTTTCTAACCTATCTAATTTTTCAAAAAGTGGATTCATAATTTCGGTTAATATACTACAAAGAACCTATCTATTCCAGCGTAATCTTTTTCAAGAGCAAAGCGTTGATCAAAAAATTGAGTCAAAAGTTCACGCATTTTTTCAGATTGGCCAAAACCAAATTCTCCAATAAAAAGCTTGTAATCAATCCCCTTCTCCTTGATTTGCTGAAACAATTTTTTATACAAGTCCAAGCCGTCTTCGCCAGCAAACAAAGCTAGACTTGGTTCATACTTTTCCACGTTATGATCAATAAATTTATTCTCTTTGGCGGTAGCAATATAGGGAAGATTTGTCACTATAACATCAAAGCTCTCCCCTTCTTCCACAACTTCCAACAAATCACTCTGTAGAATTTTAATCGCAGGCTCCAAACTATTCTGTTCAACATTTAGTCTAGCCACCTCAGCCGCACCTTCATCAACCTCTAAAGCCAAAAACTCTTTAATACAATCATTTTCCTGATTCTCCAAAGTTTTTAATATCGCAATCGGAATAGCCCCACTGCCAGTACCAATATCCAATAATTTAAAAGTACGACTTTTGTCTTCTTCTTGCTGTTTGAGAATGTAATTCAGAACTAAAGAAACCAATAACTCAGTCTCCGGACGTGGGATCAAAACCCGATTATCAACATAAAAATCAAAACCATAAAACTCCTTTTCCTTGAGAATATAGGCAATTGGCTCACCTTTTTCCCTTCTCGCCAAATATGCTTCAAACAATTTTACCAAATCAGGGTCCACTTCTTCTTCAGAATGAGCAATCAAATATTCACGCTCCACGCCCAAAACATTGGCCAAAAGAACCTCACAATCAAGAGCAGCATTTTTTCTCTCCCCCGAGCGCTCAAAGGCAGATCTAATTATCTCTAATATTTGCATATTTAATTATAAAAATTACTGTGTTAGCCCAAATTCCGCTCCACCAACAATTTTACCTTCATGATAAAAAGCGACCTTACTCCTGCTTAATCCCGGCCCAGTTACCATGGCGCGACCAGAATGAACATACAACTTACCATCACAAGATTTAACCACAGTCGCTTCCTCTGTTCCCTTCAAATCCCATCCAACATGCCTAAACCCATCATCACCAGCATTCTCAAAATCCAAAAGCTCCTGGTACCATTTTACAGTTAGTAAATCCCCTTCTTTACCATACTCATTTACGTATCCACTAGCATAAATATCCCCATTGTAAAATATATAAGTTCCATCCTCGGTCATAGCAATATCGCCCTCGTCTTTCCACCCATCCCTTTTACCAGGATTATTACATTTATCAGCCGGGTTATTAGACATAACAACCTTACTAATAATATCATACGGGCTTAAAGCAAAATCCTTTTTATTTTTCACATAATAATCCATAGCCGCTTTTGCATCTTCATCACCCACAAAATCACTCCAGAAATCCACTTCAGCAATGCAGGTATCACCGTATTTAGAACCCTTATAAACATCTTTAATTACAAATTTAACTTGATGAAATTCCTGTCCGTCTAAATCAATAAAATGCATCTTGTAATCATCAGAAAATTCCACGATTTTTGGCTCACCAAAATCCCCATTAGTTGCAAAAGAAATTTCCAGCTCCTTGATACGGTTATTCTGGAAATAAATCACATCATCACGGCCAAAACCTGGCATAATACCGACATTTTCTGCTTTCACAAACTCCTGGAAAGTCACCACTAATTCACCCCGAGCACCACCATTTGCTGTACACCATGAAGTAGAAAAATCCTGATCCGCCACCATCGCAGGCTCATAATTAAACCCAATTTTTGTATCATCAACCAAAACAGAATCAGCTTCGACTAAAAACTCTTCTCTTTCATTAGTAATATCTTTTGATTCCAATTCTTCAACATCTACTGACTCTACCTCATTTTGATTTTCCACATTTTCTACATCTCCTACATCTTCCACAACTTCTACAGTTTGATTTGAACTACAAGCGGTCAAAACCAAAAACAAACTTAAAACCAAACAAATTTTTTTCATAAATAAGATAGATATTGAATTGACCCGCACAATAGCACAAAAATATCCAACAAAAAAGCCCCCGATAACTCGAGGGCTTTAGTTGAATCTTAATAGAACTTATTCTTTTCCTTTTGAGCTCTGTAGTATTCACGCATAATCGCAGCAGTCTTTGCTACCCTCTTGGTAGTTTTATGAACGTGGTATCTTTTTGCTCTAACTTGCAAAAGCTTGCGGCTTCCCTGAACTTTCTTGTTGAAACGCGCAACTAACCTTTCGTTTGATTCTTTCTCGTTTTTCCAAATTGTTACTCTCATCTTGTTCTCACCTCCTTCTATTGATTAAACTATAAAACACGCAGATTATAGAGAAAATTTCGCCGATTGCAATGATTTTCATCCAAAAACCAGATAATTTTAATCCACAATTTGAAGTAGTGAGCTGTTTTTGTGAATTTAAAGGCAACTCGCCAGAGCAAGGGCAAACCAAATTTCTCCTGTTGCACCGTCAAGATCACAAGGCTCAAGGTGACACCTGGGGGCTACCGGCAGGCAAAATCAATCCTGACGAAAATATCTACGACGCCATGCTAAGAGAATTAAAAGAAGAAACTGGCATTATTCTGGCAAAAAATGAGCTAAATTATTCTCAAGAAATTTACGTGCGCTACCCCAAATACGATTTTACTTACCATATTTTTACGACAGAATTTCAAACTCAGCCTGAAATACAAACAAATCCAGAGGAACATAAAGATTTCCGCTGGGCAACAGTGCAAGAAGCCCTTAAAATGCCCCTAGTCTTGGATCTAGACAATTGTATAAAGTTATTTTTCAAATTATAAATATGAAGATGGAATTGATCGCCAGTTGCGCTTTTGGACTGGAAAAACTAGTTTATGATGAAATAAAAGCGCTTGGACTTTGGGTGGTCAAAAAAGAAGACGGTCGCGTGATTTTCGAAGGTGAAGAACGCGACATAGTCAGAACAAATTTATGGCTTCGCTGTGCGGATAGAGTACAAATTAAAATTGGCGAATTCACCGCTGAAACCTTTGATGAACTTTTTGATAAAATTAAACTTTTAGAATGGGAAAAATATATTGGCCCTGATGATACTTTTCCAGTTGATGCAACCAGTACAAAATCCGCCTTACATTCTGAACCTGCCATACAAAGCATAGTAAAAAAGGCCATAGTTAGACGTTTAGAACAAAAACACGACGTCCAACTTCTACCAGAAAATTCCGGCTCAATTTACCAAATTCTCGTAAAAGCCAACAAAGATCAATTCATAGTGACCATCGACACTTCAGGAGAAAGTTTGCACAAACGTGGTTATCGCAGCCAAGCAAACATCGCTCCAATTAAAGAAACTTTAGCTGCCGCTTTGGTGAAATTATCCGATTGGACTCCTGATCGCACCTTAATCGATCCATTTTGCGGCAGTGGCACAATCTTGATAGAAGCCGCATTAATAGCCCAAAATATCGCTCCCGGATTAGATCGCGCCTTCGTCTTTCAAACCTGGAGATCTCTAGATGCAAAAATGATAGAAGAAATTTATGAAGAGGCCCGCCAGGCCGAAAAATCCAATCTAGAACTTAAAATTCAAGGCTCAGACCTCGACCAAAGATCACTTGAAACTGCCAAGCAAAACGCCAAAAAAGCCGGAATTTCTAATTTGATTTTTAAGTATTCTGACTTTAACGATTTAGAGTTCAGTACATTTGAAAACTGCACTTTTATCGCTAATCCACCATATGGCGAACGTCTAGAAGAAACCGCCACCGTCGAAAAAATGTACCAGGATTTCGGTAAAAAATTCAAAGAGAGCAAAAACTGCTCACTCTTTTTAATCACCTCCAACGAAAACTTCCCCCGCCTCTTTGGCCGTCCCGCCGACAAAAACCGCAAGTTATTTAACGGGAATATAAGATGCTATTTGTACTCATACTTTGCAAAATAAATAAGAAGATTGACGCTACTCAGCGTAGATATCTGCCATAGGACGGAAGCCTTTTTATTTTCCGTCTCCATTTTGCTGGCATTTTGCCGTAAATTTGGAGACGAAGTTAAAAGTTTGGTAAGTATAAATACCACAGTGCGTCTCAACTAATATCAACATAACAATAAAACATGAACAATTTTCTTAGAGTTTTAAAATGGGGACTTTTATTTGGAATCGGGACCGCAGTAGCTACATTTTCAATACTTTTACTAATCAGTGCGCTAGGAGTCAATGTCGGAAACCAAGCACCTCTTTTAGCCATATTTCTGGCTCCTTTGGGTTTTATTATAGGCATTATTGCTGGATCAATTAAAGTCATGATAAATGAATCAAATAAAGTAAAAACTACTGAAACTAAAAAAGAAGGCTATGCAAAAATCGGCATGGCTTCACTAATCTTTGCAGCAATTCCTTTCGGTCTATTTTTGATTAACTTTGTATTTCCAAATTTATTATGGGGATTCGCAAGATTCTTTTCAGATTTAGGAGAATGCAACGGCAAAGGTTGTTATGACAACATATCCCTGACTAGCAATCCGGCAGAACTACCTCTTGATCTATTATTTTATCTCTTAATTTTTGGGCTTCCAGTTATCGCTATTAGCCTTGGAATTATAAGTCTGGGCAAAGAAAAAAATTACAAAAAAACATACGCCCGTCAGGGTATAAGTTTAGCAATAATTCAACTCATCTTGGTTTCAATACTCCAATATAGAATGATGAATTACTAGATATCCAAATTCTTCACCTTCTTTGCGTAGGCCTGGATGAATTTTTTGCGGGGGATAACTTCTGCACCCATTAAAGTGTCAAAAACTTTATCAGCACGCTCAGCATCATCAATAGTAACCTGCAGCATCACACGATTTGAAGGATTCATAGTCGTTTCCCAAAGCTGATCCGGATTCATTTCTCCAAGACCCTTATAACGTTGAATGCTAAATTTGGCATCTTTGGCAAAACCCTTAGTCAGGTTGTTTTTTTCTTCATCACTGTAAACGTAATTCACGCTTTTACCCTGAGCAACTTTATACAAAGGAGGTTGAGCAATATAAATGTAACCACCTTCAATTAGTGATTTAAAGTAACGGTAGAATAAAGTCAAAATCAAAGTTCTGATATGCGCACCATCAACGTCGGCATCGGTCATGATTACAATTTTGTGATAACGTAATCTAGTCGCATCAAAACTGTCTCCAATACCAACACCCATCGCAATGATAAGATTTTTAACTTCATTATTCTCAAGAATTCTATCAAGACGAGCCTGCTCAACATTCAAAATCTTACCTCTCAAAGGCAAAATCGCCTGAATATGACGATCTCTACCCTGTTTTGCACTACCACCCGCTGAGTCACCCTCAACGATGAATAATTCTGATTCAGATGGATCTTTACTAGAACAATCCGCCAATTTACCAGGCAAAGTCATTCCTTCAAGCGCACCTTTACGAATTACCGTATCACGCGCCGCACGAGCTGCCATACGCGCCCTAGCCGCCAATGTACATTTACCAACGACAGCACGAGCATCAGCCGGATGTTCTTCAAAATATTGAGCTAAAGATTCTGCAAAAACAGTTTCTACAGCAGTTCGCATTTCTGCATTTCCAAGTTTACCTTTTGTCTGACCTTCAAACTGAGGATTTGCCAATTTCACAGAAACGATTGCCGTAAGACCTTCTCTCACATCATCGGCCAATAAATTATCATCTTTTTCTTTTAGAATTTCCTGCTTACGAGCGTAACTATTTATCGTACGAGTCAAAGCAGATTTAAAACCAGTTAAGTGCATACCACCATCAACTGTGTGAATGTTATTTGCAAAAGTATAAATAGTTTCCTGAAAAGTTGTATTATATTGCAGAGCAACTTCTATCATTCCTTCCGGCACTTCTTTTTCTACATAAACAATGGCTCCACCAATTGGCTCTTTGCCTTTATTTAAATGCTGAACATAAGATTTAATTCCACCTTCAAAATAAAAACGGTATTGGCTTTCATCACGCTCATCAGCAATTGAAATCGTAATACCCTTTGTCAGGTAAGCCTGTTGGCGCATACGATTTAGAATTGTTGGCTTGATGAATTCCACACTCTCAAAAATCTCTTTATCTGGGTAAAAAGTAATCTTAGTACCCTGCTTATCACTCTTGCCAATAGACTTAACGTCTCCAGCCGGAGTACCACGTTCGTAAGTCTGCTGATAAACTTTGCCATCACGATAAACTTCTGCAATTGTAGTTACAGAAAGCGCATTTACAACTGACGCACCCACACCATGCAAACCTCCTGAAACTTTATAACCACCATCACCAAATTTACCTCCGGCATGAAGCACGGTCATAACTGTTTCCAAAGCGGATTTACCTGTTTTTTTATGAACATCAACGGGGATACCACGACCATTATCTTCTACAGAAAGGCCACCATCTTTTTGAATGTTAACCATAACATTTGTACAAAAACCAGCCATCGCTTCATCGATTGCGTTGTCCACGATTTCCCAAACTAAATGATGAAGACCAGTAACATCAGTTGAACCGATGTACATACCAGGCCTTTTACGAACGGCCTGTAGACCTTCTAAGACCTGAATTTGATCAGCACTATAATTATTTGCAGATGTAGTATTATTAGCCATACTTAAAACTTGAGTTAGAATGCGAGCTGCACTTTATCACAAGAGTTGAATTTTGTCAGGAGAAATTTTGCCTATCTCAAAACTTTACCGGTTGGTGGCCCAAAAACATCGCCTTCTTCGCTTTGCGTAGAGCTGGAATCGGCATCATCAGTAATTCCCAAATCTTTTGAATCCGATTCTCCAAGGTTATCTGAGTTTTCGTTACTAGAGGCTTCCTCTTCTTCCGTATCTTCCTCAGATGAATTAGCCCTATTTTCCTCATCCTCCAAGGTACTAAAATCAAAATCAGGATCAGCCATATCCGCAACTTGTTGCAAACTATATTCACCATTCAAAACCTGTGGATCACCCTTTTTCATAACAAAAACATTAGTCGCAAGCTCTCCATTCATTGCAAAATCAAAAGTAATTTTGGCACTATTTCCAGTCTTTAAAATCACCCCTTCAACTCTGTAAATAAAATCTTTTTCATTAATAATAGTGACCTGCTTCATTTCTACAGACAAACCTACGGCAGCTAACTTTTTTACAACAAAGGCTTTCGCAATTCTCTGTGCGGCAGTTTCTAGAGTAATTTCTTCATCACCCGCTTTGATTTCTCCCGCCAAATCAGCAAATTTTTCCTGTAAAATCGCCAGCAAACTATCTAACCTAACCGCATTTTCGGTAATCAATTCTCCATAAACTTTAACGTCTTTTAGAGTTTCTCCATCACGATCAAATTGCGCCTCAACCGGATAACCGCCCAAAACCAAATTAACCTTTACGTAGCGCTGATCCAGGCTCTCCAACTTTCCAACTTCTAAATCTCCCACTTGAGAATTTGCCTTGAGTGTAGCTTCAATCTTTTGAATAATCTCAAACTCAGACATTTTTTTATCCGTAACTTCACCCAAAACATCCTGAGTCAAATCAATAAAACTCAAAATAGTATCTCTTTCTTTAATATAAGTTTCGTATCTTTCTTCCCAGATCACACCATGAATGTTGGAATGATATTCAGTACTTCCCAAAAATCCCCAGAAATCATCAATATCCGCTAACTGCTGCTCAAAAAGTTCAATCACCGCGAGTTGAGAATTTTTTTGTGGCATCAAATCATTTACATTAGAAACCAAACGTCTAAAAATCTCTTTCGTCTCACGCACATCCAATTCTCCAGCAAAAAAGTAAACCTTCAAACGTTTTAAAAAGTTGATCTTGTTACTGATAAAAGCCTGTTTCAATTCATCTTTCAACTGGCCGTCTTCATATAATTTCAACAAGTTTTGTTCCAAATTATGTTTAATTGAAAAGTAAGCATCGCGATAAAAAACCGCATTATCCAGTAACAAATTATCAAAAAGTTGACTCTGGTAAGTCAGATACATTCTATATTTTTCGCTGTCTTTTGCCTCTAATTGCTTAAGAGTTTTTTCAAAATCTTTGTAGTAAGCATCCAAAGTTTCAAGAGCCAGAGTAGAATTTGCCGCTGCAGCACTGTAGATATTGCTCCAGGCAACTGGCATAACTTCATAAACCGCTTCAATATTTTTGAGTTTTTTTTCTGTAATGAATTTATAAACCGGGAAATATCCCTCATCCGGCTCAAACAAAAGTAAATCACGCCAGTAAATATCGAGTTTTTCATTTACCTGCAAAGTCAAATTTTCGTCCGTAGGCAAAGTGTCCATATATCTGTCAAAAGCCGTGAAGTTAACCTCCATACTTTCCTTATCACCGCTACTTGCAGCCAAAATCGCATCATCCAAATATGCAAAAAGATGATTCAATAACATGGCATTTTTCTTTTCCGGAATAAAAGAAAGGTTTTCTTCAGACCAAAATAAAAAAGAATTAAGAAATCCTTCCCTGGCCTGAGCACCTTTTTTAATGACATTGGAGGCAAATTGCTGTTTTAAACCATCGGCAAGAGTTTTGTCTTTTTGCAGATTAACACTCACCCACTCTGACTCGAGAGTTTTGCTGTTAATGGAAGCATATTTAAATTCTTTTACTAATTTAGAATAAAGCAGCGGCGCAATTCTCTCATCAATTTTTTTAGCTGGAATAGCAACCTGATTACCCTTTGGCACCAACATTCTATTCATAAAAACCGGATCATATTCGTCCATGTATGTCTCAGCAACGATATCCTCCTCGAGAAAACCTATATAAACATCCCCATCATAAACGTGCAAATCAAGCTTTGTACCATTGTAGGCAAGATCAAAAGTTGCCTGTTTTGGAATAATGACTATTCTACCTTCCACCAAAAAGTTAACATTTGCGGAACTACGGCTATAGTCAGCCCACAACTTACCTTCTTTAAAATCAAAAATATTAGGTTTTAGCACCACAAGATCATTTTCTGCAGCCTGATCAAAGCGAATCACCGCATTTTCCTGAAGAATATTGTCATTTTTATAGTCAAAATTCTGCAACTGCTTTTGTGTCATTTCTTGAGTCAAAGCATATTTATTTTCCACAAAAAAATTACCCACAACAACACCGGCAGCAATCAACATAAAAACTATAGATTTTATGAGATTTACTGTTAAATTATTCTGAATTTTCTGTATATTAGCCATAAATCGACTCAGCTTTCGCATTGAAATAAATCCCCAAATTATACCAAAAAACAGAGGAAAACACAATGCTGTAAAGCCAAAAACCGGGCTAAAAACAACAACTACTTGCAATAAGTAATAAAAGTTGTACAATCCATAGCCAAACCATAAAAACTTAAGATATGGGCAGCATAGTAGACAAAGACGGGAGCGGCGAGGTAGATAAGCTCTCTGGAGGACCTAAACGAGCACCAACAGAAACATACGACTTTTTTAATGATGAAGCAGGCCATATTGCAGATGAAACAGGAGATGAAGCCGCAGACATAGCTCAAACAAATGCTGAAAAACTAGCCGAATTAAAGGATCCACGTCAAAAAGCCGCTGCCTTTTTGGGATTTGGTTCAAAAGCCGCAGAAATCAGAGAATTACCCGCAAAAGCAGGTGTTATAACTGCAACTTTAAAAAAAGCAGATTATACTAGATTTTTAGGGTTAATAAGAGAATTTGGAGGAGCCTTACCTCTTAACAAACCAGTAAGCAGTGATCAAGACGAAAATATTACCGTCAACATTCTCCTAATTGACCTTCACAATATAGTACCATTAACAGTTGCATTACAAGATACCGGTATCAATTGTGGTTTAAACTTCAGCCACCAACAAAAACCAGTTGTGGGGCTGGGAATCAACATGTTTTCTCTAGACAAACGTCTCTACACAACAACTGAACCAACTCAATTAAGTGCAACAAACTTCAAACCCACCGGGCCAGTAAACGTTGCCCTTAACAAGATTCCAAGCGGGCAAACAGCTACAACTCTAGATCCAGATCAAATTCCTACAGAAAACCTGGACAACGCAAAAAAATTAATCGACCGCGTGCCCGATGGATCAAATGAAGCAAATTATATCATCATTGATATACATGCTTTAAATCCAGACCAACAACCAAGATTAATAAATGCTCTTAGCGGAATTCTAAGATCTCCAGATTATGCAGCAATGGTAGACAACAAAGGACATATAGTTTTACCGCCTTTAACAGAACGTTCCGGAAGTTACTTGAGTGAGCTAGCAGCCTTTTTACAAAGTATTGGAGCATCTGAAGTTTTAAGACAGGGCAAATTAATTAGCAACGGTGAACAAACAACTATAGAAAATTACCCTGCAGCAAAAGATCTAGATGAACTCTTAGCTCATGGAGTTACAATTTCCGATGGGCTTGAAGATTCAATCAGAACAGGTAGAGATGGAACAACCGTAGAAATAGCGACAGATACCATACCAGGCATAACTGGATACAAAAAACTTACTTCAGTAAAATCAAAAGTTCAGGAAAAACCAGTAGAAGGTAGCCCAAATGACTTAGTTGCTCTTAAAGAAGAGTACGACAAAGTAGTAAAAAACTTGAGCCCAGACAGCGACAAACGAGTCACTCTCTTAATGGGACAAGCCGGTACTGCTAAATCAACTATGATCAAAAAGCTAAAGAGAGAATTAAGAAACATGGTTGTAACATCTATTCAAGTTGAAGGCGAACACCTCCCAGGTAACGGTATCCTTTGTATTGCCAATCAAACTGCCACTGATCTAAAGGAGCGAGCAGGAAATCACCCAAAATTATATCCAGGTCTGGAAAGATCTGCTTTAATCCAATTTGCCGAAAAACCTCTAGATGAAAAAATGAAATTCGCCGAAACTGACGAGGGAGCAAAACGCATTGCATCATGGTCCAGAACAGCTCTAGAGCGTATAGCAAAAACCGAAGGACACCTAGTTTTTGGTATAGATGATCTCCACCACGGTGACACACTTAGCGACCCAATAATTTGTGATTTTATTCATGGACTTAGCCAAAATCCTAATATCAGAATACTCATTGGCCAAAGACCTGAAGCCGAAGAAAAGTCCACATCGTTAAATGATTTAACTGCATCACTAGGTGATAAAGCTGAAGAAGTTTATCTGCAAGATGAAAACGGAGATCCAAAACTAAAACTACAAGATCCTGCCATCTCTAGAGAATATGTAGTGAAGGCATTGCAAGAACGTGGTGTCAATTCAAGTGGCCAACCAAAAAAATTAACTGACCATTGGAATGAACTTTTAGCAGCAAGATGTAGAACTGGTCTAGAGATGTCTGGCTTAATAAAAATTTTACTTAGAGATACTGATCAATATTTAGATGAAACAGAAAATGAAGTTGGATTAAAACCAGCAGCAAAAGACCTTTTTGAAAAGGATCTTAAATCAAGCGGAGATGTTGAAAGGTATGAAGAAGATAGACTAAGAAACCTCAAAGACCATGAAAAAACCATTCTAGCCTCTATGGCCATGTTAGGAAAAACTGTACCGATGGCCGTTTTTGAAAGAATTGCGAGTAAAGCTGCCAGCCTTGATAGTTTTGGTTCTGAATCAAGTTATGACAAAATCATCGGAAAACTGGAAAGACTCGGATATCTTTATTCAGGAAATGATAGAGAAGTCAAAATTCAACACGATACCTTAAGAGACAAAGTCCTAAGCACAATTCCTGATGATAAAAGAATTGCATTATCTACACTCCTATTCGAAGAATTAGAAACAGATCCATCTATTCCTGATAGTGTAAAATTCAGCTTATTACAACATGCCGCAGGGGTAACCCCAGCTTCAGACGAACAATTCTGGATAAAATACAACAAATTTTCCACAAAAGTCTTAAGTGAAGCAGATAGAATGAAAGCTTACAGCAACGGTTACTTTACAGCTCTTAATATATCCGAGCACGGTGGAGCAGTTGCAAAAACAGTACAAGATCTAACAACAGGAGCAATAGACCCCTCAACAATACCAATTCCAATTTTAGCAACTGCAATTGCCTCTTTAAAAAGCATTCTTACAAACGGTGTTATAATTGGTAGATTTAAGCATGTCCATGCAACATGTGCTACCTTGGTAAAATTAGAAAAATCTGGCCTATTGGATAGAGATGAATTGAAAGCTGTTTACAAAACTGCTTTTGACGCAGCCTATGTACAATGTGATAAACCAAAACTCACAGACTATAAAGCAGCAATTGAAGAAATTGGCGGCCTGACTGAAGAAGAAAATGTCGAATTACAATTAAGATACTACTTAAAAACCGATGAGTTCTCAACGGCAATAGAAATTCTTGAAAAAAATCCAACATTAGTAGAAAACAACCCTCGAATAAAACGTCTAGCCATTAGAATTAGGACAGAAACAATTAGAAAGAGATTGGAAAACGACGGAACAGAATCTACGGGTGGCAAAATAGTTGATGGAGACGTTTCGGTAGAACCAAGTTTCTTATTAAGAGAAGAAATTGCCATGATGCAACAGGCTCTCCGCGAAATAACAGAAATAGATAGACACAACAGAGAATCAAGCGATAAACTTTCAACAATAGATGAACTAGCACTTCACGACCAAAAAGGTGGATTGTTAGCCTTTTTAGGGCAACATCAACAAGCCGCA
Organism: Patescibacteria group bacterium; assembly: GCA_038065735.1. GTDB lineage: Bacteria > Patescibacteriota > Gracilibacteria > UBA1369 > LOWO2-01-FULL-3 > JBBTQK01. The sequence continues at coordinate 216,928 of JBBTQK010000005.1, read as the reverse complement.
AAGGCTTTCGGAGAAGCACGAAGAGTAGCAGGTAAAATGGAGGCTCCAGGAGAAGAAGCTAGAGCAGCTATGCAGCAAACCAGATCCCTGCTCATTACTGGAATAGCAAAACCAGATCCAGATAGAATGTTTAAAATGAAACAGAATGAAGGAGGAAGAATTATCAGATCCAGAATAGAATCAGCAATTAAAGTTTTATTAGAAAATGGATTGCCCTCAATAAACAAACTACCACCAGAAGATTTATTTCAGTTACCTCTAAGAATGGATCTTGTGAGACTAGTCGCAACCTTGGCGCAAGATTATACTGCACAAATCGACATGGCCATGAAAATCGACAATCAAGCAGAAATAAAGCGTTTACAAAAAGCCATAAGCCCATATATTGCAACAGCACTAGAAGCATTTGACTGGTTAATGCAGAATCCCAGTCACAACAGCGAGCTCAATAATCACACTGGATATGAAGGGGTATATGCCTACTACGGCAGCTCTCAAATTGGCCACATAATGACTACAGTCAGAGATTTAGGGATTAATGAACTAAGAAATGCAAAAGGTGAAGATGTAAAAATTCCAGACGTAACAAATTTTACAGAATATCCTATGCTTAAACCTGAAAGATCTGACGCAGGCTTAGCAATGGCAAAAAATCACACCGACAATACTGGAGAAGTAAGCAGAAGAGTATCTGGCTTAAATAAACTGAAAAAATTACAAGGCTCAAAAGAACTAATCTCAGAGTAGAGATTAGTTCTTTTGATTAAATTGTTAGTTACCAGTTGGCATAGGCAATGATTTATTACCAGTCGGCATAGGCAATGCCTTCTCAGCTTTAGCTTTCTTTGCAGTTGTAGCTTTCACCGCCTTAACCTGTATAGCTTGCTGAACGGCTGGTTTGGCAATTTTTTCTACAGCCTTTTTTTGTACCTGGACCTGAGCCGGTTTAGTTTTCAAAACTGCAGAGCTGTAATCTGAAGGACTCATATTCTTATTAAAGAAAATAAGCGCCACAGCTACGGCACCAGTTAATATTCCCAACCAAAAGATTACCATAGGGTGAGCTTGCCAATGAATGGCGTTTACGTTTTTCATTTTTATTTTTGTTTAATTAATAGATTTACATTCCATACTATACAACAATTAGCCGCGAGAATCAAGTCGACCAGTAAAGCAAAGCTAAAATATTGGATTAAAATAGCCCGGCAAATACTTCAAACCTCAACTCAACTCCATATGAAAACAATATTTTCTCGTTTTATATTCAACCTAAGCATAGCAGCTTTTGCGCTACTAATTCCCTTAAATTCGGCATTGGCATTTTATTCTGACGTAGATTCCGACCATTTATATTTTCAAGAAATAAGTAGCCTTTACGAGCTCAACCTTCTACCAATTACTGACGAGGCTTTCCAACCAGATGAGCTCTTAACAAACAAAGATTTATATAAAATCCTATTAACCTATAGCCAGGCAGAGTTAAACAAAGACACTCCAATCCCATATAGCGATCTGACCTCGACTTCTCCATACGCACCTTATATTCAAACAGCTTTAAAACTCAGATTACTACAGCCTTCAGGCCTAAATCCAACCTTCAATCCTGACCAGCAAGTTAGCAAAAGTCGCGCACTTCAAGTACTTTTTAATGCCCTTGGAGTTGGTACAGACTACTTTTTTGACAAAACAAATTTCCCTTTCAAAGACATTGGCCCAGATTCAAGCAACGCTCCCCTAGCCTACAAAGCGGCAAATTTACAAATTTTAGAATCAGACCAGCCTACAAAATTCAAACTTGCAAAGAGAATAACTAAAGGCGAATTAGCTCATTATCTCTACCAGATCAAAACTAACAGCAACAACTCAACCGGCAACCAATCAAATAGCACCAACAAACCAGTGACGGTTAAAATCACTACCGGCTCAACAGACCCAGTTTTAAACAACTTCATTGACGTCTGGAACAGTCTCAAAAAAGATTTTTACTACAAGGACAAACTTGATGAAAAAGAATTAATCAACAAGGCAACCAAAGCACTTGTAGATAACGCAGCCACAAAAAGCGGCGACAAATACACTACCTTCGAAGAGCCAAAATCCCAAAGTTCAGTTTTAAAACTTCTTAATAACGAATACGAAGGCATTGGAGTAATCATCGAAACAATCAATAATAACATTACAATAATTTCACCTTTTAAGGATTCTCCTGCGGAAAAAGCCGGCCTAAAAGCTGCGGACATAATAGTCAAAATTGATGGCAAAAGCGTAGTTGGCGAAAGCCTGGAAACGGTCTCATCAAAAATTAAAGGACCAAAAGACAGTCAGGTAAAAATTACAGTTTTACGCGGAGATAAAGAGATGGAATTCAACGTCGTTCGTAAATTTATTATGACCAATAGCATAGAATCCGAAATCCTAACAAGCCCAAGTGGCAAAAAAATCGCCTACATTTCTGTTTTAACTTTTGGTTCTAAAACCAGTGACGACTTTTACGCTGCAGGCAAAACCATGCTGGCAAGCAACCCTGACGGATTTATTATAGATCTACGCAACAACCCAGGTGGATATTTGGACGTATCAGTAGGAATGGTCAGCCAATTCAGCAAAACAATTCAAACAGCGGTACAACTACAATATGCCGACAATCATACCGAAGATTACAAAGCCAACGGTCAGGGATTACTGTCAGGCCAAAAAACAGTAGTATTAATTAACGAAGGCTCAGCTTCAGCTTCAGAAATCATGGCTGGCGCACTCCAAGACTACAAACTAGCAACAATTATCGGCACTAAATCTTTTGGCAAAGGCAGCGTCCAACAGCTAAAAAGCTACACCGACGGAGCTCTCTTTAAATACACTATTTCAAAATGGCTCACCCCAAACGGCCACAGCATCAATGAAAAAGGCATCACGCCAGATAAAACAGTAACTCAAACAGGCAACGGAGACGCTCAGCTAGATGCAGCTCTTAAAGAATTTTAAAGAGAATTTTAAAACTTAGGCCACTTCCCTAGCCTTCAAAACTTCTTCTGGATTTGTAGTCACGATCTTGTCTTCTGTATAAGAAGCAATTACCTGTACGGCAACGTGCTTATTACCTGCAAAGAATAGACCCTGCCCAACACCACTATTCAACAAAACGTACTTTTCACCGTCTGTTAAATTAAAGATTTTTGCTAACATATCCACCGCAGTTGGTGACTGTTTCAACAATAACTGCATTGAAGAATTGGTAATAATTGGCTTACCATAATCACTCTTAATAAAATCCTCCACATCCTGAGTAATGGTAGTCACACCCAAATAATATTTACGTGCACGTTTTACTAAACCATACAAGAATCTAGCACTGTCTTCATGCTGCATCATTGACCAGGCCTCATCCACTACAAGGACTCTCTTTTTAAGCTCGCTTCTAACGCTATTCCAGATGTAATTCAAAATAATATACATCGCAATCGGACGTAAAGCGTCCTCCAAATCACGAATACAAAACACCATCATTCCAGATGACAAATTCACATTCGTAGGTTTGTTAAATATTCCAGAATAAGTACCGGCAGTAAATTTAGAAAGTCTCTGTACCAAACTCTCCGCACCAGTCAAAGACCCCAAAATTCTATACAAATCTTCCATTGTAGGAGGTTCGAAGCTAGAAGGGTCAACCTGATCCATAGTAATACCTTTAAGCGCGTAAACATCAATCAAAGCTTTATCCATAATACTTTCTTCTTCTGGCGTCATCGCACCAAGCATCAACTTCAACAACCCATGCAAAGTAATCACATTAGAACGCAACAAATCTCCCGGCTGCACTTCATCACCATCCACGGGTTTTGGCAGATCAAAAGGATTAATACGTCTATCACTATTCAAACTCAAACGTAAATAAGTTCCACCAACCGTATTGGTCAAATCCTCATACTCATTTTCCGGATCGATCACTATCACATCGGTACCCATCATCATCATTCTCAAAATCTCCAATTTCACCGCATAAGATTTACCGGCACCAGACTTGGCAAAAACCACACTATTGGCATTTTCCAAAGCAAAACGATCAAAGATAATCAAACTATCATTATGACGGTTGATACCATACAAAATACCTTTATCAGAAGTTAAATCTGAAGAAGTAAAAGGGAAACTCGTACTAAGTGGACTCGTATTCATATTACGAATCACATAAAGCTCATCCAACGCAAGCGGCAAAGTCGCATTTAGTCCATGTTCGGCCTGTAGCTGAGCACGTTTTACCATTACCAATTTACCGGCAAGTAAACTCTCCAATTGTTTAGTAATTTTTTCCAATTTTTTCTCACTCTGACTATATAAAGTAAAGTACAAAGCAAACTGGAAGAATTTTTCCTGTCCACGCTGAATCTCAGTTCGGAGGACCTCGGCATCTTCTAAAGCTGTCTCCAAAGCCGGATCACGCACCTGACCTTTTTCTGCATTAATACGCATACTTGATTGCATTTGCGCAACCTTCTTCTTTAAAGTTTTCATAATATCTCCAGAATTTATCGGATAGATAAACTGAGAAATATCCATAGTTACATCAAAATTAATCACCGGCGCCAACCAGTTTACATCCAAATAGCGTGGGTAAGAAAACACATAAAACGACTGAGTGTAAACCCCATCCATACGCAACTTATCGTACTGGATTTCCATCGAAGCCGGAGCAATCAAATCTTTAATCGCAGTCAAACCTTCCTGGTAAATTTTTTCAGCTTCTATATATTTTTGTTTTTCCTGTTGAGAAATTTTAGCCGCGTCTTTTGAATCTACCTTTGCCACAGCCTCCTTATGAGCACTTGTGTTAAAAGAAAATAAAGAACTCAATTTACTAAAAATAGATTTTTTTTCCTTAGCAGTTTTTTGAGCTTGCACTTGAGCAGTCTGCACGTTAACAGCGTCCTGTTTTACTTCCGCAGCCTCAATCTGAGCATCACTTGGTGGCAGAATTTCCGCGGGCGCAACAGGCACCGTAGCCATAACCGGCACAACAGGCTCAGCCACATCAGTATTTTGCACAACCGACTGCACTACCACAACCGCGCCCTCAACTACTTGCGGAGTCACCTCCTCAACTTTTTTACCAGTCGTAGGATCATAACCAGCTCCAGTCATCTTTACCGCAGCCTCCTTGTCGGCCTTTTCTACGACGACCATGGACGGCTCTACATGAACATTAGACGCAGGGTCCATACCCAATTCTGCATCATTAGGTTTTTTGTCTTTAAAATTTAGAATTACTTTTTCCGGCTCAGCAGCCACGGGTTCAGCAATCGGCTCACTAACCACAATTTCTGCAGGCTTCACTTCCGCCAAAGGCTCACTCGCCACAATCGCGGGTTGACTCTCCCCCACATCCGCAATCTTATTCGAATTACTTTCCTGGCTCGCAGAAGCATCCTTCAACCACTCTGGAGTTTCAGGCTTAGCCAAAGGGTCTAGACTAAAAATACCTTTAGCTGCAGGAGCTTCAGTTGGCAGAATCGGCAAAACCACGGGCTGACTTGCATCAACTGGCTGCGGATTACTACCACCCAAGCTATAAGTATTTGAATTTGGCTCCATTTATTTCTTTTAGTTTTTATTTCACAAATCATATTATTTTACCAAAAAACACGAGAAAACACAATACACCCACCCCGCCCCAACCACAGACCGCCTTGACTCAATTAACTTTAGTATTGTGCCGTGTTCACGCGAACACTTTTACAGATAGGATTTGACCCAATTTGCTTTTATGCCATACCGAGTCCCCGGAGATCGATTTAAGATGACAAATTGATCCAGGTCAAATATATAGCTTCCTCACCAGAAATTACACCTTGACCCCCCTCGCCCTACCAAAACTGCTGGTACGTAAAAATGGATTCCGTACTTCCAACTCATCTTCACCAAAATCCTCGAAATTTGCATCCAAAAAACCAGTATAACAATTATCCTCTTTCAGCTTCAACAAGACCTTAATCTCCGCTGGAGTCGGCCGTCTCATGAGCCTGTAGACATTCAGTTCGGGCTCCTGATCTAAAACATAGTCAATCAAATCAAAATTAGCCTGCCCTGGTCCGACATTAGATTTCGGTCTTTTAAACTTTTCCAATTCAGGCACTTTTGCCAAAATTCCCATATCTATAAGCAGCTTGAGAGAAGCATCGTTCCTAAAATTCTTAATTAAAGCAAAACCACCTACCTTCAAAAAATTAAGTGCCTGCAAATTGCCAAAACTCAGATCAATCTTTCTCGCAAACGCATCATCATCAGGAGAATGCGGCCGTCTATTTAATGGAGAATAATGACTCGCCCCAAAAATTACAAACACTGCATCAAAACGCGCATCGGGATTTTGCTCTAAATTTGGAGCCAGATTAATCGCATCCGCCACTCGAATTTTGTCCCTCACATCTCGAATAATATCAAATGCCAATAGATTAATTCCCACAACAGGATCAATCAGCCTTTTATAATCACCCATATGACTCATCGCAAAACCAGTCCCACAGCCAAAATCCAAGACAGAAAGCGGCGATCTACCACAAAGTTTGGCCATAGCCTTAAACATCTCCCTGATACCACTTCCCTGCCTTATGGATAACTCCTCAGCATAACTCTTGGCATCGCAGCGCAAGTCATACAACGGCCTCATTAACTGCCATCCGTAGGCCCTACCTTGCCTATCAATCCCCAAAAAATTTTCTTGCCTAGCCAGAATCCTAGGCCTATCACTCTCTGGCACCCAAATTCTCCTCTCATCTTTCGGCCACTCTAAATCCGTGGCAATAACACTTAACGGATCCTCAAACCCATCTACTGGTTTAAAATACTGATCTAAATTCATTTTTCGGAAATTTCAAGAAACTACAAAGAAGCGATTCTACCACATCGGACGGTCTCGTCAAGTTTTTCCTACCACAAGCCAAAAGATCGATTTCTCAAAGCTGCAATATGTGCTAAAATTCGCCAGATTAAAAAAATCATTTTTTCAAATTAACATTTTAAGCGATGGCAAAAAAGAATAACCCAAAAGCCAATAACGAGGCTGAGGAAAACAACAAACCCGAGGAAGAAGAAAACCAAACTCCATCCGAAGAAACAAACGAAAAGCCGGCCCAAGCCCCTCAAGAAAAACTCGAACTTTTCGAAGGGCCAAGCAACGTCAAACCACGCGAAATCCAGATAGAAATGGAAACGTCCTATCTTGAATACGCCATGAGCGTTATCGTTTCACGTGCGCTTCCAGATGTAAGAGACGGTCTAAAACCGGTTCACCGCCGTATCCTCCACGCAATGAACGAAATCGGCCTACGTTCCTCTGGTCCTTTCCGTAAATCAGCTGCGGTTGTCGGTGAAGTTTTGGCTAAGTACCATCCACACGGTGATGCTGCAGTTTACGATTCAATGGTTCGTATGGCTCAAGATTTTGCCATGCGTTATGAACTCGTAAGAGGTCAGGGTAACTTTGGTTCTATCGATGGAGATTCTCCTGCGGCCATGCGTTATACCGAGGCAAAAATGGAAAAAATTACTGACGAAATGCTTGGAGACATAGACAAAGAAACAGTTAACTGGCGCCCAAACTACGACGGTCGCTACATGGAACCAGTTGTTCTTCCAACAAAAATCCCACAACTTTTACTTAATGGATCTCAAGGTATTGCCGTAGGTATGGCAACTTCAATTCCTCCTCATAATTTGGGAGAATTAGTTGACGCAGTTCAGCACCTTTCAGTCCATCCAGAAGCCACAATTGACGATTTGATGCAATTTATCAAAGGCCCTGACTTCCCTACCGGCGGTATCATCTACAATCGCGAAGCAATTAAAACAATGTACACAACTGGTCGTGGAGGTATAGTCATCAGATCAAAAACTGAAATAGTTGAAAAAAAAGGTGGCCGTTTTGACATTCTAGTAAGTGAAATTCCATATCAAGTAAACAAAGCAAATTTAATTACAAAAATGGCAGAATTAGTGCGCGACAAAAAAATTGTGGGCATCTCTGACATCCGTGACGAGTCAAACAAAGATGGTATTCGTGTAGTTATCGAACTTAAAAAAGACACTTATCCAAAAAAACTTCTCAATCAGTTATTCAAGATGACTGCTCTTCAGACATCTTTCAACATGAATATGATTGCGCTAGTTGACGAAATTCAGCCGCATCTACTAGACCTAAAACAGGTTTTGGAACATTTCATCAGCCACCGCAAAGAAGTCATCACTCGTCGTACTCAATTCGAGCTCAAGATGGCTAAAGAAAGAGCTCACGTTTTAGAAGGTTTAAAAATCGCTCTAGACAATATTGATGCCGTTATCAAAACAATCCGTGCTTCTGAAACTAAAGAAGACGCTCAGGTAGAATTGATCACAAAGTTCAAACTTTCTGAAATTCAGGCCAGAGCAATTCTCGAAATGAGATTACAAACACTTGCCGGCCTCGAACGTCAAAAAATCGAGGATGAATTAGCAGAAAAAATGGCCCTAATCGCCGAACTTGAAAGCATCCTTGCTGACGTTAAAAAAGTTCTAAAAATCATGCAGAATGAACTTAAAGAAATTAAAGAAAAATATAACGACGAACGTAGAACAGAAGTTGTAGCCAACGCCGTGGATAGTATTTCTCAAAAAGATACTATTCCAAACGAGCCGGTTATCGTTCTACTAAGCCGTGAAAACTATATTAAACGTGTACCTTCAAGCACTTTCCGCGCGCAACATCGTGGAGGCAAAGGCATCATCGGTGGTACTACAAAAGAAGAAGACGAAATCAAATTAATCAAATTCGCCTTTAACCACGACGATCTTTTATTCTTCACTAATAAGGGTCGTGTATTCCAATTACCAGTTTACGAGATTCCAGCCGGCTCAAGAATTTCCAAAGGTCAGGCCATTGTAAATCTACTAAACTTACAAGATGGTGAAACAGTTACTTCAATAATGAATGGTGGTGAAAAATTCACTGGCCAATATTTATTCATGGCAACCAAAAAAGGTACCATCAAAAAAACACCAGTCGAAGACTTTAAAAACGTTAGAAAGAGCGGTCTAATCGCTATCAAATTACGTGATACAGATTCTCTAGAATGGGTAAAAGAAACCGACGACAACAACGAAGTAGTCTTGATCAGTCACGAAGGCAAATGTATCCGTTTCGGTGAAAAAGACGTGCGCCCAATGGGTCGTCCATCTATCGGAGTAAGAGGTATGAAATTAAAAGGTAGTGATTTCGTTGTAGAAATGGACGTGGTGAAAAATGGCGATGCCGCAGAATTACTTGTCATCATGGAAAATGGTTTAGGCAAAATGACAGAATTAAAAAATTACCGTTTCCAGGGACGTAGTGGTACAGGCGTAAAAACCGCTAATATTACAGCAAAAACCGGCAAAGTAGTTGGTGCAAAAGTTTTGAGCAACGACACCGACGCCGATATGATTATCATTTCAAAAGCTGGTCAGGTGATCAGATTGCATACAAAAGACATTCCTTCACAGGGACGTGCAACTCAGGGTGTTTACCTAATGCGTATGCATCCAAATGACAAAGTTGCTTCTATCAGTATTATAGATCACATCGATATCGATACAGGTGAAGACCTGCCTGAAGGTGAAACTGAAACAATGTTAGAAGAACCAGCAGACGAAACTGCTAAAAAGTAAATTTAATACCTCAATCCTATGAAAAAATTTGCCAAACTTGGGCTTCTCAGCCTTATACTTAGCTTAAGTTTAAATTTACAAGTAGCCCTTGCAGCTTTTTCTGGCGACTTGGCTATAGACCTAAAAGACATCAGTTTTTCTACAAGTAATTTTTTAGAAGGCAGATCTGTTAGAATCTACGCCACGGCCAGCAACCTCAGTTCAAAAGACCTACTTGGCGTTGTGAGATTTTTTGACAATGGCAAACAAATCGGTGGAGATCAGGCTATTTCTATTTTTGCCGGCAAGAACGACGGCGTTTTTATAGATTGGGCTCCTGGCGCTGGCAATCACAAAGTTTCAGTAAAAATATTTCCATGGCAACCAGAATTAGATAATCCAAGTAACAACAGCATAGAAGATGATATCTTTGTAGTTCAAGATACCGATCACGACGGTACTCCAAATGCCACCGACGACGATGACGATGGTGACGGAGCAAAAGATAGCGAAGACCACTTCCCATTAAATTCTGCAGAAAAAAAAGACACCGACGGTGACGGCAAAGGCGATAATACAGATACAGACGACGATAACGATGGCGTACCAGATAATTCTGACGAAATGCCATTAGATCCAAACGAAACCCTAGACACCGATAAAGACGGCATTGGGAATATTGCCGATACAGACGATGACGGCGATGGTATTAGCGATATAGACGAAGAAAACACCGGCACAAATCCATCAAATTCTGATACAGACGCAGATTCCGTAACAGACAAAAAAGATGCTTTTCCACTAGATTCAAAAGAAGCATTAGATACAGACAATGACAAAATTGGTAACAACTCTGACATTGACGATGATAACGATGGATTAAAAGACACAGAAGACCCATTCCCACTAAATAAACCACCTGTAATAGCCCTTGATGACGAAGATTTCACTCTGGATATCAACAACGAACAGCTTTTTGACGCCACTCCTTCTTATGATGAAGATGGCGAAATCGTGAGTTACCAATGGAAAGTTGACGATGAGATTATAAAAGAAGGCAACGCCATAAATATTGACTTCAATAAACTAGGTAAACACAGCGTACAACTCAGCATTACCGACAATAGCGGCGAGACAGTTACTAAAAATTTTGAACTAAACGTAATGAATCTGGAGTTCTATAAACAAATCGGATTAAGCGTGACTGGAATTTTGCTTGCAATGGGTATTTACTTCAAGTATATTGCTGCAGCTAAATTGATCAAATAAGCTATAATTAAGCCATAATATGAAAGCAGAAATCCACCCACAATATTTTCAAACAACGTTTAAATGCGCTTGCGGAGCCACTTACCTAGCTGGTTCAACCCTAGGCGAAGAGTTTCAAACTGAAATCTGTTCAGCATGTCACCCATTTTATACTGGTAAACAGAAACTTCTTGATTCATCAGGTCGTGTAGATAAATTCAAAGCTAAGCTTAAAAAAGCTCAGGCAATTGCAGAAACTAAGGTCAAGAAAGTTAAAAAAGGTGAAGAAGAAGACGCCGCTGCCGAAACTGAAGAATCTACAGAAGCGTAAACTTCAGCTAAAATCACAAAATTATCTAAAATCCCCTATTTGCAGGGGATTTTTTGTTGCTGCTTAGTTAGACTTTTCAGCCTTAGTAATCTGATTAATAATCAAAACTCCATCTTTATCTACAAAGTACTCAACTTGATCACCTGCATTATCTGGAATACCAAGAACCTTTGCAGCTTCGCTAGTCAAAGCAAACGCTGAACCAGCTGGAACCATTGGTAAAGCCATTTGAGTATTACCAACTCGAACTTCTCCCAAGGCAATTGAAGCTATAGTAGAGGCATCTTTTTGCCCAGTAACATCTTTCTGAAGAGGCGTAGGTAAAACTAAATACTCACCTTTTTTATATTTGGGAAATCTTGTACCGATAATACTTGATCTTCTATCATGTTTTTCATCATTCTCTGCACCAAATTGAAGTGGTAATTTTAGTGCTTTATTCTCAATAGTCCTAGGTTTAACGACATCAACAACCGTACCAATTTCTACATCATTTGCACTAAAAGATTCTGGCACACCAGCCAGCTCCTTTAATCCTAAACCGACTGTACGAACTCCTATTATTTTTCCATCAACATCTTTTAATTCAACAGCATCACCAACATTAACCCCAAGCTTATCCCTCTGCGCCTTACTTAAACCGACATACTGACCATCACTTTTACATTTAGCCTTAACCGTCAAGCGCAATTTTGGCTCAGCTTCTATGGCCTCTGCTCCTGCAACACCCTTAACTTCATCCTTAACACCCTTAGATACTGCATCAGGCGCAATTTCTTCAACCCTCACAACTTCAACTTCTTCACTAGGTTTAGTTACAGACATAAATAATTAATTAAATTTTAAGAATAATTTATAACACATTTGCACAAAAAGTGCAAAATCAGTATATTTAGTCCAATCTAAACATTTTTATGTCAGGCAACACTTTTGGAAAATTATTCAAAATTACAACCTGGGGTGAATCCCATGGACCAGCTCTGGGAGCCATCATTGACGGCTGCCCGGCAGGTTTAAAAATCGACCAAAACGACATTCAAAAACAAGTTGATCGCCGTCGTCCGGCTGTCGGTTCCAAAGTTTCCACAACCCGTCGCGAAAAAGACCAGGTCCAAATTTTATCTGGAATTTTTGAAGGCAAAACTACCGGCACACCAATTAGCATGCTAGTTTTTAATGAAGACACTCGCTCACAAGATTACTCAAATATTCAAGAATTATACCGTCCCGGCCACGCTGATTACACTTACGATTTAAAGTACGGATTCCGTGACTATCGCGGTGGAGGCAGGTCTTCTGGACGTGAAACTCTGTCACGCGTTATAGCTGGAGCTATAGCCAAAAAACTGCTTTCGCTTAAGAATAAAACCGAGATTTTTGGTCACACAATTCAAGTTGGAAATATTAAAAACTCCGCTGAATTAAATGCAAAAAATATTGCAAATATTGAGAAGAATGAAATGCGCTGCGCAGATCCAATTATTGCCGCAAAAATGCAAAAATTTGTAGAAAAAACCAGATTTAGTAGCGGAGATACACTAGGCGCAATCATAGAAATCATCATAAAAAACCCACCAAAAGGCTTAGGTGAGCCGGTTTTTGACAAACTAGATGCAGAATTAGCCAAAGCCATGATGTCAATCGGTGCAGTTAAAGGCGTAGAAATAGGCGCCGGATTCAATTCAGTAAATCTAAAAGGCAGTGAAAACAATGATCAGATGACGAAGTCATCGGTTCCCGCAGCTAAAAACGGCGCAGTAAAATTCTTATCCAACCACGCCGGAGGCATCTTAGGAGGAATTTCTACAGGTGAAGACATTATTATCAGATTAGCAATTAAACCCGTGCCAAGTACCAGCATTCCACTTAAAACCATCAGTAAATCAGGCAAAAATTCTACAATAAAAACCCTCGGCCGCCACGATTGCTGCCTCGCTCCCCGCATAATCCCCGTTGCCGAAGCCATGGCCGCCTTAGTTTTAGCAGATCTATACCTACAACAGAGGGCAATTGCTTAATCCAAAAGGAATCACATTTGATCGTATATTTCATAGAATAATATTTGGCAAATTTGACTTTTCTCATATTTAATTTATCGATAACTTCCCCGAAAACGGCACGCGAAATGCCACTAACGGCTTACCGTAGCCTTAACGTCCACCTGGTCCAATTCCTCGGGGAAGTAAATTAAGATTTTTCGGGTTAACCCGACGGACAAAACATAATCCCCAACCCAGTATAAGTATTGACTTTTTCCATTGTTTTGATATTATAAAACACTCTTAACGTTTAGCAATGTCGGCACACCCTCCAGAAAGCCACGGTCATCATGACGAACACGCCCCAGCACCCGCTGGAGATCATGGACATGACCATGCGCCAGCTCACGGTGCCCAGGAAGCTCACAACGATGCCGCCGTAGCTGATGCTGCAAAACATGGCGAACACCATGATGAACATGCAACAACTGCCCACGCCAAAACTGCCCATCCAGAAGCAGCTCATGGTGCGGCACCAGCCGCACACGCTGATGCCGCCCATCCTACACCAGCAACCGAAACCATTAGAGATAAATCTCCAATAGCCGCAGCCCGCGACTGGGTTTGGGGCCAAATAGATGGCGTTATGAATGGAATTAAAGGTGGATTCAATTCTTTCCGCAGCTTTCTATATAAAGCAAAAGCTCCGGTTAAACACGAAGGCCTTATTACAAATGCGGTAAGTGCTGTTGGTAACGTAATTGATGGCACAATAGGAAATGTCTTAAGAAGAGCCACAGACATAATTGAACCAATCGGAGAAGGCGCAGCAGCCGTAGTAGACGCTACGCTTGGAACTACGTTACATGTAGAAGAAATTTTCACTGAACCAGGCAAGACTTTCTTCAAAAAACCAGCTCGCATCTTAACTTCAGGCCTAAATACTGGTGCTAGAATAATTCAAACTCCTGCAAACGCATTGGACGATGCCGTGGAAACAGGTGTAGATCGAACTATAGACAACGGCAGAGAAACCTTGGGTAGCGTCTGGGTTGCAGGTGGACTACTTAAAGCAGCAAGCACCCCAGCTAAATGGGTTTCGAGCATTGCCAGTGGCATCAGCAGCCAGGTCAAAAAAGTTTTCGATGCAATAACTAGCCCTGTGGAAAACATGCACCTAGCTACCTCTCCGGCTTAACATCAAACCAACTTCATGCTAGATTGACCGCAGCTAAAAACACCAATGAATGTTTGATTTCAAAATTCTAGCCAGCGACAAAAAAACCTCAGCCCGTACTGGCGTTTTTACTACACCTCACGGCAAAATCCAGACACCAGTTTTCATGCCGGTTGGTACAAAAGCTACTGTAAAAACTCTTTCGCCTGCTGATTTAAAAAATCTAAATGCCGAAATAATTCTCAGCAATACCTACCATCTTTACTTGCGCCCAACTCAGCAATTAATTAAAAAAATGGGTGGTCTGCATAAGTTTATGAATTGGCCTCATCCTATTCTTACCGACTCTGGAGGTTTTCAAGTTTTTTCGCTCGGACAAGGCAAAAACTTCACTAAAGGAATGACAAAAGTTACAGTTAAGATTGATGAAAACGGCGTGGAATTTCGTTCACATCTCGACGGTTCAAAACATTACTTAACTCCCGAAAAAGCCACTCAAATCCAACATGATTTAGGCGCCGATATTATTATGGCTTTTGATGAATGCGCACCAGCCGATAGCACCAAAGAATATTTTAAGAAAGCCATGACACGCACTCACAATTGGCTAATTCGCTGCATTAAAGAACATCAAAAACTTTCTAAAAAATCAATCCCCACCGTAGGCGTGGCCAAAAATCCTCAAGCACTTTTTGGCATTGTCCAAGGTGGAATTTTTAAAGACTTGAGAATCGAATCCGCAAAATTCATCAACGCTCTAAATCTGCCAGGCAATGCCATTGGAGGGCTTTCTGTCGGGGAAAGTAAAGACCAGATGTTAGAAATGATCGAAGCCACTGTCCCCCATTTAAGCCTAAAAAAACCACGTTATTTAATGGGTGTCGGCACACCAGAAGATTTACTCGAAGCTGTAGAAAGAGGCATCGATATGTTCGATTGCGTACACCCAACTCGCATGTCCCGCCATGGTGCTTTTTGGAAAGAAGATGGACGTTTTGCAATTAAAAATGAATGTTTTAAATTCGACAAAAATCCTCTGCAAAAAGACTGCAAATGTGAAACCTGCCAGAATTATTCTCGTGCTTACATCCGCCATTTATTTTTTGAAGAAGAGATTTTAGGGCTCAGGCTAGTCACAATTCACAACCTCCATTTTTTGACAGATTTGATGAAAGAGGTACGCGAACATATCTCCGCTGGTACATTCTCAAAATTCAAAAAATCTTTCCTCAAAAAATTCTTAAAAAACAAGACAGCCTAAATTTTACTTTTGCCTCAAGCAGTGCTATTTTTCTAAAAACTCACCCATTAATATGATAGCTTTTTTACGCGGGAGCGTTCTCCAAAAAACAGAAAAAACAATTATTCTTGATACAGGCAATTTAGGTTATCTAGTAAACCTAAACGCCACTTACATGGCCCAAATTACCATTGGCCAACCTATAGAACTTTTCATCCACAGCCACATCCGCGAAGACATGTTTGACCTCTACGGTTTCACGACTTACGAGGCTATGACGTTCTTTAAAACCATGATTAATATTAACGGAATTGGTCCAAAATCCGCGATGGAAATTCTAAATGTGCCAAGTGAAAAAATCAAAGCGGCCATCTTAAATGAAGACGATAAATACCTTTGTAAAATCCCTGGAGTAGGCCAAAAAACCGCTAAGCGTATTATCTTAGAATTAAAGAATAAAATTGAAATTGAAACTCCGGAAGCACTCAGCAGTGACTACCAAGGATTCGAACCAAACCTTAATAACGAGGCTCTAGAAGCCCTTATCAAGCTCGGCTACCAGCGTCATCACATTGCTCAAACTTTGCGCACAATTCCAGCAGAGTTGGTCCAGACTGAAGAAATTATTACTTACTTTTTGAAGAATATTTAATATGAATATACCTCAAAAAACAGCTCTATACAGGGTTGCAACAATCTTACATGCTGCAGTAGCACTCAACTACATTATTATAAGTATTATAGCATCAAATTTTCATTATTTTTTTCCAGCGCCAGATACTATCATTTTTATGATATTCATAATCTGTTATCTAGGTTTAGCCATAATAAATTACATCAATGCAAAAGAAGTAAACGGATCTCTACCTGAAAGTTTATTATTTAATTTGGGGTATATATCCATAGCATTAATCATTTTATATTTATTTGGCTTGGACGACATGTGGAGTCATCATAACTACTCAGATATAAATGGTTTAGGACCTCTCCTATTGGCACTTTTCCCAACATCAATTTCAGCTCTCATATTAATAATCAGAATTATAAGGAAAATTCGAGAAACAAAACAGAAATATCCTTTATTTTACCAATAACCAGACTTATAAGAAAAATTCGAAAAACAAGAAACAACTCTTTATCATTATAAATTATGAAAATCTCTTCCGACGCGCAACTGATCACTGACAAATCCAACATTAAATATCTTTCCAATTTCAACGGTTCATCTGGGTTTATGTTGCTTACTAAAAAGAAAAAATACCTTTTTACCGATTTTAGATACATGGAACGTGCAAAAAGTATTATCAAAAAAGACATAGAATTAGTAAACATAACTAGGGTATGGCGTAATCCAACGGAACTAGCAAAAAGCTGGCAATCAATCTTAGCAAAACACAGTATCAAAATTTTAGGCATGGAAGAATCTAACTTAACCGTTAGCCAATATAAAAGATTCCAAAAAATCACCAACAAGGGCTCCGCGCAAAAAAATAGAACAAAATTCGTAGATATATCTGGAGAAATAGAAAAAATCCGCGAGATTAAAACAGCCGAAGAGATCAAAATTATTCAAAAAAGTCAGGATATTAACGGCCAGGTCTTCCTGGAGATCAAAAAAATTATACAGCAATGGCTAAAATCAGCTAACAAAACCCCTTTGCGCGAAATAGACCTAGCCTGGAAAATTAAAGAAATCGGCCATCAGCTTGGAGCCGAAGAAATGTCCTTTGATCCAATAGTTGGCTTTGGCACTCACTCCGCACGCCCTCACCACGAACCAGATAATACTCCACTCAAAAAAGGCGACATAATTTTGATAGATATGGGCATGAAATATAAGGGCTATTGTTCAGATATGACCAGAATGCTTTTTACAAAAACCCCAACAGACAAACAGGCAAAAATCTACAATTTAGTGTTAGAGGCACAGGAGAATGCTATAAAAAAGATTAAAGCCGGCGTGACCGGAGCAGAGGCTGATGCCATGAGCAGAGACATAATCAAAAAAGCTGGCTATGGCGAGCAATATGGTCACGCCGGCGGTCACGGAGTAGGTCTAGACATCCACGAAACCCCTTCTCTTTCTGAAAACTTCAAAACTCCCCTAAAGGAAGACTCAATCATCACCATCGAGCCAGGCATCTACCTCGAAGGCGAATTCGGCGTCCGCATCGAAGACATGATTCTCGTAACAAAAACCGGCAACAAAAGCCTCACCAAAGTCCAAAAAAGGCTTGAAGACATTATTCTAGACTAGTACAATCACACCACAACCTTTCTTGCCTCACCGTGTTATTGATGTACCAGTATTAATTAATAGATTTTTATGTGTGGAATATTCGCATACTACGGACCTCAAAATACCGCCCCTCATATCGCAATAGAGGGCTTAAAATCGCTAGAATATCGTGGTTATGACTCCTGGGGTCTAGCCTATCAAACTCCTTCAGAAATCGTAATTCACAAAGACATTGGCAAGATCGGAGATCTCAATATTAAAGATCTTAATTTGGGAGAATCCAATATCGCCTTTGCGCATTCTCGTTGGGCAACTCACGGTGGTGTAACTAAAGCAAACGCTCATCCACATTTTTCTGAAAACAAAGAAATTGTAATAATCCATAACGGAATTTTTGAGAATTATTTAGAAGTTAAAAAAGAGCTCCAGGCCAAAGGCCACAAATTTGTTTCACAAACAGACAGTGAAGTTATTGCCCATTTAATAGAAGAAAAATGCCGCCGTCATCCTTTTGAAGACAGCGTACGTTTGGCTATTAAACAGATCGAGGGTCGCTACGCAATTCTCGTAATGAAAAAAGGCGAAGACAAATTAATCGCAGCCCGTAAAGGTTCTCCGATTATTATTGGTGTTGGTAAAGATAAGGGAGAATACTTTATTGCTTCTGACATTCCAGCATTCTTACAACACACTAAAAACGTTATTTATTTAGATGATGGACAAATCACAGTGATAGCAAATAAGACTATTAAATTTTTCGATGCCATTACAAATGAAGAAATTAAAAAGCGCATTATCCCTATAGAATTAGATATAGTAAGTTCAGAAAAAGGTGACTTCCCACACTTCATGATCAAAGAAATCATGGAGCAAAAAGACACTTTAAATCGTGCAATTAATCAGGACCCAGCAAAAATCGAAAGTCTAGCCAGAGCTATAGAAGGTGCTTTTGGCACTTATTTTATTGGTTGTGGTACAGCGGCAAAAGTGGCTATGGTAGGACAATACCTCTTTGCCCAGATCTCTAAAAAACATATTAATTTTGCCTTTGGTTCAGAATTCTCAAACTATCAAGACTTCTTAACTTCAAAAAGTTTACTCGTAGCAATTTCTCAATCTGGCGAAACAGCCGACACCTTAGAAGCAATAGAAATCGCAAAAAAACATAAAGTAAAAATCGCCTCAATCGTGAACGTGGAAGGCTCAAGTATTGCTCGTGCTTCCGATATCGTAATCCCAATTAAAGCCGGCCAGGAAAAGGCTGTAGCTTCAACAAAAGGCACAACTTCTCAAATCGCCATTTTGATGCTTTTGGCTTACTCTTGCGACGGTGGAATTGAAAAAGGTAAACAACTATTGATCAGAACTGCTTCCGAAATCAACGACATGTTGAACCCAAGGTACGAAGATCACATCATGAAAATTGCCAAAAAAATCCAACACGTAGAATCAATGTACATCATTGGTCGCGGCATCAATTACCCTATCGCCCTGGAAGCTGCAATTAAGTTACAAGAAGTTTCTTATATCCACGCAGAAGGTTTTGCTGGTGGAGAATTAAAGCATGGTCCATTAGCTCTTATCTCAAAAAACACTCCAGTTATAGCGCTTGTTGCCAACGATAATTGCAAAAAAGAAATTCTCTCAAACGTACAAGAAGTCAAAGCTCGTGGTGCTTACATCATTGGTATCGCCCCAGAAAACCACGAAAGTTTCGACTACTGGATCCGCGTCCCAGACGTAGAAGCCGCCTCAGCAATCGTCAACATCATCCCAGTGCAAATTCTAGCTTACCAACTTGCAGTCCTCCGCAAAAACGACCCCGACAAACCAAGAAATTTAGCAAAGAGTGTAACCGTAAAATAGGCTATCTTCTACCGCTCATCTTGCCAACCACTGCCTTTAAATCATAGGCCAGTGGCGCATTGATCAAAATGTTTTTCTGCAAAAACGGATGGAAAAATTCTATTTTTTCAGCGTGTAAGAATTGGCGACTCAAACCATATTGTAAACGAAACCTACGATTAAAATTCTTATCGCCATACATTTCATCCATCACTACTGGGAAACCAATATGTTGGAAGTGTTGACGAATTTGGTGCTTACGACCAGTAAGGATCTTTACTGAAGCCATAGCGCAAACCTGGCCTTTCCAAAGACTAAAAGTTTTAAAAACCTTGAAGTCAGTAACGGCAGAAGATTCCTTATCTTTTTGTTTTTCAGCCTCACCTTTATAACGACTTTTTAAGGCATGAGTGATAGTTGCATTACGTGGAACTCCCCTAACTAAAGCCACATAGAATTTCTTAGTTTTTTCATCTTTTAAAATATTTTCCAGTTCTTTGCGATGCTTTGGATTTTTACCAAATAGCAAAACTCCAGAAGTATCCATGTCCAATCTATGCAGCAAATAAGGCCTAAAATCCTTTTCTTCAAAAGCTTTTTGCACAATCTCGATCATAGACTTATTTTGTGAATTTTTAGCTGCCGGAGCACTTTGTGCTCTGCTATCAGCAGGCACAGTCATGACCCTAGCGGGCTTATTTACTGCCAGCATATATTCATCCTCGTACAAAATTTCTAGTTGAGAAGTTTTCATTTATTAAGGTTTAATACGACCAATTGTTCTTGGGAATGGGATAGTTTCGCGGATGTGTTTTCTTCCACAAATCCAACCGACTAAACGCTCCAAGCCAATTCCAAAGCCGCTATGTGGCACTGAACCATACTTACGTAAATCCAAATACCAGTCAAAAGCTTCTACTGATAATTTGTGATCTTTAATACGACCAAGCAAAGTATCATAATCATCTTCACGCTGACTTCCACCAATAATTTCACCATATCCCTCAGGGGCAAGAAGGTCTGCACATAGAGCAAAACGAGGATCAGCCGGATCACGCTTCATATAAAAAGCTTTTACTTCCACGGGATATTTTTCCACAAAAATTGGCTTCTCATATTTCATTGTTAACATTGTTTCATCATCCGCACCAAGATCCTGATTCTCACGAATATCAGATCCCATTTCACGTAATTCTTTCACAACTTCAGTATGCGTTTTGTGAATAAAAGGCGCTTCAACTTTTTTTAAAGGTTCAACATCACGCTCCAAAATCAGCAGTTCTGCCATGTTGTCTTTCAAAACTTTTTTCACCACATGATCAACCAAACCTTCCTGAATCTGCATATTTCCCTCATGTTCCACAAAAGCCGCCTCAGCATCCATCATCCAAAATTCAGTCAAGTGACGACGAGTCTTAGACTTCTCCGCTCTAAAAACTGGCCCAAAATCAAAACATCTTCCAACAGAAAAAATCGCCGCTTCGATATACAACTGACCAGATTGAGAAAGGTAAGCTTTGCCTTCTTCAAAATATTCCATTTCAAAAAGTTCCGTAGTCCCCTCACAAGCATTCGGCGTCAAAATCGGCGCATCAATTTTTATATAACCATTATTATTTAAATACTCATAAATTCCATTTATACAAGTATTACGCACCACCTGAATCGCGCGTTGAGTAGGAGATCTAAGCCATAAATGACGATTCTGCAGCAAGAAATCCGGACCGTGTTCTTTTTTTGCAATTGGATAATCCTCCTTAACTAACTGCACGATTTCAATATCTTTAACTTGCAATTCATATACGTCTTCTTGCTTTGGATGTTTAGTAATTTCACCAGTAATTCGTACAGAAGACTCCATAGTTAGCTCCTCCGCTTTCTTAAAAACTTCTTCAGAAACAGCTTTCACAAAAACAATTCCCTGAATAATTCCACTACCATCTCTAAGTTCCAAAAAGTAGATTTTACCGCTTCCACGCTTGTTATACATCCATCCCTCTATCATCACTTCCTTACCCACATTTTGAGCAACATCCTTCAAAAAGATTTTTTCCGCCATAAGTTTGATTTAATTAAATTGGCACTATTCTAGTGAAATTTATGCTATAATCAAAACAAATTTCCTCCTCATCCATGTATAACAAAAACACTAAAGTAGTTTGTACGCTTGGTCCTTCGAGTAATTCCGTTACAGAAATTCACAAATTAGTGCAAGCAGGTATGAATGTTGCCCGCCTGAATTTTTCGCATGGAGACTACAAAGAACATCAAGAAATTATTAATAATATTCGTAAGGTAGAAAAAATTTCCGGCAAAAGAATTGGTATTTTACAAGATCTACAGGGTCCAAAAATCCGCTTAGGAATGCTGCAGGAAGGAGGAATACAAATTAAAAAATCCGACCTTTTTATTCTCACCTCAAACAAAGTTTTACCAGGAGCAAAAGAAAAAAACATCGCATTAATTCCAATTCAATTTAAAAATTTCAGTAAAGGTTTAAAGAAAAATGACAGCATCCTTTTTAACGACGGATTAATCGAAGCAAAAGTTTTAAAAGTCATAAATAAAACAGAAGTTAAATGCATAATAAAATGCGGCGGACTATTAAGAAGTCGAGCCGGCGTACATTTACCAAGCATCAGCAATAATGTCGTAACTATTACCGACAAGGACAAGCAGGATTTGGAATTTGGGCTTAAGAATAAGGTAGATTTCGTGGCACTTTCTTTCGTGAAATCCGCAAAAGACATTAATGACCTCAGAAATTTAATTCAAAAAAACAGCCATCATCCACAAATAATTGCGAAAATTGAATTAAAACTCGCAGTCGATAATTTGGAAAAAATAATTCAAGTCTCAGATGGAATTATGGTAGCTCGAGGTGATTTAGGCATAGATATTCCGGCTGAATACGTACCAATAATTCAAAAACGTATCATTGCACTTTGTAATACTTACGCAAAACCAGTTATCACCGCTACAGAAGTTTTACTCTCTATGGTCACAAGTCCACGCGCAACAAGAGCCGAGGTATCTGACGCTGCTAACGCTGTCTTTGATCACACCGACGCCATTATGCTTTCTAACGAGTCTGCAATTGGTAAATTCCCAACTAAAGCAGCTGCAACACTTACAAAAGTAGCATCAACCGTAGAAAAAGAACTGCAAAATTTTGATACAGGGCTGGACGGCATCGTCGTATACAGCTCAGACGGCTTAAGTGCCCGACATATAGCCCAAAAACGCAGCTACACTCCAGTAACGGTAATCGCAGAAAACGAAAAAGTAGCTAGAGAATTAACCTTAGTTTGGGGATTAAATAATATTTTTGTTCTCGATTTACATAAGTTAAGTCCCGAAAAAAGAACGCCTAAAATTTTAGAATTCTTAAAAAAACAAAAAGTCGGCAAAAAGAATGATAAATTATTAATTATATGAGAATAATCGGTATAGATCCGGGCGTCGCAATAGTCGGCTTCAGCATTATTGAAAAGCAGAATGGAAAAATCACCCTGCTAGATTATGGATGTATCAGGACAGCCGCCGGACTCGCAAAAAACATTCGCCTTCACCAAATATCACAAGATTTAAAAGAACTGGTGCAAAAGTGGCAACCAGAAATGGCCTCTATAGAAAAACTATTTTTCCAAACCAATGTCAAAACCGCTATGTCGGTAGCGGAAGCCCGCGGAGTAATAATTAATACATTCACGGAAAACGGCTTAGAGCTAGCAGAATACACACCTTTAGAAATTAAAATGGCTGTTTGCGGGTATGGAAAAGCTGACAAAAAAATGGTCCAGCAAATGGTAAAAATGATATTAAATTTAAAAGAAGTTCCACAACCTGACGACGCCGCCGATGCAATTGCCGTTGGCTTATGCCTCGCAAATTCTCTAAATATTTATCTGGCAACAAAATGAAAAAAACTCTGATAATAATGTGGGTTATAATTTTGACCGGAGTAATCTTTATTGGCTCAAGGTTCTATAAAGTTGAGGATGATTCAATCAATCAACTGACAAACGTAGAAACCAATGAAAAAGATAAAGATATTGTAAAAATTGATGGATTGGATATTCCAAAAGAAGGAGACAAAACCTATCAAGAATATTTAACAAATGCAGAGAGCTTCTTTAAAAGCGGGGACTTTGCAAAAGCTGTTTTAAATTACGAAAAAGCCGTAAAAGCAAATCCAAATTCTCCGGAGTTAATTGCTGCACTTGGTGAATCATACTTAAAAAACAATCAACCGGATAAAGCCAAAAAAGCTTTTAGTGCAGCCCTTAAACTAAACTCGACTTCTACTGTTTTAAAACTTGGTCTAGCGCGAGCTCATTTAAATTCCAGGGAAATTGAAGAGGCAAATGAGATTATCGCAATTTTAGATACAAGCAATCCAGAAGTAATTTACTACCAGGGAATTATAAAAATCCTCTACAGAAAATTTGATGACGCAAAAACTTTATTCAAAAAAGTAGCTACCATGGAACCAAAAGCCAGCGATACATTATTAAAAAATACTGCAAAATTTCTAGCATCTTACGACAATTTCGATCTCTACCCGGAAACCGACAAACTCTATTTAGAACTAATGTTAGCCAAAAACCTCACTGACATTCAAGAATATAAAGCTGCAATTCCAGTGCTTTATGACATTATAAATACTAAAAATAATTATCGCGATGCCTGGATAGTTTTGGGATTTGCCTACCTAAATTCAGATAAACCAAAAGAAGCAATTGACGCTCTGGAACAAGCAAAAGAGCTTACACCAGCAAAGCCGGAAACTTTATTTTTTCTCGGACTTTCTTACTTTGCCGACAACCAAATCGACAAAGCAATTCATTATGTAGAGCTCGCAGATAAAAATGGTTTTGAACCAAAAGAACAAATTGAATTAAAACTTGGAGATCTATATTTGCTAAAACAAGATTACCAAAAATCTGCCGAAAATTACGAATCATTACTAACAAAAAACACTGATAAAATAGATGTCTTTACCCGCGCAATCTGGCTCAACATAGACAAATTAAATAATCCAGAGAATGGACTGGAAATTGCTCAAAAAGCAGTTGAAATACATCCAGACAAAGCCATGAGTTTCAACTTATTAGGCTGGGCTTATACCGCAATGGAAGACTACGACAACGCCGAAAAAAATCTACAAATCGCACTCAGCATGGATCCAAAACTAGACGCTGTACATTTAAATCTCGGCTGGCTTTACGAAAAAAATGGACAGGAAACTTTGGCAAAAGAATACTACAAAAAGGCTTACCAAATTGGTAAAAACAACTCTATCGCCAGTTTAGCGGCTGTACGCTACAATAAACTCAACGACCAAAATTCTCAAAAAAGTTTTCAAGTTAACACTTTTAATTAACCTCTCAACCTATGACAACAATTGTTGCAATTCTTATCTTCATTCTTGGAGCAGCCAAGGGCAGTTTTTTAAGCGTTTTAATTCATCGTCTAGAGCATAAACAAAAAGGAATATTTGGTGGCCGATCAATGTGTCCAGCCTGCAAAAAACCAATCAAATGGCAGCACCTTGTCCCAATTTTTAGCTGGTTATTTTTAAGAGGAAAATGTGGATATTGCGGCAAAAAAATCTCCAGCCATTATTTATTTTTAGAGATACTAACAGGTGCAGTTTACGCTCTAACATTTTTACAATTCAACTTCATCGAAGGAGTTCCTCTCCAATATTTATTTTTCTACTTAGTTGTATTCACTTTTTTGGTGGCAATCTTTTTTTACGATCTACTACACAAACAAATTCCGGACCAACTTTCATTGCCGGCAGCAGCAATTGCAATCATCGGCAATCTACTACTTGGCACAATTGCATGGGATAATATGTTAATTGGCGCAGCAGTAGTTGGTGGATTTTTTCTATTACAATTCATACTTTCAAAAGGAAAATGGATTGGCGGCGGCGACATCAGACTCGGTATTTTAGCAGGCTTACTTCTTGGCTGGAAATTTGGACTTATCGCCTTAGTAATCTCATATTTACTCGGCGGAATTTACAGCATTTACTTACTTTCCACCGGCAAAGCCACCCGCAAAACAGCGGTCCCTTATGGACCATTCTTAGTTACAGCGATGGTAATTATGGCCCTTTACGGAAACCAAATCGTGGAATGGTATAGCAATACTTTTTTGATCTAAGCATCAGTTACAAACTCTATAGGCCCATTAACTAAATCTACTTGCCCCAAAAGCTTTTGACGTACACCATCAAGATCTTCATCAACACTGCTTCTCCTCACGACTAAAACGTTCTCCCAACCCTCCTTCTGATGATACTTATCATAATGACGAATCAAAGCTTCATTACCACGATCTACAAAAACCTGATCACCACTAGCTAAAATCTCTCCTCTTCTTTGCCTCGCAGTTTCTACGAGTCTTGAAAAAACACCCTGCACAATCAATAGTCCAGGATTTATATCTTTAGCTTTGAAATAATCCGAAACAGCTTTTCTAACAACTGCCCCAACTAAAGTATTATCAACAAGAAGCACAGTCTCTCTTCTCAAGGCAGCAATTTCAACGGACCTTTCAAGAGCTTCTATCTTAGTAATCAAAATACTTAGATAAGAGAGAATCTGTCGAGGCTGAGTAAAAAACTCATTGATTAGCCCTAAGTCAGTTTCCTCATATAAAAGCCTAAGATAGGGTTCATTATTTTTAGCCGTTTCAAATCCAGGGATATTAGCTAATGAAAAAACTTTTTCAAATTGCTTACGTAATATCCCAGCGGACCTACTTACCTGAGATAAGTAAGCCTCATAATTCTCAAAATTCCCAACATTGTAAAGCCGCTCCAAATTGGGCAAATCCATCTGTTCATAAAATCTTCTAGAATATTCATCTGATTCAACAATCTGAAAATCACCAGTTTCAAGTAACTGTTGAGATAAAGTAGACTTTCCAGAACCAGGAACGCCAGTAACACACCATATATTAGGCTTCTCCATTTTACAGGCTTAAAAATACGAGAAATTACTTTGCCAGATAAAACCAAACCAGTCAATGCATGAACCGGCCTGGATTGCGCAATTTCAGTTATTCTGTTGTAATGTCGAATTCCGTCCTGGGACGAAATCTAGGTCTAAAAAACAAAATTAACATTTTGTAAATTCACCATTCTTAATAACTTCCCCAAAATCAAGAATCAAACCAGACTTAACGGCTTAAAATAGACCAAAACGAAACTGGACCACCTTCTTGGGGAAGTTAAACAATCAAATTCTCGGGTAAACTATACTGCAAATAATAATGCCCAATTATCTCTCTAGGTAATATTTCTTAAGCACTTTAAACTCACCATCCAATTCATAAACCAAAGGTTTACCGGTTGGAATGTTTAATTCGGTAATTTCACTGTCAGAAATTCCTTCAAGATTTTTGATAAGAGCTCTCAAACTATTACCGTGTGCTGTAATAATCACCTGTCGCCCACCTTTAATAGCTGGCAAAATTGTCTCATTCCAATAAGGCACAAAACGCTCAACTGTATTTTTCAAAGACTCGGTTAATGGCTGCCCTTCAACATATCTAGGATCTTCTTTAGTTAAAGCTGGCGGCTGAACGTCATAACTTCTACGCCAAAGATGCACTTGTTCATCACCATATTTAACCGCTGTTTCAGCTTTATTTAAGCCCTGTAGCGCTCCATAGTGGCGCTCATTTAATCTCCAGTCCTTCACTACTTCAATCCCCCGCTGCTCCAATTCTTCCAACACAATTTCCAAAGTTCGCTGAGCTCTTTTTAATAAAGAAGTAAACGCCAGGTCAAAATTAAACCCATTTTTCTTGAGAAGTTGGCCAGCCTGATGAGCTTCTTCAATCCCCTTTTCACTCAAATCCACATCTGTCCAGCCTGTAAAACGATTCTCCTTATTCCAAAGACTTTCCCCATGACGCAGTAAAACAAGTTTGTACATAAAATAAAATTTTTCGGATTATATAAATTAATGCTAAAATACCGCAAACAACTAAAAAGATACAAATGAAAGCAGTAATTCTTGCCGGTGGAGGTGGTACAAGACTTTGGCCATTATCTACTGCCGAACGTCCAAAACAGTTTCAGAAACTGGTTTCCAATAAAACAATGTTGGAAGAAACTTTAGGTCGCCTGGACCATCTTTCAATCAATGATATTTATATTGCCATCAACGAACGCAATCTCGAACTTCTACAAAAACTCTGCCCACAAATCCCCGAGGAAAATATTATTATTGAGCCAGCATTACGCGACACCGCTTCTTGTATTGGCTATGCTGCGGCAATTATTGAGAATAAATTTCCGGGAGAAGTTATGGCTG
Organism: Patescibacteria group bacterium; assembly: GCA_038065735.1. GTDB lineage: Bacteria > Patescibacteriota > Gracilibacteria > UBA1369 > LOWO2-01-FULL-3 > JBBTQK01. The sequence goes on along the minus strand of JBBTQK010000005.1, from coordinate 188,879 downwards.
TTATCTATGCCGATCACCTAATTAAGAATAAAAAAGAGTTCCAGCAAAAATTAAAAATCGCTGAAGAACTAGCCCTTAAAGAAAATACTCTAAATATAATAGAAGTAACCGCAACCGAACCAAACACTAACTATGGTTATGTAAAAATCGGTAAAAAAATCTCAGATGACGTTTTTGCATTAGAAGCCTTTATCGAAAAACCAAATTTGGCCACTGCTAAAAAATTCATTCAATCCGGGGATTATTTTTGGAATACCGGAATTTACGTTTGGAAAGCGGCTACAATTCTACAAAAATATGAAGCTCTACAACCTGATACGTACAAGAAATTTGTTCAAATGATGAAGACCGGATCAGTGAGCCTCTACCCTACTCTAGAAAAGATTTCTATAGACTACGCCATCATGGAAAAAGTCGACCCAAAGGAAGTCAGAATCATCAAAGCTGACCTGGGTTGGTCCGATATTGGTACCTGGGAAGCAATCTGGAAAGAATTATGCCCTTCAAGCAAAGGAAATCTCACTAGAGGCGAAACTGAACTGATCGATTGTGAGGGCTGCCTGGTTTACAGCGACAACAAAAAGAAAATCGCTGCCATCGGCCTAAAAAACACCGTAATCGTCGACACCCCAGACGGCCTCTTGATTACCGACAAAAAAGATAGTAAAAGGGTTAAAGAAATTCAATAAAACACTTATGCCACTAAAAAGAGCAGAAGTAGCACAACCAAACTTAATAGGAGAAGGCGAAATAGAACTTGGAGTAGCGCCAAGAGACAGTTTGCTATACAACAACAAGGCAAAAGTACCAGATGGATGTGAAGTTAGGGCAAGCTGGGCAAATTTTGAACCAGTAAACCCTCCACCAATCCCCCAAGCAGCAAGGTCAGCTCGTACAACCCCACCTCCTCTACCTAAACATTTACTTCAACCGGTCGAGACAAAAGAGCCAGCTAGAAACATATCTGAATTACCCCCAATTAGATCTTGGAACGATAGACATTACACCGCCGCTATAGCAATCTCGATAGCAGCGGCTACATTGGGAGCAACAGCTCTAGCCATATCAGATGAATTTAAAAAACCAGAACAAAAAAACCCAAGTCTGCCTAATAGAATTATTTTACCACCTGAACCTAAAAAAACTTCTTTTGAGCAACACCCATCTAATACATCAGAAGTAAAAATTAAAATCGCTCCTATTCTCGATTCTCTCAAGTAAAATCCTAAAAATTTAAATCAAACCTATGGAAGAAAATGATCTAAAAGTTCAGATTAAACTCAAACCCTGGGGCAAGGAAATATGGTTTGCGCATACAGAAAAATATGCCGGCAAAATTCTGCATATAACAAAAGGTCACAGATATAGCCTTCAATATCATGAAAGAAAAGAGGAAACCCAGTATATATATAAAGGACAGGTAAAATTGACTTACGGCACCGATGAAGCCAATCTGCAAGACAAAATCCTAAATGCAGGTGACAAAATCGATGTTCGACCATATACTATCCACCGCCTTGAGGCTTTGGAAGATAGTGAGGTATTTGAAGTATCCACTCCAGAGCTAGACGACGTTGTGAAATTGCAGGATGACTACGGTAGATCCGGCAAAGGTAACGACGAAAGTCTCGATCAAGAACTACATAAAAAATAATCCTAACCAGATCACACATGAAAAAGTTTTTATCCTGGAAAGTAGCGGCCATTCTAATCGTTACACTAATTCTTGGCTTCTTTGACCTGCCAAGCAATATCCAAACAAAAATTCTTCCTTTCACTCCAGAAGCAATTCAAAAAAGCAAAATTCACTTGGGTCTAGACCTACAGGGTGGATCTCAACTTGATTATAAAGTTGATTTGAGAAAAGTTGCAGAAGCTGATCAGGAAGGAATTATAGAAGGTGTACAAACAGTAATTGAAAAAAGAGTTAACGCCCTTGGTGTAGCAGAACCAAATATCTATCGTGCAAACGTTGGAGGTGAAACACACATCGTAGTAGAACTTGCAGAAACAGCAGTTTTGACTCAAGACGATGTAACGACTTACCTTGGAACAGAAAAAGTATTAGCAGAATTAAATGACGACGAAAAAAAATTAGTGAGTCTAGAAAAGGCAAAAGCTACAGTGGGTAAAACAATTCAACTAGAATTTAAAACTCAAAAAACAACCGTAGATCCTGAAGAAGTTGCAAAAATCAAAAAACAGGCCCAGGAAACTCTTGATAAATTAAAAGGCGGCACTTCATTCTCAGTAACAGGTGAAGAAGAAAAACAGGCAAACCCTGGAAAAGTTACATATGAAAAAGCTGACTTCATTTTTGCTTCAGACATTTCAACAAGCATTAAAGACGCTATTACAGGACTAGAAGTTGGTTCAATGAGTCAAGAATTAATTGAAACAACTGGAGATTATATTATTGATGAAACTGGCCAGGCTGTTCAAAATAGTAGTTTAGTTATCGTCAAATTATTAGACATCAAAGAAGCGGTAAAAAATAAAAAAGAAGTTGATGTTAGTCACATTTTAATTGCATATAAAGGACTAGAAACAGCTGATGCTAACGTTACAAGAACTGAAGAAGAAGCAGAAGATCTTGCAAAAGAAGTACAGGCAAAAGCTGCTAAAGGAGATGATTTTGCGGCTTTAGCTAAACAATATTCTGATGACGCAAGTAATAAAGAAGATGGTGGAAAATTAGTTGGTGCAGTAACTGGAGCTGGAACTTATGTTTACGATTTCGAACAGGCTTCTTTAAATTTAACTAAGGAAGGAGAAGTTAGTGAAGTGGTAAAAACTCAGTTTGGTTACCATATTATTAAAGCTAATGCCCTACGTGTTGATGCAAAAGAAAAACAGTACCAATACGAAATCATCAGCTATTCAACTAGACCGGATTCATGGGAAGCAACTGCTCTAAACGGAGAACAATTTGTACACGCAGACGTACAGTTAGATCAGTTTTTCCAACCTTTTGTTAGCATCGAATTTAATGATGAAGGTGCAAAATTATTTGAAGAAATTACAGGTGCAAATATCGGAAAACCTATCGCAATTTTCGTAGGCGGAGAATTAATTTCTAGCCCAAATGTAAACGAAAAAATCTCTGGTGGAAAAGCTACAATCACTGGCAGATTCACAACAGATGAAGCTAAAACATTAGCACGAGATCTTAACACTGGTGCCATCCCAGCGCCTATCGTTCTATCAGGAGAATACACTCTCGGAGCAACCCTTGGTCAGGAAGCTTTGGACCAAAGTTTATGGGCAGGTTTAATCGGAATTCTACTAGTTATGTTATTCATGATCATTGTTTATAGACTTCCTGGTTTTGTTGCCAGCCTTTCACTTCTTATGTATGGAGCTATATTTGTTTTCTTAATCAAAGCTCAACTTAACATTTACTTCTCACTATTAATTTCTCTAGTGATTTTTGCCTTCCTGGTAATAAAAACACTCAACAGCAAAGAACCAGGTTGGGAAAAATTCCTATCATTTATAATCAGCTGTTTTGCATTCTTCTTTATAACTTTCTTATTGAAGTCTGGAGTAGTTGTAACCCTTGCAGGTATCGCTGGTATCGTAATGTCATTTGGTATTGCGACTGACGCTAACATTCTTATTTTTGAAAGATTAAAAGAAGAATTAAAAGCCGGTAAAACAGTGACTAACGCAATTGATACAGCCTTTAACAGAGCATGGACAGCTATCCGCGATTCTAACTTTTCAAGCTTGATTACTTGTGTGATCTTATTCTACTTTGGTAGCTCAATAATTAGAGGTTTTGCTTTCAACTTGGCTATTGGTATTTTGGTTTCTATGTTCACAGCAATCACTGTAACAAAGACTCTACTTCATGCATTTATCAGCAAAAAAACTGGAGAAAATTTATGGTTATTTGGAGTTAGAAAAAAAGCTCAAAAGACTTTTGAATTCATCAAAACCGGCAAAATCTGGTTTGGAATTTCAGGTGCGGTTGTAGCGATTTCCATCATCTCAATTCTAACTTTTGGATTAAATCTTGGTATAGATTTCAAGGGTGGAAGTTTAATGGAATTCAAATTCAGTGAACCAGTTACAAAAGAACAATTAACAGAAACTCTCAAAGGTCTTGAGGCAGAAATTAACGCAGACACAAGCGTTCCAGTAGCAGTAAATTCTACAGCAGAAAAACCTGCAGAAGCTCAACTTGCAACAACCGAAGAAGCCGGCACAAAATTGGATTTCAATACTCTGACTATTACTGAAACTGGCACAAACGGATTTATTGTAAAAACTAAATATATCGATTCAGCAACTCACGATAAATTAACTGAAAAAATGATCGATAAGTTACCGGCCTTTACTGAACCAAGATTCACGGCAATCGGTCCGGTCGTTGGTAAAAATCTTTTAGGTAAAGCTGTCATTGCAATTATCACCGCACTTGTAATGATCATCGCTTACTTGGCCTTTGCTTTCCGCAAAGTACCAAAATCAATCCAGGCCTGGAAATTTGGCGCATCTTGCGCAATCGTTGCAGTAGTTCATGACGTAATTATTACAACCGGTGTATTCGCTCTACTTGGGCATTATTTACACGTAGAAATCGATGCCTTATTCATCACAGCGATGCTTACAGTGTTAGGTTACTCAGTAAATGACACCATCGTAGTATTCGATCGTTTACGTGAAAAACTATTACAGAATCCAGGCGCACCTCTTGCAGAAACAGCTAACGACGCTTTGAATGAAACTGTAGTTCGTTCATTTAACACTTCATTCTCAGTATTGTTAACATTGATTGCCATCTTGATATTTGGTAGCCACTCAATTTTCTACTTCGTTTTGGCACTTACAATCGGTATGGGAATTGGTACATATTCTTCAATCTTTACAGCCACTCCAATGTTAGTATGGTGGGCAAAAAAGAATGACAGCAAAATGAATAAATAAGTTATAATCAAAGAGCTGGTCGCAGGATCAGCTCTTTCTTTTTAAGAATCTCCAATAGCAAAAATGCACCCCTAGCTCAACTGGATAGAGCATCAGTCTTCGGAACTGAGGGTTACAGGTTCAAATCCTGTGGGGTGCACCAGAATTTATTTAATCTTTAGTTTTAGCTGGAGGATAATCTTCCAGATAGAAACTTGTAACTCCACCATCATCAGCTTCACTGCCCATTACAGAACGCATATCTTCAGATAAAGAAGATCTCACTGCAGCCAGTAAGCCATCATCAATAATCGGCTTTTCATAAGGTCTAATCACTCTAGTTACCCTCAAAGATCGAGAGAAAAATTTTAAATCATCAATGACACCTAATAAATGATCCCTATCAACATCTGCAACACTATTATCCCTCCTATACCCAATATGTGGGACAAGCTCATTTATTAAAAACCACTTCAATCTTTCTAAGATATCTAAATCTACAGGCTTCTGCCCAGAAGATCTGAGTCTCTTAACGGAACGAAATTTTGCAATATCTTCCGATACAGGCTGAGGCAAAAGAGTAAACATATGGTCCAATGCCTCGTTCACTGTACTAAAGTTCTTAATTTCATCTAATTTTCTCAATCCTTCTGCCATAAAATTTAATTATTTAGATTCTTAATTATATCAGATTTTACTTCTTTTTGCCATGAGCCATAACCGCATCGATGACATCCGCGACACGTTCCCAATCACCAATAATTTCTCTTGGCAAAGCTCTAATGACCTCAGATCTTCCGGCCCCAGCGATCCTAAGCCTTATTGCTTCGCTAATTTCAATCTCCACATGAGAAGCAGGGACGTCATCAATTTTATAAGATGCGTCTTGATCTGATAAAACTCTAGCCATATCGCTAGTAAAAGATCTTCCGGCAAAATCATACATTCGTTCAAATATATTTTTTTCACTAACCCTTGCCTCATCTATAAAACGCTGAAGAAAATCTAAAAACTCATTTTCTTCACTTCTAGTCAGCTCGTCCGGATTAATTTCATGACAATGCACCTGCCTTAAACTATGAATAATTCCCTGCAAAAAATGCTTTATGCAAACAAGATGATGTCCTTCAAGTTTTTGTTTGCACCTGCAGTATTCCTTTAAAACTTGATAACTATTCTGAGTTCTAAAAAATCTTTTATACAAATTCTCAGGCAGAGTATTTCTAAAATAATCAAAAACCTGATCAACTTTATCAAACTCCAATTCTCTTTGGTCCAAAGATTTTTCCATACTATTGGATTAGATTATTGGATGAACCAACATTAGCCTGTGCAGACAAAATTTCCGTTTTTTTCAATTGAGATAATTTTGCTCTAAAACTTGCCAGTTGTTTTACAGCAAGATCAATTTGATCATCACGTCTTATTGAACTATATGTAATGGCCAACCTGCTAGTCACTCTATTTAAAGCCGTTACCAGAATGTCATAAACCAAGAAAAAACCACCATCTACAAAATGCATATCGCTAAGTTTTTTACCCAGCACTGGTACAACATAAGGGTCATTCATCAAATCATTTACACCTATAAAATCCCTTTGGATATCAGCAGAAAACATCGTGCTAAAATAATTCACAGCCTCAGCCACGTTAGCAAAATCCGGAATTTGTTCTTCCAAGTTATCTACATTTTCACTCATGATTTTTTAGTAATAATTCTATGTTCCCTATTAATGTTAAAGAGATGAACAAAAGCATTTAAGCTGTGTTCGCAATTCTGTTCGGTAAACATGTCGTCGCAGACTAATTTCAACAAAACATCTAAAATTTGCATCCATTGATCCTGGTATTTTTCTTTACTTAGAGCCAAAACCGTACGAATGTAATCACCGCCCCTGACCTTAAAAGCCATCACGTATTTTTCTCTATTTTGCATCACGTGGTAATTTAAACCTTCTAAAGAAATAGCCAAATAATCAAAAATTACTTCAAAAATTTTATCATATTTTTTATCTTCAACCTCAATAATACTACGCACGTGCGCTACACCAAACTTCACATAACAGTCATGAAAAAATTCACTACTATGGCTCACACATTTATACAAAAGGTTATGTTCAAAAACCAAATAATCAAAAATCACCTGCCATTCAGTATCGGTTAACTCCAATTCATCCTGCACAGCAGTCGGACCATCCTGAATGTATTTTTCTATCAATTGAGACTCCTTGCCCCTGGCAAATCTCTCAATTAACAGATATTGATCTTCTTTCTTAAACATAATAGCTTTTTAAAAGCCCTAAACTATATACCATTCCCGGGAATTGTCAAGGGGCGATGTCGGGCTCCATAACTATAAAGAATATCTAAAGTTAATCTTCGACCAGCCTTATGAGGTCCCTTGCGATGGATGGTATGGGGCTTTAAGATAACGGGGCAGTTATTCGGAATCGATGTAGCTGTAATAGAACCAGCCTTTAATCCATTTTCAACAGCAAAAACAACATTATCATCCTCAAAATCTTCTAACTCAATTTCACCATTAATACATTCAATATCTGCAATATCACCAAAGGCAATAAAAACTCTTTCAACCTCATCATCCAGATGCCACTCTCCAATTGGTAAGTTTTCATCTTCTAAGCTCCAACTCGTACACCAAATATTGACTCCAATAGGAACCTTACCCTCAAGTAAAGTTGCTACTCTAGCATCGATGGAGTCCAAAATATATTGAATTGCACTATAAAACATTTTTTCTTTTCGTTTATTCAGAGCCAAATCCTGCTTTATATAATCATCCGGAATTAATTTTTCCTGCATATCAATTGGAATAGGTTGGTCTTCAAATTCTCCAATTTGAGACATAATTCTTTGCACCTTAGCAACAATCCTTCTTTCAATTTCTGGATTGAGCGGAGCTACTTCAAATTGTGAGTTTATCTTTTCCATAAATAATTAAGCAGCCAGTTTACATTTAATATGAAATATGTCAAAGCAATCTATTGACAAAATGGATTTTAAGTTATAGAGTACCTCACTATTAAATTAACCTATGTCTATAACTAATTCAAAAAGTCGCTTCTATATAAGCTTAATTGCACTTGTTTCATTAATTCTGCAAGCTTGTAATTCTGCTGTACCAGAGGAAACTACGGTTACAAATGAACCAATTCAAACGGCTCCAGCCAGAGCAATCACCGTATTTGATGTTACAAAAAACAGCAAATCATATCTTGAAGTTAACGGCACAGTAAAATCTCAGAATCAGACTCAAATCTATCCCGTGGCACCTGGCCAAATTAAATCTATAAGAGTTAAAGAAGGCGAAAAAGTTAGAAAAGGCCAACTACTTTTTGAAATTACTGGAGCAAATAACACAACTCATCCCCTACTCGATCAGTTGACAATTGCCCAGATAAATCTGAATAGCGCAATTAATGGCTACAATCAAACCTTAGATGGCAACAACTCAGCCTTAAATATCGCCGAGCTTCAGTTACAAAGTGCTCAAAACCAGCTAGATGGAGCAGAGATCGACCTGGAATCCCTTGACGACAGCATAGATACAACAGAAGAAAACATTGATCTTTTATATGATCTTTTAGATCTAACAGAAGACCAAAACGAAGATACAGAGGACCAGCTGGACGACCTCATCGACGACTTGCAAGATTTAGAAAACGAACTCCAGGACCAGCAAACAGATCTTGAACAAAAGCTAACGGAGCTTGAAACAAGCACTCTGCCAGAACCAGAAAAAACTCAAAATATTCAGGAAGTACAAACTGCGTTAAACGGTGTAAACGCTCAATTAAAAGAAATATCAGTACAATTAAATACTGCCGAAAAATCAGAATCAGGAGCAGAACTAGGAGGTACAACAGCCGAAAACAGGCTAAGAATGGAGATTAACCAATACGAAGGTCAGGTTGAAGGGTACGAAAATACCATAGATAGTACTATCGTAAAACTTGGTTTAAACAGAAGAGGTGCGAACGGAGTAAATATGGCTTGGCAAAATGTGCTGGCTACAAGAATCAGGAATAACGCCAGCTTGGTACAAATTGAATCACAGGTTCAGCTCGCTAGAATTAACGTTTCAATGATACAAAATCAGATTAAAGGATTGATTATTACAGCTCCAATCGATGGTGTAGTAGGAACTATAGATTTTAATGAAGGTGATACCGTTGGCCCTCAATCTCAATTAACTGAAATCGTGAATACCAATAATTACGAATTAAAAATTGCCGTAGATACAACCAGCGCAGCAAAAATTAATGCAAATATTCCAGCGGAAATTAAAATTGGTGAACGATATATCAAAGCACCAATTAAAAGTATTAGCATAATTGCAGATCCAATAACTAAATTAGTACCAGTCACTATAGCTTTACCACAAGCCAAAGATACAGCTATAAATCAAAATGTAAAAGCACGTTTAACACTTAATAATTTTAGCCCAATTGCAAATACTTTTTATATTCCACTTGATGCCGTAATAATTGGCACAGAAGAACAATATGTTTATGTTTTAGAAGAAGGCCAGGCAAAAAGACGTACAATTAAAGTTGGAGAAATTAATAATGACACCATCGAAATCAAAGACGGAATCAAAGAAGGTGAACAAGTAATCCTGGAAGGCGCAAAAAATCTAGTTGAAAACGAAGAAGTTAGAATTGGTACAAATGTCCAAAGATAAAGCTAAAATCACTATGGAGAATAAAGAAAATCACAATAATTCCTCAGACTCCCTATACCTCAACACGTTAACTTATAAAGAAGAAGACGGCCAAACCTGGCTTAATTTCTTTATTAAAAAATTTCGCGTAACGGTATTGATTGTTATCGCAATTATTATTTGGGGTATCACCTCAGCTCTCGGTTTACCTCAAGAAACCACTCCAGAAGTTAAAATTCCTTTTGGTATTATCACCGTAGTTATGCCTGGAGCTTCGCCTGAAGACATGGAAGAAATGGTTATCAAAAAAGTCGAAGAAAAAATTTCCAACCTTACCGGAATTAAACAAATCACTTCAACTGCTTCAAATTCTTTTGCTGCAACTACTGTAGAATTTAACGCTGACGAAGACCTAAAAGACGCTATTCGCAGGCTTAGAGACTCTACTGCAGGTTTAGAAAATGATCTTCCAGAAGAAGCCTCCGCACCAACAGTAAATGAAGTTTCTTTTAGCAGTATGCCGGTTTGGACTCTCGTAGTTACCGGACCATATGACAGTTTCACACTTAGAAAATATGCTGAACTAGTGCAGGAAGAATTAAAAAAATTGCCTGGTACAAGCGAGGTTACACTTAGTGGCGGCGACGTTCATGAAATAAATATCGCCTACGATCCAGACAAGCTAAAGCACTACGGATTGGCTATGGATCAAGTAAATAACATCATCAGAGCCAATAATTTTTCTATCCCACTTGGTAGTATAAAAATTTCAAATTACGAATACACGTTAAAAGCTAATGGAAAATTTGAAGACGTAAAAGACATTCGCGAACTACCTCTACTCACAATTAACGATCAACAAATTAAACTTAAAGATGTAGCTGATGTTGTGGAAATGGCCGAAGAAAGAAAAATAATAAATACTTTTTCTAACGAAGGAAATCCTCCACAAAACGCCATTGGTTTATCAGTAGTAAAAAGAACAGGTAGCTCAATTATAGAACTTATAGACAACGGAAAAGTCGCCCTCGAAAAACTCAAACTCGAGAATTTCCCCGCTGATTTAAAGATTGAAACCACGATGGATGCCTCACTCGAAATTCGCAAAAATCTAGATCAATTAATTCATGATGGATTAATTACAGTTGGACTTGTATTCATGGTAATTTTTTTATTCGTCGGTCTAAAGGAAGCCTTTGTAGCAGGGTTGGCGGTACCATTAGTATTCTGCGTAAGCTTTGGGGTGATGAGCCTTATTGGAATTACCTTAAATTTCTTATCACTATTCTCTTTGATACTCTCACTTGGTCTGCTGGTGGATGACGCAATAGTAGTAGTGCAAGCCACAAAACAATATTTAGCAACCGGGAAATTCACCCCAGAAGAAGCCGTTTTATTAGTATTTAGAGATTATAAAATACTTCTAACGACTACGACACTGACCACCATCTGGGCCTTCATTCCCCTACTTTTAGCTTCAGGTATTATTGGAGAATTTATCCGCTCAATTCCGATCACGGTTTCTATCACTTTAGCTGCTTCATACTTTATCGCCATTATTATCAATCATCCAATGGCAATTATTTTGGAACGTTTTAGAGTGACACGCGTAATTCCAAAAACGTTTTTAGCAATTCTTGGAATTATACTTTTAACGACAATTCTACTTACTTCGAACCAAACTTTGCCTACAAATATTGGCGCAATTGCTATCGCAGCCGCTGCATTTTTCTTTTTTGGATTCTGGATTTATTACAAAAAAGTTCTCAAAGCCAGAGCTCTAAAAAATGAAGAAATGATCCTTGAAGAAATCGCCGATCCAGCAAAAATTAAAGCCAAAATATATCATCATTATTTGGCTGACAGTTCACAAAAAAGCTTCTTTTCAAAACTAATTGGCGGTGTAATTAAATTAGATAAAGTTCTCCCAGGTTATGGCCGATTTTTAGACAAGATTTTACGCAGCAAACTAAGAATATTTACAACCCTTTTAGTAACTGTTTTATTATTTTTCTCCGCACTCGCACTACCTGCCACCGGCCTACTAAAATCAGAATTATTTCCATCAGCCGATAGTGAAAATTTATATATTAATGTAGAAGGCCCTCCAGGATTAACAACCGAACAAACTCAAAAAATTGCTGAAAAAGTACAAACGACACTACTCAAAGAAGAAGGAATAAGAAACTTTTCTTTAATAAGCGGTGCAGGTGGTGTAGATGTCTCTGGCTCATTTAGCGCAAGTGCAAGCAGTCAAAGTAACAAAGCACAATTTGCAATAACTCTATATCCATTTAAAGAACGCCCAGGCGCAGAAAAATCTTATGATATTGCAAAAAAACTTCGTGAAAAATTTACCAATATTCAGGAAGCAAAAGTAGAAGTCGTAGACATTGCCGGAGGCCCACCATCAGGTGCAGACATAGAAGGTAGAATCACCGGAGAAGACATGCAAATTCTCGAACAAGAAGCCAATAGATATAAAGATATTTTGAGTGAAATCCCTGGAGTTATTAACGCAAAAACTTCTATAAGTTTGAGCCCTGGCGAATTCACAATCAAACTAGATTACGCAGCCATGAGCCAAAATGGACTCAGCTCAGCCCAAGTTTCAGCATTATTAAGGACGGCAATCAGTCCATCAGAATTAACAAAAATCACCCAAGACGGTGAGGAAGTTAGTATTAAAGCAGGCTTTGAAAAAGATTCTTTAGACACAATAAATAAAATCAAAAATCTACAATTAATCAACAATCGCGGACAGATTTTTCAACTAAGTGACATTGCAGAAATCAGCCTTGGATCATCTTTAACATCAATCAGCCGCATCGACGGGGACCGCGTAATCGTAGTTACATCCAGCGTAGAACAACCACATCTACCGGCAGAAGTTTTAGCAGAATTCCAAAAACTTATCGCAAAAAAACCATTACCAAAAGGCTATGAAATTACCTTTGGTGGACAAAATGAGGCCAACGAAGAATCCATAGTTTCTATCTTAAGAGCGATGATTATTGCCATGATTTTGATCGTCAGCACTTTAATTCTACAATTCAATTCCTTTGCAAAAGCCTTCCTGGTTTTGGCCACAATCCCACTCGCAATCACCGGTGTATTTTATGGATTAACTATTTTGGGATTAAGTCTTTCTTTCCCAGCTTTGATCGGCGTAGTTGCACTTTTTGGTATAGTAGTAAAAAACGCCGTAATACTTGTAGACAAAATTAATCTAAATTTAAAAGTAGGAATTCCTTTTATAGAAGCCATCGTTGATGCTTCTAAATCTCGTCTTGAAGCAATTTTTTTAACTTCAATTGCAACAATCATGGGTATGATTCCATTGACCATTAGCGATGAAACCTGGGCTGGCCTTGGCGCTTCATTAATCTTTGGTCTTACAGCTTCAACTTTCTTAACACTTTTGGTAATCCCAATTCTATTTAAAATCTTCACTAAAAAAGCACAAGCCAAAATAGAAAGACTTGATCAACTCAAAAAAGCAGTGGCAAACAAAAACGTTTAAGCTTAGAATTTGATTCCACTAAAAGTTTCAAATGTTTTTTGCTGAAATTCTCTTCCCTCAAAAAGTTGGTCTGGGAAAAGAAACTCTCACCTATAGTGTACCCGAAAACCTGGACTTAAAGCCTGGTCATCTTGTAAAAGTCAATTTAAGAAGAAAAGAACTTACAGGTTTAGTATTGGAAATCCACCAGAATAAACCGGAATTCAAAACAATACCGATTCTCGCTATCGAAAATTCTCAACCCCTTTTAACTCAAGAGCAACTAGCGTTGCTCGGCTGGATGAGCGAATACTACTTTTGCCCTCTTCACAAAATTCTTAAATTATTTATCCCAAAAAGGGTTTTTAATAATAAAAAAATCACTAAAAACTCAGCCAAAAACACTGATCAAATAATTAAGACAGGAACAAAAAAACTAACTCAGCAACAAGACGATATAGCCAAATCAATTAGAGCACAAACACTGAATAAATTTTTGATACACGGAATAACTGGCTCAGGCAAAACCGAGGTCTACGCCCAGCTCGCCGAAGAATACATAAATCAGGACAAACAGGTTCTAATTCTCGTACCCGAAATCTCACTTACTCCTCAGATTATCGATTATTTTCAAAAAGCCCTTGGTCACAAAGCCGCAGTCATACATAGTAGAGTTGCCGAAGGCAATAAGCAGCTAACTTGGATGCAAATCCATGAAGGTAAAACAAAACTCATCATAGGCTCACGTTCAGCCATTTTTGCACCCTTTCAAAATCTGGGATTAATAGTTGTCGATGAGGAACATGAAAATTCCTACAAACAGGACAACGCACCGAGATACAATGTACATCAAATTATAGACAAACTTTTAGAATTAAATCCAAAATTAAAAGTAGTTTTCGGTTCTGCCACACCTTCAATAGAAACGGTCGAAAAACTCAAAGACTCAACGCTCATGCTTTCAGAGAGAATTAACGGCTCCACCTTGCCTTTAGTAGAAATTATAGACCTTCGTGATGAATTCAAAAAAGGGAATTATTCTATGTTTAGCGACAGTCTAAAAGAAGCCTTGCTCGAGGTTTTATTCAAAAAAGAACAAGCCATTTTATTCTTAAATCGCAGAGGCTCAGCAAGTTCAATAGTCTGTAGAGACTGTGGATTCACCGTAAAATGTACAAATTGCGAAACTCCAATTACCTATCATAGCTCCAAAACATCAGCCCCAAAATTAATCTGCCATCATTGCGGCAAAATTTATAAAGTCCCAACCACCTGCCCAAATTGCCAGGGCTCACACATCCGTTTTTTGGGAATAGGCACGGAAAAAATCGAAACAGAACTTTTAAAAGAATTTCCAGGGATTAGAGTTTTTAGAGCCGACAAAGACACAACTGGTGGCAAAGAAGATTTCGAAAATATTTACAAAAAATTTAAGAATCAGGAAGCCGATGTACTAATTGGAACTCAAATGATTGCCAAAGGACTGCACCTACCAAAAGTTAGCTTGGTTGGAGTAGTACTTGCCGACATTGGATTAAACATCCCTGATTTCCGCAGCACAGAGAGAAATTTTCAACTTCTCACTCAGGTTGCCGGACGTGCTGGACGTGGCGATTCAAAGGGTCGCGTGGTCATCCAAACTTACAATCCAGACAACATAGCCCTCCAGGCCGCTCAAACCCACAACTACGAAAAATTCTTTAAATACGAAAGCGTCCAAAGAAAAATCTTGAAGAACCCACCATTCAGTAAATTGGCAAAAATTCTAATCGAACATAAATCTCTAAAAACTCTGCAAGAGCTCACAATCAAACTCGAATCAATTCTAAAAAACTCAATCACAGAGCCAGAAAAAGAGCTTATAGAAATCAATTCTTACCCAGCCTATCTGACAAAATTACGCGGCAAATATCGCCATATTATTCTCCTAAAATACATCACAAGTTCCCCAACAGTTTTTAACCCACTGCATTCTCTACTTTCAAAACTGCCAAAAGAATATATAATCGACCCAGGAGTAAAAATCGACCTCGACCCTACAACGGTCACTTAAACTTAAATTCTAAAGCCACCTAACATGAAACGCATTTTATCTGGAGTTCAACCCAGCGGACGCCCTCATATCGGCAACTACCTTGGAGCAATGCGTCAACATATTGAGATGCAAAAAGACTATGAATGTTTTTTATTTATCGCTGACCTGCACGCACTCACCACAGTTAGAGATGCTGAGTTAATGCGCAAGCAGACTTACGAACTAGCCGTTTCTTACTTAGCCTTGGGCCTTGATCCGAGCAAAACAGTTTTTTTTAAACAATCCGACGTATCAGCTCACGCCGAGCTCTGCTGGATTTTTGACTGCATTACTAAAGTTCCTTTTATCGAAAAAGCCCACGCCTGGAAAGACGCTCAAGCTAAAGGTAAAAAAGAAATTACAGTCGGACTATTTCATTATCCAGTTTTGATGTCTGCCGATATTTTACTTTATCAACCAGACATAGTACCTGTCGGAAAAGACCAAAAACAACATGTTGAAATAGCTCGTGATATCGCCGCCAACTTTAATAAAACTTTTGGAGAAACTTTCAAATTACCAGATCCTTTTATTAAAGAAGAAGTAGCCGTTGTGCCAGGAACTGATGGCCAAAAAATGAGTAAATCTTACGGCAACACTATCGACATTTTTGCCGACGATGCCACTCTCAAAAAACAAGTCATGGGCATAGTCACAGATTCAACTCCACTTGAAAAAGCAAAAGATCCAAAAACTTGTAATGTCTTTAACTTATACAAACTTTTAGCTAACGAAACTGAAGTTCAAGAATTAGCCTCAAAATACAAAGCAGGTGGTTTTGGTTACGGTGAAGCCAAAAAAACACTATTAGCCAAAATTCTAGAAACTTTTGCAGAAGCTAGAACCAAATACAACGACCTTCTTCCACAAAAAGATTATGTCTACGAAGTCCTACAAGAAGGCGCAAAAAAAGCCAACGCTAAGGCTCAAATCACACTCACGGCAGTGAAGAAAAAAATCGGCTACCTATAGAACAGGCCACATATACCTAATTTCAACCCCAAGCCGCCCTATCCCAGGGCGGCATTTTATGGTATAATAAGCCTTATGAAGAACCACAATTCAAATCTAGTCAGTACGCCAGAAGGCGAAAAAGTTAATGATATAAATTTGCATCTGGAACCTTCGCCATCGACCGGTGAAGCAGCCAATGAAGTTTCTGGGGAACTTACTCAAATTAAAGAAAAAGACAACCTTTCAGAAAAGCTTAAAAAACTACAAGGTGAATTTAAAAATCTAAGTAATGATAAAACTCACCTTATCACAAAATTAGCAGAAATGGTTACAGGCGGGTTTGATGAAAAAGATTTAGAAGGTTTTTTTACTACAATCACCGACTTTGAAAAAAGAATGAAAGAAGTTGAAACTGAAATTTTTAAAACGATGAGTGGTCTCGCACAACTTAATTTAATTCAACTAGCCAATGAGGTTAAAAGACTAAAGTCATCAAATCAGGAAGAAAAGGCCGACCGATTAATGCTCGCCGGTTTTGAAAAATACGGAGACGTGGTCAAAAAACAGATGGGTAAAGAGTATATTTCCGCTCTTGGAAGACTCACTGCAAAAAACAAATTATCAGATTTTGAAAATAATTTACATTACGGAAACCTGCTATTTCCCCTTTTTGCTCAAGACCAAGCTTTCTCTCAACAAAAAGCCTTAGACTGGGCTATCAACTACAAGACCGGCCTAGGAATGAGTGGAGATATCCTAGATCAGATACGCTATAGCGAAAAAACACCCTACGCACACAGACCTAAGCTTGATACATACAGCCAACTTTATTCACAAGAAGAAAGTGCCGCAAAATCAGAAATAAAACTCAAATCCAGAATCTCAGAAAGAGGAATGAAAATTCCAATGCCAGAAGCCCAAAATATCATTATTTCAACTACTCCTGAATTCCAAGGACAACCTTTAGAAATTCATCCATATGGTTGGCTGCCTGACTTTAAATACGAGCTCACAAATTTGCAATTACCATCTGGCAAAGTTTACAAAGGATTAAGAGTTATGCCAGAGGTAAAAGAATTACTCGCAAAACCACAATTAGAAGGGATCCGACTCGTACTGATAAGAGAGCCCGCAGATATCAAATTAAGCAAACCATATTTAGAAGTAAGTAAAGATAAATCAAACATGGTAGATCCAAGATCAGAAGTACGTATAGTGGAAAGCTACGATTATTTATATGTTAGCGATTTTGCTTATGCTAAAGAAGACAAAGATGGGACATTAAGAATCTGGGGAATTGATGGGAAAAAAATAACCAACTATGACGCTAAAAAAATAGAAGATCTCAATCAAACTGCAACAAAAAATGTTTTGAAAGTTTTAGATCTTAACAAAAATATATCATCCCTATCTCAAGCAGCAGGCAAAATTGGAGGATCACTAGAAAATCTCTCCAAATTATTTTCAGCGGGAGCGGAATCAGATAAACCTGAAAACCTTGTTGATTACATGAGAAATGGAGCAAAAAACATCTTGATGATTCTAGAAGACAATTCATTGAAAGCCGACTTAAAAGTAGCAAAAGATTTCTTAGTACAGTTAAAATCTTTAAAAATGGGCTCAGCCAATAGCCCTCTTGAAAAAGAACTCTCCAGTAGAATCGAAGCCCTTGAATGCTTTATCCAACTGTTTGAAAATCAGGAACTAATCAACATGTTAAAAACAATTCTTGATAAATCAAAATTTCATACTGCTAACTTTGCTAATTGGTTAAGATATAACGGAGCAAAAATGTTAGTTTCAATTGTTACAGCCTCTTTGGCAGTAGCCAGCATCATCGCGACCTTTGGGGCAACTGCTCCTACTTGGGTATTGGCGGCAACGGCAACTTTTTCTGGAATGACCGGATATGAACTAGCTGCAGAAGGACTATATCAATTACGATCCGCAAGTGATGAATACTATAAAGACAGATCACTTTTAGGCAGCTGGGTTGCAGACGAACAAATTTACGACCCTAAAACTAAGAGTTATATCAATATGGAATTCACTAAAGATATTGCAATACCCTATTTAAAAAATTTCACCGTTGGCTTCGTTTCAGGCTTGGCAGCAGTTGGACTTGGACAACTTGCGGCAAAATATTTATCCGCAATGGTGCAAAAATCTGATTTTATGCAAACTTTTTTAAGAGATCAAATAGCTTCTTCAAAGATCTTAAACCATCTGATTAAAATCAAAGAAATCATTCCAAAAATTCCTATAGAACAATTAAACAATCCAAACATCAAAACCATCGTAAGCCAAATCGAAGGCGACTTGAGAGAAGAAGCATGGACAATGGGCCTTGAAGAAACCCTTAGCAACCTCGAAGAACACCTGGGATCATTCTCAAAATTTCTGGTAGTAACAACTAAAAGTTTAAACTTTTTTGAAACAGAAGCCTAAGACCACAAATCTGCTCTAAATTCGACCAAAATTACTATTGCACTTTGCTACCGCTTGGACTAAATTTATCAACATAAATGTGTAAATATATCTTTGTCACCGGCGGTGTTTGCAGTTCCTTAGGTAAGGGCATAGCATCAGCTTCTATCGGCGCACTTCTCAAGGCTAGCGGGCTAAAAGTGTTCACTCAGAAGTTGGATCCTTACCTCAATGTCGACCCCGGAACAATGAGTCCCTTCCAACACGGAGAAGTTTTCGTAACAGATGACGGCGGAGAAACCGACCTCGATCTTGGTCATTACGAAAGATTTATTGATACCAGTCTAAACAAACTTTCTTCTGTAACTACAGGCAAAATATATAATGAAGTTTTGGATAAAGAGCGCAAAGGAGCATTTCTTGGACGTACAATTCAAATTATTCCACACATTACTGACGCAATCCAAAATCGTATTACCAACGCCGCGGAACAAAGTGGCTGTGACATAATGATGGTAGAAATCGGGGGAACAGTTGGTGATATCGAAGGTCTTCCTTTCCTTGAAGCAATCAGACAAATGAGATATAAACACGGAGTAGAGAATACTTTTTTTGTACACCTCACCTTGCTGCCATATTTGGCTGGTTCTAAAGAATTAAAGACAAAACCAACTCAAGCATCAGTTAGAGAATTACGCTCTATTGGTATTCAACCGGATATTATTATGCCTCGTGCAGATTATCCAATAAAAAAAGACCTACTAAAGAAAATTGCCCTATTTTGTGATGTGGATGAAGAATATGTAATCCCAGCTCAGACCGTAAGCTCAATCTATGAAGTTCCTTTAAATTTTGAGAAATACAATATTACAGAAAAAATTGCTAGAAAACTTCAACTAAAAAATATCAAACCAGATCTAAAAGAATGGAAAGAAGTTGACCGCAAAATTAAAGCTAAAAAAGAACCACTAAAAATCGCCATCGTTGGTAAATATACAGGTCTGGATGATGCCTATTTAAGCGTAATAGAATCACTAAAAATCGCCTGCTTTCATGACAAAAAAGAATTAAATTTAATTTGGGTTTCTTCTGAAGGACTAGAGGAAAAAGACAAAAAATGCTGGAGTGATCTAAAAAAAGCTAAAGGTATTTTGGTACCAGGAGGTTTTGGAATTCGTGGGATAGAAGGTAAAATCATGGCTGCAAAATATGCTAGAGAAAATAAAATTCCATATCTTGGAATTTGTCTCGGTATGCAAATAATGGATATAGAATTCGCCAGATTCATAACAAAAAATCCAAACATCACCTCTGAAGAATTCGACGAAAAAGGCAAATTAGACAGATCAGAATACGTCATTCATTTTTTACCAGGACAATCTAAGGAAAACGACAAAGGCGGAACCTTGAGACTTGGATCTTATCCTTGCAACATCTCTAAAAATTCAAAAACCTACAATTTATACAAAAGTACTTTAATCAACGAACGCCATAGACATAGATATGAATTTAATAATATCTTTAAAAAAACTCTTGAAGACGCAGGCATGACTTTCCCTGGTACATACGAAAAAGCTGATCTAGTAGAGATTTCCGAGTTAAAAGACCATCCATTTATGATTGGATGCCAATTCCATCCTGAATTCAAATCCAGACCAAATCGTCCACATCCACTTTTCAAAGGTTTCATTGAAGCAATCAGAGGAAATTGATAAAATGGCGACATGGCAATCTTCAAATATTCAGTCGCAAATAAAGAAGGCAAAAAATTAAGCGGCACAGTTGAAGCTCCAGATGAAGCTACAGCGAGAACCGAACTTAACAATTTGGGTTTTTCGATTTTGCTTTTACAGGAAACTACCGAACAACCAACGTTGGACGCCAGTTTGTCTAAGTTTATTTTTGAAGCCATTGATAAGAATTCCAAATTAATAAGCGGGACAATTCCAGCAAAAGACGAAGCTGAAGCACTAAAAAAACTTGAAGAAGAATACAGCCTAAACGTTAACGCAATATGGAATGAAACCGCTACACCAGAACAAATCGAAGCAGCAAAAACACTAGGCCAGCAGCGCCTTCAGGAGAATTTAAATAAAGTAAAACCTGCCGACACCAGCGCTACAGGAATACAAATTCCAGCGCCAGTAGAACAAAATTTAAAAAGCGCCGATGATGAAAAACGAGAAATAATTGTCAGACAACACATAGAAAATGTTTTAAAAGAAGTTAACACTTTGCTGCAAAATTTTGCGCAGGATTTTTCTGGACTGCAAAAGGCTGAAATTAATAAAAAAATCGACAAACTTTTAAGAATAAAAAACAGCAACAATCTAGATTATATTCTCGCAACAGCTAAAGAATTATTAGAATATTTAATCGAGCAGGAAAAAACTTTTTCCAAGAGCTTACATCAGGAAAAGCGTGTAGATTTCTACCTGCAAACAAAAAAAATGCTGCATGAGCTAAATATCAACCCGGGGTCAAAAACCTTGTCAGAAGACGTTTTAGAAAAAATCACTAACTGGCAAAAAGTACATGTTGTAGAGGCAAAAGACACCTCAGGTGGAACAAAATTCATCAATAAAATTCTACAAAAAATAAAGGATTTATTCACTACACCCCCCGATATTGCCGCCATAAAAGACCAAATAAAAATTTATAACCGCCAACTTTTTGAGACCATAAAACTCTACTTTAAAGAACCAACCGCAGAATATAAAGCAAAGGTAAAAAACACTTTTAAAACAATTTGGTCAGCACGCAAAAAAGCTAAAGAGAATTTGAAACTACTAAAACAAGCCCGTAAAGACGGTAACAAAAAAACAAAACCCAACCATGAAGAAGAACATCTAATGCTGGCTTTTACCGAAGAATTAAATTCACTAACAGGCTGGCTACTATCATTTTATGTAATTTATTACTTTGTCGGACTATATTTAAACACCAAGGATTTTGGCTTAGAAATGCCACTTTCCAGAGGATTCCTTATTTATGAAACACGATTCCTCAAGTACCTTCTGGTGACAATTTTTCTCCTCCATTGCAGCACCGCAATCAAAATAAACTTTCTCAAAAACAACACTATTTCAAATTTTATAATTCCCCCAGTTTTTTTACTAACTACTATCATCGCTTTGCTTAATTTTTAATTTATGCACCCAATAATTTTTCAGACAAATTTTTTCATTCTCCACACTCTCTGGTTATTTTTTGTAATTGGTGTCATCGCCGGCACGTACGCCATGATCAAACTAAGTATAAAAAATGGCTTAAAGATACAGTTTATCAGTGAAAATTTTCTGAAATTTTTCTTATTTGGAATCATCGCAGCAAGACTTAGCTTCATCATTCTAAACTATGAAATCTACTTTTCTGAATTAAGCATAGACAGTCTCTTCAGACTTTTTTACGTTTGGGATAAGGGACTTTATTTTTGGCCAGGACTAATTGCCAGCTTTATTTCATTCTACGACGCCTGCAAAAAAAACGACCAGAACTTTTACAAATGGCTCGACATACTTGTGCCATCCATCATCATTGGCTTAGGCATAACACACATTGGAGCCTTTTTTGACGGAATCAATTACGGTATAGAAACCTCCCTACCATGGGGAGTTAATTTTGAAAGCCCTTCCATTAAATACGCCGTACCAATTCACCCAACTCAGATTTACGCTTTTTTATACTCCACAATTATTGCAACCACTCTGATTTTAATGGGTCACAACGAAAAGATTAAATCCAAGGCTCCTGGTTTTATAGGATTTTTGGGAATAATAGGCTATAGCTCCTTTAGATTTTTAGAAGAATTTATCAGAGGCGATGACACTATTCTCATAGTAGGCGTTCGCCTAGACCAAGTGATTACACTACTAGTTTTAATATCAGCCACGTGGTTTTTTTACAAAAGGTTGCATTTATCCTGATTTAGCACTATCTTTTTTTGCGATCTGTTTCATAATTTTAAACTTCATATATGGAATCAATTAAAAACTTTTTTAACTACTTCGTAAGCGCTAATCCGACTCAATTTAACTACGACACACTTGCACTAATTTTGATTGGCCTCTTAGTCGCTGGCGCAGTTGCTTTCTCAATAATCTACAAAAATAAAAAAAAATCCAATCCTGTATTTAAAAGAATGTTCAAACTAACTGCGGGTAGAATGTACCTTTATGCTTTTTTATTCCTTATATTACTTGGTCTACGATACGAAGGCATTCCTTATTTTTCAATGAGACTTTGGACATATCTCACACTAGGTTTCTTTGTATATTTCTCAGCAAACACAGTAAAAACCTACTACGTTGACTACAAAAAAGAACAAGCTAGCCTGAATAATAGAATGGAAAGCGCAAAAGATAAATCTACCAAGAGATACGTAGCCGCAAAGAAATAAAACGTAGCAACAAACCAAAATCACAAAAAAACAGCCCGCCATTGGCGGGCTGTTTTTATTTATCCGATTTAATCCAATTAATTCTAAGTCTAATCTATCTTCACAATCTGATATTCAACGCTTCCAGCAGGTATCATAACCTTTATTACCTCACCTTTTTCTTTGTCCAATAGAGCATTACCAATTGGTGACTCATTGGAAATTTTGCCACTAAAAGGATCTGCTTCTGTTGAACCTACAATTGTATAAACTTCAACATCATCCTTGGATTTGCTTGTATTCTTTAAATGTACAGTGCTTCCAAGTTGAATAGTTTTGTTTTTTGCCTGATGTGAATCAGCGATAATTTTTGCATTTTTAACCTGTTGTTCAAGCTCTAGAATTCTACCTTCAACAAAGGCCTGTTCATTTTTAGCTTCTTCATACTCAGAATTTTCAGAAAGATCTCCGTATGAAATAGCTTCCTTAATTCTTTCAGCAACTTCCTTACGTTTAGTATTCTTCAAGAAATCCAACTCTTTTTTTAACTGCGCTAAACCATCTTTTGTAACAAGAGTAACCTTGTCATCCTGAACGGTAGCATCACCAGTAAAATTGGTGTCGTAGTTCTCTTCTTCAAGCATTTTTTCATGAGCCTCATTCTCATCAATCAAATCATCATATATACCTTTATTAGCCATAAACTTATAAATTAGGAGATAAATTAATTATTTAAATTTTAGTAATGTGGACGAATCTTAACACTTGTTGGATGTTCCTTTAACTTTTGTAAAACCTTGGCTTCAATCTGACGAATACGTTCACGCGTAACGTGGAATTCCTGACCAACTTCTTCCAAAGTGTGACCAACTCCATCTTTTAAACCAAAACGCATCTCAATAATTTTACGCTCTCTTGGAGACAAATACTGAAGCATCTCACGAATATTTTCCTTAAGCAATTGGCGATTTGTGGCTTCAGCTGGAGACA
Source organism: Patescibacteria group bacterium (assembly GCA_038065735.1). Classification (GTDB taxonomy): domain Bacteria; phylum Patescibacteriota; class Gracilibacteria; order UBA1369; family LOWO2-01-FULL-3; genus JBBTQK01. The sequence goes on along the minus strand of JBBTQK010000005.1, from coordinate 164,959 downwards.
AAGCCTCATCATCTTCGATAAAATCTCCCAACTTGCTGTCTTCTTCTGTACCAACCGGAGCCTCAAGAGAAACTATATCCTGAGAAATTTTGAGAATATGTCTAACTTTTTTGACATCCATATCCATTTCCGCAGCCAATTCTTCTACCAACGGTTCGCGACCCAACTCCTGCACCAAACGTCTCTGTGCATGAGTTAATTTATTTATGGTCTCAACCATATGTACCGGAATACGAATAGTTCTGGCCTGATCAGCAATCGCACGAGTTATAGCCTGTCTAATCCACCAAGTAGCATAAGTGGAGAATTTAAAACCCCTATTTGGATCAAATTTTTCTACCGCCCTAAATAAACCTATATTTCCCTCCTGAATCAAATCCAGGAATGAAAGACCACGACCAATATATTTTTTAGCAATGCTCACTACCAAACGCAAATTGGCTTCCGCAAGCTTGGATTTAGCGGATTGATCACCTTTTTCAATTCTCTTAGCTAGATCAATTTCTTCTTTTGCAGTCAACAGATCGACACGTCCAATTTCACATAAGTACAAACGTATTGAGTCATTAGCAATTTCTTTAAATTCAGCTTCTTTTTTAGCCTTTTTTTCCTTACGTGAAACCGATGAAACAGATTCAGGCGCTACAGCCAAAACATCATCAACCTTCAAAACATCTGGACTTCTCCAGTCTTCTTCTTCAACAAGTAAAGCGTCTTTTGTATCTATAACCTCAACACCCAAATCCATAAACATACTATAAATCTCATCCAAAAGAATAAGATCTTCTTCAATATTTGGCATCGCCTTGAGCAATTCCTGATGCGTTACAAAACCCTGCTCCTTACCTTTTTTGATTAGATCCTGTACCTCTTTTGGATACTTTGACATCTGATCATCATCGGGATGAGAGATAAATTTAGTTGTACGAGCCATAATTATGGATTAAGTAATTTCTGCCTTTTGAGCTCATTAAGCTCAATTATAAGTTCATTTTGTCGCTGTCTGTCAGAGTTTTTTTCAGCTTCCTGGATCATTTGAATCAGCTGCTTACCCTTCCTTGCAACACCATCTTTTTTTACCTTGTCAATCAGTTTATACATCTCCAACTCAAGATTAACCTCACTAAACTCAGAATATTGTTCTTCCGCATACAATTGCCAAACTTTCAACTTTTCGCTTTCCTCAAGTAAAAATTCGCCATCAAACTTCCAAGTTGTAAAATTTTCTCGAGCCGAATTATACTGATCCATCAGATCCTTGTAAACCTTTTTAAATGGATCTTCAAAGTCCAATTCCGCCAAATTCTTAGCCAAAATTTTGAATAAAGCAGGGTACTCCAAAGCCACACCCAAAATAACAATTTCCACCGACATTTTTTGTTTGTCTTCACTTGCAAGAATTGCTTTCGCAGGATGATTTACCGGTAACTTAAAATTTGCGATCTCGTCATGCAAATATTTTGCTTCAATATTTAATTTAGAAGATAGCGCCTTAATATGAAAATCCTTAAGCACGGGTGACAATCTAGCCAGACAAGGTAAAAGTTCATCAAAAATTGTCTTACGTCCAGAAGGAGAACCAAAATCATTTTTTTCTAACAATTTCTTCACAAAAAAAGTCAAAAAATCTTCAGCCCTATCAACTAAAACCTTAAATTCTACACCATGATCTCTCACGAAATCCGCAGGATCTTTTTTATCCAAACCTTCCAAAGTCTTGAGCATAATTCCCTGCTCCTGAAAAAGGAAATAAGCCCTTTTTGTAGCCTCAAAACCAGCACTATCAGTATCAAAACAAGAAACAACTTTTTCAGTTAATCTTTTGAGAATTTTAATTTGATGCTCGGTCAAAGCCGTCCCGGAAGTCGCCACGATATTTTTTATACCAGCCTGATACGGCAAAACCACGTCGAAATATCCTTCGACAACCACCACTTTATCCAGCTCTTTGATGCTGTCCTTAGCGTGAGACAGCCCATAAAGAATTTTACTTTTATTATAAATTGGATTTTCTGGAGAATTTAAATATTTGGGAGATTGTTCTTGTTTTAAAGTTCTACCACCAAAACCACAAACTTTACCAAAGGCGTCAAAAATTGGGAAAATCAAACGCGCCCTATATTTATCGTAAATCTGATCCGAAGTTACAGTTTTTGAGCTAACCAATCCAGCCTTCAAAAGTACCGTTCTACTAATTCCTTTTTTCAACAAATCGGGATACAAAGCATCATAAAGATCAGGGGCAAAACCAATTTTAAAGGTTTTTATCGTTTCATCATTTACGCCTCGACGATGCAGATAATCCAAAACTTTTTTACCATCCTCAGTATTAAAAAGCTGATCACAAAAAAAATCGCAGGCTAATTCATGAGCTTTGTAATATTCATCCTTTTCACTTTTTGGAATTTTTTTACTAGCCTTTTCTTCTTCAAATTTAACACCCGCCCTATCCGCCAAAATCCTCAGAGCATCAACGAAACCAACACCTTCCAATTCCTGTACGAACTGAAAAATATCGCCACCCTTATTGCACCCAAAACAATGACAGATTTGCTTTTCGGGACTCACCACAAAACTAGGAGTTTTTTCGCTATGGAAGGGACAAAGCCCCTTCAAGTTGTGGCCCATTTTTTTGAGCTGCACATACTGCGAAACCACATCCTCAATACTCAATCTCGACTTTATTTCATCAACGATTTCTGCCATGGACGCAAATTATAACCTATTTTTGTTTTTTTGGAAGAATTATTAGCGCCGCCGCCAAAAGCACCATTAAGACAGTAAGCGCAATTACCATAAAGAATTTTTGCTGGCTACTGACTAGTAAAACCGCATTAAAGCCAAAAACCGCTGTAATGACGAGATACAAAACCACCACGCCTCTTTCAGAAAAACCAATATTTAATAAACGATGATGCAAATGCTTGAGATCACCTTTCCAAAATTTTTGGCCAGATAAGGTACGACGCACAACCACCCAAATCATATCGAGAATCGGAATGCCCAAAACCAAAAACGCTGTCGCCACCTTTCCTCCAGAATAAATAGCCAAAGTTGCCAACAAGAAGCCAAAAAACGTACTACCAGTGTCCCCCATCAAAATTCTCGCCTTAGGAAAATCAAAAATTAAGAATGCCAGAGCAGCCATTGCCACAATCAAAGAAATCGTCGCCATGGGAATCTGAGATTCAGGGTTCGCATGAAGACTAGGATTAATACTCAAAAAAAACATTGTCAAAGCCGCCACAAAAGTCACTCCACTGTTAAGGCCGCTAACGCCATCTATAAAATTCATGGTATTCAGAATTGTCATCACCCACAAAACCGTGAATGCCGCGCTCAAAACCACCACCCCACCCCAAATTATTCCAGTAAAATCCAAAACACCGATAAACGGGAGATTAATTGAAAGAATACCCACTCCAAAATAAACCAAAATACAAGCCGCTAAAAACTGCAAAAATAATCTGATAAAAGGGCTAATACTAAACAAATCATCAAAAAAACCAACCATCGCCACCATACTTGAACCAATTATTAAACCCACGACTTCCCTATCCATCGGCACAAAAATCAACACGCAAGTTAGGAAAGCCAGGTAGACCGTAAGTCCACCGTAATAAGGAATCGGCGCTCTCTTGAGACCATACTTATGCGGCCTATCCATCAAACCAAGTTTTGGAAAAAACTTTATCGCTAGAATGATCAGCGTTAGCGTAAGCAAAAACGCTGTTACAGCTGGCTTCCAAAATTCCATGATAATATTCCCTAGATTCATAATTCAGAAGATGTAAATTTCGTTTTTAGCATCTTAACAAGAAAACTGCAAAACTCAAAACCTTGCCAGATTTTAAGGAACATGATAATTTTACCCCCTTTTTAATTTACCATCTCGAACTTAACCAAAAACTTTATGCGAGCACCACAACCTAATCCAAGAGAAAGCGAAGCAGCTGAAGGCGAATTACCAGTAGCGGAAAAACTATCTGTGCTAGCAACTATGCGTAGGGATAGTGGAAAAATAGTAGACACATTAACCGATAGCGTGATTGAAACTTTCAGTCCACATTTTGATAAAGCACTTGAAAAAATCGTTTTAAACAGTATGAACGTATTAGTAAAGCCCGAGTTTAACCAAATTTACATACAATTTTCACTTCAAAACGGAACGCCTGAAGATTTGCAGGAAACATACAAAGAAGAATATTTAGCAATTCCAGAGGCAACACGTCCAAATATATTAGACTTCGTTCTAGAAAAATTATTACTAGAACTCGGCTTAAACAATGACGAAGAAGCCCTAGAAGCCCTAGAAAGTAAAACTGTAAGCACAAACATTAAATACTGCTACTTGAATATGGATAGTCTGATCAGAGAACCGGCAGCCACATTAGAAACCGCTACAGTAGATACCGATTCCACGCATTCCCAAATTGATGCAGCGCTGGGAGAAGACGAATCTGCCGTCAAAAAAACTCCTGAATTTAGAAGAAGTGAAATTCATGGTCAAATAGACAAGTTAAGCGCAAAAAAACGAGAGATAGAAGCCAAAATTAGAGATCTAAATGAAGAACTAGGAAAAACATCCTGAAACAAAACCTTCCGAAAAACTCTACACAAGGTATGCTTCGCTATCCCCGGGGATAACTCAGCACATCTGATCGCCCCTTGGGTACATAGTTTATTTTCAAAAAATGTACGGCAGTTGTACGTACGGCACTACAAAATCATCTTCCTAAATTTAACTCCGTATTTATAGAAGTTTTCCAGGATTCCGACGACTTTTCCTTCATAGGTAGCCAAAGTTGGCACGCCCTGTTCAACTTTTATATTCGAAAGTATACGACCAAGCTTTAAAGAATTGTAGTCCGCAGCGCTTAATTTGATTTTTTTGAAGTCCTTAGTAGCATCTTCAAGTGACACAAAACATTGTTCAATATTTTTGTTCGATAGATCTGTTTCGTATTCTACTGATACAACTGTCGGCCTGCGATGAACCTCACCAGGAATGATTTTGCAACGCAACCGACTATAAAAACTCTCCCCGGGGATAGCGCAGCATCCCTTTGGGACAGAGAATTTCCCAATTTTCGTACGCCTTAATTCTAAAACATAAGCCCCGCAACCCAACCTTTGCCCCAAATCGTGAACCAAAGACCTAATATAAGTTCCACTTTCACACTTAATTCTAAAAGTAACTTCCGGCCAGGCAAAATCCATAATCTTAAATTCATCAATCTTGACTTTGCGCGCTTTTAATTCTACATCAAAGCCCTTACGCACAAGATCAACTGCCTTTTTACCAGCTATTTTAATGGCCGAATATTTGGGTGGCACTTGAGAAATCTCGCCCGAAAATTCTGACTTAATTACTTTTTCAATCTGGCGCTTAGTAAAAACCTCCACCCCACCTTCAACTTCCACAATCGGCCCCTCCCTATCAAAAGTCGCCGAAACAGCGCCAAACCTCGCCTTAACCACATATTCCTTATCAAAACCAATAAAGTATTCCAGCAATTTTGTAGCCTCACCAACAGCCACAATCATAAGGCCACTAGCCAAAGGATCCAAAGTGCCAGCGTGCCCAATTCCACGCAAATTAACAGCCTTCCTTATTTTTTTAATCACGTCAAAAGAGCTCAAGCCCTCTCCCTTATCTATCAATAAAAATCCCTTCATAAAAGACGATCCTTAAATTTTCACTTCGATTTCACGCTGTAATAATTCTGTAATCACCTGTTTGTCGCTCCAAGGCAAAGTCTTCCCACGCACTTTGATAACTTCCTCACTACCTTTACCGGCAACAACCACGCAATCACCCTCTTTTGCTAGAGTTAAAGCCAATCTAATCGCTTCACGACGATCCGGAATTTTCCAAAAGCCATGACCCTCTTTACGTGGAATACCAGCCGAAACCTGCTCAATAATCTGCCATTCATCTTCTTCGTAAGGATCATCATCCGTCACTATCACATAATCAGCATGCTCATTAGCAGCCGCACCCATCACCGGCCGTTTAGACCGATCACGACCACCGCCAGTACAACCAAAAACTGCAAATAATTTACCTGTAGTTAACTTACGATACATAGCTAATAAACTCTCCAAAGACTCAGCAGTATGAGCATAATCAACAATCACACTGAATTTCTGGCCGCACTTAACATGCTCAAAACGTCCAGCCACAGATGAACTCTGCTCAATCCCCTTCTTAATCGTCTCAAGTGGAACCTGCAAAGCCAATCCCACAGCCACGGCCGCCAAAGAATTATAAACATTAAATTCTCCAGGAAGTGGCACATACATCGGCAAAGCATTGTTTGGCACATGTAAAACATAGTTTGTACCCTCAGGTTTCTTTTCTACATTCTCAGCATAAATTGTCGCAGCCTTTAAACCATAAGTGAGTTTGCGATCAGCAATAAACTGGTCAAAATAAGTATAATATTTATCGTCCGCATTCATCACAAAAACTTTTTGAACACCAAATTTTCGTTTATCCTTAGACACTTTTTTAAAAAGCAAACCCTTGGTATATAAATAATTATTAAAATCTCCATGATACTCAATATGTTCTGGCGTGACATTAGTAACCACCGCAATATCAAAATTAATACCAAAAATTCGAGACTGATCTATGGCATGAGAAGTCACCTCCAAAACCGCATATTTACAGCCCGCCTTCACCATCCGTCTAAGTAATTTTTGCATCACAAAAGGACCCTGCGTACTCTGTTTGGTAGCATTAGACCATTTTTTATCGAGAATTTGAAAAGACACCGTAGAAGTCATGCCAACCTTATAACCAGCCGCATTCAGCACATTCGTAATAAATTGAGTTGTCGTGCTTTTGCCCTTAGTCCCAGTCACACCCACAACAATCATTTTATTGCCAGGAAAGCCATTAATCACCGCAGCCATCACCGCCAAAATCTTGTGATATAAAAGTCTGAGTGGATGTCTATCCGGAAACAGCTTTTGCAAAAATTTCTTCATGAAAGGATTATATCAGATCATTTTTTGGATACAACTTTCTTATTGTTTCTACATCTTTGGCAATTTCGAGTTTTAATTCCGCTAAATCTTTAAATTTTTTGATTTCACGAATTTTTTGTTTGAGAATTAATTTGACCTCTTCGCCAGGTTTAACTTCTCCATTCCAATCCAAAATATAGATCTCACAAAGTGGCTGCTCATCATTAATAGTAGGACGAGCACCAATACTCACAGCTGCTAAACAGTGCTTGCTGGCAAGCACTATATCTCCAGCAAAAACACCATTTTCCTTGCCGTTATATTCTAAATTAATAGTCGGAAAACCGAGCTGCTGACCCAGACTATTACCTTTTATCCTTTTACCTTTTATAACAGTTTGCATATATTGTGAGTATAACCCATGACTACTTTTAAATGAAAACCCTAAATAAAATTCTTATTGGAATCAACCTTTTTGCGCTACAAGCCTACTTAATCAGATTTCAGATCGGGAATTTTCCAACCAACCTCCAGGAGATTTTGATTCTTTTGAATACTTTTACTTTTTTATATTTGTATCCTTTTAAGAATTTTGTTGAAGCTTTTAAAAAGCACTGGATCATCTCAAGTTTTATCGCTTTAACAGTGATTAGCGTGACCCTTGTGCCATTTAGCAACGGTCTGGATTTCGTCAGACATTTGAAATTTTTATTTTTTGCTTTAATACTTGGTTTTATTTTTGTTGAAACATTTAAAACTAATGCCGATAGAAAAAGTGCATTAAGAATTGGTGGAATTGGCGCCATCATTTTTGGAATTTTTTGCGTCACTTACAACCTACTTGGGTATAACGCGGCATACGACCTACGCCTATTGGGACCGCTTGATGCAGCCGTTTATTTAGCTTTTTACTTCACGCCATTTTTCTTATTTTTTGCTATAAGTTTTTTTGAGAATCACAAGGACAAATCAAATTTAATTTACGCTTTGATGTTGGGAATGCTGTTACTTGCGACTCGTTCAATGGGCGCGATCGGAGCCAGCGTTTTGGTTTTGGGAATTTATTTTTACAAGAACAGTGAGTTGAAAATTCTTAAATCTCGAGTTAGTAAAATTATATTGGGGATCTTGGTTGTTGCAGCAGTAGCTGCCACTGTGTACACAAAAATTCTGCCGACTTTACAAACGGAGTACTCAAGTTTAGACGAACGTGGCGAAATATGGCAAACCTCACTTTACCTATTGAGCAAGCCAGAAAACGCACTATTCGGAGTTGGTTACGGACAATTCCAGCAACAATATTTCTTGAATGTCGAACAAGTACTTGAGCGCCAGCCTTTGGACTTTTACGTACTGCAACCGCACAATATTTTTCTACTTTTTGTGATGCAATTTGGCTTACTCGGATTGGCGTTTATCGTTTATTGTATATTTAGTGTCTGCCGGAATATTACCCGCGACGGCGACAGTAAAACTTTAGCCGGAACCGCAAATTATATTTTGCTGTACTTTTTTATCCACGGATTAATCGACACTCCATTTTTTAAGAATGATTTATTGATTTTGGTAATTTTGTTTATGGAATTGGCATTGGTGCGGGAGGAAACAATTTTTTTGAAGATCAAAAAAAAGGTCAAGAAAGCGCTGAAGCGGTAGCTCTTACCACAGGTTTCGCTAGACCTGCCACCAAATAGCCTACTCAAGAGAATGCCTCACTATACACGGAATATTCCGCACTCTCCCGGGGATCGACTACTTCTCCGAAGCCCTGCCTAGAACTGAGAAGTTTTGCAGTTGACGGTTTTTTTGTTGTGAATCTTTGGTGATTTTTTGGCGGTGGTTTTTGTTTAAATTTTGTTTTTGATTTTGAATTTAGATTGTTTAGTTTTTCGTGCCATTATGGCTGATTTTTGCGTGAATTTTTGATATTAATTTCGAGTAGAACTTAAACTGACATCAAAACATGTCAAAGCCGCATTCCATGGCCTGCTTAAGCCACTTTTACCTTGACTTCCCCTGTGGTTTTCGATACGATTTTAGTCCAAAACACTAACAAAAATACATGCAAAATAATTCTCAAAATCAGGCTGATAAATCTTTACACCGAAAATTCGTAAAGTTTGGCAATGACCGCCGAAAATTAACCAACGAACTTTTAGTACTTCTTCCTTTAATTTACGAAAAAAAGATTTATAAAAAATATGCTTCATCCATCGAAGCATATGCGGCAAAATTTGGCGGTTTGAGCGAACCAGTGGTCAAAAAGAGATTGAGGTTAGAAAAGTTTTTGGAGAATAAGCCTAAGTTGAAAGAAGCGATCAGATCAGAAGGCATCAACAAAGTGGCAATCATGGCAACTTTAGTTAATCCAGAAAACGAGGAAGCCATGGTCGACAAGATAAAAAATATGAGCAAACCGGCACTTCAGGAGTTAGCTAAAGAGCTCAGAGCGAAAAGCGTGCAGAACGGGACTGTGAATATGTTTAATACAAATCAACCAACTGACTGCCAGGCTGTACCTACAAAACTAACCATCGAATTCGATGAGGAGATGACTTTTATGTTTTTAAAACTCAAAAAGCAATTTGCCAATTTGTTGAGCAACAAGGAAGTTATGACCAAGATTTTACAGATGATGAGTGAGAATTTGAAAGATTTTCAGAAGATAGATAAAAACAAAGAAATGATCAGAATCAACAGCCCTACATCTGTAAAAGGAATCCCCGGGGATTGTCCTACAGGTAAAAATGATGAAGAAATGGACGAGAAGTTTGAGAAAGCAAAAGCCAAAAGCCGCTACATTCCAGTAAAAAACAAAAAATCTGCACTTCAAAAAACTAATGGTCACTGCGCCTACCCAAACTGCAATCGGCCACCTGAAGTTTTTCACCATACGGACCGTTTTGCAGTCAGTCATTCTCACGAATCCATCCAACCACTTTGCGAAATTCACCATGAGTTTGCGCATAATGGACTGATACAAAACGAGCAATTTGAGACAAAAATGTGGCAACTACAGATTTGCAACAATCAAAACCTAGCAAAAATTGACCAGCTCTACCGGAATTACAGGCGAGCGTAGACGAATAGACAAGCAGGAAAGGGGGTATTGGTACTCAATGAAATCACCATCGCAGTACCTACTTCAACCCAGACACCAAGTCCAACAAAACACTGTAAGGATCATCAGATTTAACAACACCAGAGGCTAGCAAAACTCCACTTGCGCCAAGTGACAAAGCTATTCTGACATCGTCGGCAGTCTTTATTCCCGCGCCTACGAGCAAGCGTCCACTACCAACCAATGCAACAGCCTGTTCAATTATCTCAGGATTAGCCTTAGAAACCGAAACCGCGCCACCAATCAACTCAGGAGGTTCAACCGCAACCATATCAACATCATATTTTGCCACTTCCCTGGCCCGTTCTGGCGTATTCGCACACACTACGGTAAATAAACCAGCCGCGCGCGCTCTTTGTACCGCTCTTTTTATTGTTTCTCCCTCGAGTGGATATTCTGCATGATTTAACAAAGTCCCAAAAGCACCAACCTCTTTAACATGTTCCGCAACAAAATGACCAGTATGGCTACCGTAATCCACGTAATCCAGGTGCTGAGCAAAAACCGGTATTTTGACACTATTACAAACCGCAGCCAAATCCAAAGAGTTAACCGCAATCGCAATATTTGCCCCAGTTTCCTCGACAACACGTTGATGAATTTTTGCCAATTTCACGGCATTAGCACCAGTCCCCTGCTCAAAAGCCTTAAAGTTCACAATGATTAGCGGTAAGTTCATGATTGACCTTTTAGTAAAAATTTGATATGATTATATGATACATTCAAAAACAAATAAATGTTTAAAACAAAAATACCTTCAAAAAATATGCTCAAATCGTCTTTATTTTCCTTTGGGGAAAAGTATTTAGTTTTTCAAATAGAAACTGGTGGAGATAAGCCTAAAATCCAGGTGGAGAACCCAAGTAAATTATTGGAAAAAAACATTGAGCAAGTAGAACTAGCGGGTCAAGATAACCGTAATGTAGAAGCCGAAAAAGTCGCACAGGATGCCACAAATATTGTATTAAAATCAGAGTCTACCCTGCAGGAAATGCTAGAAAGAAGCAATATGCACATTTCTGAAGATGGCAAAAAAGCTATCTGGAAATTTACCGTAAAAGATCTAAATGGCCATTATGTAGAAAGCGAACGAAGTGTCAGATTAACAAAAAACCTACAGGCAAAATTACAGGCAAGAAACAAAGATGAAACTCTAAAAAACTACACAACTGACAGAGTAAAACTCTTGATCTACAGCAAACTTTTAAAATCTATCGAAAGAGACGGCAGCATTAAAAACAATAAACACAATATCACGGCCTTTGAAGCCTCAAATCAATTCTTAAGAGATCAGATTGCAGAATTGACTAGAGCCGTAGCAGCCGGACCACAATCACAATCACAAAATATCCCCGGTGGACCCACTAGACAAGACGCCCCTCCGGGAGCAGAAGCAATGGTGGCTAAAAAAGACACGGAATATACCATAGCAGATGGCAAGAGCTCAATCGGAGATAACAAAGGCACTTTAACTTATCAATATCCAGGTGAAAAGAAGCAAAAGGTGAAATTTAATATCCATCCCAGTGTCAGTATTTACAAAGCAAATTTCAAAGATAATGGATTAGAAAAATTCGTAGTCGATGCAGATGGAAATGCCATTGGTTATTTTAGATTTAATCCAGAAACAAAAACTTTTGAAACCCTTCCAGGTGGTCAACTCGCAAAAGCAAGAGAAGAACAAACTAAAGAAACCTACAAAATCACCTTAGAAAACGACACTATTCACGTCAAAAAATTTAAGGATGGCGTATTAGTCGACCCTAACACAGAAAAAGGTGATACTGAAGTAGAACAACTTATAGAAGAAGCTGCCAGAGTAGAATTCTTTAAAGACAAATCTCTAGCCTACATCACAAAACTACCTATAGATAGCGCGTGGCACCCAGAAAAAAAAGTAATCAGCAAATTACCCCCAGGAGAAGCAGCTCTCGAAAGGCTTCGTCGCGAACTAAAAAACGTTGAATACAAAGCTACTACTGATGGGGAACTTTATAGAAGACGGGAAGAACCTAATCCAGGTCACCCAAAAGAATACAACAAAGTCACATACAAAAAAATTGCCGGCACAAACGATTGGATAGCAATCGAAAAAGACCATTCCGAAAAAGTTTTCAAAGCATTTATTGCAGAAAAATCTAATTTAAGCAGAGAAAAACTTGAAGCAGCCCTAGACGAAACATATAGAGAAACTGATGTAATAGTTACAATCGGAGGCAAAGACTTAGATGAAGTAATTGAAGAAAATTTACCGAAAAAGACTCTCGCACTAACAGATGACGAACCTGACGAAAAACCTATAGCTAAAGACGAAAAACCAGTTGAAGAACCATCTGAAGTTGAAAAGCCATTCCAGATAATCAATGGTATTCAAGTACCGTCACTATTTGCAGGTGCTCCTACAGATGACAATTGGCATGACATTTTTGACTTCGTAGATAGCAAAGCAATTCCCCAGGATCTATTCATGAAATATCATGGTAGAAACACTCAAGTGGTAGTACGAAATAATGTTTTATATTCAAAAGAAACAATCAACAGCCAAGAGCAGTTCTATGAGTTTAAAAATGGTGTATTTGCAACCATCTCAGTAGTACCAGAACAAATTGCGACTGCTGAAAACAGAGAAACTGTTAATCCAAATTTACCAAAATGGTTAAAAACTCTACCAACAAATGATGGACAATGGTATCAAGCCATGGATTATACAAAATGGGAACTATTCAAAGATCAAGCTAAAATACGCAAACTACAAGATGACTATACCAAAAATGACGGAAAATTCGCCATTATCAATGGAAAATTAAGATATAGAATTAAAGATAAGGACAGTTACAAAATCTTTGAAATCCAAAAAAACGGCAAATTGATAGATGTCACTCCCCCGGCCGAGCCAATCGTAGCAGTACGTGAACCAGTTTTAACGGTTCCAACTGAACCAAAAACCAGAGGCCCAGTCAATCCTCCGGATGCGCCAGCTGAAAAACCTACCGAAGAATTCTACAGAAATACGGAATTACCATTCTTAACAAGACTAAAAAACGATGGTTCATGGCAAAAAGCGGTAGACGTTGTCGATACCACCAAATTAATAACTGGTACTGATACAAAAAACATCATGTATGCTAAAGACGGCAACCTAGAATTCAGAGTTAATGCTGGAAAAATTGAGAGAAAATATTCTACGATTAACGGAGGCACTATCGCACAACGTCTCAATGGAGATAATTGGGAAACATATCGCCTTGATCTTGATGAAGCCAACTTTACTAAATTAGTAGACGAACAGGTCTTATTAATCTCTGATACGCCAGAAAAGCTAAGAGAAAATATTCCTCACATACTAAAAGACCTTGCAAAACAACACAAAATCCAATTAAGCAACATCACAATTGGCGGCAAAACTATTCAAGCTTTTACAGATATTGTAATGGCTAGAGCTTTCCCCGGGGAAAAACCAGCCGAAGCCGCAACGCCAAGCGAAAACCCAGAAGAATATTATTCAAGCCCATTACTTAAATTCTTAACCAAACTCAAAAAAAATGGTCCGTGGCAAAAAAGTAAGGACGTTATAGATCCATCAACAGATGAGTACAAAAATGGCTGGAACAACTTCGACGAGTACAAAATTGAAGACGGGAAATTATACGGTAAAAGTGAATTCGAAGACGTAATATATATTTACGATATAGGCGATAAAAAGGCTACGAAAGACAACGCAATAAAGCTAGAAATAGTCAGTAAGAATTATTTAAAAAAAGCACCGTATGAAAGAGACTTAAAAGAGTACTTAATAAACCGTGCCAAAGTTAATAATAAAGCAGCTCTCGATACATACATAAAAGGCGAGCTAAAAACAATCCAACCTGGAGGTCTATTTGACCTTGCTAAAAGACAATCTTTAACCGTAGAGGGCAAAATAAAAACTACAGATGACGTTATAAACGATTTCAAAGCCTCCTTTACTGGAGAATCCGCTCCGAAAGTAGCAGAAGCGCCAGCAGTTGCCGAAGCCCCATCTGAAGAATTCTACAAGAATGAAAAGTTGCCATGGCTAACAAAATTACCAAAAAAAGAAGACGGTAAATGGCATAAAGCAGAAGAAGTTTTAGCTGAGGACCTACCTGAAGAACATGGCACTTCGTATACCTTTGCTGAATTTCAATTATGGAAAGGCAAAGTATTTGGGATGGATAATAATGACGGGCTTATAGAGATAGCTAAAATAGAAGAGGAAGAAATTTTTGAGTGGACAAGAAGAGAATACAGCACACAAGCTAGATATGAAGAAGATATAGTTTTTGATCTAAGACAAAATCTCGAGGCAGGAAAAACATTAGAGGATTATATTAAAGAATCGATAGAAAGTGAATATCCTATATTTAAAACTGCAAAAACAGGCAATCTAACGGTTGATAACAAGAAGAAGAGTGTGCAGGAATTAATTGCAGATTGTAAGAGAATTTCCGCATCACTTGATAAATCAATTGCTGGACAACCAAGCGAACCAGCCGCCGAAGGTCCAGGGACTTTAGCTTCACACCCAGCAGATTCAGAAGAACAAAAAACTGCAAGAGCAAAGGCAATTAAAGAAGGTACTCTTTTTATGAATGCCGATGAAGCCCTGGAAAAAGGACTTTTGATAGTAACAAAAACTGATAAGAACAAAAAGAGAACGTTCGCCCTAACAGAAAATTACACATGGTTAGATCCAGATCCAAGCAGTGTCAACTATGCCGTAAGAGAAAAAACACCTCAGGAAAAAGCGGCAAAACCAGCTGTTGCCCCAGCTCAACCTGCAGTTGCACCAGCGGAACCTACAGCCGCCGCAGCTCCATCCGCAGCGCCAAGTGAAGAACCTGCACTACAAGCACAAATCGAAAAATTAATTTTTGATAAGAAAAGTGTACAGGAAGTAATCGATGAACTTGCAAGAATCGGCATTCAATTAAAAGATAAATATAAAAACGAACTAGAAAAAGAAATCGACTTTACCCCAACAGGATCAGCAACAAAATTAACATGGCAATTAAATGAAAAAGGAAATTTTGGTTTTGGCTCAACTATCGATCCAAGATTCACGAATAGCAAAGTAAACGATACTGGTGAAAAAATTAAGGCAAACGGGTTGTTAGACAAAATTTTAGGGATTCGATCTGAGAAACAAGGTCAGCAAAGCCCAGAATATCAACCATTCTTACAAAAAACCAGAAGAGGATTAATCAAAACAGAAAGAGAGAAAAATATCTCTAATGAAAACGACAAATTCCTTGAAGAATACAAAAAACTAAGTGAGCAGGTTTACACTGTTGATAATCGAATTGGCAGCCTATACGAAGGCGACATTGAAAAACAATGGCAACAATTTGATGGTATAAAACCAGTGCGAGATATCCTTAAGGTAAAACCTTTTGATGTCTTCCCAAACCAGGTTCCACGCGTTGCTGCTGCGATATTAACAGAAGGATATAACGACAGAGTTGAACTTGAAGATGTATTTACAATCATCAATAGAGAAGGTGGATTTAAAGGTATTGATCCAAAAATTATCCCTGCAGAATTACTAAAAGATTCTGATGATTTCATGAAAAAATATACAGAATTAAAGGGAAAGATGGAAAACGATACTTCAATCAGCGAAGAACGCACAATGTTCACCAGCATGACTAACGACATCTTGCTTCCAAGTTTCCGTCTGCTTGATAAATTACAATATATTAAATATCCAGAAAAAGGCCAGGAAGCTGCAGAAATGTCTGAAGAAGAAATTCTCAAAGCTGGACTAGCTCAAGGTCAGGATAAAGCATTAGAAGGATTAAAGAAAATTTTTAATTATACAGAAGACACTTCCAACGGCTGGGAAAAAATGATGAACTGGATTGCCGGTGGTATCCGCGCAGACGAAATGACAATGAGTCGTGCTGATGGTACAACCTTTGCTTTGGACGAAGGTATGTTCCGCAGACATTTTGCACCTCAGGCTGCCCTACTAGGATTCTTAAACAAACCTGGTTTGTATACATTAGAAAACGGCAAAAAAAGGCTTGATGAAAGTGCTGTCGTTACAGAACTTAACAGAATATTAAAAGTTGGTTACGGTCAGTTAATGATTGAAGCTAACCTTACCCACAAAGACACTACAGGTCCTAAATATCAAGAAGCAACTTACAAAATCAATGGTCTAGCTGACCTGGCTAATTTGTCTGAAGATAAAATGATGGTTTTCCAGACTGGTTATATCGTAGAAAAAACCCGCCAGTTTGAACAAAAAGTTAAAGATGCTAAAGAAATAATGAAAGGCTCCCCTGCGGCTATCAAAGGCATTTTAGAGAAGCTAAACGCAGCAGGAATTCCATCAAGACAACTAGACAAAATAAAGTCTACATTACTTGGTTATGGCTACATGCAGTTTGAAGACAAGGGCGACGGTAACGGTATGCAACCTACAGGTGGAGGTTTTGGAACCAAAATTGACGTAGGAGATGGTTACCAATTATTAGTTGGTGTCGGTGGAACTAAAGATAATCCATTTGTAACAGGAGTTGGTTTAAATATCGAAGTTTACAAAGGAGAAGTTAGTACAATTTCAATTCCTATTGGAGTAAGTCTAAGCACAGCCGGAACCGGAGTTGGCGTTGGAGTTGCCGGTAAACATGATTTTGGTAGCAATGGAGAACTTGGTTGGAGTGCAGGAATGGGAGTAGGTTTCTCATGGGCAGATCTTGCCGCATTACCAACGTTAGGTGCACAAGTTGGCTTGTCATATTCATGGCAAAAAGCCTGGAATGATAAATCCGTAAGAGAAAATACAAAAGAAGCGCAAAAAAGTTCAGGTATTTCAAAAGAAACCTGGGATAAATGGGCCAGCGGTGAATACAACACAGAAGAAAAACTTGAAATTCTAAAACAAGACAAGACGGCTTTAGCAGAAATAGAAAAAGCCCAGAGAGAGCATCCAGATGCTGTAACGGAAGACATGTTCGTTCATTCAGTAGACTTGCATATCGAAAAAGCAAAACAGGAAGGAGTTTATGACAAACTTCGTGCCGCTGGATTCGTCGGACTTAATGTAAATGCCGGTGTAGCTGCACTTGGAGTTGCCACTGGTTTTGGCTGGCTGTTAGGCGCAGAATTCGAAATTGGCTCAGCAACTGTATTCATTCCTCATCCACGTGAAGAAGCTCGTATCCTGGACGAAATTTCCAGCCTGGTTATCGATGATAAATTAAAGAAAGAATTAAGTGATAGAGCTAAAAAAGAAATTGCAGAATTGAATGCAGGCACAGGCCCAGTCAAATTTACCGAAACCACTCCAAACATTTACTACAGACCTGGCCTTGGACTTGGTATCCGTACAGAATCTACAGAAGTTAGCTTTGACGCTTTAGCAAAGACTTCCGCAGGCACAGGCACCCCATTCGACAAATACAACGAAGCCCTAAAACCAGCCGAAATCAGATTGATAGAAAGTGGTAAAAGAGCAGAGCTGGTTATCGATAATGACGACGACAAAGATATTGAAATTCACATCGATCCAGCCTTACAAAAATTGGCTTTAGTAAAAGATGGTGGCAATGTAATTTTGAGCGGAAATATTGGTGATTTGATAATTACTCGTGAACGTTTTGAGTTCAATCGCAATCTTGCAGAAGGAACTAGCATCCGCGATGTGATTACAATCAGACAAAATGAATCTATGCTTGCAGAAACCGATCGTATGTTCATCGAAGCACACGAAGGTAAATATTTAGAAAAAGTAATTGGCCAGAAGCAGTACCAAATTAAAACCGGCAATAACCCAGAAGGTTTACAATCTAATATTATCGATAATACTCAAGAAGATAGAAGTGGCGATACAGGAAACAGACTTAAATACCACGATGGCTTTAGAGATGAAGCTGAAAGAGGTAATGGCTTGACCGAAGAACGTGTAACAAAACTTGAAGCCGACGCTACGGAAATGCAAAAAGCTTTGGGCGCAAAGACAGAAGCGGAATACAACAGCAACACTACAATGGATGAACAAGCTTTGTATAACGCATTAGACGATGTCTACAAGAGTGCTGGATTTAAAGCTCAATTAGATAGAATCGAAGTGATCACAGATCCAGAAAACATGATTGCTCTATTAAAACAGCAATCAGGCTTGGAAAATCTTTCTGACAAAGAATACAACATTGCAATCAGCTACATGCTGAACAGACATTATTCTAACTTAAACCAAAGCCCTGCACGTTTAAACAAAGTTAAAGAATACACAAAACAAAAATATCTAAGTGCCTTCGTGACAATGAAGAATAACCTCGGCCTAAAGTCTAGTGCCCAGGCTATGGCTGATAAATTTGTAGACGATATCTACAATGGTTTAGCAGAAAAATTAAAGACCGCCAGCGTGAGCGGCCTCAATCCAGGTGACATCTTTGTCTCCGGTACATGGGGCACAAACAATGGCTCAAGACAGAGAGCTTTTGGTCTCACAGCAAACTATGAACAAATTGTAAAACCAGGAAACCTGGCTCATGAATTTGGATTCTTTGGTGACACTGGTAAAGATTACGATTTAAATTCTCAAGATCCAGTTGAAAAAGATTTAGCTCGTGCCTTACTTGAAATCGCCAGCCCAGTTAAAACTTCAAATGAAGAATTAATCAGATCCCCTCTTGCTACTAAGATCCTGGGTCTAAAAGCTTATAGATTGATGGTAGAAGATGTGAATAACGGCGGTGGCGAAGCTCAATTCAAAGCCATGATGGAAATCGTAAAAGATCCAACAAAAACCAGTCAGTACGCTGCAGAAATGAATCGCTTTAGAGGATTTGTAGAAGAAGTGCGTAAACATCAGATGGATAAAACCCCATACGTAATTAAAACCCATGATGGTCTTACTATCACTCTAGATATGAGCGACACCAAAGTTCACTCAGGCGCTTACACTAAGTGCGGAAACGCCAGTCATAGTGTGAACGAATTAGGTTCAATCAAAATCGAAGGAATAACCGCTCAAACAGCTGTAGTTGGCGTGCTTGATACAACAAACGAAGTTCAAAACGTAGAATTAAGTAAGAGATTCGTAAACTTTGGCTTCGCAACAGGCTTCACAAGCTCATCAGGAACTACAGAACGAAAAGGCAAAGATGATAGAGAAGGAGCTGATGGAGAAACCCCTGGTGACAAAGACGCAGGTCAGGGAGCTGGCCAGCAAATTAATGCTGAAGGTCAAGAAATGGATATAAACAGTGGTGACGGCACAAATGTAGGTGGCTAAAATAAAAACTTAAATAAAAACAAAAAATATGAGAATCAATACACTACTAAAAACATTCCTTGTCAGCCTCGTAGGCTCAGTGCTGCTGGCCACAACGGTCCAGGCGGCCATCAACATTCCAAACGTGAGTAATTTCACGCCAGTAAACAGAGCTATAAAAGCTTATGTTCTTGGAATTCAAGGCTTGCCTTACCCAAGTTTCAACAATTTCACAAACAACCCAAATATTCCCGGGGCTTTTGAAAATGATGAAAGAAAATTTACCGTTGGTAGACAATGTGCTGGCGGACAGGCAAATTGTGGAGATAGCGGCACCTATTTTAACACTATCCCAACATTGGTTAAGGCCGGAGATGTAGTGAGATTCTCAGTTTATTTCCATAACAATGGCGATGATCCAAATGATGGCGATGACACCACAAGCCCAGATGCAAAAAACGTTAAAATTGGTATTGATCTAAATAATATTCAGAATGCTCAGGAAGCTCTGCTACAGAGACCAGTAGGTTTCATTGAAGCAACTAATAATGAATATCGAACAAATTTCACAGATGCTTCTACAGTAATCAAATCAGGCAATAACATAGTAAGAAAAGCAACCGATGATATGGGTGTAGTGATGTTTGACGAAGGACTTTTTCTTGAACCATTATCAGGCAGCGCAAAAGCACAATTTAAGAATTTACAGGGGCAACCAGCCGGACAAAACGTTACAACAAAAGTTCCAAATACAACGGATTTCACTTTCGTAACAGAAGATGGCGGCACCGTGACTGTCAAAGGTACTCCACATTTTGAAGGTAAGAAAATGTGGATTGAATTTGATAAACTTCCTGGATGTTTCCGTTACTCAGGTTTCGTCTTTCTTGACGCAATAGTTAAGGAAACTCCAAAAGTTTGTACAGAATTAAACATGCCTCTAGCAAATCATCTTTCAACATCACAAGCAAAAGCTCTTATTGGCGAATCAAACGTTTTTGATATGTGGGAATTCAATGTTGAGGAAGTCGATTTTGAACCTGGAGCAGTACCTACAGGTGTTAAAGTAAAATTCACATCTGATGATCCAAACGGCAAGTTTTTTGACTCAAATGGAGATTTAATACCAGGTGGCAATTCAGTCGAAATTCCATACGAACCAGATACCAAAGTTTATTACAGAGGTAATGGTCCTAATGTAGATGTAAAAGTTGTCGGCGCACCAGATAAAACATGTGAAAAACATTTTAAAATTGAGACCCCAAAAAATGTCTGTGAAGAAATTATCGCAGATGATCTTACCAACCTTTCAAAATCACAGGCTGAATCACTAATTAATCAGGAAGATGTAACCAACATGTGGAAAATCAATATTAATGAAGTCCAATATGGCCTTGGCGTAGTACCAGAAGGTACAAAATTAAAATTTACAACCAGTGACCCCCAGGGCGAATTTTGGCTTGAAGCAGCTAACTCTGGGTCTCCATGGTACTGGGGAAATAGCGCTACAATAGATGTTGCCGACCTACCTCTTTGGGAAGTTTATTACATTGGTGACGGCCCAGCCACTATTACTGTAGACGTTTTAGACAAAAATGGAAAACCACTTGGCTTACCATGTCAGATCACTTTCGAAATTCCTGAAGAAGTTTGTAAAGAAATTTTGATTGATCATCCGGAAACAGTTTACGTAGATACAACTTCAGAATTCACATCCGGCTCACTTGGTGAAGACGGCCAAGAATTCGAAGAAGACGTGACCTACACAGTTGAAGACGGTTATGGCTTCTTTTACACAGAACCACCAGTTGGACCTCCAGATAATCCAAGTGCTGACGTCAAAGAAATCCCAGTGGGAAATCCATTTGCCTATATGATGTACTTTACAGATACAGACACTCCAGAAGAATCAGTATTCGAATTTATCATAAATAGCATGGATGACGAAGAAGATGAAGAGGACAACTCCGATGCCAACTTCTTTAAAATTCCAAATTTACCAGTTTCAACAGAAATCAAGAATCAGGAAAAAGCCATGGGCGAAACCAAAGATCTAAAATTACCAGAATGGTTTGGTAAACCTTTCAAGGAACCATCAAAAGCTCCAGAAAAAATGCCAGGCGGAGGAGGTTCAAATTTTGGAATCAATCTATTCGACTTAAACCTTTTCCCAGAAGCTGAAGCAGCCGCTCCAGCGGGTGGAAAAACAACTATTACAGTCCCAGCCGGAACAAAAGTTTACTTTGTTGGTACTCAACCAGGTGAAGACAAAATCCACGTAACAACAGAAGGCACAGATGTAGAAGATTGTAGCCGTGATTTCGATATCGAACTTTTACCAAAAAATAGTGTTTGTGAAAACTTAACTTACAAAATTTACGATTATTCTCCAATTACATCAGTTGACCAACCAACAACTCTAGAAGAAAACAACTTATACAGAATTCACTCAACTCCAGAGTTTACAGATCCAAACGATCCAGACAAAAATAAAGTTACTTACACTATTGACCCAGCTTACGGTACTTTTGTTAATGTTAAACCACAAAACAATATTTGGCAGCCAGTAATCAACGGTCTTAACAGTTTGATTCTAGCAAACAATGTGACTCCAGCATCAGTGGCTGCAATAATGCCATTCCCAAATATGCTGTCATCTACAGCACAAATCACAGATGCTAACGTTCCGTTGATTCTCATAATCTATACTAATACCCCAGGTTCAAAAGCCGGTGTATTAAAAATCCAGGCTACCAACGAAACAGATCCTGATTGTACAAAACTTGTAGATATCGTCGTAACTCCTCCACCAGAAAACGTCTGCGTGGACTTAACTTACGTATTAACTCTACAGGGAACTGCAACTACAGCTCCAAACCTTGAAAGAAATAAATTCTACGAACTAGTAGCTGATACAAACTTTTCACAAGGTGGAATTCATAAAGTCACTTACACAATCGACGCAGATTATGGAACATTTGTAGACAGTACCGATGCGGCAAAAATCAATGAAATAAAAGCCCTAATCGCTGCAAAAAATGTTAGCTTACAATCATTACAAACTGTTTTTGGTGCCAACGCTCCAGCGGTATTAAACCAAACAACTACAAAAGATGAAAACGTAAAAGTTCTACTTGTAACTTTCACAAATACTCCAGGCGGAATAACTAAAGTTTTGAATATGGCCGCAGTAGGTTCATCAAATCTAGACTGTGCCGATTCCATAGATTTCGTAGTTCCAGTAATCAATGAATGTGTAGACTTAACTTACGTCCTAACTCTACAAGGCACTCAAACTGTAATTCCGAATCTTGAGAGAAATAAATTCTACGAAGTCGTGGCTGATGTCCAATTCTCACAACCTGGAGTTAATCAAGTTACATATTTGATGGATCTCTCCTACGGTACATTTATCGAAACCACCGATGTTGCAAAACTCAATGAAGTAAAAGCTTTAATTGCTGCTAATAACGTTAGCCTGGCTTCACTTCAAACTGTTTTTGGTGTCAACGCTCCAGCAGTATTAAAATCCTTTGTTATCAAGAATGAAGGCGAAAAAGTTGTTTTTGTAACTTACACAAACACACCTGGCGCAAAAACCGGCGTACTTTCAATGACCAACACCGTATTAAATTTCAACGTAATCCCCGATTGTATTAAAAAGGTTGACCTCGTTGTCCCACCAGCTCCTACAGAGTGTGTGAATTTATTCTTAACACCAAATTCTGCAAACTTTAATCCAAACAACAGCGCTACTCTATTTGAAATCGGCGGCGACTACAAAGGCCACAACCAGAATATCGAAGTCACAACAACTTGCGGCTCCGTAACTAGATTGTCAGACCCATTTGGAGTAGGTAAAACAATTACTTTTACTCCTGCAGAATTTAAAGCTCCAGCTGGAAATTTACAATTCCAATACAAGAGAACAAACGACTGTGATCCTTCAAAAAATGCTGTAAAAATAGGCGTAAAAGCTACCGGCACTGCAGCTGGCGTGTGTGAGGCTGAAGTTGGCAAAAACCCACCTCCTCCTCAAGAAAACATTTGTCTAGACCTTGATATCATCGAACCAGACAGCCCATGGGAAGCTGACGAAGACGACGATAGACAGGCCTTCCAAATTGATGTGGATACAGACCCAACCAGCTACCAGGACGACATCTACTACAACTGGAAATTCTCAAATGAAGGCGACAATACTCATTGGAATAGCGAAGATGAGGATGAAGAACTGATCACCGAACGTGGCGAAACTTCTCAAATCCTACGTGATTTTGAAGACGGTACATTGGTAGAAGTTTGGGCTACAAAATCCAGCAATTCAAATGATACATTCAAAAACAACAATGGCGATCAAATCTGTAGAGATTACATCAGAGTCGATATTGATAAAGAAAAACCAAGAGAACGTGATCGCACTCCAGACATCTCAAAATATGTTTACGCCAAAAATGACATCAAAAAACGTGATGATATCATCAATGTAAATGCCAGCACAGATTACGTGACATTTATGGTCGTACTTAAAACCGGTGAAAACATTAACTCAATTGCCTTTAGAGACACTTCCATGAGAAATGGTAAAATCAAAGGTTCAGAAGGTAGCGAGTTGATCTACAAAGCCATGCAGATTTCATACCTTGAAGACAATAAAAATACCGGTGTAACTATCTTTGAAGATGGCAACTACATAGAAGACAGGGGCAACAATACAGATACCTACCATGATGATAATTTCAAAGCATTCTCAAATTTAACTAAATCAATTTGTGGCAAAAATGACAAAGACTTCTGCGTAGGTTCAGAAAGCACCTTAAAAAATTCTTTCGCTAAAAACGAGGCTGAAGGCGATATAGTTAAACAGTTTAGGAATGGTTACGACGAGGATAACCAGATTTTCTTCCACAATGTAAAAAAATTGGATAGCGACAGCGCAATCGTCATAAAATACCAGATGACCTACCCAGAACAATTCAGACTTGATGACGAAGCTTGTAAAAAGATGTCCGGCCGTTGTGGTGAGCAATTCAAAAATAATGCAGAATTTGAAGCCGACAGCGACAAAGACGACAGCCGTAACGATGACGATGAGGACTGCGACGAAGATGAGACAGACGAGGACGACAAGGATTATTGCGACGACAACGACACTAGCTTTGACGTAGATTTCGACGGCGACGATCAGGCTAAAGTTGTTGCAATCTGTCCTTACGTTTTGACACGTCAGGGCGGTGACACATTCTTCCATGATGTACTTGATATTGGTATCGACGTTTCCCAATGTTCTGAAGTAAAAAACGCTCCAGTAATTATCACTCCAGAGCGTTTCAGGACAACCGAGGTAACCAGGACCGGTGAAGGCGATCTACCAGATGAAATCATTGGTTTGGACATCCCTTCTCATGATGTATGTCGTTACAGTAATTTAAAAACAAACATCGAAGGTTACAACGATGTCTTAAAGAATTTCTCAAGTACAATTTGTGAATTACGTGCCGAGGTTGCGGATATTTGGACCAAGAAAAACATCAACGAAGCAATTTCTGCAAACGTAGAAAGAATCTCTCGTTGGGGTCAGAATCTTGGTGGCATATCTACCATCAGCAACACCACAAATTATTCTTCTATAAAGAATAGTAAGAGCGGTATTTTTGTAAAAACTGAAGGAGATTTAATTATCGGAGCTAACGCATCAACTTTTACAGTAAAATCAGGCACAAACGTACCTGCTGCACAAACATACATAGTTAAAGGACACGATTTGATCATTAATTCAAACATTGAATATGCTAAACTTGGCGATCTAGGTGATGCTAAGAATATCAGCTCTGCAGCCTTTATCGTAATCGATGGTAATATCATAATTAACCCTAACGTGACAAGAATTGATGGTATTCTAATGGCTGTCGATACAGACGAAAAGGGTGACGATGGCAAAGTAATCAATGGTACAAAGTTAAACGGCAAAGCTACAAGCGCAGATTCTCCAACACAATTATTAGTAATTAACGGTAACTTGATTGGTGACGTTTACGACCTATTTAAGAATCGTAAAGCGGTTGGTGACCCACGTAAAGAAGAAGGCTCAGTAACAATCCGTTACGACCAAAGAATTCTATTAAACACTCCTCCAGGAATCAGTGAATTAGTAGATTTGGAACAAGCAATTATTCCTTAGAGCGCCAGGACGCTTGCGTCCTTAAATCCAAAAGCCCCGCCAAGAACGGTGGGGCTTTTTTTGATAATTTACACAATCCTAATCTTTAAAAACAATCCCCGGGGAGAGCAAAGCGTACCTTTAGTACCGTCTCCACTTGGTCTACGTCGACACTCGCTGCTGCTCGTACTGTTTTTTGCAGTACATTGGTAGACAGATAAGCACCCCATGTGGGGACCAAGTACAACATAAAAACGAATCAGGTCAAATCACGTCTGCAAGAGTGTCCGCGTGTAGCGCAGCATCCCTCGTGGAAACCCGGTATAATACAAAAATCAAACTGGTCAAACCCCATCTGTTAATCTGTTCACGAGAACATATCAAAATTCTAATTAAAAATCCGTCAACCGCCTGTACACTTTTTTAAAATCGCCCTATACTCAAACTCCAATTTAAGCCGCCTTAAATGCCAGCCAAAAAAACCACATTTAGCACATCAAACAATACCGCAACCAACGAAACCGATAGCGTAGCATCCCTTGCGGAAACCGCTACAGGCAAACCAAAAGCCCCCCCAAAACCTATCTACCTTTTCTTCGGCGACGACTTATTTTCAAGCTATCAAAAACTAAATTTCTGGCAAAAAGAATTCAGCAAAAAATTCGACGAATCATCCCTTGAAATCCTGGATGGCAAAAAAATGGACGTCAAAGACTTCTCCACCAACATCAATTCCCTGCCCTTCCTTAGCGAAAAACGCATGATCGTCATTAAAAATTTTCTGGACGAAGGCAAAAAAGATAATCAAAAATTCGTGGCTGATTCACTAGAAGATTCCATAGATTCTTGCATCATAATTTTCCACGAAACCGAAGCACCCGAAAAATCCAACCCTGTTTACAAAAAAATCGCCAAAATCGGCACCCTCCAAGAATTTCCAAAACTTAGCCTAAGAGAAACCTACAAATGGATTGTCGACAAAGCCAAAAAAGACAACATCAAAATCAGCCTTTCAACCGCCGATTACCTCAGCCAATACTGCAAACCCGAGCTCTGGAGCCTCAATAACGAACTCGAAAAACTCCAACTCTACGCCAACGGCCAAGAAATCACGCCAAAAATGATCGACGATTTATGCATCCAATCACTAACCGCTTCCGTCTTTAAATTGACCGACAGCATCGCCGAAAAAAACCAAAAAGGAGCGATCAAAAGTTTCCAGGTCCTTTGCGACAGCGGCGAAGACCCCAACAAAGTTTTTTTCATGATAATCCGCCAATTTAGAATTCTGCTACAGGTAAAAGACCTAATGGACAGAGGAGAAAGAGAGCTCAGTATTGTCAAAAAATTAGCCCTACATCCTTTCGTAGTCAAAAAAAGCCTCTATCAATGCAAAAATTTCCCAGCCCAAACACTCGCCGAAATCTACAAAAAACTTCTGCACATAGACAAAGGTGTCAAAACCGGCCGCATCAAAAGTTATCAAGGCGACAACAGTGAATTCGAACTGGCCATCGAAAGAGTGATTTTAGACTGCTGCAAAAAATAACTTTGTTAACGCCATTTTCAGCCAAAACACTTCCCCAAAACCATACGTAAAACATGCCATTTATCCATACGGCAAGCCAAAAACAAAGCGTGGTCCATTTCCTCGGGGAAGTAATTTACAATCACTTGATAGAAACCTAAACCTCAGCTAAAATCCTCCTGTTGTAAATTTCAACAGCCAGTCCCGGGCCTTATAATTTCATCAAGCAAAATGGAAAAACAACTTATCGACGTTCTAAAAAATCTTGGTCTAAGTGAAAAAGAAGCCAAAGTTTACTTGGCCTGTGTAGAAAGAGGAACAGCCGTGGTTTCTGATATTGCTCAAGCCGCAAAAATCAATCGCGTGACAACTTACGACATTCTCGAAAAGCTCAAACAAAAAGGTCTCGTGAGCTATTTCACAAAAAAGAAATTAAAATTTTTCAACGCAATTGCACCAGAAAATCTATTAGAAGAATACGAAAAACGCACTAGCGACCTGCGCACTTCCCTACCAAAATTCAAAACCCTCACCGGTGAAATCAATCATCCACGTGTCAGATATTTTGAAGGGTTAGAAGGTATTAAAGCCATTTACGCCGACACGCTCACTAGCAAAACCGAGATTCTCAACTATTCTAATTCTTTAGAAATCCGCAATCAATGGCCAAATTATGATGAAGAATACGTAAGCAAGAGGGCCAAAAAAGGGATCTACCTGCGTGGTATTGCTCCAAAAGACAAAGCCGGCGAAAGCGTGCACGCCAAAGACCAAAAATTTAATCGTGAACTTAGACTCATCCCTTCTGACCAATTCGACTTCACCAACGAAATCAATATTTATGACGACAAAGTTGCCATCATTTCTTTTAAAGACGAATTAATCGGCATGATAATCGAAAGCAGCGAAATCGCCAACAGCCAACGCGCCATCTTTAACATGTGCTGGCAATTCGCCGAAAAAATGGGCATCAAGACAAAACTCCTAGAACCGCTCAAACAAACCGAAATCGTCAAAGCCGCTCCAGCCACCGTGGCCAAAAATGACGAGGCCTCAGACAAAAATTTATCGCTGTTCTAGGCCAGCCAAGCTAGCAGCCAACCACTGAGCCTGAGCTACACCTAAATTTCTACACGCATCCATCTGGGCACCATCTTCGAGCCCCAATGTTCCCACAGCGTAACCTTCAGCAGCAGCTCTGCCCAATGAAACAAAGTCTACATGTCCTGTATCAGAAGCATCTCTCACGCAATCACTTACAACCATTCCAAGAGCAAGCACATCGTTCTGACCAATACCAGCTTTTTCACAAGCAATATTAGCTCTATAACAATCAGCAGCCATCGGATCACTTGGTCCTAGCATTGGACCTAAATCTGTATATCCTTCAGTCATAATTTTATGTTTAAACAGTGGCAACCGATTCTACATCAAAAATACGTAAAGTCAACAAAACGACCTTCTAATCTGTAAAAACTCTCCCCGGGGAGAGCTAGGAAGTTTTCCTCTGCGCCTCAACCTTCCTACGAGCAATCTCTAAAGTTGCTTCATGAAAACCAAGCGTAGCAAAACTCTTAACAATATCAATTTTAGAGCGACCATCAGTATCTTTTAAAATAGGCTTCACCCTACTTCCATCAAAATCAGGAGAGGCCTGTCTAAATCCAGGCTGTGGCGCAGTCAATCCATCAAAACCTTGCTGCTTTGCATATTCTGCAGCAACATCTTTAAAAACATCAACAACACCCGCCACTCTGCTAACACCCATCAGCAATTTATCAACTTCAGCACATACTAACCAAGCGACTCCATCGACCAAACCAGGATCCTTGCCAACAGCCTCTAATGCTTCCCTCAAATCCTCTTCAGCGATATCCCGCATATTAATCAAAGGCACCAATGATTCAACTCCAGGCTTTGAATTCACACTAGCCATATCGAAATCAGCTGGCAGTCTAACGCCGCTTATAAAGCGTTCACCCAAAACTTCACCAACACGTTCAGCCATATTCTTTAATGGTTAATCAACTAGGACGCTAATACTAACCAATTATCCAGTTTTGTCAATATCCATAGCTAAACCTTCTCCAAAGCACTAGCCACCTGCAAGCACCTTCCCTCTTCAAACTGGGGAGCGATAATTTGTAGTCCAATCGGCAATCCACTAGCAGTAACACCGCATGGGCAAGCCAAACCAGGCAGACCGGCAGCATTCACCGGAATAGTCAAAACGTCAGCCATGTACATCGCCAAAGGATCATTAACCAATTCACCAACTTTAAACGCTGGAGTTGGCGCAACTGGCGCAATCAACGCATCAACTTTTTCAAAAGCCTCGGCAAAATCACGAATAATCAACGTACGTACACGCTGTGCTTTTTTGTAATAAGCATCAAAATATCCAGCCGACAAAACATAAGTTCCGATCATAATACGACGCTTGATTTCATCGCCAAAACCTTCTCCTCTAGCCTTAAAATAAAAATCCACTATGTCCGCAGGATCCTCACTAGGCTTTTTGCCATAACGAATTCCATCAAATCTTTCGAGATTCGCAGACAATTCCGCAGGCACACTCACATAATAAACAGCCACCGCATATTTGGTATAGGGCAGGCTAACTTCGACAATTTCCGCACCTAATTTTTCTAGTTTTTTGGCAGAATTTTTAACGGCCGCCACAACTTCTGGATCCACACCTTCAGCAAAATACTCCTTTGGTAAGCCAATTTTCATACCTTTCACATCTTTATTTAAGAATGAAGAATAATCCGGCACAGCAACATCAGGCGTAGTCATATCACGACGATCTTTACCGGCAATTTGCTGTAAAACTAGAGCGATATCTTCGACATTCCTAGCAAAATTTCCCACAGTATCCCAACTAGAAGCCATAGAATTAACTCCGGATCTGCTAACACGACCATACGTCACTTTCATTCCATAAATTCCACAAAACGACGCCGGCTGTCTGATCGACCCACCAGTGTCCGTCCCCAAACTATACAAACACATATCCGCCGCTACACAAGCCGCACTTCCACCACTTGAACCACCAGCCACACGCGTCAAATCAAAAGGATTTTTTGTCGGCCCAAAACAAGAGTGCTCCGTAGAACCTCCACAGGCAAACTCATCCAAATTAGTTTTGCCAATCATCACAATATCCTGCGCCTTCAACATTTCCATTACTGTCGCATCATAAGGCGGCACAAAATCTTTTAGAATTGGCGACGCACAAGTCGTCTTTACGCCCTTTGTATAAATCAGATCTTTAACAGCCATTGGAATTCCCGCCAACAAAGGCAATTTCTCTCCGGCCTCTAACTTTTTATCCACAGTTTGAGCTTGCTCTCTAGCTCCATTCTCATCCAAAGTCACAAAAGCATTTAAGTCTTTATCTCTAAGCTTAATCTGGGCCAAGCAATCATTCAATAATTCTTCCGCGCTAAAATTCTTAGCACGTAAACCTTCTGCCGCCTGTCTAATTGTAAGTTTATTAAAGTTTGCCATTGTTATTTCATGATCTTAATCACTCTCACCTGTTTACTGTCCACCGGCAGTTCGCTACAAGCCAACAATTCCTCCCTACTAGCGGGGCTCTTCAAAACCACGTCGTCGGCCATCACATTCTGCAAACCTGTTACTTGAGAAGTTTCTTGGACACCTGCGGTGTCTACTTCCGCCAAAATATTCACATAATCCAAAACACCACTGATTTGCTTACCCAAGCGTTCAACTTCTGAATCGCTCAGCTTAAGTCTGGCCAATTTTGCTATATGTTTAACCTCTTCATCCGTGAGCATATTGATCTGTTAAAAGCAGTGCAAGTCTACATCTTTTAAAAATTATTGCAAACGCCTATAATGTCCCGCGTATGCAAACCACAAATACCATAGAAAACATCAAAAAAGTCGCTCTCGCTTTCTTTATAGTAACTGGTTTTTTGCATCTGGGCTCAAGCATTTTTTTAGCTAACGATGTTTTTAGCAAAGAAGCTGGAATCGTCAACAAACTAATGGACATTCCTTTTGCCATCACCGGCCTGATTTATGGCTTGGCAGCGCTAAGATTAAGTCTAAGCAATCCCGAAAAAGACCATAAAACGCTGGACATAATTCTAATTTCTGTAATTATATTAGCCCTGTTAGTACTGGTTTTAGTTAATATTCTTGTCCCCGACCTGCAATAAAATGACTACGCAAAAAAAAACTTTGGTTATGGTGTTTGGCACTTTTGATTATTTGCATGCCGGACACGAAAATCTTTTTATACAAGCCAGATTGCTCGGCGATCAGATTGTTGCCGTAATTGCCCGCGACGAAACTGTTAAAAAGATCAAAGGCCAATTGCCAGACCACAACGAAAAGGATCGTTTAGTGAATCTCAAAGCCACAAACTGGGCCGAGATCGTTGTATTAGGCAGCAAAAAAGATAAGAATAAAGTTATCAAAGAATATAGGCCTGACGTGATCGCACTTGGCTACGACCAATTTGCTTTTACCTACAGACTTGAAAAATATTTAATGGACATTAAGTTGGATGCCAAAATCGTTAGACTACAACCGTACCGACCCGACATGTACAAATCTTCCATCATCAAAAGACAGTTGGCAGAAATTGGCACCCTCAACGAAACAACTGAAAAAGTTTAAAGCCGAGTTACCACCAATTATGTCTCACCCGCGTGGGTGAATTTACAGATCAGTTTTGTGCAAAATTCTTTCCATGTTTATTTGACCAGTTTTATTTTTGTATTATACCGGGTTCTTGGGGACTGATTAAACAAGTAAAGTGGATTTGGTCAAATTTATGCTGTAATTCATCGGCACCGATAGCAAAAAATCCCTACTATACGTACAACTGCCGTACATTTTTCCGGAAAAAACTAGCTACCCAGCAAAGGTCCAACCATGTTTTACTTCAACATTACTTCCCCAAGAAAATGGACCACCATCAATTCTTGGCTATAAATAAGGCAAAACCAGAATTACGGCCAGCATTTCGGGGAAGTTATCAAAAACATCAACAAAACTTCCAGTCAAATTTCCGACCCTCTATCTTTTACTTTCAAGCGACTTCCTATATAATCCAAGGCAAACGACCCCTCATTCTCATTACATACTATGAAAAATCTTTTCGATAAAAGTTTTAAACTTGCCCTGAGTAACATCTGGCGCAATAAACTGCTTTCTCTAGCCACAATCTTTGTGACCGGAACTATTATTTTTATTTTTAATATTATTCTTGCGGTGAATTTTATCGCCCAGGACGCCCTCTCAAATCTCAACAAAAAAATCGACATCACCGTTTACCTCAAGGAAACCACTACCGAAGAACAAGCCCTACAAATCACTAACGACCTAAAAAACATTAAAGAAGTTGCGCAGGTAACTTACACTTCAAAAAAAGATGCCCTCGTTCAAATCAAAAAAACTCATCCCGACATCACCCTAGCTTTTGAAAAATACGACCTCGGCAATCCCCTCCCAGCTAGCATAAATATAGTAACCATCGACCCAAAATATCATCAAGAAATTAGCAAATATTTGGCTCAAGATAAATACAAACTCTACCTTTCAAACGTCATCAGCACTAATGACGAAAGCAACAGCATTATCACCAGCGTCTCAAAAAACTTAGTCAAACTCACCGACTTTACCCAGCAAATAATTTTCTGGGTGGTGGTAATTTTTATCATCGGCGGCGCCCTCATTATTCTCAATGCACTGCAAATCACAATATTCAACCGCAAACAAGAAATCAGCGTCATGAAACTCGTTGGCGCCTCTCACTGGTTCATCCGCTCACCATTCTTAATCGAAAGTATCATCTACGGAGTTTTGGCTGTAATAAGCAGTTTCGTAATGCTCTTCCTCCTTTCTCAAAAAATAAAAATCGACGAAATGAGCCTTTGGAATTACTACGATTCACTTAATTTCGCTACAATTTTTGCGGTAGAAATTCTCGCAACTCTCGCTCTAAGTATTCTAAGTTCACTAATAGCAATTAACGGGTACCTCAAAAAGGACCTGCACGAAACTTAAACTTAATATGAATAGAAGTTGTAATGTTAAAGGCGTAATTTTAGGCCATAAGAATTTTGCCGAGAATGACAAAACGATTTTTTTGTATACGGAAGAATTAGGAAAAATAAAAGTTTTGGCTAAAGGTAGCCGAAAAATGAATAGCAAATTTACCGGCCACTTAGAGACTCTAAATTTTTGCGATGCGGGTTTATACTTTGGCCCCCGCAATATAATTCTCACAGAAATCTCTACAATCAAACAATTTAAAGAACTTTATACCGACCTCGACAAACTCCAAAACGCTCTAAAAATTGCGGAAATAACCAATAGCGTAATTTACGAAAATCAAAAAATCGATAACCTCCACCAGTTGCTAAATTCTACCCTGGAACAAATCATGATCTCAAAAAAACCTCAACTAGCAGCCCAAAGCTACATTATCAAACTCCTCGACAGAAGTGGCTTAATCCCAGATTTCCAGGAAGTACAAAGCAATATTGAAAAAAAATACCTCAAATTTTTCCAGTTTCTCAAAGACAAACCGGTCTACGAAGTCGAAAGAATCTACCTGCAGGAAAACGAAAAGATACAGATTGCAAAACTCATGGACCAACTGCTTTTATCCTTTGCTTAAAGTTTCTTCCAGTCTGCAACCAAAAACCTTTCTTCGTTTAATCTTTTTAAAACCTTGCAGCCAAGTTGGTGAATGCTGATTTTGCCATTACTTGTCACATAAGCCGAAATTTCGTCGCCGTATTTAGGCGCACAACATGACGAAATCTTTAAAACCATATTGTCTTCACCAACAACAGTAATCTGATCTTCCAAAGGCAAACTGCCAACTTGATTCTTTAAGAATTTCTTTTTATCAGGTCTAGCGGCACTATAAACCTCATTGCTCGGCCTAAATCTCTTGACCACATCCAACCCATCTCCACGCATAGGCTCTCTAATTTTTTTATTTTGTGAACTAAACCAGAGTTTGATTTTAGTCTTTGCAAAGCTAGTTTTCACGATATAAAGCCATTTTAATTTTGGCACCGCATCACGACGGGTCAAAATTTCCACAACTTCTCCATTTCTCAAACTATAATCCAAAGGCACAGTAGCACCGTTCACTTTTGCTCCTATGCATTTATTACCAACATCAGTATGCACCGCATAAGCAAAATCCACAGGTATTGACCCCAATGGCAAATCCTTTACCTCACCTTTTGGCGTCAGCACAAAAATTCTATCTTTAAACAAATCAATCGCAACTTCCTTGATAACATCAAATTCCGACTCAAAAATTTCATGAATTCTCTCCAAGCCCTTAATCCATTCTGCGTGAGAATCAATATTTCCAAAATTCGAAGTACCTTTTTGCTTATACAGCCAATGAGAAGCAATACCGTATTCAGCCTCTCTGTGCATTTTTTGATCTCTAATTTGCACCTCTACCGGCTGCGTGGGATTCTTTGGCGACAAGCCCAAAACAACGGTATGTAAACTACGATATCCATTAGATTTTGGCACTGCTATGTAATCTTTAAAACGATTAGAAAGCGGCTTCCATTCTGTATGAATCAAACCCAAAATATTATATAAATCATCTGTATTTTTAGCGTCTGGAAAAATCACTCTAATCGCAAAGAGATCATATAAATCATTGATTGATTCAGAGCCTTTTTTCTTTAATTTAGTATAAATACTATAGGCACTTTTAATTCTACCGTAAATTTTTACCTCCAGCCCATGCTTGTCAAAGAATGCCTGCAATTTTTTTTTGATCAACTGCATCGAATCTTTTTTCAACATATCTTCCTTTTGAATTTCATTAATAATTCTATGATATTCAACAGGGTTCAAATACTTAAAAGCCTGATCCTCCAACTGAGTTTTGAGTCTGTAAATACCCAAACGAGAAGCAATAGGCACACAAACATTCATGGTTTCTTTCGCATAATGTAAGGCCATCTCACCATCAAAAATACTATCCAGGATCTCCATTTTTGAAAGTCTATAAGCCAACCAAAGCAAAATCACCCTCAAATCATTAGCCAAACCAATAAACATTTTTCTCAGAGCCTCGGTCTGCTGAATCTTGTTATTTTCGCCATAACTAAGGTTATTTAAACGCTTCATACCATCCAAAACCTGAAAGGTCCCTTTACCAAAATGTTTAATAACCTGCTCCTCACTAATTAAATCCCTATCAAAAACTTCATATAAAACTGTCGCCAGAATAGTCGACTCATCGGGTTTAAACGGAATCAAAATATCCAGAATTCTAGCAACAAAAGCCTCAGCCCCCGGATAATCAACTTTCTCAGCAAAAAATTCCAAAGCTTTCCTAGCCTTTTCTTGACTGAGCTCATTATTGTATTGATTTATCTTGCTTAAAATAACCCCATTCATAATAAAAGCTTATCTTAAGCTCCAAGTATATACTAAATAAAATTCAAAAGGAAATTTAGTCGTTTAATCTGATAATCGCATCAATTTCAGACTCCGGAATATCAAATACTTTAACACCTTTTATCACAGCTTCCCTATTCAAAGAAATATCTTCATATCTTGGACGCAAAGCATTGAGATAATTAATAAATTTAGTCCTTAAAGCATTTTCTGCATTATAACGAGCTTTAATTTCTATGGCCTTTTGAGATTCTGCCACATACAAATCCATTACTTCAAAAGCCGCCCTACCGTAATATTGCTCACTGTAAGCAAAAAATTCGTTTTCATACTGCGCAGCCTGAGTTGCCAAAACTTCATACTCATTATCCAAAATTGCAAGATTTGCATCTAAAGAATCCAGCGCGATCAAAGCATGATTTATAAGCGCATCCATTTCAACTAAATATTCTTCCAAAGATTCTCTCCGATCAGTAGAAAAATTCATGAACTCATAAATATTAACTTCATAAATATTCTTCATTTTATTTAGCAGATCGAGATATTCAATATATCTTTCTTCATGCAAATTATTTTTTTGGCCGAATATAAACGCAGCCTCATAGCCACCAAACTTAACTATCTGACTGATTGGCTGAGCCACAATTCCCTCGGCGGCAAAATCATTGTACTCCTGACCAAAAACGTAAGAAGAAACCAGGTCATACGGACTCGCAGAGTCCTGCGCACCTTCCTGATCACTATCAACGATTTCTATATCCGTATCACCTTCCACTTCTTCAACCGTCACATCAGATACATCAGGTCCACCCTTCCAAAACATCAAATTCTCATACCAGCCAAAGGCATAACCCATAAAAATCAAAATCGCGAAACCCAAAACCACGACAGCCCCAACAATCTTGCCACGTGTAATACCAGCCTGCTCCAAAACAGTCCAGAAATCTTCCTTAAATCCGTCATTGTGGTCTACAACAGCCACAGGCGGTGGCAGATCAGGAGCCTTTTCTTTTTCGCTAGAAACAACTTCGGCTTCAGCCAAAATCGGCTCAACCGGTGTAGCCTCAACAACCTCAACTTCCCGAATATCCTTATCATTATCAGAATCTTCATATCGATCATTTATATTGACCGGCTCAGATTCAATTGCTTCATTTTCTTTAATTTCTTCCGCATGTTTTTCTTGCTGGAAATCAGCAAAAGGATTTTGCGGCACATCACTAACCCTATCCAATGGCTTATCTTCCAAAGGCGGCACTACTGGAGCTGCAAAAGGATTTATTGGCTCACCGTCGTCCACAACCTCATTCTCAGAAACCATAGGTGCCTCCTCCTGAACCTTTTGAACTTTCGCCGCCTCATAGGTATTTGGAGGCAAATTTACAGGCTGCGCAAAAGGATTTATCGGCTCATCCATGACTGGTTCGACTGGTTTTTCTGCTGGAATAACCGCAGGCTCCTCGGCTGGCTTTTCTGCCGGCACAGCCACAATTTCCTCAACAGGCTTTTCCACTGGAACAACCGCAGTTTCCTCAACTGGCGTTTTCTTTTTTCTACGACGTCTACGACGCTTTTTTTTGACCTCAGGAACATCATCCGAAATCTCACTCCTAACCTCATCGTCATTAAATTCTCCAGGACGCGCTGGAACCTCACTTTTAATATCAGCCCTCTGGTTTTTTGCCATGGACTTACCAATTTTTTGCCATACACGATTGGCATAATCCTTATCAGCCTCATCTTTAAGCTGATCCTGTTGATTATCAAGATTTTGGGCCTGTTGATCGGGATTCAAATTCTGCTGCCCTTGTCCAGACTGACCGGTTTGCCCAGCCTGACCGCTTTGTCCACCACCCGCTGCTTGTGAATTAGGATCGCTCATTTAGGTATAATTGATTACATAATTATACCATAAAAGAGCTAAAGAACCAACCGGCAAAATTTCCATTCTACCTTATTTTCTCTGTTTTTGAACATAGCCAGCTACATCACTAATACCAACCTCAGCTAATCTTTGAGTAAGACCTTCCAATACAGTCTGTACACCTCCCTTCACCTGTTCAGCTTTAGACCTCAAAGCTCTCGCCTGAGATTCTAGCCTTTCTGCATCAGCTATATGTTTAGCAGCATCTTGTAAAGCATTGCCAGTACTAATCTCATCAAGAGTTAAACCCAATCGTGTTACTTCTTCTAATAAAGCCAAAACTCTTTCCGCAGGAAAATCGTGAATCTGCTCTAATCCAAGAGTCGCACCACGGTCTACTCTTCTCTCTAAAACACTCAAAACTTCCTGTCCATCTACGCTCAAAAGAGCAGTGAATGAAGCCGGTAACTCTCCTTGTCTTCTTCGTGGAGTACTAGCTCCAGTATTAACAATTCGACTATAATCTGGACCCTGTACGCGTAACTGTATAGCCTCTACTGGTTCTAAATAATCCTCTCTGCGAGCCACTTCATATGGATCCATACCGTCCAATAACGCTGCATTCTCACTGCTCTCATCCAACTCTGCACTAAGCCTGGACCCGTCGTCTTTAACATAACTATAAGACTTAGTATCCCTAAAGGCTTCCATAACACCATCTTGTGGCTTTACAATAGACATAAAAATTTGATTAACAAATAAGAGTGAACTGTAACACTTATCAATAGTTACGTCAAGTAAATACCTAGTAAAACAACTTATAGTACTTGCCGATTAAGACTCTTCCAAGGATGTATTGAAGCAAGAAATAGGAGAATACACCGCCCAAAACCACCAAAGTAGCATCTTTTTGAGTAACTTTTCTGATGTGAACCAGGTAATTGTAAGCAACCACAAAAACCCACACCAAACCGACTGTTGAAATCAAATTAAGCAAACCTGAAGCGTCCATTATTCCTACCAAATCAATCAAAAACGCAATTGGAGTAAGCCAAAAAACCACTGAAGCATAAGCCAAAACATTAAAAAACTGTTTATGCCCATCCCCACCTTTAAAATACTTCTGCGCCACAAAAGACATCAAAAACATCGTCGCAACCAATGAAACAGTAGGCACAACCATTGACCAAAAAACCAAACCGGTAAAAATCGCATTTAAACCAGATGGAAAACTTAAAGCAGAAAGAATCAAATTCAAAAGCGGCGGTACAACCAAAATTATAATTCCCCACTTTGTGGCATCAGACTTATTAGATACAGAAGCCATTTTTTCCTTATCGAGCATCAAGACGTCCATAGCTTCCTTTATCTGATTTACTAAAATCACCATAGTTTTGAGGTTAAATTTTTATTTAAATTGGTTAAACTTGTTCTTCTTCTGTCAATAAGGCCAAAATATCAGAGTAAAAAGCATTCAACTCATCTGTCTCTTCCAAATTCTCAGCTGGCAAGAAATAATGCATCTTTTTTTCCTGATCTTCAACTTTTGCAGAAAAGGTCACTACCCCAACGTCTTCCATACTTTCATTATCCATCACGATCTCCACACTTTTTTCAAACCTATCAAAATTCTCACCACCAAAAACAGCCTCAATCAATTTATCATCAGCAGCTACAGTAGAATCTTCTTTATAAGTCACTGCTATAGTTCTGTCTTCGTAATTTGGTACAAACTTCATCGTTGCACCTATCATCTCAGCATCAGTATCACCGCTACCAACAGAGCTAAATTCAAGATAATTCACTTTTTGGCCACTAGTAAAACAGCCAGTAAAAGCCACTGCGGCAATCAAACCAAGCACAAGAAACTTTAAATTTTTAAACATAGGAAAATAAGGAAGAAATTAAACTTCCTGCATTATAATACTTTTTCAGATAAAGCCAACAACAACGTTTATTTTTTACCAGCTGGAGCAGCAGCCGCAGCAGGAGTTGCAGCAGCACCAGCGGCTGGAGCAGCACCCTCAACAGGAGTCGCAGCAGTTGTAGTAGCAGCTTCTTCTTCTCTAGGAGCAACCGCAGAAACAACTACTTCATGTCCTGGAGTTTCAATAGTGATATTTGCTGGAGCCTCTAAGTCCTTTACCTTAACATTAGTATGGAAATCCGTAACAGGAGCAACACTAACCTCGATAAATGGAATAAGATCCTTAGGTAAACAAGAAATTTCAAGCTCTTTCAAGTTGTAACTCAAGATACCACCAAGATCCTTAACGGCTTTAGACTGACCAATAAATTTAACTGGAATTTTAGTATAAATAACCTCATCCATGCGTACATTAATAAACTCAACATGGTTCATTAGATCTGTAACCGGATTAAATTGCACGTCGTGCACCAACACATTAATTTTTTCTTTACCATCAACATCCAATTCCAAAATAGTATTCTTACCAGCTGTTCTAAAAAGCTTTCTAAAAACCTGATAGTCCATCTGTAAAGATTTATTCTTCACCCCCTTACCGTAATATTCTGCAGGTAATAAGCCAGTTTTACGTAGATTCTTAGCTTTTGTCTCTGTGTCTCTGGATTGTACTTCTAAATTGATTGTTTGCATAAAAAGTGAACTATTAGATTAAGCGGGGCCTAGTTTAGAGTAAACCCCAAGATCTGGCAATAGAAATTTTTAGAATCAAAAATAGGCGTTTTGCAAAAAATTCAAGCTCAAGCTATAATCCCCCCGTCAATTTCACTTAAATTTAAAAATATGTTTGATAAAGCAAAAAATCTCTATAAATTGCAAAAACAGGCTCGTGAAATCAAAGCGAAGCTTAAAAATACTCATATAGAAGCCGAACACGAAGGTTTGGTTGTGGTAATAAATGGTGAGCAGGAAGCTGTAGAAATCCGCGTTAGTGATGAAGCTATGGCCGATAAGAAAAAATTAGAGATCAATATGGTACAGTGTCTAAACAAAGCCATTAAAAAGTCTCAACAAATCGGTGCAGAAATGATGAAAGATATCATGGGCGACCTAAATCTTGGTGGTGGCATGGGTATAGACCAGCCACAACAATAAGAATGTAGCAGCAACCCTCATCGTAACTGTTATATGCAAAAACTCGAAAAACCCAACAAAAAAAGCAAACTAATCTGGATAATTTTAGCAGCAATCGCTTTAGTCCTACTATTTGGCTATCTAAAGTATAGATCTAATGTCTACAGCCCTGTAGATAAAAACGACGACGAAGTCGTCTCTTTCCAAGTTAAAAAAGGTGCAGCGGTTAAAGAAATAGCAGCCTCACTAGAGGAAAAAGGCCTGATCAACAGCGACACTTCATTCTACCTATATACGAAATTCAACAGTCTAGGCGAAAACATTTTAGCTGGCAGATTCAAGTTAAAACCGAGCATGAACACTCCAGAAATTATCGCAGCCTTGAGTGATCCCGCCCAAGCCCAGTTTGTAATCACCATTCAAGAAGGTTTGAGAATTAGAGATATAGACACAAAATTAGTAGAATTGGGGCTCGGCGAATCAGGCGATTTTATGCAGGCGGTAAAGGATTTTGACGGTTGGGAATATTACTCTTTTTTGGACCAGGAAAAGTTGAGCAGTTTGGAATTACCCTTAGAAGGGTACATTTACCCAGACACCTACTTTTTAGACCCAGCTGATTTTGAATCTCAAGATTTGATTTATTTGGCTTTGGATAATTTTGAGAAGAAGTTTGCAGATTTGCAGGGCCAACTAAAACGCCACAGCGTACACGAAATAGTAACAATGGGCTCTATTATTGAGAATGAAGTATTTGGAGCCAAAGACAGGAGACTTGTCTCCGGTATTTTATGGAAACGTTTGGAAAGTGGCTGGACGTTGGGAGCAGATGCGACCTTATTATATATCACAAAAGATCGCCACCTCAGTGCCAGCGAGCTAGATTTAGATTCTCCATACAACACCCGCAAAAACCTTGGATTACCCCCAGGGCCAATTTCCAACCCAAGTATAGAAAGCATCGAAGCAGCAATGTTCCCAGAATCAAACGACTATTGGTTCTACCTCACAACCCTCGACACCGGCGAAGTAATCTACGCCCGCACCAACGACGAACACAATG
Organism: Patescibacteria group bacterium; assembly: GCA_038065735.1. GTDB lineage: Bacteria > Patescibacteriota > Gracilibacteria > UBA1369 > LOWO2-01-FULL-3 > JBBTQK01. The sequence continues at coordinate 123,517 of JBBTQK010000005.1, read as the reverse complement.
CCAATAGGGCGAAGTATTTATAGAGCCTGCCACTTAAAAATCCTGACGTACTTTGACACGCTCGCCATATTTGACATATTAAAGTTCTCACTTTTCCCTCACCGGCGCCGACGAATCACGATACAGAAATCGTACTAGTCAAACGAGCCTCATAAAATAGTTTTGCAAGACTTTAATCTGTAAAAGTGTCCGCAAGAACATATCAAAATATGATAACCAAATCAGTCAAACAGCTTAAATTGTGTACACAAGGTATGCTGCGCTATCCCCGGGGAGAGCCTACTCTGTCACAGCCCCACTTATCCCTGGATTTACTACATCAGCATCTTCAGTAGTCCCACTCGCCGCACCAGATGAGGTTCCGCCGCTTGGCTGTGCACTTGTCGTACCTGATGTAGTACCGCCGCTCGAAGCACCACTCGCCTGACCGCTGCTCGCTGGAGCAACAACCGGCCCCTGAGGTTCATAAAAAACCTTAATAACTAAAGAAGAACTCTTTGTACCAGCCGCATCATAAGCGATTACTTCGTAAGTATTGTCGCCAGCTTTCATCAAACCAAAATCTGCATTCGCAAAATAACTCCAAGTCGTATCGCCTGGTTTAAATTTAGTTAAAGTATAGCCATTAACAGTGACTTTTTCTGCACCACTGACGTTACCAGTCAAAGTTGTAACACGGCTTTTTGACTGATATTTACCCTGCGCATCAACTTTAGTCACACCAGCCACAGAAACAACTGTTGGAGATTTTAAGGTAGAAGAAGTTGCCCCGCTCGGTTGACCGCTAACAGCAGCACTTGGTTGAGCACTTGGAGTTTGTCCACTTGGCACAACTGCGCCACTCACCACTCCACTCATAGTCGCCTCTTCTCCACTAGCTACACCAGTAACCTCTGGCTCAACTCTGATAAATCCAGTGCCATCGGCAGTTCTCTGAAATTTAGTTGGAGCATTGTCTTCTTTTAAATTCCACAAATACCAAGCACTGCCCTGAAACTCAGGATCCAAAGCCGCCAAAACTGTAGGAGCCTGGTAAGCCCAATATTTATCCAAAACCGCCTGATTAAAAACAATCTGCTGACCTATTCCAATATTTTCAGACTCCACAACGTTCTCCTTGTCCTTACTCAAAATGTCTACCAACAAACCTTCGTTATCATAAACACTCAAAACTCTAGTTGCCTCTTCGTCACCAGCCTGAACCTCAAAAGTACTAGCTTGATTAGAATGTACAACCAAATTTTCTGTATTCACAGTAAGCTCTAAATCACCTGCAGCATCTCTATGAGCTAAATTAAACCAAACTGCACCATCGAGTAATTTCAAATCAAAAGTCTGACTTTCATCATCACTTTCCATTAAATCAAAACTGACTTCTGTATTAGCGTCCATACGCATAATTGTTCCACCAGTAAATTCCACAATAATTTTAGCGTCAGAAGAAGACCTAATCTCATCGCCCTGCATCACCAAAGAATCCCCTGAAATCGCAAAAAAATCGTCTGTTCCCCAAGCCTTCATTTCGGCAGTACCTTCAACTAAATGCAAATATGCAGCTTTGGCATTCTCTTCTCCAAAAAAAACTTTCCAAAGTTTAAAACCCAAGATTCCGACTACTCCAATACAAATCAAAATCAAAAATGGCATTACATAATCCATCGCAGCTTTTCCGCTACCACCAGCGCGTCTATTGTAAGAATTTTTTTGTTGTTGATACATCGCTATAAAATTAAAGAGGAAATAAAATTAAAGACCCATCTCCCTTTTTATAGCATTAATATCCCTCACAAGTCTAATGTCGGTGCGAAGTTTTTTTGCGGTTTTGTTGCAAGCATGCATGACTGTTGTGTGATTTCGTCCACCAAACCCCAAACCAATTTTCTCATAAGATTCTCCCAACTCGTTCTTGATCAAATACATACAAACGTGTCTAGGAAGCATCAAATCACTATGTCTGTCCTCACTAATTAATTGTTCAATTGTAACGTTAAAATGTTCGGAAACAACCTTCATCACATCTTGAGAACTGCGCGCAATAAAATTCTGCTTAGCCTCAATATCATATCCAATAATTTGATGAGCCTTATTCATTCTCTTAATAACTTCTGCCGCAGAACGAATAGTCGGAACCAAATTAAACAACTGAGTCTCAGCAAGAATCTGCTTCAAAACACCTTCCAATTCACGCACATTACTCTGCACATTTGTCGCCACAAAATTCAAAACCTCTGAATCAATAATCATCTGACTCTCACGACATTTTTGCTGAAGAATAGCTAGGCGAGTCTCAAAATCCGGGCAAAGCAATTCAACCACCATACCCATCGCAAAGCGGCTTTTTAACCTTTCTTCCAAACCGTCCAATTCTGCCGGAGCCCTATCGCTCGTCAAAACGATCTGTTTGTTAGCATCATAAAGCTCATTAAATGTGTGAAAAAATTCCTGCTGTGAAGAATCTTTACGCGCAAAAAACTGCACATCATCAACCAAAAACACATCAACTTTGCGATATCTATCCTTAAAACTTTGCATATGTCTCTTACCGATCGCCTCAACAACCTCACTCACAAAACGCTCAGCAGTTATGTACTTAACAATTTTATTCGGGAAATTTCTTAGAATTTCATTGCCAATCGCCTGCACCAAATGTGTCTTGCCCAATCCAACTTTTCCGTAGATATAAAGTGGATTGTAGATCCCACCAGGAACCTTAGAGACAGCAGCAGAAGCCGCATGTGGAAGCCTATTATCAAAACCAACCACAAAGTTATCAAGCTTATATCTATTGTTCATCATCTGGCTCAAAATCTTTTCACCATTCGCACCAGACATCATAGTAACTTCATTCAAATTCTTAACTTTCCTAACTTTTTTTTCATTAACAGCAGCAACAATCGGTCTGATATCAACCGCTCTAATATCTCCTGGATTCATCAAAGCTGTCTCAACAATATATTCAACTTTTTTAATTTCCGGATTAATTTCCTGAGCGGCCTGTAGAATTTTGATGCCGTATTTTTGGCTCAACCATGTTTCAAGGTAATTGCTTGGCACACCAACTTTTAAAGTATCTTTTTCAATTTCCAAGACGCCGGTATTTTGAAACCAGGTCAAAAAATTTGCCTTCGTAATAGTTGGCATTAAGCGTTTTAAAACAGAGATCCAAAAATCTTTTTTCGTCATAGGAAAATTAATATTAAAAGTTAGCCCTTAAGAAATTGTTTTGCTTAGAATTTCGTGCCCACGATTTTCTAAAATTTCTTGGACCCAAATAATAGCATTTTACCCCCCATAAACAAGTCAGAAAGACCCGGAAAATCTCAATACAATTGCTGGTGCAGGTGCCTTCGGTGCCTACTACATGTTGTAAAAACCAGCATATTAAAATACAAAAAAAATCCCCCGCAATCACTCCACAATACAATTCCACACCACCCCGCAAGTACAAAAGAATTAACAGATCTAAAACGCCACTTTTGCACACAAAAAAAGCTGCCCAAAATTTAACTTTTGAGCAGCCCATAAGCAAAACTTTTAACTGAACAATTTAGCGATATCGTTGTATGTAATTCTAATAATCAAAAGTAGTATCAAAGCATAGCCAACCAAGTGAATACGAGTCTCAAGTTTCTGGTTAATTTTTCTACCTAAAATGAATTCAACAAAGATGAATAAAAGGCGACCACCATCCAACGCTGGAATAGGCAAAATATTGATCACCGCCAAACTCAAGGAGAGCATTGCCACAAACACCAAAACTGACACAAAACCTTCTTCGATAAAGCCAGCCGTTTGATTATAGATTCCAACCGGTCCACCAACACCTTCCGGCACAGCTTCAAACCTGACTAGTTTGAGTAGGACATTTCCAAACATCTGGGCAGTCTGTTTTGACAGTCTGTAAGTCTCACCAAAGGATTTATACATTGCCACGTGTATAGGATATTTTTGATCCTTAATTTCTGCCACCGTGGACAATTGAGCTGCACTATAAAGACTCATATTTTCAACAGCCTGATAATTCATCAGCTCAGAAAGGACAACTCCGATCAAACCTGTCTTTTTATCCCCCACCACTTCATAAAAAATCTGCTTACCTTCTCTAGATACAGCCAAAGCCAACTTTTTGTCCTTATTCTCCTGCACAAATTTTATAAATTCCTGGCTATCGGTGAGTTTTTTACCATTAACAGCTAGAAGTACGTCTCCCGCCACCAAACCAGCCTTCTGAGCTGGACTACCAATAACTACTTCAGAAACGATAATCTGTCTTGGACTAGCCTGTTCAACAATAAAATTCTCGACTTCTCCATTTCTATAAATTTTGTAATCCAAATCCTCAACACCCCTAACCAAAGTCTCATACTGCTGAGTATCAAAAACCTGCTTGTCATTTACAGTTAGAATCACATCACCCGCACGAATACCAGCCTTATAAGCCAAAGTTTCCTTATCAACCGCATAAACCTTCACTCTAGGAAAAGCCGCTGAATCATAAAGACCCAAACCAAAACCATCTAAATCCGTAGGCTGAGGCAAACCGTCAATTACCAATTGTAAATTCTGCAATTGACCATCTCTCATAACTGTATATTTAGCTCCAACATCAACCTCAGGATAAGCAAAACTCATATTAGTAATCTCTTTGTCATCCACCGCATAAAGGACATCTTCAGCCTTAAACCCAGCCTTATCGGCCAAACTTCCAGGCAATACTTTTTCAACTTTCAAACCAGGCTCAAGCACGATCTGCCCATCATTAATCAACTGCATCACGTCTTCCTGACTAGTCACCAATGGCGGCATACCAACACTAAAACCAACCACCAACAAAACATAGGCCACTAAAAAATTCATCACCACACCGGCAACAACCACCTTAGTCCTCGCCCTCATACTTTTTGAGGCAAAGCTCCTGTCATTTTTTAAGAATTTTGAATTGGTCTGATCCTCACCATACATTCTCACAAATCCTCCAAATGGAATCCAATTAATAGAATAAATCGTCTCACCTTTTTTCTTGCCCCACAGTCTTGGAGGCAATCCAAAGCCAAATTCCTCAACCTTAATCCCCGCCCGCTTAGCCATTATAAAATGCCCCAACTCATGTATGAGAATGAGAAAAGAAAATATCAATATAAAAACAATCGCAGTTATAACATAAGACATATTTTGTAGGTTTTAAGGGAGGAATACTGTCGCCCATTCTACCCTTACACTGTCATAACTTCAACCTCTTTAGCCTTACTTAATTCTTCAATCTTAGAATTAAATTCATCAACTTTAACCTGCAATTTTTTATCTGCGCCTTTCCATTCATCCTCTGTGATTTCGCTATCAGCCTTTAATTGCTTTAGAGAATTATGAGCGTCCTGACGAATATTACGCAAAGTGATACGAGCTTCTTCAGCGATTTTTTTCACTTTTTTATTAAGGTCCAAACGTCTTTCTTCAGTCAAAGCCGGAATATTAATACGAATCAAAATACCATCATTTACCGGATTTAAACCTGTGCCAGTACCAACAATCGCCTTTTCAATCGCTCCCAAAAGATTACGATCCCAAGGCTGAATAACCAAACTTCTGGCTTCTGGAATTGAAATACTCGCAATACTTTTAACAGTCTGTGTAGCTCCATAAACTTCTACAGGAATATCTTCTACCAAAATTGAACTAGCCCGACCAACCTGCAATCTACTAAATTCTACCTGTAAATGTTGTACATTTTTGTCGAACTCGGCAACTGCTGTATTGATAGCTTGATCTATATTCATAAAAATTTTGTTAATTACTAATTTATTATTGTGCCAATCTTATCGCCCTTTAAAACTTTTTCAAGAGCTCCTTTTTTATTGAGATTAAAAACTATCATCGGCAGCTTAGATTCCTTGCACAAAGCCGCACAAGTCAAATCCATCACCGCAAGATTTTTTTCGATTACTTCCTGATAAGATAGAGAAGTATATTTTTTAGCATCTTTAAATTTCACCGGATCTTTATCATACACATAGTCCACTTTTGTGGCTTTTAGAAGTAGATCACAATTCATTTCCAAAGCTCTTAAAGCCGCAGCAGAATCAGTTGTAAAGAATGGGCTGCCCGTACCTCCAGCAAAAATCACAATTTTGCCTTCGTCCAGATGATTTAGAGAACGTTTGATATAATGATTTTCCATAGCTTTTTCACACGGGAAACTTGTCACCGCTCTAACTTCTGCACCAAGTTTTTTAAGGGCTTCTTCAAAAGCCAAAGCATTCATAACTGTCGCCATCATACCCATAGTATCAGACGTAGTTCTCTCGAATTTTAGATGTGTAAAATCTCTATATCTCCAAAAATTCCCGCCACCAATTACGACGCCAATCTCCGCTCCCATTTTTTGAACCTTAACCACCTCTTTTGCTAGATCCATTAGCACTTTGCCGTCAATACCTTGCCTGTTATTATCTCCTGACGGAGTGTCTGCACCTGCCAAAACTTCTCCAGAAATCTTGAGAAGTACACGTTTATATTTTAGTTTAGACATTATTTTTTTAGAAATTATTTTTGAGAATTTAGAGCGCTTGCGCTCTGCTACATTTTTAGTATGATCCAAGTTAGCGCTATACCAAGCACTATCCCAACGACAAACACCATCGGAACTTTCTTACCATCGTCCTTTTCTTCATGAGCATTTGCAAGATCAGCCAAAAGATCGGTACTGATAATCACATCCTCATCTTGATGCTTATCAAAAATTTCCTGGTAAGCGTGAGTAGCCACCAAGTTCACAAATTTATCGAACTTAACTTTTACTTTGTCATAAGGTTGCATCGCAGCATTTTCCATCTCGCTCAAAGGAGCAGCATCCCTTGGAAACACTTTTGTAACAACTGCTTCATGCTGATCGTGCACATGATTTATCTTGAATTCAGGCTCGTCTTTATTATTGCGCAAATCAATTATTCCTTCGTCGTCGCGATCCTTATATGAATGAGGCATAAAGGGTAAAATTAAACTGCAAAGAGCTTAACACAGATTCTCCAGAACGCAAAAACTGTATGTTTAAAACAAAAAAATGTACGGATGTTGTACGTACATTTTTTGCGCAGGACAAGGTTCCCCAAAAACCGATAACTTGAAATTACAAAACTCCTTCTATCTCAGAATGAGTTTCTACCTTAGCTGTATCTGCTTCAGTAGGTTCTTCAGTTTCAACAGGAGCCTCAAAAGCCATTTCCATAACGTCCCTAATTAAAAGTTGAGGAGGAGTTATCAGTTTAAGCGAACGCAGATCCTTATCTGGATCAACACAAAAAGGACCTCCAGCACCATCAGCCGAATGGCTCACCAACTTAGCAATAACAGCATTTCTTCTCGCAGAAGGTAGGGCTCTTAATTGAGTTACAAATGGAGCAATGGCAGTACGCCTTTCCACACTAGCTTTTAACGATCCAAATCTTCCGCTACCGGGACCTGGCTGAACAAGAATATTCTCACCTCCAATTCTTCTAAAATCGCCGATAAGTTCCTCATCAGCAGATACTTCAGCCATCCGTTGTCGTTCTTGAGCAGTTGGAGTTCGTACTGTAGACTTAGGTCTGTCAAAACTAGAGTCATGTCCAGCCATAATAATTGATTTAAATAATTAAGAAGTTATTATCCGTCAATTTGTCGATCAAGTCAAGGCTGTCATCTGTAAACTAGGCAAAAGAAACCGGCCCGATCATTGTACTAACCTTACCTTCCACGTCAGCGGTTAATATAGACACCTCTTGTTCTCCGCCATTCACAAATACAGCAGTTTTAGGCGACTTATCACCCACCCAATGTCCCGAGTTAGCCACTAAAACATCTTTTACGCCCGCATTGGCTAACAAAATACGCCTCCGCACTAGACCAGCGGCATGGTCATGCCCTACCGTAATAACTTTTGCCCCCATTGCTGCCGTCAAATACGCTGCACCATCAGTCATGCTCAACTTTTTAGGGACTCTTGCCTTAGTCATTTCTTCTGCAAAACGAAGTTCATCCCCTACGACAGCTTCATCAAATTTCATGTTAGTAAAGTGCTCAGCTATACTCCAGGTCTCAAAACCCCAACGTACATGATCACCTTGCTCCTTAGCTTTGCTCCTAAGAATACTTCTTGGGGCAATTTCAGCTTCCAGCTTACGATCCTTACCAATCAATCTAGCCAGAGTCATCGCCAAATGAATCATCCGGTCATGTTTTTTTTCCTTCCTCCAAAATTCCGCTTCAGCCTGAGTCCCATTCATGACAGCCATCAGATCGTCCTGGTCAATCTCACCTCTCAAGGTTTTTTCTATGGCATCTCTCACGCTTTTTATACCCTGCAACAAATGCCCATGATGAATTAGCACATCCGGTCCGGCATGAACCAAAGCATCTTTTTGCACATCAAATCTCAACCCAAGCTGACCATCTGGATCATATAGTTTTTGCATAAACGCCTGATCCAGATCAACAGGATCATGATTGCCACGCATGACCATCGGTGCAAAACCAGTTGAGTTAGAATATCTGGCCACTCCCCTGCCTAGCATCCGACTTTCCCTATCGTAAACAGCCGGATCAATAACTCCAGGCTTAGCAGCTAAATAATGTTCCGTTTGATCACCATTAAGGACCAAACGAGCGCTATTTTGACCAGCAAAATCAACAAACCCATTCAAAGCCGATTCAGCATGATCAAATCCCTCTAGTATCCTCGCGGGGTGAATATCGCTAATTGATACAACGTTTTCCATAATCCAAATAATAGAACATAAAATACAAGATTTACGCTAATTAGTCAATCACGGCGACCTCCTCTATCAAGTTAGTAGATAATTTCATATAATTAGCCAAATGAATAAATTCAATCAAATTCTAGTTGAAGCCAAAAAACACTTTGTGAATGCCCGCGGTAGTCATGATTTTGACCACGTGGAGAGGGTGTTAAAAATGGCTCTGCATATTGGGAAGAAGGAGGGCGCAGATCTGGAAATCTTAAAACTAGCCGCAATTTTGCACGATGTCAGCCGTAAATCCGCCGACGAGCAAAAAGGAAAAGTTGATCATGCTCGCGAGGGAGCTTTGGCCGCGCGTGAGATTCTAGAGAAATTTAAAATTGCACCTGCAAAAATTGCCGCAATCTGCCACTGCATTGAGGCTCACCGATTCCGCAACGAAATCAAGCCCTGCACCCTTGAGGCAAAGATCTTGTTTGATGCCGATAAGCTAGACTCCATCGGCGCTACCGGAGTTGGTCGCGCCTTTTTGTTTGCAGGAGAAATCGGCGCCAAATTACACAACGCTGTCGAAACCGACATCAGCAAAACAGCCGAATTTAGCCTGGAAGACACTGCCTACAGAGAATTTATGGTGAAGTTAAAATACATCAAATCTCGCCTACAAACACGCGAAGGCCGTCGCATCGCAAAATCCCGCCACCAATTCATGGTCGATTTCTTCAAAAGACTAAACAAAGAAATTACCGGAAAGATTTGAATTTGATCTACGAATCTCGACACATTTCAAATCACTATCCTCATTCGTCGGCGCCGACTGATTAGACGGGCAAAATGCCTCAGGTCAAATTTATGCTATACCTCACCCGCGTGGGGTAATTTCCCTCTGTAAATTTGTACAAACCTACTTTCGCATGGTCGCAATAAAAGCTTCTTTATCCAAAAAGAGATTTAAAGCAGCGCCAATCGAAGGCACCACTATATCGGCATACTGCAAAACCTCGGCGTGAATGCCCTCAGCCTGCACAGTTACTATTGAAATTTTTGCCTGCTTAAAAGTACCAATATCGATTCTGGCATTGCCAATTGATACACAAGTTTCAGGCTCCAACCCAAGTATGGCCTGTTCTTTTTCGGCAGAATTTTTAGCTACAATCAATTCTATTTCAAGATTATCCGCAATTATTTTTGCATTTCCTCTTACGTCACCGGACAGCAAGACTATTCTAAAACCCAAAATTTTTAGCTGCTGAATCTGCTCATGCACACCCTCAGGAACTTTTCCATAAACACTCAAACTACCATTTAAATCTACAACGATTGTTTTAAGCTCTAAATTTTCACCGTCTGTTAATTCAAAAATCATAGAAGTACAACAGTAAACAAACTAAAACTTCACGACTTCGCGCCCTTCTGCAAAGATCGTCCTTTTGAAACTCCCTTTACACCCTTGATCGCCAACTGTCCGCAAGCGCCGTCAATCTCCTGACCGAAGGTAAAACGTTGAGTTACTACCACTCCGCGAGATTCTAGCACCTCTTTAAATTTCTCTACAGTAGCACGACTTGGCGGCGTAAAACGACCAGTCGGGTTGTACGGAATAACATTCACAATAAACAAAGACCCAAGGTATTTTTTCAATACGCTAGCCAACTCCTGAGCCGTCTCCACAGAGTCGTTAATTTCACCAATTAAAAGATATTCAATCATCACTTTTCTATTCGTTTCTTTCAAATAATCCGCCACAGTCTTGAGCAAAGTATCCACATTATAATTTTTATTTACCGGCATAATTTTGTTACGCATTTCGTCGTTCGGCGCATGCAAACTAATCGCCAAATTCACCTGATACGGCTCTTTTGTAAGCTTTTTAATACCGTCCACAATTCCGCAAGTCGACAAGGAAATATGACGCGCCGCAATTCCACATTCTTTATTCAAAATCTCTACAGTTTTAAGCACCTCATCGTAGTTGTATAGCGGCTCCCCCATTCCCATAAAAATGACGTTGGACACGCGCTGCTCTTCTTTTTTTAGAATTCTAGAGAATAAAAGCACCTGCATCACAATCTCGCCCGCAGTCAAATTGCGGAAGAAACCCATATCGCCAGTCGCACAAAAAGTACAGCCCATAGGACATCCCGCTTGTGAAGAAACACAAACGCTATTGCGACCATCGGCATGACGCATAAGAACAGTCTCGACGAGTTTGCCATCATGTAGGCTCACCAAAGCCTTGATAGTTCCATCAATTGATTTGCTGATTTTGGCCGGCACCTCTAGAGAAATCTCTTCGACTAACCGCGCCCTCAAGTCTTTTGGAAAAACCGTCACCTCTTCCCAGTTTTCGATGAATTGTTCAAAAAGCGCTTGATACGCCTGTTTTAAGCGAAACTTCGGAAAGTCTGTAAGAATTGTGTCGAGTTTTTTTAGGTCCATAGTTATTAAGCAATGTAGTGAAAGCCATTCTAACAAAAAAGCCCCGCCGTGGCGAGGCCTTTAAATATTTTTACAGTTTAGCTTCATCTATAAAACTATCATAGTCTGCCTTAACCTCATTTCTTGTATCTACTAAAGTATTGTAAGGAATCTGAGATCCTTCCATATTCGGAACTTCTCCAATATGTTTTATATTACTAAGCAAATTATCTCCACAAACTCTCAAACCCTTAACGCCTACAGCCTCCAAACCCGGAACAGGCATTTCTCCAGTTAGCACAATTCCATTATTGTAATCTGAAGGAGTAGTTTCACACTTAGATAGATCACCAACTACAGCAGCACTACCAAGCATTAGTGCAGCCATATCTCCGCTCTGACTTTCAGCTCTATATTTAGCAAGAAGAGCTTCAACTTCAGGCATACTATCAATACCGTTATCCGGAGCTTTTTGCTCGACTTTATTGGGAATATTCATTTCAAACGACCCACTACCTTGTTCTTTACAACCCGTGGACATTGCAAGTGCGGCTGCAGCACCTAATACTAATCCTCTCATATGTTTTTGGTTAAATTAATTGTTAGCCCAGAATCATGACACTATAGTTCGTACTTGTCAATAGCCGCATCCAATCACCACATTCTACAAACTCTAGCCCTCAGTAGCCATCAACAAAGAGTCGTAAATCTCAGCAACCGTACTATCATCGTATCGCTGAAGCTCTAACGTAGCCACCACCCCTTCGCCAATTCTTTTTTCTCCTAATTTCACCATACTAAAGATATATCAATAAATATACCTTCTAGCAAACAGTCGACCGTTTAATCTCGGGTTAACCAGAAAAACTAACACACCACAATCCTTAAATCTGCCATGTTCCATCTGTAAAAACTCTCCCCGGGGATTTAGGAACGTTCCGAAAAACTAAAAGTCAAATTTCTGTCCCGGGACGGAATCTCGGTTTAAAAATCATTGGCTATCCTGAATTTAAACCTCCGATTCAGTCTGACTTGCAGGAAAAAACCGATCATACAATTCAGCAACGGTATCACTCACACTAAGCCTTGCAAAAACTTCTCCCACATTCACCTTAACTCCATTCACGGCATCACCAATGCTAAAAGAAAATCCCTGCCCTTCAATCCTAACCACATATCTCGGTGCTTTCTTTTTGGCATCCTGATATGACTCCAAGGTAGCCACGCCGTCATCAATACTTTTTAAATTTAAAACCGCCATGACAACTATTTATACTTTTTCTTGAGAATCATCAACAAAAAAGCGCCAACAAACAGAATTATATTCGTCATATAAATGAACGGATCCGCCTGCAACAAGCCATAAATCACCCAAAACAGACCATTGAACATCCCAATAATTATCCCAAACCACGCCAAATCATGAGTCCGTTTTGTCTTATACGAACTCCACACCTGCGGAAAAAACAAACTCGCCGCCGTAATTGAGCCTAGAAGACCGAAGATGTAGGAGAGGTTTTGCATTGAATTAAACTATCTTTTTAATAAATAAACTAGCTTGCTGCTTAGCCTCAATAACAGATATATCATAGCCTATTTTCTTATTGGAGGGATGATTTTTCTGTAATTTCTGAATTATGTGCTCAATTAAATCAAAAAATTCTTCGATACCAGCTTTTTGTTTCTTTATTTTTATAATACCAGGCGTCATATGAGCTATTTTTTCATCACGAAGATCTCTATTAGAATACTTAAACTTCTTCATGTGATCCTGTTGCATATAATCAACATAATATTTCATCAATTCAATATCCCCTGATTCAGTAAGTATAAATTCAACAGACAAACGACGATTGCCATTATACTCTCCACCATCAAGCAGTCTTGCAATTCCCAAAATCCAAGTCTGCTGAAGGGAGTGCAAAGTAAACTTCATTAATTTTGGAATTTCATAACTAGAAAACTTGTCCTGCACTGGTACATATTCATTATTAAGATTAATCCACAACTGAAAATAGTAATAAGTAGTATTTATCTGATCAATAAATTCATCGAAATTTTCTTCAGTAAGCATATTAAATTTTAAGATTATACTTCAACTAAACATCACTTCCTCAAAGTCTCCTTTAGAAAGAGATTCCTCCTGATTAATAAATTTTAATTTTTCAATAATTTCAGAAAAAATTTCAGCCCATTCCTTAAAATACTTTCGAATCTCTTCATGATCTGTCGCAATATCAATCGTAGGAAGAGCTATTGAATCAACACCCCCAACTGACATAGACACATTACCTAAAGAAAAATTCTTTTCATTAAAAGATAATATAGAACCTGAAAAATATTTCAAAGAAGTAACTTGAGTGCTAATGTTGTCAGTTTTTGGCCGGCTAAAGACTCCACCTAGTAATTTTGCAAAAACATTTATGATCCTCGAATTACTCTGCGTATACCCAGCAGGACTAGAAAAAGATGGATGAGCAAAAATTTTATTTCTATAAAGAAAATACTTTATTAATTTCTTTCGTTTATCATCTATCGATTTATTTGAAGGTAAAATCTGCCCCCAACCATATTTCTTAATAAATTTTTTGGTATGACTATAAGTCTGATCAATAACATTATCTAAATTCGTAACTATCATCACATAAGCGATAATTCTCGTCATGAAACCAGCAGAGCCTTTCAATAACCTGTCCTCATCATCAACAAAAAAATCTTCCTGTTCTTTCTGATAAATATATTCAAGCATCTCAAGTATATTAACAATTTCAAGAACATTGAAAGGTAAAGTAATCACGTACTTGGATTTAGTATAAAAATTCACATGACCTAATTGTCTCCAGCTATCAACCATATAGTAATTAATCAAAAAGAGCCCCCTCCCGGGGGCTCTCCCAATCTCTACATCATATCTCCCATTCCACCCATGCCTCCCATACCGCCACCGGCTGGAGCTTTTTCCTTTTCTGGGATATCACAAACAGCCGCTTCCATGGTCAAAAATATAGCAGCGACACTGGCCGCATTCTCAATGGCACTTCTGACTACCATCTTTGGATCGATGATACCAGCTTCAACCATGTCTACGTACATGTCACGAGCAGCGTCGTAACCGATGCCATATTCAGAATTCAAAACCTTGTCCACAACCACTGCGCCGTCTTTACCGGCATTCACAGCGATCTGACGCAAAGGTGCGCTCAAAACATTCTTAATAATCAATACTCCTGTCATCTCATCAGCGTCTTCCAATTTCAAACCTTCAAGAGCTTCCATTGCACGTAGCAAAGCCAAACCACCACCAGGCACAATTCCCTCTTCTACCGCAGCACGAGTCGCATTAAGCGCGTCCTCAATTCTCAATTTACGTTCTTTCAATTCAATTTCAGTAGCCGCACCAACTTTTAGTACACCTACGCCACCACTCAATTTACCAATTCTTTCTTTCAATTTTTCTTTATCAAAATCAGAGTCAGTTTTTGATAACAAAACTTTCAATTCCGCAACACGCTCAGCAATTTCCTTCTTCTTACCTTTACCGTCAATAATAGTTGTGTGCTCTTTGTCAGCCACAATTCTGCGAGCTTCACCTAAATGTTCCAATTCTGCAGTATCTAATTTCAAACCAATTTCTTCACTAATCACAGTAGCACCTGTCAAAAAAGCGATGTCCTTTAGCATCTCTTTACGTCTGTCGCCAAAGCCCGGAGCCTTGATCGCAAGCACGTTAAATGTGCCACGTAATTTATTCAAAACCAAAGTCGCCAAAGCCTCGCCATCAATATCCTCAGCGATAACTACAAGCTCTTTGCGACCAGTCTGCGCAACCTTTTCCAACAAAGGCAAAATCTCCTGAATTGAAGTAATTTTTTTGTCAGTAATAAGAATTTTTGGCTCGTCATACGTGGCCTCCATTCTTGTAGGATCAGTAATAAAATATGCAGAAATATATCCGTTATCGAATTGCATACCTTCCACAACTTCCTTCTCTAGACCCATAGTTTGAGATTCCTCAACCTGGATCACACCATCAGTTCCCACCATTTCCATAATGTCGGCAATCAAATTACCAACTTCTTCATTCTGCGCAGAAATCGAAGCAACCTGAGTGATCATTTCTTTGCTATCACCCACATTCACCGCCATTTTTTCAAGGGCATGAACCACAGTTTTAACCGCTTTTTCGATACCAGTCTTCAAACTTACCGCATTGGCACCTGCAGTTAAATTCCTCAAACCTTCTTTAATAATCGCCTCCGCAAGCAGAGTAGCAGTCGTTGTACCATCACCAGCCACATCATTAGTTTTTGTCGCAACTTCCTTCACCATTTGCGCACCCATATTCTCATATGGATCCTTAAGTTCAATTTCCTTAGCGATAGTCACACCATCATTTGTGATCAAAGGCGCACCATATTTTTTTTCCAAAACCACATTTCTGCCCTTAGGTCCAAGAGTGATTTTTACAGTATTAGCCAGCTTAGTAACACCGGCTAGTAATTTTTGACGAGCATCGTCACCAAACATCATTTGTTTTGCCATATTTTTTAATTAAGAAATTTTCGCATAGATATCACTCGCCGCCAAAATAAGCAGCTCCTTACCTTCAACTTTGATCTCATTTGGTCCGTATTTTGAAAAAATCACAACGTCACCAACCTCTACTTCCATTTCTCTTCTTGTACCATTTTCCTGCATCTTGCCTGGGCCAACAGCAACTACCTTACCTTTCATCGGTTTCTCCTTAGACGCACTTTCAGGAATGATAATACCGCTCGCTGAACTCATCTGATCGTTAACAGCCTCAACAACGATATGATCTCCAACTGGAATGATCTTACTCATGTTATTTTTAAGTTTAAATTATAAAAAATTAGCACCCCGTATTATAGAGTGCTAAAGTTTTGAGTCAAGCGTTTTTAGATCTTAAATTCGGCCTACTGTATCGTTTTTCTAAACATCAACTGAGCAAGATTACTAAATACTTTGTCGCCTTTGTTGTAAGAATAAGTCAAAGCTTTGTGTTCACCTGAAGCCAACTGTGGTGGCACATCAACTTCAAAGTAACCTTGAGAGGCATCTGCAATTACTACAGATGACAAAGTAATACTCTGCCAAGTCACAAATACGATAGTACCAGGTTCGGCATAACCACTAAGAACTTTTCGTTCATCAGATTTTAAATCTCCAGCACTCGCAATTTCTGTTTCTGGCATATTAAGTTTTTCGATTTTTCCGGCATTAGCCATCAAAACATTCGCACCTAGCAAACTGGTCATACTGCCATTATTTTTCTCATTATTCTTAGTAAGACTGGCTGGTACAACCTGTTCACCATTCCTCAAAAATACTGAATCCAGCATGATCTGTTTAGTTGGGTCAACAACAACTTCTTGTTTTGAACCATTACCATCTTTGTCCTGAACGATGATTTCAAACTTATGAATGTCATCACTCTTTATCATCTCACTAAAATCAATCATTGTAGCCGTCTTGTAACCAACATCCAATTCATATTCACCAACTTCATAAATTTTCCATTCATTTGGATCTTCTGATAGATTTTTATCAACTACGTATACCTCAATTTTTTGACCAATTCTTGGACCGGCAATCCAGATCAAACCTTTTTTACCAATTGTAATATCTTTTACTAGATTGGTAATTCTTGGCTCATTTGGAATCAATTGATCTACAGAATCAGCCTCGTTAGCCAATCCCTGCAAACCTTCAAAATAAATTTTTTCAGAAGCTAGAGGATCACCAACTTTACCACCATTTGCTACTTCCAACATCGCAGATACACGACCTTCACCCAATACAGTTGAAGGCGTCAATATGACAGTATTTTCACCACGAGCATCAGCAATATCCTGTAAATCAGTAGCCTTTCTTGCATCCAAACTAAATTCTAATTTGGTATTTTTATTAATTTCTACATTTTTACCATTTGAAGTACGTACAGCAATCGTAGAGCTTGAACCCCCACCAGCACTTGAACCACTACTAGTAGCACTTAAGGTCTGCTGAACAGAAGTATTAACAACATTTTGAACTGTAGACTCAATTTGTTTAACTTCAGTTTTATTCAAATCACCACCACTTGAAACCACCTCCAAAGCACTAGAAATCACTTTCTGATCAGCACTTTGAGCAACTTCAACTCCAGCTTTAGTATCAACTTCAACATCCTTTAAAAGAATATCTACATTCACCTTATTATTGCCCAAAATATCATTAGTTGTAGCATTAACTGCTTCATCTAATCTCTGGTTTACAATGTATTCACGCACAATCTGCTGTTGAGTAGGTTGTTCGTTTGTTGTAGTTGATTGTGACTGAGATTCAGTTGTTGAAGTATTTCCCGTAGTACTTTCTGTACTTTGCGTAGGTTCGCTAGTTGTCGTAGTTGTAGTCGTAGTCGTTGTAGTTGTCGTATTTGAATTACTATTTGAAGAAGAAGACGGCGCAGAATATCCACCACCACTAACAACAACAGCAGCATTCACCTCACTTGAGTCAGTTAGACCTGAACAACCAGCATCACTAGGGTAATCAGACACTCCATCGGAATCATTATCCACTCCATCGTGACAGTCCTGTGGACCAAAATCGGCTAGAGTAGCCCCTGCATATCTCTCCCACCAGTTATAAGTTGGATTGGTAGAAACGATCCAGGTATTATGATCATCCAAGGCATTTACCGGAGTCGCATCCTTAAAATAAGCACCAATGTGAGTAGTATTATTTATAGTATTTTTAGTAGATGCAGCACCAATAGTTGCAGAAATAGTTCCAGCCGTTGGTTCAGCATAAATTTCATACGTACCATTAGGTAAAAGACTTGTGCCATTAGCCGCAACACCCACATAATTTGATTGCATATTTACTGTGCCGGCAGCAAGTTTTACTCCATAACTTGTATTACCCGCAATCACATTTCTACCTGTTGAAGCACCATTACCAACGTTAACTGTACCTACAGCATTGGCATCACCAATATAGAGACCGTGTGAATTTGCCAAAGCGGCAGTTCCTGCAGCATTCGTACCAATTTTATTCTGATAAATATTTGTAGTAACGCTGTTACCTGCAACATAGATAGCTGGACCATCATTACCACTTATCAAGTTACCTTGATTTGTACCAATAGCACCTACGTTAAGCACAGAACCAGTAGACGCATTTGTAGTAGCATCAGCATTTAAACCAACACCACCAGAGGTATTTCCTCTATCCAAAGTTCCGGCCCAATCAGTACCCATGTAATTATTAATAATATTAACTGTTTGATTTGAACTCTGGTTGTTTATTGAAACCGCCGTATTATTCTTTGAAATAATATTTCTCTTACTTGAAGCATTAGTACTACCAACCGCACCGATATTAAAAGCAGCAGCAGCATTGTGTTGAGTAATATTAATACCGTTATCAGTATTACCGGCAGCAATATCAATCGCATCACCAAAAATTAAACCGATAATATTTCCATAAAAAGATCCTCCGCCAACAGTACCGGTTAGCTGGACACCATCTCCACCATTATTACTAATGACATTACCTTCACCGACTAAACCTGAAGCTTCATAAGCATTATCACCACCAATTGTAGGCAAACCATCATTGATCTGTATACCATGACTTGTATTCTTGCATGTTGATAAATTTCCTGAAGAAATAGTACCACTACCACTTAATGGATTACCACAAACACCAATATAGTTACCCAGAATAGAAATTGGAGTTGTAGTAGCTCCCACATCTGCAATCCAGATACCCTTGGTAGCAGCCGCAAATAGATTTCCCAAAGTCGTGCTTGATCCACCAATAATTACCGGTGTAGCAATGCCTTCGGCAACAGCCAACGAACCTGAACTCACGTACAAAGCACTAGCACCCAATCCATAAGGACTTGTACCGGCTGAGTCTGTACCAAATTTATTCCCATAAACTTCCAATTTATTGCCACCAGTAATATTGGCCCCAAAACCAGAGGAATTTGCAATTAAATTATCCTTAAGAATAATAACGTCAGCTTCACCGACAGCAATCGCAGCATTAGAAGTAGTCAAGCCATTGCTACTGCTAACCGCACCGGACGTAAAACCAATGGTATTACATCTAACCGTTACATCGGCAGTCGCTGGAGAAGTTGTGCCAACATCCACAACATTGATAGGATTTCCATCAATACCTGTAAAATAGTTAACCTCACTAGAGCAGTTATCACCACCAATCATTGCCGTAGCCAAGTTAGCATCACCAATATTCAAAGTAACACCATGACTACCCTGACTAGCAGTGCTATTTCCTACGATTGAATTACCCGCAACAACCAACGTCTTTACACCACTTGCAACGTAGATTTCTGCTCTCGTAGCACTTACGCCACCGGTAGCATTAAACCCAATAATATTTGCTTCAGTTGCATCATTTGTACCATCTCCATTTGTACCAATAGTAACCGCCGCAACACCAGAAGTGGCAGCATAATTAATACCAGACAAAGTGTTGGCTAAATTTGTAGTTCCATCGTAACCAATTCTATTATTACGAATATTCACAGTTGCCGGACTACCACTTGTACCACCAGTAGTAATAACGCTAATACCGTGCAAAGTATTTTTACCAATTATATTCTTACCATCAGCAGCAGCCGTAGGACCAACTCCACCCATGTTTAGAGTCGTCAACGCAGGAGCATTTATTTCCACACCATCACCTGTATTTGGAGCTGAGGCAGTACTGCCATTCACACCAATTTTATTACCATAAACATTCGCAGCAGTAGTTTGAGCACCACTAATATTCAAACCATCACCCGCAAAATATCCATCACTATCACCGTTATTAGCAACGATATTTCCTTCAGTAGAATCATTTGTACCATCCAAATTACTACCAAATGTAATGGTAGTTGCATCAAGAATAGCACCATGCCCTTCATTGCCAATTACGGTTGTACCATCTCTACCTGTACCAATAAAATTTCCAGTAGCAGTGATAGAATTTGCCGCATCTATGTATAATCCATGACCGTAATTACCAGAAAAAGGATTAGTACTATCAGTACCTGAAATCACATTATTTCTAATAGTCCAATCAGCGGTTGAAGTAGCATCATCTTGCGATCTGATACCAGCCGGCAAAGAACTTGAATCTCCATTACCTATTTTTGTAGTACCATCTTTACCAACACCAATGTTGTTATTGGTAACAGTAATACCTCCCGTAACGGTACCACTTCTAATCCAAATACCCATTCCACCATTACCTGAAATAATATTTCTATCAGCATCGTCAGTCCCACCAATAATCAACCCTTCAAATCCACTGCCATCACCAGTAAAGTCACCATTCTGTACTTCGATACCAGCACTACCATTACCTTTATCCGTATTTCCACCACTAGACTGTAGTACACCAGCGGACAAAGTACCGTCTGTACCAATTCTATTTCCATCAATGTTAGTATCATTATCACTGGCATCGTTAACCAAAATACCCGTATTATTACCACTAATTACGTTATCAGATATGGTTACATTTGACCCCCCCGTAGCAATACCGTACAGATTTGCATCTACAGTTCCATCTGAAGTTAAACCAATGACGTTGTTATTAATATTGGCACCAGTTGTAGAACTTCCAATTTCCACCGCATTACCATTGTAGTTATAAATATGTACACCCTTTAAAACAAAAGTATTACCAGTCACCCTCAAAAGCGCAGCAGCTGAACCACCACCCTTCTGATTTCCATCAAACTGAATAGTATAACCACCATTCTGACCATCAATAGTAATATTATTATTATCAATTTCATGAGAAGTTAAACCAACAGTTGTATCCACAATAGTCACACTCTCCAAAAATCGAATAGTATCCCCATCAGCCATCTGAGTCACGGCATCTCTAAAAGTACAGTTATCGTCATTAACGGCATCACCTGCTGAACAGGTGTTCGGATCTGTATCGGCACTGGTATCCACATTCCAGATAGCCGCAGAAGCTGACTGCGACAAAAACGCCAGCAAAGACAACATGGCTACTGATTTCTTAAGCAAACTAATAGAGAATTTTTTGAACATATTTTTTTGTTTATTTTATATTTATTTTTTTATCTTCGAATTATAGCACATTTTGGTGAATTTTCCAAGGCCAGAAACCTGGCAAAAAAAAGAGCTACCTGCAATTGCTCACAGATAGCTCCTTAACATACATCAGCTCAATAGAGGCTAAAGCCTCTGGCTATTTAGCATATTCCTCAGATCTTGTTTCTCTGATTACATGAATCTTAACTGGACCTGGATGTTGTAAATCCTGTTCGATTTTTCGAGCAGCATGATTAGCTAATTTCATAGACTGCAAATCATCCAACTGTTCCGGATCAATAAATATTCTAACTTCACTACCAGCCTGAATTGCAAAAGACTTTTTAACCCCTTCAAAACTATTACACATATTTTCAAGCTCAGTCATGTGTCTGATATAAGTATCCAGATTATCCTTGCTTGCGCCCGGTCTTGAGTTAGAAATCAAATTCGCCACCTGCACCAACTGTGCCTCCAAACTTTCTGGAGCTGGGTTTCCATGATGAGCTTCAATACAATGAATAACTTCTTTTGGTAGACCAAATTTTCTCGCAATGTCCGCACCAATTTTAGAATGATGACCAGGCACTTCGTGATCCACCGCCTTACCAATATCATGTAGTAAACCAGCTTTTCGACAAACCGCTTCATCAGCACCCAATTCTGCTGCGAGATTAGCAGCCAATAGAGCTACTTCTATAGAATGTTTAAGCGCGTTCTGACCATGAGTAATTCTGAATTTCAATCTACCCAAAATCTTTACAAGGTTAGGATGTAGAGCCGTAACTCCAGTTTCCAAAACCGCTTTTTCACCCAATTCTTTAATCAAAACATTAACCTCATCTTTCACTTTTTCTACAGTTTCCTCGATTCTAGCCGGATGAATACGTCCATCCTCAATCAGTCTTTCCAAAGAAATTTTGGCAATATATCTTCTCACCAAATCAAATCCGGATAACACTATAGAACCAGGAGTATCGTCGATAATTACATCCACACCAGTGATCTGCTCAAAAGTATTGATGTTCCTACCTTCTCTACCAATAATACGACCCTTGAGATCGTCACTTGGCAGATTTACAATCGTAGCCGTAGATTCAGCTGTAGTCTCTGCAGCACATCTGCAAATCGCATCAGCGAGAATCCAGCGCGCCCTTTCGTCAGCCTTTTCCTGCAATTCTTTTTCAGCCTTTTTAATCTGAATAATAATGTCTTCCTTTGATTCTTCTTCCACTTTTTGTAGAAGTAAATCCTTGGCCTCGTCCTTAGACATGGCCGCAATTCTCTCGAGTTGTTGAGCCTGGAGTTTGTAAATCCCCTCAACTTCATCCCGGAGCTGACGAACAGAACCAACTTTATTATCAAGTTCGGTTCTCAACCTTTCGACATCCTCCTGTTTCCTATCGATCAGTTCTTCCTTTTTGAGCAAGCGCTCCTCAATTTCGTCCAATTTTGACTGGCTCCTCTGCTGGTCTCTTTTTACCTCATCCTGGAGCTTTAAGGCTTCATTCTTAGCCTCAAACACCATTTCTTTTGCCTTGTTTTTAGAATCATTAAGAATCTGTTCAGACTTAATGACCAGGTCGCTATTACGTTCCTCGACCCTTTTTTTGCGGTAAAAATAGCCAACAGCGCCACCCAAAACTAGTCCCAAAATCGCCAGTAAAGCATTCAACATTGTTTTGATGGTTAGCACCAGTTTCAGCCTAGATTGAAGAATTTTTATTTAAACAGCCCTATTTCCCCGCCATTAAGCAGGTCTCTTTAGCTCTAATTGGAAATTTATATCAATTAGCAATCTTTATCTTATTTAATCTTAAAACTGCACAAATAAATTCTTCAAAAACGACTAAAACTTGTTAATTACAAACACACTGTAATGTATAAAGACAAATTGTCAAAGGCAATGTAGCTAGATTTTAGAAAAATTTAATATCTATTTGCTTATATAATGTTATGAACAAATTTAGACAATACATCACAGCCCTAATCTGCCTGCTTGTTTTTACAGAAACAGCTCTGGCCCAAGCCCCACAAGCCATCATCACTATTCAAAAAGGCAATCCCCAAGGCCAGGTCCCTTTTTCTCTAAATCTAGACGGTAGCACTTCTTTAGATCCGGAAGGCGGAAAATTGACCTATTTTTGGGAATACCCTGACGGCAAAACCTACGACAGCAAAAATCCACGCTCCCACCGATTTGAAACTGCCGGAACATATGAAATTAAATTAACAGTCACGGATAACGAAGGGCTTTCCAATACGAATAGTCTACAAATTACGGCAAATCCAAAACCGGCCAAGGAAAAAAAGGCCAGCAAATCCAAATCCGGCAAAACTTCAAACAAATCTTCCAAATACCAAAACGGCGACCTCGCAACTCAACTCAATTTCAAAAAAATTTTTCCAAATCCAAAAGGTGCAGACAAAGACCAGGAATTTATAACCATATATAATAGCAGTAATCAAAATATTAATCTCGGCAACTGGCAACTGCAATTCACAACCGCAAAATCCACTTCAACAATCAAGCTATCCGATCAGCTGATAATAAATTCACAAAGCGAGCTAATTCTCAAAAATAGTGACCTCAAACGATCACTGCCAAATAGCCAGACAAAAATCACACTACTTGATTTCAACGATCAACAAATAGATCAAATCTCCTATAAAACCGCTCTCGAAAATTTAATTCTCGCAAAAATAAAAATTCTAAACTGGCAAACACATCAAAAAATAAATACAACTTTGCTCTGGATAAAACCAACAGATAATTTCCTAGAACTTTACGAAACGCAGGGCAATATCACAGAAATTAACTCAAGAGATTTTGTCATACAAACCAAAGACAATCAAAAAATAAACCTGCAATTTACAGATGAGGATATCAGTCAGAATATTCTAAAAATAAATTCAGAAATCAACGCCATCATCGCCAAAACAGATTCTGGGTATCAACTATTAAGCTATGAAATTAAATCCATCAACAACCAGCAAAAACAAAACCAGACTCATGATCAAAATAATAATTTCTTGATCATAAGTCTGGCAATAATAGTAATCTTAATTGTATTTGGGACAATTATGTTTCGATCAATCTCGCCTTATAAATAATTGTAGCCAAGTCACCTCTAGTCAATTCCACACCGGCATCAAAATTACCTTCCGCAGAAATCAATTGGTTAACTTTTGCCCCTTCAGCCACACCAACAAACCAGTCAGTTTGAAGGTTCACATCCGCGAATGAAGACACTTCCACCGCAGAATTCTCAGGAACCTCAACTCCAAAAGCTTTTAATACAATTTTTAAACCTTCAGCTCTAACAATATTTTTTGACGGGCCAAAACTTCCATTATCATAGCCATTTACCCAACCCATATTTTTTGCAGCACAAACGGCTGGAGCAAACCAGTGATCAGGCAAATCCTTAACATCCGTAAAACACTTGCTCAAAGCCTCAGGTGGCAAAGTTGAATAATCCAAATCGACAGCCTCAGCGATAATCTTTGCAAATTCAGCGCGATTTACTTTTTTATCAGCTTTAAAACTACCATCATCGTAGCCACTCACTATTCCTTGATAATACAAATCGATAATTGCCTCATAATTTGGATTTTCTGCAGTCAAATCATTAAAAGGATTATCTTTTTCAACCACCACAGCAACCTCATCAGCAGATAGTACATCAGTAGCAATCAACGCACCTGAATTAGTAAAGGAATCACCCATGAATGAAGTCAAAGTATAAACAGAAACCGCAACCAACAAAGTGAGAAAACTAAAGAAACCCTTATTGGCACCGAGCATTTCCTTGTGTGACATCCTTTTTGAAGGAGTGACTTTCGTTTCTTTTTTCTGTACTGATTTAGTGGATTTTTTCTTGATAATTTTTGGCATATATAAATTTATTTTTTAAGTACTTTGCTATATTCCGCTTCGTAAATATGTAGGAATGACATTAGCGCCATAAGGACTAAAGGACCGATGATAACACCCTTAAGTCCCATGGTAAACACTCCACCCAAAATCACGAAGAAAGTTAATAAAGGATAAGTATGAGCCTTTCCTCCAATCAAATATGGTCTGGCAACATTGTCTACCAAACCAATCACCAACATTCCCCACAAGAAAACAAAAATTGCCGCTCCATAAGAACCCATAATTGCGAGAATAATTGCCGCAGGCACCCAAATAACAGCCGTACCAAACATCGGCAAAAGTGAAAAGAACGCCATAGCCGTTCCCCAAAAAACCGGACTGGTAACTCCAGCAATCGCAAAACCAACACCACCAACTATACCCTGCAAAATTGCCGTCAAAAACACACCAACCAAAATCGCCTTAACCATGGAGCTCAACTTTTCAAACAACTGTCCCTCATATTTAGAAGGCAATGGACTAAGATTTCCAAATTTTTCCACAATTTTATCTCCATCTTTAAAGAAGTAATACATTGCAAAAAGCATCACAAAGAAATTCAAGACCAGATTTGATAACCCGGCAGCTACAGCAGCTGTAAAAGCAGCTATATTCTCACTCCAAGCCTCCGCACGATTCACAATTTCTTCTTTTAAATTTATTGGCTCTAGATTAAAAGTAGCTTCAAGCTCAAGCTTCCAATCATAAAAAAATCCACCTTCTTCCCATTGTAAATAATTATCAAAAACTCCTGAATTAACCTTTTCCTGCACTTCTATATAAGTATCTTTGCCCTCATTAATAAGCAAAAAGCTGAAGAATACAAAAGGCAAAACAATCAGTGTAATTATTATTAGACAAGTCACCAAAGAAGCTGATCTCTTCCAACCCTTAAACCAAAACAATATCTTTTTGTACATTGAATAAAAGGCTATAGCCAGTACTCCCGCCAAAAAAATAACCGCCATAAAAGGGGTTAATATTTTAAGCAGCCAAAAAAGAGTTACACCCAAACAGGCTATCAAAAAATAACCCGGAAGCTTTTCTATAAACAAAGAATGATCAATCGCCTCAGAGGAAGGCATCTTGTTATTTATTTTACTTTCATTTTTCATGGATTAAATATATAACAGAACCAAGTATAAGAGCAAAGAAAAAACCAAGCATGATTTTACTTCCGCAAGAACACTTTGAAGTGAACCCAAGCCTTATCAAGGAAGCCGAGGCTCTCATTAATGACGAAAAAAAACTAAATCAACTTCTCTTAATAACCGACCCAAATCACCCAATTGGCCCAACTATTGCAACGGCGGTGTATCTGTTAATCCAAAAAATTAAATCTGATCACGTACTTACACCGGATGAAATTTTTATTATAAAAAAATACTGGAGTCCACTGGCAAATAACTTTGGTATGTGGAAAGCTCGTTACTTTCTTGAAGATACGATTTTTGCTCTTACAGAAAAGAAAAACCACCAACTCATACTTTCATTAATAAAGAAAAAAACTCACATCCAGGGTAAACTTTTTGATGACATATCAGCCATTTTAAAACACCATCTAAACAACCTCGAGCTAAAGGACTTTGAAATAGTCTGTCGCCAAAAGAACGTTTATGGGATTTACGAAAAGATGCAGCGCAAACAAAAAAACATCAACCATATCACTGACTTTTTTGCCTTCAGAATTCTAGTAAAAGAATCAGACGATTGCTACAAAACTCTTGAGGGCATACATAAACTCTGGCCCTATTATCAGGATCGCCTAAAGGATTATATCAAACGACCAAAACGAAACGGTTATCAATCACTCCACACTACTCTACTTTGCCTGGATTCCAATGTTGTAGAATTCCAAATCCGCACACACGAAATGGACTACATCGCCAAATACGGAGCAGCCAATCACACACTTTATAAATGGTGCTAATCACATCTGATTTTTATTGTAGACAGCTGCCATTTCCCAACAAAGCCCAAACATACTCCTCATGCTACTCGCAATATCTGCACTTTTAATAATCAGCGCAATTTTTTCTTTTAAAGAAAAGAAAGCGACTTTGTCGTCGTAGATATTAATTTCAAAAGTAAAATCAAAAGAAGTCAGCGGCACCAGGCGGCTTATTCTCAACTCTTCAGAATCACTTCCCTGCCTTTTCCTAGCCATCTCCGTATCCGGAAAAATCGCCTTTATCAAGATGCCAGCCGCCTTTCTCCTCTTGTAATAAAGAGGTACGTAGCGCGGAAAAGTAGATTCCGTGTCATCAATTGACGCCAATGCAAGAATCTCATTTTTTGAAGTCAAAGTGTCTTCATAAGCGGCAATAATACCTTCCTTACCTTCATAATATGAAATCTCCGGCTTGGTAAAATTTGGATCTCTATACTGCAGCAGGGTTGGCAAAGCCTTCTCAAAAAGTCCTTTTCTGGCTGTCGAAATTTTTTCAAATCTACCCATTATCTCAGGTAATTTCGCCGGCTCCTCTACAAGATAAAAACACTTTCCGGTATCAAACTCCTGAGCCAACCCCTTATTTAACAATCGTTTCAAAATTCTAATTGTCTCTGGCCTTGTAAATTTACTTTCCTTAGAAATAGTGTTGGCATCCTGCGTCCCCAACTTCAAACAAGCCAGATAAACCTTGGCTTCGTCATTCTCAAGCCCAATCATCTCCAAAATTTTAGTCAGCATATTATTGCGTTAGCTGAGACTGAGATTGAGGCTGAGCAGCCATTCTATCGGGTATATTCGGATTATCTGCCCATTCCGTAGTCTCAACGTAACGTATTCTATCCTGACCACCTAACGTTTGCCAATCTGAAATAGCAGCATACTTTCTTTTAACTCTGGCAAGATGACCATTCAAAATCGCATTAAATAATCCCCCTAAATCCTCTTCTGTATGCCAATAATCAAGAGCCAGTCTTAACCATCTATATTGAGGCTCAGTCAAAACAACAAATTTCCCTTCTGGATCCTCTTCAAGAATTTTACCTATGCGAGGACCCCTAATATTTGGGAAGGCTAGAGTCACTATACCAGTGTATTTAGCTTGATCTCTATGTACTGGGGCAACCACATCACATCTAAAAATTTCCTTTGCAACTAATTCTCCCAACTTTCCCGATTCAAGATCACTTAATTCAACTCCTTCTCTAGATTTCTCTATTATGATCTGAACGATTTGCTGAATAAATTCTTCGCCAGGCTTAACTGGATCATGTGCAAGCACACCCCTTGCCGCCCCCTCCAATCTGCTAAGAATTGTCTGACCAACTCCATCCTTTTTTAATCCATCCACAAAGGCATCCCCATAATTATTTGCAATTTCAATAACCTCTTTAGTCAAAGCAATCAAATCTTCAGAGATTTTTTCATCTAGTCTAACAGACCCCAAACTACCAATATTATTTTCAAATTTAAACAAATCATCATTTAACCTCAAATCCTGTAAAGCCAACCCCAAAGCCGCAAAACTCAACAAAGGCTCAGTGCCTGAATCCTTTTTAAGTTTAAATTTTCTATTTTCCGGCAAACTATCATTATATGCCTTAGAAACCATCACACCTCCCACAAGCCCAGCTCCAACCGCTTTATTACAACTAAACAAATATAAATCAGCTCCCATATCGGCCACTCTTTTTCCCTCCATAGAAACCCTTCCAGCATCCTGACACAAATCACTAGCAACCGTAATATCTGGGTAAGCCGCCTTTATTTCAGCAAAAAATTCCTTTAAACCTTTAACTTCACCATCTGAAGTCACATCAGAGATCATATCTCCAAAACGTGTAGCAGAACTCACAAACACCATTTCAACCCCCAGTTTACCCTGAGCTTCTGCCTCGTGATTTGCTCCATCAATTTCCGCTTTAAAATCAGCCAACAATTCATCAAAAGTCTTTATCTCATCAATGCCATGGTTAATAGGAATTAATCTTGAACCACCACCCTGCTCAAAATGTTCAGTGATGGATCTATATTCATGTGTAGTACCAACCAAAATTCCTCTTTGTGTACGTGGCGGCAAAGACTGACCTGCAAAAGCATCAAAAGCCTTGCTTGCAGAAGCAAAGAAGCCAATTTCATATTTTTTATCACCACCAAAATATCTATCTACTTCTCTTTTAGCAAAATGAAGTACTTGAGTGAAATCATAAATACCAATCATCGCTCTCGCTCTATCAAAAAGATACGGTCTCGCCAACCCTTCTTTCGCTGAATTAAAATAACGCTTCAAACTATCTCCATATTTCTTCACCATAATCTCTCCTTCAACTGGAGGACAAACCCGACGCCATTCTTCCATATTCATATCTTCTCCCGGCAGTACGTCTGCAGCCAAAGCCATCAGTCTAGATCTAATTTTTCTAGGATTTTGTTGATCAAGTGAACCAGGAATATCCAAAAATGGATCTTCTTTACAAGAAAGCGTCCTACTCAAAGGCCCAATCAAAAACTTTGTTCCGTCTCTATTAAATTCACCATCTTTCACCTCCAATCCAGTCAAAACATCATGCCAATTCACACGCCCATCTTTCACATAGTTATCATCAAACTCATCGATAACTTCTTGATCATTCATTCCTGATACCTCTTCATCAGTTTTGCCCAAACTCTGCATCAATTTCCTTTTTTGTTTTAAATTTAGTTGTGGAAAAAGACGCTTCAAAGTATTGCGATAAAAAAGTCTAGATAATCTCTCGTCACTTACTACCTTTTTAGCTTCGGTTAATTCCAATCTCAATACATTTCCCTGAAAAACAGCATTAATATCATCTCTTGGTCGCAAATTATCCATCGTCCCGCCATTCAAACCAGCCACAACTGCAGCCAAAATTCTAGGCGAATATTCAGAATTCATACCCTTCGCAATTTTTTTAGCACTATAAGGCGTATCGGCTAAATCTTTAGCTATCCAAGGGTTTTCATTGTCTGACAGCTTGCCCAAAACTTCTTCAAAAATTGTGAAACAAGTATGACGACTACCATCTTGTACAAGCCTATTATCACGAACCACTTGCTCCAAAATCGCCTGACTCCTGCCGCGCATTGCTCCAGCCTTAGATTCATCAAAACCTGATCCATCAATCATTGCCTCACTAACATAAGCAAACTTGCTCAAGAAGGCTAACATCGAATCAAAGGCCTCAACGTTATGAACATTAGCCCTCCCATCCAAAGGTCTAATATGGGACATGATAAATCTCGCCACTCTATTTGAATCCCCCATTACCGCAAAAAGCATATGAGGTAAATCTTTATAACGATCTCCAAAAGCCTTTAGTCTTATACCATGACTCATAAGTCCATTAATCTCATTTTCACCAAGTTTATCATTCAAACTCTCTCTATCAGCCGCCAGCATATTATCAAAAAATCTATGCACAAATGGAGGATTTGAATCATATTTATACTTAGCCAATTCACCTGCAGCCCGCACACCTCTATTCAAATGATGAGTCTTCAATTCATCAAGACCCGTCGCCAAAATTCCACAAACCTGCTCTATCTCCACACGCACTCCAGCCGAAATAGGCAAATCCAACAAAGCACGTTTTAATTCCACCGGACCAGCAGGAGTTTCGTTAGCCATTAAACCGGTACATAAATCTATAGCATTCCTAATTGCTGTAATGTCTTCACTAATAGCTCTAAAAGTAGTTTCATCTAAATGTCCCTCGAGAGAATTTCTCTTCCTAGCAAACAAAGCCTCCAGCCCACCTTTAATCCCACTTAAACACAGCCCAAGATCTACGGGGAGATGCTCACCTCCATCAGGACTTGTTGGATTAGCCGGCTCAACAGACATAATAAACGCATTATATCAATAACAGGGGGTTACTATATAATAATGCACTAAAAAAGGCCAGTTATCAGATCAAAGGTTCTTCAAATTCAGGTGCCTCACTAGGCGAAGAATTCTCAAATTCCCCACTTTCATCCCATTTATTGAGCAAAGCCTCAACATCTTTACGTGGCTCACAATAAACCTTCCTGGAGTTTGCAATAATCTCAGCCGCATAAGATTCCGGTGGTTTTGGCACATCCATTGTTTTGGCTGAGAATGCTTCTCTAATCTCACCATGCACCGACATTTTGCAGTAAAATTCACGTACACCAAGGTTGATAATATCCCTCTCCTTAAAGATCGGATTGTATTCAGAAGCCAAAAACGACGCATCATCCGCACCAACTCTAAAACTAATCATACTACCAACGTTACCAAACACCGTTTTTTGAATTAACCCAGACAACTGACCCATATACTGATGGGCAATGGTCAAATTAAGTCTATATTTTCGCGCTTCTGATAGAATTTCGGCAAAAGTATCAGTAGCAAAGTTTTGGAACTCATCCACGTAAAAGTAAAAATCCTTACGTTGTTCCTCCGGCATATCGGCTCTACTCATGGCCGCCTGATAAATTTTTGTAATAATCATCGCACCCATCAGTCCACTATTTTCTTCACCAAGTAGACCTTTAGAAACCTTCATCAACAAGATCTTTTGATTGTCCATAATGTCACGAATATTGATCTTGTTTGTTGGCTGCCCAATGATATTTCTAATCATATTCGTCGCCACAAACTGACCCACTTTATTTAGCAACGGCGTAATCGCTTCCGCATCAAATTTCTCACTCCAACCGGCAAATTCTGACACCCAAAAATTCTTCACCACATTATCCTTGATACGAGAAACAATGGTCTGTCTATAATTCTTATCAGTCAGCATTTTTAGAATAGAAAGCACCGTTGTATTTGGACTATCCAAAAGCGCCAAAACCGTATAACGCAGCACATGTTCGAGCCTATCGGTCCAGTTCGAACCAAAAAGTTTTTTGAAAATATACAAGAAACCAATCGTCACCTGCATTTTATATTCTTCATCTACACGCTCCAAAGGATTAAACGAAACTGGGTAGCTAACATCAGCCGGATCAAAATAAATTACGTCCTTAATCCTGTGTTTTGGCACATAGTTCAAAACGTTATCCACCAAGTCTCCATGCGGGTCCAAGACACCTACACCATTACCATTTTGCAAGTCAGAATAAATCAACAACTCCAAAAGTTTTGACTTACCAGAACCAGACTTGCCCACCGCATACAAATGTCTACGTCTATCAACTCTACTAATACCAAATTTATTAAAACTGTTGTGATAATTTGTGATACCAAA
>JBBTQK010000005.1:0-91069 GCA_038065735.1 Patescibacteria group bacterium | reverse complement strand
TGAGTTTTGGCTATAAATCCAGCTCTAATGTTGATTAAGAATGGCTCACCGTGACGCACCTTGCTCATGGCAAGTTCTTTACGATGGCTCATTACACTATGCTCATCTTTAGCTCTCAGGCGATCACGAATACTAAAATTCTTTTTAAAATTATTCCATTTGATGGCCCATTTTCGTTTGAAATGGTAACCGGCAGTTTCTTCCATTGGGTTGACTACAAACTGCAACCAGACCTGTTCACCGGAAGCAATTTTTGAAATCACTGAGAATAAACGGCTCTGACTATCGTCCTCAAAATGTGGAAAAACTTTGAATGGATAGATGTCTCCATATTTTAATTTAAGCTTCGCACCAGCCAAAAAAGTCTGGCCATTACCTGGTTTATAATTGTCCACATAATCGCTGGTTTCTTTAATTTCACAATCCGGATAAGTGGCATAGAGTAGACCTTCCATGGTCTCAAAGAGATTGTCCGGCACCACGAAAAAAAAGTAAGTATACTGCTCATAACCAAAACATTCCATTGAGATATGAGAATGGTGTGCGGTCTTATGCAAATTCACCAACAACTCTTCAAAAATTTTCTCCTTTTTCTTTTCGCCATCGCCCTGCGGCACTATGACCTGAAAATATTTCATAAATTATTTTTTGATTCTTACTTTTACACACGGGGAGAATTATACCCCTCCACCCCATATCTTCAAAAGAATATTATACCACAAATACGCAAAACAGTACACCCTAAGCGCTAACGTTTTCCTCCAATATATGCTATTATATTTCTCGAAATAGTCATTTATAGCTATTTTAAGAAATATATGAACTACATCACCTTTAGACAGCGCTTTGGACATTTACCAGTATTTTCGGTTGGAGATATACGAAAAGTAGAACCTACTTTTCATCTGGATCGTTTAACTGACTGGTTAAAACATGGCTATATTAAGAGGATAATTAAAAATTATTACGTTTTTTCTGATTTAAAAACTACAGAGGAAGCCTTGTTTTTTATAGCCAACAAGATTTATGAACCCAGTTATATTTCGATGGAAAGCGCCTTGTCTTTTTACAAATTTATTCCAGATCAAATTTTTGCAATAACATCAGTAAGTTCAAAAAAAACCACTACCTTTACTACCCCCCCTGGTACGTTTACATTCAAATCAGTAAAATTATCAGCATTTTTTGGTTACAAGCTGATAAAATTCAATAATTCTAGCTTTAAAATAGCCGAGCCAGAAAAAGCAATTTTGGATTATCTTTATCTAAACACTGATCTTCTGGTAGATGATGATTTCTATGAAATGAGAATTAATGATGAAGAATTCAAAGAAAATATTGATTTGGACAAATTTAAAAAATACCTTAGTCTTTTTAAAAATAAGACTTTGGAAAGGAGAGTAAAAAAGTTCTTAAAATTTATCTATGCTTAGTTTAGAGCAAATCGCTCAACAATTTCCAGAAAATTTAAGAAATAGAGATCGTAGAATTTTAACGGAATATTTGCAATATAAAGTTTTAGATAAAATATTTAAGTGCAAACATTCCAATAAGCTTTCTTTTCTTGGGGGGACTGCTTTACGCATCGTCTTTGGCATAACAAGATTTTCGGAAGATCTGGACTTTGATAACTTCAATTTAACTGAGGAGGAATTTGGGGAGATAGTTAATGAAGTTAGTACAGCCTTAACCCTGGAAGGGTACGATATTGAAACAAGATTGGTTTTTAAAGGAGCATTCAGATGCTATATGAAATTTAACAATGTTTTATCTGCGAATGGAATAACTACAGATAAAAAAGAAAAACTACTCATACAAATAGATGCTGCACCACATAATTTTGCTTATAAACCAGAGCTGAAATTAATAGGCAAACTTGATATTTTAACTGAGATTTTTGCGACACCTATTGACATTCTTTTTTCACAGAAAATTCTCGCAGCTTTTGGGAGAAAAAGAGCAAAAGGGCGCGATTTCTATGATCTGATTTATATTCTTGGAATCAGTAAAAAAGTAAATTATAAATATCTTCAAGCTAAGCTGGAAATTAAAAATTGGAAAGAACTTAAGTCTTATGTATTGAAAGAATGTGATAAATTGGATTTCAAAGATCTAGCAAGAGATGTCCAACCACTGCTGTTCAATTCTGAGGAGAGTAAAAAGGTACGACTCTTCAGGAATTATTTTGCCGGATTGGAGCTCTAGTGTATCAAGAACCAACTCTGACCATATCGCCCGCCTGAGCGAAATGGTCTCTATCCAATTTAACAGATTACAATTCTGGGACGTCCCATCGTCCCTATCTGTAAAATCCCCTACTTTAAGCCTAGCCAAAAACCAAACCTTGACACGTTGACGAATTAATGTTAACTTAACCATTCTTGTGACTCACTTTACAGTGGAGCATAAGGACCTTGTCCTTTAAAAACTGGAAGTTAGGTATTTAAATTCTTTCCGCATATCTTGGATTCAGCGAGCTGTTAATAAACTTTGTTGATAGCTTGCTGGCTCCACGATATCGCACCCTCCTCGTGAGGTAGTGAAAGAATCGTGAGAAAAAGGGTGCTTCGACTTCGGTCTTGGCAATTTAGGATACTGGAATCAGGATCTACAGGAAATTTTGCGTCCGGGACCATCGAGGTTACCGACACGCACACATCGAGAACAAACGGCCGGCCCGAAAGCCCGCCGCAGACACAGTTCGGAGCATCGAAACAGCATGAAGACTTTCCGTGACATCGCAGCCATCAAGGCTCTCCTCAACTCTGGCGACCTCACCATGAAGAAGCTGCTCGGGTGGTCGGGGTTCATCCTCGTCGCCCGCGACCGCGG
Organism: Patescibacteria group bacterium; assembly: GCA_038065735.1. Lineage (GTDB taxonomy): Bacteria > Patescibacteriota > Gracilibacteria > UBA1369 > LOWO2-01-FULL-3 > JBBTQK01. Next base: position 88,237 of record JBBTQK010000005.1, on the reverse strand, counting down.
CCTCATCATGGTCAGCGACAAGCGCGACACGACCCCGATCCCCGCCAGCGAGATCGCACTCTTCCTCAAGTTCGAGACCACCTCGCCCACGGAATCCAAGGGCGGGTACGTCGCGGCCTTCGAGCCGCAGAACGACGATGAGCGCAAGCTGCTGGAGACGGCGATCGAGACCGCCGGCGAGTTCGTCGACCTCATCAAGCCGGAGGCGAACTTCTGGAAGCCCTGGCGGCACGGAGCGCCGGCCGGCACCGTGTTCAAGCTCGACGGCACGTCCCTCAACCGGCCGTTCAACGGCATCGAGAGCGCCTTCGACGACGACATGGAGCCGATCGAGCTCATCGTCACGCGCGAGGGCGAGAACTTCGTCCTCACCGTGCAGGACGCCTGATCCCCCCACTCGCCCCCGTCGGCAACGACGCGGGGCGGGTGACCAACCACAACTCCCCGGCTCAACACCGGGGTCCCACCGAGCTGCTGACCTGCAGCTCAAAACTTCCCCTTTCCAACCCACCTAACTTCTCCCGCCCGTAGCCTCCCCCGGCCGCGCAGCACGAAAGTGTTTGCGCGGCCGGGGTCGAGGGCTGCGAGCTACAATCGACAGGGACACCGGCAATTGAAAGATTGCCGGCTGACCATTGAATTTGAACAAAACTACACACTTCAAATTCAGCGTTCAGCCAAAAGCACCCAAAAGCAAACTAAAAAATCTAAGCCAACTTCTGCCCATCTCTCAAAACTCTTTGAGGGGTGATTTTATAATGCGCTACATTCAAATCCTGACGCTTACCTGCAGAATCCCTAACAGCAATACTTACCTTACGATGGCGACTCATATCAATGTTTACAAACCTAAATATTCTATCAGCCAAATGCACCTCGCCATCCCAAAAACCATTTAAAACCAACAAAAGTTCTCCCTTCCGTGCGGCTTCATTCAAAGCATTTCCAAAAATCAAAATTTCATCAGTGCGAGCATCCATCGCCAAAACCTCAGGCAAATCCGCCTGCGCTTCCATAACACCATCCAGCCGTTCTCCAAAACCCCTCGCTAAACTTCTAGAGCTATCATCACAAGATGCTAAAGCTCTAAGCTGGCCATCAGCTCCACCAGCTAAATCTCCCTTCTCCGCTCTCTCCAAACCTTCAACTATCTCCATAAAGAACATAGTTATATTGAATCAGATATATCACCAACTCCTGACCACTTGCAAGATTATTAGCCATTTTTAACTAATCAAGAAGCCTGATCTCATCACCATAGGCTGTATTAAGAAGTCTTGACTGCCCATTCAAAGTTACTTGAATTCCAAAGCTAGTTACATATGCAGCTACCTTTACTCTCACAAAAGTGCGATCACCTAAACGCCTAACCTCAATCTCCTGACCAACACGAAGTTTGCCCATAAATTCCGCAATATGTTTAGGAAGACTGCTAGGTCCAATACTCCTAATCTCAGATAAATCGTCAATTCTAGAAGAAGCTTTTCTAATTATGCAATCACTAAAAGCTACTCTACTCGGCATAACTCCAGGTGCACCAACCAGCAATCCTTCTCCATCAGCAAAATCAAACCTAGCTCGCGTAAATTCAAGTTGGTTACTCTTTTTATATTCAATCTCATCTCCCTCCCTCAAAGACCTCACGAATCTCTCCCTTGCTGCAGCATCAGTATAAATATTAATCTCATTTGGCACTGGTCCAGATTCTATAGCTTCTCTAGCAGAATTTGCTTTAGCCGCAGGAGCAGAAACAGCATTATTAACAGCACCAGCCACTCGATTTTTTACACTCGCAGGTGTATGAACTAATCTTTGCGCATAGGCAACTGTCTCAGCAATATTACCCCAAACTTGATCAGGCCGAATCTCAGGAGCTTGTCTTTGAGCAAGACTTTTTGGCTTAGCATAAACTTCCTGACCCTCCGCTAAAGTTCTTGAAGGATTAATCGCATAGCTAGCCACAGGAAATTTTTCTTTTCTGCCATCAGCATCAGCAACTTCAATATTCATACGTCTCGGGTCTTGCATATGAACCTTAACAAATCTAAAAACTCTACCGTCACTCAAAGTCACAAAAACTGGTCCTTTTTTCCCTGCCGCATTCATAGCCGTCCCAAATTTCATAATTTCAGAAATAGGCGCATCCATTCTAACACCGGCAGGTAAATCAGGCTTCTCTTTTTCAGCCTCAACATCAACACCTCCACCATCCAATTTCAGAGAATTATCTAAATCAGCATCATCATTCATAGAAAATAATGCCGCAACCTCATCGTCGGACGGCATACCATCATCAGGTACTCCACGGCTACCTAAATAGCCAGCATCATCTGAATTATAAAAATCATGCCCGCCAGATTTAGTAACCACACCCCCAGATCCATTCACACTCGAAGCATTACCAACAACCTTGGCAACACCATTTTTAGTTCCATTAACTGCAGAATCAGCATCATCACTAGCCTTCGCAACACCATTATATCCAAGATATTTAGGACCATTCGGTTGTCTACCAGAAGGCTTAGCTTTTTTAGCACCAGCAGCAACTTCAGCAGCCTTAAGTCTTCTCTTAACAACTTCAGCCAATGGGACTAGATCACCATTCGCACTTCTAACAACCTCCACGTCTGTTCCATAATAAAATTCAGGACTATTCCCAATCGTCAATTTCACACCCTGCTGAATGGCACGTCTATGAGCAGCCTCAACCACATCTTCTAAATGCGGCCCCCTCTGAACATTATACAAACTCTCTTGAGTCCCACTTCCACCTTCAAATCCCATATACATCAAATTAAATGATAGGAGGTTAGATATATCACCAACCACTCCACTCTTGCAAGATTATTCAAACTAAAACATCGACTTACTACACTTTTTTCGCCGCATACCTTGCGCGAGCTTGTGCAACAACCTCACCCATCCCTGGCATCAACTTCACAGCGATCACAAAAGGCATTTCTTCTATCCGAGCAGGTGGTTCGCCATGAACAATTTTACGTGTAGGCTTCATCACCTCACTACCATCCTCACCACGCAAGACCTCAAAATCCATATGTCCATGCTGCAATGCATCCCCGCGATCATTCTCAACAAATAATCCCTCCAACCTTGCAATGTCCGCTTTATCCTGGACCGCAATCACTACCGTCGCCCCATCTTGTACCAACTTAAAAACAATTCCATCCAGAATATATTGCGCACCTTCCGTAGAAGCCAATCCATATTCATCCATCAACACAATGTCAGGTTTACCGGCCACCAATTCATTCAAACGAATCATCTGAGCCTGAAACGTACTTGCCTTACCCGGCTTATCTTCCTGACGCTGAGTTTTATCAACACAACCCCAAATCGGCATTTTCACATGCGCATCCTCTCCGCTTACAGGCACAGGCAAACCAGCCTGTCCGAGTTGTTTTGTCATAGCAATAGTTCTCAAAACCGTAGACTTACCACCCATATTCGGCCCACGCAAAACAAAAACTTTACTACCATCACCAATCTCCATATCAAGCGGCACCAATGGATCCTCGGGCTCAGAACGCACAAGCGAACCACTCTTATCCTTAATTATCAACGGATTTACACCCTTCAAAGAAATATTATCCGCTACTTCCAAATTAGCAAAAGCTCCACCCTCCGGATTTACCCTCTTTTTATATTCTTTCAAATCACCAGCCAAAACCATAAACGGATAGAAATCAAAAATCGGATACATCGTCTCCAAAAAAGCAAAATCTTTAGAATTTAGCGTCTGGCCAAATGTCTCAGTTTTAGATTTTTCTATCACCCCTCTCCAGGCAGCTTTTAACTTCTCACTATTTTTTAGAAGGTTTTCCGCAAGCGCCTTAAATAAAGGATTTTTAAGTTCCAAAAGTGGCTTAAGGGCAACGGCAAAATCAAGATCAAGCAGAGGATCAACAAACCCTGTTTTAGCATAATCCAAAAATGGCTGATCCATTATACTTCCAGTCAAAGTTCCCCTCTCCAAAAAACTGGTAATCATAGAAAAAAATCCCGATAAAACACGTGCCACATCTGAGCTTATAAAATCTTCAACCACTCTAAATAATTCCTGCCTGTCCAGTAATTCTTCTTCATTTCTCGCAGGATTATCCAGAGCCTTGCTAAGTAAAGAATTCCCAAAAATACCCCTCATTTTATTCAAAATTTCCCAATATATTCGCTCATAACGTTCAAAAAAAATCAACCCATTGGGATCCAGAAATTCTCTATTGCGATCATTAACTTCTGGCACCTTAAAAGGTATTCCATAATTATCAAAAGCCATCATATCTTTCTTCTTTGGCTTCACCAATAAATCAACACCAGATTCAGCTAATCTCGCCCCATATGGACCCACAAAATCTGGATCAAGCCTTGTAACAAATGGATATCGATCTGCGGTCACATGCTCAACACTATCCCATTCACGAAGGCGGGATATTTCGGTATCAACTTTTCTCATCAAATCAGCAATAAATTCAGTAATTGATTTTCTGACAGCCTCAGGATCAGCTTTGGAAGTAATCAAAAAAACTTCGTTATCAGTCAATACTTTAGTCGATATTCTAGTCATGGAAGAGTGTTCCGGAAATCCCTCCAGAGCCCCAACACGAAAATTAAGTCTATTAGAATCATACATATCCACAGGAATTTTTTGCCCCCTTAAACCTCCTTTCTGAAATTCCAAAGCAGCAAAAATACCCTGGTCTCCAATAAGCAATCTTGTAGTCTGAGAAATTGAATCTACTGTGACCTCTATACCTTCTAGAGCTCTTTGCACCAACGGCACAACTATATCTATACCGAGATTAAGACTTCTTAAAATCCCCGTTTTTTGCCTCAACCTAAATTCCAGACTACAGCTAGGCCAATCTTGTTCGTTGAATCTTCTTTCATAGTCCATATCCCTAGCCCCACCAATTCTTAGCCTAGTATTTGCCAGATTACTTTTGAAATGACGACGAATCTGATCATTCCAAAACCTCAACCTAACCAACAAATTTTCGGTAAAATCTTGATCTGCCTCATCCAAACCCTCCTTCCGCAAAATCTCCTCAGCCCTCTCAACATCTTCTCCCGAAATCAAGGCTTCATCAGGCAAATACTCCGGCCTTTCCAGCAAAGAACTATTAAACACTGGCCCTTGTCCACCAGGCACGTCCCCCTCTCTTGTGTTATAAACCTGATCCATACCTAAAAAATCAGCTAAAATTATAAGAGATCAGATATATCACTAACCACTCCAACCTTGCAAGATTATTCAAAAACCTACAATCCAAAATCAGTTTTAAACGTCACTACCTCTGGTCCAGGAACCTCAGTCGATTTTGACTTATCAGAATAATTAGTCGTGACGGTTAATGCCTTATCAGTGCCACCACTAATGCTGTAACCAAGGACTTGCTTTACAGACTTAGCAGCTTTTCTTCTAAAGAACCTAACAGCAGGATGTTCGGCAGTTTGGCTAAACGCCTCACTCATTCTTAAATATCTCGCTCTTCCTTCAGAACCCCTAGTAATGGCTGTGTTATTCTCCATAAATCTAAAATTACAAGAAGCTAGAATACAACAAAAACTCCCTTTACACAACCCCACTCTCCCAAACCTTAATAAACTTCCGCCAAATAGCATTTCTCACAGTAAACTTTCTGCTCTTTTGCAGGATCGTAAGTACTCTCAAGTTTCGAACCACACTTATCACACTGACGTTCCCAAAGTTTTTTTGGATTTCGCAAATCAGCCCTCATTTTCATTCTACAATCAAAACATTCAGTTGGAATTGGCACAGATTTTTTGCGATACCAAGCTAATTCCTCTTTCAATATCTTATAATTTTTACTACAAGTCTCACATTGCAAAATTGCATCTAGAATATCATCACTCACGTCGTTTATATTGTCTGCAAGCCGATAAGTCTGTTGTTTATAAGTATGATCCGTTTTATCCTGCCACTTAAATCCACGTGCAAGCGCCTCTTCTTTTTTTAAAGGAAAATAAATATTCGCCGTAGTTTCGTTATATCCAAAACAAGAAAGCTTAGGATCAAAAAATTCTCCCCATTCTTGATTTTTCTTTATAGAATCAACAATTTTAGGCATTAATTCTTCATATTCTTCCTTAGAATATTGTTTATTTAGAATGCAGTAAGACCTATGATTTAAGCCAATACAACCCAAACAATCGCTGCAATGGTTCATGAAATCACAATAAGTTATGTTATTAGAATCAATCAGCCAAAAACTTAATCTATTATTAAATCCACCCAGAGCACTCACCATATTATAGGCAAGCTCCTGACCAAGTCCCAACATATCACTCAAAAAACAATCTTTCACTTTTGATCCATAAATGACATCGCGGCAATCCTCACTATTGGCTACATCAAAACAAAGTTTGCAGTTCTTAGAATTCTTCAAATAATCCCCAGAACAATCCTGGCAGTTAACTACATGCGCATATTTAGTGATTTTATTTTTCCTATTTACTACAAATTTTGAGAATAAATTGCGCTGAGTTTCTTTACTTCCATTGATTAGCTTAGCCTGCATTTCAAAATATTCCTCCTTAGAATACTGTTTGTTCTCAATGCAAAACTTCTGATTCTTCAGATTAAAACATAAGATACATTCACTACATCCAGAACATTCTTCACAAAAATAACAGTTTGCACAATTATCGGAATTAAACAAAAACTGACAGTCATAAGAATTCACAACATCCGAACAAAAATACAAAAGCTCATTGTTATAAGAAAAATCCAAATCCACACAAAAACGATTTTTATCGCACAAAACACCAAACATCCCATTCTCATTATAATCTCCACCAAAAATCATATAAGAGTTTTTATTTCCGACTGAAGTATTACAGTAATCACTGTTTTCCGCTTTGGCATTATGGATTGCAAGCCTTGGCACCTGCATTTTTAACTCCTGAAATTGCTCAAAAAAGGATCTTGCAAAATCAAAACTTCGGCCATAACTCATTGGATCCCATTTATCACTCCAGTAATAATCAGCTTTATAAACCTCATATAGGGAATCGGGATGATAAAGAGAAATAATCTCCTGCCCCGTCGCATCACATTTCCTGCGATAAAAAACTCTCTCATTTCTAAAGCAAAGTCTCTGCATATGCAGACAATCCCTACAGGTATCTAAAGGTTCAAATCCAAATCTTTTAAAATACTCTAGATCGGCATCCTCCCAAGCAAAAGCTTTATCACAAACTTTACAGATCTTATTTATCGGCATAGCCGTAGAATACACCTACTAATAAACTTCTGCCAAATAGCATTTCACACAGTAAACAGTTTCTTTTCTGTCTGGAGAATAAGTACTTTTAATACTTTCACCGCACTTCATACAATTTCGCACATACAAATGTCGGGGATTTTTGAATGACATCAATTCCAACTGCCTGCAATCAGAACAATATTCACTAATTGGTTGATTTAGTTTTCGACTCAAATCCAATTCTTGCGGAATCACCTGATAGTTTTTTGCACAAACTTTACAGGCCAAAATATCTTTTGTTGCTGGTTTGTAATTAGCGGGATTTCTAGTTTTCCAGCTATAACCCTTAGCCTTAGCTTGCTCTTCTGTTAGCGGATAATAGTCATTTGCCAAAGTCATATTATAAGCATGCGGCGACAAACTAATTGGCAACATTTCACCCCATTCTTGCCCGGATCTCATATGCTGAAGAATCTTAGGGAGCAATTCTTCGTATTGCTCCTGGGAATATTGCTTGTTCAAAATACAATATTTCACTTTTTGATGAATACTATCGCAACCAAAACAATCCTGAATATTAAAACAAGAAAAAGTATAGCTGCAATTCTGCGAACTACATGTGCAAAAACTAAAATTCACATTATAAGTATTGTCTCCACCAGATATAAGTTCATAACAAAGCTGCACTCCTTTATCATGCATAGACAAATCCATCGAATCCTTAACATCCACACATTCATCCAAAAACCTGCAATCTTCCAAACTAAAACAATCATAACAATCCACAGCACTTTTACAATTCTGCAAATAATCACCAGAAGAATTTTCACAATTAATTTGGTTCTGATATTTTTTTGGAATCGTTGAGACAAAGTCTTTAAATTCCTTTCTCAATTCTTCCCTACTTTTCTTTAAATTTACTTCAAGAATCTTGGCATACTCGGATTCGCCATATTGCTGATTCTTATAACAAAATTTGCGATTCGCAACATCGCTACACATGAAGCAATTTTGGCATGAACTACAGTTCTCCAAATAATAACAATCCGTACAATTTCTACAATTCACCAAACCAGCACATTGATAACAATTATTACAATTAATACAAAATACACAGAGCTCACAATGATCGATAAAATTACTATTCAAACAATTTTTACAATACTGACTTTTGCGAGAATAATAACAGTCCTCCATACAGTAACTGCCGGGACTCATATAAGTATTTTTGCTGAATGCCACGAGTGAATTATAATCGGAATTTTCGTTATCCAAATTAAGCATTCCAGTTTTTGGGACCTTCAACATTAGCTCTTGGTACTGAGCAAAAAACGACTTATCAAAATCAAAATCCTGACCATAATCAAGTGGATTCCATTTATCAGTCCACCAACAATCAGAACAATAAACCGGAAAAGGTGCATCAACATCGTAAAAAGAAATTATACTTTTTTTACACAAATCACAGCCCCTTTTAAATAAATTTCTTTCATTCCTAAAAGCAATTCTACGTTGATGTCTACATTTTGGACAAAGAGTCGGCTCTGAAACCTGAATTTTTTTATAAAAATCCTGATCGTCCTCACTGACCTCAAAATTCTGACTGCAATTTTTACAAGCTTTTATGTTACTCATGACCCTAAGTTTAACCTTAAAACTTAAAAACACAAAAATTATACAGATTCCCAGTACAATCGCGATTCTTAGGCATAATTTCAGGCCGATATTTTTCTAATTTGCAGAATTATGGAAGTTTTTAGCCTGTCCGTACATGAAGTCAAAAATGTTCTCATGCAAGTCCGCCAACATAGAATTTCTCATAATCAGTCCATTCACATTACCACTTTCCTGTTTTTTCCAAATCGCGAAGGTCTTTTGTTCAGGAACCACTGCAACAAAATAATCAGAAACTTTTTTATCCATTATCACACGACTTTTACGCATTTCTTTATAATCATTTTCCAACAAATCAAAACTATACTTAACAGGATTCGCAATCACAGCAAAGGCTTCCGCTCCTTTGCGCACTCTACGCGCAATAAACTGCCTATCAACCTCCTCATCAATAGCGCCAATAACCGCATCCAAACAACCATAACCAATAATTCTATTCCAGTTTAAATAAGTTAAATCAAAGTACTTTTCACCAGCTTGATCATGATCAAAAAATTCAAAATCCATTCCTTCATTCTCAAACTTTAACATCGGCAAAAACGATTTTATTTCACTTAACTTTTCTGCTGTCTTAAAAAAACCACGACCCTGACTATTTAAATTCTCAATAAAATTATTTAACGACAAACAAACAGGCTTTTTGAGTTTTCCATCTTCGATAAAAGTTATCAACTTCCTCGCCTTCAAACTTTCACAAATTTTATAAGCCTTGTCTTTTTGAATTCCAGCAATTTTAGCTAATTCGTAAATCGTAGAATGAGGATTTTTAAGAATAGCCACAAAGAATCTGACTTCACTTTCGCTAAGTCCAGTTTTCTCCAACAAATCTGTTAATTTCCGCATTAAAGCCATAAATCGATGTTAATAATTCAAGTATATTAGACCGGCTACGGCCAAAACAATAGAAACCAACTTCAAAATTAAATCAGTCGTCTTAGCAGATTCCGCAGGTATTTCTTTAAAGATTCTTGAAAAAATAAAACTAAAAATAAATACAAGTAATGGCTGAATTCCAACCAAAACCGCAGTTAGTGAAGCTTTACCTAAAGTTAAAGCATAACTAAAACTAAATGATCCAGCAGTGCCAGCAAGGACTGAAACAGCAAGCAAAGACCATCCTTTCAATGATACATTTTTTAAATGACTGTTAATCATTTTTTTGTATTTTGGTATCAGTAACAAAAACAAAGGAGGCAAACTACTACCCAAAGTATAAACTCCAAAAGCTGGCCAAAAAGCCTCAAACCCTTCTTCAGCATATTTAAATAAAACATCAGCCGTAGCCCACAAAAGTACCGCAGTCACCATAAACCAAAAGGCCTTACTAAAACTCCATTTACCTTCAATCTTTCTAAATGAAGCCAAAATTCCAGCACTCAAAATCAATAAAAACGCTAAGAACTGATGCATTGTCAAAGTTTCACCAATAAACAAATTTGCAATTATCAACACAAAAACCGGCAAAAACTGCATGATCAAAATGATACGACTCGCCTCTTCAAATTCCATTGATTTATAATAAAAAACAAATGGAATAGTCCAAAACATACCTATTAAAAACATCTCAAAAAATTCCCAATTTAAACTAATATCCCCAATAAAAGGTATTAATAAAGCAATTGCCAAAGGCAGTTTAGCCAAGGCAGAAAGCCAAGTTAAAACAAAATCATTCTTAAAAAAATTTCTACGGAGACCAGCATCCAAAGGATTTGCTACAGCCCATAATAACGGTGACAAAATCGAAAATAATAACCACATACTAAGTTTCGTTTAAATAACATTGGTGACAATATACTATTTCAGATCTGTCAGGAGAATAGATAGTTTTAATTTTAGCGCTACATTTAGCGCATTCTCGGGTATAAAGCTTAAAAAATCTCCTCAAATCCATCCTGTCAGAATGTCTACAATTATGACATTTTAAAGGAATTGGCACTCCCATTAATTTATAAAATTTTAATTCTTCAGCAAGAATTTTATAATTTTTAGCACAATCCTGGCAGGCAAAAATCTCACCAAGAATATCATCACCAACCTCAGTAATCAGCTCTGGAATTGGATAATTACTAGCTTGATATTGTTTTTCTTCATTATCTCGCCACGAAAATCCTAGCTTCAAAGCCTGCTCTTTTGTCAGTGGAAAATGTTCTTGAGCAACCGTTTCATTATAAGCAAAAAAAGAAAGTTCTGGATCTAAAAATTGCCCCCATTCTTTAAACTTCTCAATTATTTTTCCGACCAAATCTTCATACTCTTCCTTTGTATACTGTTTATTCAAAACACAATATTGCTTATTCCTAAGCCCTACACAGGCAAAACAATCCGTACAAGTCATACATTCCAAGCAATAATATAAATTTCCACCGCCATACCATGTGTAAAAATTCGCCATAGAATTCTCCATCCCAATAGTCGAACACAGCTGATAACCAAAGGACATTGGGCCAGGAGCACTATAACAAGCATCCTTGGAATTCACTGATTTAGGAGCGAAATTCATATTTTCACAATTCTCACATTCCTTTATATCAAAACAATTTTTGCAGTTTTTAGAATTTAGAATCATGTCACCAGTTGAGTCCTCACTGGCATAAATATGCGACTGCACATGTGGTAAATCCTTTTTTAAATTCGCCAATTTTTCCTTCAATTCTTTCAATTTACTACGACTCATAATCTTGCAATAGTCCGCAAATTTCTGAAATTCTTCTTTCCCAACAAATTTATTCAACACGTAATATTCCTTATTCTTAAGCCCAAAACAAGCCATACAATTCTTACAACCCTGACATTCTTCTATCAAAGTACATTCACTACAATTTCTACAATTCACAAAATATCTACAAGAATAACAGCCTTCAGAAAAATTACCTTCATAGCAAAATTCGCAAGCACTCAAAGACAATCCATCCAAAATATTCTTGGAATGATTAAGAAATTTTGAATACATACAGTCCTCATTATGCGCTCCACCAAAGGTTAAATAGCTGTTTTTAGAATTAATAAAATAATTCACATAATCAGAATTCTCACAACCAATAGAATTCAAATTAATATGCGGAACTTCAATAACCAATGCGTTTAATTGCTCAGTCAAAGTCTTATTAAAATCAAAATCTTTTCCATAATTTATGGCGTCCCATTTATCACTCCACCAATAATCATGCTCATGGACTTTATACTTAGAATCCTCGGGAAAAGCTGCCAAAATCGATTTTCCAGTCCCATCGCATTTTCGTTTATACAAAGACCTTTCATTGCGAAATAACATCCTTCTTTGTAGCCTACAACTAGCACAAAAATCAGGTGCCGGAATTAAGTATTTTTTACCAGCGAAACTCGGAGAAATTTTATCCAAAAACAACAGATCATCATCCGTCACTTCAAAACTAACGTCACACTGTTTACAAAATTTCTGCATACTAAAATGCTACTTTTAAATAACAATCCCCACAATATATTTTTTCCTTCATTTCAGGAGAAAAAGTACTCTGCAAAACTTTAGAACATTTAGTACAATTCCTTTCCCACAATTTACGAGGATTTCTTAAATTAATCCTCCGTAAATGTCTATAATCAGGGCAAAACTCCGGCACTGGTAATTTCATTTTTTTATAAAATGCCAACTCGGTTTTTTGAATTTTATAATTCTTACCAGTAGCTTTACACGCTAAAATCTGATCACAAATTGTTTCATCAGCTAAATTAACATCTTTTGGAACTTCTACAGTTTGAGACTTATACTCATTTTTATCTTCGTCCCTCCAGTTCCAGCCATGACTCAAAACCTCCTCTTTACTCAATGGAAAATACTCTTGAGCAGTAACTTCGTTATAAGCAAATGGTGAAAATTTAGCCGGGAAAAATTCTCCCCACTCTTGCCCGCCGGGGCGGGCGCCATCCTTACGCATATGCTCAATAATTTTTGGCACTAATTCTTCATATTCTTCCTTTGAAAACTGCTTATTCAAAATACAATATTCGGCTTTCTTTAAGCCTACACAACCAAAACAATTCTTACAATTATTAACACACAAAATAGAATAATAAACATCAAAACTATTCCAGACATCCACACCAAAAAGCACATGATTATTGTTATATCCAAAACTCACACCTTGATAACAATTATTCACACCCATACCAAACGCGGAGAGATCATAATTTTCATAACTCACACCATCACCTTTTTTAAGATCAAAACAATACTTAGATTTCTCGAGATACTCGCAATCGAAACAAGCTTCACAATCTCTACAATTCATCAAATAATTACCGATACAATTTTCCGTATTACGTTCCTCCATAAACTTATGCGGCTGCTGCTCTCTAAAAGTTATGAATTTATCCAAAATCTGTTCCAAAGAAAAATTCTTAAAAATATCATCCACCAGTTTTTTCCATTCTTCCGGAGAATATTCCTTATTCAAAAAACAGTACTTTTTATTCTGCAAATTCGTACAAAAAAAACAATTTGAACAACCTATCAAATTAGAACAAAAACTCGACTCACTAGAATTTTGTGAATCCCACAAATAAACAGCAAACTTACAGTTATAACAATTCATACATTCATAGCAGGCTTCACATTCATAAGTTTTATAGCAATCCAGACAATCAAAACAACGATTTACGCCCTTACCATAGAGACATCTTTCAGAATTATCAGAATTAAAAATTAGATAACAATCTTTCAAATAACCAGCTTGATTACAAAAATCCGAATTTTGCATAGTTGTCTTAGCGATAGCCAAAGCAAAATGCGGAACCTGATCCCTGAGCTCCATCAACTGATCAAAAAACGGCCTACTGAAATCGAAATCTCGACCATAATCAAGTGCAGACCAACTATCTCCCCACCAAATATCATTATCAAAAACCGGAAATTTCGCCTCCTGCGGGTACATCGAAAGAATTTTTTTATTACTATTACTACAAGTACGATAATAAAGATTCCGCTCTTTCCTCCAGCTAATACGCTGTTGCTGGCGACACTGAGCACACAAATTTGGCTCCGGAATTAAATATTTTTTCCCAGAAAAACTTGGAGAAATTTTATCCAAAAAGGCCAGATCATAGTCCGTCACTTCAAATTTTTCACTACATTGTATGCACTGTTTAACTATAGACATGAAAAGAGTATATGCTTAAATCCCAAAACGACAACACTTGCAAAATTCCATAAAGCGGAGTAAGATCATGGTGTAACAAATTTACCCCATAAAGTTATGGCAAAAACATTAGAAAGAAAAAAAGTGAATTTTATGATCAGTAAAGATATTTTACTAGAATTTAACGAACTTATACCTCCCGGGGAACGCAGCAATTTCATGAATAGCACATTAGAAAACGCCTTAATTCAATTTAGCAGACGCAAAGCATCTGAAGAAATGGATAAATTAGCAGCTGGAAACTTAAAAATATCAACAAAAGAATTCTTAAAAACTCGACATGACGGATTACTATAAAAAATTATACATTGTAGATGCTTCAGTAATCATCAAATGGGGCGCATTAGAAGAAAATCACAAAGAAGCTTTAAAATTAAGAGAAGATTTTTTGAAAAATAACATTGAATTTGCCATCCCCACATTAGCAATATATGAAGCTATGAATTATATGGTGAGAAAAGAACCTAACAAAGCGCTCTTATTTTTATCCCAATTACTATCGATGAAAATAAATCAGTTTAGTATAACACTGGGAAATACAGCCAAATCTCTTGATATAACGGAGGCCTTCAAAAAGACAAGTTTCTATGATGCCCATTATCATTCTTTAGCAATACTTAACAACGCAACATTCATAACAGCTGACGAAAAATATTATGAACAAGCCAAGTCTTTAAAACATATTCAACTTCTAAAACACTACTTCTAGATTTCCAACATTACTGGCAAATGGTCTGAAACCCTATCCTTCAAAACTCTAAAGCTTTTAACTTTCATATCAGTAGAACACATAAAAAGATCTAGCGCCTTTTTTGGCTTAAAGGTAGGAAAAGTCTTATGTTCCTCTTTATTCAATAACTGCAATTTGGAGTCAGCCAATAACAATTTCAATTCATCATAACCTTTAAAAATATTAAAATCTCCACACAAAATTACATTCTTTTTTTCTTTGATTAAAACCTGCAATTCAACAAGTTGTTTTGCACGAGTTTTTTTAAATATAGAAAAATGCGCTGAGAATAAACTTAATTCCTGTTCACAACTTAATTCATAAACTAAACGTTTCATGCCTTTCTTAAAATAATGTTTCTTAAAATCAGTCTGTTTTAAAGCGATAAATGCATTAGAATTTTTCCTAAACATTGGCATTTTGCTCCACATGCCATTCAACGCATACTTATTATCGACACTCACAAAAGCTTGATTGGCAGTCATTAAACGACTCACCATACCATCATTAACTTCCATTAACATAACCAAATCAGGCTTCTCACGTAAAATCAAATTTCTAACTTTTCTGGAATTCTCATGATGAACTTTTTTTGGACAGTAAAAAAACCTGTTAAAATATCTAAAATATTCTCTCCAGGAACCATTCATTCCAAGGCCATACTGTGCATTTAAAAGTAGTATTTTCATCAGGTAATTTATACCACAAATCAGAGCACAAAGCCAGTAACTAAAATCCGTTAACCGATCTTTCTAGAATTTCTTAAATCTATCCTATCCTTATGTCGCTGATCAGAAGATTTTCTTGGTATTGGTATCTTCATTTTTTGGTAGAATTTTAGCTCAGCAGGAATAACTTTATAGAATTTACTACTACTCTGACATTTCAAAATTTTCTTACAAAGCTCTTGATCCACATCTCTAATACTATCGGGAATTTGATAATCCGGACCTAGATAATTTTGCTGACTTTCTTCTTTTTGTTGAATAGGAAAATATTCCATTGCCACAGTTTCCTCATAGGCAAAAGGAGAAATACTCGCCGTAAAAAATTCCCCCCATTCTCCAGTCTGCCTCATCCAATCAATAATTTTTGGTAACAAAGCCTCATATTCTTCTCTAGAGTATTGCTTATTCAAAATACAATATTGCTTATGCCTAAGCCCAATACAGCCAAACAAATTATTGGAATTATTCGTTAAATCACAATAAAAAACTTCGTTACAATAATGACTGGCCATACAAAAAGCGCTTTTAGTCATGCTTAAAGTGCTGATCAATTCATAAGAAAGCTCAGGTTTATACAAAGAATAATTTAAATCACGACAATCCTTAGCATCCAAAACATCAAATAAATAAGCACAATCTTCACAGTTCAAAGCATTAAAAGAATGAAAAGTATTTTTACAATTCTTCAAATCATCACCACTGCAATTCTCACAATTTAACTGATAGTTAGAACTAAAAATATCATTCTCTTTTCTAAACTTCATCCAGCCTTCCCTGAGCTTTTCCCTCTGTAAAAAGGACCCTAAGTCTAATTTTTTAACATACACTTCATAATCTTCCTTAGAATATTTTTTATTAAAAATACAATATTCTTGATCACGCAAACCATGTGAAAAAATACAATTTCTACAACCCTTCAAATCAAAACAAAAATAAACATCACTACAATTTTCACAATAAATACAGTGCTGGGCATTATAACATTCATAGCAATTTATACATTCATAACAAAGCTCACTTTTATAGACGAAAGTCGAATCAACAACATCGCTAGAATACTTCACAAAAAGATTAAAATAACAGTCGCGATTTGCTTCTCCAGCAATATCCAAATAGCAATCTTTATCATCACCGCAGTAGTTACAATAATCAGAATTCTCACAATTCACTAAGTCAATCCCAAGCCTTGGTACAGCCAACATTAACTCATTGAACTGCTCAAAAAACGGCCGTGAAAAATCAAAGTCACGCCCATAATCCATGGCGTCCCATTTATCGCTATACCACTCGCTTGGCTGATAAACTTTATAGTTAGATTTACTAGAATAAATAGAAATAAATTGCTTGCCACTCAAGTCACATTTGCGATGATAAAAAACTCTATCATTACGAAACATCATCCTTCTTTGATTGCGACAATCCGGACAAAAAGTTGGCGAAGGCATTTCAATAGCTTTATCGCCAAAATTTACTGCAACTTTTTTATAAAATTCTAAATCCTCAGACGAAATTTCAAAACTCTTACTACATTTTTTGCAAATTTTCTGCATTTATTTAATAAACTTTAAATAACATTCCTCACAATAAACCTGCTTTATTAAATCACAAGCAGTCAGGATTTTCTTCTTACAATTCCCACACTTCCCCTCCACTAATTTACGGAAATTACGCAGCGCCATGCGATCTAAATGACGTTGATCCGGACATCTACGCGGTATTGCTACACCAAGTTTTTTATAAATTTCCAACTCTAACGGAATAATTTTGTAAGGCTTGGCACTGACTTCACAAATCAAAACTTTACTGCAAATCGACTCATCAACATTCTTAATATGATCGGGAATTTCATAGATCGGTCCGCGATAAATTTCCGTATTTTCAAATTTAATTTCTTTAGGACAGCAAAGCACCCCTTGTGGAAAATATTCCTGAGCCAAAGTTTCTTCATAATCAAAACAAGACAAACTAGCCGGAAAAAATTCTCCCCATTCTTGATTCTCTCGGCCTCCACCGGCACTCGCTGGTGCTCGCATCAAAGTAATTATTTTCGGCAGTAACTCTTCATATTCTTCTTTAGAATACTGCTTATTCAAAATGCAATATTGCTTATGCCTAAGCCCAATACAGCCAAATAAATTCGCAGAATTGTGACACATTTCAGAATAAAAACAGTCGCTTACGTCATAGCTTACACTGCAACCAATCAAAAACTGCCCTCTGTTACAGGCATGACATTCATACTGACGCTCACAATTAAAAGCCTGCTCATAAGTGTCATAACAATCTTTAGAATGGCCAGCATCATAGCAATATCTACAATCTTGAGAATTTATCACCTCAAAACTATCCTTAACATTCTTACACTGATAAATCATATCTCCAGAACAATCCTCTGACTGAATCAAAGTCTGATCGCGATGCACAGCTTTTTCATCTACAAACTCAATAAACTTCTGTCGAAATTCCTTTAAAGTTTTATAAGAACCCAAATCAATTTCACCTCTAATTTTCTGATAATCCTCTTCAGAATACTGCTTATTTAAGATACAAAATTTTTTATTTCTCAAATTCGCACACATAAAACAATCGCTACAATCCCTGCAATCAAACAAAAACGCACTATCACGGCAATTATCAGAAAGATAGATATGCACACAATTATAATCCCCCACCGAATACAAACTTTCATAGCATAGCTCAGCCTTTTCCAACTGATAGCAATCCACCAAATCTCGCGAACTAATAATCCACTTACTGTAACAAATATCCTCAGAGTCACCAGTATCCACACACAAATAACAATTTTTTAAATTTTCAGTGTGATTGGTATAAGCACTATTTTCGACATTTTTTTGGTACAAAGCTAAACGAGGAACCTTTAATTGTAACTCCTCAAACTGTTCAAAGAATGGTCTTGAGAAATCAAACGCAACTCCATAGTCCAATGGATCCCACACATCACTCCACCAGATATCCTGGGCAAAAACTTTATAAGGCTTCTCTGGTGAATAAATTGAGATAATTTGCTTACCACTATAATCACATTTGCGATGATAAAGCTTCCTCTCATTCCTAAAACTCAACCTACGCTGCTGCCTGCATGCCGGACAAAGAGTCGGAACCTCAACTCCAACTTTTTTATAGAATTCCAAGTCCTCGTCGTAGATCGGAAATTCTTGCCCGCAACGTTTACAAGTTTTTTTCATAAAATTAATAGTCTTCTTTATATCATCTAAACTAGATTCGTCAAAGCCATGTCCACAAAACAGAACAAACACGACCATGGGAAAACCAGAATCTACAGATAAGAATAAACCCCACAAACACAACCACCCAAAACTGTTGAAAATCTTCAACAACAAATGTATAATATAAACATGCTTAATGAATTAACAGCCCTGGGTCTCACTTCTGAGGAGGCAAAAGTTTATCTTGCCATTCTTGAACTTGGCGGCTCCTACGCTAGCAATATAGCCAGAAAAGCTGGCATCAATCGCGCTACTTGCTATCACACAATCAACAACCTCAAAGAAAAAGGCTTAATAAATTCATACACAAAAGGCAAAATTCTGTGGTTTAATGCCGAAAATCCTCAAAAAATCATTAACATTCAGCAGGAAAAAGTAAATATCGCCAAAAATCTCATCCCAGAGCTGCTTTCAATTTCCAACACCTTAACATTCAAACCAAAAATCAGGTTTTACGAAGGCCTTGAAGGAATCAAAACAATTTTCGAAGACGTACTGACTACCCAAGAAGAAGTTTTGGGCTACACCAATATCAAATCGCTTGGCGAACTACTTCCAGAATACTTTAAAAACTTCTGCAAACACAAAGTTGAGAAAAAAATCAAAACCCGTTATTTGGCCCCAGTCACAGGAGAAGGCACCGACCTAATCGACGAATTCTACCCAAAAGACTACGACCGTAATCTGGTAGAAATGCTGCTGGTCAACAAAGACGAATTCTTTTTTGAAAACGAAATCGCCATCTACGAAAACAAAGTCGCCGTCCTTTCATTAAACCCAAACGAATTAATTGGCCTACTAATAGAATCACCAACCTTCGCCAAATCCATGCGCTCAATCTTCAACCTTGCCTGGCTCGGCGCCACAGCCTTTGTAGCCAAATAGTAAAATCTCTCCCAACTATCTTCTTCCAGGATTCGCCAACGGCTTATATCCATTAAAAGCATAAACATTTACTAATCTATTTGGCATTGAAGCTACATTAGTAACAAGTGGCTCACTTTTGAGCTCGTGCCCATCAGGAACAGACCACTCGCTGAATTCACCACGAACCTCATCCCCAAGTGACGCATAACCACGAACTGTCCTAGACTTTACCACAAGTTTATAATCCTTTGGAACCTTAGGCTCAGCTAAAGTCCTAAAGCCACCCGTTTCAGATGAATAAACAAAATTTTCACTAGAATTACGAAAATCATTCATTCTAACAATTCCTGGTCTGCCATATTCATCCACCCTTCTACTAAAACGTCCATCAAACAAACCAGGCTCACCATTACCTTGAGCAACCAATCCATTATAAGGCAAAATCGCTACGTAACCAAAAGCCCCATCTATAAGATCTTGAGGCTCCCTTATTTGCTGAAATCCAAAATCAGGGGCATGCCTATCAAACAACGAAGCAAGCAAAAAATCGGGTACATTACCCATCTTCCAAGTACTAGTATTAGGACCCATTATTAAAGACAACGCATCGGCCAAAACCCTCGAACCACCAAGTCTATCAATCAAAACTTGAGAATCCTTTGCGCCGGGAAACGGCAACCCTCTTTTTGCATTTTTTTCATAATCCTGTTGAGCTTCTATATCATACACCCTACCTTTAGCCGCAGCCACATCACCAAGAATATCAACAATTTCTCTTAATTTACTCTCTGGCAAACCCGCCAAAATCTGAGTCAATCTAGCCCTTACATCATCAGGTCTCACTCCAGTCTCCACACTAGCACCGCCTTTATCAACTCCCTTAGCCATATGTTTTTGATTAATAGATCAGCGGCCAATTAAACCAAAACTTAACTATTTTGTCAACAAACTGTATAATTCAGCCAAATTAAATCAATGAATCAAGGATACAACAATCTCAATCTCCTCCGCGACATCTGGCACTTTTTGAAACCGTATAAAAAGAGGTTTTTTGTGGGAATTTCTTTGAGGATTACTAGCGATATCGTTTGGCTTTTTCCTCCTTATGCTATCAGCAAAATCATCACCTTTGCTACTACTTACCAAAACGGAGACAGCCTGACATACTTTTGGAATTTGATGATTGCAGTCTGGATAGTCGCTGTTTATCACATTATCACACACGACCTGGCCAAATTCCTCATATATCCAATTGGCGAAAGAATGGCTCTAGACAGCTACGAAGAAACCATAGCTCACATGTTCAAACTCGATAGCTCCTGGCATGAAAAAGAAAACAGCGGCAACAAACTCAAACGTATGAGCAAAGGATCCGATAGCCTCAAAGAAATGATGAGACTCTTCATCGATCTCGTCATAGAATCGAGCATTAACATCATAGGTATAACAATTCTGGTCTCCACTCTGGGCAGCATGGCCAACATTGTCATCGTATTTTTCTTTGCAACTTACTTTGCCATATCTTTTATCCTCAACAAAAAAGTAGGAATACACTACAAAAGATCCAGCATCAAAGAAGAAGAATTTGAAGGCTTAAATTTTGAAGCGATAAACAATATCAACACCGTGAAATCGCTAAATATCGGCAAAAATATTCTTAAATTAGTAAAAGAATCCGCCCAAAGATTAATGACAGAAATCAAACTCAGAGTTTTTTGGTTTAGAACCCGCAGCGCCAGCCTCAATATCTATAGAGAAATCTTTAGACAGATTTTGATTTTTTATACTGTTTGGCAGGTTTTACAGGGAAATTTAGAAGTTGGAACAATCGCCCTCGCACTTTTGTATTTTGAAAAAGTTTCCGCTTCAGCCGAAGAACTAGCCGAATTCTCCAATAAATTTATGCTTTCAAAAATATCCATGATGCGCTTAAAAGATATCTTGAATGAGAAGCCAAATGCAGAGGTAAACGGTACCAAAGACTTCAATCCAAAATGGAAAAAACTTACGGTAAAAAACTTAAATTTTACCTACGGAGGCAAACAAACTCTCAACGACCTAAGCTTCTCAATTAAACGTGGTGAAAAAATCGGCATCGTCGGAATCTCTGGCACTGGCAAATCTACTTTATTAAAACTTCTACTTAAACTTTATGACAACTATGAAGGCTCAATCCAATTTGATGACCTGGCTCTACACGACATAAAACGTAAATCTTATCTGAAATATGTTTCTTATGTACCTCAGGACACCGAGCTATTTAATCTTAGCTTGAGGGACAACGTCACCCTCTCAGAACTCAAGAATCATTCCGAACAAAAATTCCAAAAAGCTATAGAAATAGCTCACGTTAATGATTTTACCCACAAACTCCCTCAAGGCGTAGATTCTTTTATTGGTGAAAAAGGCATCAAATTATCTGGAGGAGAACGCCAAAGAGTAGGTATCGCCCGCGCAATCTACAAAAACCCTGAAATTTTATTCTTGGACGAAGCCACCTCCCATCTCGACACCGAATCCGAACGCAAAATCCAAGAGGCCCTGCATCAATTCTTTAAGAACATTACAGCGGTCGTTATAGCCCACCGTCTTTCTACCTTAAAAGAGATGGATCGTATCTTGGTAATCAGCAACGGCACTCTATTAGAAGAAGGCACTTTCGAAGAACTCATCAAAAAAGAAGGCAAATTCCACAATCTCTGGAAAAAACAGAAATTCTAATTTATAATCAGCGAGGCCTTTTTAGAGGCGTTACTATTTCTTAAATCTTAATTAAATCTATGGACTCAATGCAATTACTCTACACAGTGATCGGGGCTGGCGTACTAGGCCTTCTTTACGGTACGTATTTGATCGTAAACATTCTTAGACAACCAACTGGATCAGGAAAAATGTTAGAAATTGCCCATGCCATTCAGGATGGAGCAAAAGCATATCTTTCACGCCAATATAAAACAGTTGGAATTATCGCACTTGTAATAATGATTTTGATGTACGTTGCGGACTTCTCAAATAACACAATAATCGGATTTGTAGTTGGTGCAGTTTTGTCAGCAATTGCCGGTTTTATTGGTATGCATATTTCAGTAAGAGCAAATGTTAGAACCACAGAAGCTGCAAAAAAAGGTCTTCAAAAAGCCTTAAGCCTTGCCTTCAAAGGTGGCTCTGTAACAGGTTTATTTGTAGCAAGCTTAGGTCTACTTAGCGTTACCCTATTCTACATGTTTACAAAAGATCTACCTGCCTTGGTTGGTCTAGCATTTGGTAGTAGTTTAATTTCAGTGTTTGCAAGACTTGGTGGAGGTATTTTCACAAAAGGTGCTGATGTAGGAACTGACATGGTTGGTAAAGTAGAAAGCAACATCCCAGAAGATGATCCTAGAAATCCTGGCGTAATCGCTGATAACGTTGGTGACAACGTTGGTGACTGTGCTGGTATGGCTGCGGATCTTTTTGAAACATATGTGGTATCCGCAATCGCAGTTATCCTGCTTGGTAACACTGTATTTGCTGGAAGCGGATTGGCTGAAAACGCTATCATTTACCCATTAATCATTGGTGGTGCTTCAATAATTACAACAATTATTGGTACATGGTTTGTAAAACTTGGCAAAACTAAAAACATCATGAACGCTCTATATAAGAGCCTTATCGTAACTGGACTTTTATCTGTAATCGCCTTCTACCCTATTACTCAACAATTAATGTTTGATAGTGAAGCCGTTGCAGGAATTCCAACTATGAATTTATTTTATTCTACATTAATCGGTATTGGTGTAACTGCTGCTATCGTTTTGATTACAGAATATTACACTGACAAAAAATATCGCCCGGTTAAAAAGATTGCTGAAGCTTCAAAAACTGGTCACGGAACAAACATCATTCAGGGTCTAGCTATCGGTATGGAATCTACTGCTGCGCCAGTAATCGTAATCGTTGCTGCCATTCTTGGAACATATGAATTAGCTGGTCTTTATGGAGTTGCCCTTGCCGTTATGAGCATGCTTTCTCTAACAGGAAGTATCGTTGCAATTGACGCCTTTGGTCCAATCACTGACAACGCTGGTGGTATCGCAGAAATGGCCAACCTACCAAAAGAAGTTAGAGATGTTACAGATCCTTTGGATGCCGTTGGTAACACTACAAAAGCCGTAACTAAGGGTTATGCTATCGCCTCTGCTGGTTTAGCTGCCATGGTTTTGTTTGCTGCTTACGTTGAAGAATTAAACCTTGCTGGAATCAGCTCAACTTTTGATCTATCCAACAGCAAAGTATTAGTTGGTCTACTAATTGGTGGCTTACTTCCATATTTGTTTGCGAGCTTCGCAATGTCTGCCGTTGGTAAAGCTGCAACTGCCGTTGTAGAAGAAGTTAGAAGACAGTTTAGAGAAATCAAAGGCATTATGACCGGAGAAGCAAAACCCGACTATTCAAGAGCCGTAGATATCGTTACTAAAGCCGCTATTCGTGAAATGATTATTCCAGCATTAATCCCGGTTGTTGTACCAATCGTTGTTGGTTTATGGCTTGGCGCTGCTGCATTAGGTGGTCTATTAGTTGGTACTATCATCACAGGTATTTTCGTAGGTATTTCTATGACAACTGGTGGTGCCGCTTGGGACAACGCTAAAAAATATATTGAAGAAGGTCATTTTGGAGGCAAAGGTTCAGAAGCTCACAAAGCTGCTGTAACTGGTGACACAGTTGGTGATCCATACAAAGACACTGCCGGTCCAGCTATCAACCCAATGATCAAAATCATCAACATCGTAGCTCTTTTGATGGTTAGATTCTTGAAAGGATAATTCTAAATTAAAAATTTTAACAAACCAGGCTTATGCAGAAAAAATTACTCTCAACATTTATTCTCTTAAGTCTGGTTTTTGTTGGCTGTGGTAAAAAAATTGATAAAGAAACCGTAAAGCCAGTAACTGACCTTGGTCCATACATTTACACTAATGAATTCAGTGGATTCACATTGGAAGTCCCTTACCTATTCACCCTGACAAAAAGTGAAGAACAGGAACAGTCAAACCAACCTTACAATGCAGAGCTAATTAGCTTTAAAAATTACGAATATCCAGGAATAGTGATAACAAGTGAAAACGTCGTAAAAACTTTGAGTTACGATGAAATGCTTATCACTGAAGAGGCAAAATTTCAAGATTCATGTGAAACCATTCAGGTATGTAGCAAAGTGATAAATGCTGAAGAAAAAATAATTGGCAATATTACATTCCTAAAACTGAGAATAGAAACAACAGACAAATTAACTGAAAAATATCAATCTGATGAGCCCGAACTCAGCTATGAAGGCAAAAATCAGCGTATTTACTACACATTCTCTAAAGACGACAAATTCATAGAAATAGAATTCTATGACCCAACTGAGGCCGCACAATCTGAATTCGAAAAAATCCTAGAGACTATAAAATTCTAATAAGAAAATTGGCGTAAAGTAAAAATTCTGATAAAGTTAAGCCATGACAAAACTAATTGAAAGAACAACAATAGAAAGGATCCAAATCCAACCTATACCAAAAAGCTGGAAATTGGCTGCTGGATTAGCAAATAATAAAAAGAAAACTCTTGCAGATCACGGAAAAAGAATCCGGAACGAATGGGACAAGAAGTAAAATCATCCTCTTAAATGACCATAGACACCAACATCCTCATAGCCTATCTATCCGGTGACGAAAAGGTGATTAATTTCTTAAACTCCTGGAGAAATCAGGGCGGTTTCTTGTATTTGCCAACAATCGTAGAAAGTGAACTTTTATCTTTTACAGGCTGGACCGAAAAAGAAGAAAATTTAGTAAAAATCTTTTTACAAGAAAATTTTATATCCATTTCTTTTGACAGAAGATTAGCTGAAATAGCATCACAGTTAAGAAAAACCAAGAAATTAAAACTACCCGATGCTGCCATCGCTGCAACGGCAATTCAAACCAAAACTCCCCTAGTCACAAGAAATATCAAAGACTTTAAGAATTTAAATCAACTAAAACTCATTGAAATTTAAATTATGAAAAAAATATTTCTGACAACTTTCCTTCTTTTAAGTCTGGTTTTTGTTGGATGTGGTAAAAACACAACAGAAAAACAAAGTACAGAAACTGAACATCTTGTCGACCCAAGCTGGCAAACTTTTGAAGGCGATAAATTAGTCCACCTATCCTTCGACTATCCCGAAAACTGGCATACAGAAAATATTTTTGGCACCGATGGTATTGGAGGAGCATTAGATGTAGTAAACCAAGATAAATCAACTAACTTTCATCTTGAATTAGCTTATCTGAATGAATTTTCAGAAGTCTCAATGGAGGAAGTAATGGCGGACACGCCTAATGAACCAGGCAAATCATATTTTATTCAACTAGATGATGATTTTTATGTCATGGCAAAACTAGATACAAAAAATCCAGATCACATCAAAACTGTAGAAAAAATCATGAAAACTATCCAGCTGCAAAAAACAAAGTTTAAAAACGAAAGTTTTGGCTACAGCATTGAGTTTAAGCCAGATTACCTAACAACAAAATACAATCTAGAAAATCCTGTGAAATTCTCAAGGTGGTCAATAAATAGTGATGATTTTTTTGTGATTGATGTAATAGAAGGACAAAAAATTACGAACTATCAGACTCAACAACCAGACAAAACAATAGAAATAAACGACATGGAAACCGACATTTATAGTTTTCCAAACGGTTACTGCGATGCAAACTGCAACAAGCAAGAAGACGAATATTCCAATGCCTGCCTAGTACATTGCAGCACAACATCCAGAATTACCACAATCAGATACCAAAATGGCAAAAACTACCTTATTGAGTTCAACAACACAAAAGAATTAACCGAAGATAAGCAAGAAATTCTAGAAAGCTTCGAATTCTCAACGTAAGATTTAGTCTCTAGCATCTCTCCTTCTGTCAGTCTCACTCAAGTACTTTTTGCGAAGTCTAATGCTCTTTGGAGTGATTTCTACGTACTCACCTTCTTTGATGTACTCGATGGCTTTTTCTAGAGTCATTTCAAGTGGTGGAATAAGCATAATTGCCTCATCAGCACCAGAAGCACGCATATTTGTAAGTTTCTTATTCTTCAAAGGATTTACCACCAAGTCAGTACCCTGGTTGTGCTCACCAATGATCATACCTGCATAAACTTCAGTAGCTGGTGAAACAAATAATGGACCTCTTTCCTGTAATTTCCATAGAGAATAGGCCATAGTCGCACCAGTTTCTCCACAAATCATTGAGCCAACACCACGTTTTTCGATAGCACCTTTATGTGGAGCAAAATGATCAAAAGAATGATAAAGCGTACCTTCACCTCTAGTTAAAATCATAAAATTAGATCTGAAACCAAGTAAACCACGTGTAGGCACTTCAAATTCCAACAAAGTATTTCCATTATCAGATTTCATATTCTTCATTTCACCTTTTCTCTGAGAAACAGCTTCAATAACTTTACCAGCCATTTCATCAGGAACGTTAATCACAGCAAATTCTATAGGCTCAGACTTAACACCATCAATCATTTGCATAACTACTTCAGGCTGAGAAATTTGTAACTCAAACCCTTCACGACGCATTGATTCTATCAAAACGGCAATGTGCATTTCACCTCTACCGTAAACCTTAATCGTGTCGCTATTAGCAACTTCTTCAATCTTTAAACCAACGTTCGTCTCCAATTCTTTTTCAAGACGCTCTTTGATATGTCGACTAGTCACATACTTACCTTCCCTACCAGCAAAAGGAGAATCATTAACCATGAATTCTACCGCCAAGGCTGGTGGATCAATTTTAATCGCTGGCAAACGCTCAGCTTTCTCATCTGTAGTAATAGTTTCACCTACGTAAATATCAGGAATACCCGCTAAAGTCACTATATCTCCAGCTATAATCTCATCTACCTCTGCTCTATTTAAACCTTTAAAACTAAACACTTTAGTAATTTTTGAAGTTCTAATTTTGCCATCATTACCAATCACAAAAACTGGCTTATTGCCGCTCATTCTACCTTCATAAACACGTCCGATTGCCATACGACCCAAGAAATTATCATAAGTCAAAGTAGCTGGCTGCATTCTAAAAGGTTTGTCTAAATTTTGTTCAACAGGTTTAACGTGTTCAAGTACGAAATCCAAAAGTGGAGTAATATCTTTTCTCTCATCATTCAAATCCCTCACCGCAATACCCTCACGAGCAATCGCAAAAATATATGGGAAATCCAACTGTTCATTAGTCGCACCCAAATTCACAAACAAGTCAAAAATCAAATCCACAACAGTCAAAGGTCTAGCCATCGGCTTATCAATCTTGTTAATTACAACCAAAACTTTAAGTCCAAGTTCAAGAGCCTTACGTAACACGAATTTTGTCTGTGGCATAGGCCCTTCATAGGCATCCACAACCAATAAAGTCGCATCTACTGTTCTCAAAATACGTTCAACTTCTGATCCGAAATCGGCATGTCCTGGAGTATCAACTATATTAATTTTAGTTCCTTTATAGGTAATTGCGCAGTTTTTTGCATAAATAGTGATACCACGTTCTTTTTCCTGGTCATTGCTGTCCATAACGCGTTCCTCCATTTTTTGATGAGATTCAAAAGCACCACCAGTTTTAAGCAAGGTATCAACCAAAGTTGTTTTACCGTGATCTACGTGGGCAATAATAGCAATATTTCGGATTTCCATGGTATTGGGTTACAAGCCCATAGATTTTATCCTAAAAACGCCATTTGGCAAGTAATAAAGCGGAATTATTCAAAAGCCAGCAGGCCAACCATCAAAGCAATACCCAAAATAAAAGCAATCAACTGTAATACAGACTTACCAGCATGCTGCTCTTTATGTAACTCTGGAATCAAATCCGCACA
This sequence comes from Patescibacteria group bacterium, assembly GCA_038065735.1. Lineage (GTDB taxonomy): Bacteria > Patescibacteriota > Gracilibacteria > UBA1369 > LOWO2-01-FULL-3 > JBBTQK01. The sequence continues at coordinate 59,686 of JBBTQK010000005.1, read as the reverse complement.
AGAAATATAAATAAACATACCAGCCGCAAACGGCACCAAATAAAGCATAATCTCCCCATTCACATCACCAAGCAACAAAGCCACAACCGTACCAAAAACCGCACTCAGGGCAGTTAAAAAATTCATAAATAAAGCCTTGCTCCTGCTAAATCCTCCATGAACCAAAACCGCAAAATCCCCTATTTCCTGAGGAATTTCATGCAGAATAACCGCCGCCGTCGTAACCAAACCAAGATTTACATCAACCATGTAGGCAGCAGCAATGATCAAGCCATCAATGAAATTATGAACTCCATCTCCAATTAAATTAATCCAGGCAAAAGGATGTGGATGCTCTTCATTCGTAATATGGTGACAATGCCTCCAATGAATAATTTTTTCCATCACAAAACTGACAACAATTCCTCCCAAAACCCAAAATGACACCGTTAAAGTAAAGCCGTTTTCCTCAACAACTTCAGGCAACAAATGAATCAATGCATCACCAATCAACGCACCCGCCGCAAGACTAATTAGATATGAAAGAATTTTTTTAAGTCTTTGAATATTCACATACAAAGTAATCACACCAACTAAAGAAACCAAACTAACCACCAACACACTAACCAAGGAATACCCCCAAACTTGTGAAATCATAAAAAGTTGATTAATTAATTATTTTTACGGCAATTACCGCAGACCCCAGAAAACTCAAAATAATGGCTTGCAAAAAGCACATCTTTGAATTTATCTTCAATGGATTTTAAGAATTCTTGATCGTCTAGGTGCATCTCAGTAGTTTCTTCACACTTCTGACAAACAAACTGATGATGACAGTGTTTATCATTTTTACATTCTGATTCCTGGCATAAAATATAGCCTTTTTTATCTTTTACAAAATGTAGAACCTTAAGCTTCTTAAAAACTTCTAAAATTCTATAAACGGTTGATACATCCAAATTAGACTTTGTTTTTTCACAAATCTCATAAGCATTTAAAGGCTTTTTACTTTCACCAAGAATCTCCAAAACCTTCAAACGCGGCTCTGTAACTCTATATCCAGCTTTTTGCAGCACCTCAGTTATTTGATTACTATCAAACATTTTGTAGATTTAATTTTCCACAACATACAGTTATCGCAATAATATTGCAATAGCTAATGGACAGAGCCCCCACAATCATATAATTACAAAACTCAGCCCTCGACTATTAAGGCTTTTTATGATAAAATACGGGGATACTTTAGAACCAAAAACCAAAATAAATGAGTTACATCCTTTTCCTACTATCCCTAGTGATGGTCATCAAAAGCGCAGAACATTCAATAAAATATTCGAACGCCCTAGCCAGAAATCTCAATTTCTCCAAATACGTAGTGGGTTTTTTAATCGTTTCACTAATCTCGATTCTACCAGAAACTTTTGTTGCTATTGCCTCAGCAATACAAGATAACCCGGAATTCGGTCTTGGGACATTAGTAGGCTCAAATGTTGCAGATTTAACTCTGATTTTCTTTATCATCACTCTTTTTGCCAAAAAATCAGGCATCAAAGTTAACAAAGAAATCTTATCAAAAAATCTCTACTACCTTCCCCTGCTATCTGTACCAATAATGTTTGGGTTAAATGGGCAATTCACCCGTTTAGAGGGTCTTATCATATTCCTTGCTGGTGCACTATATTTCTATCGCTCACTCGACAAAAATAGCTTTGGAATAGACAAAAGAATAAGTGTTAAATTTGAATTCAGCACTCTTGTGAAACTTTTAAGTTCTCTTTTGGTACTCTTAGTTGGAGCTTATTTAACGGTAAAATTTGGCATTAGTATTGCCAATGAATTATCAGTTCCGACAGCCTTAATCAGTATTTTTATCGTAGGACTGGGCACAACTCTCCCTGAATTATTTTTCTCAATTCAAGCAATAAAAAAGAATAACTACAGCCTGGCCATTGGTGATTTACTCGGCACAGTCATTAGCGACGCAACTATAGTTATTGGCTTACTGGCAATGATTTCACCATTCTACTTCGACAAAAAAATTATCTTTGTCACCGGCATCTGTATGTTAGTTGGTGGAATTTTACTATTCTTCTTCATGGACAGTGGCCGCAAAATCACAAAAACCGAGGGATTAGCCCTACTCGGTTTTTATGCCATGACCATTTTATTGGAAATCGGTTTATAGCCTTCACTTAATGAGAGATTTAAGAATTTTTAAACTCCATTTTTTCCTCATCCCAAGTGTAAGATTTTTCAACCCATTCAGCTTTGGAATTGTCGTAAGTCCTCACAGCAACGGTCATTAATTCAAAATCTATATCCGTTATTTTATACGCATACAAGACATTGGACTTTGTATCATCAAAATTCGCAGCCTTTAGTTCACCACTTTCTTTATCAAAATAATAGAAATTAAAACTATTATTATTGCAGCCCCAATAACTCTCCACCATCAGAAAATTAGTACTATCATCAACCGCAGAAGGCAATGAAACGCTAAAACTATCAGTATGAAGTGCATCTTTTGCAGGAACGGACAACTCTCCCAAATCTATATTATTAACAATAATGCCATTTTTATCTACCAAGCCAAGAGTAAAATGACCAAGTCGATATCCATGCTGACAACCTTCAGTAGTATCTTCCTCAGAATCTGGAGAATACAAAACCACGCTATAATCTGATATTTTATTAAGTTTTACTGTTTGAGAATAATTAGCCGTTTGAATGGAATCCAAGGCCATCTTTTTTTCTGTAGAAACAGCTACATCATCAACCACTTCTTCATCTTCTACTTCTACATCGTTATCTATCGTAACTTCTGTGTTCTCAATTGCATCGTTCCTACTCTGCTGCCATAAATAACATCCTCCACCAACAACCAAAATAGTTAGAATTATCGTCAGCAGAATTGTATTAATATTTGATTTATTCTCCATAAGTTTAGATTAAAAATTTTTTAAGAATTAAAGTTTAAAAGTCCCAAGCATAGCCTCAACTTTTGTTTTGATATCTACATTATATGACCATTGATAAAAAGTATTACCTTGCTTGGTAACCATCACAATTCTTGGCTCATTAACAATTTCTCCGCCACCATTATTTGCAAATACTATAGCCTTATCAACAGTAAAACCATACCAGGTAATGCCACCAATAGTTTTTTCAAAAACCGGGGATAACTCTGGCGTTACATTTGGATTAGTGTCATTTTTATTTAAAGTCCACCAATCCTCGACATATTTTTGAGCACCAACATTTTCATAGCCTTTAATATCAGGAAAACTTTCAGAATCATTCATCGCCTGCATATTTGCACGTTCTTCATTGCCAAAGTCGACAGCAATATAAGCAGCTTCTTCACGGGCCACTGTTCCCATAATCAAATCAGTATTCAAAGTAGCCCCTGCAGGCACACTTAACTGATAATTAAATTTTGTATTGTAGTAAACTTCTAAACTCTCGACTTTACCAGTTTCCATATATTGAATAGTCCTATCAAGCATCACCGCAACCTCAGCTCTAGTAACATTATTATTTGGTTTAAAAGAGCCATCAGCATAACCCTTGATAATTCCAATGCCGGCTAATTTTTCTACTGAAGGTCCATACCAACTCTGCAAAGAAACATCTCCAAACATTTTGCCCAAGGCAAAAGTTGTTGAGCTAGATACAACCGCAACCAAAGTCACCACTAGCAAACTTTTCAATTTCATATAAATTCGATTAAATAATTAGGCTACAAAAATTGTAGTCTATAAGGTAGACGTAAGCAATTCCATAATCTTACATCCTTCTCTTAAAAAGTGGCATCAAAATACCAGCCGCAATAATCGCTCCAACAAAATTACTAATCAAATCAAACCAAGTGTCATTGACGTTTGGGGCAAAAATAATTGTAGTGTGATTCTGCAAATAAGCCTCTAAAAATTCATTAGCGACACCAAAAGCAATTACGAGAAGCAAACTAAAGAAGAAAAACTGAAAACCTGTAATCTTTAACTGACCATCCCTCGCAGCCAAAAAACATGTTACAAAAGCCAAAAAACCACCAGCAACAGCATGCAGAATTCTATTTCCCAGCTCATGATTCGCCATTCTATCAGTAAATTCATAAACAAATAGACTAAATATAATAATGAAAATCACAGAATACAAAGACTTCAATTTTAGCTTTGGCACCGGCTTCTCAAAAAAGTACGGCAACAAAAAAAACAGCATAAAATAAGCCGAAACCATCCCAAGAGTTATCAAAAGCAAATAGCTATTCATTATATTTTCTTAGGAAAAATTACCGAAAGAATCAATGAAAGCCCAAGCGCAGACAAGATAACGCTTAAAGAAATTAGCGGTGAAAGATGAATCTCAAAAATTCCTAACAACATCTTTGAACCAATAAAAAGTAGAATGAACGCCAATCCCTTTTGTAGATGATGAAATTTGTGCAAAATATTCTCCACCAAAAAGAACAATGCCCTAAGTCCCATAACTGCGAAAACATTGGAAGTAAAGACGATAAATGGATCCTGACTAATCAAAAAAACCGCTGGAATAGAGTCCACTGCAAAAATAATATCGGTAGTCTCAACCAGCAAAAGCACCATAAATAAAATTGTAACATGCAGCTGTCCTCTTTCTCTCACGATAAATTTTCCATCATGATGATCATCCGTATATCTCAGATATTTCTTGGCAAATTTCAAAACCTTATTACTTTCAAAATCCACATGCTCCTCTTTTTTATCTGCAAACAATTTGAAACCTGTATACAAAAGAATCACGCCAAAAATATACAAAATCCAATGAAACTGATCGATAATAACCGATCCAACAGAGATAAAAAGACCTCTAAAAATTACAGCGCCCAAAATTCCCCAAAACAAAATTTTGTGATGATATTTCTCGTCCAATTTAAAGAAACTAAAAATCAACAAAATAACAAAAAGATTATCAACAGAAAGAATTTTTTCGGTTACATAGGCACTCAAAAAGTTTGCCGCAGGTACTTTACCCATAATTCTATAGACCAAATAACCATAAGCTAAAGAAATCAAAATCCAAAAAGCCGACTGAATCAAAGCTGATTTTGGCCCTATTTTATGCGCTCTACGGTTAAAGTAACCCAAATCCACCACCAAAAATCCAACCACAATAGTTGCAAATATTACCCAAAGTAAAGTTTCTCCTGTCATATTAAATTTGTTTATCGAATACGAGGATTCTAGCAAAAAAAGTTCTCCAATCAAAGAATTTAGCGTAATATTGTAAATACCTAAAAATTTGACCAAATTCATATATGCAAAAAACTAATAAATTCATAGTCAGCCTTATTCTAGTAACAACCATAAGTTCGATAACCCTAACTACACAGGCCTTTACAGATATAAAAGACAGCGAACAAAAAATAGCCATAGATTACTTAGAGGCCAAAGGAGTTATTGATGGATATGCAGATGGAACTTTTAAGCCTAATAATTTAATTAATCGTGCAGAATTAGCAAAAATCTTGGTAGAAGCAGCCGACTATAATCCTGATGTTGATCAATATCACAGCTGTTTTCCTGATGTAAAAAAAGAATGGTTTGCACGTTATATTTGTTTTGCCAAAGAAAAAGGCTGGGTACAGGGCTATCCAAACAATACTTTTAAACCTGCCCAAAATGTAAATCGTGCAGAAGCCATGAAAATGCTCTTAAATTCTAGAAAAATCGAAGTCCCAGCTAATGTAAATACAAACATTTTTAAAGATGTAAAAGTTGGAGAATGGTATGCGCCATACGTAAAAGTGGCAAAAGACCAAAAGGTCACTTTAGCCCAAAACTTTTTTTATCCAGAAAGCTCTATAACTCGAGGAGAATTCAGCCTTTTTGCTTATAGAAGTATGATTAATGATGAAGAAACAAACGACGATGATAATAATCCACAATTTGCCAGTGAGTTAATAGTCTGGGCAAACGAAGGCGGAGACAAAGTTACTCAAGATGAATTAAGAGCTGATAAAAATGCCACCGCAGTAAAAAATTCCGTTTGGGATGGCGCGGGTATTAATATTTTTGCTGCTAAAAATGAAGTTGTTAATTTTAATCTAATAATCGAAGCACCAGATCAAAAACTCTCAAATTTGGCAGTAAAATTCGACACATTGACGGGACCAAATTCCGCAAAGATAGAAACCAGCAGCTCAGAATTCTTTGATTGGACCGAAAAAAATATCGAGCTTTTTTATGTTAAATATTTAGAAATAAAAGGGCTCAGCGCCTTTATGGGAGATAATTATGATCAGCGACATTTACCTAAAAAATTACGCACCCCACATGATTCAGAAGGTAGGCCTTTAAGTGATTCTCAAGATAATATTTTAGTTGGCTGGACAGACCGCCCAAACCACAATAAATTCTACCCGGAAATCGCAGTTCCATTAGAACTAGAACAGGGTTTTGATATTGCTGCAAACAAAAATCAGAGTATATGGGTGGATATTTATATTCCAAAAAATAAACCAGCAGGAACATATAACGGAACAATTGAAATCAGCCAAAATAATAAGGTCGTCTCAACAATTCCAGTAGAATTAAAAGTTTATGATTTCACTTTGCCAGACATGCCAAATTCTAAAACCATGTTGAGTCTTGGATATGGCGATATTAATCAAAGATACATGGGAGAAAAATGGCCGAACGACACGGATTCTTTGGCTAAAATCAAAGAAATCAGAGACGAACATTTTAAACTCGCACACAGACACAAAATTTCCTTAGTTGATAACGATAGCCTAAACGACAAACCCGCTGATCAATGGTTAGATCGCTTGAGTGGAGATCTTTTTACAGCAGCAAATGGCTACGATGGTCCAGGAATTAACGTTGGTAATAATGTCTTCTCTATAGGGCATTATGGCTCTTGGGGCTGGCAAGAAGAAGGTGAGGCTGGTATGCAAAAAAATACTGACAGCTGGGAAAAATGGTTCCAGGACAACTCCCCTACCACTGAAAGATTTTTGTATTTAATTGATGAAAGTTCAGATTACGAACAAATAGAACAATGGGCAAAGTGGATAGAAAAAAGTCCCGGCCCAGGCAAAAATTTAATGTCCTTTGCTACAATCTGGGCTCCAAGTGCTTACAAAAACACACCGAGCCTGGATATCGCTACCTCTGGAATGTACGTTGGCGACACAATTCCAACTCAAAAAGCAGTCGACTATTTTAACAACAAAAGCGACAAGAGAATGTATATGTATAACGGCGGACGTCCGGGACAAGGCAGCTTTATGACCGATGATGACGGTATAGCATTGAGGGAATTAGCCTGGGGACAATACAAAAAATCAATTGATAGATGGTTTTATTGGGAATCAACATACTACAATAATTTCCAGGCTGGCCGAGGTGAAAGCAACGTTTTTACGACGGCGCATACCTTTGGTGGCAATGATGGTTCCGACAAATTAAAAGGTGAAAGTGGCTGGAATTACAGCAACGGTGACGGCGTTTTATTCTATCCTGGCACAGATAAAGTCTTCCCGGCTGAGTCATATGAAATAGATGGTCCAATTGCCAGCTTGCGTTTAAAATATTGGCGTCGTGGTATTCAGGATGTTGATTATTTAACTTTAGCCGCTCAAAAAGATCCACAGGCAGTTGCAAGAATTATTACAGAAATTGTGCCGAAAGTACTTTGGGAATACGGTGTAAATTATGCCAACGACCCAACATGGGTACGCAGCGAAATCAGCTGGTCAGACGATCCAGATGTCTGGGAAAACGCCCGCAAAGAATTAGCAGAAATTATCGAATAACTTTAGAATAAATTCATGCCAACGCCATTTCAACAATCAGTCTGGAACGCCATCAAAAAAATTCCCAAAGGCAAACTCACAACTTATAGTGAAATCGCCAACTATCTAGGCAAACCCAAAGCCACTCGCGCAGTAGGCACAGCTTGCGGCAAAAACCCAAACGTCCCCTCCACTCCATGCCACCGCGTCATCACCAAAAACGGCCTCATCGGAAATTATTCCGGCCCAGGAGGAACTCAAGGCAAAATTAAAATTCTCCAAAAAGAAGGCATAACAATTGAGAATGGCAGAATAAAAAACGTCGAAGAATTAATCTACAAATTGAAATAAAGATCTAATATCCATCTGTTAAGAGCATGGACCTATCTACCATGATCGCGATTTCGGCACGCGTCATAAATTCATCAGGAGCAAAAACGGTAGCACTTCTACCCTTCACTAATCCCAAAATATAAGCATAATCCACAAACTGCTTATACCAAGAAGCAGCAGCGACATCGGTAAACGGTGAGCTTTTTGGATTTTTGAGACCTGGACCCATAGTGGTAAGCAGCATTTTTAAAACCTCCGCCCTTGTGACATTAGAATCTGGCTGAAAACTTCCATTTTTATAACCACCTGCAATACCTGTCTTAGTTGCAGTTCCAATAAATTTTGCATACCAAAAATCCTTAGCAACATCACTATATTTTTCTATATTTTTTAAGTCTGTATCTAGAGGATAATTCATCGCTAGCAGAATAATTTTAAGCGCCTCTGCTCTACTCAAAAGAGAATCTGGCTCATACTTTGTTTTACTCCTGCCTTGAACAATATTTTTAGCATGCAGCCTTTGTATCGCTTCGCCCGCAAAATTATTCTGAACATCTTCAAATGAAGCAACACCATCTACACTTCCAACCGCTGAGTTATTAATTTTCTTAACACTTGACGCACGCCCACGATTAATAAATAAATCACCGGCATCGATATAAGTAAAAGGATAAGAATTTGAAGCAGTAGTAGAATTTCCAGCTAAGTCAGCAACAATACCCGCACCAATACTCACGCCCACGCTACCTGGACCACTTGGCAGCAGATTAAAACTAAATACAGAATTTGCAGTAACCACCTGTAAATTTGCGGCCGTCCCATTAACAACAGAAATATCACTAGCATCAAAATCCACAACACTCTCGCTAAAAGTAACGACAAATGGAACACTAATGCTCCTAATACTACCTCCAGAAATAACATCAGCAGAAGAAATCTGCACTGTTGGCGTCACCGTATCAATAACCAAAGCTTTATTTGCCGCAAGGTTAGTGACAGGAACAAAATTACTCATAGCATTAGACGACCCATCTGCAATAGTCCCTGAAATAGAACTCACGGTAAGATCGCCGGAAATATCACTAGCCTGCACTGTGTAATTACAAGTTCCACTAGTTGCGGCTGTCACTGTAAAAGTACAAGTTCTATCAGTATCACCAGTCTCAAGGGTAACTGTAACATTACCAGTAGAAGTTACCGCCTCAGAAAAAGTCACATCAATATCAATAACCTCACCAACTTTATATGATCCATTTGTCTTATCGGAACTCACATTAAAAACACCAGGCGCACTAATATCCCCAAACACTAAGAGAGTAGGAGAAATAATATAAGCATCAAGCCACGTGGTAGAAAAATTCCAAGCGCTCATTGGTGCATTCGTAATCTCATAAAAATAGGTCAGACTGCTAGCCACTGCGGTACACCCAGTATCGCCAGTTGCATAACAGCTCGTCGGCGACCCTGTATTATTCCAATATCCCCCACTGATACTTGATCCACCAGCAAGCGTGCCCACCAAACCTCCCCTACTAGTACCAGCACCAATAGCACCAGTCGCAAAAGTGTTAGTAATAGCAGCCACTTCAGCCCTTCCAATTAATCCTCCTAAATTTTCACCTCCACTGACGTCTCCACTTGCATATGCACGTGTAACAGGCCCACTGTTATATCCAATCAATCCACCTACATCAAACGTAGAAGAAACATCTCCCGTTGAATAACTGTCTGTAATTACGCCACTAGCATCAATATTCGCGCCTACCAAACCTCCCGCCTCTCCATTTGAAGCAACAACCGTGGTCGCCGTAACATCAACGGCAGAAAAAGATTTACTAATAGCTCCACGATTATATCCAACTATGCCACCAACAAAACGATTACCAATCACGCTTCCACTCCTATAACCCAATTCTGTAATTGTCACTGCAGCACTCGTAGAACCAAAAATTCCGGCAGACTGCAGGCTTGACTGACTTATCGCAAGATTACTAATCATATAACCATTACCATCAAAAGTTCCGGTAAAAGGCACATCAAGCGTACCTATCGGAGTATAGTTAGTAACCGCTACAGCATTTACATTTCCGGTCATTGTATAGTCGCCATCCAAATTAATCGCCATCAACTGGAGCTCTACCGCACTATCAATAGCAGTACGATGCTCCATCTGCAAATGTGGATAACCAGCCATAATCCAAGTTCCAATAGTTCCATTACCAGCCACCGTAAAAGTCCAGTCAGTAAAAGTGCCTTGAGTCTTCATTTCTGCCGTAGTTTTTGAGGTACCCTTACCTGTATCACTCGCCCCAGTTGTCTGACCGTCATAAAAAGAACTCGTAATAGTTCCTATATTTAAACCAACCAAACCACCACGATTTGTGCCAGTAACACTACCGCCCGCATAAGCCTTTTGAATAGTAGCCATATTTAAGCCGGCAAAACCTCCGGGATAACTACCAGACCCAACAACCGTTGAAAATGAATAAGAATTTGAAAGCGTACCAGCTTCAACATAACCAGCCAAACCCCCAACATAATTACTACCACTAACTGTCGTCGAAGCATAAGAAGTGGTAACCGTTCCACCATTTAAATAACCCACAATCCCACCCGCATAGTTACCTCCAGTAACAGAACCACCAGTGACATAGACATTAGTTACAGAACCCTTTAACGAGCTAACTACAGCTCCAGTAAAAGCACTGCCCGTAATATTCGGACTGACTAAACCAAAATCAGCAACTGGAGAACCAGTGTCAATCCAGCTAAACAATCCAACATAATTACTTCCAGAACGACTTATATACAAACCACTAATTTCATAGCCATTACCATCAAAAGTACCAGTGAACATCGCTCCAGCTGATCCAATCGGCAAAAAACCCGCACCAGCATTCCACCCACTACTCGCAGAACAATCCACATCCGCAATCAAACTATAATCCCCATCCTTATCATCATTCATCGCCTGTAATTCTGTACAGGTATCAATACTGTAAGACGTAGCATGAGCAACTGGAACCTCATAAAAGTTGGCGAACACTAAAGCAAATACTAACAACAAAACAAAAAATCGATTTCTAAAATTAAAATAAACCATGATTATAAAGAAGGAGGATAAATATAATATAAATTTCCAACCCACTATATCAGATGCATAAATAACTCAAACAACAAGACGTAGACATACTAACCCGACGTTGTAATTTTTTATCACCGAAGTATAATTACATAAATTTTTTTAACCCCATTTTATGAGCGCACGCAACAAGTACCTAGTAAACACTCTCAGAACCTTATTCGGATTATTCATGCTTTTTAGCGGCGTTAGTGGCCTATGGTTAGCCTATACCGGCTCAATGGAGGGAATGCCTGAAGCAATGATTCCAGTAGTTGAAGGCCTAAAAGACAATGGTATTTTTTACATGATCAAAATCACAGAAGCAGTCGCCGGCTTGATGTTAGCTTTAAATTTATTACCAGCGCTTGGAGTAATTTTCCTAGCTCCAATTGCAGTTGGAATTATCGTTTTCAATTCTTTTGTTGCTCCACAATACGTTATCAGTGGTGTAATCGTTGCTCTTCTAGAAATCTATTTTGGTTACGTTTACTGGGCAAAATACAAAGCTTTGTTTACACGCTAAACAAGTTTATTTAGATGTTAAACAGAATTTTAAATAAAAATAACACCTCATCACGGGGTGTTTTTTTATTACATACAAAAGCCCTAAGTTTTAAATAGTATTTTCAGTATCGGATAAGAGTTTATAGTAAGAATTGAAACATCACTGTAACAACCTTTTGCTGACCAAGTCGCCTCAATCTGCAATCCGTCTGTTTCTCCTCCTTAAACACCAAGCCCGTCTAAAGCGAGTGAACAATAGCCATAAACCTTTGGGAAGGCCTACAACTAGACTTATTTATGCTATTCAAAACTTAGGGCACAACCAGCGAGAAATCATTTATCACCGCTTGCGCCTCAAGTTTTACATCTGTTTTTTAAAGAACTGTGTATATCATACCATATTTTCAAAACAAAAACAAGGGCCGAAAGCAAGAAAAATCAATCCGCTTCATATGCTTCTCGCCTATGCTTGATAGCACGACACACAGCTCATTCTTCGTCATATCAATTTTCACTAATACTCTATAATCACCAATCCTAAACCTATGAGTAGCAAAATTAATGTTTCTCAAAGGCTTCGCAAAAAGTAACGGCTTAGGGCAATAAGCAAACCATTGCATCTTATCAAGAATCCTCAAGCCAATGTCAGGTTCAAGACGCTCTAAATTTTTCCGCGCATTTGGCAAATAATTCAAATTCATTTTAGAAAGCTAAGCAGCTTTCTTGGCAATACGCGCCCTAAGTTCATCAGATGAAATAAACTCACCCCTCTCATACTGTGCCCGTGCCTCCTTGAGCTCCTGAATCAAAGCCTCTCTAGTCTGCAGTGGAAAAGGAATGCCCTTCTCCTCAACGACCTTATTTAGATAGATTTTGATTCCAGTCGACATATCAATTCCCAATTTGGCAAAAATCTTTGTCGCCTTAGTTTTCATATCCTCAGGAACACGAACGTGTATTAGTGTAGTCATATTAATCAGATTATAAGTATACGTTATATACACATCGTATCACATCATTTCCGGCGCGTAAAGCAAGAAATCTATGCCATCGTACACGCCAGACATTAAATTTTTATTAAATAATTCTAAAATTTTCTTAAATTATTACTGGAGAAATTGTAACAGAAGTTGAAAACGCGACAAATATGATGTAAAAAGATCTCCAATTAAACTTTAAAATGACCCCAGATCGCCCAGACCTAGTGGAACCAATCTCAGACGCCAGCCTAGTCACGTCTCTAGATTTACTAGACCACGAGCAAGGTATCAGAGCAGCACAAACCTCAACTCGCGGCCGCGCTTTACAAACTCTTCACGGAAGCCCAGATGCGCCCTTGCACGCAATGGTAAATTACATTAGGCGAGGTTCATATATCAGACCTCACCGTCACTGGACTCAAGATGGCGCTGTCCAAAAAGGTGAATCTTTTGTTTGCCATAAAGGCTCTGGCAAAATAATCTTTTTCGACAACAGCGGTAATATTATCAGAATTATGCCCATCAGCGCCGCAAAACCCGAATTCATCCTCATCCCACCTCAGGTCTACCACACCCTCGTGGCCAACTCCGAAATGCTCATCATGATCGAAAACAAAACCGGCCCCTACAATCCCGAAACCGACAAATCCTTCCACCCCGCCTTCCCCGAAGAAGGCAGTAAAGAGGTTGAGGCGCTGATGGAGGAATGGTTAAGATTGTAGATACACCCACTGGTTTACCAAACCGTCTCCAAATGTACGGCAAAAAGCTGGCAAAATGGAGACGAAAACATTATTATCCACACATGATGAACACCAGAATATATAAGATGTCTTTTGCGAGTGTGTACCCGCTTTATATCAAAAAAGCAGAGAAAAAGGGCCGCACAAAGGCGGAGGTTGATGAAATTATTTGCTGGCTCACGGGCTATAGTCAAAAACAGCTTCAGCAGCAAATTGATAAAGAAGTTAATTTCGAAACTTTTTTTGCCGAAGCACCACAGCTCAATCCCAATGTGTCAAAAATTACAGGTGTAATTTGTGGTTATCGTATAGAAGAGATTCCAGACAAACTCATGAAAAAGGTCCGCTATTTAGATAAGCTGGTTGATGAATTGGCTAAAGGCAGACCGATGGAAAAGATTTTGAGACAATAAGACTACACTTTTAGGTTGATTTAGATCTATGATCTAGCTAAAATTCGTCGTGCTTACTCTGGGGATTCGCCAAGCGGTAAGGCATCGCCCTCTGGAGGCGACATCGGGGGTTCGAATCCCTCATCCCCAGCCAAAACGTGCATTATTTAGAATTTAGACCTATGACCCGAGTACCTATGGCTATAGATACTAGAGTTTTACGTGCGGAAGATCCTTTGTGGCTTAGAATAAGGCTAGATCATATCGATAAAATATGGCTTAAATGCTTTTATCCTTATATAATCGGTATCTAAACATATCTAATTCAAGTTATTGGTGAATGAATTTGAGTCAAAAATCAAAATAAAGCCGCTAAAGCGTAATACGGATAAATCGAAGTTTTATTTATATAAGGCGGCTTTAGAATGGAGTTTAATTGACCCCATAGTTATTGAGAAGGAATCTGACTTAAAATCTAAAAATGCATGGAAGGATAAAGTTAAGCCATATGAACATCAAGTAAAAAATCTAATAACTTTTTGCAGAAGACTGCCGGTTACTTTGCTAGCCGATGATGTAGGTCTTGGTAAAACAATCAGTGCAGGATTGGTGATGAGTGAACTAATGACGCAAAATCGCATTGAAAAGGTTTTGATTGTTTGTCCTAAATTATTGATGGAGCAATGGCAGGAGGAGCTGCAATCAAAATTTGGCATTCAATCAACTATAGCTATTGGTGGAGATCTCATTTCTGCCGAACCTCCAGATGGTCAAGGAGCAGTAATAACAACCTATACATCAGCCCGTATCCATTTAGAGAAAATTATAGATAATGGCTATGATATGTTGATTTTGGATGAAGCCCATAAGTTGCGAAATCTTTACGGCGTAGATAAAACACCTAAAGTTGCGATACAATTTCAAAAAGCTTTGGCGAATCGAATGTTTCGGTATGTACTTATGTTAACAGCAACTCCTATCCAGAATAGGCTTTGGGACATGTATTCTCTTGTAGATTTATTGTCTACTGCCAGAGGGCATGAAAACCCTTTTGGTAGCAGTGGATTATTTTATAGAAAATTCGTTGATGATAGTCGTGACCAAGCTCGAAAATTAAAACCTGAGGCAAAAGAAGATTTTAGAGATATTGTTTATAGCTATATGTCTCGAATTAGAAGGGCTGATGCTGATTTGCAGTTTCCTGATCGTATTGTGGAAAGGTATATTGTCGATCCAACTAACGAAGAGTTGGAGCTGCTTAAAGTAGTTTCTGAATCAATCGAGGATCTGAATCGTTTAGCTCAGATAGGAATATTAAAGGCATCTGTTAGTAGCCCTGAAGCATTATTGTCTTGGATGAACTCGATGGTAAGAAATGGCACTATTGATGCTCAAGTTAGAGATAGTATTGATGAAATAGTGAAACGAATTCCGATTACCGCCAAGATGGGAGGGCTGGGAGCATTGGTTGAAAGACTAAGATCAGAGAAACCCCAGGATTGGAGAATGGTCATTTTTACATGTAGTCGTGAAACTCAGACTTCAATACAGCTTTTTTTAGAAGAAAAAGGTATTAAGTGCAGTTTGATAAATGGTGACACTACTTCAAAGAATTCTGAAACTATTAGTAGTTTCAAGAATGAGCCTCCAGAAATTAATGTAATTATTTCAACTGAAGCTGGTAGTGAAGGTGTTAATCTGCAGGCTTCAAATGTTTTAGTTAATTATGACCTACCATGGAATCCTATGATTGTTGAGCAACGTATAGGTCGTGTACAGCGTTTGGCATCAAAACATGCGAATGTATCAATTTTCAACATGACTCTGAAAGGAACATTTGAAGAATATATTGTGAATAGGTTGATGGAAAAATTACAAATGGCCTCACAGGCTATTGGAGATATAGAGGCATTACTTGAGGCAAGTGGGATTGATGAAAATAGCGATGAAAAGGCAGAAAAGTTTGAAGATAAAATCTTAAAATTAGTATTGGCATCGTTAAAGGGCATAGATGTTGAGGATGCTGCCAAAAGAGAAGAGAAAAGTATAGAGTCTGCAAAGAAAAAATTAGAGGAAGAGGAAGCGAATATCGAACATTTGTTGGGAGAAACAACAGAGTACAATGGCCCTCAATCTCCAAATCTACCTGAGATATCAAGATCTATGGATTTGGAGACTTTTATTATTAAGAGCTTTGAAAGTTTTGGGTTGAGTTTAACTGAGTCTGACAATGGCATACTAACGTTTGAAAAAGATGGAAAAACTGAGATTGTCGAACTAAATACTGCAGGCCCTAAGCGAGCGGTATTTAGCACTCTATATAGGCCAGGTGCAGGAGCTTTCGACAGGCTGGTAAAAAGCATGACTAATGATGGGATGTTTATTTTAGAAGATTTGGATGTGGAACCAGAGGATATAGCTAAAAATCTTGCCGAAAATTGGACTAGCGACTTCAAGGGGACTTTAAAGTTGTCTGAGTTGAAATCTGTTAAGAATATTTTTGCAGGTACCGCTTTGGTATACGTTAAAGTTACTGTCGCCCACGATAGCTACGAGAGACTTGTTGAAGTTGATTGCAGTCCTGACAGTCATTTTACAACTGCAAATTCTTTAGACCATTTCGACAGAGACTTTCTGAACGATCCAAGTGATGCTGGGATAAATTTAAATCAAATAGCACAAGAAATACTGTTGGATCCAGGAGTTGCGGAATTTTGTAGATTTTACGAAGAACGTAGAAAACATGAAATCAAATCAGCTGGTTCAGATGAGAGAAAAAGGAAAAAACTTGAAGATGATTTTACACCTAGGGTTAGTGCGACATTGGTGGCCTTAGAGGGGAGTGTTTGCCGTGAACTTGAACTAGAGTGTGTTTACGAACTTGAGTCTGGAGTTGAATATAAAAGTAGTTTAGGGGTATTGCCATCAAGGGGTTCGATCTCTGCTCAACCTGATATGGGAGTGTGTCAAATAACAGGTATGAATCTGCCCCTAACTTGCTTGGGCACCTGCGAGATCAGTGGGAAATTTGCATTATCTGATAAATTACAATCTTCTGAGGAGAGTGGCCGCAAGGCATTGCCAGAATACTTTGCCACATGCTCATATACGCAGAAAAAAGTGTTAAAGGATGAAGTTCAAGAATCGGATGTAACTGGCAAGAGCGTGCTTATTTCTGTCATGAAAAAGTCAGATGTAAGTGGTAGATGGGCGGAGCCGATTTATATAGGTACATGCGATTTTAGCAATTCAGAAGCTTTAAAAGCTGAGTTGTGCGTGAGTGATGTATCTGGGAAAAATTATCGTATGGATGAAAAATTAACTTCATCGGTTTCTGGTAAAGCTGGGCATAAATCGGAATTTATTAAATGTTCGCAAACAGGTAAGCCGTTAATATCTGAGGAAGCAGAAATCTGTGAAGTAACTGGTGCTATTGTTGCACCTGGTATTTTAGAAACTTGCATAGTAACTAGTCAAAAAGTATTGCCAAGTGAATTACTAACTTCCACTTTTAGTGAAAAAAGAGCACTAAAGAAGTTTTTTGTTAAAAGTAGCATTTCTGAGAGTCTAATACTCGAGGAGGAAGCTATCAAATCTGATGAAGGCAAATTCTGTTCACCACTCGAGTCAAAGGTATGTGTATGGAGTGGATTCCAATGTCATCCAGATGACATAAGGGTTTGTAGATTGTTGAATATTGAACTCCATTTTAAATATCTTGATGAATCTGGGAATATGAAGATATTGAAGAGATTATTGGATGGTACTTTAGTCGGCGGTTCTCATTTTGAATTAGAAGAAAATGTATGCAAAAAAGTTTGCTTACTTACTGCCTATAAAAAAGCTCAAATACTAAGTAGTGAACGTTCAGCATCTGGCCATCACTACGTTCTATGTGTTGAAATTAAAGCGTTCCTTGGAATAAAAACTAGATATATTGGACTAATGTACTCAACTAAAGATAATGGCATTGTAGGTCAATTATGCTTAGGTAAAAGAGACAAAACCCACTGGATATTTGAATCTATTATACAAAATTCATGAAAATTACAGCCTCACATTTATATAATTACGATGCTTGTCCATACAGAGTTTTGTGAGACTGTAATCTAGGCGTAAAATATACTTTTGGGGTTTTTATTCCTTCATCATTTCTGTGGCCCTTTCTATTACTTCGTTCGGTATGTCAGATTTAGGATTAACGATATTGTCGATGTCCCTTTGCTGAGTATCTCTATTTAGCATCAATCTTTTTATATCTGTTGGCTTCAAATTTCTTAAGCCAATTTTATTTCTTTTTTGCTGAATTTCCTCTTCAAGGTTTGGTACTAACTGATTTGCTTTGTGCAAGATATTTATTCCAGTTTGTGCCAGTAGTATGTCTGCAGCATTTCTGAAATTGATATGGTTATCGAATTCAGCGATCAAGTTGATTATATTTTCTCTTTCTTGTGGATCGAGTTTTTCTGCAAACTCATATTTTGATATCTCCTTAAAACTCCATATTATTGGTGCTAATGCTTCTGGTGATATGATATGGAATGTGTATCCTTGTTCATAATATTGCAGTTTTTTTAATGAACTTACTGCATCTGTGGGGACTACAAAAAATATTGTTTTGTTTATTTGTGTGGACTCTTTAATTTTTTCTACAGTACTTTTAATCTGTCCATCCAGATATGTCTGTAAATTACCGGATCTAGAAGTTTTTGGGTCGAAAATAATATATCGTCCTAAGAATTCTATCATGCAGTCTGGTTTCAATTTTCCATCAAAATCTTCCGGTAAATTGGTATTGTCATAATACTGAAAGGCGTATTCAGGGGATTTACAAATATCGCTAATTCTTCTTTTTACTTCCCCTTCGTGTTCATTCCATATCCTATCTCTTTCATTTTTCTCTTTTTCCTTCTTCTCTTCATCTTCATTGGTGACTCTATCTTGTTCCTTTTCTAAACTTTTCCGTGCATTTTCTAGTTTTGATATTTCTTCTTTATGCTCTTTTCTTTCTTGTTCAGACTTGGTGTTAATTGTAGTTAATTCTTTCTTTAATTCACTGACTTTTTCCTGACTAACTTGCAAATCTTTTTTCAAATCACTAATTTCTACATACATTCGTTTATTGTTGCCATTAGATTGGTCTTTTTCACTTTTTTCATTTTCAAATTTCTCCTGAAGTTCTCCTATTTTATTCTCAGCCTGTGATTTTTCAGTGTTTAATCTAGCGTTATTCTCTTTTAGTTCTATTAATTCACTTGAATTATCTGCCTTATTTCTTATAAGGAAGATTGCGTACCCAACTCCTGCCAACAGTAGTGCAGCAATAATTATTAGTATAATGTCCATTATTTAGTAATTAAGTAGTATGTTTGTTAAGTGGCTGTCACTCTATTCTACTGAGTGCTAATTTGCAAGTTTTTGAGACACTTCTTTTCCCTTTTTATAATGTCTCATTTGTCTCATTTCACGCCGAAAGGTATAATAAGTCCAGGGTCGCCACAAAGAGTTACTAGACCCGCCTAGTCAGCCAAATCAGCAGATTTGTGCCAAGCGTGGCCAATGAAATTACGCCTAGCTTGTTGATCCGTTGTCGTATGGAGGACGAGCGGTTTTTGAATTTGCAATTTTAATTTTAACTATGTAAATCAAGATTCCCTTGACGGTGAGCGTATGCTCACCTACGATGTGGGTATCAAGAACTTTTTACTTTCTATGAAAAAAGATCTAATCGTCAAAAATATCAATATAGCATATCACTCACAGAATGATGGAGATTACATTTCATTGACTGATATGGCCAAATATAAGACCTATGATAGCGGAGTGGTTATATCAAATTGGCTTACAACCAAATACACCGTTCAATTTATGGGGGCATGGGAACAGCTACACAATCCTGATTTTAATCTTATTGAATTCCATAAGATTAAAAATGAGGCAGGAACAAACGGCTTTATCGTTTCTTCGTCGATGTGGATTAAAAAAACAAATGCCATTGGTATTAAATCAAGCGCCGGAAGATATGGCGGCACTTTTGCTCATAAAGATATCGCTTTTGAATTCGCAACATGGCTTTCTCCGGAATTCAAACTATATCTCATCAAAGAATTCCAAAGATTAAAGGAGGAAGAAGGCGAGAGAAAGAATCTGGGTTGGGATGCCAAGCGAATGTTGACTAAAATAAATTATAAAATACATACCGACGCTGTCAAGGAGCATATTGTTCCAAGGCTGATAACAAAAAAACAAAAAGATTTTGTGTATGCCAATGAAGCCGATGTATTGAATATGGCACTTTTTGGCGTGACATCCAAAGAATGGAGAGATGCGAATCCGGACACAAAGGCAAATATGCGCGATTGCGCAGATGTTACACAGCTGGTTTGTCTCGCAAATATGGAGTCACTCAATGCCGAATTTATCCGTCAAGGGCTCACTCAAGAAAAAAGGCTGATTATGCTCAATGAGATTGCAATAATGCAAATGAAATCACTTCTTTCAAATCCCACTACTAAAAAACTGGAATGAACATGCTTTTTTACTGTCTCATTTTCTAGTTATGCTACAATAACCCTGACTAGTCCAGAAAGGGTACTAGACCCGACTGGCCAGCCAGACTAGCAAGTCTGTGTCAAGCGTGACCAAATCAGCAGATTTGTGTCAAGCGTGGCCAAGAGATATCTAGCTTTTTGATTTCTAACCACGTTTAAAGTATCCTTTTGAGCATGGAAGTTAAATGTGAAATTTCTGGGCGAAATTTTGAGATTTCTGAGCATGAAATGACTCTTAGGGAAAAATTTGGGTTTGGAGATAGCTTGCCTAAGATTTTGCCAAAATATCGTTTTCAATATCTTGGAGCATTTTGGCCTCAGTGGAATTTACATAAGAGAAAATGTGACAAAACCGGCGAGCCTATTATATCCGTTTTCCGTCCGGATTGCGTTTATCCTGTCTGGAAAAGAAAGGAATGGTTTGAAAATAATAATCCCCCATCTCGAGACTTTGATCCTTCACAGCCATTTTTTGATCAGGCTTGGGAGTTGTTTCAAAAATGTCCAATACCTCATGTTTTTGAAAATAATAATCAAAATTGTGAATATACCGATGACTGGTATTACAGCAAAAATTGTTATCTTTGCCATTCAGGCCAGTATAGCGAAGATTGTTCCTATTGTTATGAATGCGATCATTGTAAAAATGTCCACTATGGTGTTTCCGCTTTCTATTCGGAACTATGTTTTGATCTGATAAATTCCTCTAATTGCTTTAATAGTTTGTTTTTGTTGAATTGCAAAACGGTCAGTGATTCCGCCTTTATGTATGACTGTCGAGATTGTAGCAATTGCCTTTTTTGCTTTAATCTTCGCAACAAAAGCTATTGTTTCGGGAATAAACAACTTTCAAAAGAAGAATTTGAGAAACAAAAGACTATGTGGGATTTTACATCTAGAAAAACTTACGAAAAGGCAAAAGAATTTTTCAGTGAAATGATGTCAAATACTGCATGGCATAGAGCTTTGCAGATTGATCAATGTGAAGATTCCTCAGGTAATTTCATCAAGCAAAGCAAGGACTGTGAAAATTGCTATCTGCTTTCGAAACATGAGAATTCTGCGAATGATTGTTTTTCCGGACCTGATGCTAAGGTAACTTTGGATTCCTTGGGAACAGTTGGCGGTGAGCTTACTTTCATGACTTCGCTACCGGTTTTTTCCTACTATGTAATTTTTTCTTTTAGCGTTGCCCACTGTAAATTCATCGAATATTCGGCTTATCTTCAAAATTGTCAGTATTGTTTTGGCTGCTGTGGTTTGGTAAATAAAAAATATTGTATTTTCAATAAGCAATATTCCGAAAAAGAATATGAAATCTTGCGTGAAAAAATAATTGAGCATCTTAAAAAAACTGGCGACCAGCAGGGAGTGCCGACGGAGGCTGAATGGGGAGAATTTTTCCCTGGTTACTTTGCTCCAAACCCTTATGAGGAAAGTTTTTCTGGATTCCATTTTCCTCTTGATAAGCCAAAGGATCTTGGATTTAGGGAAGGGGGACCCGTAGAAAGAAAAAATGTGAAAACTGCTGAAATTGATGCTATCCCTGATACTTACAATGAATTAAGTTCTGAAAAAGAAAAGTGGCTTGCTGAACAGATTTTTTGGGATGAAAAATATAAGAGATCTTTTCAAGTTACTCAAAAAGATATTGATTTTGCAAAAAAAATTAAAGGCCCACTACCTCACGATTATTATGTTCATCGTTTGCAGGATAACTTTGCGTGGATGCCGTTTAATGGCGAGTTACGTGATGCAGTTTGTTCAAAATCTGGAGTAAAAATAAAAACTAACTGGCCATCAAAATTTGATGGAAGAATTTTGTGTGAAGAGGAATATTTAAAATTGGTGAAATAAAACGGTACTAGCCCCGACTAGCCAGCCAGATCAGCAGATTTGTGCCAAACGTGGCCAAGATAGACGAATTTGTTCCATATTGGCCTTTTCTTGGCTTAGTAGGCTGTCTTTTTCTAGTTCTAAGCTTTCAATCCTAGAAAAAAACCTCAGAAAATGCTATAATTATCAGATAGTCCAATAACCTCGAGTTATCTATGAATCCAGAATTACAAAAAATTCAACAAAAAATAAAGCAAATTAAGGAGAAAATCTCAAGAGCCAAAGAGCTGCATCTGCTAAGTGAATTAGTAAAAAAATTATAAAATGGAAGAAAATCCAAAACAAAAATTTGAAAAAATAGAAACCCGGTTTCAAAGTATCGCAAAAGATGTGGATAAGCATGTACTTTCCGAGGAAGTTGAGAAAACCATTGATGCTGAACTTGGCAATATTATAAAAGAGATTAAGGAGCTTAGACAACGTCGAGAAATTCTCCTGTACAAACCAAAACTTTCCACAGAAGAGCAGGAGGAATTCGCCGCGCTCAATGACCTAATGGATGACATACAAGACCTTGGAGATTTACTAAGCTGTTACATCAAAAATCAAGAATTAAGTAAAACAGCTATTGTTGAAACAGAGAACGTCAAAGCAATGATTGCCCTAAAAGATACTTACAAAATTTCAAACCCCAAAATAGTAGAAATTTACCACAAATTGAAAATTGAGGATCTACGAAGAAAAAATCCTGAATTCGCCTCAATATCAAAGCTCACTATTACAGATGCGGATATTGACGCCATTGCTGATGATAGCGCCGGAGACAATAGCCTCTTTACGGCAATCCTTTTCCTATCAGAATATTGCACCTTAACTCCACAACAACAGGAAAGACTTAATAAATACGCAATCAAATGTTCACCATATGAGGATTCATATCTATTTACCTTGTTGCTCTCAAAATTACCTTTAAACAGAGAACAACAAAATACCATGATTAGCGGTTTAACCGCGTATACTACAGATCATGCACTTTATGAAAGCGGCAAAGACCCCAAAGATTCACGTTTTGGAGGCGATTGGAATGAAGGATTCTCTCAATTTTCTTCCGGTTTCTTTTTCAGCGAAATATTAAATAGTAAACACTTGCCAGATGAGCAAAAACAAAAAATTGCGTCTTGTTTAATACAAATGGGCAGCGGCACTGACTGTGAATATTTATTAAAGACATATCCAAAATTTATTGATGCCAAGACAAAAAAACTTGCTCAAGAAAGGATCAAAGCAAGCCCGGAAAACAAAGACCTCTCCATACCCTCACTATATGAAGCAACCCCCGAGACTTTTAAAGGAAAATCAGTGTATTTTATTGTACACCCTTTTTATGGACCACGAGCAGGGGCCCAGGACAAAGACCAGCTCAAAAAATACGGCGGAAATGTAGAAAAAATGTTTGAAGCTAGTTTCATTGTACAAATGCGAAACTTAGTACAAAAAACAATGACCTCAAAAACAGGCTTAAAAGGTGCCGAGGCACTCGGTTTAATTAGAGAAATAAGAGAATTTAAAAGGTATAAAGAGCTTATCTCTTCTCCAAAAAATGTCGTTATTTTTGCCTTACAAAAGGTTTATGCAAGTGATCCCCAGGCTGAAGGAGATTTTTATAATGTTATGAGTGATTTCAATCAGGGCAAAGGCAACGTTTTCTACCTTCAAACCAATACAAAAGAATCCGGTGATATGATGGAACGTGACTCAGTAACAATAGATAGACTTATCCCAAAGAATAGCGACATCACTGTACAAGGTGGTCTGATAGGACGTTGCCTAGAAGGTTTCACTAGTGGCTTGACCAAGTTAGAGCACAAAAGAAGAATTATTCTAGATTATAGCGATTCTAAAGGCGCAGGTGCAGTAGATGATAGTGGATTCGCAAATTTACCATCTTTTATTCCATTAAAAAATCCTGAAGATATAAAAACCATGGAAGATGTAGAAAAAATATTAGAAGCCAATAGTGCATTAATAAATGCTTATGATAATCTGGTTATAAATGCCTATAAAAGAAAACCCAAGAACGATCCGGGACACTCCGACTTTTATGTTGCACATCAAAAATAAAGATTTAATAACTGAAACACAGTTTTTACAAATATACTAAATTCTGTATGATGGGTTTCGATAATGGTTCGAACTTTGTCCAGTAACTCTCAGCCAAATCAGCAGATTTGTGTCAAGCGTGGCCAAATTACCAATTAACAATCAAACCTATGGCACAAATTAATCCTCACATTAACTTCAACGGCAATGCCGAAGAAGCTTTCACATTTTACAGATCAGTTTTTGGCGGAGAATTCACAAAGATTACTCGTTTCAAAGACATTTCAAGCGCTGAATTCCCAGTACCAGAAAATGAAGCCAATAAAATAATGCGCATTGCTTTACCTATTGGCAAAAACATTTTAATAGCCAATGACGTTCCAGAAATTTTGGGCCGAGTAAATGAAAACGAAAACAGATCTAAAATTTCAATTAGTGCAGAAAGCAAAGAAGAAGCAGACAAATTATTCGCTGGACTTTCCTCAGGCGGAACAGTTGAAATGCCGATGGCAGAGAGCCCTTGGGGTTCACACTTTGGAATGCTTAGAGACAAATATGGTATTGAATGGACCGTAGAATTTAGTCAGGATACAACTAAATAAACTATTACAATTCTCCCCATGCTCCAATACAATTACGAAGTCAAAGGTGTGAACGTACAAACTTCTTTTTTTCTTGAGTACATTGAACGTCCAATTCGAGAGCACAAGCATCATGGCCTCAGCGCCACCTTTGCTCTTCGTTCGCACGATGCTCTCACCGTCACCCTTGCCCACAACGACATGGCAGCTATTCAAAAATTCGTCGACTGGCTTAAATCTGCCAGCAAAGGTGTTTCAAAAATCACAGGTGTCAGAAAGTTATAAATTAAACTCTCTCAATCCCCTAACCACACCTTATGAACATCATCCCTGTAGTTTCAATCGTCCTCGAAGTTGTAATTGCCCTACTCGCTCTTGTCGCAGCATTCAGAGGCAAAGCCTACATACTCGGTTTTGTCATCACCTTCGGAATTTACGTTTACTACGACCTAGCTCGCGAATATTCCTGGGCGGTATCAGAAAACCTGCTCTCCGTAGGCTTTTTGGTTGCTACAGTGACAGCATTGGTTTCTATGATTTTCCTAATTAGAAAGAACTAATACAAATTCTTGATCTCATCAAGCACGATCTTCTCAACTGAGGTCACGCAACGCATGGCATAGCCCCATTCGTTTTCGACTTGATAGTCACAGTCGCCGGATTGAGCAATCTCTTTGCGGGCGCTTTCCATACGCTTGTTTAGCTCGTCTTCGCTGATTTCACCGCGGCGTAAAATTCTCTCGCTTAAGTCTTCTTCACTAATCACTTTCATAAAAATCGATACTAAATTCTCTTTTGGTACTAAATTTTTTATAGAATGAAAACCCTGCATATCCACTTCTCTAATTACTACTGCTGAACCCTCAAGTGCCTCGAGAATCTCCTTTTTTGCAGTGCCATAAAAATTATCAGAATGAACCGTCGCATATTCCAAAAACTCCCCTGCCTCGATCATTTCCTTAAATTTGTCCTTAGTGATGAAATGGTAAACTTGCCCATCCTCCTCACCATCTCTAGGCTGACGGGTTGTATAAGAAATCGGATACACAAAACCCTTGTATTTCCTCTGTAATTCCTTGATTACAGTGCCTTTGCCAGATCCGGACGGTCCTACGATGAGAAACAATTTTCCAGTCATTTTGATGGGTTACAGGTCGGGCATGATTATATCCATAACTTGAGCTATTGAAAACCCTAAAAATTTATGATATAATACTCTAATTTATTCAGTTATTTTTGACCCTTTAAAAACAAGCCCCCAAACCCTATGTGAAAAGTGGGGAATAGAGGCAGAGCAAAAACAATAATAAAAAAGTCTCTGTCTCTACTCCCTACTTTTCGCTGGTAGCCAACTACTACCACCTAAAGCTCCCTTTATTTCAAAATAAAATGAAGGGATAAAACAAAAACACAATTTCCTCATTCCCATGCAAACATGTGTGAGAATGATCAAAAAAAACAAAAACAAAACTGAACGGCTGGTGCTGCAACGTTCTAAAACAAATCACCAAAGGACGGTAGGGGGGCCGGTCACATTGCTTAGAACAAGTGATTGACCAATTCGCAGGAGATAGTTGGAAGCTCTTGCAAAACAAACCGCTCTTTTTTTAAAGAGCAATACGTTGGGACACTCTGTCCACCTCTGACCATCAACCTTTTTTACAAGGTTCGTCACGTGAAATTTGACAGGGTGTCCCTTATTTTTTTATTTGAGTAACTTAACAGATTTCTCGTCATTACAATTCTTCACTAAGAAATCTGAATATAAAATCCCAGTCGGTTTATAATTAATCATTCTTTCGCCGTTAAAATCCAACCACTCTAAATCCTCAAAGTAACCAGGCACAAGATCTTCTAATCTATCTGGTACTTCACCGTTCTCAATTTCATAAAGCTTAATAGCAACCAACAAGCGCATAGAATTAAAATCAAAAGTTGTAATAAATGGTTTACAGCCAAAAAGACTAGGCAAGAAGCCATACATTATAGCTTTGCCAACAGAATTTTGGCTAAACAACATACTGCTCCCCTTTCTCATCAATAAACTGTCTTCTTCTTCAAAAGAATAAAAAGGATCATCAATCATCTTTTTAAAACGCTCAGCAAATGCATTTTTTGTCTTATTAACTTGGAAATGAAACCTACTTTTATCAAAAAACCCGCCACTAGTTTCACCAATTTTCTTTAGAGCAGTAATATAATTCATATTAGTATTAAATTCAATTTTTACAGCATTCTCCCAACCAGTCGTAAAATTAGGCTCAAAATCATTTAAATAGTTCAGTAGTTTTTGATAATCTTCCTTACTCAAATCACCAGTCTCTAGAACTAAATCTAAAACGTCGAATACACTTTTTATAGAGGCATTATTCATCAAATATCCAATTAAAGAATTAGGAAAAAGAAGCTTTTTATTATGAAAATCTATTAAAGCAAAAATTCTTTCCATAGCTCTATTCTGATCACCTTGTTGCAAAGTGTACAAAGCTCTATAAACCAATAATCTATCAGCAGCTATAGAGTTCTCAATCATAAGTCCCCTTGAAACTAAATAATTTAAATCAGTATTTGCTAAATCAAAATCTTGAATTATATAATCAAATTCATTGGCCTTATCCATTAGAATCAAAGCTTCACTATTTAGTTTTAGAAATGGATAAAAATCAGGCATACTCTCAAGATCCACTAATTCCCCACTCTCACCATAAATTTGACTCATTAATTTACCATAATCATCCTCCTCTGCAGGAGCAAATAACTCTGCAATTTCAGACATCTCCACCTTACCATCACTTTCCAGCCCATAATCAATTGCTTCTACCGCCTCAGGTAACTTAAAAGCCTCGTAAGCCTGAATCAGATACTTATACCCATTTTCTTCTTCAGAAATATTTGGCAAATTTAACTCAAGCTCTTTAAAAGACTTTAGTTCTTCATCAGGATAAAAGAAAAACAGATAACCAACACCTAGAATCAAAAAAATTAGGATACCTCCAGACCACAATAAAATTTTTTTCATGGAATCAAGGTATCACTAATAATTCTCTAATTGCAAATTCTTCAAGATCAGAATGGCAAATCATCAATCTTAACCTCATCCTGTGGAGCTGAAGCTACCATTGGGGCTTCTTCCTGCTGTGAGTAATCTTCAGACTTGTTGCTGATGCCGCCTGCTTCTCTTTCACCGCCCATAGCGTTTCCTTTGCTATCAAGCATGATCATGTTGTCGGCGATAATTTCTGTGCGGTATCTCTTTACACCATCTTCCCCTTCCCATTCTCTAGTCTGCATACGACCTTCTACGTAAATTTTGCTACCTTTTTTTAGGTACTGGCCGATGATCTCAGCCAATTTCCTCCAAGCTACGATATTGTGATATTCAGCTTTATTTTGCTTTGCACCACTTGAATCAGTCCAAGTAAAATTTGTCGCAATGCCAAAAGTCGCTACTGACTGACCACCAGGAATCTGACGGATCTCTGGATCTCGAGTCAAATTACCAATTAATTGTGCCTTGTTTAGGGAATACGCCATAAGCTCTTGGGTTAAAATACGACAGCAACATACCCGACTACTTACAACTATGACAAGATTTTATTCGCCAAAATCCCCTACTTCTATTGACGGCTTACAGGTTTCTATTTTCCAGTAGCGAAAATAAGCATAACCCGTGACCAAACCAAGCACAAAAGCCAGCAAAATCAGCAGAATTACAAACCACTGCTCAATTGACATTTTTCGAATTTCGTTTAACATAAACTAACTTTGGTTAAATTATAAAAATATATGAATTTGTACGCATTTGAATTGGGACGCAAAAAAGATCTTTGCTTTGCAGAATTAATCGCAGTGCTTGGCGAAAAAGCCCTTGTCGAAAGAAATCTCGACACTGCCATTTTTAAGTTAGAAAAAGAACAGGAGGACAGAATCCAGAACGTCCAGGACTCACTTGGCGGCACTATCAAAATTGTCAAAATCAGCAAAAAAATAGATGCCTTGGATGAAAAAGAGTTCATGAAATTCATCGAAAACCATCTGATGGACAACTTCCAAACCCGTTCTGGCAAAATCCCTTTTAGCATAACTTTATTAAGTTTTAAAAATCCTAAGTTAATTAATATCAAAAACTTATTAAATTTTTCTAAAAAAATTCTAAAATCTTTAGGTTTGAATAGTAGATTCGTAAATAAAAACTTTGAAAACACGAGATCTTCGACCATTTATAAGGCTCGCGTAATCGAAAAAGGCACTGATATTAATATTATTAGAGGCGAAGATACTTTCTTTTTGGGAGAAGCCGTGACTATCCAAAACATCGATTTCTACTCCGAACGTGACTACAACAAACCAAAGCGAGACGCCAAAGTTGGCATGTTACCGCCAAAATTAGCTCAAGTGATGATTAACCTGGCCGGACCTTATACTAAAACTATCTATGATCCATTTTGCGGCACAGGCACTGTGTTGATGGAGGCCGCGATTATGGCTAAAAAAGGGATGATTGGCTCAGACATTGATCAGAGAATGATTGATTATACTCAAGAGAATATGGAATGGATCAAAACCAGAATTAAAAATCCGGTGAACTATGATTTGTTTTGCAAAGACGCAAGATTTTTGATTCCAGGAGACCTTAAAATTGATATTGATGCGATTGTTACAGAAACTTACCTTGGTGAGCCGCAATCACAGCCACCATCTGCTGATAAATGTGAGAAAATTTTCAGAGAATTATCCAACTTGAATCTGAACTGGCTTCGCGCGGCGGCTGGTATTCTCAAGAGAAGTGCTAAAATTGTTATGTGTATCCCAGCTTTTAGGAAAGACCGTGGCTTAGAATACTTCCCAAAATTCGACGAAATCGCCAAAATGGCTGGTTTCCAGATATTAGAGAGCTTTATTTACGATAGAGAGGAGCAAATCGTGGCCCGCAACATCAAGGTACTGCAAAAGCTCTAAATTTATATTGAAAAACAAAACCTGCTTGAGTATACTGCGCTTTGTCCGTAAATGTTCCCGAGTAGCGCAGTGGTAGCGCAGCTCGCTGTTAACGAGTTGGTCGTCGGTTCGAATCCGACCTCGGGAGCCAGTATAAAATCTTGATCTACAGCAATTTTTAGTATTAAAATATCCACGGAATTGCTCTTGGCTCAAAAGGTGGTGTTTACGCCGCTTTCCCTAACGGGATAGAGCTGAGAGTTTTCATTTTTGACCCAATTATGAATAAACAACAAATTGAAATAGAAAACTTTAAAAAAGCCGCAAACGAACTTGAAGAAGTTTTGAAAAAATTAGATGAAAAGAGTAAATTAGACTTATCATTCGATAAGCAATTTGCAGATATATTAGGTAATTATCAGTAATTATTTCAGCAAACAGATCAAAACACTTAAAAAGCATTAAATCCGAATTAAAAGATTTACTGTAAAGAATTAAATCTAATTCCGTCAAATAACCAGCGCCAATTTATATTTCACGGCTTACATAAGGCGTTTTTCAGTAATCGAGTATTATTTAACAAAAACTCCTTGACGGTGAGTATGCACTCACCTATACTTAGGCCAATCTTATGAAAATCCCATGAAAAATGAAATCATAATCTATCAAACAAAAACTGGAGCAATTGAGCTTAAAAAAGACTTAACATATAAAACTTTTTGGGCAACCCAATCTCAAATTGCTCAAATTTTCAATACTACTCCTCAAAACATAACGCTTCATCTTAAAAATATTTTTAACGAAAACGAACTTTCTCAAAACTCAACTTGTAAGGATTCCTTACAAGTTCAAACAGAAGGTGGCAGAAGTATTCAAAGAAAACAAAAGTTTTATAACTTGGATGCAGTTATATCCGTTGGATATAGAGTGAATTCTATAAATGCCACAAAATTCCGCCAATGGGCAACAAAAACCCTTCATTCTCACATTGTTGATGGATACACAATCAACAAAAAAAGACTTACAAAAAACTATAGCGCATTCTTAAATGCAGTTGACCAAGTAAGATCACTCTTGCCAACCGGAAGCGCTATGGAGGCAACAGATGCTCTAGAATTAGTGAAAATGTTTGCCAATACCTGGTTTTCACTTGATGCATACGATAGAGAAAATTTCCCTAAAAAAGGAGCAACAAAAAAAGAATTTGAAATTACAGCAAAAGAATTGATGGAGGCTCTTGGAGATTTAAAAACCAACCTCACCCAAAATAAGCAAGCTAGTGATCTATTTGGTATTATCAGACCACAACAAAGCATAGAAGGAATATTAGGCAATGTCCTGCAGTCATTTGGAGGAGAAGATTTATATCCAACCCTGGAAGAAAAAGCTGCACATCTCCTTTATTTTACAGTTAAAAATCATCCATTTATTGATGGTAATAAACGGTCAGGCGCTTTTGCCTTTGTATGGTTTCTCAAAAAAGCCGGCCTTCTCAATCCCCTACGCATGAATCCAGAAGCGCTTACTTCTTTGACGCTTCTAGTTGCCGAAAGCAATCCAAAAGAAAAGGATCGCATGATTGGATTGATTTTATTGATTCTGAAATAACACTCCAATTTAGAGTTCTGAACTTGCCCATCAGCGGAAACCAGTTTGCACAAAAAACCTTAGTCTCCTTTCAATACCTTTTCCTTCCATATTTCTTTGATTTTTTGCATATCCTACGAACCTGGCGCATCTGACCTACTTCACGCAACGGAATAGCCAATTCCTTGAGTTGATGTTCCCGGGTGTAAGATACAATTATCTTTAAAAACTGCTTTCCATATTGCTCTAATTTCATATCTCCCACGCCACTAATTTTCCTGAAATTATCCAAAGTTTGTGGGAAGTAGTGCGACATTGCCTGCAGTGACACATCATTAAAAATCACAAACGGTGGGACATTTTTTTGGTCGGCCAATTCTTTACGTAAAGCACGTAGCTGTTCAAAAAGTCCCGCATCAAATCCGAGATCAGTTTTACCCTTTTTCACCGTTACTTTCTTAACAGTTGGTGGTTTGGACAACACAATGTTTTCCCTATACTTAAGCGAATCCCTGCCCATCTCACTTACTGCAAGTGTTGGATATTTCCCCTCATTTTTGATTAATAATTTACGTGACAATAAGGCAAGAATAAAATGCCTTATATCTTCTTTTTGGAAATGCTTTTCGACACCAAAAACAGACAAAAGTTCGTGGCCAAGATCTTTTACTTTTGGAGTACTTTTTCCTAAAAGGACATCAGTAACATGGTTAATTCCAAAACGCTCTCCAGTACGAATCACCGCAGATAGAATTTTATAACTTATTTCCGTAGCATCAAACTGCTCCTTTGGAATCAAACAGGTATCACAATTTCCACAGTTTACTGTCTCCCAGTTTTCACCAAAATATTTCATCAAATATCCTCTGCGACAATGATCTAATTCACAAAACTCAATCATCTGATCAAGCTTTTGTTCTGCCATTAAACGTTCATGCTCCTTGGAAATCTGCCTAATAAAATAATCCTGCTTCATTCTGTCGCCATAAGAATAAAAAAGCACACACTCACTCGCCAAACCGTCACGTCCTGCACGCCCCGTTTCTTGATAATATCCTTCCAGACTTTTTGGCAAATCATAATGCATAACAAGCCTCACATCCGGCTTATCTATACCCATACCAAAAGCTATAGTCGCCACAATAATCTCAATTTCATCACGAATAAATTTTTCTTGAGTTTCACTTCTCGTTTGTTGATCAAGTCCAGCATGATAAGCAAAAGCATTAAATTTTTCCTTTCTTAAACTTTTAGCAACTTCTTCAGTAGTTTTTCGGGAAGCACAATAAATAATAGCTGACTGATTTTTGTGCTTTTCCAAAAGCCCTTTAATCTGATCAAAAACTTCCTGCTTTGGTTGTACAAAGTAAGTAAGATTTTCACGATTAAAACTGCGCAAAAATATCTTTGCCTTCTGCAGACTCAGCTGTTCAACAATATCCTTACGTACTTTTATGGTTGCAGTAGCGGTTAAAGCAATTAGAGGAATATCAGGGAAATCCTGTCGAAGTTTTTTTAGATTGCGATATTCAGGCCTAAAATCATGACCCCATTCTGAAATACAATGAGCTTCATCTATGGCTATAAGTTGGACATCAACAGTTTCCAAAAAATCACGAAAAGACTCAACGGCCAGACGTTCAGGAGCAACATAAAGAATTTTTATCATCCCCTTTTCTGCTTTTTCCTGAATCTCAAGAATTTCTTCAGATGACAACGAACTATTAATAAATTCGGCCGAAACTCCATTCGCCTTTAAGGCATCAACCTGATCTTTCATCAAGGCAATCAACGGCGAAATCACCAAGGTTAATCCATTCAAACAAATCGCCGGCAGCTGATAACAAAGCGATTTCCCGCCACCGGTTGGCATAATAACCAAGGCATCTTTTTTTGCTAACACACTATTAATAATCTCCTCCTGCAAAGGCCGAAATTCATCATACCCAAAATAATTCTTCAGAGTTGTTCGCACTATTTTCTTATTAAAACCTTGGATCAAGAATATAGCATCTGAAGACACTCAGAATAAAGAAGTAATATTTGAAGAATCTTCTGAAAATAGTACACTCTGAATTACACTAAATATTAACTTTCTACATATGATCAAACTTCATTACGAAATCACTATCAACGCCCCAAAACAAAAAGTTTGGGAAACTATGTTAAACGACGCAACTTACCGCCAATGGACGGAGGCTTTTTGTAAAGGTTCATACTACAAAGGCAGCTGGGAAAAAGGCGCAGACATCCAGTTTTTGGGTCCAAATGAAGATGGAACTGAAGGCGGCATGATTTCTCGCATAAAAGACAACCGTCTCTACGAATTTATTTCTATCGAGCACTTGGGAGAAATACACACCGGCAAACCTAATCCATCAGTAACAGATTGGAAAGACGCTTATGAAAACTATACTTTTAAAGAAGTGGACAGCAAAACTGAAATTCAGGTCGACATCCAAGCCAACATGAATCAGGAATTCGCAAAGATGTTTGACGACATGTGGCCAAACGCTCTCAACAAACTAAAAGAAATCACTGAAAAATAATTACTTGCTCTTCTTTGCTTTCTTAGCTGGATGAGTCTGAAAATGATTCACGTTACCTTCCATTCTTGGTGGGCGCATTAGGTGAAATTCTTCACGCATCATTTTTTTCTTATCAACCTGACGGTGAGGATCATTGAGGTTTGTCATATTATTTTTATTTAGGAAGAAGTACGTACACTAAGATGCGCCTAAAGCAAAAAACTTACAATTAAGAATGAAAAACAATTTAAATTTTCTTCAAAAAACAAGTTTTCAAAACGATTGCGGATCCATCTAATTTGCAATCAACCTCTTCAGAATTACCAGTTAATTTGATATTCGTAACTTTGGTTCCACGTTTAAAAGTAGTGGAAGAACCTCTCAGGGTTAAATCTTTAATTAGCGCTACAGAATCACCATCTTGAAGTACATTGCCGTTGCTATCTTTTGCCACAGCAACTGCATCAGCATCATTGCCTTCTGCAAAATGCTTACCATCAGCGCAGCTACATTCTTCCAACATCTGCCACTGACTTGCACAACCCTCAGCCTCACAAAACCCTGCCACTTCAGAAACACCCTTACATCCTCCCTTACAAACAAAATGAGCCATAAAATTTAAAAGTAATATTTATCCGCGATTAACTGTATACCAAAATCTGCTTAAAGCAAAAAACTTACAACATGCATTTATTATCCAAGTCCGCCTATTTGACTAATAAATCTCAGGCTGTAAAATCAGCAACCACTGTCACAATATATGAGAGAATTAGTAAGCGAAAACCGCCAAGGAATAATTTCAGGATTTAGAGACCTTGATGCTGAAATCAGAGTTATTGAAGCTGAAATCAAAAAAGACGATGAGGAAAGTATAAATTTAACCAGATCAACAAGGCTAGCCGTATTACAAGAACTTGGGCTTCGGGAAGATGAACCTACTAAAGAATTTTATGAATTACTTAGAAAAAGGAGATCCGTAATAGAAGTAAGATCTAAAAAAACAAAATTAATAGAACAACGTTATGAGTTAAAAAATAAACAAATAAAATTAGCGACAGCATTTGCAAATACGCTTCCACAAATTAATGCACCAGATTTAAAACCAAACCATATTTACAGAGGTGCTTTGGCCAGAAATCTATTATTGAAACCTGAATTATCTTCAACAGAGAACAGATTTTATATTCAAAACATGGCCTATGGACTAAATCCTGGGACACTAAGTAACACAGTAGATTTTACAGGAAGGCATAATCAACATAGAGCGCTCACCTTCGCAAAAGATGGATTTAGTATGGATGATCGCTCAAGAGAAGACGGCGTAGTAATAGAAGTTCCTTTTGAGATAGTCGAACAAAAGCTCGATATTCCACCTGATTGCGATAAATATTTTTTACTTCCAGATTTCCTTAAAGACGTCAGAACAAAGATTTACCGTCCATAAAAAACACACTATAACCTTGACTTATTAAGTATTCTCTGCCAATATAGGATTTCTATTAGTCTACTACCAAGGTAATTGAATAAATTCCCCAAGTACAAACCAATGGAATTTATTTTTTAACCTTTTACACATGAAAGGTATTATCAAAAGAATCAACGAAAAAGGTTTCGGATTCATCACTCCAGAAGAAGGAGGCAAAGACGTGTTTTTCCACAATAGCGACTTGCTAAATGGAGTAAACATCAAAGACCTATCAGAAGGTCAGACAGTAAGCTTTGACATGGGCGATTCAGAAAAAGGCCCAAAAGCTACAAACGTTGAAGTTGTTGAAGCAGGTGACGAACAAGCTCAGGCTTAATTCTAAACCAAAACTAAAAGAGATCATTCGACTAAAATCGAGTGGTCTCTTTTTTTTGAATTAAATAGACAGCCAACTCAATTAAAGTTTAACCCTACTCGCCACCCTAAAAGCTTTTTCCCTCACATTTTTAATATTCTCCTCATTTGCCTCAAGCGTATCCAACCAAGCAAGTGCCACTCCCATTCTGCGATATTTGCGCGTAATCGGTTTGCCAAAAATTCTCACATCGGTCCCAGCTTCCGCCAAAGCATCTTCAATTCCAGTAAAAACTGGCACAACTTCTTTATCTTCATTACAAAGAATTACGGCGCTCGCGCCAACTCGTTCAGACTTAACTAGCGGTATCGGTAAACCTAAAATCGCTCTCGCATGTAATTCAAATTCTGTAAAAGTTTGCGTACCGGCCAAAGTCACCATCCCTGTATCATGTGGTCTTGGTGAAAGTTCAGAAAAATAAACCCCATCCTTTCCAACAAAAAATTCCACACCAAAAATCCCCGAACCAGTCAAAGCTCCAGTCACCTTACGCGCAATTTCACAAGCCGCTTTATAATCCTCATCTCTCATTGGACAAGGCTGCCAACTCTCCTGATAATCCCCTCTTTCCTGCCTGTGACCAATCGCCGGGCAAAATACAGTCTCATCATTATTTTGCGTCACCGTTAGCAATGTAATCTCAAAATCAAAGTTGATGAATTCTTCGACAATCACTTCTGGGTAGTCGCCCCTGCCTTTTGCCATAGCTACATCAAAGGCTTTTTCTATATCTTCCTGCGTACGTACAAAAGACTGCCCCTTACCGGAAGAAGACATCAAAGGTTTTACAACACAGGGTAGTCCAAGCACTTCAACCGCCGCCTTCAATTCTTCCAAATTTTTTGCGTACTGATATTTAGCAGTTTTCACTCCCAATTCTTTAGCCGCCAAATCACGAATCGCTTTCCTATTCATCGTATAATTTGCCGCTCTGGCACTCGGAATCACCGTGTATCCCTGTTTTTCATATTCATAAAAACGCTCCGTACGAATCGCCTCAATCTCAGGCACTATCAAATCCGGTTTATGCTTTGCCACAAGAAAGTCCAGCGCCTCGCCATCCAACATATTAATTACCTCAAACTCATCCGCCACCTGCATTGCTGGCGCATTTTTATAAGAATCCACCGCCACCACATATTGCCCAAGCCTTTTTAGCGCAATCACTAGCTCTTTACCCAATTCTCCAGACCCAAGAAGCAGAATTTTTTTGTGCATAATAAAAAATTAGAAGACGCAGGCAATATATTACGATCTACAAATCAGGGCTAGTTCAACTTTTTGTGAGTCATATACCTAAGAGCTAAATCCTCAGTAAAACCTGTAATTGCTCTAATTTCATCAGCTGGCAATGCTCTTGTCCTCTGCCTCCCTAATTTATTAGTAAAATAAGTGACGTTCCTTTCACTACCCCCACCAAAATAATAAGTAAAACCCATCTCTTTTAACATGGCTTCCAGCTTAAAATAAAATTCCATAACTATATGTTGACCTCTTACGTGGTCACCATGCTCAAAGTCGTAAACACATACAGAAGAATTTGAATTAGCCAGATTAGGCTCTACACCTAAAATAATATTTAAACCCATCCTTTGATCTGAACTCCCTATCTTAAACTCCAAAGAACGATGCCCCTGTTGCAATATGTCAACCACAACATTTGCTCCCTCTGCTTCAGTCATTTCCCTAAAACGCTGTGGAACTAGAGCCTCCAACATCTCTTGAGTTACAGATTCAAAATCTCTTAAACCTTGTTTTCCATCCACCTCCCTCATAAAGAATCGATAAAAGACACGATTGTACAACACATCAGGCATCAACGCAAACTTGACCATAGGCGAATTAAACATTCTTAATAACTTCCCCAAAACTCAAGCCAAAAGTCCAGCTAACGGCTCATGAAAGACCAAAACTAAATTGGACCACGTTTCTGGGGAAGTAAAATTCAACTTTCGGACCGGTCCGAAAACCTAAAGTACAACATTTTCTAAATCTTAACAAATCCGCGACGGCGCCAAGATTCTGCATTACAAAACAATAATTTATATTCAGCGATCGGCAAAAAAACGCTATGATACAAACAGCATCTAATTTCAAGATATGGCGGAAGTAAAAATTCACCCATCCTGGCAAAAAATTCTCAACGAAGAATTCGATAAAGAATATTTCAAAAAACTGACAGAATT
This sequence comes from Patescibacteria group bacterium, assembly GCA_038065735.1. Lineage (GTDB taxonomy): Bacteria > Patescibacteriota > Gracilibacteria > UBA1369 > LOWO2-01-FULL-3 > JBBTQK01. The sequence goes on along the minus strand of JBBTQK010000005.1, from coordinate 21,706 downwards.
TGTAAAACAGGAATATAAAACTGGCACAATTTATCCTGAAGGTAAAAATATTTTTCGCGCATTTGAACTCTGCCCTTTCACAGAAGTCAAAGTTGTCATCCTCGGACAAGACCCATACCACGGCCCAAAACAGGCTAACGGACTGAGTTTTTCGGTTAATGACGATGTTGCACTACCACCTTCTTTGCAAAATATTTATAAAGAAATTGCTGCTGACCTAAAAGTAGACCGCCCAACAAAAGGCAATCTCGACAACTGGGCCAGGCAGGGAGTTTTACTTCTCAATGCAACTTTGACCGTACGCGCCAACACTCCAGGTTCACATCAAAAAAAAGGCTGGGAAGAATTTACCGACGCAGTTATCAAAACAATTTCCGATCATCGAGAAAACGTCGTTTTTATCCTTTGGGGCAAATATGCTCAGGACAAAGGCAAAGTTATCGACGAATCCAAACATTATATTTTATCTTCACCACACCCATCACCTTTTTCCGCAGATAGAGGATTTTTTGGTAGCAAACCCTTCAGCAAAACCAACGAATACCTAGCGCTCATGGGCAAAAAAACTATTGATTGGACCGAGCTGTAAAATTATCAAAAGAATCCCCGGGGAGAGTTAAACTTATCCTACAGTTGAACAGTTGCAATTTTTGCAACAGCTGGGCAGTATGTTCCAAAATGGAACAGGTTTGTTTTGGCTTCAAATAAACATTTTTCAACGATATCAATCACTCTTACTAAATTCTGATATAATCTAGTAAAATTCCACTCCACAAAATCTCAAATGACAAAAAAATCCGAAAAAATCGCTACCATACAAATCTTTCTAGTAGCCATACTCTGGGGAATGTTTCCGATAGTCGTTAACAAAGGGTCGCAGCATATACAGCCAATTTTCTTTGCAGCAAGCTCAGTTTTGCTTAGCTGTATAACAATATTCATCATTAGCCTATTCAAAAAAAGTCTAAAAGAATTAAAGAATAAAAGAGGCTGGAAATTAGGCATCATCGTAGCAATAACCGGTACTGCAATCCCAGAAGCTCTACTGTTCATCGGATCACAACTAACTTCCGGTATTAACACGGCCGCCCTACTTCTTTCTGAAATAATTTTCACACTGCTCATAATGCCTTTTCTTGGAGAAAGGCCAACTTTATATAAAACGCTCAGCGGATTACTCGTGCTTGCAGGTGCCTTTATGATCCTATTTAAATCAAGCCCAGATGGAATAAACATAGGAGATATACTAATTTTCTTAAGTACAATGACTTTTCCATTCGGCAACTATTTCAGCAAAAAAATTCTCAACGAAATTTCCGCAGAAACTTTAATGATAATAAGATATTCAGTTGGAGGAATATTTTTGCTAGCACTTAGCTTCATCACCGAAGATTCAAGCTTATTTCTAGCTTCAGCAAAAGAATACTGGATCTACATCTTCATCAACGGAATCGTCCTTTCTGCATTCACCAACACGATTTGGTACAAAGGCCTTAAGCATTTAGAAGTTTCCAAGGCTATTTCAATTCTCATGACTTTCCCACTTTTCAGTCTAATTTTCTTAATTATTTTCTTCAAAGAAATACCAAGCCCATACCAATTAATTGGCTTAATCGTAATTACTATTGGTGGAATTTGCAGCTCTCTTCTCAAGAAATCTACTCCCCCAAACTCTTAAAGAATTTCCACATTTCTTTGCCAGTGTCTTTTGGCCAGGTGTGCGGATAGTAACTTCCTCGATAATCAGTATCTACATTGTGTGGGCAGAATAAAACTGGTGCGTCTTCAAGACAGCCTTTATATTCCACACAATTACCCCAACTTGGCTGCACCGCAACACTCTCTTTAGAACATTGATTTTGAGCTATAAAATCGTTTCTAGCCGCTTCCGCGCTGGCAAAACTCGCCTGCTCATCTTTTGGATTATGCCACTGCATTACCGCAACTGGCCCAGTACATTTACTTGTAGAACGAGCTCCACCAAGCGACGCCACGGCTCTAATTTTATCTCCACGAGCACAAGCCAAACTATTACTAAACCACGCACCCAAAGAATGTCCCATCACATAAACTTCATCCATATTCACACAATAATTTTCCGTAAATTCTTTATACATCACATCAAAAAATTCGTAATCACGTAAATCCCCAGACTTGTCTCCAGCATTTGACCAACTATAACCACCGGCATTTGGTAACCCCGCCGGATAAACGATAATCGCCTGTCCCTCAGCAGCTTTTTCGATTCCATAGTAACCACGAACCATTGTGTTTGAGTTTGTTCTGCCATGAAAAGCAAAAATTAATGACAACGGTGTACCAGGTGAATAAGTTTCAGGAATCACAGTTATTGTAGATCTATCGAGTCCATCAACACTAAAACTTGTTGGTGGAATTGCAGGCGCAGTCTCCTTAAAACAACCAGGCGATCTCACATCTCTATAAACATACAAAATTTCTTCTTCTCTTTGTACTTCTAATAATTGATCAACCATAAAAGCAACTTCATCCCTGCGTGCATCACGACCCGGTGTATATGAGTATTTTGAGAACAATCTATTCCAATGAGCAAAAGTCATAAACGGCTTGTACCAAACATCTCCTTCTTTTAATTCTGGCAGAGGAAAACCAAAAGCCTTGATAGTAATTTTCAAAGCTTCCACCATATTCACCGACTGCCCAGGTTTATATAAACCATCCGGATAACCCTGAATTACAGCCAATTCTTTAGCCTTACAAACATAAGGCGCAAACCATTCGTCCTGCACATCCGGAAAACATCCACCCGCAAAATTTCCAGCATCCGCCGCAATCGCCGCAAAAATAATTTTCAATAATTCCGCACGATTAATAGTTTGTGAAGGTCTAAATTCTCCATTTCCATAACCCTGCACAACTCCTTTTTTTGCTAGAGAAATAATACTTTCTTTATACTGACTATTTTCAATATCTGTAAATTTTGGATCTGGTAAATCCACTTTTTCAGCTTCTTCTGGAGAATTTTCCTGCGCTGGTGTTTCCACCGCTTCTGACTGTACTTCTTCACCCGGCACCGCAGAAGTCGCATCTTCCGCAATTACATTCTGACTTAAAATTATAAAGAATAAAAAACTCGCAACAAACTTTGATAAATTTTTCATACATTCAATATAACAAAAAAAACTTGCTCCGGCAAAATACCAAAAATATTTTTCATTAAAAAATATTGGTGTATAATCTTTTCAATACTTCATATCCTCAAATCCTATGGCAGAACAACAAAACCACAAAAAAGCTGTAAAGAAAAAACCACAAGAAGGAAGCAATAGCAGCAAGAAGAAGAACAAGAACAAAAAATAGTCTTCGCTCGGTTTCTACAGTCAAAAAAAACATCAGTAAAAAATTGCTGGTGTTTTTTAGTTAGAATTTACTTTAGCAAAAGGTATAATCAAAATATTATATGAGAGAATTCGACGTCGCCATTTTCAACTTTATAAATACACTTCCGGGCAAAGGCTGGATGTTATTTTTTTTAGGAATTCACTATTTGAATTATATCTGGATGAGCGGCTTCAGCATTTTTCTCATTCTGCAGAACAAAGAAAACAAACTTATTCTGCCAGCACTTATATCAGCAGTAATAACCTATGGCATTTCCACTATTCTAAAATTAATCATTGATCGTCCACGCCCAGTAGAAAGTATCGTAGATGCAATAGTCCGTAGACGTTACCACCTCGAGTCATTTCCTTCTTCACACACAGTTGTCGCCTTTTCACTTTTCGCAATATTACTAATAATTCACCCAGACAAATGGTATACCTGGGCAACTTTAGCCTTCGCAATTTGCGTGGCCTTATCAAGAATCTACCTCGGCGCCCACTACCCAACGGACGTCATCGGTGGAATGCTTTTAGGATTTTTTGGCACCATTTTGATCTTCAAAATTCTAGTGAAGTTTATTAACTAGAATTTGCGCCCCGCTTTTACAAGCCTCAACATAAATGCCTGACGTAGCCCTTCAGTCTTAGCTATCGGTTCACGTACAATATCAACATTTTGAGTTAGACCTAATATCTGACCAGCTCCAACTACCCCTTTAGTCACAGTTCCATCCGCCAAAGCCGCTAAAGTCGCTCTATGAATAGCTCCACCAAGTCTAGTCACTGGCACCTTATCATGATTTGGAAAACCAACTTTGCCAGTTATAAACTCAGTTCCAGCATTATCACCAAAAACCAAAACCCCATACCGTGAATCAGCAAGATCTCTCCGGTCAACCCTCGTATCCCAATAATAATGAGCCCGAGCATCATCAGGACATTCATCATCATCAAACTCCACCTCTTTATCAGCATATCTAACACGACCACTTTTATTGGCATACTTTCTAGATTTAGCAGCCCTATCAGTCGCAAATCCACCTTTCAGCTTGATCCTTGGTGGCGGAATCTGATCATTTACAGCTGCAATATCCTCTTCAGCCACTGGCTCTCTACAATGCGCCGCATAGCGAAGCCCACCTATTACAAGACCCTGCTTAGCCACAACGCTATTAACAACTTTGATTAAAGGTTTGACGATCTCAACAAACTCGCCTTTTTTTACTTTTACTCCCACTGGAAGAGATTCAATTTCGAATTCTCGTCCATCAAGACCAAAAACAAGACCAGCATTAGCTTTATCAAGTTCTAAATCAGCCAAATATTCTACTGCATTATCCACCGCAGCTAAACCACGAGGCAAATCTCCTAAAACCTGTGGATTTGAATCTAATTCCATATCAATAATTTACGGTAATTCAAGATAAAAATTAACACTTTAAGCATTCTCCAATCTAAATTTAAATTCCTGTCTTAAACCATCAGCAGAAGGTAATGGCTCACGAGTAATATCCCTATTATATTCAACTAGTAATAATTCTCCTGGACCAGATTTAGCTCTCATGGCCTTACCATTACGCAAAGCATCTAATGTACTTTTATGCACTGCACCCTGCAAAATATCAATAGGCTTAGTAAGCAACCTTTCCGGATCTTTCAAAAGCTGCACACGTCTTTCATTAGTAAGAGCCATACCCATACGCTCAACCCGTTCACGAGCAGTTTCAAACTCTCTTTTAGGCTGAACATCCACACCACCTCTAACATAATCAACCCCAGCATTCGGACCAAAAGTTAAGATTGCCTGTGAATTTTGTGGATATCTAAGATCTCTACTAGTCTCCCAAAAATTTCCTATCAGATCTTCTGGATCAAATCCGTCTTGTATACCAAATTCACGAGCACCAACTTTAGTATTCACCGTTCTACGATCAAATTCAGATGCTGGATACTGTAGATCAGATCTAAATTCAAGGTTATCAACTCTTAGACCCCTATCTTTCAATACTTCGTCCACAATTGCTACAATATTATCAGTATGCTTGGCAATATGCCTGTCTGAGCGACCAACTTTACCTGTATCCCTAAAATCATAATAACCCGGTGTTCCATCAAACATCATTCCACCAAATCTCTCATCCATCTTACCTAAATACTTTAGAGCCGCTGCCAACCTTGGATCTTGAGGTAATTGACCTAGTACTTCTGGATTCGATTCTAATCTGATTGCCATATGAAATGGTTAAATGTAAGAATGCAGGATACAATTATTCCAAAAAAATGCAAGTGCGTTTGATAATGTCGATTAAAACCTTCTGTAAAATCCTCCCTAGGGAATCATAAAATCTCTTAAAACAAACCAATCCTATGAACAAATCACAAAAAACAGTCTTAACCGGCGTAGCATGCGGCGTAACAACAAACGCAATCTTAATCTGCTTGCTCTATCAATTTCTACCTGAAATAAATCTACAAGACAACCTCGCCGATCGACTCAGCTTCACTCTACAAAATCTCATTTTCCCAGTTTTTTTATTCTTTATTATGCTTGCTCACATCGGCAATTCCCGTTTTACTAGTGAAGCCATAAATCCGCTAGCCAATGCCGAAACTGACCAAATCAAAATCGACGGCAAAGTCGCCAACAACACACTTGAACAAACTTTCGCTTTTGTCATTGCCACTCTAACTCTCAGTACGGTTTTAGAAATTCATCAGCTCAAAATTATCACAGCTCTAACTATCACTTTCATCATTGCCCGCATCGCTTTTTGGATCGGCTACCGCAAAAATCCCCTCTATCGCGCACCAGGCATGGCCGCAACTTCATACATGATCTTAGGAATTTTCTTCTACACTTTCTATCAGCTACTATCTTAGATCCTCAAGTATAAAACTTAGCAAATGCCTAGGACCATTCGCCCGCGATAATTGTTTACGATGAATATCAAGATTCTTCCTCAGATACAATAGCTGACCATTTTTTGCTACAAACTTTCGTGCAGCACCAGTCTCAAGCGCCCTTCTCGTAGCCAGATGCATCTGAGGCAAAGATAAATTCAAAAATTCCAGATCAATTCCCTCACAAGGCACGACACCAGCCACACAATCCGTATCAGCGATATCGCTACCATAGGTAAACAAAACTTGGTCAAAAGGATCAACATGATAAAGAAGGTCTGTTCTCGCCACTCCGTACCTCAACCTGTCTAAATCCTCAGTTGTATCTATATCTTTATACCTCTCAAGCTCATTCGCTCTTTCCATATTGCACCGATAATCAACATCCAAAATTCTCTTACCAATCCCCTCAATAACATTAACAATTGGCCTTATTAAACATTCATCGAAATTTGCCAAAACATTTGCCACTTTTTGCGGCTGCGCATGGTCGGGTTTTCTTAAATTGCGGACTATATAATCTCCATGACCTGCAACTTCCTTGGTCAAAGGCTCAAAACATGCACGTACTTGATCAGTTAAATCAATTTCACCAATAATTTGCGGATCAGATCTAATTTCCATAATTTATTAATGAATAAAGAAAGCATTTTAAAACTTTTTGACAGACAAAGCAACAGAATATTTGACAATCGTCAATTTTCTACGTAGAATCAAGTCCATTTAAATAAAAGAACCTTTCATGTCCACATTTTCAGACCTTGGCTTAAACGAGAATATTTTAAAAGCTTTAGCAGAGCTAGAATTTATTACGCCTACCCCTATTCAAGAAAAAGCTATTCCACGTCTTTTAGAATCTAAAAAAGACTTAGTAGCTTTAGCCCAGACTGGTACTGGTAAAACAGCTGCTTACAGTCTTCCGGTTATTCAACAACTCGATGCAAATTCACGTGACGTCCAAGCTATGGTACTTTGCCCAACTCGTGAACTTTGTCTGCAAATTACTAAAGAAATTCAAAATTTTATTAAGCATTCTCCAGGGTTAAGAGTTACTCCAATCTACGGAGGTGCAAACGCCTATGAGCAGATTCAAGAATTAAGACAGGGTGTACAAATAGTAGTGGGAACTCCAGGTCGTGTACTTGATTTGATAGAACGTAAAAAACTAATGATCGACAAGATTAGCTGGTTAATCATAGATGAGGCCGACGAAATCCTCGATATGGGTTTCAAAGATGACCTCGATGCGATTCTTGCGACTACTCCAAAAGAAAAACAGACCATGCTTTTTTCTGCAACAATGCCAAGCGCAATCAGCATGATCGCTAAAAAATATATGAAAGATTCTGAAGAAATCAGAGTTGATAAATCGCTAAAAGGCGCAGTAAATGTGGAGCACAAATACTATATGGTTCACGCAAAAGATCGTTACGAAGCCTTAAGACGTATTGCCGATTTAAACCCAGCAATTTATGGAATTATTTTCTGTCGTACCAGAGCAGAAACTCAAGAAATCGCTGACAAATTAATCCAGGATAAATATTCTGCCGAAGCAATCCATGGAGACCTTTCACAACAGCAAAGGACCAGCATCATGGAACGTTTCCGTAAGAAACAGGTACAATTGATGGTTGCAACAGATGTGGCTGCCCGTGGTATCGACGTTGATGACCTAACTCATATTATCAATTATCAGCTTCCAGATAGCTTGGAAACTTATGTACACCGCAGTGGACGAACAGGTCGTGCGGGCAAAAGCGGAACTTCTCTTTCTATCATTCACATGAAAGAAATGGGCAAAATCCGTATTTTGGAGAATAAAATTGGCAAAGCTTTTAAGAGAGAACCAATCCCTTCAGGTAGCGACATTTGCGAAAAACAACTTTTAAATCTGATTGATAAAGTAGAAAAAGTAACCGTTAACGAAGACGAAATTTGCGACTACCTTCCTGCAGTTTTCAAAAAATTAGAAGGAATGGATAGAGAAACTTTGATCAAACATTTCGTCTCAATGGAATTCAATCATTTCTTGGGAATTTACAAAGACGCAGTCGATTTAAACGCTGCAGTAAGCTCAAATCCACGAGAAAGAAATCCAGGAATGAAATTTAGTTCATTCAAAATCGACCTTGGTAAAAAAGATGGATTGGAGGTTAGAGATTTATTCAAACTCATTAATACAGAACCAAAAGCCAAAGGCGTAGAAATTGGTCACATCAGCATTCTTGAAAATTTCAGTTATTTTGAAGTTGATGCAAGCTACGAAAACGCTATCCTAAACTGCTTTAAATACGCAAGTTACAGAGGTAAACCAATCAGAATTAAATTCGAACAGGCTCCCCCACAATCTAGATCTCGCTATGGCAGAGATGGCGCTGGCCGTCCACCAAGACCAGGCGGTTTTGGCGGAGGAAGACCAGAGTTCAGAGGTGGATCTAGAGGCGCACCAAGAGGTCGTCGATAATTGAGCTAAGACTATTTTTAGCTCTTCCTCTTACCATGAAGTAGCATTTCCACCGCATGCTCCATTGATCCGGCCCTAATTACCTCTCCTGAATTCACAAAGAAAATCTCATCAGCATTCTCAATAGTATTTAATCTATGCGCAATAATCACGCGTGTAGTTTCTTTGGAAAGTTTTTTAAGAATATCTTCAAGAAGTTGCTCAGTTACAGTGTCCACATTGGCCGTCGCTTCATCAAGTATCAACAAATCGGGATTACGCAAAACGGCTCTAATAAAGGCAATTAACTGCCTCTGGCCCAAACTCACGGCATCACCACTACTCATCACCTTTGTGTCCAAACCATTCTCAAAACGTCCCAACAAAGTCTCCAAATTAGCTTCCTTAATTACCTGTTCCAATTCTTCATTAGAGTAATTTTGATATTTAACATTTCCATAAAGAATATTTTCACGCACACTTCCAGTAAACAAAAACGGCTCTTGTAGAATAAAGCCAATTTTATCTGTGCGTGCATTCGGTTCATAAGAACGAATATCTTTTCCATCAAGCATCACCACGCCCTCAGTAGGATCATAAAGTCTCGCCATCAACGAAGCAGTCGTCGTTTTACCTCCACCAGTTGGCCCAACCAAAGCGTAAGTTTTGCCTTTCTCAAGCTTAAAATTCACATCATGCAAAACCTCCTTACCATTTGGATAACCAAATTTCACGCCCTTAAATTCCAAAATTGGCACCTTTGCATTCGCTAATCCTTTTTCTTTTATGTCCACAGTTTTCAAATCCGATTTCATATCCAGAATCGCTGCAATCCTATCCCAACCTGCCATAGCCACCTGAAAATTCGCCCACAAAGCTGCAAGCTGCCTCAAAGGATTATAAAAATTATTCGCATAAGAAATAAAACTGATCAAAAGTCCAAGAGTAAATTCTCCCTGCATAATCAAATAAATACCAAAAGCCAAAATCACCAATTGCGCGAGATTAGAAGACAGACCAAAAACTGGCGTAAACAAATTATTCGCCAAACCAGCCTTCACCGAAGTCTTATAATTTTCATTATTTGCCTCTTCAAAACGCTGACGAAAATAATCTCTACGATTAAAAGCCACAATCACTTTAAAATTATTCAAACTCTCCTGAATTTCCGAGCTCATTCCACCAACACTACTTAGATTCATAGTGTTTTTGCGCTTTACCCAGCCAGAAATCAAACGTGTAAAAATAAACAGAGCCAGGGCCGGAGCCAAAGCCGCAGCACCCAATTTAAGATTCAAAGACAACAAAAACACACCGGCACCAATCATAATAAAAATACTTCCGATGAACTGCATCAAAGATTGTGAAAAAAACTGATTCAACTTGTCCGTATCATTATTTATACGAGAAATCAGATCTCCAGCCTTATTCTGATTAAAGAATGCCACCGGCAATTCCTGTAATTTATTAAAAATCGCACTGCGCAAATTAAACAAAACTCTCTGTCCAACTCCACCCATCCATCTGGTTTGAAAATAACTCGTAAACAAAGCCGCCACATACATCGTCAACAAAATCCCAGAAAAAACAAAGACACCATGATAATCTTTTGTCGGAATATAAGTATCAATTACATGCGCCACAACCATCGGTGCCACCAGATTTAAAGCCGAGTTCAAGAAAATTGCAACAGAAGCCATTATCAAATTCCCTTTTTCTTCACACAAAAGTGGCCACAATTTTTTGGCAGCATCAACGTAGCTAGTCTTCCTACCATGCTCTTTTTTTATATCAAGTGTGTAGTTCATATTGGTTTGTACTTCTTTGTGAATTATAAATCTGTACGTATTCAGGAGAACTTTCCATCAACTCTTTATGAGTTCCTTTAGCCAAAAGTTCGCCCTCCATTAAAACAACTATTTGATCATATTCCTCTATTGAAGAAATCTTTTGAGTTACGGAAATTAAAGTTAAATCAGGATAATTTTTCTCTAGATTCTTAAGAATTTTTTGCTCAGTTCTATTATCAACACGCGCCGTAAAATCATCTAAAAATAAAATTCTAGGATTTAAAGCCAAAGCTCTCGCCAGCATCACACGCTGTTTTTGCCCTCCAGAAAGACTAGTCCCCCTCTCTGAAACCACAGTCTGCAAGCCATCAGGCAACTCTTTAATAAAGTCCCGCAACTCCGCAGTATCAATCGCTTTTTGCAAAGATTCATCTGTCGCATCAGGACTAAAGGCAATATTTTCACGCAAAGTCATATTAAACAAAATACTATCCTGAAAAACAAAACCCGTCTGTTTATGCAAAGCCGACCTCTCATATTGATCCAAATTCTTCCCATCAAATTCCACCACCCCACTATCCGGCTTGGTCAAACCAGTTAACAGATACAGTAATTGAGATTTACCAGCCGCAGTCGGCCCGATTATCGCCACTTTTGTCCCAGCCTTCACCTTAAAAGAAACATCCTTGAGCGCAGGTTTTTCACCATAAATCACATTAACTTTTTTTAATTCTATATCACCTTTTAAAGCTGTCTTAATACTTCCACCTTCTGGTAATTCCGCTGCTGACAAAACATCATAAATACGTTGATAGGAAGCCCCAGATTGAGCAATGATGTTACTCATAAATCCAATCACAAATATCGGGAAAATCAACACCGCAATATAACTGATAAACGCGGCAAATTCTCCCAAACTCATACTCCCAGAAATCACAAAATGTCCTCCAAGTGACAACACAATCAGAGTTCCCACATTCGCAAAAAACGTCACCACCGGAATCATCGACGCAAACATATTCAAAATCTTCATTCCAATATTCTTAGCATTCGTATTCGCTTCACTAAATTTGTCCGCTTCTTTCTTTTTAGAATTCAAAACTCGAACTAAAGCTGCACCCAAAATACTCTCATTTATGATCTTATTAAGCCAATCTATCACTTCCCTACTTTCTTTAAATAAAACTCTCACTTGCTTCAAAACCAAAAAGAAAGTTCCTCCAATAATCGGCAGAATAGTCAAAACCGCCAACGCCAACTTCCAATTAATGGTTAACAACAAAACACTGGCACCAATAATAATTACTACAGAAGAAACCAACGACACTATCGCCTGCGCCACAAACATTTTTACAGAATCTATATCTGAAGTCAGATTAGTAAGCAGTTTAGAAGGATTGGAATTCTGCACAAATAAATAACTTTGTCTTGAAATTTTAGCCGTTAAATCAGCACGCAAATCTCGCGCCACACGTTCAGACGCATAAGTCTGCACCACACTTTGCGCATAAGTAAGAATGAAAATAAACAGAGAAATAAGCCCGAACTCCCAGATCACAGTACTCAAATCTAAAGTTCCTTTCACATAATCATCAATTCCATATGAAATAAGTTTTGGCAAAATCAAACCAGCCAAATTGCTTACAATTGCAAGTACAATCAAAAAATTTATTACCCTCTTATAAGGTTTCAATAAAGCAAAAATACTCGCTTTCTTATTCTCAACTTTATCTTTTTTTGTGAGATCTTTTCCCATGGTCCAAGCACTATATCACAAAAAATTACTCCACAAAAGTCACTGCACTACCAGCTTTATTCGCACGACCAGTACGACCAATTCTATGAACATAATCTTCATAAGTTGCAGGAACGTCATAGTTAATCACATGACTCACATCGCTGATATCCAAACCTCTAGCTGCCACATCTGTCGCAACTAAAACATTGAGTTCACCTTTCTTAAACATGTCCAAAGCTTTTTGTCTATTATTCTGAGTTTTATTCCCATGAATTGAAGCCGCGTGAAAACCAGCTTTACGTAAAGTATCTGAAATTTTTTCCACACCATGCTTTGTCCTACCAAAAATCAAAACTTTATTAAAATCAGGTTTCCTCAATAAATCCTGTAGAATATCCATTTTTTTAGCTTTGTCCGTAATCTTAATAATTTCCTGATCAACATTTGAAGAAGTTTCTCTCACCTTCACGGAAACAGTTACTGGATTAGTCAAAAACTGCTGAATCAAGCCATGAACCGCAGGTGAAACAGTCGCAGAAAAAAACAAGGAATGTCTCTTTTTTGACATCAAACTAAGAATATATTTAACTTCATGAATAAAACCCATGTCCACCATTCTATCCGCCTCATCCAAAACTATATTTTGAAATTGTTCAAGATTAATAGCACGACGTTTAATCAAATCTCTAAGTCGTCCTGGAGTCGCAATCACAAAGTTCGGATTTCTCTTCATGTCTCTCATCTGAGGCACAATTCCCATTCCACCTACACATAAGGCAGAATACAAGTGCATGCCCTTACTAAAGCCCATAAATTCATCTCTAATTTGAGAAGCAAGCTCACGCACAGGCGCAAGAATCAAAACTTTTTCCCTAGGATTAAAAAGTACTTTATTAATTAGTGGAATCAAAAAAGCTGCTGTTTTACCTGTACCAGTTTGCGCAATACCCACGACGTCCTGTCCTTTAATAATCGGTGGAATCGCCTGATCCTGAATAGGCGTTGGAGATTTATATCCTTTATTAGCAATATTCGTTTTTAGAATGGCATTAAGCGGAAAGTCCTCAAACTTATGTTTGGCTTCATATTTTACTTCTTCAACAGCCGTAGCTTTATTAATAAATCTTGAAATATCAATTTTCGCACCAGAATTCTGGTGATTGCGGGTTCTACCCTGTCCTCCACCACCTGATCTACCACGCCCTCCGGTATGTCCACCTTGAGGTCTACCAGATCCACCTGATACATGGCCACCTGGCCTTCCTCCTCCTTGTCTACGTCTCATAAAACTCATTTTAATTTCTTTTTAATAGAATGCTAAATGCAAATATATAATATTCAACCCATTTAGTCAAGCCAGCCCACTACTTCTTCACACTTTTCTCATACAACGACCACATCTTTTGAAAAAGCTTATTAAAATTCAACAACTCTTCAAAACTACCCATATCCACCAAAACACCTTTCTCAAACAAATAAATCACATCAAATTCAGATAATAAATGCAACCTGTGAATAGACGAAATAATACATTTATCCTTAAATTCTTTAAAAATATTGTGATAAATTTTTATTTCATTTTGAGAATCCACACTACTAGTTGGCTCATCCATCAAAACTATACTACTACTCTTCGCAGCAAAAATTCCTCTAGCTAAAGCCAATCTCTGCTTCTCGCCTCCAGACAGATTTACTCCCTTCTCTTTAATATTGGTTTTAAGACCACTTGGCAATCTTTCCAAAACTTTAGTAAAACAAGCCAAGTCACAAGCTCTCAAAATCTCAGCCTTACTATGACGCAAACCCGCGGCCAAATTATATTCTATAGTATTCTCAAAAATTTCAGGATCCTGCGGCATCAAAGTTACCATATCAGACAAAACCTGCAACGAATCATAACTAACCCCATCAATTTCCACCACCACTCTATCGGCTCGCTCTAAACCTCTCAACAAAGCCATTAACGTACTCTTCCCGCTACCACTTTCTCCCACAAAAGCAATTTTTAAACCTTTCTTTAAATTAACATTAATGTTGCTCAAATTATGTTTGTGATGACCTTCATCTTCATACTTAAAAAATAAATCACTAATCTTAATTTCCTTCCAATCCTTCAAATTAGCAGATTTAAAAGTATCTATCTTTAGAATGTCAGCCTGACTTGTAATAATATCGCAACTCTTTATATCAGTGTAATAACCAACAACAGTTTCATACTTCCAAGCCAAATCCAAAAAAACATTTTGAAAAAGCTGAACGTATTGATACAAAGCAACCAAGCTACCTATCAAAATTGCTTCACCTGCAGAAATTTTGCCATATAAATAAATCATTAAAACCGCAAATTTCAAAAGCAGCAGAATAATATCAATAGTAAACCACTTAGTCTCATTAAGAATCGCTCTCTTTTTCCACAAAGGAAAAATCGAAGCTATTTTTTGCACTACCTCCATCTTGGCTAATTTCTCAAGCCTAAGAGTAATAACCGTAATTATATTTACAACATAATCATAAAAAACTGAATCCGCTTTGTGACCCTTTTCATTTATGTCACGCAGATTTTTAACCAATACTTTATCAAAAGCAAAAATAATAATCATTACAAGCATACCAACTACAAAAACCAAAATTCCACCAATAGTAGATAGAATAAAAATCGCAATCGTCGTAGCAAAAAAACGTACCACTACTTCTATATACATAAAACTCATATCAGTAAAATCCTTCAATGCCGCAGAAGATTTACCAACACGACTCATCACCGACCCAGAATGATGATTTTTATGCCACTTTAAAGGTAGCGAAGAAATTATTTTAAAAATATATTCCTTATAATTCTGCACAATATGAAAACTATTTATACGTTCCACAACTCGCGTTGGACCATGCAGTAACCAAAAAATAAATGTAACAGAAACAAACAAACCCAAATAAAAAGCAGAATCCCACAACAAATTTTCACCACCCCGCTGAATTCTATTCAAAAATAATGCAAAAAGCATTGGCTCCACCATAACGGCAACATTGGTAATGATAAACAGAATGTAAGTCAGCACCAAATATGGCTTTCTATGGCCCGCAAATCGCCAGCTAATTTTAAGTAAATATAAGTATGGATTTTTCATCCACCACACATTATCACCAACCATTAAACGTTAATAGTTTTATTCTCAGTCAAATTAAATAAAAAAAATTTTATTTTTAGTAAAACAAAATTTTTATTTTCAAAAAACATAAATAAAAAATAAAAATATATAAATAAAAAAATAAAATATTTTTTTAAAAAGTTTTAATTAAATGAAAATAAAAATATTTTTTGTTGCGTGCATTTTTTTTAATATTATAATTTTTATTTTCACAGACACGTGATTTAACGGCTCAAGAAGCCAGTAAATCACTACATCTATACGACGTAAATTTAATAAAAATTCATATCACTCATCACGCTCATTACACAAATATGCGCATAACACCTTGCTTTTTTAATAAAAAAATCAATAATGAAAGTAATTTAATTAACCTCACTCTTATGGCAGTTGCCAAGAAAAAAAAAGTAGTAGCTAAGAAAAAAGTTCTTAAAAAGAAAGTTGCTAAAAAAGCAGCTCCAAAAAAAGTAGCTAAGAAAAAAGTTGCTAAGAAAAAGAAATAATTTCTTAGATTTTTTCTACTAAAACACTCCTCAATTTGAGGGGTGTTTTTTTGTTATTATTAAGTTATCTTACCTTTTACAGATGTACATATTCCAAACCCAATATTGGAGATGTCAACAATAAAACAGGTAGATCCTTGACTTTAACAGACTAAAATCCTAGTCTTTATCTAATAATTAACCCATAAAACTATGGCTTACTCTCATAAAAACAGCAAAGGTCAGACCTACTACCTACATTCCAAAAATGTAACTCTAAGAGGTGGACGCAAACAAATCATTTTTTACTTCGCTCGTGAAGTAAAACCAGGAGCAATTGATGCTCTTCCAGAAGGTAGAACAGTAGTAGAAAGCAAAAAAACTGGTCTTCCACTTATCAAGAAGATCGTTCCAGCTGGTGGAAAGAAGTAATTCTGATCTAAACAAAAAAGCCCTACATCATGTGGGGCTTTTTTTTATTTGTGAATTCGCATCTCCAAACGCATACCACTTCTAACTTTTTTTAACTTTCCACCCACTTAATAGAACATCCCATCGAAGGATTCTGTTTTTCCTCTATTTTCTTACCAGCCAAAATCAAACCAATCGCTTGATCAAGCTCTTTTTTAGTCACTTTACTCTCATCTTTCCAGCTGTCATCAAGCCTTCCATGATAGGCCAACTTCCTACCAGCATCAAAAACATATATATCAGGAGTGCATTGGGCCTGATATTCTCGCGCAACATTCTGCCCCTCATCGGCCAAATAAGGAAAATTCATTTTATACATTTCAAAATATTTTTTCATATTCTCAAAACTATCTTCTTCATATTTAGGATTTATATTCGCATTTATACCAACAAACTGCACTCCATCATTTTTATATTTTTCCTGCAGTGCAACTAACCTACTCCACACTGCCTGTACGTACGGACAATGATTACACATAAAAACTACAACAATTGATTGAGCATCAGCAAAATCATTCAAACTATAAACACGGCCATCAATCCCCTTAAGACTAAAATCAATTATAGGGCTCCCCATAGGCAAACTCAGCGACTCCATCAAAACCATAAATTCAGGATTAAATATATTCTTTAATCAAACTAGCAGCTTGTTTATTTTTATCCAAACCCTCTTCATGCATTCTACGAATTTCAATTCTATTTAAAATATCGATCAATGCTTTACCAGCTGCGACTACAACATCAGTATCAGAACCGCTTCCATACCAAATTTTATCATTCTCATCCTTCCATTCAATTTTTACCACACCAATCGCTTCGTTGTCTGGAGTGAGAGCATTTATATTAAAAGCAGTCAATTTACCTTTAAGTTCACTAGCAGCAATAATGGCTTCGTACAAGGCAGAAACCGACCCATCACTCTCCGCAGCCATCTCAACTATTTTTTCTCCAATTCTAATAACGCAATCAGCTTTAGACACTTTATCTTTCTGAGAATTTATATGCGCATCAATCAATTCATATTTTTGTTCTATATCATGATCAGTCGCAATCATAATTAAATCCTCATCATAAATATTTTTCTTTTTATCTGCGAGAATTTTAAACTTTGCAAAAATTTCATCCATTTTTTCTTTTGAAATTTCAATTCCCAATTGTTTCAATCTATCAGCCAAAGCATTTCTACCAGAATGTTTTCCAATGATAATTTGATTACTTACATACCCGACATCTTCAGCCTTCATGATCTCGTAAGTCAATCTGTTAGCCAAAATACCGTGTTGGTGAATTCCAGCTTCATGCGCAAAAGCATTCTTACCAACAATAGCTTTATTTGGTTGAACTTTTTGTCCGGTAATTTGTGAAAGCAAACGACTCGTCGCAAGAATTTGTTTTGTATCAATATTATTTCCATCAGGAAATAAATCAGGACGCGTCTTCATCGCCATCACTACTTCTTCCAAAGATGCGTTTCCAGCGCGTTCACCAATTCCATTGATGGTGCACTCAACTTGTGTGGCTCCGCTTCTCACACCGGCCAAACTATTCGCTACAGCAAGTCCCAAATCGTCATGACAGTGCGTAGAAATGATTACTTGATGAGCACCTTTCACATTTTCTCTGATAAATTTTATCAAAGCAGCAAATTCTTCAGGTGTAGAATAACCAACAGTATCCGGAATATTTAAAGTATCTGCACCGGCCTTAATTGCTTCTTCTAAAATAATTTTTAAAAAATCCCAATCAGAGCGAGTTCCATCTTCTGGCGAAAAATCCACTCTATCCGTAAAAGTTTTTGCTAATTTAATTCCAGCAATTGCTTTCATCACGGCTTCATCACGACTAATTTTCAATTTATATTCCAAATGAATATCACTAGTCGCGATAAAAACATGAATACGTGGTTTTGCGGCATCCTTAAGGGCTTTTATCGTCGCCTCAATATCCGCTTCATGACAACGAGCAAGTCCACAAATCTCAGTTTTCTTACATAATTCTCCAATTTGCCTTACAGATTCAAAATCTTCTGGAGAAGCATTTGCAAATCCAGCTTCGATTACATCAACACCCAATTTTTCCAATTGTTGCGCCATTAATAATTTTTCTTTCAAATTCATAGAGAAACCTGGCGACTGTTCTCCATCTCTCAAGGTTGTATCAAATATTTTAATCATTTTTTTGTAGAATAAATTTTATTTAGAATTTCATAAGGAACTAAAAACTAACAAACCTCATATTCACTAATCCACAGTTTACTTTTTGGATGTTTTTTCTCAATAATCGCAGTATAGATATTACGCAATCTTTGGCATACCTCTCCCATTTTTCCATCGCCAATAACTCTATCATCAACAGAGTCAGCAAACAGAATTTGAGCACCAGTTCCAGTTAACAAAATTTCATCAGCGGTATACACCATTGAACGATCAATTTTTTCAAAACGAATAGAAATATTTTCTTCCTTACAAATTTCTACAACTGTACGCATGGTAATTCCTTCCAACATCGAACTACCAATTGAAGGCATAATCATTTCTCCTCTATAAACTATAAAGAAATTTTCCGCACTTCCTTCTACGATGCTCCAATTTTGATCCATGACCAAAGCTTCATCATATCCACAACGTATTGCTTCACTTCTTGCTAATGAAGAATTTAAATAAGAACCGCCAGCTTTTGCCTTTGTAGAAATTGAGGCATCTGGAAACTTTTGCCAACTGGAAACCATTAGCCTAAGCCCTCTACTCGTATCCAGGTAATCTCCAAGCGGAATCATATAAAGTGCAATTTTGAAACTAATTCCAACAAATTTTGGTGTTAAATCTTCATCATCAGAATAAATAAATGGACGAATATAAAAATCCGTCGCAGGTTTGTTCGCAAGAATTAATTCACTCACTGCTTTTTTAAATTCTTCAAAAGTCATCTTAAAATCCATACCAAAAATTTTCACCGCATTCATCAATCGTTCAAAATGATCTTCAATTCTAAATAACCTGGCCTTGCCTTCTCTCAAATATCCACGCATTCCACCAAAACAAGTAGAACCATATTGAATACTGTGTGAAGCTATACTAATTTTAGACTCAACAGAAGGGGTAATTTTGCCCTCAAAATAGGCATAATCCATCATTGTCTTAATTCTATCTTTCATTATTTTAATTGTTATAAATATTATTTTTGAATGTTCTTACAAATTGCGTCTCCCAGGACATCAGTCGAAACAAAAGTATGCTCCGGCAGGGTAATATCCGCAGTTCTATAACCATCATCAAGAGCCTTATCAACGGCGAGCACAATTGCATCATGCTCATCGTTCATCCCAAAAGAATATTTGAGCATCATCGCCGCAGATAAAATTTGTCCAATTGGATTGGCAATTCCCTTACCGGCAATATCCGGTGCGCTACCAGAAGACGGCTCATACAAGCCAAAACCCTCCTCATTCAAAGACGCAGACGGCAACATACCAAGACTAGAAAACACACTCACTTCATCAGAAATAATATCTCCAAACATATTTGGCATTAACAAAACATCAAAATCATATGGCCTGCGAATAACCTGCATACTCAAATTATCTACAAGAATATTTTCAAGCTTACATTTTGGATATTCTTTTGCTACATTCCAAACAACTTCTCTCCACAACTTGCTACAACTCAAAACATTAGCCTTATCCACAGAAGTCACCTTCATTTTTCGTTTCATAGCAGCCTTAAATGCCACGTGCGCAATTCTCTCTATAACTTCCTCATCATAAACCATTAAATCAGTCGCAACTCTTTCTCCCATCTCGCCTTCTATACCATGATCCCCAAAATACACATCTTGCAAAAGCTCTCTCACGCACAAAATATCCACACCTTTTTCAATAATTTCCGGTCTCAAAACACAAGCATCCTTCAATTGAGGATAAATTTTTACCGGACGCAAATTAATTCCAAAACTAAAATGATTTCTTATCGCTAAGATAGAATTAACTTCACAGTTTTTCCACCTTGGCTCGTGCTGCTTATCCACTGGTCCACCAACGGAACCAAATAAAATGGCATCTGACCCTTCACAAATCGCTACAGTTTCTTGAGGAAAATGGCTCTCATACTCATCCCAAGCAGCACCACCGATAAAACCATCCTTGAATTCAAATTGATGCCCAAAAATTTCGCCAATACGAGTCAAAACTTTTAAAGCTTCTTCCATAATTTCAGGACCAATTCCATCCCCTGCCAAAACTGCAATTTTTTTATTCATAAATTTTTAGTGTCAAAAAAAATAAAATTTTTATGTTTTTTATCGAACTTATTAATTTCTGCAATATTCTCCAACAAATAATCCATATCATCCATACCTTTAATCAAACATTCCTTACGATATGGATCAATTTTAAACTCGTACTTCTGCCCATCAGCAAGCTCTATAATCTGATTTGGCAAATCCACACTCACAACATATTCACCACTATTCATAGCCTCATCTTCAAAAATTTCCTCCACAGTTTTTTCTTCAAGAATTAAAGGCAAAATCCCATTCTTCATAGCATTACTATAAAAAATATCACTAAAACTTGGAGCAATAACGACCTTAATTCCATAATCAAAAAGTGCCCAGGCCGCATGTTCACGTGAACTACCACAACCAAAATTACTACGAGCCACCAAAATTTCTGCACCCTTGTACTTCTCAAAATTTAAAGGAAAATCTGGATCACTCACTCGAAGCCTCTCAAAAACATGCTCTCCCAAGCCTTTTTTATCAGTTACAGTCAAAAATTCTGCAGAAATAATCAAATCCGTATCTATATCCTTACGTGGTATCGGCACTATTTTTGATCTAATATTTTTCATCATAAAAATTTACGTACATCAGTTATTTTACCAGTTACCGCAGCCGCAGCCGCCATGATTGGACTCATTAAATGTGTTATCGCACCTTTACCCTGTCTTCCAACAAAATTTCTATTACTGGTAGAAGCACAACGCTTACCAGCAGGCACTTTATCTTCATTCATAGCCAAACACATACTGCATCCAGGATTACGGAACAGCGCGCCAGCGCTGATGAAAATCTTATCTAAGCCTTCATCTATGGCTTCTTGCATAACTCTCTCTGAACCCGGAACTATATATGCTACGAGCCCTTCTTTCACTTTTCTACCTTTAAAAATCTTAGCTGCCTCCCTCAAATCACTTAAGCGAGAATTGGTGCAGGAACCAATAAAAACATAATCCACTGGCGTCCCTTCAATCGGTTTACCGCTCTCTAACTGCACATATTCTAAAGCTTGCTTAGTCAAATCTGATTCTCCGATCGACATCTCATCAACACCAGGAATATTTTATTCATCTGTGGCGGCGCCTTTGAGGGTCTCGA
>JBBTQK010000004.1:94538-166664 GCA_038065735.1 Patescibacteria group bacterium | reverse complement strand
TTTTTGTTCTCTAATATTTTCTGTATACAACCCGCTCATTTTCAACACGGGGATTTTTTGTGTGGTGCTAATTTTTGAAGGTGGGAATTTTGCAGTTGACGGATTTTTTGTTGTTTAGCTTTAGTGGATTTTGAGTTGTAGTTTGGGTTTAATTTTGGTTTTTGATTTTTTGGTGGGTCGGATGATTTTTGGCGATCTTAGGCTTGGTTTTTGTGGAATTTTTGCGGGTTAATTTGCTGGTGTTGTTTTGCGCTGGAATCCGACGTTGCGTAGCGGGTGTTTATGGCTTGGTGCGGCCATTCTTAACTTGATTTTGGTTTTGATTTGTGATATCTTTTTGATTCAAAATCTTAATAAAAATATATGAAAAATCTTTGTGGAAATCAGGCTAATCAAAATGTGGTGATGGCGAGTACTTTTGACCGTAATGCTAACAAGTTGCTCCACCAAAAATTCGTAAAGTTTGGCAACGAAAGACGGAAATTAACTAACGAACTTTTAGTACTTCTGCCTGAGATTTACGAAAAGAGAATTTACAAAAAATACGCCTCTTCAATTGAAGAATATGCGGCTAAGTTTGGAGGGCTGACCGAAAGTGTAGTGAGAAAAAGGTTGAGGTTGGAAAAACATCTGGAGCATAAGCCTCGGTTGCGCGAGGCAATCAGATCAGAAGGCATCAACAAAGTGGCGATTATGGCCAGTTTAGTAAATCCCGAAAACGAAGAGGCGATGGTGGATAAGATCAGAAATATGAGTAAACCGGCTTTGCAGGAATTGGCGAAAGAGTTGCGGGCGAAACGGAAGGGAGTGGGCGATGGAGATCGGATGACCGTTGGAATGTTTGGGCAAAATGGAGTTAGTGATGAAATTGATGGTGGAGCTAATGGCGCGGCTTGCAAAGCTGTAGCTGCAAAACTAACCATCGAACTTGATGAGGAGATGACTTTTATGTTTTTGAAAATCAAAAAAGAGATGGGGAAGATGAGAAAAAATATGTTGAGCAACAGAGAGGTCATGGCCAATCTTTTGCAGATGATGAGTGAGAATTTCAAAGAGATGCAGAAGATTGAGAGAAAAAGAGAGGCTAAAAAAGAAGCAGAAAACTTAAAAAGTGATAGCCCTACATCTGTAAAAGCTCTCCCCGGGGAGAGTGCAGCATCCCTTGCGGAAACTTTTGCAGGTGATAACGATCAGCTAGATGAAGAGTTTGAAAATGCCAAGGCAGGGGCAAAAGCCAAAAGCAGATATATTCCGGCAGCTGAGCGTAAAAATTCACTACAAAAAACTAACAATCATTGCGCATATCCACGTTGCAACAGACCGCCGGAGGTTTTTCACCACACGGAGCGTTTTGCAGAGAGCCATTCTCACAAATCCATACAACCACTTTGCAAAATCCACCACGAATTTGCGCATAACGGCGTGATTGCGAATGAAAAAGGACAAGCGAAAAATTGGCGGTTACGGGTTGGAGGTTCTGCGGAGATGAAAAAGGTTGATGAACTTTACAGAGTTTACAGGCAAGCTTAAGCGGACAACCAAGTGAACAAGCCAATAAATCGGCCAGCCTTATCGGAGTTGTTGGCGGGTGTAGAAGATCATAGAGGTTAGAGGTGGTAGACTGAGATCACGGGGATTCTCAATTTTAGAGGATGCCCGGCGGCAGAGCAAAATCGTGACATTGCTCCCTGGCGGCTTTTGTGGTATAATATAAGATAAACATCAAAACAAAATGCAACAGGCTCTACAAATAATTGGATCTATAACTTTGGCCGCTATTCCAGCCTTGATTTGGGGGCATTTATTCTCACAAAAAAATCCCGAGGATCGTAGAACACTTGGACTAACGTTTTTTGTTGGAGCACTGGCCGTATTTCCTATTCTAATTTATAAATTTTTATGGCAGTTTTTTCCGTGGATGAATGCTTTGAGTTTCGCTGATAGGTACAGCGGTGATGTGATTAGTTTTTCAGATACTTTGGTGCTGCCATTGAGTGCCATTATTTCTTTTATGTTTATTGGAATTTTGGAGGAAAGTATGAAGTTGGGATCAGTAAAATTGGTGGATGAGGATGAAATCAAAAACGTGGATGATTCGATAGAATTTTTTGTGATGGCGGCGCTGGGTTTTGCTTTCACGGAAAACATTCTTTACTTCTACAATATCTGGATCACAAAGGGCATGGAAGATTTGTTTGTGACGTTTTTGTATAGATCAGCTTTCTCTACTTTTGCGCATTTGCTGTTTTCTGGAATACTTGGTTATTATTATGGCATGGCGCATTTTGCCAAGCCAATTTTGCAGGAAGAAATGATGAGCAAGAGAAAGTTTGTCACTAAGTTAGTTTATAAAAGTCTAACTCTTGGGCGTGAAAGCTCGTTTCATACTCAAAAATTATTAGAAGGTTTACTGATTGCAAGTGGACTACACGCGTTTTTTAATATATTTCTGGTCATGGATCTGAAGTTTATGATAGTGCCGTTTTTGGTCTGTGGATACGTCACGTTGAATTACCTATTTGCGATTAAAGAAAACCACAAAAACTACGGTAAATTTCTGGAGAATGAGAGGAATCATGCTACGGCTAAGCTGCCATTGCTGAAGGCTGCCGAATAGTGAAAAGGGGGTTTATGCAGCTAAACGTTGACCAGGGTTGTAGCTAGCAGATCTATGATTACGTTTAATTTTAGAGCGTGAACGTCTAAATAAGTCTCTCTTGTCTGGAATTTCCTGCTCATAACGCTCTGGGAAAGTTTCTTCTGGAGCCAAGCGTGGGAAAATTCCCTCAAGGCGGCGTTGTTCGTATTTTTTATGTGAAACTGGATGATGATAACTTCTTTCTTTAGCTAAATCTTCCTTAAGGAGAATACGCATTTCCAAAGGGATAACATATTGTTTACCAGATGGTCTACCACTAATTGGTATATTTAAGGCATATCTAACTGCTTTATATCCAGATGCTTTGGATCCATTATTGCCAACTTTCACTGATTTAGATCGTTTATTTACACGATCTTCTTTTTTAATAACACGACCAAATCCAGCACAATGATGCTCTATTTGTTCCTGGAGTTGAATAAGTTGTTCTTTCGATTCTACAACAAAGGTCATTCTAATAAGATCGGTTATATCTCTGGCACTCTCCCCTTCACCTGCAAATAATTTTGTAATCATACTATACAAACTTTTTTGGCCAATATATTCATTTGGATCTGTACTCACTTCATCGCCTTCTTCCCCGCTTTTTGCAGCTGGTAAAAGATAACACTCAACATCACCAAATTTTGCTGGAATCAATTCAACTTCATGAGCAATTTCTGTAACTTCATCTACTGGAGGTTTTTGATCTGAGACAGTGATCTCATTTGTTACAATATTTTCTTTAAAGTTCATAACATCTTTTTGATCAGAAGTTATCTTAAGACCAAATTGCTTCATAACAGTTTTAACTTCTTCAGCGTCATCCTTTTGGAAAACTTTTCTTGGTGTGGACTGACAAGTGTAAATCAAAATACCAGTCTCAATTTTTCTCCTGGCAGCAAATCTAATAAGTGGGTCTTCAGTTGTACAGCATAATTTGATTAACTCAGCTAGATCATTAACTTCTTTCACTTCCTCCACAATAATTGAAGGGATATTCAATGTATCAGTCACGGACTGTAAATAATCATTTACTTTTGCAAATACTGAGTTAGCACGTTCAACAAGTGCGGGAATTTTTTCGCCTTTTTTGGTACCAAAGATAGTTTTTAGGTATTGATGATAACTTTTGGTATCAAAAACCCCTCTTCTTTTTGGATCTTCAAACCATTTATTGTAATTGACTCTAATTTCAGGTGGAATTGATTTTGGATCTTGTAATAAATCCAAAACGTTTACGTGTGAAGAAGTTATTTGCATTTTGTCTTCTAATTTAGACACAATGTGCAAATTTAAATCGTCCTGACTATTAAAGTGTTTTCTTTCTATATGAGAACTGTCGCCTTCACTTTCAATAATAGAAACATTCCTACAGCCTGAAGCAAGTCTATCAATGGATTTCAGGGATTCTTCTACGAGAAGCCCTCTCAATTCAAGGGCACCAACAGTCTCTGTTTTGGTTTTGAGAAGTTCATCCTCAAAAAAATCCACCATGCTACTGATATCTATTTCGAGGAAATCTCCACCATTAGCACTATTTCTTCTTCTATGCCTGCGTTGAGATGAGGATTTTTCGTCTTCTCTGTAGAGATAAATAAATCTATCAATATTCAATCTTATAAATTCTCTTTGATGAATTTTTGCACGGTCCAGATACACTTTTCTCACAATTTCTGAAAAGTGGCCAGTCACTTCGTCTTCTTCAGTACCTTGAGATTTTTTTAATTCTTTACCGCTAATAATTTCTGCAAGAATTTTTTTGTTTTCTCTGATCCAAGTTATTACATCGTAATCAGGAAATTGTGTGGTTAATAATTGGATAAATTTATAAACTGTGTAGTTTTTTTCCTGGGGATCGTAAGTCTCTTTTAGGTGATCAAAATACTCCATCAATTCTGACTTAATTCTAGGATCTTCCTCAATATGCTTTTTACCAAGTCGGTTGGCAAAAGATTTCAATTTACTTTCAATTGAATGAATAACTGATTGTACAACTGCAATGAGATTTTCTGGTCTAAAATGAGAATCTTCATCTGTTAGGATACTTTCTATCAAAAATCCAAGAATTTGTGGGTCTTCAAGAAATTCGGCAAGTCTTTCAGCCTGAATTCCTTTATCAAAACAATGCTTAGCTATTCTATCAATTTCTTCTACCAACGGTGCACTTAAACCAAGTTCGGAGTCCAAGTCATCCAACAGAGTGGTCTTTAGAGATAAATCAGCTACTGGATCGTCAATAAGTGAAGGTAATGTTCTTAGATTTAGTCTTTCGATCAAACGAGCTTTTCTAGCAAAATCTACACCTTTAGCTACTATTTTTTGAACGCCTGTTTTTGGTTTATCATCGTTTTCATCAACAAAACCGTCAACTGTAGCTGCAGCTTTTCTAGTTATTTCTCCGCCAATCTCACGCGCTTTGCCAAGGACATCGGCAGCAAATCTGATGCCACCAGAGGCAAGACCACCTGTTAATTGATCAAATTGTCTTTCTGCGGGTCCGTTACTCATCAACGCCTTTATTATTTAAGGCGTAATTTAACCAGAATTGGGAGAATTATTCAAGAGATAATTCGTCGGTGTATTGGGTTGATTTGTTGGCTTTGCGGCGGTTTTTTTCGGCTTCAGATACGAAGTCCGGCATGCCATAAAAATTTGATCCCTCAACTGTATTCATCATGAGATCACCTTTATCTTTGGACAGAACCTTTTCAAAAACCTTACCAAACTTTTCATAAGCTGAATCCAAGTCATCCTGTTTTTGATGATCATCTTTATTCTTAATATCGTAGCTTGAGGCTCTTGGATCATAAATTCTTGCCGCCAGTGTCTCTAATTCAAGGGTGTCGGCATCACGGAATTTATTCCTATAATTTTTAACAATATCCTGCACACAACCGTTCATTTGCTGAATAAATATTATAGGAGGCGTTGATGGAGAAACAATCGTACCTTCTTTCAATTTACTACTATCCAACCTTGTGAAATTATCTTTATTTTTTGCATATTTATTCGTCATAATTCCTTCAAAACGTACATATGATCTCAGAGCTTTTCTTAATTTTTCTTTTTTCCCAGTTTTAGACAAGGTTCGCATATACTGACTAAATCCCGGGAAAACGTTGGCATAACCCTCGGTAGTAAGATACTGTTTGTTACCCGTGCTGGTACCACAAATTCTTTTTATAGTTTCTTCATCGGCCGGTGGGATGTAGGCAAACATATCATCATGATCGATGTTTTCCGCACTTCTTAAGGCCTTGTTGATACGATCCTGAGTTTGATCGGAAGGAATAATATAATCCCACATGAAATCATCTACTTTTTTGTTTGGTACACAATTCTTTGGATTATCTCCATCAAACATCTCCGCCCAACTTTTATAATCATCAAGTGTCCATTTATGTGATTTACCATCAGGTTCACCAGATTTTTTACGCAAAACTCCCGCAGTCATGTACTCAAGAATCGGAAATTTCGCCAAATGCTGGGAATTAAAGTGACCAATACGATCAAATGATAATAAGGTTTCTCCAGATGGATTTTGGGCAGTCACACCTTCTACGATGTAATAAATTTTAGCCTGCATGGTTGATTTACCATTCTCAATCATGTGATGAATCAATCCTTCATATTCATGAGGATTTACGTAAACACCTTCTTTGTGGGCTTTAAGTAATTGTGCAAGTCTCTGACTGTGGCCACCTTCTTTTGATTCCAGCTGGTCACCTTCTTCATAAAAGCCTTTAGAATTACTACTGAATGAACTTTTATTTTTTGAGAACCAGTTATTATAATTACCTTCACCCCAGATAGAGTCCAAGGCGTCCTTAATGTAATCAAAACCGGTACGTGGATCCTTGCTATCAACATCTATATGGGTGTAAGGATCACCATTTCCAGGGATTGGCACTGAGAATTGAGCCTTGGTAAAACGATTAATATTTTTCCAGAAGCCTATGTCGTCCCAACGCATTTCACCTTTGGTAGATAATACTTCGAGACAGGCTTTGAACTCATCTTTGTTACTTGTTACACGTAAACGTCCACGGATTTCATAAATACCTTTGTGCTCCAGGGCTTCCTGAAAACTATGTACGGCTTCGTGTTCGGTTGCCTCGATGATACGACGCATTTCGGGAGCAAAATATGGGATTTCTTCACCAACACGGGCAAAACGATCCTTCTGATTTCTCTCAAAACGTCTCTCGTAATACTCAATCATGCTTCCACCCATAGTCCAAAGATCACTAGGGCTTAAGAATTTTGTGTTAACCCAAAGGGACTTCAAGAAATTTGATTCAGGTCTTTCGAAACCACCAACTTTATAAATCGAGTCATATGGTAGGGCTTCTTTAGCATATTTTTTGTCGTCATCGTGGCCGTGGCCCCCGCCGTGTGCATCGTGACCTCCGCCGTGGTCGTCGTGGCCGTGTTCCTCATGGCCTTCGTGGGCATCATGTTCGTCATGGCCAGCGTGTGCATGTTCATCATGTCCACCCTCTGCATGACCAGCCTCATGAGCGCTTTGATGTCCCGGATCTGCTCCGCCAGGATTATCCTGAACACCTGCTATCTCTCCAGGTGGATTATGATGACCGCCAGTGGCAGGTTCATGAGCGGCAGAGTCAGTAGTAACTGAATGCTTACTGGCATCATTCATCGCAGCGATTGCATTTGGATCGTTGTTTACTCGCCATTGGCCGCCTTCTGTAGGGCGTGTGCCGCGTGGGGCGTTACTAACTCTGGTAGCACGTGGTGAGTTATTGATTATGCCTCTTCCCCTCCAGTCAGCTAGTTCAACTGGGCTTAATTTAAGAGCTTTTAGTGGATAATTACCTTTTGCGTCAGGTTGTTTAGTTCTATCTGTCCAGGCATCGACTGGATGAGGACGCTGGGCACCCCATAAACGCTGAGGTATACCACCATAGCGTAAAGCAGCCATAGTTGTAGCGGCGGGATTAATTGGTCTTTTTTCTCTTAAAACAAAAGTTTCTTTATTATCATTAGCAGCTTCTACAGACAAAATACCTACACGTAAAAGTTTGTTTTCATCCAAAAATACGACTTCCTGGGATTGACCTTGTTGGGCTGGCACATCCAAAGTACCCGCATCGTGTTTTAAAGACTCAAGATAGGCAGCCTTTGCTTCCTGACTTGAACCTTCAATATATCCCTTACATTCTTCTGTCATAGCGTCTACAGACCTATCACACATTTCTTGAGCATCTTTTACATCTCTATTTAAGTTATAGTTCTGCTGAATAATAAATTTTGAGAATTCTCCGTAATTGAATTCCTGGGCCTGACGGTTGTAATAAAGTCTGTCGTTTACGGCTAACTGCATGCTATTACGGTTGATTTTTGTCACAACTCTATCGAGCTTTATTTTGCCTGTAACTTCATCGATTGCCTCAATTTTAAAAGTTTCTTCTTTTTTGATCGCATTATTTTTATCGTCGTACTCAGTCAATGTTTTCACAAATTCCTGGCCTACCTCCAAATCAGTTTGACCAGTATTTTTACCAATTCTTTTGTTTAATTCTTTTAGATCTTTAATTTCTTCATAACCTTCAAAACCAGCGATAAACTGGAATAACATCTTTAAATTATCAATACAAGGTTTGCCATTTTCATTGATGTACCTAATCATAATATCGCCTGAGACATCAGAATTTGCAGTTTCGCTTTCGGCAAACTCAAAACTGGTAATCTGGATATAACATTCTTCTTTAGTGGTTTCACCGGTTACCGGATCAGATTTAAAGCCCTTAATTCTGAGTGGAGTCGTTTTCTCATCAATGTCTTCACCTTTTGTAAGTTCGATTAACCACATATAAATTCTCTTGGTTTGAGTGAGATCCATGCCAAGTTTTTTAGAATAATACTCAATCTGTTTTTTGCCGTCATTGACCCGTCTCATGTAATTGAGCCATTCTTTTTCTGGAGCTTGAAGCTCCTTCAATAATTTTTCGTTTTCCTGATCTAGAGATTTTAACTTAGCCTCCATTTCAGTGATTTCCTTTTGGTTTGGCTTAGTGGCAAGACGTTCCTTGTCTAATTTTCTGGCAATAATATTGGATTTCATAGCCAGCTGACCTTGTAACTTCATGATTCTTGTCTTTTCTTCGACTATTTCTTTTGGTGCGGCTTCAACTTCCCAATTTCCTTTTTTTACAGTAATTCCTTCTGTGGCTTCACGGGTGTCTGCGGACATGGTAATCGTTCTGGCTTCACGTGAAAACTGGTCGGTTTTTTGAACGATAACATGGCCCTGTTCAAGATCGGTGAGTTCTTCTAATAATGCTTGCTCCTTTCTTTCGCTAAGCGCCTCGGTAGCATGTCCTTGTGAGAGATTTTTAACTGCTTCTTGAGCTTTCTTTTTAACTTCAGGAATGTTGCTTTTTAGAGCTTTAAGAATAGCTACAGAGTGTCTGGCTTTCTTTGGGAATTTGCCTTTTGCCACAGCGTCGATAAAATACTGACGGTACTTGATATCATCCTTGGTATCTCGCTCTTCGCCAATTTTATTTGGGCCATCAATTAACTCAGAAAGTTCTTTTAAAGTGTCTAAATCAACTGTACCCGGTTCAATTCTTTTTGCCTCGGCAAAGTCTGCCTTGCTGTGAATTTTATTGATGTAGGCGGCTTCAGTTTTTGAAACATTACTTTCAGGCTCGGACTTGGCTGTCTCAGGTTTTGGTGGATCCTTTTGATCCGCGAAATATATGAGGTTTTGAGGCCACTCCCTGCACCTTGGCTGATTGTAAGTTTTTATTAGTTGCATGGGACGTATTTCATGAAATTATCATACTCTAGATCAATTGGATTAATTTGGCAAGGATTGGGAATTTTTATGGGTGTGGGGCTGGCGGTGCAGGTGGAGCCGCTGGTGGTACAACCGGTGGAGCGACTGGATCTGGTCCGAACTGGGCGTCATAAATAGTAGGTATGACCGTTTTAATTTTCTTTAATTGATCAGGGGTAAATAGGGCACGCTTTTCAGCTTGCGCAGTGGGACCTGTAGTGCCTAATTCACTACCCAATTTATTTAATGAGGCACGAAGTCCACTTGGATTTGGAGTGGCGGTATTAAGAATATTGATTACACTAGTTGTATCAGCGTTAATAGCAATAGCCTTTTTATTTTTTTCGACATCGTTAGCTGCATTTACTACTGCTGTAATCGGTGCACTACCGGCCGCCGCTCCTGCGACTGCGCCAGTGGCATCTACCTGATTAGCAGTTCCTGTTGTTGCGGCTGGAGCTGGCTTGCCGTCTGGTTTGCCTTTGGTTAATCCGATATCGTTTTTGATTCTCCTTGCAGCATCTTTAGCCTGGTCGGGGTTGGTCATCATCCTTGTAAGTTGACGGTGTAACTCTTTCTCATCGCTAGTGGCAGGACTTCTGTTGAATTTTTCCATAATCTCCCTACCATCCCCAGTCGACCATTCTTGCAAAGCTTTTATATATTTTTCTTCGGTCATGTCTTCAGGTCTATCCATACGTTTAATATGATCGATAAATTCTTCCTTTGTACTAATATCTTCAAAATCTTTGTAGCTGCCTACTTTATTGTGACCCATATCATTGATCAATTTACTGTCATCACTATGCATGGCGTTTTCGAGGGCTCTACCAACTTGTGACAAAGTGTAATGATGATGTTCGTGATTTGGCAATTGGATAGGTACCAATGGGATATGTTTGAGTGGGACACTGCCGATGAATTTGGCAGCGGTTATAAGTTTTTCTTTCATCCAGCCTGTAACGCCTTCGGCGATTGTGCCTTCTGCGGCTGAAAACACTCCCAACCAGACAACAGCAATGGTACAAGTAGCTACAGTTAAATCCTGCAAAGTATTCATACCTGCAACCGGAATACCAACAGTAGGATCAAAACTCAAAACCGTGCTGGTTCCATAAAATTTACCTCCGGGATTTAGAGATTTAAGCGCATTCAACATGATCCAACCAATAGTCATAGACAAAGCCATCATCAAAGGAGCAATGGCATTCTTGGTAAATGCTTCTGATAATTTATCAAATCCACCAAATTTATCTTTAAGACTTGGTGCGGCAATAACGAGTAGTAATATTGGCGAAACAGCTATACATAGCCACAAAACGACTAGTCTACCAAGCAGCACGACAAACAAAGCCAGGAAG
This sequence comes from Patescibacteria group bacterium, assembly GCA_038065735.1. Taxonomy (GTDB): domain Bacteria; phylum Patescibacteriota; class Gracilibacteria; order UBA1369; family LOWO2-01-FULL-3; genus JBBTQK01. The sequence continues at coordinate 155,857 of JBBTQK010000004.1, read as the reverse complement.
GAAGCCATATAAACCAGATACAAAATCATAGAAAAAATCGTATTCACAAAGACCTTTTCTATACTGGCTATAGAATTTAAATCTATATCTTGATAGAAGAGAATTTCCCCCATGTTGATAGCCAGAGCAAGAGCCGCATTACGGGAGTTATAACGACGCAAGAATAGCTCGGCCTGTGGAGTTAATTGGTCTTGTTTGTCATAACATAGAAGGGCTTTTTTATGGTTGTCAACTTGTTCAGTAAATTTAGCCTCTAAGGTTGTATCTTTTGGATCTTGTGCTTTTACTTTGAGTAGAATCGCGGCCATATCTTTATCATTAGGGCCAAGCGTGACGCTCATTCCGGCAGCTACTTTTCTAGCTATTAAGAGATCTTGACCCTGCTTGTAGCTAGCTGAATTCATTTGGTTGTATTCTTCAGGAGCATAACCGGCGACAGCGGAACATAGAGCCCTAATCTTCTTACGCTCCATTTGAGCAGCTGAAGTTAACGTACCTGTCTCATCCGTTGCATTTGAGTTCTTCATAATCTCTCCCAATGCTGGACTAATATCGCTGGGTAAACTAAACACTGCGGTGGTAAGGACATTAATACCATCCAGAGTGACCTTTATGGCTAAAAATGAAAAATTAATGGCAATAATACCAACGATAATTTTTGGTAAAGCTGTTTTAAGGGCGTATTCACCGCCATCCTCGCCAAGACCCAAAACATTATACAAAGCGATACCAACTAAAACGATAATAAAAAGAATATTTACGAGATTACGCATTGGGATCCAGACTTCTCTAAGTCTTTCTTCCATACCTCCGCTAAACAAAAGATCATTTCCCATTAAATCACCAATCATAACCAAAACAGGCCAGATAGCTTTATTCAAAAATTGCTGTATACCAACGAGAATGTTGATAGTCGGAGCTAGATTTGCAAGGACTTCACCGGACTGTTGTTGATTCTCTGCTTGAGTCTTTTTTATACAAACGGTCTGAGTGTCATTGGTCTGTTTTAGGTCTAATTCAAAACTACCTCCTAATCCAGATCCAGTACAGGAAGGTGGATCCATTTTGCCGGGCTTCATACATCTATCGGGCTCTATTGGTTTCCATAAACCAGCTTCATCACAGGTCATAGGCACTGGAGCGGGATCTGCGGCATGAGCAATGTATGGTTGTAATAAATTAACCGTTACTACAAGGGTTAAAATCAACCCTGTAATTATGTTTTTTGCTAATTTTATTTTATTTTTGAACATTTTTGTTTTTATTCTTATGTAAGAAAGTCGATAATTTTTTTGAATAGATCTACGTGAATTAAGCTCGCCGCGGTTACAATAGGTTTAGGCGCAAAAAAAGGTAGAGTTCCACCGGCTGCAACCAGGGCAGCAGCTTTTTTAGCTAAACTTTTGCCGATTGATCCTGTTTTTTTTCTTCCACCTAGCCCACCCTGTTGATTTTGGCTTGAAGGTGGCATGTAAACCGGTAATTGGAGTGGATTTTTTAGATCTTCTCCAGTTTTACCTTCGTCTCTTTTTATAGTTTGATTCAGTGAGTAGGATTGAGATTGCATTGGAGCCAACTTACGCAAATTTCCTCCAGATGTTTTGGTTACAACTACTCTTTGGTTAGACCCGGAAGAAGCTGGTCTCAAAAGAAATGCCGGATTAAAATATCTACTATCAGCAAGTGATTGTTGAGGTATTTCAGTAATATTTTCATTTAGAATTTCCGGCTCAAAACTCTGATAATTTTGATATTCAGGAGCGGCAGAATTTTGCTTTTGTTCCGCTGGTTTTGGCGGTTTTGCTGTTTTTTGCACTGCTGAATCTGGCAAGTTCTGATGATTTCTTTCTGTAGAATCGGCTAAATCTGATTCAGTTACTGCTTGATTTGATTCGGTTGATTGTGAAGAGGAACTAGAACCAGAACTTGAGGAGGAAGGCTCGGGGGAGGAAGGTGCGTTCACTTCGTTCACAGGTGCGCTCGCTTCGCTCACAACGGGTGCGTTCACTTCGTTCACATCTTCGTTCACATCAGTGGGCCGTGCGTTCGCCACGCTCGCTTCAAGGGCATCTCTATATAGATCAATTATTTTTTCTGGGTGACGACCGATGTTGAATTCTTGCAACAAAAGTGCGAAATTTCTTAAAGTGTTTTCTTGTGGTGGCAGGTCTTTTATTTCCCGTTTAGGACTGGTTTTAAGAGATTCAATCTGTTCGGCAAAAGCCTTCTTTTCCTCATCAGTTAGGTCTTCTCTTTTTTCAACATATTCTACAAAACCTCGACTATCTAGAGTCATTGCAATTTGACCATCATCTTTGGTTTCATCCCAGGCATATTCTGCAAAAATCTTGAGAAATTTATGATATTCGTTATAAAAGCCAAATAAACCCCTCGGACCAAAAAGTCTCGTTTTGTTTTCGTCGTGAGTTAGTTCGTAAAGCCTTTGATATTTATTTTTATTTTCGTTCATTTTTATGTTGTAGGAATTACTGGTTCAGGTGGGGCATCCGGAGTGGTTGCATCCACCGTGTTTGTAGGACTCGTATGGTTTAAACCAAGTTTGACGGTATTATTAAAATCTTGCTCGTTACGCATTTTAGCACCCAAAACGTCCACGATTTTAGCCATGTCTAACAGCTCTTTGGTCTCGATATTATTAAATTTTTCAGCGACTTTTTCGTAATCAATGTTTGGACGTGGAACAATTTTTCCAGCTTTTTGTTTTTCAATTTGATGTGCCAAATATTCTTTAAAAACCCTTGGATTAATTAGTTCTCTAAAATCATCATCAAGTTTTTCGGTTTTAGTTTCAATTTGTGCCCAATCGATAAAATCTTTAAAAACGTCTACGCCTGCATAATTTTCTGTCTTAAAAAAAGTTTCCCACTCATCCCATAAAGGGTTACCGTTTACCTGATTTGAAAGCCTTGCATAGGCGGTGCTACGTTCATGTGTCTCCCTCTGATCTTTTGGTTCTAAAATCTGGGCCAACCTTCTTGGATCTTTTGCCATTTTAATAGCTACTAGACCAGCTCCAGCAGCCAAAACATGTGGTTTTGTGACTGCGGCCATGATACCCTCAAAACTTTTTGGTTTACCTCCCTGGAAGACATCGGTAATCACATTACCGGCAATTTGCGTAATAAGAGATTTATGAGCAATAAACATTAGAATATTTGGTCCACTTAGCCACTTACCGGCATGATTCACCGTACCATAAGACTGGCGGGCAATTAATTTAGCTGACCCTTGATGACTATTTTGAAGCTGCCATTTTGCGATGTAGACCTCACGTTCTTTTTCTTCATATTTTTTACCTCCTCTTAATTCTTCCATTTCTGTAATACTAAAAACACCATTATGATTACCCTCTTTTAAGAATTCCTCAATTATTGAAGGAGGTAGAGGTGGTTGAGCGTCTGGAGAACTGATTGCAGCGAAATATTCTCTGGTCAAATCAATACGATCCTTGCGATCCATGTAGGTCATGATTGTCCAGATCATTGGCGTGTATTCTTTTGATTTGAGCTTTTCGATCATAAAATCGAAAGTTTTTTTGCGTGCTACTACCATATCGTTTTCCTTACTCAAAGCCCTCATGGTATATCTAAAAGCATCCGCCAACTCTTTTGAGTCAGGATTGTCTTCGTTTAAAAGATTCATCATTTTACCGAGATCTTTACCTGCATCCTTGGTCATTTTTGCGAGAGCCTCGGCATCAACCCATCCTGAATCCTGGATAACTTTCAAAACATAGCCTTCAGCAATCTGCACCACGTCTTCCATTCTACCGCGATATCTCTCTAAAACAGTGTTTAAATCCACTTCTCCACTAATGATCAACTGCTCCATCTCTTTTTGCATTTGTCTGATTGGCTCCTGCAAAGTCATGATTGCTACATCCTCGGCAACGTCGGCTCTGCTGGTATCCAAATCCATACTTTTAGATTCAACAAAAGATCTGATCTTTTTCATGTTTTTCTTAGTTTCTGCTTTAATTTTGTCCAAGTCCTGCTTAAACATGTAAGACGTCTTGTCCGCAGGGTCTTGAATGTTGTCCAAAATGTTAGGTTCGTTTGCCATTTTTATTTTGCTTAAATTTACTTAGATCCTAAAAATTCTTAAGAATATATCGCTGATTTTTTCGCTTTGTCCCTCAAGTTCTGGGATTTTGCTGAGTAAATATTCGCGAATCACAGCTGGATTCTGTCCGTTAAGTTGAAGAGTAATTTCAGATAGAATTTCACCGCTGATACGTAAATTTAGTGTCTGCACAAAAGGTGGTTCGTAGATTATCCAGAAGGCCTTGATGCGATTGTACGGATATTTGTGATGGCCAATTTTAATGCCTACGCTTGAAATTTTAATATCTAGAATTTTTGGCTTATTCCTGTGAACGATGGCGTAGGTAGCAGCAAAGGTTAGTACTGCGACGGCAAAAGTCCAGGACTGATAAAAGATTGCTCCGCCTACAAGGGCTGCGACTGCGGTTATAGAAAATATTTTCCAGATTGGGCCACGCTCATGGTGAGGTACCTCTGGAGACTGCCAAAAAATTGGAGCATTGTCATAAATCGTTGGGACTTTGCGTAACTGATCGATTCTTTGCTTTTTCTCTTCACGTTTTTGAGCTCTTTGCAGTTTGTGAATATGAAATTTTTGTTTTAGTTTGTGAATCATTTTATTTGTTTTGTTGAGTTTTGTTTTTGTTGCTTTGATTTCCTTAATTCAAAAATCTTATTATCTTATCATAAAAATGCCATTTTTGGAAGCCTGGAGGCTTGAGTTGGTTAGAGAATACTATTGACTGATTTCGTTTATGGCTGGTAATTCGGAAAAGCATTCCCTCCTACGGGACGGGCTCAATCCGAACACTTGTGGTGGAAAAAGATTTGATTTTTCTTTTACGAAATTTTGAAAAATCCTCAGCAAATCATTAGCTAAAATTACGCCAGACAATAGGCCACGATCAAGTCCATGATTTAGTGTATTTAAAGCCATTTTACACCATCTTTACCGTTGCGTTTTTGGTGAATTCTTGATATGATTTTGTTAGTTTTTTGGCTGTGATTTAAGGCCGTCAAAAACTTAGTTTCTGCAGACGGATTTTACTTGGGTTTTGCAGAAAAAATACATACGTTGGGATAGGTGGGGTAGCTGCCTGATAAAAATCATTTTTGATTTTTGCAATTTTTTGTCCTTTTGTATTTTTTAACCCAATTTTTATGAATTTGCATCGAGAATTTGTGAAACTTAGTTTTGATATTTTTAAGATGAAAAACAGGCTGATTTCGCTTTTGTTAGAGATTTTTGAAAAAGAAATTTATTTGAAACATGGTTGCGCAGATATTTACGAATATGGTTTTAAGTATGCAAAATTATCTAGGGAAACAGTAGAAAAAGCTTTGAGAACTTTAAAGCATGTTGAAGACAAGCCGTTTTTAAAACAGGCAATTGCAAAATGCGGCATTCATAAAGTGTCTCTGGTAGCCACGATTGCTACGCCAGAGACCGATAAAGTTTTTGCCGAACACGTCGCTAACATGAGTAAACCGGCGTTGTTTGAGTTTGCGAAGGAGGTGCGGCAAGGTATGAAAGAAAGAATGAATGCAAAGCCTGAAGGCATGGAAAATTTTGGGCTAAATTTGTTTGGGCCAGATTTGGGCAATCAACCTTTTGATGCATCTGTTAATCATTATGGCCAGCCTTGCCGCGCCGCCACCTCAAGCCTAAAAATCGAGCTAGATCATGAAATGCAGATCTTATTTTTTCAACTTAAACATAGGCTTCAAAAAGAACAAAAAAGAGATTTTTCAAATAAAGAGGCTTTAAAATTAATGCTTAAGAGACTGGAGCAAAAAGACGCACGTGCCGAGAATCATCAGAAAAATCCGGCCCTTGCTAAAACTGAAACTTCAATTCTTATTCAAAAAAGCATTCCCGGGAACGGAAACGTGAAAGGCCAAATAGTGGCTAAACAGAGCGCAAAAAGCACCATCCCGCAGGAAGTGAAAAATACAGGAAATGCGAAAAATGAGATGGTTGGCGACAGGCAAAAAGAAGCAAAAAGATACGTCCCAGCCAAACAAAAGAGGAAGATTCTACAAAAATACGAAAATCATTGCGCATATCCAAACTGCACAAAGCCAGCTGAAAACATCCATCATCGAATTCCGTTTGCGGAGGCTAAGAGCCATGAAACGATAATTCCACTTTGCCAGATTCATCATGAGTTTGCCCATAATGGTGTGATTGGACGACAAAAACAGGAGCCAGAAGAGTGGCAGTTTGAGGCAAATTCTCAAAAAACTATAATTGATGAGTTATATCTGGCGTATAAATCCTGATAATTTAGGTGGACGAGATGATGGGCTGACTCAAAAAAAGAGCCCTACATTGCGGCAGGACTCTTTAGAATTTTGGGAAAATTGCAGGAAGGGAGAGAACCCTTCGGGTTCTGGGTGCGTGTTCGCTTCGCTCACAGGTGCAAGGAACCTTCGGTTCCGGTTATTTAACAAACGGAACTAAAGCTACGTGACGAGCGTATTTAACGGCTCTAGCAAGCTTTTTTTGGTGTTTTAGACAGTTACCGCTGTAATAACGTGGAACGATCTTGAAATATTGAGAAATAAATTTTCTGATTAAACCAAGATTTTTGTAATCGATGTAGCTGATTTTTTCAGCGCAGAAGTGACATTTACGGCTTTTAAAAGTAGGCATTTTTTAGCTAGTTAATAATTAAAATACATTCTGTGATGGGTTGTCGTCAGAGATAGGCTCATCAGACAAATAAACATCACTATCACCAGACGCTTCAGCGCTGGCAGCAATAAGAGCAGAATCAGCATGGTCATCACCATGATCTCCAGGTCTCTTTTCAAGCATAATCATATCATGAAGAACAATCTCAGTTCTGAATTTTTTCTCACCATTTTCCATCTCCCAGCTGCGAGTTTTAAGATAACCTTCGATATAAACCAATTTACCTTTTCTTAGATAAGTGTGGCATACCTCAGCTAACTTTGCCCAAGCAACTATCTCATGAAATTCAGTGGATTTTTTTCTATCGCTACCTTTTGTCATCCATTCTCTATTAGTAGCTAGACCAAAAGTAGTAACTGGCTGTCCGCTCTGAGTTTGTTTCATCTCTGGATCTCTGGTCAAATTTCCGATTAGAATCACTTTATTTATTGATCTCATACAGGTTTAGTTATTGGTGGTTACTATAGAGTGATATCTGGATCGTCGATAATGCTCTTAAGTTTTTTATCAACTTCTTCAAGTTTTTCCTTAGGCTGAGCAGCTTTTTTAGCAGCTTTTGGCTCTTCGTTAGCTTTAGAAGGTGCGTTCACTTCGTTCACAGCGCTCACAACTTTTCTAGTTTTTACTTCTGGAGAGAATTTCTTAGCAGCCTCGTTTCTTTTTGGAGAATCTGGTCTTTTTGTTTCCACACCAGCTTCAGGCTTCTTTGCCTTTTCTGCAGCCATTTTTTCTGCTTCTTCTTGATATTCAGCAAAGCTCCTCATTACATAAGTATTAGGAGTTCTGATCAAAAGAGAACGAATAATAGCGGGGTTAATATTGAAACCCTTTTCGAACTCGGACAGCTTTAGAGGAGGGAATGTGAAGTTTAATACCACATAGTATCCTTCCTTGTGCTTCCTGATTTTGTAGGCAAGATCACGAACGCCCCAAACATCTTTGTTGAAGACTTCGCCGCCTACTGATTCGATGTGTTTAACCACATCACCTACTTCTTCGTTGATTTTTTGTTCCCCTAAATCAGAGAGGAGTATGAGCATCAGCTCGTACTTGTTGAGAGTACTGTTTTCCATTTTCTTTGGATTAAGATCTAAAAAGATCATCAAGCCCTATATAACATAAGTACATAAGGCAGAAAAATCTGCATGTGGAATTTAACAAAAGCAGCGTTTTTTAGCAATAGTAAAAGACCATTTTTCTATGTTTTTGTAAATATTTTATTTTTCGGGATTTAAAATTGTTGTATAATTCTATCGGCAAGGGCTTTGGCTTTAGCAAGCGGCTAAACGAGTCCTGGAAGCAGAAAGCCTTGCATTAATGACAATATTACACTACTCTTGTCAACGACCTGGCCTTGCCGATATAGGGCCAAACTCGGATAATTGAGGAAAGTATTAAGTTTGAGAAATCGAGATCAAAGACGTTTACCGTTCGAAAAGAATATAAGCACTTTATGGAAATTTCAGAAAACACATTACAAGTTAATGAGTTCGCTAGAAGAAATCGTCATCTAAAGATTTTTTCAAGGCCTCAACTTCTCAAGATTTATTCCCTTTCTACACTGAGGGCAATTGTTGCTCCCCTTTTAAAGCCTCTAAAAACTACTGCTGTATCAAATGCTGCCAGGGTTGTTTCTGCTTTATGGGCAAAGGTGGCTGAATTGTTGCCGGTATCTCCTCAGAGGAGATTATTTTTTAAGTCTACAGCCGTGGCTTTAAGTGGCTTATTGGTAATGTCTATCGCTCCGGGGGCTAGTATGACTGCTGCTTCAACCAATTATTCTACAGATTATATAGCTGCTTATGCTGTGCCTGGAAACATTCTAGTATCAGATGAGGATGGTTATTTAGTAAAGATCAATCCACAAACAAATGAATCAAATAGAATTGGTTTGACTGATTTCGCCGTACATAGCGTAGAAAGTGGCGAATCATTGTCTTCAATTTCTTCAAAATATGGTGTTAAAGTTGAGACTATTATGTGGGAAAACGGCATTGCGAATGCAAATAGCTTAAAAATTGGACAGACCTTGTTAGTACCTCCAGTAGATGGATTAAGTTATAAAGTAGCAAGTGGTGACAGTATAGATAAGATTGCTAAAAAATATTCTATTAGTAGTGATGCCATTATTGCCCAGAACGGTTTGGAATCTCAGACTATAGCAAAGGGTCAGGCGTTGTTTTTGCCTGGTGCTAAGCCAATTTATCAACCTACAGCTATAGCTAACTCAAGAGGCACCTCTGTTGCGAGATCTGGTAGAACAAGTGTTAGTGCTAACCCTTCTAGCGCAGCTCCTTCAGTTGGTAAGATCTTTATTTTCCCTACAAGAGGTAAGATTACTCAAGGATATAAGGCTGGACATTATGCTTACGATATCGCAGACAGAAGTATGCCTGCAATCTGGGCTGCTGGTTCAGGTACAGTAGTGAAGGCTTCAAGCGGAACTTATGGTGGTGGTTACGGTAATCACGTAATTATTGACCACGGAAATGGCGTTAAAACTCTATACGGACACATGGACTCTTTGAATGTTTACGAAGGTCAGGCTGTAAATCAGGGTGATGTCCTAGGTATTATGGGTAATACAGGACGTGTTTACGGTGTGACTGGTATTCACTTACATTGGGAAGTTATCGACAATGGTGTGAAGCAGTATCCAGGAAATTACTATTGATCGTGACTGTGAGCGAAGCGAACGCATTTCTTTCTTCTATGAATAAGTTTCTAAAGTTTATTTGGCGTATCCCAAGAAACCTTCTGATTTTGCTAATTATCTTCTATCAAAAGACGATTTCACCTGACCATAGCTGGGTGAGTAGGTTTTACCCCTATGGTTATTGCAAATATAGCCCTAGCTGCTCGCAATATGCCAAAGAGAGCCTGGACAAGCACGGAGCCGTAATCGGCACTTTCAAGGCTATCTGGAGAGTTTTAAGGTGTAATCCATGTAGCAAGGGAGGCGTGGATCCGGCTTGACTTTGGGCGCTATATCACTAAAATTTCGAAGGCTTCTTTCGTAAGTTGTTAATTACAAATCGTACCGATTTAATTATGCCAATCAAACGTGCGTTAATCAGCGTTTCTGACAAGACTGGGATTGTTGAATTTGCAAAAAAACTGCAGGAAAAAGGAGTAGAAATTTTATCAACAGGTGGAACTTCTAAAGCTTTAAAAGAGGCTGGAGTAAGCGTAATTGACGTGTCCGCTTATACAGGTTTTCCAGAGATGATGGATGGCAGGGTGAAGACTTTGAATCCAAAAATTCATGGAGGTTTGTTGGCTTTGCGCGACAATGAAAAACACATGGCAGAAGCTGAAAAAAATGATGTAAAAATGATAGATTTAGTGGTGGTTAATTTATATCCGTTTAAAAAAACTATAGAAAAAGAAGGCGTAACTGAGGCAGAAGCAATTGAAAATATCGATATTGGAGGACCAAGCATGGTGAGAAGTTCTGCAAAAAATTTCAAATTTGTGACCGTAGTTACTGATCCGGAAGATTATTCTGCAGTGCTGGAAGAGATGGAAAAAAATGGCGAAACCACTTTAGAATTCCGCAAAAAACTGGCACGTAAGGCTTTTACTTTGACTCATAGATATGACGAGATGATTGAGACTTATTTCAGGAATATTCTCGAGGAACCGGAACTTTTGGATTTGCATTATGAAAAAGTTTCCAGCCTTAGATATGGCGAAAATCCGCATCAAAAAGCGGCGTTCTTTCGTAATCCGGAAAACACTGATTCAAATATTACCAATGCCAAGGTTTTGCATGGTAAACAGCTATCTTTTAACAATTTAGTTGATGGAGATAGTGCTTTAGAATTAGTAAAAGAATTCACTACGCCAACGGCGGTTTTTATAAAACATAATAATCCTTGTGGAGTGGCGAGTGCGGCAAAAATTGAAGATGCTTTTATTCAGGCCTATGAAGTAGATGATTTATCAGCTTTTGGTTCAGTTATAGCGGTGAATTGCGAAGTTAATGATGCGATTGTGGATCACATGAAAGACAAAAAAATGTTTGTGGAAATGATTATTGCGCCTTCTTATTCTGCAAAAGCTTTGAAGAGATTAATGACGAGAGAAAATTTGAGAATTTTGGAAACTGGAGAGCTTAAGCTCGACTTATATAAAACTGATATCAAAAAAGTGGCTGGTGGTTTGTTAATTCAGACAAAAGACACTTACGTTTTGCAACCAGCAGATTTAAAAATGGTGACTAAAAAACAACCAACTGCAGAGGAAATTGACAGCATGTTGTTTGCAAACCAGGTGGCGAAGCACGTAATGTCTAATGCGATAGTAATGGCAAAAGGCACCGTGGTAACGGGAATAGGCGCTGGGCAAATGTCGCGCGTCGATAGTGTATTTATTGCCGGGCATAAAGGCGGAACGAAGGTGCCTGGTTCTGTGATGGCTTCAGACGCATTCTTTCCATTCTCAGATGGTATAGAAACAGCAGCAAAATATGGAATTACCTCAATTATTCAACCAGGTGGATCTGTTAACGATGAAGAAATAATCAAAAAAGCCGATGAACTTGGTATTAGTATGGTGTTCACCGGCCGTAGATATTTCAGACACTAAAAACCTCTATCTTAATACTCTTCCACTTGAGGTAGTATCAACATCATTCTCACCTTCTTCTGTTGCTCTACCACTACCGTCTACAGCTAGATAGTAGTTCCAAAGCATGATGGCGGCATCTGAACGAGTCAAAACTTTCTTAGGATTTAAACGTAATTTTCCCTTAGCATCAGTGTATCCTTCAGAAATTCCTAATTCTTTTGCTAAAACGCCATATTTGCAGTACCAATCACTGGCATCAACGTCTACGAATGGACTATCCCCTTCTTTACATTCTTCAATATCAGTTCCTGTAATTTCAGAATAAGCTGTTAAAAGAAGTTTCAAATATTCTGAACGAGTTACTTGCTGACCAGGGTAGAATTTCTCCTCCTTTTCTATCAATTCAGCGTTGGCAGCAATGTTTATTAATTCTTTTGCCCAATACGTTGAAGATTTAAATTCAGAATCCTCAAAACCAGCAGATTCAGCACTCAAGTCATCATTGTAGTATAAATGGTCCAAATAACAGGTGGTTAATAGAACTGTTTTAATGGCTTCATCCCTACGAATTGGGGCATAAGGTCTGAATGTTTTATTGCCGTTTTTGTCTTCGTAACCTCTAAAAATTGCTTCTCCGTGGAAATCTGCAACTTTTCCTCTATATGAAGAATTAGCTTCTGTATCAATTACGTAAGTGCTTTCCAATTCACTGATATCATCAAAGCCATCCATTCCATCAGCTGAGGCAAAACAGGCAGGTAAATCAACTTCGCCTTCCTGCACTACTTCTTCTTCATTAGTTTCGTCATCATCCTTAGCATTCTGACAACCTGGATCCTTGGTATCTTTAAATCCATCGCCGTCATTATCTTCTCCATCTGAACATTCAGTTTCAGTTCTCATAACCGCGTTTGATTCATCGTCATCGTCCAAACTTTCACAACCTGGATCTTCTTCAATATCAATCAATCCATCATCATCATTGTCGACGTAATCTGAACATTCCGTTTCTTCGAATTCATCAGCTTCTACATCGTCATCTGAAGAGTCGTCGTCAGCGCTATCGTCAAAATCATCATCAGAATAATCGTCATCATCATCCTGGTAGGCAAATTCATCTTGGTCATCTTCGACATCGACATCTTCATCTTCATCAATTGCCGTATTTAAATCAGGATTTGCTGCATTTTGAGATGTAACTGAGTCGTTCTCATCTTTAATATCAGATGTTCCACAACCGCTAGTACCTTTTTCAATATCAAAACTTGCAGTTTTTGAAACTTCGCTTGATGCAATTGTTGCTTCAACGTCGTCAGTGGTAATTGGAGTTACGTGTACCAAATCAGTGCCGGCTTCACATTTTGCTGCAAAATAAACAGTGGCACCTGGTTCGGCAATGATATAATTGATTTCTTCATCTTTTTCTCCTAAAGAAAGCGTGTCAGCAAATAACAAAGCTAAAACGTTGGTACCCAAATCAGATGGTTCTTCAGGTGCCGCTGGAGGAACTGTAATGTTAACACTTTTTGTGAGGGAATTAGGAGTTTGATCCTCTAATTGTCCATATGCAGTCAATGTGACTTGATATGTACCGGAATTGCTATAGCTATGACAGTGGTCCGCTATATCATTCATTGGAGACACTTTTTCTGCTTTGTATCCATCGCCAAAGTCTATATCCAAACTCACAATTTCAGTACGTTGAGCAGTAGAATTATTATTTATACAGATGTATCCAGTCTCATTTTCGGCCCATGATGGAGTAAAGATTTCGAAATCCGCAAGGATAGTGGCGTCACTAATAGTTATGGTTTTAGTTATTTTTGCGGTAGACCCTTCTATCCAGAGTGTAATATCATACTCACCGGCTTGGCTAAATTTATACCACCAAGCGTAACCTCCTATTGATCTCGTGCCGATAGATTTAGTATAAAGCACGTTATTGGGGTCATCGTGCTTTGTGATTTTTAAATTACTAACTAGAGTATAAGCGTTTAGGTTTGGGCCAGTAGTTTCATCTGAGATTTCAATATATTTTGGATCAAGATCGTTAACTTTATAGCTAAAATCAGGGATTAATCCTGGAATTTCCTGTACAGGGACTTCATCTGTAATAGTAACGGACTTGGTGACCTTGTTTGATTCGATCTCTGTGCCACCGGATTTCATCTTTAACCAAATCGTAATATCATAAGTCCCAAATTCGCTAAATTCGTAATTATAATCAGTACCTTTTAGAGTACCATTATTTGTAGTATAAATTATTGTATCGGGGTCATCATGACTCGTGATCTTGAGATTAGTAATATAAGGCTCAATATCTGGATTTTGGATAGTTGATTGGTCTACTATTTTAATTAGTTTTGGGCTAGCTGGGTTCACCACGCTGTAGCTAAAATCCGGAGTTACTCCTGTTATTTCGGGTACAGTATCGGTGACATTTCCGGTTTTTTTGAGAGAACCCTGAACAGCCATTCCATTTTCATCTGCTCCCTGTGCTGTTAAAGTTATGTCGTAAGTACCAGCTTTTGCATATTGATGAGATGGATTTTCTGGACCTTGATGGATAAACCCGTCACCAAAATCTACAGTAAAACTTTTACTCAAGGTAACATTTTGTGCCGTAGAAGTATTTTTGACCAATGCCCAACGTGGTTCATATGGGTGAGCCGGATCCGGTGTAACTTCAAAATCTACAAAAACTACGGGATCAGTAGGAGCAGGTTTTATTGTTATGGTTTGAGTCAATGTTTTTGGCTCTCCACTGGTGTGAGAAACCGTTAAGGTAACCTCATATGTTCCAGGTTTCAAGTAGGTATGCTCAAAGGTTTTTGTATCATCATAGTCACAAAGATGATTACTACCATCACCAAAATTCATACATTCAGTTTTAAGGTCAGTGTTATCCAAAGTCGTATTACTGGTAAAAGTAAGTTTTTTTGAATTCTCAGCATCAGCAGTAAAAATAAACTCCGGGTTTACAATAACCGCAGTAGGATCAGGATTGACTACCGTAATAGACTGAGTTTTTTCTCCTAATAGACCTGTAGCAAGAGCTTCAGTTTTGTCATAAATACTTAAACCAATAGTATAGTCTCCGGCATTTTCGTAAGTATATTCATAACTCGCACCAGCCTCTGTAGAACATTTTGAGGCAGGTCCCGTGATACTTCCGATTTCTCCAAAATTCACACAAATTTTACCAATATCAATGTTATCAAGAGCTGACGTATCAAGTACCGTAACTCTTTTGGTATTTACAGAATCCGCAGTAACGGTGAAATTTGCTGCTACAGCATATGGACTGGCTCTTTGCCTCTTAGTTACTGATCTACCAGCATTATCAGTAAGTGTTAAAATTATTGCGTAATTACCAGGCTGTGCGTAGGTGTGTTCATAATCTGTAGGAACATCCATGTCCAAGTTAAAATTTGGTGCACAAATGTCTTCAGTTCCATCACCAAAATTCACGCATCTTTTCACGATAGTTGCCTTATCTGTAACAGAAGTGTCTCTAATCCAAACTCTATTAAGATTATCGCTGGATTTGTTTAGGGCAAAATCAGGTTTAAAAGTTACTTCACTTGTAATCTCAATTCTCTTAAACATTCTTGAGGATTCCTCATTTTGATCCATAATTGAAAGACTAACATCATAAGCGTCGTCACCAGTATAAGTGTGAGTAAAAATTCTATTTTCTAAAGTGTTTTCACAGACAATTGGTGTATCGTCACCGAATTTTATACATCTGTTTTTAATGGTTTTGCCTTCTGCTAGGATCGACAGATCCTGTAATGTAATAGTTCTATAATCGTCAGCATCTATCGAAACACTAAAATCAGCAAACATACCTTTTTCATCATCAGTAGTGCTAAAAGTTACAGCTCTAATTTGCGTATCTATTAAGCCATTTTCATCAATTGCTGTCATAGTAATTGGGAATTCACCAGGGCGTGTATAGATGTGTTCAAAAGTTTTTTTATCGAATTCATTGTTACAAACTTCGTCACTACCATCGGCAAAATTCACACAAATGCTGGCAAACTTGGTATTTTTAAATTTAGAAGTGCTGGTTACTATAATTTTTCTTGCAGTTGTTTGATCCAAAAGCGTAGTAAAATCCGCATGTACAACTTTCCAATCACCAGCGCTTGCTGTAGACCAAAAAAGCACATTGGCCGGTGCACTCTCCAAAACTTCAAAAGTTTCTTCCTGACCTGTAAGTATTGCCCAGTTGTCATCACCAAGAGATACAGGTTTGATATATTCAGCGAGTTTTGACATCTCCTTTTCACTCTTTTCAGAGAGCAAAAGTTGTCCCTTAAATAAATCACTGCCACCAAGCACGTAAGTTATTACACTCACTGCAAGTAGACCAGCCACCATAAGAAATAGCTTTTTTTTGGATGCTGGTGGGGTTTGAGGAGCCTGCGGTGTCTGATCATTCAGAAAAGGTACGTTTTGGTTTTCCATATTTTTTGTTTTTATTTTTGGTTTTATAAATCTTGATATTATACCTTATTAATCAGCTTTTTGCAAACGCCGTTTTGTGTTAATATCTTTGCCATGGATTGGCTAGACGCATTAATTTTAGGAGGTTTACAGGGTGTGACGGAATTTTTACCGATTTCTTCAAGTGGTCATCTGGTTTTGGTGGAAGAATGGCTGAATTTGGATATTGCGACGCTAAAAAGTTTTGATGTGATGCTGCATATGGGCACGTTATTGGCGATTTTCATCTATTTCTGGAAGGATATTAAAGAGATGATTTTGGCTTTAGGCAGGTTTTTTACTGGAAAATTAAAGTTTAGTGAATATCCGGCGAAATTAATTTTATTTTTAATTATTGGCACAATTCCTGCAGTGATTTTGGGAGTTTTTGGAGATTTTTTGGATGAGAATTTTAGAAACGTGAAATCAATTGCGATTTTGATGTTAGCCGTTGCTGGAGTTTTTATGCTGGCAGAATATTTTTATGATAAAAAACCTAAAAAAGAAGAAAAAGTGCAGACTTGGAAACAGGCTTTGATTATTGGACTTGCCCAGGCAATGGCCTTAATTCCAGGAGTTTCGAGGTCTGGAGCAACGATATCAGCAGGATTATTTCAGGGAATTGAACGTAGTGGAGCAGCAAAATTTTCATTTTTATTGGGAATTCCGGCGATGATAGGCGCAGCAATTCTAACGGGTTTAAAATCATCTGAAGGAGGTGCCGCGATTGACGCTTTACCCCTTGTAATAGGCTTTATCAGCTCATTTACATTTGGCATTTTGAGCGTTTCATTCTTAATGAAATTCTTAAAAAAGTACAGTTTAAGAACCTTTGCGGCATACCGAGTGCTGTTAGCTTTAGTTTTATTTTGGGTGTATTTCCTATAGACAAGAGGAGGAATGTTTTTGTATGATGGCCAAAAGTCCTACTTTTTTATTAAATGGCAAAAATTGGTGATTACAAAATAGCGACGTTGGGCAGCCACACTGCTTTACAAATTCTCAAAGGAGCAAAAGATGAAGGCTTCCAGACTATTTGTATATGCGAAAAAGGCCGTCGTAGACCTTATGAAAGCTTTAAAGTTGCGGACGAAATTATAGAAGTAGATTCATTTAAGGATTTTTTTAAGATTGAAGATCAGCTGATAAAACAGAATGCAATTATTATTCCGCATGGCTCGTTTGTGGCTTACATTGGCGCAACAAAGGTCAAAGATGTACGCGCGATGCATTATGGAACTAAAGATATTTTGGAATATGAATCAAACCGTGACAAAGAGAGGGAGTGGCTTGTTGATGCTAAAATCAAGGTTCCAAGAATTTTCAAAAAACCTGAAGATATTGATTGCACAGTGATAGTGAAATTTCATGGTGCACATGGTGGTAAGGGATATTTCCTAGCTAATTCTGCAAAAGAATTCTACCAACGTATCGAGGCCTACAAAAATCAGCCAGGCACTGAAGACTATGCAATTCAGGAATATGTAGTTGGTGTACCAGTTTATACTCACTATTTTTACAGCCCATTAACCGGCGAATTGGAGGTTATGGGTTTTGATAAACGTTACGAATCAAATGCCGATTCTATCGGTCGTATAGCGGCAAAAGACCAGGTAGATGCTGAGATTAGAACGACTTATACAATCACTGGTAATGTGCCATTAGTAGTTAGAGAATCCATGCTTCCAGAAATTTTTGAAATGGGAGACAGAGTAGTTGCCGCTTCTCATAAATTGGCTAAGGGTGGCCTTTTTGGACCATTCTGTCTTGAAGGAATTATCGACCCTGAACTTAATTATTTCGTTTTTGAAATCTCCGCTCGTATAGTTGCGGGTACAAATCCCTACATCGATGGCTCTCCATACACATGGCTGCGCTATAACGAACCAATGAGTACAGGTAGAAGGTTGGCTCGCGACATTAAGTTGGCGATCGAAACTGACCAGCTGCAGAAAGTACTAGGGTAAACCTATTTTATTACAGGAATTTAGTAAATTTTATTTTTAATATTTTTTAATTTCACATTTATGAATAGAGCAGATGCAGAAAAAATCTTACAGGAATATGTAGAGAGCGAAAGCTTGCGACGGCATTGCCGAGCGGTTGCGGCCTCTATGAAACATTTCGCAAAACAGTTTAATGAAGATGAAGAAAAGTGGTATGTGACTGGATTATTGCATGATTTTGACTATGAAAAATATCCGGATAAACACCCAATGATTGGTGAAGGAATTTTGCGGGAAAAAGGCGTTGCTGAAGACATTTTAAGGGCTATACAAAGCCATGCAAGTTATACTGGAGTTAGTCGCGATTCGATGATGGAAAAGACTTTATTTGCCGTGGATGAATTGTCTGGATTTGTGGTGGCGGTGGCTCAAGTTAGACCGGGTGGTTTTGATGGAATGGAGGTAAAATCCGTGAAAAAGAAGTTGAAAGACAAAGGCTTTGCCGCAGCAGTAAACCGTGATGACATTAGCAATGGTGCTTTGGGCATGGGAATTGAGATGGATAAATTGATTGAAGGAGTGATAGCGGCGTTAACGGCAGATAAAGATATTTTGGGAATCTAGTAAACTTAGTATTATTATTTGGTCAGTGTCGAGCCTGATTTGTTTTTAGAGTCTCGTTTTGAGACTCGTGGTGGAGATGCCGGGAATCGAACCCCAAAATCTTCAAAATCTACTGATACCTCTCGGGTTAACCCGAAAACTTAAACTAGAATATAATTCAAAAAAGTAAACTATCGTGGAAGCCACATCTGTAAATTCCCATTCCCGGGAACGCTTTTCAGAATCACAACATCATTCTAGCCTCCTTCAAGTCTGCATCGCAACATCTAGCGCAGCATTAAATTACTGCCCGCCGACAGGAAGGTCTTTGTACGATTTTGCGAAAAGGACTAATCGTCTGGAAAAAACTTTTCTCTCATTGCAAATCTAGGTTCTAGAAAGTTAGCAATCCTGTTTACCGTTTCTATAGTTACTTCTTCTGGGCTGTCCAAAAAACAGGTTTCCTTATCTTCCTCTATGTAGCCTAGCCCAATGGCTAGAAGTGACTGTCTAACTCTTTCTCTTTCTGCATTTGCAGGGAGCTCGAGGAGGCTGATAGCATTTGGCTCCTGTGCGGCCCAAAAATTGAACCAATGGTATCCATCAGTTTTGCTGTTTAGATAAAGTCTACGTTGATTCTCTTTAGTGATCCTTACTTTTGGTTGCTTAGGAAGATCGAACTCTATTTCCCAACCCTCTGGCGTTTCATCATCTGCCGGTACTTCACTAATGCGATAAGCCATATGCTTGAAATTATTAATACTTAATTTTATTATAACACTTTTTGCACCTCTGCGCAATTCGAGCAACCGTTGCTAAAAAAGTAAAAACATTGTAATTTTATTGAAAATATTTAAAAGAAAATATGGATATTCAGCCAATTCTCAAAAAGTATAATCAGAAAAAAATTACTATCGGTGTGCTTGGTGGGCATAGCGCCTTGGATGTGTGTCATGGAGCCACAAAATATGGTTTTGATACAGTGGTGGTTTGTCAAAAAGGCCGTGAAAAAACTTATACGGATTACTATCGTCGTCGTGATGACGCTATGGGTAAAGAAAAAGGCTGTGTTGGCAATGTCATTCTAGTAGATAAATTTAAGGATATTACGAGTCCAAAAGTGCAGCAGGAATTGAGAGAATTAAACACGGTTTTTATCCATAATCGTTATTTTTGGGTTTATTGCGACTTTAAAGAGATTGAGAATGACTTTAATGTACCGATTTATGGCCTTAGAGAAGGCGTAAGGCTGGAAGAGCGCGATCAACCTAACAATCAGTACGATCTGCTTAGGAAGGCAAATATACGCATTCCAAAGATCTATAAAAGTGCTGAAGACATCGATCGTTTAGTGATTGTAAAAGTTAATGAGGCAACTCGTGGTTATGAAAGAGCTTTTTTCTTTGCAAATAGCTATCAAAATTTTGTTAAAGAAGCGGAAAAACGCATTCGAGCACGTCAAATAACAGAGGAAGCTTTGAATAAAGCGGTTATCGAGGAATATGCAGTTGGAGCGCATATAAATTTAAATTTTTTCTATTCTACCATTACTGGAGAATTGGAATTAATGGGAACTGACAGCCGTAGACAGACAAATCTAGATGGATTTTTGAGATTGCCAGCCGTTGAGCAATGCATGGTTCGTGAGTTTATGGAGCCAAAAATCATTGAAACAGGACATTTTGCAGTGACTATGAAAGAATCTTTGGTGGAAAAAGCTTATGAACTTGGTGAAAGATTTGTGGAAACTATGAAAAAAGAAGTTTCACCAGGGATTATTGGACCCTTTGCTTTGCAAGGTGCGGTGGTGGCCGAAGAAGGACGAGAGGAATTCGTGATTTTTGATGTTAGTATGAGAATTCCGGGTTCACCAGGAACTAAATTTACGCCTTATTCTGGCTATTTATACGGTGAAAGTCTCAGCTATGGTGAACGCATCGCAATGGAAATAAAACAGGCTATTAAGTTGAAGAAGTTGAGTGAAATTCTGACTTAGTTTTTGATTTTATTCCAAACGATCCGCATCAGTTGTTTTGAACGTTTGCAGAATATCACTGGAATTCCTCTATAAAGATTTACCGCAAGAGCCAAAACCAGGAAGTAGAGACCAATTTCTGGAGAGATTGGTAGGATAGAAAAGGCTAGAATTTTTGTGGTATTAGTGAATCCTCTAAAAAAGCGATTATCGGCTTTGCCAAGGGATAAAGGATGTTTGTATTTTTCGTCTTTATAGATCTCGTTTAGATATCTAAGAGAGTCGGTCAAAATTCCACGGATCATAAAAACTATTGGGAAAAAATATGAGATCAATCCCCACTTCGCGTAAACAAACAAAATCACGATCTCCAGTATGCGATCACAGAGAATATCGATATGTGCGCCCAATTTGCTGGCCTGGTTGAATTTACGTGCTACGAAGCCATCCAATGCATCCATCAAAAGCAAAATAACTATGCTAGCAGCCAAAATGTAAGGCTGGTCTTTGAAAAAATATAAACAAAAAACTACTAAAAACGGGCGGAGGAGACTGATGAGATTAGCCCAAGTCATGTTTTCTTTCAACTTTGAAGAAGCGTGTGCACTTAACATACGGGGATTATACTATTTTTTTGATTTTTGTTACAATGATTCTGCAATATTCATCAGTAAAATGGAAAAATTAAAAAAAGGTTTTATTAAATTTGAAGGGAAAATAAAAATGCATAAGGACAGGCTTCTTAAACCATTTTTTGCTTTGATGATTAAGCTTGGAATTACGCCTTTTTTGATTAGTATGATGGCCCTGATTACAGGGCTGGTAGCGGCTTATCACTTTGCGATAAATAATTACGGAATGTTTTATTTTTTGATAGTTTTGAGTATTATTTTTGATATTTTAGATGGTGGTTTGGCGAGGTTCAAAGGGACTCAAAATGAGGGTTTTTGGATAGATTTTTTCTTTGATAGAATTGTGCTGCTGGCCATGATGATTGTGGTCTATTTCAAGAGGGATAGTGATAGTATAATTTATATTTTGGCGCCGATTATTTATGTTATTGAGACGGTGATTTATGCGTTTATTCAACATAGAGTCATAAATATTACTGTGCGAACGCCTTATTTACTGATTGCGGTTTTTAGCGGATTTTACTCTACCATTTTGGCTATAATTACAGATATAATGAACTTAGTTGGATTCTTAATTTATTTTATTATTAAATCTATATTTAAGCATGAAAGTACTGATTCTAGCAGCAGGGCGAAGTAAAAGGATGTATCCGGTTACCGATAAAAACTTCTTAAATTTTTTGGGGAAACCTCTTATTCAACATCAGATTGAGATTGTTAAAAGTGCTGGATTTAAAGATATTATTTTGGTTGGTGGAGAACATAACTTGGCGGCGCTTATGGCGCTTGCAGTAGAGCTTTCTAAGAAATTGAAATTAAATATAGAAGTGATTGAACAGGAAAATCTGGACCTTGGAATGTGTGGGGCGGTTTTGGCGGCAAAAAATTCTATCAAAAATTCTCCAGTAATAGTTTTTAGCAGCAATGATGTAGTGGAGGCAGAGGCATTTAAGCAGATTGAAAAAATGAGTAGTACCCTTGCGGACAGTTTTATTTTGGGAAAAATGGTGCATCAATACTTCCCGGGAGGATATTTAAAAATGGATAAAAGCGCATATATCAGCGAAATAATAGAGAAACCAGAACCAGGAACTGAGCCTAGCAAGATGGTAAATGTGGTGGTGCATTTGCATAAAAAACCGGAAGTTTTAGTGAAATATTTAGAAAAAACCAAGAGTAAAAAAGATGATTTGTATGAAGTTGCACTGTCAAAAATGATGACTGATGGGATCAAGATGATGGCGGTGGAATATGATGGATTTTGGCAGCCGGTTAAATATCCTTGGCATATTCAGAATGTCTTTAGATTCCTCATGAGTAAGGCAAAAAAGAGCATTAGTAAAAGTGCGGAAATTGCAAAAAGTGCGGTGATAAATGGCCAAGTTATTATTGGTGAAAGAGTTAAAATTTTTGATAATGCGGTGATTAACGGGCCTTGTTATATTGGTGACGATAGTGTGATCGCGACAAATAGTTTAGTGCGTGATAGTAATATTGGCAGAGGTTGTATTATTGGTTTTAGCACAGAGGTGGCGCGCAGTTTTTTGAGTGATGAAGTTTGGACTCATTCTAACTATATTGGTGACAGTGTAATTGGAAATAATGTGTCATTTGGTGCAGGGACTGTAACTGGAAATTTGCGCTTGGATGAGCGAGAAGTAGAGATTTCAGTGGATGGCAAAAAACTGAATGCGCATACTAATAAATTTGGGGCGATGATTGGTTCGCACGTGAGAGTTGGTGTGAATACGAGCCTAATGCCTGGTGTTAGAATTGGTAGTGGATGCTTTATTGGTGCGGGAATTTTGGTGCCAGAAGATATTCCAGAAAACAGTTTTGTACGCGGAACTTTTGAACTTAAAATTTCACAGAATAAAACGGATGTCAGCGCTATGAGACGTGATAATCTTAAAAAGAAACTCTAATTAATTATGGTGAAACTTTCGATAACTATCGTAAACTACAACCAGAAATACTTCCCAAAACTTTGTGTTGAAGCTTTAAAAAAAAGTAAAACTGACTTTGAGTTTGAAATAATTATTTGTGATAATAATTCGCATGACGACAGCTTGGATTACCTCAAAAAAGCGCATGAGGAAGGTCTAATCAAGCTAGTAGAGCCGGGGCGTAATTTAGGTTACGGAGCCGGTCATAATTTTGCGGCGCGTGAAGCAAAGGGCAAATATCTTTTGATTTTGAATACGGATATTACGGTTGAGCCGGATACTTTGCAGAAGTTGGTGGATTATATGGAAGAACACAAGGATGTTGGGATGGTTGGGCCAAAATTGATGTATCACGATGGGCGGATTCAGCAGTCCTGTAGGCGTCATTTCAAGATTTTTGATTTGTTTATTAAGCGCAGTTTTTTAAAGAAAATGTGGCCGTTTAAACAGCGCTATCGACGCTATATCATGGGCGATTTCAATCATAGCAGTACTCAGGTTGTGGATCTGATTACTGGGGCTTTTATGGTGATGCCGCGAGAATTATTCGAAAAAATTAATGGTTTTGACGAGAGATATTTTATGTTTATGGAAGACTTCGATTTATGCCGCAAAACTCAAGATGCCGGCTACAAAGTTGTTTATTACCCTGAAGCCGTTGCTGTGCACTATCACAAGCGTTTAAGCGATGGTTCTTGGTTTAAGTTACCATTCAAAAAAGTCTTCTGGTTCCATTTTCACAGTGCGATTAAATATCATTGGAAATGGAGGAGCCGATAGTCTTTTATTCTATCTCTAATTTAGCAATTAAAGGTCGGTGGTCGCTCATGTCTTTTTCCATTCCTGGCATTCTATCTGGACCAGTAGTACTCTCTTTCAGATTAAATTTGCCAACTTGTCCATCTCTGTAGAGCATCCAATCTAGTTTGCCATCGTAAGCAAATTTAGCTGGAGGTAATCTGTAGCTTATTTGGTCCGGAGATTGTGCAGTTTTAAAACCTGCAGGCTCAAATTCATCTCTCATCCAAACTGCGCCTTCTTCTTCACCAAATCTTTTGATAGGTTTACCCGATTCATCACGCATTTTTCTCCAAAGATCTTTTCTGTTATCGTGCTGGACTAAATTGGCTACACCATGACCGGTTGTATTTAAATCGCCCATCACCATTACTGGATTTTTCGAATTTGCTATTCGTTTTTTGACTTCGTCCCATTGTACTAATCTACCTGTTAAACCACCATGGTTTTCAAAATGAGTATTCACAACAGTGATAGTTTTATTGCCGATCTGGATATCTGTCATTTGGGCTACTCTTTGGCCACGACGAGGTTCTTCTCTACCTGGTTTTTTACTAGCATCTTCCCAGTCATGCCAGGCATTTGTAAGTTTAAACGCCTTAGGGTCCTGAAGAGGGTAACGACTCAAAATTGCCTGTCCATGCACACCTCCACCGTGTGTATTAGGATTTTTCCTGGCTTCCTTAATCGTCTCATCATTTACTTCAACGAATTCAGTAGTATAGAGAATATATTTATAACCTAGGGCTTTGGCCATTTCTAAAGTTATATTTCTATTACCTGTGCGGTCACAATCCCAATCAATCTCCTGAACGCACAAAACGTCAGGATCTTGCTCTTGTAGATATTTAATTTGATCTTCAACTCTTAATCCCCTCTCGAGATTCCATGACATAATTTTAAATTCGGGTTTGTCGGGATTTTCTGGGGTTTTATCTGCAATTGAATTATCTACCCAAAATTTACTATCGCCAGAGTCTGGGAGATTTTTTTCTTTAAGAAGAGCTAGAGCCTTTGCTTGAATTTGATCTTTTATAGTTGCAGGCATTTCGCCGGTAGCTTTTAATTCCGCTTCTATTTCAGCCAAAAATTGATCTGCTGAAGAAGCCTTATAGTCAGGTAAACCATCTGGTCCCATCTGAATATTTTGTTCCTCTAATTTTTCTCTTAATTCCGACATCGATATAATTTATTTTTCTTAATTATACCATAAATAACGTTTTTGACTAAGACCGTTTTGGTGGTGAATTTATCTAGCTTGCTAGCTGGCGGATTACCTCTGGGTACCAGTATTTTTCGAGGGATTGGACTTTGGTTTTGAGGGTTTGTGGAGTGTCGGTTGGATCGATTTTGCAGGTTTTTTGGAGAATTATTTTGCCAGTGTCTACGCCTTCATCTACGTAATGAATTGTCATGCCGGTTTCGGTTTCTTTTGCTTCTATAATCAGTTTATAGATGTCGTCACCAAAGAATTTTGGACCGCAGAATTTTGGAACTAAAGATGGATGAACGTTGATAATTTTATTCTTAAATTTCCTCACGAATTCGGCGCTTAAAATTCTCATATAACCGACTAAAACAATTAGATCTACATTTTCTTTTTGTAGAATTTCAGCAACTTTTTTGTCGTATTCTTCTCTGGTTAAGTCTTTTGGATCAATAAAAACAGTTTTATAACCTTGGGTTTTGGCACGTTCAAGCGCGTAGCAATTTTCTTTATTACTAATCACGACGGCAAGCTCAATTCCAGGCATTTTTCCAGCCTTCATTTCGTCAATTATAGCCTGTAAATCGGTGCCATTTGTGGAAGCTAAAACAGCGATGCGAAACATAGTTTTTGATTAGATGAAAAGATTCTACTACAAAACCGCAAATATCAGAAAAATTGACAAAATGTGTGTGTGTGTGTGTACAGTTCATTTCCGTATTAATTATCAGATGTATATGGCAGCAGAAAGATCAGCCAAGTCAGAACAATTACAGCCGTTACCAGATACAAATATGCGTATTGGTGGTCGTGCAAAATGGAGAGCTATTGAGATGTTTTTGCAATTTAATCCAGATGTTCCACCAGAAGAAATTTCTAAGATTATCAGAACGGGCGTAGACCAACTACTAATAAGGCCTCGAATTGTTGGGGAATTTGAAGGAGAAGTTGATTTTAATGTAGATGCTGTTTACCCTGATTTGCAATTAGTCGTTGAGGAGATTTCTCATAGATATCAACAAAGTCGCGCATACAGACAAATGAGAATTGATGAACTGGCGGAGGAAGCTAGCTTGAATGGGCATGAGCAAGAAAGTCTAGTTTGATTATTTTACAGATCGCCCCGGGACGGAATCCAGCATTAAATAATACTTTTTAATTTTCTGCAACCTTAATTAGGTGAGCGTATACTCACTGGCGTGTTTTGTCTAGGTTCTTTGCTGGATTTTGTTTGATGTAAGCCTAAAATGAAGACAAATACAATTTAGGTGAAATAAAAATTATGGATAAAAATATCAATGAACTACACTCAAAATTTACCGAATACGGACGGCATGCAAAAGAATGGCAGAGAAAATGTGCTTTATTATTGTCAGATGTAGATAAATTTGAGGTTTGGAAGAAAAAAGGATTCGAATCTATTTATGAATATGCGGCGAAATTAGCGGGGATGAATCATGGGCAAGTAGATGAATCCTTGAGAATTTATAGAAAAATTGAGAATAAACCAGCGCTACTTGAGGTTGCCGAAAAGAAAGGTTTGTACGCAGTTAAACCAGTTGCAACTATTGCGACGGAGGAAACTCAAGAATACTGGGCAAAGTATGCAAAAGAAATGCGAAAACATGAACTGGAAACTTTTGTTCGTGATTTCAGGAATCAAGAAATGCAGATTTCAGATAAGACTAGTGATGAACAGAAATTAAAAACTTTGGTGATGAATTTGAAACCTGAAATCGCCATTAAATTACAGAAAATTAATGGTGGTGATTGGAATGAATTGATGGAGAAATTTATAAAATTATATGAGGAAAATTTAAATAAAGAATTGGAGAAAGAGAAACCGGAACAAGTTAAAAATACTTCAAGACACATACCTCAAGATATACAAAACCATGTGTTAAAAAGATCTCATGGTAAATGCGAATTCCCAAGCTGTAACAAAAACTATGATCATTTACATCATATAAATCGATATGCTTCTGACAAAGTTCATGATCCTGATCAGATTGTCGCTTTATGTGAAGCTCACCATGCTTTGGCTCATAGAGGACTTATTGATAACGAAGATGGTCCGAGAGCTAAATGGAAAATAGCAAAAGACCCAGATATGACCAGCTTAAATTGGTTTATAGATCGGCAGGTTGCGCTGTATCGGCGGCCCTAACTTCTAGTCCATTGGGGTTATTTTCATTCCCAATTTTTGTTTGATGAGATTACCAGTGCGGGTTACAGCAAGTCCGCCAAGAGCTGTTTCTCTAAGTTTTGGAGACATAATTCCGGCAATATTTTTCATAGCCTGCACGACTTCATCAAATGGGATGAAGCTCTTAACGCTAGCCATAGTTAGATCAGAAGCACCAATTGCTGCCATACAGCCGAGGGCATTTCTTTTGATACAAGGCACTTCAACAAGCCCACCAAGTGGGTCGCAAACTAGACCTAAATAACTTTTTAAACCTATAGCAGCAGCGTTAAAACAATCTGCAGGACTGCCTCCACGCATTTCAGTCAGACCAGCAGCGGCCATGGCTACACCAGCACCAACTTCGGCCTGACAACCACCTTTGGCAGCTGATAAAGTAGCTCCTTCGGCGATGATCAAACCAACTGCAGAAGCACAAAACATTCCATGAAGTAATCTACGCTTACCAGCCTTAAAATGCTCAGCGCAACTAAATAAAGTGCCCGGTACAACTCCAGAGCCACCAGCCGTTGGGAAAGCCACGATACGACGCATACAAGCATTCTGTTCCCCCACCGCCATCGCATACGCCATCGCACGAACCGTAACCTTGTTCCCCATCATATCAGCACCTTTTTCGAGTGCGTCATAAACTTTTTTTGCGTCGCCACCAACCATGCCCATGCGAGATCTTTCATCTGAAACAACACCAGTTTTAACAGCGCTATACATCACATCGCGAGTTTGTTTCATCTTATTTCTAACAGCCGGACCGGTTTTGCCAGAACGTTCCATTTCGTATAATTTAGCCAATTCACCAATAGTAATATTAAATTTAGAAGTCAGGCGGATGACGTCTTCGGCAGTGTGGAATTCGTATTGTAGGGGTGTATTTGTTTCCATGGTTATTTGTAGATAATGTGTTTTGTGAGAACAAGATTTTTGGAAGTTGATAATTTGAGCTTCGCTGCGCTCAGCTCTGTTAGCCCTGTTGCAATTTAGAAAGTGACCGTAAGAAATCGATACCAGGGATTTTTTCTAATTCTATAACCTGTTGCAGATTTATTCTCGGACCATCAAGACTCAGTACGCTTAGACTTTTATCTTTAAAATGTGTTTTATTAATTTCTACCACTTTGATTCCAAGTTTTTCGATTTGCTCAATTAACTGTTTGAGAATAGGCGGCTTATTGGCGTGACAAGCAACTAGCGAAAGAAATTTACCAGCAGTCCCCTTTAGATCCACTTTAAAATCATCGATTTTCACAATTTCTATCATTCCCCCACCAACAGAACAGCCAATCACTTCCATCTTATTCTTGCCGTCTTCCAAAACAATTTTCACAGTATTTGGATGATAGTGAGAACCAAGATCCTGCACTACAAATTCATATTTAAGTTTTTTTTCTTTAGCAATATCAAAACTGTCTTTTAAGCGAGGATCACTAGTCATAAATTTCATAACACCGGCTAGTAAAGCGCGATCGGTAGCATGCCCTTTGTAAACTTCACCAAAAGAACCATGCAGGTAGAAGGTAACTTTTTTAGGCGTATGGTGAAATAAAGCTCTCGCAAACTGGCCAATCTTACAGGCACCAGCCGTGTGAGAACTTGATGGACCCACCATTACAGGACCAGCTATATCGAAAATGGACAGATTCGTCATGTTTATAAATTGGAATTTTCATCCAGTTTAGCAAAATTTGCGGGAATGTCTATACTTAGAATTGGCGTGGAATTTTAAATTATCAGATAAACAAAACTGATTTCCCTAGATCATAGTTAATTTCTTAAAAATGTACGGATGATGTACGTACATTTTTTTGAAAAAGACATATGTATTCCAAAGGGATGAGAATAAAAAATCTTATTTATTGGAAGTAATTGTTGATTTTTATAATCGGCATAACTTAAAGCTATCGAAGATTCAAGATTAGACGCCTGAGCTATAAAATACTTTCTATTTTGTCTACGGCATATGGTTGCGTAAATACCGATGGGTTTGGTATAGTTGTATGAAACCTAGAAATTAGAACCAATGAGAACATGCCATTGTCGAAGCGGGTTTCAGACCATTAAAAACTAGCTGAACGGAACGAAGTATAAGGAGTGCGAAGCTCCTCAAAATAATATAAAGATATTCATTAAAATATTCCAAAAAGATATTCTTACTCCCTATACTTTGTGATGGTCCTTCCTGACTAAAAGGGCCGATTTATAGCCTTCCTTGTGTTGGAGTCTGGTGTCCTCCTCATCTTTATGGTGAGTAGATGGGCACACAAACAGACGGTCTACGGCGCGACTAAAAACAATGCCAAAGCAAAGTAACAAAATTAACAGGTTTAGTCTCCTGGAAAACAAATACAAATTCAAAACAAAACTCTCAACGTTCTACAAAACTTAGAACATCGATAGAGTCTGAATTCTACGCCCTGGCAGAAATGTCGGGGTTTTTGTTTTGTGGAAAGTGGAGTCGAGAAATTCTATTAAACTATTTTTTGTTCTCCTAATGGAATCAAAGGCTTATCATCATCCTCCTCAACCATAACAGGCACCGCTAATGGAACTGCAGCATTAGGTAAAACATTAACATTAAGCGGAGCAGATGCTGGACCTGGTAGCGGCTGAATTTCCTCATCGGTGTCGTCCTTATCTCGCTTAACTTCTTCTTCAAACATTGTTTCAGCAATAGGCAGATCCTTGTCATAAACAACCTGAGTCATTGGCCATGGAACTGGTACGCCATATTTATCAAAAGCCTTCTTAATATTCTCCAATAAATTACTCTTAATCTTCAACCAACCGCTCTTTGATTCTACCCAAACACGAATTTTAAGGGACACTTCGTTTTCACCAAATTCTGTAATCAAAACAGCGGGTTTTGGCTCAACCAATACACCTTTAGTGTGCTTTGCTATATTCAAACAAATCTTCATAGCGTTATCTAGATTACCTCTGTAATCAACACCAACATCAATCTCAAGGCGTCTAAAAGGATTACTTGTAAAACTAGTCACCTGTTTCTTAAACAAATCAGCATTTGGCACAATAACTTTTGTTCCATCCACAGCCTGTAAAACCGTTACTCTACCCTGAATTTCCACAACTTTACCAACGGTTCCACCTACATCAATAAAATCTCCAATCGTAAAATGACGGCCCATCAAAATCATCACACCCGCCAAAAAATTCATAATCATATCTTTCAGAGCAAAACCCACGCCAAAGGCAACGGCCGCAATAATAGTAGTAAGATCAATTCCGGCAATTTTTAGGGCAACAGTAAGACCAATAGTCAAAACAGACACATAAGTCATACGTCCCCCAAGAATTTGCACTTCTTTATGATTATCCTCAATACCCTTTTCAGCCATTTTATTCTCCACAATGCGACGGGCAATTTTTGCTACGATAAAAGTACATACAACCAAGATAAAAGCGGCTATCCATAAAGGTATTTTACTTAACAACAACTGGAATAAATTAGCCAATTGTGTAGCCGTTTCACTTGGAATATTTTGAGTTGTGGCAGCGTAGGCAGTTAACATTTTTTTGTTTTTAGTTTTTGGAACTTTTAAAATCTAGATATTATAGCATTTTTGAGGGATTTTTGCTAGTCTGGGATCAAATAGTTTTTAACAAAATGAATTATGGAAGGATTAGCTTTGTATATTGCGGTTTTTGTCGTAGTGATTGTTTTGATCAGTATTAGAGAAATCAAGCAATACGAGAGAGGTGTTAAATTAACTCTTGGTAAATTTACTGGTATAGCCCAGCCAGGTTGGAGACTTGTTATTCCGGTTTTTCAGAAGATGATTAAGGTGGATATCCGTGTTAAGGCGGTGGATGTACCAGATCAGGAAGCGATTACTGCGGATAATATCTCAGTGACTATAAATGCGGTTATTTACTATAAAGTTGCGGATGCTGGTAGAGCGGTTTTGGAGGTTGAAAATTTCTATTATGCAATCAGTCAATTGGCGCAGACTACAATGCGTAATGCCGTGGGTGAAGTTAGTCTTGATGATTTATTAAGAAATCGTGAAAAAATCGCTGCTGGTATCAAAATTGTAGTTGATAAAGCCACAGATCAGTGGGGTATCGATGTAGAATCAGTAGAATTAAAGGATATCGTTCTTCCTGCGGATCTTAAGAGAACAATGGCTAAGGTTGCCGAGGCAGAAAGAGAAAGAAAGGCAGTTATCATCAATTCTGAAGGTGAAGTTGCGGCTTCTGAGAATTTAGCGCAGGCAGCAAGAACTTTGGCGGCAGCACCTGGAGCTCTACATTTGAGAACTTTGACTTCAATTAATGATATTTCTTCAGATCAATCAAACACAACTGTTTGGATGGTGCCTATCGAAGCGT
The DNA here is from genome assembly GCA_038065735.1 of Patescibacteria group bacterium. GTDB lineage: Bacteria > Patescibacteriota > Gracilibacteria > UBA1369 > LOWO2-01-FULL-3 > JBBTQK01. The sequence continues at coordinate 124,372 of JBBTQK010000004.1, read as the reverse complement.
TAAGAGCTTTGGAAGGAATCGCTGAACATATGAAGAAATAATTAGTGCATTGCTTAAATTCTTAAGATGAAAAAGTACGGAATTTTGGCTTATCCAGCCAAGCATTCTTTGTCGCCTGTTATGCATAATGCGGCGTTCAAAGAGCTTGGCATTGAGGCTGAATACGAAATATTTGAGATTGCCGAGGATGGCTTAGCTGAATTTTTTGAGCGTGTGAGAAATGAGCCTATTAGCGGTTTGTCAGTTTCGCTACCTTACAAAGAGACAATAATGGAATTTTTGGATGAAGTTGATGAAAATGCTGCTAACGTTGGAGCCGTTAATACAGTTCTGAATAGAGATGGCAAGCTCTATGGATTTAATACTGATTACTTGGGAGCGATTGAAGCTTTAAAAGAGAGTGTTGGTCAGCTAAGTGGTAAATCAGCAGTTATCATGGGTGCTGGAGGCACTGCAAGGGCGATTATTTATGGTTTATTGAAGGAAGGAGTGGACGTGCGTGCAATTCTCAATAGAAATCAGGAGAAGGCCTTAAATATGACAGAGGATTTTTATAAACTTTTTGAAAAGAAAATTGAGATTGGAGAATTGGGACCGGTCAATAGACCTGAAGCGGATATTTTGATCCAAGCTACTTCAATTTGGACTTTAAACCCCGATATTACTGAAGAAGAAATTAAAAAATTCTGCCCAAAAGAGTATCTGGAAAAATTTGAAGTGGTGATGGACGTCGTTTATAAACCTTTGATTACACCTGTTTTAGACATGGCAAATGAGCTTGGATTAACTACTATTACAGCTGAAAAAATGCTTTTATATCAGGCAGTGGAGCAATTTAAATTGTGGACTAAAAAAGAAGCGCCAGTTGACGTAATGAGACGTGCGTTAAATGATTCTTTAGTTTAAAAATTACTCGTTGTGTCTCAAGAAATCTCCACCAGCTTCATCTTTTGTTTTTGGAGCGGCTTCAACTTCTTCATTTTCTACTTCTTTACCATAATCATTACCGTAAACCGTTTGAGTAGAAAGAAAATCTTTATCGTAAGTACGAGCCATCCAACCATATAACATGGTAAAAATGCTTTGTACAAATCCGATTGAGCCCCAAACTATTGGGAGGATTGCAAATAAAAGTATTTGTGGATCTTTAAGAACCCCAGCCATGGCAAAAAGTAATCCAGCACTAGATAGAATAGAAAAAGTAATACCATAAACTCCAACAAGAGAGTAACGATAATTACAGATAATTTCTAAAATTAAAGCGCTTACCTGAGCTGAAATAATGATATGCAAGGCTACTACGTAAGGAATAACGGCGATATTTGTGGCAGCAGTAATAAAATAAACCGGTACCATCAAAATAAAAATAATAATACTGATTATAAATACTTGGTAAATAGCAGAAGATATTCTGGTGTAGCGGCCCTTTTCGGTAAGAGCAAGTAACCAAGTGCTCAAGATATTTCCAATAGTTGAGGATAAAAAAATCATCATCATTAAAATGAAAGTAAAAATTGGGCTGATCTCAATACTTTCAATATTCTCAAAATTACCAGTAAGTGGATCTAAAGCTGAAGAAGCTAAAAATAGGATCAAAAGTAAAATCAAACTTCCACTGATTCCACCTGATAAACTAGCTAAAATCTTCAATAAAAAAGATGAGAAATTGATTCTTGGAGGACCAAATTCTGCAGGAGTAGGCTTTGCTTGAATTTCTTCAGTCATTTGTTTTTATGTTTAAACTCTTCTAATTCTAGCATAAAATCCCAAAATCATCAATACGGCTAGAGAGATGTAAATATCTGCGAAGTTAAAATTTGGCCAATGCCAGACAGCAATAAAATCAATAACATAGCCAGTATTAAAGCGATCAACCAGATTACCGAGAGCTCCGCCTAGTAATAAAGCCAGTGCAAATTTTGCTAATTTCGAGTTTAAATTTAATTCTTTACTAGCAAAATATATTATCAAAAAAATAAAAAGAACGTTTGCAATTAGGATGAGCGCCGGTGGAATTGGGATACCAAAAGCAATACCTGGATTTTGAGCGTATTCCAATTTAAAAAAATCCGGAATTATTATGTAGGGTGTAGCTAAATATTTTCCTGCAAAATATTTTGTAAGCTGGTCGATAAGCGCTAAAAAAGCGCCTACAATAAGACTAAATTTGAGATTCTGTAACTTTGACATTGCAGGCATATTAAATGAGAATTCTACTTGAGACAATGATTTGATGTTTGGGGTCAAAACCAGTACTATCTTTCTGCTATGACTAAGACTATAAAATTCGATACAGTTTTGGCGCTGGTGATCTTTTTTTTGCTGATATTTGGTTTGGTGATGATCACTAGTATTGGAGTACCAAAATCAATTGCTTTGTCGGCTCCTGACGTAACTTATCCAAATTGTAGCGATGCTGATGTGGACTGTTATTTGTTGTTTAAAAAACATTTATTCAGACTGGGCGTGGCGTTGGTAGCGTTCTTTTTAACGTGGAAAATTCCGATGAAATTTTGGCGTAAATTTTCGCCGATTCTTTTTGGTGGAGTGATTTTACTTTTATTTTTCGTGGCGATTGCCGGTAAAAGTTTTGGTACGATCGCAACAAATTGGCTGGTTATTTTGAATACTTCTTTTCAGCCTTCGGAATTTGCAAAACTGGCGATTGTTTTGTACCTGGCACATTGGTTGAGCAGCCGTAAACCAGAGGCAATTCAGAGTTTTAGCGAGGGTTTTATACCGTTTTGTATGATTTGTGGAATGATGGCTTTGCCGATTATGTTGCAGAATGATTTTGGATCGATCATGGTTATTGGATTAATTAGTCTATGTATGTTTTTTGCGGCTGGAGCGAGAATCAAGCACATAGCCGTGAGTATGCTAGTAGCGCTGATAGCTGGTATTATTGTGGTTTCTTCGGTGTCACATGTGAGAGAGCGTTTCCAGGGATTTATGCGCGTGGACGAGGACTGTGTTGAAGATTATTGCTGGCAGTCACAACAGGCAAATATTGCAGTTGGTAGTGGTGGATTTTTTGGAAAGGGTCTAACTCAAGGTGTACAGAAATCTTATTGGCTTCCTCAAGCTTCGGATGATTTTATTTTTGCCGCTTCTGCTGAAGAATTGGGATTTTTGAGAATTATTTTTGTAGTTTTTGCTTACTTTGTGGTTTCACTTAGAGGTTATAAAATTGCGAATAAGGCTGGTAGTCAGTTTGAAATGTTAGTCGCCATCGGTTTAACTACTTGGATTTGTGCACAGGCTTTTGTGAATATCGCTGTTAATACAGCTCTACTCCCGGTTACTGGTATTACTTTGCCATTTATAAGTTATGGTGGTTCTTCACTATTAGCTTGTATGATAGCTGTAGCAATACTTTTAAATATTTCTGAAAACACAACTTATCATGCACACACGGGTAGTCTTTACAGGAGGGGGGACGGGCGGTCACGTCGTCCCGAATTTGGCCGTTATAGAAGGTCTTAAAAAAGCTGAGAAAGGAGCTGAGATTCTTTATATTGGCGCTACCAATGGCGTAGAAAAAGCCATGGTTCAAAAAGCTGGAATTGAGTACCGTGGTGTCGCGTGCGGTAAATTGCGTAGATATTTTTCTTTGCAGAATTTTACGGATTTCTTAAAAGTTCCGGTTGGGATTTGGCAAGCTTATAGAATTTTGCGCGAGTTTAAGCCAGCGGTTATTTTTAGCAAGGGTGGATTTGTGAGTGTGCCCGTAGTGATAGCTGCTAGGATGCTTCGCATCCGGGTTATTCTGCATGAATCAGATTTAATGCCGGGTTTAGCTAACAGAATTTGTGCGCGTTTTGCTACTAAGATTTGTATGAGTTTTGAAGAGAGTAAGCCTTATTTTGAAAAGTGGGGCGAGCGTGTGATTTTTACAGGAAGTCCAGTGCGAAAATGTATTTTTGAAGGAGATGCGGAGCGAGGTTATAAATTCACAGGTTTTGATAAACACAGACCGATTTTGTTAGTGATGGGAGGTAGCCAAGGGGCGCAGCAGATAAACGAATTAGTGCGTGGTGCTCTTGATGAATTATTAAAGAAATTTCAGATTGTACACATACGTGGACGAGGAAATTTGGACATTAGTTTGAAGCGGAGAGGTTATCAGCAATATGAATATTTGGACGAACCTTTGAAGGATATTTATGCGATTTGCGAAATGATTATTTCGCGAGGTGGGGCGAATAGTTTGTTTGAAATTGCTTTGCTTAAGAAGAAGGCTTTGATAATTCCGCTAGGTAATGCGACGCGTGGTGAACAGGTTGAAAACGCACGGATTTTTGTTGGGAAATTAGGCTGGAGCATGTTGAGTGGCGAAATTAAGACAGCAGATTTCTTGAAGAGTGTGGAGATGGCGTTTGAGTCTGAGGTTAAGGGTAAACTAGAGTTTAAGAATGGGACTGGGGAGATTGTAAAGTTAATATTGGCATAGGAAAAAAGCCAAAACTAAGAACAAAAAAGTGCCAATAAGAGAAGTTTTGGAGTAGTTATCTTTATGGGTTTTGCCGCCAATTAGTAAATAAGTTAATTCATCTAAAAATAAGCCCAAGCCGACGCCGGTGATAGTGAGGTTTTTTGTGAAATATCCTATCACAGCCAGCAAAATTCCGTACATGTAATGATGTGTGCGGATGCCCCAGAATGTTGGGCTGGGAGTTGGCTTAAAATAGAGAAAAATCCTGGTTATTAAAACTGTAGATAGAATGATAAAAAATAAATAATTTCCGCTACTCATTCTTAGTTAAATAAAGAAAATTTCCCAGTGAATTCTTTTAATTCTAGAGTAGAACCAAACATCACAATGCCATAATATTCTAATTCTGCTTCGGGTGTACCTGCAGAGGCGTTTAATTGATCCTGAGAGCTTCCTATGGTCATTGGGTCTATGAAGTCTGAGAATGGAATACTGCGAGCGATACATTCGTTACGTACAGTGCGGATTTTGTTAGAATTATCAGCTTTCAAAACAATAAAAGGAAAATGTGAAATATGTGGATGTACTCCCCCATCTTTGTCTTTGTAATCCAAGAAGCACATCTCTTCATTCTGACCGCTAGCACCAGCCAATCCCGCGGTGATATGACCAAGGGCATTCATCAAGCGACCAGTTTCAATTTTTTTATTTAAAACGGCGATAAAACGTTTGGAATTTTCGTCTGGTAATTGAGTCATGTAGCCTTACTTAAATTTAGAGATTTTGATCTTCTCCATTTTGATGGTCTTAAGTGGTTTATCAAATTGATCGGCTTCTGCTCCAGCTATTGCGTCTACCACGTCCATTCCCTCGTAAACATAGCCAAAAATTGCATGCTTTCCGTCCAACCATGAAGTACCATCTTCTTTTTGAACAATAAAAAATTGGCTACCACCTGTATCTGCCCCAGCGTTAGCCATAGAAACCGCTCCACGCAAATGTTTTAGACCTTTGCCAAATTCATCTTCCAAATAAGTACCTGGACCTTTGTAAGTGTAACCACCGGTGCCGTTGCCATTCTCAAAATCACCAGTTTGAATCATAAAATCCTCAATAACTCGGTGAAAGACTACGCCATCATATTCGCCCTTTTTTGAAAGTTCAATAAAGTTTTTAGCGGTTTCCGGAGCTTCTTTTGCATAAACTAACATTTTGATTTCGCCTTTTGTGGTTGAAATTGTAGCGATTGTGTCGCCAGCCTTTGGCTTTGTTTGCATTGGTTCGTTGGTTATGGATTCAGTTGATTCTTCTTGTACGTCAGGAAATTCAGCTATGATTGATCCTGTTTCGAGATTTACATCATAAAAATTGAAAGTAGCTGTGTGATCTGGAAAGTCTTCATAAGCCTGAATTACATATATACCGTCTTCATCAGAAATAAGCTTAAAAACTGCATTTAAATCTGGTGTTGCCATCCATTCCTTAACTTCAGGAAGCTCCTGAACCAGATTGATTGCTTTTTCTTCATTAGAAATTTTACCGCAAGCAGTTAGGGTAAAAAGTAGAGTTAAAATTACTAGAAATTTTGATTTCATGTGTTTTAAAATTATTTAGTTTCGAAAGTTTCAACGATTTTTGGAAAAGCTGACCATTCCATTCCTTCCCATAAAGAAAAACTGACTGCTGTTGGGGAAACATTGATTTCTAGAGATGGCGTTGGACTTTCATTGTCTGTAGAAACAATATGTAAAATTGAAATATCTTCAGATCCAGGTTGTGACTCTGATACAGTCATTTGAAATACCTGATAACCTTGTGGATACTTAAAACTAAAGCCTTTTGGGCTCTCGTATGTTAGCCAGTCGTCGAATTCTGAAGGTTCCGTAGATGGCTCAACGACTGTTTCTGGCTGATCAACTTCTGTTTCTGTATCAGCTGGTGGGACTTGAGCCTCTGGAGCTGGCGTTTGTGCGCATCCAGCGAGGGTGAGTAAACTTAATGCAAGAACTGCGGAGAAAATTTTGAATTTCATAGTGTAAAAATTTAAATATTGCTGGACTATTTTAGCACTTTTAATTGAAAATTCGAAAACTTTAGAAAAAATTTAAGAAAATTTAACAGAAATTTAATAACTAGATGCTAGGATTGAATAGTTATTTTTCTTATGTTATAGTAAAAATGTCAAATAATTTTACTTTTTTACAAATTGATGAGATGCAAATATTAAAAGTATCTCCAAAAGGGCAGGTTACAATTCCTAAAAAATATCGCAATCTTTGCAATACTGGGAATTTTGCTTTTGAAGTAAGTGGGAAAACAATACTTTTGAAGCCAGTAGAAATTAAAATCGTAGAAGATGATACCGCTGATTTTTCGGCTTTAGCACTTAGTTCTTTTGATTTTTGGGATAATAAAGAAGATGACATTTATGATGAATTCTATAAAAATGTAAATTTATGAAACAGGGTGATATTGTGCTTGTGCCTTTTCCTTTTAGCGACTTAAGTTCTATCAAAACTAGACCTGCCTTGGTAATTTCAAAAGAAAATAATGGTCAGGATATAATTCTCTTGGCTATTACGAGTATAGAAAATAATGGCTTCAAAATTGAGGATTCAAATCTGGAAGAAGGGCTTCTACCAAAAACTTCTTTTATAAAGCTAAACAGAGTGGTGAGTCTAAAAAAGACAATAATTCGTAAAAAAGTAGCAGAATTAAAGACAAATATTTGCTCAAAAGTTGTAAAAGAGTTTAAAGAGCTTTTTTAGTAGTAAGACGCTGATAAAAATACAAGAAAATTGGGAAAATGGCAAAAGCTGCCCAGATGATAAAATTTCTGCCGACGAAATTGTAGTAATAGTTTAGGCCGAAAAGAATAGAAGTGAATAAAAGGCCAAAAAATGCATGGGATTTTTTAACTTGTTGATCTGAATAACGCTCAACGTGACGTTGTTTTGCTAGAGCTCTTATTTCTTTATAATTAAATTGCAGGCAAAAATAAAAGAACCGTGATCCGGGAATAAAAGGAAAAATAAAAAAGAAATTCTCTACAATGTACATACTGGCAATGCCTAAAAGAAAATATTCTGCCGCACTATAGAGCTTGTCTCCAAAATTAATTGCGTTTTCGATCATGCCAGATTGATAAACTGCGTGAATGTTTTCGATAGCAAAAATCAGCATGATGACAGAACTCCAAAAGCTTAGAAGAAATTTACTTCTATCTGAGAGATGGTTGTAGCTAAAAGCGTGATAAAGAGAAAAAATTGGGAAGAAAATGCTAGTGGAAATCAAAATTATGCTAAGCGGATGAAAAGAATTTCTAGTAAATAGATCTGTAATCCAATAAATTATAGCGACTGACTGGAGTAGAGTAATTCCTTCAGTAAGCTTAGGAGTGATTTTGCCTTTAAGGTAATTCAGAGCCATAAACATAAAAAGGCCACAAAAGAAAAAAGGCCATTCTACGATTGCTTGTTGTAGCGTTGTATCATCGCTAACAAAGACAAGTGAACTAAAGGCAAATGACAGCGTGGCAACCGTAAAAGTTTTTGGCCAACTTTTAATATTACGTTGGAACTCGAAAACGAGTCCCAGTAAAAGAAAGTAATACCCTATCGGCATTGTTGCCTCGTCTGATAAATAAATAGTCCTTCCTAAGAAGAATATTAAGGTTAAAATTATCAGAATCCAGGCTCCAATGAGTGATCCTATTCCAAAACTTACAGGGAATAAACTATGTTTCTTTTTGGACTTTGTTTTTTTCGCCATGAAATGATCTTATCTGGATTCGGCTGAGCCGTAAATTACTTTTTCACCGCCGCCTAGTGAAGCCCATTCTTGATTTCCGCAGTCAAAATGCCACCATTCTTCTGGATAATTCTTGAAACCGAATTCTTCCATAGCATTTTTTAAAAGCATTCTGTTGGCGTGATATAGATCTGCGTTTTGTTCTGTTTTAGCGTTATAGGCAAAATAATTAGTGAAGGCTTTTTTAGTGAGATCATCGACTGGTGTCCCCATTTCAATTTCATTATTTTCCTCATCCACAAGAGTTAAATCAACTGCGCCTCCGGTGTTATGTGGAGGCGGAGCAAGTGGATCTCTATTTGGAAAAGCCCAATATATATTAGTTAGTTCTGCTAGTTCTTTTTCATTTAATTCTGGCCTTTCTGCTTTAAATTTTTCGTAAGTTTGGTTGTACATTTTTTCCTGCAAAGCTACTGGTCTGAAACCATCATAAATTTTGAGCTGATATTTGCTAATTTGCTTTAACTTTTCATTCACTTTTCTCAAATTTGCAACTAATCCAGATCTTAATTTGATCTCAGAAACATCCGTATGTCCGTTTTTAAAATATAGTGGATGGCAAATAAATTCTGATGGATTGAGAATTTCTAAAGGTTCGCCATTTTCAAAAATTGGAATTGCCATAAATTGATTTAAAGAACTTTTTTAGTAGTCAAACGTTCATAAAAATATATGAAAATTGGGAAAGTGGCAAAAACCACCCAGATGATAAAATTGCGGGAGACAAATTGATAGTAGTGATTTAGGCCAAAGATTGCTGAGGTGAATAATATGAGAAGAAATGCGTGAAATTTCCGTACTTGTTCTTCTGAATAGCGTTTGACATGTTTCCTCTGTAAAAGGTCTAACTCTTCAAAGTATTTTTGATTAAAAAATGATCCTTTGCCAGGCAAAAATTCTACAAGCATTGTTAAGTTTTCGGCGATATAAATACTGGAAACTCCTAATAAGAAATATTGAGCTCCAATGTAAATTTTCTGTAATAAATCTGGAGCGTTTTCGATGAGGCCAATTTGGTGAACGTGATAAATATTTTCGGCAGCAAAAATCAGCATGATAAGAGAACTCAAAACGCTCAACAGCAAGCGACTTTTTTTTGATAATGGCCTGTAGCTAAAGGCATGAAAGAATGAGAATAAAGGAAATAAAAGGCTGATTCCCATAAGAACTTTAATATAAATATTGCTGTGCTCGATAAAACCAAAATCCCAAACCCAATAAATTAAGGCCACTGATTGTAAAAGCGTGATTCCCTCTGTTAATTTCGGTGTAATTTTTTCTGCATAACGAACCAGAACTAAAATTATAAAAATAAAATAGAAATAATATGGCCAGAGCGTAATATGGTGTTCGAAATCATAATTCCCTTCATTTTTACCCTTAGCAAAAGCCAGCAGGCTCATAAGATAGGCTATCAGTGTAGTTTCAAAAACCGTTTTCCAACTTTTGGTAATTCTGCGATATTCCAACATTAAGCCTAACAATATTGCTAAAATGCTTAGTGGTATGAGTAATTTCTCAGCTACATAAAGTCTGTAGCCAATATATTCAGTTAAAAGTCCTGCAACTAAACCAACTATAATGTAAAACCAGGGGATTTTTCGTCGCATAATGAGCGATTATTTATCGTTTAAAAACTTTACGCCAGTTAATGGCTAGAGTTACAAGTAAAGAAGGAATTGCAGAAACTAAAATAAAGGCCAAAACTGCAGTTGAAGCAAAACCAACATCGTCATCTCCAAATGGCGGCCAAAACATAATTATTACGTAGAAAAATGGCATTAAAAAACATAAGCCTAAAACCTGAGAAATCTTCGAGTAATCTTGATTTTTCAGCTTACTGATAATAAGAATGCCAAATATAAATCCTATTAAAATTCCGCCAATTGCTCCAAAAGGACCACAAGATTCATAACCAACTCCGTTAAACAGCTGATTGATAACCGGCCAACAACCATGATTACCGCCGTAGTTCAATAAATTTATGAAACCGGTAATTCCGAGAACTGTTCCCCCAAGGGTGCCGGCAAGAAATTGTGCTAGAAATTTTGACTTGGTAGATGTCATTATTTTGATCATTTGAATAAATTTGAAATTGGATTTAGCTCTTTTGCTTGGGCGATGCTTTCAGATATGACTTTAGCACCTTTTTTGAAGACTTTATAGGCTTTGGCGTTGGGTTTTGAAGTGATGACGCGATAGTTGTCGTCGATGAATTCAATGGCACAATTATTATCAACCGCGATGCCCGTGCCACCAATTTTTTGAATCATTTTTTGGAAGTGGCTTTTGCGAGGAATGCCTAAAGTCGCACTATTGTAATGAGGGCAGTGAATTCCTTTTAAGAAACCCAAGGATTTAACGTTGACGTAATCCCATTTTTTTGGATTATAGAATGACATGGAATCGCTGTGGCCAGATTCAAACCAGCAGATTGAGCCGGCACTGATTCCGCACAAAACTATACCTTTTTGCCAGGCAGTTTTGAGAAGTTTGTCGACGCCTAATCTACGCCAAAGTCTCATCATTTTGAGGGTGTTGCCTCCACCGACGTAAATGATATCTGCATTGAGAATTTTTTGTTGAATTTCTGCATGAGCAGGGTGCTCTTTTATAAGATACAGCACGTCAGTTTTGCAGCCTAATTTCTTACCGTAATAATTATCAATGTGTTCCCAATATTTTTCACTATCTGAGCTCGCCGTTGGGATAAATAAAAACTTTGGATTTTTCTTTCCAGATAATCTTATAATTTCCTTATCTATATCCAAAGTTCCAGCTGTTCTAATCTCGCCTCCTCCAATTGCTACGATTTTTTTTGTTGGTTTCATTATAAGAAATTTACCCTACTTTTTATTTCTCTCAAATATGGAAGCAAATCTAGCCTCGCTGATGACTTTCATAACTTCATCAGGGGTAAAAACTCTACCGTTAACCGCCACATAAACTCCGACTGGGAGATATTCTAATTGAGCAATAGCGTATCCTAAACTAAATGGCCCATCTGAGGGAGAAAAACCACTAATAGGAATTGCTGACGCCGTAAAAACAATGGTTTGATCATCACGCTTGAGATTGCCTTTCAAAAAGCGTGCGCTGTCAGGCATCGTGTAAGTTCCGTGAGTAATAATTATTTTAGTATGAGGGCTTTCTTCAACAGTTTTTAGTACATTTTCCAAATCTTCAGAAGTCATTGCTCGGCTATCTTTCATGCAAACTGTAGTAAATTCAGTTTCGTGATAAAGTTTTAGGCTGTTAACAAATGATGGGATAACTGAAGTTTCGTTTGGCACAGCCGTGTCTTTGCTGCCGTCATAATGAGAATCGATAGTTCCTCCAGTAAGAATAAAATGAATTGTGTAGTTTTTTTCTTCCATAAATTGTGATTAACGTAATTGTCCTGCTGAGTATATTAGAATTTTTTGCCGTTAGAAATACTAACTTCCAAATCTTTTAATAAACCATCTTTTAAGCTGTAAATCCAGCCATGAATAGTTAAATTCTGTTTGCGTTTCCAGGCCTCTTGGACGATTGTTGTTTGCGAAACGTTGTAAACTTGGCTTTTGACGTTTAATTCGCAGAGTTTGTTTACTTTTGATTCTTCAGATTTAAGTTTTGAGAATATTTTTTTATTTTGAGAGTAAATATCTAGGATACTGCCAATCCAGTTATCAACCAAGCCGTGCGGTTTGTCTTCCATCGCAGCTCTGACTCCCCCACAACCATAATGGCCGCAGACGATGATATGTTTAACTTTCAAGATGTCGATCGCATACTGCAAAACCGATAAGCAATTCATATCTGTATATTTCACCAAATTGGCCACATTGCGATGAACAAATAATTCTCCCGGCAGTAAATTAACAATTTCGTTAGCTGGAACGCGACTATCCGAACAACCTATCCATAAATATTCAGGAGATTGTTGCTCAGAAAGAACTTTAAAAAACTCAGGATTTTTTTTGAGAATTTGGGCCGCCCAAGTTTTATTTTGCTTAAAGAGATGTGATAAATTTTTCATGTTGGATGTATTTAAAAAGCTCCGTCTTGATTTGGGCAGTCTTCTGGAATTTGCTGACCGATATCCCACATTTCTACAATTTTATCGTCTGCAAAACGCATCATGTGGATAGTTGTTAATTCTAATTCAGCAGTTTTCAGTACGAGATGAGAATGCACTGCGACTAAATCTCCATCCTCTAAAATATGTTTGATAGTAAATTGCTTATTTGGGAAATTCACTTCACTTTCTTTCATGGCTTTTTGCAGGTCAGCAAAGCTAGCAGGCGTGTGAATATTGTGGTGTTTGCCGCCAAAATCTACATACTTTTCATAAGCTTCATCGACTTTGCCGGCTACTACGAGCTGGAGAAAGTCTTGAGCAGATTCTTTGTTATTCATTTTAATATTGAAAGTCTATTTTTGCGGAGTAATTCTATTCTTTCGTGAGCAGAAATCAAATATAGCCCAGATTATCACGGCTATTTCAAATAAGAAGGTCCAATGGAAGATAAAATTCCAGACCCAAAAGTCGTAAACTGCTGGTACTTCAAAAAGCGAATATGCCTTATCTGTAAAGGGATATAACCATTCTATTTTTCCAACTATAGTATCGAGAATGAAATGCAAAAAAATATTACTAAAGAAGATGATCGCGGCAATCGTATAATCTTTTTTCTTCAACAACCAAAGGATCAGTAAAGTTACAGCAGAAATGACTAGCCAATCAAACGGCAAATGAGTCCAGTAGCCATGATGCAGGTGCTGGCTCTTATCAATAAAATAGAAATAAAAAACATCAAAATCTGGAAAAATGCTTGCGATCAAACCAATCCAAAGATAGCGATTGGTCTTAAGTTTTCCCTGAATCTTTTTCGTCAGAATGTAGCCCGCTGGTAGATGACCGATGAACATGAAATAATTTTGATGTTTAGAGTGTTTGTCTTAACTTTTCATATTCTTCTACAGAAAGCTGTATGTCATTAAGAATTTTTCTGAGAAGTCCCTTACTCAAATCTCTATTATGGATAGGAATCACAGTAGTTCTGCCATCGCTATGTCTAAAAAACACATGCGATCCTTCGGCGTCTCTCTGAGAAAAACCTAAGGTTTGTAACATCTTGATAAGTTTTTTTGGCTTAATTGGAATTAATTTAGGCATGTGACAGCTCTAAATTTTGTATACCAATGAATTTATTTTTTGGTATCTCTTTTTTGTCGAGGTTACGAATACACAATTTTAAAACAACCGACAGATTACTTAACATTTTTTCCTGTGTTTTTCCTTCAGCGTAGCAACTTGGAATTGAAGGAATGGATCCAATAAACATTCCATCCTCATCCTGCTCTATATAAACTGTAAATTGTGCTGTTTTCATATGAAAAAGTTAAACAGGGTTATTTTAGCATGTAGCTCATCCCATAGTCAAAAATGCGCTAACGAAATACTGAACTTAGATGAACTTTTAGTAATTTCCGTATTCCGATAATTCTAGGATAACACCGTCAGGACCGAGGAAGTAACAGAGTTTTTTACTTTTGTTGTAAACTTGTATTTCTGAAAAGAATTTCACTCCGTTTTTCTTGAGATTTCCGTAGATTTCTTCAATGTTCGTCACCGTAAAAGCTAGGTGCCTGAGACCAATCTGGTTTGCCAGACTGATTTTAGCCTCTTTTTCTCCTGATGGAGTATCGTATTTAATTAATTCTAAGTTCGTTTCCGTATTTGGTATGCTTAGTTGAACGTATCGCCCTTTGACATTTTCCAGCCCAACAACTTTATCTATCCATTCGCCTTCTAATTGACCTTGGTGTGTGATTTGAAAATTCAGTAATTCAGTGAAGCATTCAGTAGCTTTTTCTAGATCACTTACTGAAATATTGATGTGGTCTATTTTTGTAATCATTGGTATTCAAATTTGATTGTTTGTTTGATCTCAGAATTCAGACTTTTGGCTACTGGGCAATTAAGGGCAGCATTTTCTAATATTTTTTTCTGCTCATTGCTGTAAGTCTCCTTTGGCATTTTAATAGTAACTACAATTTCTGAAACTCTTCTTGGATCTTCGGCCATTACTTTTTGCATTTCAGCTTCAGCCTTGGTGAAGGGAATGCCTTCTTTTTTAGCTTTTATCCCCATAATTGTCATCATGCAACTAACTAAAGAAGTCGCTAATAAGTCGGTTGGAGAAAAAGCCTCTCCTTTTCCATGATTATCAATAGGTGCATCAGTAATAATCTGATTTTGAGATTTAAGATGAGTACAAGTGGTCCTTAGATCACCTTCATACGTGATTCTTGATGTTGTCATAAATTTACATGTTAATAGGCTGCAACATACTTACTCTGTTTCCTTCTGTATCGATGAAAGAAACGTAAGAGCCAACGCCAGGGATGTCCATAGGTTCGCCTAAAACTTTGCCACCAGCTTCTTCAACGATTTTGATGTGAGATTTGATGTCGTCTACAGCGATTACAACAGATGGAAAATTCAAATTTTTGTCCTCCATTTTTTGGTAGAATCCGCCGTTGATTGCGCCTGGAGTTTGGATCATACCTTTTTCGTCAGTTTCAGTAGTATTTACGACAATATAATTTCCCATTTCTGGGCCCATTTGGTTAGCCTTCCAACCAAAAGCTTTTGTATAGAATTCAGACATGCGTTTTTGATCCGCAGCGGCCATTTCGAAGTGAATAACAGGATTCATTTTCATATATTAATTGGTTAGTAAATAATTAAGATTTACCTGGATCATTCCAGTATTTTATTACTGATTTCATTACTGATTTTATTGTTATTTTTTCTTTTATTAAGAAAATACAACTGGATATAGAAAGTAATACTATACTTGCGATCCAGAAGTAGTAGCCGGCGTTAAGTTCAATGATTGTATAAAAATTACCTCCTTCACCAAGCATCACTTCATCAAGGAATATAAAGGATAGAGAGAAACAAAACGCAATTAGTGAGAAAAAATAAGATGCTAGCGTACTTTTTAAAAAGTACACCCACCCAAAGATTATAAATATATTAGCAAACCAGGCAGTTCCTCCGAGATCTTTAGTGATACTGGTAAATCCAAATAACAGGCAACCTAATGCACCAACTGGACCTTCGTTATTAGCTGTAAATGCGGGTAAAAATAAAGAAATCGTGAATATCAATATGCTAGTTATTAGGATTCTTTTTTTAAAAATTTTTAATTTGTCGTTGTCCATTTTGAGTGATTAAGCGATTTTTTTGTCCATCCAGACATATTTATGTCCCGTATTATACCCGTTCTTTTTCATAAATTCTATTATTGCGCCGTCGGATTCTGTGTTTGCCCATGTATAAATATTGGAAATACCAAATTCTTTTAACTTTTTTTCACATTCTAAATATAATTTTTTAGCTATACCGTGATGGCGAAATTCTGGCTTCACAGCAATATAAACAAGGCAGGCACATTTATTTTTCTCAAACGGTTCTTCAAGGTCTTTGGCGTTTGCATAAATAAAACCGACTTTTTGATTTTCTGTTTCAGCTAGAATAAAAACGCCGTTTGGATTTGTGATGGCCCATTTAAATTCATCCGGCTCCATAAAATCCTCCGTCGCACTAACTTTTAATTCCGGCGTGGCTTTGCCAAGAGAATAAAGTTCTTCAAAATCCGCAAGAGTTGCTGGGCGAATATTCATGGCCAAATTATAGAATTGTTTTCTATATAGGTAAATGATATATAGCTACTAATTATGAATCCATTTGAACGCTTATCGGATGTAAATTATTTTTTATAAATACTTAAAAAACCACCAAACTGTTCTTTGTTAAGTTCCTTTCCGAAGGATTCGTTGAGCTCAACTAGTTTTTTATACTCCAACGTGTTTTTAATGTCTTGTTTGCTATAACGGATTTTGTTTAGATCAAGGCTTTGTTTTTTGTTGAACTGGAGCTCGGAAAATGTCAGCAAGGCATTTCTTTTTTTTGTTATGATTAAAATATATGAATCAAGCCCAGTGCCGTAAGAATTTACCTTTTTAATGTCTATCTGGAAATTATTGCTGGCTTTTTCTTTGAGAATGTTTTTTAGGCTTAGAATCTTATTTTTTTCATAGATACGCAAACGAGGCAAGGAAATTTTGGATGACCAAAAACCCTGATCTGTTCTGTCTATATTGATTATGGCGCGACCGTTAATTTTTAGAATTCTAGAAATTTCCGTGATGGCTCCAAGTTTATTTTCAAAAAAATGAAATGCATTGGTAGAATAAATCAGATCTATTGAGTTACTTTTGACTGGGATACGTGTGCAGGCGTTGGCATTAAATAGTTTTGGAATTGATAGGCCTTGTGTGTTTATATTGAATTCTTCGGCTATAATAAGAGGATTTTTTCTTGCATCTTCGTGTCGTTTTTCTTCATTATAAAAAATACTTTTTTTGCTGGACTTTCGGCAAAAATAAATACCAAATAAAGTCAAACTAACATCCTTTTTTGAAAAAATACTACTTAAGTCCCATAAAGATCGCCCAACGCCTGAACCTAAATCTAAAAGTGACACTTCTTTACTAATCTTGATTTTTTTGTTGATTTCTTTAACTAAATTGTAAGATAGAATTCTTTCTACAGTTTTTAATGGGCGGCTTATGCTGGGATCGCTTTTTGTTGTTGGTTTTTCCATACGTTGTAAAAAATAATTTATTTCGCCTAACGTTCGCGCATATGCAAAGTGCGAGCGCGGTAAAATGTTAGCACGTAGTGCTACACCGCGCGAGCATTTGGGCGAGGCCGCAGCCGAGCTGCATATGCGCTGTTATGTTATGTAAATAATGTATTTTCTGTATTAAAAGATTTTGCAAAGCCCCTCCAAAACTTGTGCATTTGGAAGCTCAAGGAGTGTTTTTCCAGGTAGTGATAGTTTTGATTTTTGAAGTCCTGCGCCAATTATTACTCTTTCTAGGGAGGCTACACTGGGATCGATCAAAATTGGCCAAGACTCTGGCAGCCCAAAAACAGTAATGCTTCCATATTCCATTTGTGTTTGTTTAAGCACTTCGTCTAATGGCGCAAGTGAAACACGACGAGCATTTAAATGTTTTCTAGCGACTCCGTTAAAATCCGCACGTTTACAATTAACAGGAATTAGACAAGCTGCCAGAGTCTTGTTTTCTCCGCGAACAGCTTCAATAATGACACAATTGGCGCCTTTATCTTGAGGTATATCATAATGCTCGCATAGTTCTAGGCCGCCCATATATTTTGGATCAATCTCCGCGACCCAAATATCTTCAATTGATGTATCACCCTGCCAATTTTCAGCAATTTGCTTAACTGGAGGGGCGACTAAATCAAAACGGTTTCTTATTGGTTCAAAGTTTAATTTCATAGATTACGAAAGAAAATACATTATTTATTTCATATAACGTTTCTCGATATCCGACGTTTCAATGAAGTGAAACGAATTGAAATGTGGCTTTAGCCCTTGCGGATATCGAGTGTTATACGCTGTTCAAAAAATATTTTTCGTTCTCATTCATTAAGGTAGGCTTTCCTTAATTGTTATAAATTTGTTTTTTCCGTTTTGAAAAATGAAAGAGGGGTTAGGGGTGAATTTCATTTTTCAATTTTTTTTGCGTCAAATTCTTTTCTCTTTAATCTCCAACGGTGCCAGTCTTGACTTCTCCAGCTCGTTTGTAATGGGCAATAATCACACCGCTTGGTGTAACCGAACTCTCTATTAAGGCAAATGCTGCCGGAATCGTGCCATCGCCAAACAATTTTTTTCCTTCGCCAAGTGTCAATGGGTGAATTTTGAGTCGAAGTTCGTCCACTAAATCATTCTTAAACAACAGTTGAACGAGTTTACTGCTGCCCCATACTTGTATGTCGGGACCTTCTGAATTTTTTAACTTTTCGATATCAGCCAGACTTGTGAGAAAAACGGTATTTTTCCAATCTGAATTTTTCATAGTCCTACTCAAGACATATTTCGTACCATTATTGATACCTGGCCATCCATTTTCATGCTCTGGCCAGTAGCTGGCAAAAATCTCAAATGTTGTTCTGCCCAAAAGATATTCTGCTGGTTTCATTTCTTCTTCTGCGGCCTTGCCATATGCTTCGTCCATATACTGCGTGGACCAGCCGCCATATTTAAAACCTTCTGCGGCGTCCTCTTTGGATTCTCCAGGTGCTTGCATGACTCCATCCAATGTAATCATTGTTAGAACGGTTATTTTTCTCATAATAGTATCTTTAATAATTAATATTTATAAATAATTCGTTTTCTGTAACGAAGTGGAGGGAAACACAAATTATCCCCCTCTATAAATAAAGAAAAACAAATTTATTTCCTTTTGAAAGCCTATCATTCCTTATTCTCTGTTAGAAAAATATTTTTTGAATTGCGTATAACTCCCTCTTATGCGAAGTGTTTTAGGAAAAGTTTAAGAAAAATTTAAGTTTATTTAATGTTAGACCTTTATAATCCATAAATGCAATATTTTAACTAATGTTTATGGAATATGAAAAATATCTGATTGATAGCTACCTGAGTCAAACTAACCTGGAATTGGCCATAAGAGGTTACAGCGTGAGGACGCTAAAGTCGTATAAAATTTGCCTTAAAGAGTACCTTGGGTTTTTATACGAAAATAAAGCCTTAAAGAACTGGGATAAAAATTTTGATGAAAATCTCATCAGAAAATTCTTACTGCACAAAAAGGAGCAAAATTGTTCGTCTAATACCCTTCATGTTTATTTAAGTGCGATTAAATTCTTTTATAAGGAGATAATTAAAACATCGCAGAGAATAAACATAAAATTCTCTAAACGGCCAAGAAAATTACCATCGATTATGACACATCATGAAATAATAGTTATTATGCGTACTCTTCAAAATTTGAAGCACAGATTGAGCATATGCCTGGCTTACGGTGCGGGACTTAGGGTTAGCGAAGTTGCAAATCTGAAAATTCAAGATCTGAATTTCGAA
The DNA here is from genome assembly GCA_038065735.1 of Patescibacteria group bacterium. Classification (GTDB taxonomy): domain Bacteria; phylum Patescibacteriota; class Gracilibacteria; order UBA1369; family LOWO2-01-FULL-3; genus JBBTQK01. Next base: position 105,151 of record JBBTQK010000004.1, on the reverse strand, counting down.
GAAAAAATAATCTCCATCCGCCAATCAAAGGGCAATAGAGACAGAATTACCATACTCCCCGAGCCAATTCTTACGGATTTATATAACTTCACCGCCTACCGCCAAAAAACTGATTACGTTTTCGCAAGCCAGAGGGGAGGCAAACTTTCTACCCGCACTCTGCAAAAAATATTCCAGAATGCCGCACAAAAAGCCAATATCAACAAACCAGTCACATTCCATTCTTTAAGGCATAGTTTTGCAACTCATCTTGTAGAAAATGGCATTAATTTAAGAATAATTCAGGAGTTATTGGGCCATCAAAATATTCGCACCACCCAACTTTATACGCATATTTCGAGCAACACTCTAAAAACAGTTCAAAGTCCCCTCTAATTCCAGTATATTGTTCTCATGAAAATAGGGGTTAATGCGAGATTGTTGACCAGACCGTTTACCGGGATTGGGCAGTATACTAAAAATTTGTTTAAGGAATTGGCTAAACTGGATTTGAGTAATCAATATATTTTGGTTGTGCCAGAGCAAGTGGAGTCAAAAATTGCGGCTCAATTCTCAAAAAATGTGGAGATTAAAATTCTGCCAGAAAAAAAACTGCCGTCGGCTGGTATGCGAAAAACGTGGTGGGAACAGATTCAGCTGCCAAAATTCTTTAAAGAAAAAAAAGTGGATTTGGCGTTTTATACATATCCGAGTAATCCCTGGGCGCAAGATTGGTATAAGAATGGGATAAAAACGGTGGTGACTGTGCATGATTGTATTCCCTGGATGAATAAACATTATAGGCCGGGTGTGCTCTCAAAAATGTATCATGCTCAAGGCAAAAAAGCGGTGGCCAAAGCGGATTTGGTTTTGACTGTTTCTGGAGAATCAATGAAGGATATTGTGGAAGTTTGCAGAGTTGATAAGAAAAAAATCGAAGTGCTTTATAATGATGCGGATGATGTTTATAAAGAAATACCGCACGAGCGTTCTGTTAAAGAAGCTTTAGAGAGATTTAGTTTGAAGAAGGATAAGTTTTTTTTGTACGTGGGAGGCTATGATGAGCGTAAAAATGTGGCTTATTTACTGAGAGAATTTGAGAAATTTCATGAAGACTTTAGAGATATTCCATTGGTTTTGGCCGGAGGAAAATTATTTAAGAATAAATTGTATGCGAGTTTGGATGAAAATGATTTGGGAAATGTAGTAAGAACAGGGTTTTTGTCAGAGACAGAATTAGCAATTTTATATAGAAATTGTACGGCTTTTATTAATCTTTCAAAACATGAGGGCTTTAATATTCCTATTCTGGAAGCGGCAAATTGCGGGGCGCCAATAATTCTATCAGATATTGCAGTGCATAGAGAAGTTGCGGAAAACGCAGCAATATTTGTGGATATTAAGAAAGAGGGAATGGCTTTTGAAGCCATGAAAAAGATGGTGAGTCATGAGGTGCGTGAAAAATTCTCTAAAAATTCTGAAGAACTGGCAAAAAAATATTCCTGGAAAAAATATGCCAAGATTCTAAAAGATATGTTATTGTCTCTGGCGAACCAAAAAACTAATGGAAATAAATAATATTCTGATAATTAGCGGGGCTGTAATAATTGTGATAGTTCTTTGGATTGTGATCAGTTATAAGAATTTGAAACATCTTAAACTGGAAATCGGTGACCAGTGGGAGATTTTGGATGAGAGCTTGCGCAAAAGGCAGGATTTAATTCCAAATCTGATTGAGACTATTAGAATTCACGTTAAAGATAAGGAAGTGATCATGGAAAAATTAGTTGCAGATCGACGTAATGCGGCTTTGGAATATGAGGCTGGAAGTAAAAAAATTGAGCTGGAGCACGAGATGGTTGGTGGTTTAAATATGGCTTTGGAATTAGGTAAATTGAATGTTGAGTTATCACGTGATACAAATTTTTTGGAACTTAAAACTGAGATTGGTGATTTGGGAAATAACATTGAGGTAAAAGCTAGGAGATATAATGAGATGGTTAGGTATTATAATAAGTCCAGGAGTCTGTTTTTAATGGCTCCAATTGCTTTAATTTTTGGATTTAAAGTGATTAATATATTCGAGGTAGAAAGTTAGGAATACAATTGAATTTCATTTCAGTCAACGAGAATAAACTTGACGGTGAGTGCGTGCTCACCTATAGTGGTGAGCGTACACTTACCTTAAACAAAAACTTATGTCTGAATTTTTGACGGAAAAACAAGAAGCGGTTCTCAAATTTATTGAAGAATACCAAATGAGTTACGGTCGCTCTCCAACTTTACGAGAGATGAGAGAGAATTTTGGTGTTAGTTCAGATAATGGAATCTTAAAACATTTAAAAGCTTTAGAGGAAAAAGGGTTTATTGAGAAGGACGACACTCCTCGTGGGATCAAATTATTGGCTAGTATTAAAGAAAAGCTTGATGCTCCAATGGCTATGAAGTTACCGGTTTTGGGATTTATACCAGCTGGGGGGCCGGTTTTAACTGAAGAGTATATAGAAAACTGGATGAGTGTGGGTGATGATTTGGTTAAAGATACTAAAAATTATTTTTTATTGAAAGTTACAGGAGTGAGCATGATAGATGCAGGAATTTTTGAAGGAGATTTAGTTGTAGTAGATGGTAAAAGGGAAGCTAGAGATGGAGATATAGTTGTGGCCTTGGTAGATAATCACAATACTTTAAAACGCTACATTAAAAGAGAGGGTAAAACCTATTTAAAGGCTGAGAATAAAGATTACAAAGATATCTATCCAGAAAATGAATTGTCGGTTCAGGGGGTGGTAACCTCATTGATCAGGCAATACTAGATAGATACCTGAAGTTTAAATAAAATAAGTTTTCAAAAATCAGTACTGCTGAGTTTTTTTACTCAGTGCTTATTCAACAAATTAATTATTAACCTAAAACATATGTTCATCACACTAACAATCGACACACACCAAAAGAAAAAATCCCTACTTGGTTTTAGGACTAAAAAACTAAATCCGGCGGATGGATGGAAAAAAACTCTAAACATCAAGAGACGCAGTTTATGGCAAAGGATCAAGTCTTGGAGAAGATCAATTAACAAAGGCGGTTACTACAAATTAGGCGGGCAGGTGGCAATGTTTTAATGGATGTAACTAAATTATTATGTTTCGTTTAAAGCTTTTGCAAAAAAAACGTCACGTTCTACATATGGATGCTGACGCTTTTTTTGCCTCCGTAGAACAGGTTTTGAACCCAACGCTACGTGGTAAAGCAATTCTAGTTGGAGACGTTAGCGGGACCAAAGGAATCGTTTCTGCGGCAAGTTACGAATCTAGGGCTTGTGGAGTTTATTCTGGCATGCCTATGTATCAGGCGGTGCGTAAATGTCCAAAGGCGATTATCGTGCCGGGCCATTTTGAGGCTTATAGGGATTTTTCCAGCAAGATGTATCAGATTATGCTGGATTTCACACCTGAGGTAGAAATGGCTTCTATTGATGAGGCGTATATGGATTTAACTGGTTGTGAGTTGATGCACAAACTTCCTCCACAAGAAATTGCTCGTAAAATTCTTTATACAATTAATAGAAAATTAGGGTTGTCCGTTTCGGGTGGACTGGCTAGTAGTAAAACAGTTTCCAAAGTTGCTTCCAGTACAAACAAACCACATAAACTAACGATTGTCCCATACGGGAAGGAAGCAGGTTTCTTGGCTCCGCTTAAGTTAAAATGTATGCCAGGTGTAGGTAGGAAAACTTTACCACTATTGGAAGCACATGGTTTTCAGACCATTGGAGATATTTCAAAATTAACAATGGAAGAAGTAAAAGAAAAATTTGGACTCCACGGTATTGCCTTGTGGAAGCGCTGTTTAGGTATAGACAACTCACCGGTTGTTTCGACGTATTCTTTACCAAAATCGATTTCCAAGGAACACACTTTTTATGAAAGCACCTACAGTAAAGATGTTTGCTTAAAACAGATGAAGGAACTTTCTGAAATGGTCTTCAAGAAATTGCGGATGCACAAAATGAAAGCTAGAACGGTTTTCATAAAAATTAGATATAAAAGTAATGAAAAAAAAGAAGCATCCGCCAGCTACTACAGCTTATTTAAAGAATTCTCATGGCAAAAAAATCTGGATATTCCAGCCTGTACGGACAGTAAACTTTTTCCTTTAATTAAAGAGCTTTTTTTGAGTAATTTCAGCAATCAAGATCCCATTAGATTAATTGGAATTGGCGTCAGTAATTTAATTCAAAATTATAATCTGAGTTTATTTCAGGGCAACAACGAAGAAGAAAAATTATTTACAAAAATCGATATGATTAAAGAAGTTTATGGAGATGAAGCTTTGAGATATGGAGTTTAGAGATATAATACGTTCATGGAATTTAAATACGTAAAAATCACAGTTTTCGTCCCGCCTTCACATGGCGACGCAGTGCGTAAAGCTTTGGCAGAAGCCGGATGTGGGCATATTGGCGATTATGATTACTGTAGTTTTACAGCTAAAGGAATTGGCCGCTTTAGGCCTTTAAAAGGTGCTGAGCCATATATTGGAGAGGAAGGTAAAATTGAAGAGGTGGAAGAAGAAAAAATTGAAACGATTTGTCTAAAAGAAAAAATTAAAGACGTAGTTGAAGCTGTAAAAAGAGTTCATCCATATGAGGAGCCGGCCATGGATATTGCTCCGTTATTAAATGATCAATTTTAAATATGAACTGGCAAGCATTATCAATAACGGTTGGCATCATTGCATTAACTTTCTTAGCGTTTTATTTGTTGGCACGAAAAGATAAAAAATTACTCGATGCAATCCAGGCAAAAAAAGAACTCATTGTGCCGATCGCCCCACGGTATGGTTTAGCCATTTTAGCCACGTTTATAACTCTTGGGATGGGGATTTATTTAATGATTTTGGGTAATGGCTATTTGTATGAATACATTAAGGAAGCCCAGAATTATGAGATTTATTATCTAATATTTTCTACGTTATTATTAATTATTTTGGTAATAACTGTTCTAGTTTTAATGCTTAAGAAATGCACTAAAGGAAAATTAAAAATTGATGAAGAAGTAATGAGCTGGAAAATTGATTCACAAGAGGGAAAAATTGTCTGGAATAAGCCTTTTATTTTTGTAAAACATCAAGCATGGCGAAAAATTATTTCTAAATATCCGACAGCGGCAAGTGCAATGGTCTGTGAAATTCAACAAGACTCAAATAAATTGAGATTTTTTATTGATGCGCCTGCTTCAATGACTGAGCGATTAGAAATAACCCAAGACCTTGGAATTTATTTTCATATCTATGGTTTAGAAATTATAAGAAGAATCGAAGAACATATTTAAAAATAGTATGAGTAATTTTATCGTAGAATTTAGAAAACTTTTCTTAGAATCTCCTCAATGTGGATCCTGGACCAGAGCCAGTGAAAACTGTGATTATGGTGATATTACAACGGTTTCCAAGGATTGTTATATGTGTTTCAATTCCGGAAATTGCCGCAATGCTTATCATTCTGAGGACAGCAAAGCTCTAACTGATTGTACCGATTGTGCTTTTTGTGAAAATTGTGAAATTTGCTACGAGTGTGTGGATTGTGATACCTGCTATAACTGTAACTTTTGTCAGGACTGTAATAATTGCCAAAATGTACACTTTTCTTACGACTTGAGGAGATGCAAAGATTGCTTTGGTTGCTGCACAATTAGAGATAAACAATATTGCATTTTTAACGAGCAATATTCTAAAGAAGAATATGAGGCAAAAATGAAAATGTTCGACTATTCAAAAGCCGGTGGTATTAAATTTATCTGGCAGAAATTAGAGGAATTTAAAAAGAAAAATCCGAGAATGTATACACATCAACATGATACGGCTGATTGTACTGGAGACTATATCTACCACAGCAAAAATTGTCATGAATGTTTTGATACAAGACATACGGAGGACAGTGGCTATATTTATCAGGCGAATTTGGATATTGGGACAAAGGATTCCTGGGATTGCGGACCCGTGCCGACGGCTATGGATTTAGCTTATGATGTCTCTTATTCTGACTATTTATTTAACTGCAAATATCACTACTGGTGCAGCAGAATTAAGGATTCTGAATATATCGTAAACTGCATGGATTGTGAGAATTGTTTTGGCTGTGTGTATTTAAAAAATAAGCAAAAAGGATTCTATATTTTGAATCAAAAAGTTGAGGAAAATGAATATTGGAAGAGGACTGCGGAAATTAAAAAAGAATTATTGGAAAACGGGATTTATACGCTGTATGACTTATTAAATAAGGATTTAGAACAAGGAAAAAAGGATGAACTTCAAAGGCAAAATTTAGGAGAAGCAACTGACAGAAAATGTTTTATTTGTGATGGAGAATTTAAAATTATTCCGGCTGAAATCGAATTCTACAAAAAAATGAAAATCGTCTGGCCGGTTTATTGCCCTAGCTGTAGAGCTGCGCAACGATATCGGTTAAGGCCGGAAAGAGTCATGTATAAGCGTAAATGTGATAGTTGTCACAACACTTTGATCAGTACTTTTACAGAAGATAGCCCTTGTGTAGTATATTGTTTACACTGTTGGTGGGAACATATTGGATAGATTTATTCAAAGAGGCAGGTGCCTAATCTAACCATTGTTGAACCAGCTTTTATGGCTAGTTCAAAGTCTTCGCTCATGCCCATTGATAAGGTTGGGAGTGGATTTTTGAAGAAATATTCTGTATTGATTGCGTCGAAAAGTTTTTTAAAATCTTGGAAGTATTTTTCACGTTCATTGAGATTAGTTTTTTCGCCGATCGTCATTAAACCAATTAATTTAGTGTTTTTTAGATTTTGTTTGAGATAATTTTCAAGGATTGGGCTGAGATTTTGCTCGTCGATGCCATGCTTTGCCGGATCTTTGGAAATATTGACTTGGAAGCAAAATTCTATAGTTTTGTTTAATTCTAAAGCTTTTTGATTAATTTTTTGTAGTAAAGCTAGGTCTTCAATTGATTGAATTACATCTGTTAATGGCAGAATTTTATTCAATTTATTACTTTGTAGAGGGCCAATGAAATGCTTTTGTAGATTGGTGAATTTTTTGAATTTTTCTTCGCAATTTGGCCAACGATTTTCAGCAATGATTTTGATTTCCGGAAGGTCGCTTAAGAGGCTTTCTACTTCTGCTATTGATCTGTTTTTTGTCACTGCGCAGATCTTAACTCCGGGACATTTCCGGCTAATTAATTGGCGTTTTTCTCGGATATTCATGATGTTGAGTATAAAAAATGAGAGGCAATTACCTAAGGACTAACCCTTAAGAACCTCCTCTCGTCGTGATTGATCACAATTTAATATAAATTTACAAAATAAGCAAATGATGTTCTAAACAAAAAGCGTTCCAGGGAACGGGATTTTCTATCTGTAAAACTCTCCCCGGGGAAAGGAAATACTTTTTTGTAGAAAATATTCCTCGATTTGGTAGAATAGGACGCCTAAAGGGCTTTTTAGATTCAATATGACAAAACTTACGCCGATGATGGCGCAGTACAAACAGATCAAAGATCAGTATCAAGATTGTATTTTGATGTACAGGCTGGGAGATTTTTATGAGATGTTTTTTGAGGATGCCTTGGAAGCGTCAAAGATTCTGCAAATCACACTAACTGCGCGTAATAAAAATAGTGAAAATGCCCCTCCGATGTGCGGTATTCCATATCATGCACTTGAAGGATATTTGGCGAAACTCACCAAGGCTGGTAAAAAAGTTGCGCTTTGTGATCAGGTTACAAAACCGGATGGTAATGGCCTTGTGCAGAGAGAAGTGATAAGAGTAGTAACTCCAGGTACAACTTTTAATGAAAATATTTTAAATAATAAAGCCAATAATAATTTGGCGGCGATTTGGGTGGATAAAGATTGTTTTGCCCTAGCCTATGCTGACATTACAACCGGTGAATTCAAGGTGACTGAGCTAAAAGATGCTAAAAATCTTGAGGATGAATTTTTGAGAATTGCTCCAGCAGAATGCATTACCACTGAAGAAGTTTTAGGTAACGTGACTGTAAAAAATCTGTCGCAAAAATTTCCGCAGAGTTACTTTTTTAAGTTTAATTTTAAAGAAGCTTCAGAGAATTTTTTGAAGAATTACTTTGAATTAAGATCACTGGTAGGGTTTGGACTTGAGGGTAAAAATATGGCTACAATAGCCGCGGCAATGCTTCTTAAATACTTAAAAGAAACGCAGAAAACTGATTTAAAGCATGTTCAAAAAATTTCTTATTATTCGACCTCCGAGTTCATGCCCATGGATGAATCTTTGATAAGAAATTTGGAGATTTTTTATACAAACCGTGAGGGTAAAAAAGAAGGAAGTTTGATTTGGGTGCTGGATCAAACCGTAACTTGTATGGGAGGGCGCATGCTGAGAAATTGGCTTATGCATCCCCTTCTTAATAAAGAACAAATCGAAAGTCGTTTAAATAAAATCGAAACTTTTGTAAAAAGTGCTGCGCTATTAAAAGACTTGAGAGAAATTCTTGCGAATATTTATGACATTGAAAGACTACTTAGTAAATTGAGTTTAGGAACAGGAAATGCGCGAGATTTATTGGCGCTAAAATATTCTTTAAAAATAATTCCGGAAGTAAAAAAATTAATGGTAGATAAGTTACCGGAATTTGCTAATGAACTAGTGGTTTTGGATAAATTAACAGATTTGATTGAGGCGGCGATTAGCGATGAACCACCTATGACAATTCGTGAAGGTGGAATGATTAAAACTGGTTATAATAAAGAGCTGGATGATTTGAGAGCAATTAGTGGAGAAGGAAAGGGTTTTATTACGGACCTTCAGGAAAGAGAAATAAAACGTACGGGAATTAATTCTTTGAAAGTGCGATTCAATAGTGTTTTTGGATATTATATTGAAATAAGCAAAACTAATTTAGCCTCAGTGCCAAGCGATTATATTCGCAAACAAACTTTGGTAAATGCAGAGAGATTTATTACGCCGGAATTAAAAGAATATGAAGAAAAAGTTTTAACTGCAGAAGATAAAATTAAAGAATTGGAGTATGAAATTTTTTATTCCGTGAGGATAGAAGTGATAAAGGAGATTTTGAATATTCAAAAAGATGCGCAATTGGTGGCGGAATTAGACGTTTTGTTAAACCTGGCGTTTTTGGCTTTAAAGAGCAATTATTGCAGGCCTGAAATTATGGATAATGGAGAAATTTTAATAAAAAACGGCCGTCATCCCGTGGTAGAAAAAATTGTTCCGGAAGGAGCCTTTGTGCCGAATGATATTATTTTTGATGCGAGCAAAAAATTCCTGTTAATTACTGGCCCAAATATGGGTGGTAAATCAACTTATTTGAGACAGGTGGCGTTGGCTTTGTTGTTAACACAAATTGGAAGTTTTGTACCAGCGGAAAGTGCCAAAATTTCGCTTGTAGATAGGATTTTTACGAGAGTTGGTGCTTCGGATAATTTGGCACGTGGGGAAAGTACTTTTATGGTGGAAATGACTGAAACGGCTTACATTCTCAATAATGCTACTGAAAAAAGCTTGATAATTTTGGATGAAATTGGACGTGGAACTTCTACTTATGATGGTTTAAGTATTGCCTGGGCAACCACAGAATTTATTCACGATAAAATTAAGGCTAAGACTCTTTTTGCAACACATTATCACGAGTTGGTGCAATTGGCGGAACGTTTAGCTAATGCGCATAACTTGAGTGTAGCGGTGAAAGAAAATGAAAAAGATGGAGTAGTGTTTTTGTATAAAATTATAGAAGGAAGTGTGGATAAAAGTTATGGAATTGAGGTGGCAAAACTGGCTGGATTACCGGTAGAAGTAGTGAGTCGCGCGCGTGGAGTTCTTAAGGAATTGGAAGAAAAGCAGATTAGAAAAACAATCGTAAATCCAGATCAAATTAATATGTTTGAATTGGAAAGTAAGGCGCGGGAACACGGTAAAATTGCAGAAAAAAACAGTGGAGTTGTGGATAAATTAAGGGAGATTGATTTGAATCAAATGACTCCTATGCAGGCAATGCAGAAGCTTGATGAAATAAAGAAAAACCTGCTATAATCACGGGGCTTTAAATTAAGATTTATGAAGATAGTTAGCCAAATAATGATGTTTCTAGGGTTATTAATTCTTACTGCGTGTAATCAAACTGCAGATGATAAAGAATTAGTTTACAATGATGAGACTGACCAAAAATTAGAAGTTTTACGGGATAAAGTTAAGGATTTGGAAAATGAAATGAATAAAAATCCTGTAATTGAAGAGGAGAAACCTAAGGAGGAAGTTGTTGCTAAAGAAGAAGTTAAGACTGAGGAAAAAGCCGAGGTGACTGATAAAAAAGAGCTGGAAAAGAAAGTAGTTGAGCCTAAAAATTTCATAAAATTGGATTCTTCAATCAGTAATGGTTCGACTTTCACTGCTGAGCCTGTGCTTTTGAAGGGAACTGTTTCACCAACGGTGACAAAAATCGTGGTGACAGGTACTCAAAAAGACAAATATACTGATGTTTACCAACTTGCAGAATTTAAGACTGGCGATATGAGTTTTGAATATAGATCCAAGGTAGAATGGGGAAATTTGGCTTTAGGAAAGAATAATTACGAGCTTAAAGCTTATTATCA
>JBBTQK010000004.1:0-94438 GCA_038065735.1 Patescibacteria group bacterium | reverse complement strand
AGTAAAATTGCTGAGGAAAGTGATTTGTGGAAAATTAAAACAATGGGTTTTAGAGGTGAGGCTTTGGCCAGCATTTCTTCTGTTTCAAAATTAGTTTTGCGTAGTAAGAGAAATGAAGATTTGGGCGGAGCACAGCTAGATTGCGAAGGTGGTAATATGATTAGTATCAAAGATGTGGCAATGGGAAAAGGTACACAAATAGAAGTTTATGATCTATTTTACAACACTCCTGCGCGTCAAAAATATTTAAAGCAAACTTCTACAGAATTGACCCATATTTCTGGAATGTTAAATAATATTGCCTTGGCAAATCCAGGCGTAGCGTTGAAATTAACACATGGTGGAAGAGTGATTTTTGACCTACCTAAAGCCGAAAATCTCTATGATCGTGTTGCTGATATTTTTGGTAGGGCGACGGCAGAAGCAATGTTGCCGATTTTTTATGGTGGCTCAAGTATGCAAATTGATGGGTTTATTGGTAAGCCTTTATTAAGTCGTTCAACAAGTAATCATCAATACTTTTTTGTGAATGGTAGAGCGGTACAGAATTATGTTTTGGCGAATGCAATTAAAAATGCTTATCATTCAATGCTGATGGAAGACAAAAAACCGGTTTTTGTGATTAATATAAAAATTGATCCGGCACTTGTGGATGTGAATGTACATCCTCGCAAAATTGAAGTGCGTTTTGAAGATCTTCAGGAAGTAATTAGAATTTTATTTGGTGCAGTAAAAACTTCTTTGGAAAAAAACAGCTTAGCCCCAAAAGGCTATACAGAAAGCCAAAGATACATGTCGGATAGTTTCCCAAAAAATGATTCTGATTCAAAAATGAATGCCTTTGTTCCAACGTTTAAAAATAATTCTGGTGGAGGATATAGAATGTCTGATTCTAACCCAGCACCAACGATGAATTTTCAAGAAGCGTTGGATTTTTCTAAAGCTTTTTTGACCGATAGAGCAACTCAGCCACTCAGTGAAAACAATCTTTCACAAAAGCCAGTAATGAAGTCTATCAGCCAGGTTTTTAATTCTTATATAGTGGCAGAAAATGAAGAAGGGTTGGTTTTGATTGATCAACACGCTGCACATGAAAGAGTGAGATATGAGCAATTGATGGAACAGTTTGAAAATCAACAAAAATCAATTCAGCCCTTGCTGGTACCATTTCAGCTAGAATTGAGCGCGCAGGAAATCGGCATGATTGAAGAAAATAAAGAAACTTTTGAAAAACTTGGATTTGAAATTGAACCGTTTGGTGGAAATACTTTTGTGATTCATGGTGTACCAACTTTTTTGGTTAAAGAAGATTTAAATCAGGTTATAAAAGGGGTTTTGGATGATATTGCAAATAATAAAACACCAACCGGAATGCAGGGTAAAATTGAAGAAATTTTGACTTACATGTCTTGCAGAAGTGCGATTAAATTTGGGCAAAAACTAAGTTTGGATGAGATGCAGGGCTTGCTACAACAGATGCAAACTTTAAAAAGACCTTACACTTGTCCGCATGGCCGACCAACGATGATTCATCTAACCTTGGATGAATTGGCAAAGATGTTTGGGAGGAAATAATTAGCCTACGGTTTCGAGGTAGCACTTTTCACAGTAGATTGTTTCGATAGCTTCTGGTGGAAAAGCGGTATGCATTGGTTGGCTGCATTTGCTGCAATTTCTTGAATATAGAGCGGGTTTATTACGCAGCGCTACCCTATCCATGTGCCTTTGATATGGTAATCGGTGAGGGATTGGGATGTTGTGATCGCGGTAGAATTTAAGTTCGGTTTTTACAATTCTAAAAGGTTTTCCTGTGACTTCGCATTCTATGGCCCAATCCAGGATAGTATCTGGTGTATCTTTGATGTTGTCAGGCAATTCTGAGGCCTTAATAAGCTTTTTTACCTGAGGAAGTGGGGTTTCATAGTCTGTCCAGTTAAAACCCTGTTTAAGGGCTTCTTCTTTGGTCAAAGGATAGAATTCTTGGGCGGCACTTTCGTTATAGGCAAAAACAGATAAATTGGCTGGGAAAAATTCTCCCCATTCTTTAGTTTTAGTCATCCAATCAATAATTTTTGGCAACAATTCTTCATATTCTTCTTTGGAATACTGTTTATTCAGAATACAATATTGCTTATGTCTAAGCCCAATACAGCCGAAACAATCCTTACAGGAATTCGAGCTATCGCAATAATATAAATTTTGAGAAAACCAACTGTAACTACAAAAAGCTATTTCACGGCAACCACGACTTGTGACAGACATATAAACCAATTCTCCGTCTGGCCAGCCACAAGAATAACAACTAGAAATGTCCTTACAATTTCCGGTAGAAATCGTGTTATAAACGTCTTCGCTATCAAAAACCTCAAAGGCATTTGCACAATTGCGAGAGCGATAAACGTGATTCCCAACTACGTTTTCTGACTGAAGAGTTTGCAGATTTCTGTGGATGGATTTTTTACGCATATCCAAAAAACTTTTTTTTGCCATTTCTAAAGTCTTATATGAGCCATCAAAAATCTTGGATTTCATGCTTTCAAATTCGTCTTTAGTACAAGGCTTATTAAAAATGTAATATTCTTTATTAATTAAATTTGAAGAAAAAATGCAGTTATGACAACTCCTCAATTGGTAAGAAAAATAACAGTCTGAGCAGTTAGTACATTCTTGTAAAAAAGCCGAATCATAAGAGGCATTTACATCAATGCATTCATAACAAAGAGTTGAGTCGTTGGTTAAAACAGAGTCGTAAGTATCTTTATCATTGACCATCCAATAAGAATAATAGACGTCTTCGCATTTGACGATTAATGAGTTTAAATAGCAATTTTTGGACTGACGAGTGTGGCTGTTATATTCACAATTTTCGCTGTTAAAAATTGAGGTGCCTTCGCGTGGAACTACATTTTGCAGTTCTTTGAATTGATCAAAAAAAGGACGGGAGAAATCAAAAGCTTTAGCATATTTTAAAGCGTCCCAGCTGTCACCCCACCAAATTTCATTTTCATAAACAGGAAAAGGAACATCCGGTCTGTAGGCACTCAAAATATTCTTGCCAGTAGCATCACATTTACGTGGATACAAACGCCATTCATTACGAAAAGCCATAAGTCTTTGAAAACGTTCCTGGGGCGTCAAAGTAGGAGTTGGCACTTTTAGAATCTCCCAAATTTTCTTTTCTTTTTCTGAAATTTTAAAATCATTCATGGTGAAATTTTGTTATTCTTTAGCCCAAAGTCCTGAAAAATATCTATCATAAACCAGGTTTGTGGCGTAGATGAGATTGTCTTCTAAATCAGTGCGAACTTCAATCGGATAGACGGATAAATTATAAACTTCAGGGTCGGTGTGTACGGTTTTTGTAAGGATGCTTCCTCTACTTCCAGGCTGTTTTTCGATAATTAATTTGTAAGTATCGGCCTGATTTTTGAGATCTAAAGTGAATGGAAGACGATATTTAACAGTTAATTCTTTGCTTTCTCCAGCTTTAATTTCCATCTCAGCCAGAAAATAATCTTTTTTTAAATCCTTATCAAATTTTGTAGCAACGTCTTTACCGTTTGATTCTAAAAGTGTGCTGCCGGAAGGCACATAAATCTTTGTATAAACACGATTTCTACCTCTACCCAAGGTATCAATTAATTGATCAGGCATTTCGTTAAAACCATATGCTTGTAGAATTTTACGCCATTTAAAATAAATATCGTCATCCCAATTATGGCTGCGTTTAACCTTTACTTCATCTATGAGATTGCCATTTTTATCAATAAAAGTGTCGTGAGTAATATTTTCTTCCACAAAAAGATCTGATTTTGTGCCACCGGTAGAAAAATTAATCACACTTAAATAATCTTCTTTTTCCTGAGTTTGATAGACGCGACCACTAAGTCCAAGAGAATCAAAAAGCCTCTGAATTTCCTGGTCACTTGAATACATCATCACATGTTTTTGCTGCACTGCTTTGTATAATTTACCAGCCACTTTTGCAACATTTTCTTCTTTTAAAATTGCTTCTTTAAAAGCTGGCACAAAAATTTTAAGAATATGTTTTGGATCTTCTGCGCCCCAAACTTTTCCTTCAATTATATAGCTCAAAAGTAAGTTATAATTTTCGGCATTCAATTTACCAAAATTACCAACCTGGACAGGTCCGCTAATTTCCAGCATATCCTTTAATAAGCCCTGATTTACGGCAATAACAGTATCTACGCTTGGGCCTCCTTCCTTCTCCAAAAACCATTTTGCCTTGGCCGCAGAAGTTGGAAAATCAGCAGAATAATTACTATCACGAAAACGCCAATTGCCAATAAAACTTTTCAACTCTTCAGGGGGCTCAATAATGCCTCCATAAGATCCATCTATGTCGTAGACGTCGTGCACTTCTAACTTTTCAATATAGCCTTCATTAAGATCCATAATGGCGTAACTACCAATAAAACCACCCGTTGGCCGGATCTCATTATTATTTTGGAAGAGAATTAGATAACGATGTGGATAACGATCACCCAATAATTTCAAAAGTGCCGGGAAGGATTCTCCGGTGAGAGTGAGGGTGTCGTTAATTTCTTTTACCTGTTGCTTGGCGAGAATTACACGATTTTTTATTTCTGAAGGAAGGGTGTTTTCATCAATATTAAGAATTTTTTCGGAGGCCAGTGAGATTTCCTTAATGGCTAGATTTGTCTTTTCCAAGCCTGATTTTAATGTATCAGTGAGAGAAGGAGTTTCATAATCCGGATTTTTATTTTTAGCTACAAAGTATAGTGGAATTTTGTTGAATTCCTCCACGGCTTCCAAAAAATATCCACCAGCTCTGGCAAAATTCTGGCCGCCGGTTAAAAGTGCATTCACAGCTCCAGTAAGGTTATTTTTGTTCCCAAAAACTGAATTATCAGTGCTAATAAACCAAAGGTTTTTTTGAGCTTCACCAAAGTTATTGGAGGCTTTTTTAAAAGCAGCTATGGCTTCAGTGAATTCAATTTTACTAGTATTTTTGCCACCATCCATTAATAAAGAAAATCCCGTTTTAGCCTCAGCAGATATATCTTTTTCGAGTTTCTTACCAACATAATATAAATTAATAGCGTTGATGATAAATATTATTATAAAGCCAAAAAATGCTATTTTCAGTAAATTACCAAGCGATTTTGGTGGAGTAAATTTTTTGCCTTTAATATAACTAAAATTGTTTTTTTGAGTTACCTCTATGTCCCGTATTTCTTTGATTGGGGAATTTTGTTTATAAAAAATATTTTTATTTTTTTTGGTTGTATCGACAAAAGAATCCGGTAGTTTCTTGGATTTTCCAGATTTGAGATTTATTTTTTTACCATCCGATCCTGATTTTAGATCCTGGATTTTTTGAGTCATCGAATTTGCAAAAACCTACTTTAGATGCAGGTAGTTGATAGTTACTATGCCGTCATTGAAATAATTTCTACCAGAGCTAAAATATGAAAGTGATTTAAGAATTTCTGGGACTGCCTGTTTTTTGAAAACTATTGGTAGAACGGTTTCTAAATTTAAATAGCTAACTTCATCTGAACTATTTAAAACCGGTTCAATTGATTTAGTAAAAATGTCAGTGTTTTTTAAATTATTCTTACCATCTTTAATAATATCCACCGTAGTCTTGATACCCTCAATATTGCTTGTAATAAGAGCTAATTCATTAACGACGGTATAATAAACAGACCAATTTTGCTTGCCCATTCTTAACTCATAAATTTTATTATCTTTGTAAGTATGCTCTCCTTTTATGATCTCTTCCGGAACAGCAATAATCTCCCTACCAACAGTTCCATCCGGCAAAGTATGCTCAACGACCTTAGGCTCAAAAACGGCTCCAATAGAGGCAAAATTATTAGCTAAATTCTGGATAGTGAGAGCGTCTTGTTGGGGATTTTTTAATTCGATTAATAATTTATAGACAGGTTTATTCTGGCTATCCGGTTCGATGACAAAGGCAAATTCGTTTTGGAAAAGTGGTAAAACGTCATCGTAAAAACTAGTTTCTGGTCCGAAATACTGTTTAGTGTAATTCTGAAATACGGCTTCAAATAAAGCAATATCGGCCTCATTACCACCCGACAACATTGCAACAAATTTCTTAATCTGAGCTTCTAGATTGTTAGCTCCCCAAAAAACTAAAGTGTTATCTTTTACGTAAGAAGACAAGTTTGCATTATATTTTTCTTCATAACTTAGATAATCGTCATTTGAAACTATGTTTTCATCCAAAGCTAGGAAGCTTTGAATAGCAAAATTTTCTTCCAAAGCAACTATTACAAAGCCTTCTGCATCAACTAATTTTAAAAATGGTTTTAACATTTGAAATGAGAAACCTGATTGATTCAAAAAAGCGTATTTTGCAAAAACGCCATCATTGAGTTTTTCAAAATTTATAAAGCTGAAAACTATATGATTGAGAGGCAAATTTGTATCAATTCTACGATATTGTTCGTGTTCTGAAACCTTTGGAACATCACTGTTTTGGGAGTCAATAAGCTCATAAATGGCCTGTTCACCATTACTAACTATTAGGTAATCGTTAATAATCACGTAATAGCCATCACCAACTTTATAAGTTAAATAATTTGAATAAGTATTTTTAGTGGGATTCTTTTTATTTAATAAATCCTCGATATTTTTTTGGCTCAAAATTTCCGCGAAATAAATTTCATAAACTTGATTTTCATCTTTTTTAGAATTCACAAGCGCGCCTCCAGCAACACGTCCAATCCATGGCTGCAAATCTTTTTCATAATCTGCGCCAAGAAATTTCTCAGCAGCTTTAATTAGATTTGCTTTGCTAACTACTGGATAATTTTTCAATAAATTCAGTGATTTCACTAATTGATTATGATCAAAATTAATATTAAATTCGATGAAACCAATTGTCTGTTCTGCAGGTAGAATTTTGGCTATAGGCTGAGCCCTAAAAGCCTTCTGAAAAAGCAAATAACCCACTGAAAACAAAATACCAAGCATGATTAAGGCTAAAGCTCCTCCAAAAAGTTTCTTTTTATTTCTCTTAATTTTTTCCAACAATTTTTCGCGTTGAACTTCCTCTACATGAATAGCCTCTGCAACTTCTTTTTTAGTTGGTTTTTTCTTAAAAAATCTGGAAAAAAATCCAGACTTTTTTATTGATTCTTTAATTTTTTTACTAGCTTCCTCTTTTAAAATTTTCTTGGTTTTAGATTTTCTGCCCATTGCAATTGATTATTAGTCCTAAATTCAGATCTCAACCATAATATACTATATACTTGTAAGTTAAAGTGATTTTTCTTAGAATGTCGCCAGTTATAATTTATATTAAAATGATTACAGCAAACGAGTTACGCAGGCTTTACCTAGATTTTTTCGTCAAAAAACATAGCCACAGAGAGATAAAAGGAGCCTCAGTTATCCCAGATAATGACCCTACGGTTTTGTTTACAACTGCGGGTATGCATCCTTTAGTTCCATATTTGATGGGCGAAAAACATCCAGAAGGCACAAGATTAACAGATGTGCAAAAGTCTATTCGCACAGATGATATAGAAGAAGTTGGTGATCCCAGCCATCTAACATTTTTTGAGATGTTGGGAAACTGGTCTTTGGGGGATTATTTTAAAGAAGGTGCTATTAAGATGAGTTTTGAGTTTTTGACTAGCAATAGAGCGGATGGAGGCTTGGGATTTTCAACTAAAAACCTGGCTGTTACTTGTTTTGCAGGAGATAATGACGCTCCTCGCGATGAAGAAGCTTTTAACCTCTGGCTCGGCTTGGGTATGCCAAAAGAGCGCATTGCATTCTTACCAAAAAAAGATAATTGGTGGGGTCCAGCTGGTCAGACAGGTCCATGTGGTCCAGATACAGAGATGTTTTATTGGACAGGAGAAGGAGAAGCGCCGGAAATTTATGATCCGGAAAATAAAAAATGGGTAGAAATTTGGAATGACGTATTCATGCAGTATAACAAAAAAGCTGATGGTACTTTTGAACCTTTAAAACAGACAAATGTAGATACTGGAATGGGATTGGAGAGAGTTTTGACAATACTTAGCGGGGTGAAATCTCCTTTTGAGACTGAGCTTTTTACAGAAGTTATTGAGGAAATTAGGTTGTTGGCAGGTTACAGCGAACCAAGTGCTGAGCAGATTCTTTCAGAGAGAATTATTGCCGATCATTTGAGAGCAGCGACTTTTATTTTGGGGGATCCAATGGGAGTTGTGCCTTCAAATACAGATCAGGGATATATTTTGAGAAGATTGATTCGTAGAGCTATTCGTCATGCAAAAAAACTTGGAATTGAAGTGGATTTTATCCGCAAGATTTCTGGAATTTATGTAAAACTGTATGGAGAATTTTATAATGAGTTAAATGACAAACAGGAGAAAATTTATGAAGAAATGGCTAAGGAAGAAGCAAATTTCAACAATACGATTGGCAAGGGATTGACGGTTTTGCGCAAAGAAATGCAGAAACTAGAGAGTGTAAAAAATAAGGGAGTTCAAGCTTTTGCAGAAGATTTCTGTTTTGAAATGTTTGCGACTTACGGCTTCCCAATTGAGATGACTATTGAAGAATTAGAGGCCGACGGTTGGATAAAAGCTGCTGAAGATAAACAATTTGTGATGAGTAAATTTGATGAATTCTATAAAAAACATCAAGATTTGTCTCGAGTAGGAGCAGAAAAGAAATTTGCCGGAGGTTTAGCTGATCACAGTGAAGAAGTTGTGAGACTACATACGGCTACTCACCTACTACATAAAGCTTTACGAACAGTTTTGGGTACACATGTTGAGCAAAGAGGTTCAAATATTACTGCGGAGAGATTACGTTTTGATTTTAGCCATCCGGAAAAAATGACTGATGAGCAAAAAAAATTGGTGGAAGACATAGTGAATGAACAGATCAAAGCCGCTTTGCCAGTTAGCTTTGAAGAAATGACTGTGCCTGAAGCAATGGCCAAAGGCGCTATCGGTCTATTTGGAGATAAATATGGTGAAAAAGTGAAGGTTTATACTATGGGTGATCCAAGCAAAAATAATGTTTTTAGTATGGAAATTTGCGGTGGTCCACATGTGAAAAATACTTCTGAACTTGGTAGCTTTAAACTTCTCAAAGAAGAAGCCTGCGCAACCGGTATCAGAAGAATTAAGGCTCAGGTAAGTGCGAATTTGAAGTAAACGAGTCGGCTGTTTTAAACTAATTCACCTTCCAGAGACCAAGGCAGAGAATTGGTGATTTTTACTGGGACGATTTCACCAAGGATATTGCGGCCGGATTCGAATTCTACAATTTTAAAATGCTCGCTACGACCTACACATTTCTTGTCGGTTTGGCTTTCTACAAGGATATTAACGGTTTGGCCTAAAAATCTATCCAAAGCTTTTTTAGAATTATTTTTAAGAATCACGTCGTTCAAGTGATGCCAACGTTCACTTTTAACTTTTTTAGAAATATCGTCTTTGATGAATTTAGCGGCGGTTGTGCCAGTACGCTCAGAATATTGAGAAAGATAAGCATGCTCAAATTCCATCTCTTCAAAAAACTTACAAGTCTCTTCAAATTCCTCGTCTGTTTCGCCACAAAAACCAACAATTATATCAGTGGAAATTGAAATCCCGGGGATGGCTTTGCGAAGTTTAGCAACAGTTTCGCGATATTTTTCTACCGTGTACGTACGGTTCATACGTTTTAATAGACTGTTAGTTCCAGCTTGCACAGGCAAATGTAGATAAGGCATATGCGTCTTTAGAGTGGCCATAGCGTGGATTAATTGATCAGACATGTCCTTTGGATGCGGAGAAGTGAAACGTGTACGTACAAGGCCCTTTTCGTGGAGCTTATCGACTTCTTCCAAAAGATGTACGAATGGTTCTTTATCACCCAAGTATTCGAAAGTTTTTTCTTCTTTATCGTAGTGACTTAAACCATATGAATTAACAGTTTGACCGATGAGAGTGATTTCTTTGCAACCATTCTCAACTAAGATTTTGCATTCCTCCAAAATACTTTCCAAACTACGGCTTTTTTCGCGACCACGGCTGTATGGAACTATGCAGTACGTACAGAATTTATCGCAGCCATTAGAGATCGCAACAAAGGCCTGAGCTTTGGACTGATGAGAATTATGAGTTGGATTAATTTGGAAATAATCAGTGAGAGATTCTTCAGTGATTTCTGGAATAGAAATTTCAGGATTTATTTCACGTGCAAGATTAGCCAGTTTTGGTAATTCTTCCATGCGTAAAGCAATATCCAAATCACGCATAGTGTTAAAGAGCTTGTCCCTTTCCGTAGAATAACGAGAGCTAGATTTGCGCACCATACAGCCAGTTATAGCCACCATTAGTTTTGGATTTGTGCGTTTCATTTTTTCTAAAGTACGCATGTGTCCGTACACACGATCTTCAGCTTTCTGGCGAATACTGCAAGTATTAAACATTATCAAATCAGCCCCTTCAAAACCCTCAGTTTTGTTGAAACCAAGCGCTTCAAGGTATGCCTCCATCCTCTCCGTATCGGAGTAATTCATCTGACAACCGTAAGTTTGGATATGATAATTTGGCATTCTAAAATATGTTTTAGTTCCCTCCGCCACCACCTATAGACCAAGCAAGTTCTGGATACAGTGAGTAACATGAAGCAATAGTTTTTTGTAAACCCGTGAGTGTTGATAGAGAACCATAAATAGGATTTGCAGCATCATAAACAGCCATTAAGTCACTGGAATCGCCACTGTTTGCATACTTTTTACAAGTTTCTTCAGAAACGCATTCTGCATCTTTAAAGAACTTTTCATAATCCGGCTGCAATAGTACGCCTTGAGGGTTGAAACCTAAACAAATCTCTTTTGTATCTGCATCAAGATCAGGTGGGGGAGTTGTACCGTTGCATTCCGCCAACTTTTGTTTAATCTCTAATTTTCGAGTATCGCATCCGTCAAGTTTGTAATTATCTCGAGTGTATCCATTTGGGCATTGCCATTTGTCGAAGTGACAATTTGCTTCTGCTTCTTTAAATACATAAACTTTGGTGCCATCAAGATCTTTGTAGGTTTTAAATTCACCAAAATTTTTAGGGCAATCAAATGATTTAGTACCTAGAAAATTGCTTACGGATTTGCTTGTGCAAGAACAAGTATAAATAGCCAAACCCTTTGACGGAAATGTAACCGTTGGTGCAACAGGAACTGTGCCCGGGGTAGGTTGATTTACGAGAATAGGTCTATTTAAATTTTTAAGAGTTGTTGAGGGTTTTAAGTTTGAAGCAAGGCCACTAGGTATTTGATACTTACTATTACTATTGGCTATTGGCGTGCCGCCACGCGGATCTTTTTTGCCAGTTAGTTGTTTGGGAGTACTAGTTGGGTTAGTTTTTGAACCTGGTGTTTTACCTGGTTGCGTGCCATAAATAGTTCCCTGTGTACCGCTGCCTTCACTTCCTGGAGTTGTTGAGCCTCCTTGACCATTAGTACAAACTGGAGTTCCATCAGGATTATACTTTCCGTATTCAGAATATGTACCAATTGGACATTCTTGCGTGCACCAGGATGGAATTTCGCCAGCTTCAACTGGTTTCTTTAACATACCTAAAAAACCAGAGCCACTACCATAGGAATACCAGATTACACCAGTCATTAAGACAGCAGCCATAATCATTATAGTAAGTGTTTGTTTTTTCATGGTGGGTTTAAGTGATTTATTGGTGCTCCCGGCAGGAATCGAACCTACATCTAAGGTTTAGGAAACCTCCATTCTATCCGTTGAAATACGGGAGCTGGGACTTTTGCCAAAAGATAATAATTGCACTACTGATGATAAGCAATACTTATTGAAGCTTACTCTCAATATATTTATTTAGGCTCAGATCGTGAGCCTGGGCCTCATAATGAAGTTTTGAGTGAATTTCAGGTGAAATACGAAGAAGAATTTTGCCATTAAAATTTGATTTTTTATCTGGTGGTGGAGGTGTTTTGCCTTCTTTTTCTAAACACTCAAGCTCGAGTTCTATACCAGCTATTACGCCATCATTTAATTCCTCTAAAGTATCCCCGAAAGCATGAAGCTTAGGAAATTTAGGAATGATAGCCATATAGGCAGGGTCATTTTTTTCTCCAATATTGCTTACATAGTAACCGTAATCTGCTGGATTAATTTTTCCCATGAATATTTTTTAAAATATATTTTATATAATAGGGCTTTACTTTATTGTTATGAACAGGCACTGGGTATCTTTCACCTTTTGAGTCTTGAAAAATAAAGTGGCTTCCCCGTATTCTGATTAATTTACAGCCGTAATACTCTAAGATAACTATTAATTCGCTTATTGTTACGTTGCCTGGATTGTTGATTATTTTTTCAATTCTCTTTTGTATCTTATTCACATTGAGCTAATTAAATGATATCATTTTTGATAGCACTTAGTCAATTTGAGAATATTAAAAAATGCTACTAATCAGTAATAACAAAAAGAGATTAAATTTTTATTAAATAATCCTAAGGTTTTTATAAAGTCGTACTTACTTTGTCAGGGTCAAAGCCACGTATCTCATCTGATCCTCTGGTAATTCTGAACGAGATTTAATCACGAATTTTTCAGCAGTTTCGACTTGATTGGCACCAATGGATTTAATGGCCATTTCGGCATCATTGTCTTCGGTCATTGGGATAACTACGCGAGGTTCGATTTCTTCAATGACTTCCATGGCTTTTTTGCCGTCTAGGTTGCTGCCGGCGCCAACTTTAATAACTAAAACGTCTACATCTCCAATGTCCTTAACCGTTTCACTAGTCAAAGTATTAGCAAGTTCACCTAAATGGCAGATTTTAATACCTTCAATTTCAAAACAGTAAATCACGGTTTTATCAACCTGTAAGCCGAAAATTGGGATATCACTCATTTCATATTCTCCCGGCCAATCTACAACATTTTTTGATCCTTCAACTTCTATAGCTTTGTCATTTGGGCCGCTAACTAGGACGATTTCGCCCTTCATTTTGCCAGAAACAGTTTGTGGATTAGTGATTAGAGTAACTCCACCTTTACCCTTAAAGGTTAAACAGCTATTGCCGTGCCAGATAATTTCCATAATTTTGTTTATAAACGACTAAAAATAACTTAAATAAATACCGGCGGAAGCATACTAAAAAACCAGATTTGGCGCAAGTTAAAGGAATTTGCTAGAATGCGACTAATCAAAATTTAAAAATTCAAATAATGTCTAAGATTAAGCAAATTTTGGCCAGAGAGGTGCTGGACTCACGTGGTAATCCAACCGTAGAGGTAGAGGTTTTTACAGAAAAAAGTCAGGGCAGAGCGATGGTGCCAAGTGGAGCTTCGACAGGTGTGCATGAGGCTTTGGAATTAAGAGATGGAGATAAAAGTCGTTATAACGGCAAGGGTGTGAGTAAAGCAGTTGAGAATGTGAATGGTGAATTGGCTAAAGTTGTTGTTGGAATGGAGGTTTCTGATCAGTTAGCGATTGATAATAAAATGTTAGAAGTTGACGGCACCGAAAATAAAGGTCGTTTGGGTGCGAATGCGATCTTGGGTCTATCTATGGCGGTTGCTAGAGCTGCGGCGAATGAAAAAAGTGGGTTTTTGTATGAATATTTAGGCGAAAAATCGGGTACTGAGGCTAAGCTTTTGCCATTACCAATGATGAATATTGTAAATGGTGGTGCGCATGCAGATAATGGCTTAAATATTCAGGAATTTATGGTTGTGCCAGTTGGCGGAGCTAATTTTAAAGAAGCTTTGAGAATGGGTGCAGAGATTTTTCATACTTTAAAGGGTTTGTTAAAAGATAAGGGATTTGCGACTGGAGTTGGAGATGAGGGTGGATTTGCGCCTACTTTAAAAGGGAATGAAGATGCCTTGGATTTCGTGGTGCAAGCAGTAGAAAAGGCCGGCTACAAACCATGGAAGGAAGTGACAATTGCATTGGACGTGGCTTCAAGTGAATTCTATGATAAAGATAAAAAAGTTTATAAAATTAAAGTTAATGGAAAGGAAGAGGAATTGAGTAATGTTGAATTAGTGGCTTACTACGATGTTTTATTGCGTAAATATCCTATAGTTTCGATTGAGGATGGTATGGCCGAAGACGACTGGGAAGGTTGGGATAAATTAATGAAAAGCTGTGGAAAAACAATTCAGTTGGTTGGTGACGATTTCTTGGTAACTAACGTAAAACGTTTGGAGAAAGCCATTGCAGCTAAGGCCGCAAATTCTATTCTGATAAAATTAAATCAAATTGGAACTATCAGTGAAACAATTGCGGCAATAAAAATGGCTCAGAAAGCAAATTGGACAGCGATAGTTTCTCATAGAAGTGGCGAGACGGAAGACACAACTATTGCAGATTTGGCGGTGGCATTACAGACTGGACAAATTAAGACTGGCTCACTTTCTCGTACGGACAGAATTTGCAAATACAATCAATTATTAAGAATCGAAGAACGCTTAGGTGCAAAGGCAGAATTTGCTGGCGGCAAAGCATTCTACAATTTAAATTTGAATTAATGTTAAAAGATATAAAAAAATCAGAGGTTAAAGATTTATTACCACGCAGACTTGCGAATTCTCACAAAGGAGAAAATGGAAAAGTTTTGATAGTTGGCGGCAGTATTGATTATTACGGTGCGCCGATTTTAGCTGGACTTGGAGCCATAAATAGTGGTTCTGACTTAGTTTACTTGTACGTGCCGGAATGTAATTTTGAATGTAGCAGAAGTATGTATCCGGATTTTATTGTTAAGAAATATCCCGGAGAATTTTTGACAGAAAGATATGTGGATCAAATTGTAGAATTTGGTAAAAAGTGTGGCAGTGTTTTGATAGGTCCTGGTCTTGGCGAACGTGAACAAACTCAAAATGCAGTTTTGGAAATTGTAAAAAATTTACATATACCAACAGTTTTGGATGCGGAGGCAATGATGGTTTTAAAAAGAATTGAAAAATTCCCTTTAGCTCAGCCTATTGCCATAACGCCACATGCTCACGAGTTTCAAACTTTGCTAGAAAGGGAGATGAAAATTGTTGAAAACGATGCGAAATCTATAGTTTTATTAAGATCAATTGCGATGGATTTACATTTAAGTATTTTGTTAAAGGGTCCAGTGGATTTCGTAGCTTCAGAAGAAGGAGATGTGGAATTAAATCGTACTGGAAACGCAGGTATGACCAAGGGCGGAACTGGGGATGTTTTGGCTGGAATGCTAGCGTCATTTATGGCTAGAGGATGCGAACCTTTTGACGCAGCGAGATGTGCGGCATATTACAATGGAGTGGCAGGAGATTTATTAAAAGAAAAGAAAAATTATAATTTTACGGCTAGCGAATTAGCAATGATTTTGGCCTATGCAATTCCTGCAGTTTAAAATTTTCGAACCATACTTTGCTGAATTAAAGCACGGAATTTCTATGCGCGAGGCTGGCGTGAGCAAGGGTTATTTGGCGAGTTTGAATTTGAGTTTACTGAAGGATGAAAGTGAATTGCCAGAAAATGTAGAAGAAAATTATCGCCGATTTTGCGAAGCGATTGGAGTTGATAAATCTAAGTTGGCGTTAGGTTATCAATGTCATGAAGATAAAATTGTAGAATTATTTGAGGAGGATGTGCGCGGCCGTGAATTTGGTTTGGATAAGGCTTTTGAGGGAGTGGATGGGCTCATTACTAATGCCCGAAATCTGCCCTTATTAGTGCGGTTTGCGGACTGCCAGGGAGTTTTATTTTTTGATCCTATTAAGAAAGTTATTGCGGCGGTGCACAGTGGCTGGAGAGGTAATGCAAAAAATATTATTGGTAAAGCGGTTGAGTTGATGAAGAAAGATTTTGGCTGTGATGCAGCAAATATTTTGGCGGGAATTTCACAATCACTTGGTCCTTGTTGTGCAGAATTTACTTTTCCGTTGATAGAATTGCCAAAATTTCTCCATAAATATTTGGATGATAAAAATAAAGTTGATCTCTGGAAATGCAGCAAAGATCAGTTGCAGGAAGCTGGCGTTTTACCGCAGAATATAGAGATAACTAGCAGATGTACGGTATGTGAAAATAACGTATTTTTTTCTTATAGAGGTGGCAATAAAAAGACCGGACACATGGGGGCGATTATTCAGTTAGTCTAAACGTATTTGGATTGTTTTTGGAACCACTTGGCCATTTGTTTGGAGGTGATTTTTTTGTTGGCCATGATAACTTTGCGTTTTTTTAAAGCTTTGGGAAGTTTTTTTAAATAAGACCAATAACTTTTCCAAAGATAGGGTTCTTTGAGTGTGATGTATCCAAAAACTGCGATTTTTTTGCCCATGATTGAGAAAAAATCTTTGAAAAAATTTCCCCAGAGTTCATTTTTTGCTTCCATCAAATGTTGATTCTGGAAAGAATATGTTTTTTGGAATTTGCTTAATTTAGTGCGGTTTGCCATGATTTCTTTATTGAAAAATCTACGCTGAACTCCAGTACCACGACCATGATAGGCAATGGCTTTTGGATAATAAAAATTCTTCCAGCCATAGAGTAAAAATCTCCAGGATAAATCTACGTCTTCTTTGTACATAAAAAAATCTTCGTCCAAATATTCTCCCAAAACTTTAACGTCTTCCAAAGCTTTAGTTCTATACAGTGGGCAGGCTCCAGAAACGCCAAAAACTTCTCCCTCTTCATCAAATTTTTCATTATCAATCAAACCCTGACCGTCATCAATAATGCGACGATTTTTGTAAGCAAAAAGTCCAACTGAATCGATAATATTTGTTGGTTTCATTCTCTCAAAATCGTATTTGTAAACTTTGCCAGTGATGGCCGCAATTTTTTTGTCCTGTTCAATTCTCTCAATAATATTCTCAAAATAATGGCGAGAATAAATAATATCTGGATTTGTAATCACAACGTAATCGGCTTTTTGGAAATCTTTTGGTGCGTCCTGGTCTTCTATAGCCATGCGAATCCCCTGATTTGCAGCTTTGGCATAACCGAGATTTTCTTCATTATCAACAATCATCAGGCAGTCTTTGTGACCATATCTTTGTTTCACAAATTCCAGGCCGGTTTTTTCTGGAGAATTATTATCGATAAAAATTACTTCAATATTTTTATAAGTCTGGTCAAAAATAGAATCCAAGCAAGTCTGCAAATATTGCGGAGTATTATAGTGAATTATGACTATGCTGATTTTTGGCTGTTTATCGCTCAAAGTTGGCAATTTGGGTCTTTTTAAGATTGACTTGATAGCGCGCACAAGTATAGTAGGAATATTGAATTTTGCAAAGCACTATGGCACATTATCTTTTCACTTCTGAATCTGTTACGGAAGGTCATCCTGACAAAATGGCGGATCAAATTTCTGATGCGATTTTGGATGATTTGTTAAGGCAGGATCCTAATAGTAGAGCCGGTTGTGAGACTTTGGTGACGACTGGACTTGTTTTGGTTGCGGGTGAAATTCGTACAAAAGCTTATGCGGATATTCCAAAAATTGTGAGAAATACGATTGAAGAAATTGGATACGATGATGCGGCTTATGGATTTGATGCAAAGGCTTGTAGCGTGATCACAACTATTGATGAACAAAGCCCGGATATTGCGATGGGTGTGGATATTGGAGGAGCTGGAGATCAGGGAATGATGTTTGGTTTTGCATGTAATGAGACTAAAGAATTGATGCCTTTGCCAATTAGTTTGGCGCATAAAATGGCGGCTAGATTGGCTGAAGTACGTAAAAAAGGAATTTTAAAATACTTGAGACCAGATGGTAAAACTCAGGTTACTGTGGAATATGATGGATACAGAGCTGTTCGTATACATACCGTGGTTATTTCAACTCAACATGGTCCAGAGGTTAAACAGGCGCAGATTAAGCGCGATATGTTGGAATATGTGATTAAGCCAATTTGTGGAGAATATTTGGATAAGAAAACTATTTTACACGTAAATCCAACTGGCAGATTTATTATTGGTGGGCCGCCAGGAGATTGTGGTTTAACTGGACGCAAAATTATTGTGGATACTTATGGTGGAATGGGTCGACATGGTGGGGGTTGTTTTAGTGGTAAGGATGCGACAAAAGTAGATAGAAGTGGTGCTTATATGGCTAGATATGCGGCTAAGAATATTGTGGCTGCTGGTTTAGCGGATAGATGTGAATTACAAGTTGCTTACGCCATTGGAGTTAAAGATCCGGTTTCGATTGCGGTAAATACTTTTGGCACTGGTAAAGCTGATGAAACTACATTAATTAAATTAGTGAGAGAGAATTTTGACTTCACACCGGCTGGAATTATTAAGACTTTAAATTTGAGACGTCCTATCTTCAAAAAGACGGCCGTTTATGGGCATTTTGGTAGAGAAGATGAATCTTTTACCTGGGAAAAGACTGACGTTGCTAGAAAGCTGAGAAAAGCGGTTTAGATTGGTCGTTTGGCTGGAATTTTGAGTGGCTCCACCCAGAATTTGTTTGGGCATCTGGGTGAAACCTAAGGGCCTCTTTTGGAAGGGTTTATTTTTATTTTTGTAACCCTGGTTGTTTAACCAATTATTTCCTATGTGGCTATTACGTTATACCAAAGAGACATTAAATTTCTGTTAAATTTTCTTAAATTTTTTATGAAATTTTTCTAAAATATTTTTAATCTGGTTTAAAATCTGGCGGAATTATGACACAAAAGATATGCCACAAAAAAGGCCCCCATTTCTGAGGGCCTTTAGTAAAGTTAGATTTAGCTTATCATTTAGCTTTAAGCTTTTCAGCGATTATTCAATAACTGCGTCGCCTTCAGTAGGCCCGTCAACTTCTGCTTCTGCTTCAAGCATTGCATTAAACATTCTGTAAAGAATAGCAGTAGCTTCAGCTCTAGTAATTGTAGCAGCTGCATCTACACATTTTTTGCCTACTCCACAATCTTTACCTTTAAGGAAACCTTTTGCTTCCGCAGCTGTAACTACACCTGCATACCAAGCGTTCTTGTCTGTTAAATCAGAGAATTTAGTTGTCATTTCACCAGTCATCCAAACATCTAATTCAGCTTTTGCAGCTTCATCAACTGTAGTACTGTAAGTTGCCATAGCTAATTTCAAGAATTCAGCTCTATTGATGTAGCTTGCTGGTTTGTATGAACCGTCTGGATTTCCAGTAACGATTTTTTTGTCTTTTAATTGAGCCAAACAACCTGCGTACCAAGCATCTGCTTTAACGTCAGTCAAAGGCATTTCAGTTACGGTCATTTTTTCGTCGATTTTTAATACTCTGCAAAGTAGAATTGCAGCTTCAGCTCTATTTAAGTTGTTATTTGGTTTGAAGTCTCCGTTTTCATAACCTTTAACAATTCCTTTTGCAATCATCGCTTCAATTTCTACCTTAGCCCAGCTAGCTTCAATATCTTTCAATGGGGCTACCTGATCTGTTGTAAGAAGAGGTGTAGTTTCAGTTGTTGTAGTTGTAGTAGTTGTTGTGGCCGGAGTTGTAGTAGTTGCTGGAGTCGTTGTTGTAGTAACATCCGTAGTTGTAGTAGTTGTTGTGGCCGGAGTTGTTGTAGTTGCTGGGGTTGTTGTTGTAGTTGTTGATGTTCCAGTAGTAGTAGTAGTAGACGAACTATTACCTGAAGAACTGCTAGAGCTTGATCCACCACCTGATATAACTGTATCTGCAGTTACTGTAGTAATACTATCTCTAATTCCACTAGTTGAATTCATAGTAGCAAGAGTGTATGTACTTGAAGCACCTGTCTGGCTAGGATTTGTGATACCTTCTATACTTAAACTCTTAGCACCTACTGAGCTTAGTGATCCACCAGTTTGAGTTAAAGTAAGTACTTGTCCAGAAACACTTGCAGTCCAGGTTCCATCCAATCCAGAAAGATTAAATGCAGTTCTACCATTCGCTCCAGTTAGACTGAATCCAGTAGGGTAAATTACAGCAATCTTTCCTAAGTTTGGAATAGTATTGATTGTTGTAAAAGTGATTACGTTAACAGGAGCAGCCGTAGCAACTAGACTCTGTGGTTCAACGTTCGCAGTAGCAATAGGTGCTGCTGTTACGTCTGTTAAAGCTACATCTGTATCAGTAGCAATGTCGTCTGCTGCTACTCCTCCATTTTCGATTTCAAAAACTGTTATGTTTGTAGCACCAACATAAGAAGACACGGCTCCTGTTACTATAATAGTTCCGGAAGTTGCCGTTGCACCATCTGTAGTACAGGTCAAAACTTGTGATGCATCCTGACAGGTAATTACGCCACCAGCATTGTCAAATGTTCCTGATGCAGTTACAGCGTTTACCGCAGAGATATCGATAAAATCTGGAAACGTTACGTCAATTGTGTCAGTTGCATTTAAGGCAAATGGTACTGTTAGGTTAATTGTTATGTCTCCTGCAGCTCCAACGACTGAATTAAGACCAAGATCAACAGTAGCTACTGATGTAGCTGCCTGAGTTGCAACTGTTGGAAGACCAGCAGTAAGACTCGTAAGACTGTTTGCGCCAGTATCATCAACAGCAATAGTGATATTTTGAGCTGCTCTTACGTTGTTTAAATCATTTACAGCTACGTAAATCTGGATAATATCAGTTGAATCCATTTGCTGATCTGCCTGAATTGTAATCAAACCAGTATTGGCAGAAGCACTTGCCGCAAAACTTATTGCACCGTTATTAGTAGTATTGCTGGTATCTACGTAGTTTATGAAATACTCACCTGAGGCATTAACATCTGTTATCGCAGCCTCTTCGTTGGTATCAAATCCATTTGTTGGAAATAGATTTGTTGGGATCTGAACCGTTACGTTATTTTGAGCTGCAGCAATATGGGCGGCACCTACAGTAAGACGAATTTTTAAATAACTTAGTGTTCCTACTGTCACTGTACCTGAAGCCGCATTAGATCCAAAAGTAGTATCATTAGCGGTAGAACCACCAGTTCCTATTGCCACTGTCGCAGTACCTTCACCGGCAGCTGCAAAAGCAGTGTTAACTACTAAAAGCGACAAGCTGATCGCAGAAACTGCGAGTAGACTTATCAGTTTTTTCAAAACTTTTGTCATGTTTTTTTTATTAATTGATATAATTGAGAAATCGTTGTTTAGACGAGTACCGGTTGATGTTATCACTAATAAAAAATGCCCGCAAAATTTTGCGGGCATTTTTGTTTGACACAAAGATCTAAAATATTCTGACTAGTCGGTGGACTAATCAAATTAAAAATTATAGTTTCTGGAACTTGTAAATCAACTCTGCGATTTGTCCCCTCGTCATTGCCTTTGCCGGATCAAAGATTTCAGCTGTGCCACCTATATTAAGGTCGTAATTTTTTGCATAAAATACATAAGGTAAATACCATTTTGTGCTTTCTTGAATTGGGGTGTCAGAATAAGGAATACTTACTTCCGTATTTAAATCAGCTTTTGCGGTTATTAAAAGAATTTTGTAAGCTTCGATCTTGGAAACAGTTTGCACCGGCTTAAAACTACCATCAGGGTAACCAGAAATAATTCCTAAAGTATTTGCAGTTTTAACGTAAGAAGAATACCAAACATCATTAGCAACATCCTTAAAAGGCGATGAGCCGGAATTGGAAACCTCTTGAGGAAAAGCTGTAAAAATAACTTTTAAAAATTCTGCACGATTGATTTTTTGATCCAATCTAAAAGTACCATCTGAGTAACCATTAAAAAGTCCTTTTTGCTGAACATAATCAGCTGCTACGCATAGATCATCAGAAGGCTTGATGTCCGTAAATCCTCCACAATCCTGGATTTCTTCGGCTGGAATTTCTTCTACCGGTGTTTCTTTTTCTATAATTGGCTCCTCATTAATAACTTCTTCAGTTACCACAACCGGCTCTTCTTTTGGTGTAGATCCAACTACAAAGGATATTTCCTGACTTACCGTGCTGACATTACGCCCGTCAGAAGCTCTTAACATATATTTCACCGTTTCCCCTTTTTGTACATCTGTGTCTATAAATTTCTGAGAGTTTGCTCCTACGCTCTTATATGCCCTACCATCAACTGGTATATTATTTTTACCACGTAAGACTTCAATTGTACTCAAATCCAAATCAGCTGGATCTATCCAGGTGATTTCAACCGTCTCACCTAAGTCTTTAACCTTGATATTGGTTGGAGGCTCTGGAGACTGAGTATCTTGGGTTGAGCTTGAAGTAATATACTTGGTTGCATTATCCAAATATTTTTCCGTACCATCGTTAAGAGTAAGAATTAAGTGCCTTGATGAAACAGCTGCTTCGTTAAATCCTTTAACATAAGCGTTTTTAATTACAACGTTTTCATTAGCAGCAAAATCTGCAGCGACAGTAATGACCAAGGTTTTATCGTTATTCTCAAAAATAATTAATGGCTTTTCTAAAATTTTATTATTAGTCACGGCAGAACCGTAAACCACCAGCTCAGAAATAATACGCTTAGCATCAAAAATCATTGCCAATTCATCTGGAATTGTGATTTTTATTTTGCCCTTAAATGCACCATCAACAGTAATCTCACTAAGGGCATCTGGAGTCTGATTTTGGCTAAAATTCTGGTCATTGAGTGAGTTTATTGTGGCTGCAGATGAAATACTACTCAATAGACTAAACAAGAGAACAGCTAGTGTAGTTTTAAGTAGTTGGTTCATTTTGTTGTTTGTAAAGTTGTATTGATTCAAATAAATCGCTTATTATCTGCAAGTCCGCAGGTGTTGCTGTGTCTTTTGTTTTTCGGGCATAATTTTCTAGAGCACTTTGCGCAAGAGTAGGCTCGTCATTTTTGAGAAGGATGCGAATGGCATCCTCGAGGACTAAACTATCTTTTTCGTTATTTTCGTAAAGTTTTTTGATATACTTAGCTGATAAGGCATATTCTTCAACTTGCTCATAAATATCAGCAAGATTGTTTAAAGCAGGGTAATGAACTGGATCAAATTCCAATACTTTTTCATAGTAAGTTATCGCCTTTTTAAATTCGCCCAGTTGCTGGTAGCCAAAAGCAATTTCAAATGTTGCCACAATATTTTTTGAATCTTCTTCAAGTATGGCAAGGTTATCGCTTATTGATGTTTCCTGTTTTTCTATAAAAGCATCTGGAGTATTTGCCGGCAACTCCTGTTTCCACTTATCACTGCAAGCAACAAAAATCAATAAACTTGCGCTTAGCATAAGGAGTAAATTTTTATTCATGATAATGAGAGGTTAATATATACGGTTACTATTATAATGATTTTTTTCATAAAAAAAACCCCCACTTTCGTGGGGGTTTTAGTTTCAATCCATAAATGGACTGAGAAGGAACTAGATCCAATATTAGTACTTAATAGTATTACTATTGAATGTAGTATTAGATACGTCGCCTAACCATCTTACTAGAGCGTTAGTGTCGTACCAGAATATTCCACCTGCACTAACTGTAGTAGTAAATGCACTTGTAGTAGATGAACCAAGAGCAATACTGAACGTTACAGGATCGTCAACACCAGCATCTTCATCAAGCAATGAAGTTGTGCTTGTTTGCAATGCTAGAGTTGTAGAACCACCCTTAGATACTTCGAAGTCGCTATCTAATGGGTACAAAGTAGCTGAGATAGTACCAGAGTTAGCTCCTTGAGTAGATGAATACCAGTATCCCTGTAATTCAGTTGTAGAACCATCTCTCAAAGTAGCAACTAGGTTATCAGCGCCACCAGTTGTATTAGTGTCGAAATCAGAATCAGATGTACCAGTTACAACGATCTTGTCGTAGTAAAGAGTAACTTCATCTACATCGTAAGTAGCAGCATTTTCAGCTGAAGCATCAGTAACTGCCCAAGTTAATGTAGCAATTACGTCTAAGTCAGTTGAAGTAGTACCAACGAAAGATAGATCTGTGAATTCCCAAGTAGCAGCAGTTCCAGTTGAAGTAGCAACAGTCTGATCAGTACCCGCACTATCATCAATAGTTAGAGTAAGAGTGTTAGCTGTAGTACTTGCCTTTGACCAGAAACTGATACCACTGAATCCACTTAGGTCAGCGGCACTTGCAAATGTGTAGATAATACTAGCAGCATTTGTACCACCAGATGTTTCTCTCTGGTAAGCAGAGTTTCCAATACCACCTGTACTTACAGTTGTAAGAGCGTCTGTACCTGTGAAAGTACCATTTAACGCAGTGTTAGATGTCCAGTCTGTAGTAGAAGCAGTAGCGGCATTGATTTCAGACATTCTGAATTGAACTTTTTCTTTACCACCAGTTTCAGTAATAGAGAATACAAATGGTTGATCAGTAGTATCTACGTTTCTGTTGCCAGATGGGCTGCTAGAACTTAGAGCCAAGGCTGGTTTAGATTCGTAAACATGAAGAACATTTGTAGAAGTCAAATAGCCAAGACCAGGTAGAGAATAAGTCAAATCATCTGCATCAGCCATAGCACCAGCTGAATCCTCAAGGATTACAGTCTCGTATACATGTTCATTTGCATCAGCACATGAAGCATGTGGAGCAGCAGCAGCAGTACAAACATAACTTGCAGTAACTACAAGGATGTTTTCTGTACAAGCAGCACCGTTAACGTCGTTATCAGCCTCATCCACACAAATCAGAGCACCAACCGGTAAGCGATTTGATGGAGCAGCTGTAGCGTTATCAACCTCAATAGTTAAAGCTGAACCAGCAGTAACTGCGCCTACAAGTACGGCAGCATCAAGTTCCATAGCTCCGCCTGTTGTAAAGGCTGGTGTACCAAAATCAAGATCTGAAGCAGCAGCAACAGAGGCATCAATCTTAGAACCCTTGTAAGTCTCACCACTTCCCTGAGCAGTAGCTTCGAAATCGTTGAATGCAATATTCAATTCAATGAATTCAGCAGCTGTAGCACCTCCGTTAGCAATGCCGTTCACGTCTGCAGTAACAGTAACCACAACATCCTCATCTTTTGGAACATAAATATCCAAACCAGAGAAGTTTGCACTACCACCAGTCAAATAACCGCTAGTAGTCTTTGTAGCACCAGTTGAATCTTTATAAGAAAGTCCAACTTTCGCTACGTTATTGTCATAATTACCAAGAGAAGCGTTAGCAATGCTTGATTGCTTGTTGTTTACAGAAAGTTTCTTAACAACGAAAGCTTCATCTGTAGAAGTAAATTTGAATTTACTTAGTGTAACACCAGTAGTACCAGAAACAACGATGTTTTCTTTAGCAGTACTAGCATCAACAGCGACTGTTAATGAACCACCTCCGCTAACTGTTACGATATTTGATGGAGTACCATTAACGGCTAGACCAGCAATCTGGGCAGCAGCTAGAGTATTTCCATTTTTATCTTCTGCAGTAACGCTAGATGTTCCGGTAATACCGAAAGCAATTCTATCATCACTAGAGTTTTTGAAAGCATCAGAAGAGATATCACCCTCAACACAGATCAAGTCTGTATTACCAGCAGTGATAACATGAGTCATATTATCAAATACAACCACACCAGCACTTGTAACAGATTTAGTTGGAGCGATTACTTTACCGCTACCATCTACAAGTTTTACAGAACCTACAACAGAGTTAGCATAAACGTCTGGATCTGCAGTAGTGTCCACACCGGTAGTAAGGAATCCACCACCGTCTTCGTCGAAGCTAGTTCCAAGAGTTAAAGCAGTAAGCTTTATGCTTGAAGATTGACCAGCCTGAGCGGAGAAACAAGCAAATTTAACATTCTTTGTACCTTTCACGTAAGTATCACTTACAGGTGAAGAAGATAGACCGAAAGTTAAACCAGCTGACTTGATAGTCATTGTCTTACCAGCAATTTCAGAAGAAGGCACTAATGAAGACGTATTTGTAACGACTTTATTATTTGCATCACGAATTTCTGGAAGAGAGCTTGTTACCTGAAGTTCTGAAACAACAGTCATATTAGCAAGATCTGTATCGTTCTTAACATCAGCTGTAACAGCAAGTTTCAAAGTATCTCCTGTTTCCATTGAGAATTCATCAGTAAATCTGTAGAAACTCTCACCGTCATCAGTAGTTTCATCTATTGCAGCACCACCTGAAGTAGCAACGAATGCAGTAGAATCAACTGGACCCATAAGAGCTTTTCCAGTTTCAGTGTTGATAATCTTGATGTCTGTAAGATTCGCAGCAGCATCACTATTGATCAAACCTAAATCAGCAGAGCTACCTGATGTAGTCAAAGAAATTTCAAAATTCTTGAATGTAATATCAGATACAGAAGCAATAGAGAAGTTCATAAGAACTACATCTTTAGAATTCACAGCAATATCAGATGCAGCTGGACCACTAGAAGAGATTGTAATATCTCCACCTTCTAGAGCTGAATATGTACAATCACCAGAAGTAGTAGTACAAGAACCACCATCGTAAGTTGTTCTTGTAACAGTCATACCGAAGCCATATTTAGCACCGATAGCAACTACGTCAGTATTTTCATCAACATAGATTTTGAGAG
Organism: Patescibacteria group bacterium; assembly: GCA_038065735.1. Taxonomy (GTDB): domain Bacteria; phylum Patescibacteriota; class Gracilibacteria; order UBA1369; family LOWO2-01-FULL-3; genus JBBTQK01. Next base: position 68,012 of record JBBTQK010000004.1, on the reverse strand, counting down.
TGTCATCTGTACGACCTGTATTCAAGTCAGCTTTAACAGTGAAACTCTTAGTATCACCTTTATTGATTTTGTATGCCTCATCCATTACTAGTAGCGCAACATCCTTAGAATTTACGCCATCAACCATTGCAATAGGGTCAGTTTCACCAGATACGAAAAGTTCAAAATTTTGAATTGAATCAGTACTGATGTTACCAGTAACGTAAAGACCTAATTGTTCAAGCATAGCATCTTCCGTAGAAGCGCTAACCTTGAACTTAGCTACAGTAACGTCCTGTTCACCTACTTTTGGATTAGAGATAGTACCATCTTTTTCGATAGTAACACCACCTACGTCAGTTGTAGAAAGACCATAGATCTCACTAGCAACCGGTAGACCAGAAACATCTCCAGCACCAGCATCAATATCAGTAACAGAGAATCCTACTTCACCAGAAGCAGTCATGTCTCCAATATCAACACGTAGAGTAACTTCCATCTTTTCACCAGCATCAAGATCCCAGTTTAAGTTTGAGAAGTTCATTTCTAGAGATTCTGAGTTCAAACTCTTACCAGCAGTTAACCTGTCGTTACCCATGTATAGGTAACCCTGGAAACCAGATGGAAGACTAGAAACACCAGTTTTCTTTACAGTGATGCTATCAACCTGAGCAGCTTCAGAAGCTTTTAGTTCAAAAACTAGAACTTCAACTGCAGTAGCATTTGAAGGAATAGTTCCACTAACAACTGAACCGTCTACAAGTTTAGCCATAACATCACCAGTTCCTACAACGTCATCGTCGTCATCTGCATCGTCGTCTCCAACTACAGCAGCACATTCTGCTTTTAAGTCTGGAGAACCAGCAGCAACGATAATCATTTTAGCGAACTCAGCTTTAGTTACATTTTGTGTTGGACGGAAAGTACCATCACTGTAACCTCCTACGATACCGTAGCAGTAAGCTGTGTTTACTGGAGCGTAAGCCCAATCAGTAGATTTAACTTCGGATGCAAATGGTTTCTTTGTAGAAACAGCATTGTCCATGTCGAAGGCTTCTACGATTGTCTTTACAGCCTGGTCACGAGTAGCTAGACCAGAACCGTTAAAAGATGCCTTTGAAGTAAATACACCAGCCTGTAATCCAGCCTGTACGTATTTCTTGTACCAATCAGCAGCTTTTACATCAGTGAAAACATTAGCTGGGAATTCAGTTAAGCCTTCCATGCTAACATCAGCACCTTCAATTACCATTTTAGCCAACTCAGCTCTATTCATAGTCTTGTCTGGTTGAGCTGTAGCGTTAGTCATAAGACCCATGCTCTTTGCTTGTTCAGCATAAGCGTGGAACCAATGTGCGGCCGGAACGTCCGTATACACATCAGCAGCGAACGCAGTTGTTGTAACAACTAGCGTAGAAAGAATTGCCACCAATGACATGGAAGCAATTGCTTTTCTTAGGTTGCCCATAATATTTGGGTTAAATAATTAAATAAGAAATAAGAGAACAGATAAATTTGAAACAGATAACAGTAATGAAGGAAACATATATATTTAAATTTTAACTTCAATCCTGAACGACCTGAATTGAAATCAAAACGTTTTTTGTCTGAGTATCTTTTCCCACCCTCGTTTTCAAAGATCTAAGCTTTCGGAATGTATATATAAGGTATTTGTATGTCTAGTCGGAAACCGGAGATAAGCTCCTCACTCTTTTTTGGCTTAAACCCGTGAGTTTACTGATAATGTATAGCTCGGCTTTTATTTTTCGATCGCAATAGAATTTATCAAAGCGCCTATACATGGTCAATCATTTTCTCATGAGTAACTCCATCGAGTAACAGTCTTAAAGCCTTGAATCCCATGAGATCGAGAGGCCGTTTTTGCTCTCGTGGAGCCAAGCTTTCACAGTTTAGCGTTCGATATCTATAACTGGTTTGATCTCCTTTCGTTTCAAAACTCCTGATGACATATCTGCATCTTGTGTTGATGCTAAAAAGCCTCTGGAGCAATGGAATATTCTGCCTTTGCTGATATTAAGACGTTTACTGATGGCGAAATGTTACAGTTAACTTGCAAAAAGGAATTTAATTCGACTAGTCGCTTTGACTTTTTTGGGAGAATGTTGTTTGGAATTTTGGTGTCTGGGCTATTTACAGAATTTATTTTTAGACTTTGCTTTGTGTGATAAGATGTGGCCATGAAAAGAATTCTTATAATAGGAAATGCACCACTACCAACCGAAAAATCGCTCGTTAGAGCGGCTGCAGGCCTAAGAACCTGGCAATTTACTAAGCCATTAAGTGAAAATGAGGATTTTGAAGTTTATGCCGTACTCATTGGCATGCCCGAATCATACCCAAATGGACTAGACGAGAATGAGTTTAGTATTAATGAGAATTGCAAAATATATAGTATAGATAAGAATTCCGCTGATTTAAGGGCAAAAATTCAAAAAAAACATGATGAATTTAAGCCAGAAGTAATTATAGGTATAAATACATATCCTTCTTACATTGCGGCCGGCCTAAATTCTCAAGCAAAAATCTGGTGTGACTTAAATGGCTGGATCATGGCAGAAGCGCAGGCACAAGCACATAAAATGGATTCTAACGACTACCTGGCTCATTATTTTGAAATGGAAAAATTGATTTTAAAGCGAGCTGATAAATTCTCTACGGTCTCAAAAGCCCAGGGACAAGCCGTAATCGGAGAATTAGCGTGTTTTGGAAGAATAAATAAAGAAACTTTTGGATATAAATTTGTCGAGCCGATTGCCAATGCAACGGAAACTTTTGAGAATGAGAATGAATTGAGGTTGAAAGTCGAGGCGGGAAATTATTTAAAGGAAGAAGAGGTAAATATCCTGGAGGATAGTGGGAAATTTATTTTATTATGGGTTGGTGGATATAACACATGGGTAGACGCAGAAACTCTGTTTTTTGGCTTAGAGAAGGCAATGAACGAGTGTCCGGATTTATATTTTATTTCTACTGGAGGAGAAATTAAAGGGCTGGATGACAAAACTTTTGCAAGATTTAAAGAATTAATTAATGGATCAAAATATAAAGATAGATTTGTATTTTTGGGCTGGGTTGATTCCGAGATAATCCCCTATTTGTACAGCAAAGCGAGTGCAGGGATAAATGTTGATTTAGATTGCGTAGAGACAAAAACCGGGGCTAGAAATAGGATAAATGAAATGATGAAATATGGTGTGCCGGTAGTAACAACTCTTGGTAGTGAAATTTCGTATGAAGTAGAAGAGAGCGGCAGTGGAATTGGGGTGGAGAGTGGATCAGTGACTGGTTTGAAAGAGGCTATAGTTGGTTTATACGAAGAGTGGAAGAGTGGTCAAAACATGGACGGACGTGAAAATTTGAGTCAAAAATACGGCGAAAATGGTAAAAAATATATTGAAAATTATAGTTATTCCAAAAGTCTAGAAGCGCTAATTAAGTGGCTTGAGAAGCCAGAATACGCGCCAGATCGGGGTTTGAATATAAAGTTTAGTGGAGCAGCCGGGTTTAAATCTTTTTTACGTTATTTCAAAGAGAATGGTGCGCGAAAATCATTCAAGAAATTATTTCAAAAGTTAAGTAACTTGATTAGAGGTTAATGTTTAGTTAAACTTGCTCGCGCAAAAGAAATTTCATGGTGCCATCGTCTAACGGTTAGGACGTCAGATTCTCAATCTGATAATAGGGGTTCGATTCCCCTTGGCACTACCAACAGAGCACGAAGTGCTCCGGCCCCTAATAAATAATATAAGTAAAAGGCCCCCGCCGTGGCGGGGGCCTTCTTTTTGAGTTTAGATAAACATCTTAGAATAGTGGCTACAATTCTTCACTATCTTCCTCACTCTTTGCCATATCTAGGATTAGAGAGGCAATTTTGGCAACTTCAGCACGAGTTAAATTCTTGGTTGGTCCAAAAGTTTTATCTTCGTAACCATTAACTATTCCTTTTTCTGAAGCATAGTTAATGTATTTTGCGTACCAAAGGGTCTGATTAACATCAGAGAAACTGGCAGCACCAATGGTTTCAAGATTCATACCAGAAGCTTCTAAGATAATCTTTACAGCTTCAGCACGGTTTATTGGCTGGTTTGGCTTGAAAGTCTTATCTGAGTAGCCCGCGATGAATTTATTTGTAACAGCGGCCTCCAAATATCCAGAATACCAGTCTGTAACCTTCACGTCTTTAAAGCTTGAAGCACTAACAGAAGCCGGTAATTCAAGATTAAACATTGTTACAACGATCTTGGTAAATTCTGCACGTGTAATCTTTTTATCTGGTCCGTAATTGTCTTTATCGTAACCCTTTACTATTCCTTTAGCATAAAGTTTAGCTACGAATTCAGCTGACCAGTGACCTTTAACGTCTTTAAATGTCTCGGCTGTAGACTCTGATTCAACAGCAGTTGCAGCCTTTGCTTCTTCTGCTTTTTTCTCTTCTTCTGTCTTAGTTTCTTTCTTAGCATCTTTTTCTTTAGAAGAACTACCAGAAGATGAATTAGGTACAGAACCACCAGTATTACTTACATTAGTAGAAGAACTAACCGCAGTTGTAGTGGCAGTTACTTCTGAAGAAGCAGCTGATTCACCATTTAGATTTATAGATGTAATCTTGTAGAAGTAAGCCGTACCAGAACTAAGACCAGTGTCAGAATATGTGGTTGTGGCACCAGATGAAACTGTTGGCTCACTACCAATACGAGTGAATGTTCCATCTGAAGTTGTGCTTCTGTAGATGTCATAACCAGTAGACTCCACCGCTGTCCAGCTAAGGTTTATTTGTGTAGTTGACGCAGTAGTAGCGGCAAAACCTGATGGCGTAGTTGGCGCTGCTGGATCTGTAGCAACCACGGGCGCATAAAGCGAGAAGTGATCTGTCGCTGCAGAAATGACAACCCCAGCAACATCAGAGAGATTAGTAGCTGGATCGGCTACTATATTGCTTGAAGAATCAAGGAAAGTTACAGTCGTAGCTAAATTAACCCAGTTAGCGGTTGTTTCATCCCAATAAGCCATGGCAAGCTGCTTAACTTCATCCTCAGTATCAATTGGCGTACCTCCGCTTGAATTAGTATCATCAAGTTCAGCTTTAGTAAGAGTCAATTCTACGGTTGCGGTATCACTTAAAGTGTTAATTGGCGCACCGGTAGAATCAGTAGCTTTGATTTCTCTAACCGCTCCACTCAAAGGTGTAGCTGTACTTGTTTCTCTATAGTTATTTGTTTCTTTAACCTCAACATTTCCGGCAGAACTACTACTACCCAAGGCATTCGCAGGTATTGTTAATGCCATACCCAACTCGGTATCTTCAAGAGTTCCACCTGAAGCTGGAGTAATTGGCTTAGAAGCTGGAGATTCGAGAGTAACCGTAGTAGAAAGTGTAATATCTTTACCGGTTAGAGCTGCTGAACTAATTGTTACCGGATTTGTAGTAAGTCCAACCTCTGCGTAACCTTCAGCAACTGCATATATTTTCCAGACTCCAGCGGTTACATAAAGGGTATAGTTACCATTGGCATCCGCTTGAGTTCCGGCAAAACCACCTCCCTGTTTTTCGGCACGTACAAAGGCATTAGCAGCACCACTTGAACCAATCTTCACCTGACCTGAAATAGTCAAAGAAGCGGCAGATATAGTCAAAGTTTGAGCAGCAGTACTTGCATTAACAGTCACCGCAGTCGGTCCACTAAAATAACCAGGCTTCATCGCATTAATAGAATAAGCTCCATCCTGAGCCTTAAAGCTAAATGCTCCATTAGTATCTGATTTTGTACCGAATCTAACACCGGTTGTAGGATTAACCATTTCTACCCAGGCTTCAGCAATGTTGCTGCTACCATCAGTTACAGTTCCTGTAATTGTCCTTTGTGTAGGTAGAGTTACGGTAACTCCTTCAGTACCATCTACCGTTACAACACCAGTTGTAGAGTTATAAACCGTTGCACCACTTGATCCCGCAACACTTGAAGCAGGTATATTAGCACCAGGTATAAATACATTAACTTTGTAACTGCCATTTGGAATAGTCAAGGTACCGGTTGTTGAATTTTCAATTTCAACACGGGCATTATTATTATTTGAAATAAACTCTACTGAGGCACGCTCTACACTTGATGAAAGTGTGATGGTAATTGTTCTTAGCGTACCAACTGCAATATTTTTGCCAGTTACATTACCAGTTACAGTGAATCCGGAAGTTGGAGGAAGATCTCCTATACCTGGGGCAAAAGCCTTAACAGTGTAACATCCAGCCGTATCACATTGTGGCACCTGGAATACATAGGTTCCATCACTTGCAGTAATGGCTTCATTTGACGTAGTTCCGCCACTGATTCTAACAAAGGCATTGGAAACCGGTGAATCTGTGCCGTCATCGTAAGCATCGGCAGTTCCACCTAATTCTTTATAAATTCTTCCTGCAACAGTGTAATAAGTGCCACCACCCTGAGTAGGTGAAAAATTCGTATTCGCAACACTTGCAGTTGTAACCGCAACTGTCTGTTCATCGAGTTTACCGTAGGTTGGTAAGAATGTTCCAACTTTCCAGGTTCCGGCAGTTACGTAAAGAGTATAAGTACCATCTGATCCACTTAAAACGTTGGCATTACCTGGTCCATCAGTGCGATAAGCAAATACGGAGGCACCCTGTACAACGTTTGTACCATCCGTAACTTTTCCTGAAATAGTGTAATCAGGCTTTGCAACTTTTAGAGTAAATGAACTCGCAGCCGTAGCTGGAGCAACTCCCGTGCTGGCACCATTTATGAAAAGATAGTTTGTTGCATGACCACCTTTAGCTACATCGCTATTAACAACTACCGGAGTTTCTTTTGAAGGTGGCATACCAGGGACAAATGAACCGATAATAAAGCTTCCGTCAACTACGTTTAAGGTAAATGCACCAGTTGTGTCTGTTGAGGTACGAGTACCAAAACCACCAGTTGGTGAGTAGGCATAAACTTCAGCATCAGCCATAACTTTACCACTGGCATCCTGCACTAAACCTTTAATGGTTTTGTTAGAAGAAGTTAAGGTAAAGACTATTGTACCATCATTAGCTGTACCGCTGGCTTCTGAGACAGCTGGTGAGCCGCCATTCAAAACACGCACAGTGATTGGTTTTGGTGGAAGATAAGTTGGCGTAGAAGCAGGTCCAGACATTGGACCTTTTGGCATTTGAGGACCAACTCCAATATTCCATTCACCATCTGCTAAATTAAAAGTGAAGTTTTCTGATCCCGCTGTGCCGTTTAATGTTTTTTGAATTACTTTGAATCCTGTCGGAGAACCAGCGAAGATATCTACTTTTTCGTTGGCAGGGCCATCAACACTGATGGTTACATTTGTTCCACCAGAAGTATTATTGGCCATGCTGAAATTCTTGGTCGTATTACCAGTCATAAGCACTCTTTCTGGAGTTGATTTACCGGTAAATTCTTTACTACCAAGTGTAACAGATTGGTCTGTAAATAGGGCGTAGTCACCCGCTGGTAAATTAGCAAAACTATAAGTTGCAGTTGTACCTCCAGCAAAATCTGCTGAAGTTGCTTCCATAGGACCAGTCATTGGAGACATTAAATAAACCTTCATTGTACCAGTCTGATCGTTTGCAGTTGCTGTAATAGTTCCACCTAAAGTGTAAGAACCAGCTGATTGAACGAAGAACGGATTTGAAGTTAAAGACTCAAGTAGTGTTTCTCCATTTTTGGTTTTAACGTCTACAGTGTAACCAGTAGTATTAAAATCTTTAGGCACTGAAGAATTCTTAATTCCAGCAATATCCAGGTTTAAGAAATCACTACCTGCTGCATTTGTTGCAGCTGAAAGGTGGATCGTTACTGTACGAGCACTTGTATTAACGGTGACACCATCATCATTAACTCCACCGGCTGTTGGAGCAGCATCGTCTCCAGTTACAGTTGCCGCACCTCCACAAGAAATCGGAGTACTGCCGTTACATTTAAACGTTGGCGTACCTGTGCCTGGACCGTTTAAGTCATTACGCATTGGGCTATTGGTATCTTGTTTTGCACCAGATACATCAAAACCAATTGGGAAGGTAAGTACTACCTGACCACCGGCTGGTATTTGTTTAGAAATTGGGAGACGAACACCATAAATAGTTGTGAAACCCGCCATCATGCTAAAAGGACGTACCTCAACTGGAGGAGCGAACCCGAAAGTTGCGCTACTAAAGTTTGTAGGAATTGCCTTACCTCCACCCTGGAATCCACTAGTTGAAGAATCACTAGGCCCTAGAGCACCCTTTGTTGTAGAGCTATTATTGATAGGGGCACGAGCAGTATTTGTACCAGTTCCAACTGTTATGGCATTTCCAGAGCGATCTTTAATATTAGTTGCAGTAACCAATATTTCCTGCCCCTGAAGAGTTGCAGCAGTCAAACCATTATAACCACCAATAGTTACAGTGCTACTTACCGCATCGTATTTAAGTGTTGCAGATGAAGGAATTGAGATCGAAGTACCACCACCTGATGAGAAACCAGAAGCACCATATTTTAAACTGTAATTACTGATGTTTAAGATACTTGCCGCAAAATTCAAGGAATCAGTTGCCTTAGCTGAAACCATCGGCTCAGAAAAAGTAATTGCAAGATTATAATCATCAGCATTTACAAATGATATGGCTGGAGCAGTACTGTCAGCAGTAGAGCTGGTCGTAAAAGTCTTAGTTGCTGTACTTGCAAGAGCCTGTTGATTAAAGGCTTTAATTGAAGTAGTCGCCGTTAGCGTATATGTAGTGTTTGGTGATAAAGCAGAAGAAGGAATGAAATAGATCTGGTTTTCATTTGGTCTATATTCGGTAGTACCATTTACTACTGAAGATCCTGCAGATAAGTAGAATGATTCACCACTAATGGTTGATGAATCCAGACTTTGTGAGAATGACGCATTGATAGCACTGATGTTCACCGGAATACCAGTATCTGCATCGCCCGGATAAGTTCCAGTTATGGCAGGAGCAGAAGTACTAACTCCAGAGCCGGTCTTAAAATCAACCGTAAACATTACATTACTTTCCTGCCCTGGAGGAGCAAGAGAAATACCCCCAGTAGACCTAAGCCCACCTAGAACCTTAAGTCTATAGCTGGTATTGGCAGCAAGAAATCCTGAATTAAAAGTATTCTTAAGAGCTACGTACGCAGTTTTAGAAGAATAAAAATTTACAGTATCTATAGCTGCGCTACTTACATCCGTTTCAGCACCAGAGGAAACTGTAAATAACTTGATATAAGTTGCTGGATTGTAATCTCCGCTACTATCAGCCATTAATTCCGAAAAAGTGACAGTAGGTTTAAGATTTGTTGGTATATTAAACGATCCAGGCGCAGGGAGCGCTCCGGAAACTTGAGGTGGCATGTTTGCACCAACACCAAATACTCCACCACCTGCAAAGGTATTTGTTACCGCATTAAACCCAGAACTCGTTACGGTAGACCCCGTGCTAAAACTAAATGCAAAACTACCATCAGGCTGATTGCCCTGGATAGCATTACCAGCTGCATCAGTAACATCCGCAGAAGCTATAACGGCAATGGTCTTGCCATCACCAAGAGTTTGACCGGAAGTTAGGCTCCATAGGGCCATGTTAGCATGTGGAGGTAAGCCAGCAATACCAGGTGCTGATGGATAGTAAGTCCAAGAACCTTTTGAAGTCGTGATGTCAGTACCCGCACCATTTGCAAGATTTATTTCCTTCACAACTATATTGCCAGTTTTATTTACTGAGTTTTGACTCATTGCCTCACTAAAGACTACTGCTATCTTGAATCCAGTGCCTCCAAAAATATTAGTCGCACCCTCGCCAGGCAATGTAATTTTTATTTTTGGCTTAGTAGTGTCTCCACCAAAACCACCAGTAGCTCCTGAAGACAACTTGAATGGAACGCCAGAAGAACCAGTAGGAATACCCATGGTAAATCTTTCTGAGTAACCTTCTTTAACGGCTACTAGATCATAAGTTCCGGCAGTCATTGAACCCACACTGTAGTTACAACTACCATCGCTGGTAGCAAAGAAACCAGTTCCTTCTGCAAAAACTGTAGCACCCTGAACTCCGGCTACACAGGTATCGGTTGAATCCTTTACGCTACCCGTAATAGTGGTTGCACCTGCGGCCACAACGGTAAATTGAAATGGAGTATTATCAGGTTTTTTGAAATTCGCAGTGTTTGTTCCGTCAGTGGCATCCAAGTAATATCTAATTATAGTGCCAGCTGTACTGATGGTGGCACTTGGGATGCGGAATTTAAAATAACCATTTCCTACGTAAGTACCAGCTGTCTGATTGGCTGGAGTACATCCTGAACCCGCACAATAATATATTCTTGGGACAAGAGTAGGGGTTGTGTCCTTAGTAGCAACGTTATCAACAACCCTGGCAAACATATCTAAGTTTGCACTTGCTGTAGCGCCCACAACTGGACGGTGAATGATGCTCGGAGGGGTTGTATCAGTAATAGAATTAATAGTAGTAAAGCTACTGACCGGTGTGTTTTCTACGGAAACAGTATCTGTAGTTACGGCTGTATAAGCCTGAGAATAAGTCTTAACCTGCCAATAGTAAGTGGTGCTAGGTGCTAACGGTGTTGGCTGAGTAAGAATGTTGAAGGTACCAGTTCCATAACCCAAGTTACAACTAGTAGCTCCGCAATGACTACCATTACTATTCTGCTCATTGGAAGGTTTTGGGAAAACATAATCCCAAAGGGTAGTCGCAGTAGAAAAATCCGCTCCAGACTTTAACGTGACTCTATAAGCATTGATAGTTGCATTACTACTTGGATTAAAAGCAAAAGATGGAGGAATTGGAGTAGAAACTTGAGCGGCCGAAGGAGCTTGAATAGTCAATCCACTTGCCCCACTGGCAAATACGTTAAAAGCATTGATTAAGGTAACAACCTGAGTACCCGTAGTAATAGTTATATTTCTTGGACCAACTGTTGCTCCACTAGAAATAGTAATTGGTAAAGTAATTGAAGTTGCACTACTGCTGGTAATTGACCCAACCGTAATGCCCGTAGCACCACCACCGGCAACTGAAAATGTTACAGTGCTACTTCCACTAAAGGCCGTAGCTGCTCCAGTAATAGTGAGCGCAAGACTAGTGGAATTTTGAGCAGCTCCAGCTGGGGCAAGTGAGGTTATGCCAGGAACTGAGGCACCACTGGATGCGGTTACATTGATACTAAAAAATTTAACTGCAACAACAGCAGCTCCATCCGTAACCTTAAAGACAACCGGATAACTACCAGTCACATTTGCCACCGTACCGGTAAGAGCTCCATTCGTCGCCAAAGAAAGACCTAAAGTACTTAGGGTATTTGTATCATTTACGCCCGCCACGGTAAAAGTATAACTACCATCACCGCCAGACGCAGTCAATGTAGTATTATAAGTAGCGCCAACGAAAGTCGTAGGCAGTGCGGCAGTAGTAATAGCTAGCGGACTTGTAAAATCTACAGCACTAGTACCCATCGCATTACCGGCCATATCCATAATCTTGTTAGTACCAGCGGCAAGAGTACTCGCAGTATTGGTAAAATCTCCGCTATCGTGATTACCGTTAATAGTAACTGTTGCAAAATCCTGTCCACCATTGTGTGCTACTGCAGAAATCGCACCACCTCCACTAGTACCATTATCTGTAAAGGTGAAAGGAGTGTCCCCAATTACTATGTTTCCATTTCCAACCCTTTGAACCGGCTCTGAAAATTTAACGTTAAGACTAGCTGATCCAACATATCCAGTTACAGCAGAGATAGTTGGTGCAGTTGTATCAACCTTAAAACTATTAGCAGAAAAAGCTGTCGCTGGTCCATTACCATCCAAGGTTACGACACCATTTACGGGTATTGTTGCTATAATTTCATCATTATTCGCAGCGGTTCCAGAAGTCTTAATAACCACAAAAAAGTTGGTAACGACACCGGAATTGCTTAGAGCTACAGGAGTAGCAGGAGTTAAAATTATATTTGTTGTAGATGGTACCCAGTCTGGAGAAGCAGCAAGAGTAACAACTGAATCAGTGCCATCAAAGGCGTTTGGCGTTCCACCATCATCTTTATATAGCGCCACACCCGAAGTGGCTCCGGTTGCTATAGTGGCAAAATCGCTAGTAGCAAGACCCGTTCCACTAAAATTCACCTGAACTGAGGTCAAAGTCTGAGAATTCTGAGAAGCGGTAACCGGGATCCTAACTGCAGCAACAGCCGCAGAACTAGCTTTAATTTGTGTTCCGGGATTGAAATTATTAATCAAACCAACAGTCGTTGGCGCTACTGATGAAACCGCGTTTGCCACCGGCAAAGAGCTCAACAATGTAGTAAACACAATTGAAAGAATACAGAGGTGAGACAGGAACCGTCTCAGTTTGACAGATTGCATAGGTAAAAGGTTAGGATATTTATTTATATATTAAAGTTGTTATGGAGGGATTATCTGTTTTTTATATACTTCTAATCAATACTTTTATGGTGACATAACGTGGGTGCGTTTTATAACTTCAAACGTGCTAAGCGTGTTTGCACTCACCTCCGTAGAGTGCTAGACAGAAATTCTGCAAATATATATAATTCGCAAGTTGATAAATTATTAAACAAATAAAAAAGTGCAGGATCCATACGAAATTTTAGGTGTGAAAAAAGAATCCAGTGAAAAGGAAATAAAATCTGCCTATAGAAAGCAGGCTCTAAAGTGGCATCCAGATAAGCATAAAGGTGAAAAAGATGCTGAGGCAAAATTTAAAGAAATAAATCAGGCTTACGAAATTCTTTCTGATAAAAATAAACGTCAGCAATTTGATAACTTTGGAGCTGCTGGTGCACAGGGTGGATTCAATAATGGCGGTGGGTTTAATGGAGGTGGAGGATTTGGGGGATTTGATTTTAGTGGATTTAGCGGAGGAGAGGGTGGAGGTTTTGCAGATATTTTTGAAACATTTTTTGGAGGTGGAGGTCGTGGTAGCCGCAGTAGTAAGGGCAAAAAGAACAGTGCAGTAAGAGGCAATGATATAGAGGCAACTATAAGTATTACCTTTGAAGATGCAGTTTTTGGTTGCGAAAAAGAATTAGAAATTAGTAAATATGTAGAATGCAGTAATTGCGAAGGCAAAGGTGCGGAACCCGGAAGTGCAATAATTTCTTGTAAACATTGCCATGGAACCGGAGAGATACGCATGGTAAAAAATACGATTTTAGGACAAATTTCAACTTCGCATGTTTGTGAAGTTTGTATGGGTGAAGGAAAAATTCCAGAAAAAAAATGTACAGTTTGTAGTGGAACTTGCAGAATGAGAGTTAAAGAAAGGGTAAAGGTAAAAATTCCAGCAGGTATAGATAATGGCTCTACAGTAAGAATAAATGGCAAAGGAGAAGGTGGACTTCGCGGTGGTCCAAATGGAGATTTGTATATAAATTTATCAGTTAGTCCAAGCAAAAAATTCTTGCGTTATGGACTTGATATTCATACTGAACTTGAAATTCCGGTGGTACAGGCCGTGATGGGTGCAGAGGTAGAAGTTGATACTTTGTACGGTCCTGAAAAAATTAAAATTCCGGCAGCTACTCAGGACGGAAAAGTTTTTAAGTTGAGTGATAAAGGTGTAACAGCAATTGGTAATGCGGCAAAAAAGGGCGACCAATTAATAAAAATCAGAATCCGTATACCCGAAAAATTAAGCAAGCGTGAAAAAGAATTATACCAAGAATTGGCAAATGAATCCGGCATAGAAATCAGCAAGGGTGGTTGGTTTTAGAAATTTGCAAAATATAAACGTTAGTATTAGAGTAATGCAGATATTTTTCTCATTTCTAAATTCTCATTTCTAAATTATGAATATCAGTCTCTCTTGGGATTTGTTTGTGGTCGTATTTTTTGTGGTGATCATTGCCTACAGTTTAATTATTGGAAGAAATAATACGCTTAAAGTCATTTTAGGTACTTATGTTGCGGCTTTAGCGGCTGATGCAATTGGAAATTTATTTGGAAAATATTTTACCGGCTCAGAACTATTACTTAAATTATTAAAATTTGCGGCACTGGGCACTGAAGATGCTGCGATAGTTTTTGTAAAAGTAATTGCCTTTGTTGCTTTAGTGATTTTGTTTTCTGTGAAAGGGTCGTTTTTTGTGGATACAGCAAATGACAGATCAGGTCCAATTAGGTTAATAATCAGCTTTTTGTATGCGGCCTTAAGTGCAGGATTAATCATCAGCATTATTTTGGTTTTTGTTAGTGGTATTTCCTTTATTGGTGGAGATGGTACATCGGCTAATAGTGCGGCACTTTGGGAAATCTACAATCAGTCAAAATTTGTACGTTCATTTGTAGCAAATAGTTACTTTTGGTTCTCCGCTCCGGCAATAGCATTTTTGGTGCATAGTTTGTACAGCCAGAAAGAAAGTTAGTATGGATTTTTGTTTTAGATATAAATCACCTTGATTTTAAACAGGTCTGTTAATAGAATGTTGGGGCATTTTACGTGGGTTGGTAGCTCAGTCGGTAGAGCAACGGCCTTTTAAGCCGATGGTCGCGGGTTCGATTCCCGCCCAACCCACCATTTGTAAATTCTCATTCTATAAGCCACGTTGATGCGCAAGATTCCTACAACAATGGCGACGCAACACCCTGATAACGCGTGCCCTGCGTATTTTACAGGTAAACGTTTTATTTCTGCGCAGGATGAAATTGAGGAGTGTTTTTTGTGTTTTTCAGAGTTAGGTGTGCAGGAGTATATGTGGGATTGGGAAGGTAAATTTGTGGATGAAGCCGTAATTGATCGTTTGTATAATGTTTATCATGATTTTTTCCAGAAGAATCAAATTGGAAAAGATCTATTTTTGACTTTTAGAATTCCCAATATTTGGATTGAATCAAGCCATAAACTGCCTAGGGCAATGATGAACCTTTTATCTGCAGAAAAGGCGGCAAAACTTTATAATTTTTATTCTCCACCACTTTTTGAGATTATTTTGCCGATGACTACGAGCAGTGATCAATTGATATATTTACAGAAGGCTTTTGGTAAAATTGCCAAGGCTACTGAAGAAATTTTTGATTTAAAAACAGAATTGAAAACATTGGATGTAATTCCCTTACTTGAAGAATTTGACGTAATGGCAAACTGCAAAGATTTACTACACAATTACGTGAAGTTTTTGCGTGACGAATGGCATCATCAGCCAGAGTATATGCGTGTATTTACAGCGAGAAGTGATCCGGCTCTAAATGCGGGATTTTTGCCTGCAAAATTGGCGACTAAGTTGGCGGTAAATCTTTACCATGAATTTGAAGACGAAAGTGGAATTAAAGTTTATCCATGGGTTGGTGGCGGTTGTTTGCCATTTAGAGGAGGTATAAATCCTGAGAATATTGACCCGATTTTGGAAGAATACAGTGGCTTTGCGAGCGTGACCGTACAAAGTGCGTTTAGATATGATTATGATTTGGAAGAAGTAAAAAAAGCGATTAAAAAATTGAATACAAATTTGCCGAAAAATCTTAAGAAATTTCAGGTTATTTCAAAAGAAGAAAGAGAGGCTTTAAAGAGTTTTAGTAAAGCGGCTGAGAACTTTTATAAGCCAGTAATTGAAGAAATTGCCGATGTGATAAATACGGTTTCAAGTAAATTACCAGGACATAGAGAGAGGGTGCAGCATGTAGGACTTTTTGGATATTCAAGAGGTGTTGGAAAGGTGAAATTACCAAGAGCAATTAATTTTACGGGAGCTTTGTATTCTATTGGAGTTCCGCCGGAATTGATTGGAACAGGCAGGGCTTTAAAACTGGCTAAGGAAATGGGAATTTTGGATTTGATTAATCGACTTTGTCCATATTTACGAGAAGATTTGATGCATGCCGGACATTATTTAAACAGAGAAAATCTAGAATTACTTTCCAAGAAAAATGCAGCGTGGAAAACAATAAAACAGGACATTGATTTGATTGAAGAATTGTTAAATATTCCGATTAAAGATGACAAGCCACATCATGTAATTCATAGAAATTTTACTTCAAATATCTATCAGAAATTAGCTTTGAATGAGGATTTTTCTGAAGATTTATTAAAGGCTGCAGAGATCAGAAAATCTCTTGGATAAACGTTTTGGAAAAGTTATAGTTGGCCTATGTTTGATAGGCTAGAAAATTTGCCGTTGGATCCGATTTTTCAGTTAGTGGCTGATTATCAGGCTGATCCGAATCCTAAAAAAGTGGACTTGGGAATTGGGCTTTATGCTGATCTGGAAGGGAAACCTTTTGTTTTTCCTGTAGTGAGAAAAGTGTTTCAAAAAATTGATATAAATAATTTTAATTATCAACCGATTGGAGGGAATAAAGACTTTTTGAGGTTGTCTGCGGAATTACTTTTTGGAAAAGACGTGGACAGTGAGAATTTGGCTTTACATACAGTTTGTGGAGGTACACAAGCTTGTAGTTTATTTAATGGTTTATTGGCGAAGGAAGGGAATAAAAATGTGGATGGTGACGGTGATAATCAGAGCGAGCGCAAAATTCTAATTGCGACACCTACCTGGCCAAATCATTTTGCGATTTTTAAGAGCTTGCCGGTGGTTAAATTTCCACATTTGGATGAGGCTGGTGAAGTAAACCTGTTTGCTCATAAAGAAGCTGTTGAGAATGCGGGAAATGGCTCTGTTTTGATTCTGCACGGAGGATTGACACATAACCCTACTGGAAGGAATTTAAGCCTTGAGCAGCTCAAAGAATTGATTCCGTTGTTGCGTGAAAAATCTATTCTAGTTTATTTGGATTTTGCTTATTTAGGTTTTGGAGAAGGTTTAGAAGAAGATAAAAAATATGCAAAATTGCTTTTTGATGAATTGGAGGATGTGGCTTTGGGCCTTTCATTCTCAAAAAATGCGTCTTTGTATGAACATAGAACCGGTGTTTTGATTATTAAAACTAAGAATAAAAAATCCGTAGAATCTCAGTTGAGACAGTTAACGCGTGAATCGATTTCTATGGCTCCAGGAGCCGGTCAAGAAGTGATGACTTATATTCTGGGAGAGTTTTATGAAGAATGGGAAAAAGAAGTTAATGGAGTTTTGAAGGATATTGAATACAGAAAAGATTTATTATTGAGTAAGCTAGGAAGTGAGTTTGATAAATTGAGAGAATGCAGAGGAATGTTTGGATTGTTGCCATTAACGAGAGAACAAATTCTTAGATTAAAAAAAGAATCCTCAGTTTATATCGCTGAAAGTGGCAGGGTGAATTTTGCCGGGCTTAAGCCAAAAGATGTCGATTACATCGCGGAGGCGATACAAAAAGTTAGGACTTGATGTAGTCTTCGATAGCTTTGGATAAGCGGGTGTAAGTATCTTTACGTCTAGCATCATCACGGTCTAGAGTTGTTAGTCTAAAACCGTTGTATGGGCTAAAGAAACCACTGGCTGGCACTACGCAAATTCCAGTACTTGCTAATAAATAATAAGTGAATCTTTTATCTAATGGGAAGTTTGGTTTTGCAACTTGTTCTTCAATGTATTTTTGGGCTTCTGGATTAGTGATTGGTAAAGTTTGTTTGTCATTTAAAACTCCTTCTTCAAAAAGTGGCATCATGTAAAAAGCGCCGTTTGTGCGATTAACTTTTAGTCCTTTGGTTTTGGATAAAATGTCGGCGATATAATTACCGTTTTTTTCTAATTCTTCGTTATATTGTTTATTCCATGCTGGGAAATCTGGATGATCGTAAATTTTTGAAAGGATGAATTGTGGCAAACTTACAGAACAAACTTCCATCAAAATTCTCTTTTTAACGGCTTCCGCATAAGCGCGATAATCCTCGTCTAATTCTACATTATGAAACTCCAACCAACCACAACGACCACCTGGCCAAGGAACGTCTTTTGAAAGACCACGCATAACCACTAAGGGCACTCTGTTAGCGGCGATTTCAGTGATTTGTGCGCAAGTATAACCATTAAAAGCCATACGGAAATATACTTCGTCAGAGATAAGCATTAATTTATATTTTTCAGCTAAGTCGACGATTTTTTCTAATGTTTCTTGAGAATAAACAGCTCCAGTTGGATTGTTTGGATTGATGATCAAAATGGCAGTTACTTCTGGGTATTTTTGAATTTGAGATTCTAAATCAGCTAGGTCTGGCTGCCATCCATTGTCTGGATCAAGTTTGTAGGTGATTGGCTCGGCTTTTGCAGCAAAAGATTCCATTGAAGCGTGAGTTGGGTAGCTTGGAGTTGGCTGAATCACGCGAGCGCCCTCTGGAAGCATGTGATACATAGCAGAAATTGCTGCGCCTAGACCGCTGGCAAAAACGATATATTCGTAATCAAGATTTGATGATGGGGAGAATTTTTTTGCATATTCCACAACCCACTTGCGAGTCTCTGGTAAGCCACGAGAGTGAGAATAACCAAAAACTTTATCGCCAGGTTTTTGGACTTCTTCGATAATTAAATCTTTTAAAAATGGAGGAACTGGCCAGCCTTTTGGAATTGGATCACCAATGTTTTCGGAAACGAATTTAAAGTTTGAGTCTAATTCTCCAAGTTTTTGAGCCACATCTACGATTTCACGAATACCATAACGAAGTAATCCTAGGTTTGGGTTGGCGAGTTTATTTCTCATAAAAAAGTTTTAAATTGCATAGAAAATAAGACTTAAAACTCTTAAAAGCAACATTTTAGAAAAATTTAATGAAAATTTTAAGAATTTTTTAAGAAAATTTAACAGAAATTTAATGTCTGTTTGCTATGGTGGGCAAGCTACTTCTGCGCAAAGAGCTTAAATATATAATTATTAACATAAACAAAAATGAGAAATTTTTTGAGAAAAAAATTAAGTGTGTTAACTATGGCTGCTGTCCTGGCTCAGTTTGTGCAATTTTTTGGCTTGGGAGCTTTTACGGTACAAGCTGCTACTCAAGGTGACGTTGTGATAAATGAAGTTGCCTGGGCTGGAACGGCTGATAATTCTAACGATGAGTGGATTGAACTCTATAATTCTACTACTCAGGCGATTAGTTTGAATGGCTGGTATATAGAAGATGATGGCGTGGCCATGGCGGCGTTTGGGGATTTATCAATTCCGGCGCATGGATATTTCTTGATCGAAGATAGCGAAGAAACAATTAGTACAGTTAAAGCTGATTTATTATTAGGATTATCTTTGGCAAATGCTGGAGATAGCCTGATTCTAAAAGATAATACTGGAAAAATCATCGATCAGGTGGTTGCGGGTGGTGGAGCGTGGTATGCAGGTAGTGCAACAGATAAATCAACTATGGAAAGAATTGATCCAAATAATAAAGTTGATTCAGCCGAAAACTGGGCAAATGCCGCAAGTGGAAATGGGGCTAAAGGAAGGACAAATTTAGCAATCATTGGAACTCCAAAAAGTGCGAATAGTACTTATGGAGGTGGTGGAGTAGAAGTTTATCTTGAGCCTAAAGAATTTGCTGCAAAAAGTGGTGATTTTATAGATGTGCCGGTTTTTGTATCAAGTGCGGCGGATTTATATGCTTATGGATTTGAAATCAGTTATTCACCAACTTTATTATCATTTGTGTCTGGAACTGAAGCGGATTTTTTACAAAGTGGTGGTGCAACAACTGCCTTTAATATAGCGTTGAAAGATGATCAGGAGGGTACATTAGTAATTGGAAATGCCCGACTAGTTAACCCAGCAAAAGGTGTGGATGGAAGCGGTAAACTGATTAATTTGAAATTTAAAGTTTTGAATGGAACAAGTGGAGGAATTAATTTTACTGCGAATAGTTTTTTATCAAATTCTGAGGGAAATTTCCCTGCAAGTTTTAAAGGTGGAGAAGTAAAAATTGGTGAAGCGGCACCTGCGGTTGGTCCGGTAACAAGTTTGAAAGTGGAAAATGGAGAAGCTGCTTACAAACTGAAGGTTAGCTGGCAAACTAATGGAGCTGATTCATACATCGTAAAAAGAAAATCACCGAAAGGAGAATTCGTGACTTTGGGAGAGGTGAATACGCCTTATTTTGTAGATGAAAATAATGTAGTAACTGGTGTGAGTTATGCATATCAAGTAGTTGCAGTGAAAAATAACGTAACAAGTAGCGTTGTTGAAATCACTGGTAGCGAAACAAGAGGACTGAAAGGAGATAATGATAGAAACAAACAAATTGATGGAAGAGATTTGGAGAATTTAGCGAGATCATTTGGAAGTGAATTTGGAGATGAAGAATATAAATCTCTGGCTGACACCAACTATGACGGAATCGTGGATGGAAAAGACTTAATAGACCTTGGCGTAAACTTTGGCTTAACATATTCGAATTAAAATGAAAGGGGCTATCGACCTAGAACGGTAGCCCCTAAATTAAAAATTAACTTTAAAAAAATGAAAAAGTTTTTATATTTTTTCTTCAGCATGTTTGTCCTGGCGATGTCTTCATGGATATTTTTGGAAACAAGTTATGGCTATCAATTTGAAGAAATGGATGAGGAGGCAAATGATGAATTGGCTCAAGATGATGGGATCAATGACGTTGCAAGCGTGCAGGAAAATGAAGCGGCTGGAATAGTAAAAATGGAAGGAGAATTTCTGGAAAAAGATTTGTTGAAAATTTCGATTACTGCCGAAGATATGCAGTCACCAGTTTTGGGACTTGCATATCATTTGTTGTATGAACCAGAACAGGCAAAATTCTTAAAATATGTGCCGGGAGAATTTCTGGAGAAAGGCGGAGATCCGTTTTATTTAGTAAAAAATGACGACGTAAATAACAGAATTATTTTTGGCGAAACATTGAGGAGTAAAGATACTTTTCCGTTAGGTGGAGGGGAAATTGTGGAGTTTTATTTTGAACTTTTGGATGGTGAACATTTTGATTTTAGATTTGAGAATGGAGTGGTATCGAGCATTGATGAAAGTCGTCAGGATATAGATAAAATTGTCTGGGGAAATTTTGAATTTAAAGAAAGTGAAGAAGAAAAAATGATGGCGGAGAATAATTTTGATGGAGGAATTTCTGATAATAGTTTTGGATTACCAACAAGCCTGGTAAATATTGCACTGATTGTTTTAGTGGCTCTTGCTGCCATGTTTATGTATTTGATGTATAGAAAAATTTCCGTAAAAAACATGGAACAAAAAAGACAAATATAATCTGTCAATATTCAAAAAAAAATTGTGCTTTGTTTTTAGATAGTGATGTATTAGATTATGGGTAGTCGAAATTAAAAACTACCCTTAATTCCTATGTCAAACCAAGATTTTATTACTATTCAGGATGCTTCTGAATTGAGCAACAAGTCCATCCAAACTATTCGTCGTGCGATTAAAGCAAAGAAAATTAAAGTCAAAAAAATTAAAACTCCACAGGGGTTTAATTATTTGATTGATCCAAAATCACTCGAAGAAGCTTACGGTGTGAGTGGTGTAAGTTCTAAAGAAAGTGCGATTAAAGAAGAAGTTAAAAGCCAAATTGACCAGGTAAGTAGCGATCAAGTTGCTCACCCAATTGGAGAAAGCATCAATGTAGAAGTTGCTGATTTTAAAAATTTAGTAAGAACTTTGGATACGTTATTGATGCAGCACAACGATGAAAGACAAAACTTTTTGCGTTTGATGAATACCATGCAGGAAAAGATTTTTGTTTTGGAAAATCAGTTGAATTTATTATCAGCTCCTGCTAAAAGATGGTATCAGCTCTGGAAATAAATAAAAAATAATGGCTACTAGATCAGAACTTTTGTGGGAGTTTTTGCGCAAAGCAGTGCACCTTTCCAGTTTGTTGATCGTTGTCGTTTATACAGTTTTGTTAAACTACTTTTCTGATAGAGTGGCGATTTTGGTGATGACTGCGTTTTTATTAGTATTTTTGGAAATTGAACATTTTAGGATTGAGCATAGACCGAATCTAATGCGTTTTTTGGATAGGATTTTTAGAACTAAAGAGGAAAACCGCATGTCTTCTGCGCCGTTTATGATTATTTCTTGTATTATCGCTTTTTCGGCTTTTGAATATTGGGTGGCTTTTGTGGCCTTGATGATGACGGTGTTTGGAGATTTATTTGCAGCACTTTTTGGAAAGATGTTTGGAAAGATGAAACTTCTTAATGAAAAAACTCTAGTTGGAACACTAGCTGGATTTGCGGCAAACATTATGGTTGGGCTTTCGGCTTTACCTAATTTTGCATTTTTAATTTTGGTGATGGCGGTGGTGGCGACTTTTGTAGAATTAGTGACGAATAAGCTGGATGATAACCTCACTGTACCAATGTTTGCGGGCTTTGCGGGGCAGATGTTTGTGTACTTTACGGGGATTTCACTACCTCCAATTGATTTCACATTTTTGGGATTGTTTTGATTCTGACACTTCTATAAAATCCATTACAAAAATTACTTCTTAAAATTTTTGCATATGTCACTTTTTGAAAATACGCTTAAACAGATTGAGAAAGCGGCGGCTTTGATGAATTTAAACGCTGAAATTAAGGCGATTTTGTCTGTGCCACAAAGGATAGTTGAGGTGAGTTTGCCAGTGAGAATGGACGATGGAAGTTTAAAGATTTTTACGGGCTTTAGAATTCAACATAATAATGCTTGTGGTCCTTACAAGGGCGGATTTAGATACCATCCACAAGTTGATATGGGTGAAGTAAAAGCCTTGTCTGCTTGGATGAGTATTAAATGTTCTGTAGTGGGTATTCCGCTTGGTGGAGGTAAAGGCGGTGTGATTGTGGATCCAAAGCAATTATCTGAAGGAGAATTAGAGAGATTGACTAGGCAATATGTGAGAATGGTTGAGCCGGTAATTGGACCAGATCGTGACGTGCCAGCTCCAGATGTGAATACAAATTCAAAAATGATGGACTGGTTTGCGGATGAATATTCTAAAATTAAAGGAAAGGATTTGAGAGGCGTAGTAACTGGTAAAACTCTGGCTGCTGGTGGAAGTAAAGGCCGTGATCAGGCTACAGCTCAAGGTGGAGTTTATGTTTTGGATGAATATTCTGCGGAAAATAATTTGAAACCTGAAAATACAAAAGTGGTTATCCAGGGTTTTGGCAATGCTGGTGGTGTTGCGGCTAAACTGCTTGCAGCAAAGGGTTATGAGATTATTGGAGCATCTGATTCACAAGGAGGAATTGTTTGTACAAAAGGCATTGATCCGGCTTCTCTATTAAAATGTAAAACTGAAAACTTGAGTGTAAATAATTGTGATGTTTATGTTGCAGAATTACAGGGAATGGAAGGTGCGACTTGTAAAAAAGTAAGCAACGAAGAATTACTTGAAACTGAATGTGATATTTTGATTTTGGCGGCTTTGGAGAATCAAGTACATGCGCAAAATGCCGATAGAATTAAGGCGAAAATCATTATAGAATTGGCTAATGGCCCAGTAACTCCTGAGGCTGATGAAATTTTGGCTCAACGTGGAATTATTGTGATGCCGGATATTCTTGCGAATGCGGGAGGCGTGACAGTAAGTTATTTTGAAATGCTACAGAATGCCGATAACAACTATTGGTCTGAGGAAGATGTGAATGCAAAATTAAAAGACATCATGGTAAAAGCCTGGAAAGAGGTTAGTGAGAATGGTAAAAAGTACAAATGTACGCTCAGGGAAGCTGCATTTATCACCTCATTGTCAAGAATAGAAGGAAAAATTCGTGAAAAAGGCTTGGTTTAAAATGAGAAATTCATATAATTAGACCACATATCCATAACTCAGCAAATTATGATAGCCAGCTCTTCAGTTTCAAAAGCCGAAAAGATCTCTAATGAAAGGGATATTAAAAAGTTTGTTTATGCTTTTGAAGAAGGTGATAAAGAGATGAGGGATTTACTTGGTGGTAAAGGTGCGAATTTGGCGGAAATGACAAATATTGGGATTCCGGTACCTCCAGGATTTACGATTACAACTGAGGTTTGTGCTTTGTTTTTGCAACAAGGGGATTATCCCCATGGATTTGCTGATCAATTACAAAAAAATCTAGATAAGTTGGAGAAGAAAATGGGAAAGAAATTGGGTGATGCTGAGAATCCCCTGCTTGTTTCAGTGAGAAGTGGAGCGGCGGTTTCGATGCCGGGAATGATGGATACGATCCTGAATTTAGGGCTTAATGATGAGACAATCGTGGGTGTGATTAATAATACTGGAAATGAAAGATTTGCTTATGATTGCTACCGTAGATTTATTCAAATGTTTGGTGACGTTGTGATGGGTGTGGAGCATGATCTTTTTGAAGAAGCAATTGAGAGAATGAAAGAAAAAAATGGAGTTAGTAGTGATACAGAATTGAATGCGGCTAATTTGAGAAACTTGGCGATGGAATTCAAAGAAATTGTTAAAAATCATGCTGGAAAAGAATTCCCAAATAATCCATTGGAACAGATGAAGATGGCGATTGAAGCCGTATTTACTTCTTGGGAAAACGACAGAGCAAAAGCTTATAGATCAATCAATGGTATCGTTGGTTTAAAAGGAACTGCAGTTACCGTGCAATCAATGGTTTTTGGAAATATGGGAGATGATTGTGGCACTGGTGTGGCGTTTACCCGAAATCCTTCTACTGGAGAAAAGATTTTTTATGGAGAATTTTTGATGAATGCGCAGGGTGAAGATGTGGTTGCCGGTATCAGAACTCCAGTGTCTATTTCTGAACTGGAAAAAGAAAATGCAGCAGTCTACAACGAACTCGTGGCCGCAAAAGACAGACTGGAAAATCATTATAAAGACATGCAAGATATAGAGTTTACTATCGAAAAAGGTAAGCTCTTTTTATTACAGACAAGAAATGGCAAAAGAACAGCTCCAGCAGCGGTAAATATCGCTTGCGACATGGTGGATGAAGGCCTGATTACTATCCAAGAAGCACTACTTAAAATTGATGCTAAATCTTTGAATCAACTGTTACATCCGCAGATTAAAAAAGCTGCAAAAAGACAGGTTGTGGCTAAAGGTTTGCCAGCTTCTCCTGGAGCGGCTTGCGGTAAAATCGTGTTTACTTCTGAAGCGGTGATGGAATGGGTGCATGAAAAAAATGAAAAAGTAATTTTGGTACGCAAGGAAACAAGTCCTGAAGATATTACAGGTATGCACACTGCTCAGGGTATTTTGACTTCACGTGGTGGAATGACTAGTCACGCGGCTGTAGTTTGTAGAGGTATGGGTAAGTGTTGTGTAGCCGGTTGTGCAGAGGTTTTGGTTAATGCTAGCGCGAAAAAAGTGATTATCGGAGATTTGGTTTTGAATGAAGGAGATGTGATTACACTTGATGGAACTACTGGTGAAGTGATTTTGGGAGAAATGGAAATGCAGGAGCCAGAATTGATTGGAAATTTTAAACGTGTGATGGAATGGGCTGATGAAATTCGTAAATTGAAAGTTCGTACAAATGCCGATACTCCAACTGATGCAAAAGTGGCTTTGGATTTTGGCGCGGAAGGAATTGGTTTATGCCGTACAGAACACATGTTTTTTGAAGAAGATAGAATTCATTTGGTTAGACAGATGATTTTGGCTAAGGATGCCTCTGAACGCAAAGCGCCTTTGGCTAAATTACAGGAGATTCAAAAAGGAGATTTCATGGAAATCTTTAAAGTTATGGAAGGAAAACCAGTGTTGGTGAGATTACTAGATCCGCCGCTACATGAATTCTTACCAGATAAAGAAACTCAAATTGAGGAATTGGCAAAAGACTTTGGCCTAACCGTGGAAGAAGTTAAGAGCAAAATTTCAGCATTACACGAGATTAACCCGATGTTGGGGCATAGAGGCTGTCGTTTGGGAATTACGCATCCAGAGATCTATCAGATGCAGGTACATGCGATTGTACAGGCTGGTATTGAGGTTTCAAAAGGTGGCAAGAAGGCTGATGTGGAAATTGAAATTCCTTTGGTTGGTACCTTGAGAGAATTCACACATATGAAAAAAATCGTGCAGGCCGTGATTGATGAATACGAAGTAAATTTTGAATATAAGATTGGTACGATGATTGAGGTGCCAAGAGCTTGTATTACAGCTAATGATTTGGCTAAGGAAGCGGATTTCTTCTCATTTGGAACGAACGATTTGACGCAGATGACTTATGGATATTCTAGAGATGATGTTGGTAGCTTCTTGCAGAAATATTTGGAATTGGGAATTTTGGATGCGGATCCAACTTCTACCATTGATCAGGAAGGTGTGGGCAGATTGATGATGCTTTGTGTGGAATTGGGCAGAAAAGAAAAACCAAAACTAGATATTGGTATTTGTGGTGAGCACGGCGGCGATCCTGCCTCCGTAGAATTCTGCCATAAAATCGGTCTAAATTACGTAAGCTGCAGTCCATATAGAGTACCTATCGCTAAACTTGCTGCCGCACAAGCGGTGTTGAGAAAGAAATAGTTGATTCTCTTGCCAGTGATTTATCTCTGGTGAATAATGCAGGCATGAATGAAACTAAAGACTTACAAAAAGTTGGCATAATCACTAAGAGAAATATTATTGAGGTGACTAAAAATGCCAATGTCCTTAAGGCTGTTGTTAAATATTTGAAGGAGCAAGGAAAGGAGATTTATTTTGATAATAATTCTGCGCGGCTTTACAAGAATAAAGAAGGGTATAAAAAAGAGGAGTTAATGAAGAAAGTGGATCTTTGTATTACTCTTGGAGGAGATGGTACAATTTTAAAAACGGCGCGTAGAGTTTCTTACAAAAAAGTGATTGTTTTTGGTATTAATTTGGGGACACTTGGGTTTTTGACAGAATGCAATCCCGATAAAATTTTTGAATGTTTAAAGAAAATTCTTGAGGGAAATTACGCTGTTGATAAAAGATCTTTGCTGCGTGTGACGGTTTATCGCAAAGGTGAGAAGTTAAAGACGTTTTTGGCGCTGAATGATGCGGTTATCAATCAGGGAGCTTTTGCGAGGTTGATCACTCTGGATTTGGAAATTAATGGCCGTAAAATGGTGAAATTTAAGGCTGATGGTTTGATTGTGGCGACGCCGACTGGTTCTACTGCGCATTCTTTGTCTGCGGGTGGGCCGATTGTGCACCCGATGATCGAAGGTTTGATTATTACGCCGATTTGTCCGACTTCCCTATCCATGCGTTCAATTTTGCTGCCAGGATCTAGGCTGATTACTATAACTGTAGAAACTCAACGTCGAGATGATGAGGCGATTATTGGTTTGACAATTGATGGTCAGGATTTAGTGATGTTGAAATATGGAGATCAGGTTAAAGTGCGCCGTAGCAGACGTAATTTATATTTTGCGCGCACACGTCATCAATATTACAAAATCTTGAGAAACAAGTTGAATTGGGGCGAGGCGAATGTGAAGGATTAAGGCTATTTAACGGCTTATTATGCAGACGGTAGAACAAAAAGAAACGGTAAAAAAGTTGATTGAAACAAAAGATAGGATCGAGAAGCTGTCTTTGATTAGGGAGATTATTTTTGGAACTCAGGATGGACTGCTTACGACGCTCGGGATTATTTCGTCTATTGCGGGAGCTTTTTCGGATAATATGACGGTAATTGTGGCTGGCATAGCCAACTCTTTGGCAGGGGCGTTTTCGATGGGAACTGGGGCTTATTTATCTTCTAAAGCTGAAAGGCAAGTGCACGAGTCCGAAATGAGATTGGAAAAGAGAAGTATTTCGACGCATTTTGAAGAAGAAAAACAGGAGTTAAAAATTCTCTTTGAAATTGAAAAAGTTGATGCAAAAAATGCGGCCTTGATTACTAGCAAGATTGCAGAGAGCCCAAAATCTTTTTTTATCACGATGGTGCAAAAAGAGTTTGGAATTGAGCCGCACTCCCCTTCTTCGGCTGTAAGGGATGCTTTGTACATGGGCTTTTCTTATTTGCTGGCTTCTGTAATTCCGTTGTTTCCGTATTTTATTCTGCCAACTGAAGAAGCGATTACAGTCTCTATTTTTATGACTTTGACGGCATTATTTATTTTGGGAATTTTGAAGGCTCGATACGCCAGATTGAAGTGGTGGAAAGCTGGTTTGGAAATCGCTTTTATTGGCCTATTGTCAGGTGTTGGAGGGTATGTCTTGGGAGATTATTTACCGAGGTTGTTTTAATTTTATATGGGGAAGTTAGATATATCAGCACTGGGTGGGTATGTGGATGAGGAGAGGGAGCTAACGGCTGCGCTTTATACGGATAAGTCGGTTTTGGAGCGAGTTTGTAAAAAGACTGAAAATTGTCCGCAGGATAATTTCTATGAGTTCGCGTTGTGTGAAAATCCGAAAAAGGAGAGTAGCGTAAAGGCTTTCAACAGAATGTTTGATAAGTTGGGGCTGAGCGCCGAGCAAAGGAAGGTTATGCGCTTGAGGATAAGGTCTGACTCTGTTGAATTAACTTTTAAGTCAAAATCCAAGACGGAATTTCCTGAGACACATGATAAAACTGGTGCATCAGATAAGGATGAACTTGTTTTTCCGCTAAATGATGCGAATGTTCAGACACTGACTGATGGGAAGTGTAAGAATTTGGGAGAATTTTTGCAGGCTGCGGATCAGGAAGTTTTTGCGGTTACGGAACGTACGCGACGTGATTGTTTGGATTTGTTAAAGCCTGCCCTGGGCGAATTAGCCCAAGGAATTAAGGCTATTCATATTGACCCTTTTAAGCCTGTTGATGAGGCTAGTGGACCAACACGATTTTTTAAGATTGATATAGAAGCTGAGAGCGCTGAAATGCTTGATATGCTGGTGACAAAAAGAGTGGCAATTTTTGGTAAAATTCAGAAAGTGTTGAAGGTACGTGGTTTGCATATAGTCCAGGATGGAATTCCTAAAGCCAGCAAAGAAGAATATGGCAAAACCCAGTTTGCTGCCGCCGGCAAGAGCGCTGAGGACCAATGGAAACAAAAACCTTCTGAAGTTTGGAAAAGGAAAAAAAAGAAATAGGATAGTAAAAGGCCTATCGTTTTAGCTGAATATTCTTGCGATTAGTCTACCAATTGTTGGAGAAAAAACAGTATAAACCCAAAAATGATGGTCTAATTTTCTACTATCGTCTGCCATTGCGAGGGCAAAATCTTTTAAATAAGGTTTAAGATCTTGCTTTAAAAGCGCGAGTATACTTTCTCCATATTTGAGACGGTAGCCTTCTAATTCCCTAAATAGCTGAAATAGAATGATATAACCGCGATTTAGGTTTGTCATTTGAGTGATTCTTTTTTCAGGATCTTCAGAGGGATTTTCTTCAGCCCAATTTACTCCAATGTCTTCAAAAAACTGAGTAGCGGTTTGGCCAGCCCCATAACAGGTGAATTTAGAGCATGTATCCCAGCCTTTTGCAGCTAATACTGCATGAATTTTACAGCCAAATTGTCTAGTTTCCTGTCCAGGATTAGTTTCCAGATTTGAACAGGCGACACCGGCAGGTTTTTCTTGCTCGATTGGAAACCCGTTTTCTGGCTTGTGTGATTGAGCGCTACAGCACATTCCCCTACATTTTTCGCAGTCGTGAGTGAGCTTATCTAGGATGTTTACTTCTGGGTTCATTTTATTTAATTACTTCGATTAATCGTTTGCCCATCATAGATCTGCATAGATGGATCACTTCATTTATAATTAGCCTATCAACTTCAACTCCGTCAATATTGAGAAATTGTATACGGCTATCTTTATTAATTAAGTGAGCTACAAGATTGAGCAGAACTTTATATGAAGCAGCTAGTATTGCTCCTTGGGATAGGGAATCGGAAAGATCAATATTCTGACTTTGCCAAATAGTATGTAATGTTGGTAGCGCTAGTAAACCTATGTCTGACATATTGTAAATAAAATCCCTTGGCGTTTTGTCTTTTAGAGATTCCTTTTGTACAAGTTTTAATATTTTTTTTAATTTTTGATCAAGAACATCAGCCCAAGATTCAGGGGAATGAATTCCTTTTGCTGAAGCTACTTTATTAATTTCATCTCTATTTACTCTACATTTATAATCATATCTTTTTGTAGTTTTTGTTGGAGCACCATTGCTATACCTACCAACCTCAACTTTTCCGTTTTCAATAGCTGGATCGTTGCTTAGCGAGAATTCGAAAGCGTCTATACCTGCAAATTTACACATGCTCTCTATATCCTGGACACGCACACCAATTTGCCTTGGATCGACATATTGAACTGGCAAATCTAATTTAAGAATTTTAGATTCGACATCTGGTAATGGGACTAAATCTCTTTGTGATTCCTTCGGCATAATTTAAGCTATGCCATATAGTACAAGATTCGCGTGAAAAGTCAACGCACCCTAGTCCGTCAGGCTTTTTATCACTTCTAATAGCTTATCGGCGGAGTTTTGCCAGGAGAATTTTTTGGCTTGGTGGAGGCCTTTTTGTCTTAGTACTAAACCGAGATTTGGGTCGGAGGCGAGTTTGATCATGGCGCCGGCGATGTCGAGGTGGCTAGTCGGATCGATGAGTAAAGCGTTGCCTTCTACAACTTCTGGAATTGAAGAATTATTGGAGGCGATAACCGGACAACCTGACTGCATAGCTTCTAAAACTGGCATACCAAAGCCCTCATAAAGAGAGGGGAAAACCAGAGCCGTTGCGAGATTGTATAAATTGCCTAAACTTCTATTGGATAAGTAGCCTAGGAGATGGACTTTTTTGCCTAAATAAGAATCTTTGATTTCCTGATAAACGGCTTCGTAGCCCCAACCTGGCTGGCCAACAATTACTAAATGATAATTCGGAAATTTTTGGCTAAGTTGGGCAAAAGCTTTGATGAGATTGAGATAATTTTTGCGAGGTTCGAGGGTGCCGACAGCGAGGAAGAATTTTTCTGGGAGGTGGGTTTCGGTGACGAAGTCTTGCAATTCACTTTTTGGCACAGGCTGAAACTCGCTTGAGGCTGCGCAATAAACAGTATCAAGCTTATCACGATCAATTGTAAATTTTTCTAACAAATCATGTTTAGTATTTTGAGAAACAGTTAGAATATGAGCGGCTCTTTTGACTGCGCGACGCAGGAAAATTCTTTCCAAAAAAACAGCTTTTTTGTTGTGCGAAAGGGGAAAAAGATAAACAACCAAATCGTGAACAGTGACAATTGTCTTAATAAATTTCGGTAAAATCGCCGGGATAATGTAGCTGCTAGGCGCGAAAAAAACTTCACATTCTTCTTTAACAATGTCCTTCGCCACAGCACGATGCCAAAAATATCCACGTTTATCTATGAGTTTAAGGGTGGCGTTTTTATATTGCTGGAAGCCAGCAATCCCGTCTTTGGCGTAGAGGATATATTCGTTTTCTTTATCGAGTTTGAGCAATTCTTGCACCAAATTAAATGTGTACCAGCCTTTACCTGCCTTGGCTCCGCCGGCCGCTCTGATGTCGATTGCAATTCGCATGGGAACAGTTTAGGGCAAAGTGATGGGCTAAACAACTTTACATTAATCAGATTTGAGTTA
This sequence comes from Patescibacteria group bacterium, assembly GCA_038065735.1. Classification (GTDB taxonomy): domain Bacteria; phylum Patescibacteriota; class Gracilibacteria; order UBA1369; family LOWO2-01-FULL-3; genus JBBTQK01. The sequence continues at coordinate 36,600 of JBBTQK010000004.1, read as the reverse complement.
TGCTGATTTTAAGTATTTAATTTTTCAAAAAAATGCCTGCTATAGATCTTAAAACTAGGCTTATAAAGCTTCCCTTGGGACAAAAAATCCTTTTAGTTGGTTCGTTTTTAACGGTTTTGGGAGCGGTCCTTCCTTGGTATAGCGATATCGATAAATTTAATATTGGAGATACTTTTTTGGGAATAACTGGGCCACTTTATCTATCTGGATTTATGGTTTTGTTGGCTGGTGGACTGTCTTTGGGCATTGTCGTGATGAAACTTCTTGAGAAAAAAACTCCGCAATTTTTTGTGAGTGAAAATCAAATTCATTCTTTTAATAGTGTTTTGACTATTTTGATGCTGATTATTTCTGCTTCCGTGTACTTTCATCCAAAATTTGGAGTGAATTTAACAGATAAAACTATCGGAATTGGAATGATTTTTGATTTTATTGGTGCACTTGCGATTGTGGGTGGTGTTGTCGTTTCTTTACGCGGCAAAAAAGAGTACAAATTTGTAGAAGAAGATCAGGCTGGACGTCTTGAGCCATTAATTGATATGGAAATGCATGAACGTGAGAGAAATGACTTGGGAATCGATAAAAATATGAGTGTTGGGGAGGCGATGGAAAAGGAAAATACAGCAAATAAATATAAGACTCCAAATGGCTGGGGAATGGCAGAAGAATCAATAAATAACGTAAGAACAAATGACAGAGAATAATGGAGTTGCAGAGGTGGAGGTTGCGGCCGTGGTTGCAAAAGAAGTTGTAAAAGACGAAAGTCCGATAATTTTTTATTGTAAGGATTGTGAAGAAGTAGTGCAGACTGCGCGTGTAGGCGGTAAATACGTGTATTCATGCAAAAAGTGCGGCACTAAAAATGTGGCTTTTGGCACACGAAAAAGTATCTATGGATTTTTTAGAATAGAAGAGCGCGAAAAGGAGAAATTAAGAGAGAAAAAGAGAATGGAAAAAATGAGACAACTGAAGGAAAATAAGCCTCAAAAAGAAGAAGAAAGTGCGGAGGATTTGAAGAATTTAGAATAATTTTAAGAAAATTTAATAATTATTTAATGTTGATGTGGTAATAATGTTTACGTCATCAGTTATTTTATATATTTTTAAATTAACTTGACGGTGAGCATACGCTCACCTATACTCTTTTTACAACTTAACAAAAAAACTATGGACACAAAAGAGACAAAAAACGAAAAAGCAAAAGCAATACAACTTGCGATTGCGCAGATCGAAAAAAACTTTGGTAAAGGGGCCGTTATGAAGATGGGCGAAAATGAAAGACTGCCAATCGAAACTATTTCCAGTGGATCAATTTCTTTGGACGTAGCTCTTGGTGGAGGTATTCCGCGAGGAAGGATTATAGAGATTTATGGACCTGAAAGTTCAGGAAAAACAACTTTGAGTTTGCATATTTTAGCTGAGGCTCAAAAGTTAGGCGGCACTGTAGCTTTTATAGATGCTGAGCACGCTTTGGATCCTGAATATGCTAAAAAAATCGGTGTAAATATTGATGAATTAATTCTTTCTCAGCCAGATAGTGGTGAGCAAGCGTTGGAAATCGTTGAGACATTGGTTAGAAGTAATGCGCTTGATGTATTAGTGGTTGATTCAGTGGCCGCACTTACTCCAAGAGCAGAAATTGAGGGAGAAATGGGAGATTCACACATGGGCTTACAGGCTCGTTTAATGAGTCAGGCTTTGAGAAAGCTAACTGCGGTCGTTTCAAAGACCAAGACCACTGTAATCTTCTTAAATCAATTGAGAATGAAGATTGGAGTTATGTTTGGTAATCCAGAAACAACAACTGGTGGTCAGGCTTTGAAATTTTATGCTTCAGTGAGAATGGATATCAGAGCAACAGGCAAAATTGAAGATCCAGGTAACGTGGATAAGGAATTAATTGGAAACCGTGTGAAGGTTAAGATCGTAAAAAATAAAGTTGCCCCTCCGTTTAAGATTGCTGAGTTCGATATCATGTACAATAAGGGAATTTCTTTTGAAGGAGATTTGTTGGATTTGACTACTAAATTCAATATTGCACGCAAGTCCGGAGCTTTCTATTCATATAAAGACACTAAACTTGGTCAGGGACGTGAGAATGCAAAAATGTTCCTGGAAGAAAATGTTAAAATAGCAGAGGCGATGGAAAAAGACCTTAAAACCCTGATGTTTGGTGATCCAAAAGCAATGGCAAAAGTTGCCGGAGAGATTAAAGCTTCAGAAGATGCAGATACGGATGAAGATGCCGAAGATTAAGATTGAAATGTCGAGAAACTAAAATTAATCATAAGTTTATAGAAGGAGCATGAATGAATACGAAAAATTAATGAATTATGGTCTCCGATTGATTACCAAAAAGAGATATACAGTCGTGGAGATGAGCAAAAAACTAAAATTAGCGATGAAAAAATATGAACTATCTGACCCTGAAATAATGGGTCGGGTAGTTGATAGACTAAAAGAGCTAAATTATTTGAACGATATTGAATTTGCAGATCACTTCGTGAAAGATAGAATTAATTTTAGGCCAAGGGGTAAATTCTTAATTCAAAAAGAGCTGAAACAAAAAGGTGTAGATATTACGGCGATTGAAACTGCTTTTGGCAACAGTGACTTTGACGAAGAAGATATGGCAATTATAGCCTTGGAAAAAAAGTTGAAATCCTGGGAAAAATATCCCACTGAAAAGGTTAGAAGTAAGGCTTTTTCTTTTTTGTCTGGTAAGGGGTTTTCCTCAGATGCTATTTACAAAGCCATGAAACGCTGTTATATTCAACTCAATGAGTAGAATCTTAATTTAAAGATTCTGCTTTTTTTCTTATTTATGTAAAACTTTTCTATATGCAAACACCATTTTTTGCGGCTATTAATCAGCTCTGCGATGAAAAAAATATTTCAAAGGACAAGGTAATGGAAACTGTAAAAGCTGCTTTGAGAGCGGCTTACAGGAAAGATTATGGAACTAGAGATGAAAATGTGGACGTTGATATCGACGAAAATTCAGGTTTGGCGACTGTTTTTGTAATTAAAATTGTGGCAAAACCCATTACAGACGATAGTTTTGAGATTTCTGAAAAAGAAGCCAAACAATATAACAAAAATGCCAAAATTGGGGATGAAATCAAGATTGATGTAACTCCAAGTAACTACGGACGTATTGCTGCGCAGGCTGCAAAACAGGTAATCATTCAACGTATTCAGGAAGCCGAAAGAGATGTCATGTATGAATTATTCAAAGATCGTGAAAATGAATTGATTAATGCCTTGGTACACCGTGTTGATGGTACAAATGTTTACCTAAATCTAGATGATAAAATCACGACTTTGTTACCACAAGAACACCAGATTAAAGGTGAAAAATACTATTCTGGTCAGAGAATTAAGTTGTATTTGGATAAAGTAATTAAAACTACAAAGGGTCCTGAACTTTTGATTTCTCGTACTCATCCAAGTTTAGTTAAAAAATTGCTTGAGCTAGAAATTCCAGAAATTAAATCTAATTTGGTACAGATTAAATCTATTGCTCGTGATCCAGGCGTACGTTGCAAGGTTGCGGTGACATCTGTTGATCCAAAAATTGATCCAATTGGTTCATGTGTAGGTCAAAAAGGCGTGCGTGTTCAGAATATTATGGAGGAATTAAATGGTGAAAGAATTGATATTATTCAATGGTACGAAAACATGGAAGAATATATTAAAACGGCTTTAGCTCCAGCAAAAACAGCGGTGATCAAGCTTATTCCAGAAGAAAGAAGGGCAAAAGTTTATGTAAATCCTGATCAGAGACCTCTAGCAATTGGTAAACAGGGACAAAATGTGAGATTGGCTTCTATTCTTACAGGTTGGGAAATTGATATTATGGATATAAGTGAATACAAAGATATTCATAAAGAAGTTAAATTTGAGGCTAGCACATTTGAAGAACTTGGATTATCTGCTGAAATTATCGAAAAACTAAAAACTGCTAATTTGACTTCAATCGAACAGGTTAAAGGTTTGACTGCAAAAGACCTTCAGGAAGTAGAAGGAATTACAGCAGAAGAAGCTGAAGCAATTGCAGGAGGCGTAAAAAGAGTTAAATAACAGACAGCTCCGCCTGAGGCGGAGCCATTATGTTCTACAGTCTAAAGCCCTTTCAAAGAGGGCTTTTTTCTGGTATAATGTTAAGATTTTTGAATTCAAATATGCCAGATAATAAACAAGACATAACTGGGCCAGTAAAACCCGTTGAAACCGAGGATAAGACAAAGGTTGTTTTAACAGATAAGGATCCTCAAGACGTGGTGGTTAAACAGCTGGAAATTAATCGTGAATTTCAGGAAAAATCAGCTCTTAAACAGGCTGGTGAATTGGGTTTAGCCTATATAAATATCGGCAAAACGCCTCTAAATCCTGACTTCTTAAAGATTATAGATATTGATACGGCGAGCAAATCTCGTGTTATCCCATTCTTTAAAGTTGGTAAAAAAGTTCGCCTAGCAATAGAAGATCCAAATAATCCAGATACAAAAGCAACCATAGAAGCAATTAAGGAAAAAGGCTTTGAAGTTAACTTGAGCCTTGCTTCACATTCTGGGATTGATGATGCTTTAAAAATCTACGATCAGACTCAAAAGTATAAAAAAATTGAGATTCAGGAGAGCGTGGAAGAAAAATCTATTAAAGCTTATGAAAAAGAAATAGCTCTACTTTCTGATCTTGGTAAAAAACTCGACACAGTAACAGCCGAAGAAGGTTTGAATTTACTTGATATTGGTGCGATGAAAACGGCTTCTTCGGATATACATTACGAACCAGCTGAAAATACTGTAATTTTGCGTTTTAGAATTGATGGTGTTTTGCACAAAGTTTTGGAGCTCAAAAAAGACACTTACAAAACTCTAACCAATCAACTCAAATATGCCAGTCGTATGCAGTTAAATATTACGACTATTCCTCAGGATGGACGCTATAGTTTTAATTACAATGAACAAAAGATTGGTGTCCGTGTGTCCTCAATTCCAACTCCATATGGCGAGTCATTTGTATGTCGATACCTCGTGGGTGGACAGACACCTTTGACACTGGAAGAGCTTGGTTTTCAGGGTCTGGCATTAACAAAACTCAAAAAAGCATGTGAGATTTCACACGGCATGATTCTGTCTACAGGTCCTACAGGAAGTGGTAAATCAACAACTTTGTACTCGATTTTGAGTATTATGAATAGCCCGGAAAATAAGATTATTACCCTGGAAGATCCCGTGGAATACAATATTGGCGGCGTGACCCAAAGTCAGATCGACGAAAAACGTGGCTACAACTTTTCAACAGGTCTGAGAGCGGTTTTGAGGCAAGATCCGGATGTTGTGATGCTTGGTGAGATCCGTGACCTGGAAACAGCTGAAACAGCGGCCCAGGCAGCTTTGACCGGACATGTCTTGTTGTCTACTCTTCACACAAATAGTGCGATAGAAACAATTCCTCGTTTAAAGAATATGGGGCTTCAGAGCTTTATGATTGCGCCATCACTGGACACAATTATTGCCCAGAGATTGTTACGTAAAGTTTGTCCACATTGCGTGGGCATGGATGCGATTCCAGCTTCTGCAAAAAAGGAATTTGAAGGGATAATTAATAATTTGAGTGCCGTTAATCCTGGAGCAGTATTTGCCATGCCAGAAAAAATCGCCGTCACACATGGCTGTGATAAGTGCAGCCAGACCGGTTATAAAGGTCGTATAGTGATTGCAGAAGTAGTAACTATTACAAATGAACTGAGGGATTTGATTTTGAATAATGCGAGTTTGGTGCAATTAATTACCGCTGCCCGTAAGGAAGGAATTATGACAATGCGAGAAGATGGCTTTATGAAAGTTGCACAGGGTTTAACAACGCTGGAAGAGGTTTACAGAGTTACAAATGTGACGATCTAGTCGCGTAGAGTCAACCAGGCAAAAGCGCCCATTAGGGCCATTATCAATCCAAACACGAGGAATAAAAAGTTGAATGGCAGCAATAATAAAACCCCTGCGCCCATTAATGGTGCCAACAAGTAGCCAATTGGATGTGCCGTCATATAAATGCTGTAGAGGCTGTCTTCGTTTTCTTTAGGCAGATGTTTGAAGAGATGGCTTTTTTCCAGTGGCTCTATCATAGCTATACCAAAACCACCCAAAGATAATAAGGCAAAATTTACTAGTGGCCATGGACTAAAGAAAACCATAATAAATAACGCCGCGATAAACAAAAATCCGTAAGCCATTAATTTTTTAATTCCATGCTTGTCGGCGTATTCTCCGGCTTTAATTTCTAAAAAAATCATTGGCAACATTTCTAAAGCAAGAATTAAACCAGCCATGCTCGCAACATATCCACTTCTTAAAACGTAGAGAGGAATATATAGATATTTAAAACCTGCCCAGATAATTTGACCAATTGTGAGGACGTAGGCCTTAGCGCGTTCTTTATTCTTAAAAAATTCTTTAATATTTTGCAGAATTTTGATTTTTTCAGGAGTTTTTTTGTTAATTATGGCGGGATTGTTTTCTAAAATATGCTCATTTTGCAGATAGAAATAGGCGTAGAGAAAAGCTGTAGCGGATAGAATAAAGACCAATTCAAAACCAAAATTGGAAGCCAAAAATCCACCCAATAAAACACCAATTAAAATCCCCGTGTTGTTGTAGCGATAGTACAAACCTTCTTCTTTACCCAGATTTTTACTCTTGGCAAAATCACGTACAAAAACACCTAAGGTTATGAGGACAATAACATCAAAACAAATTCTTAAGATGGCCAAAGCTAAAAGAGAATGAGATTGAGTTACAAAAATCAGGGCTATAGAAATGAAGGCCAGGAATAAAAGACTTGTTTTGGCGATTGTGGTTCTGTGGAATTTGCGAAATAAATAGCTACTTAAAATTGCTGTAAAAAGAGAGGCGATGCCAATGCCCACATATAGAAAACTGATACTTTCTTCATTCTCCAAAACTGTCTTTGCAAAGCCAGGAAAGACCGGATTAACCAGACAAATTCCTAAGCTAAAAATTAGCGCCAGATAAGCAAATATTTTGCCTTGTGGATGACTGTGATGAGTTAGAATCTTGTAGATCATGAATTTTTTATTTGTTTTTCAGGCTTTTTTATACTGCCCATTAACATTTTTTACAAGACCTTTAATCTCGAGAAATGACAGAGTAGTGAGAATATTAGTAATTGGCAGTTTAGTTTGTTCATATATTATTTCAATATTTTTAGTGCGATGTTTTTGGAGCAGGGTGAATATTTTGTTTTCTTGATCTGTTAACTTATAGGTGGGGATTTCTTTTTTGTTGGGTTTAATGAGGGCGGAGAGAGATTTTTTTGAGAATAAAGTCGCGCTTTCGTTTAATCGCTCAATAACTTCTTTGCCGGTGGCGATGGGATATGCGCCCCCTTTTTGTAATAATTTTAGGATTCCGGTGCTGCTTGGTCTATCGACATCGGCCGGCACCACCATGACTTCCCTACCCTGATTGAGGGCTAAATCAGCTGTAATGAGCGCGCCGGATTTTTCTGGAGCTTCGACTACTATAGTGACAAGTGAAAGTCCACTAACTATGCGATTTCTTTGAGGAAAAGTATATCTAGTTGGCTCGGCCAGGGCTTCAAATTCCGAGAGAATTAAGCCGCCCTTTTGTAGAATTTCTTCCGCTAATCCGATGTTTTCATAGGGGTAAATATTCTCAATTCCTCCACCTAAAACAGCGATTGTATTCAGGCCGTTTTCTAGGGCTGATTGATGAGCGATGGTGTCTATCCCTTTTGCGAGTCCTGAGACAATATTCAGATCATAAACGGCTAATTCTTTTACAATTTTTCTGGTCATTTCTTCACCATAATCAGAGTTTTTACGAGTTCCAACAATGCTAATGCAAGGCCTATTTAAAGCCTCTAGATTGCCTTTGTAGAATAACTGGTGCGGGGGCTGGTAAATTTCTCGCAGTAGAATTGGGAAATCATTGAATTGCAGAATTTGTGACAACATAAAAATAGGGTTAGTATTTCATAACCCTAGCAAACAAAGATTAAATTTTCGTTAAATTTTCTTAAAAAATTCTTAAAATCGAATTTGGCTATCTTGAGTAACTTCGCCGATTACCTGCATGCCGATTTCGTGTTTCTTGCAGATTTCTGCGATTTTTTCTACATCATTACTGATTAGAATCATGCCAACACCCATATTCCAGGTTTCGTAGGCTTCATCGCGGCTGACATTACCAATTTCCATTAATTTTTTCATGAAATCATGAGGTTCCGGAAGGTTGTTTAAGTTAGCTCCCAAGCCAGATTTCTTGAGAATACGAGGCAGATTTCCAGGGATACCACCACCAGTAATATGCACAACACCTTTCAATTCTACTTGAGCATTTTGTTTGTAACGACCGTGCATTTCCATAATCGCAGAGCAGTAAATCTTTGATGGAGTAATCGTAACTTCGCCCCAAGTTCTTTGATCATCGTATTTTTCATTCACCCAATTTTCGCCAAATTTTTCTTTAAGAATATGACGCACAAGGCTAAGACCATTAGAGCGGAATCCCCTTGATTTCAAGCCAATAATCTTATCTCCTACTTTCACATTCTGACCAGTAATTACTTTATGTTTTTCTACAATTCCAACGCAGGTTGCATTCCAAACATAGCCGTTAACCATTTCTCCCAACTCAGCAATTTCGCCACCAGGAATTACAACTTTATGCTCGAGAGCAGACTTTTGCAGACCAGCCATCAACGCTTCTATTTTTTTATCATCAACCTTATCTACATCAAAAGTATTTGAAACAGAAATCGGCTCTGCTCCAACGCAAACCGCGTCATCAACCACCATGCAAAGCAAATCTTCGCCCATTGTGTCATATTTTTGCATCTTCTCTGCGATGATCATTTTTGTCCCAATTCCATCGTCATTCTGCACTAAAAAATAATCTCCCATATCCAAAGTGCCTGTAAATCCGCCATCGTCCAAAACTGGCTCACCAATCATGCCTTTGCGTCCTGGAAAAGTCCCTTTTGCAGCCTGATAAGCAATCGCCGAACATTTATCGCCCATATCAATATTTACACCAGCATCTTTGTAGGTAGCCATATCTTGAGAATTTAAAATTTAAGCCCTTGGAAAATACCACGCCTAAGTGTTCTTGCCAACCTTATCGCTGACCACTTTGCCATTGTCCAATTTTATCACTCTTTTGTTGATCGTCTCCACCAAATCTTTGTTGTGGGTAGACATAATAATCGTAGTGCCGCTTTTATTGATTTTTAGAAGAAGTTTGCCAAGAGCTAGAGTGTTTTCTGGATCCAAATTACCGGTTGGCTCATCCGCAAATAAAAGTTCTGGGGCGTGAACTAATGCACGAGCTATTGCCACTCTTTGCTTTTCGCCACCTGATAATTGACGTGGAAAGTTATTTCTTAATTCCTCAAGACCAGTTAATTTCAGAACATCGCTGGTACGTTTAGATATAAAACTTTTTTCGTAACCATTTACTTCAAGCGCAAAAGCGACATTTTCAAAAACAGTTTTTTTTGGTAGAAGTTTGTAATCCTGAAAAACTATTCCAATTTTGCGACGATATTCCTGAATTTCATCAGAAGAAAGTTTATCAACCTGATATTTATCGACTGTAATTTGACCTTCAGTCACTTTTTCTGCGCCGATCAAGGCATGAATAAGAGTTGTTTTACCAGCTCCAGAAGCGCCTGTAATACAAACGAATTCTCCAGCTTCAACTTTAAAACTTACTTCGTCCAAAATAGTTTTTTTGCCGTGTTTTTTACTGATTTTATCGATGAGGATCATAGTGGATTGGAAATTTTTTGTTATTATAACAGGTTACTTTTATCTATGATACTTTTCATAAATTTCCCGAAGTTTTTTGTCGGTTACATGAGTGTAAATTTGAGTTGTAGTAATAGAACTATGGCCCAGCATTTCCTGTACAGATCTGATATCTGCTCCGTTAATCAATAATTCTGTAGCATAACTATGACGTAAAGTATGTGGAGTAACTTTCTTGATAATTCCGGCTTTGAGGGCGTATTTTCGCACCATGCTTTCGATGCTTACTGTTGTTAGGCGGCGTTTATTGTCATCGATTTCTTCACGTTTTAAATTATTGATGAATAAAGAATTGAGATTATCGTTGCGGTTTTTTAAATAATCTTCGATTTTTTCGGCAGCTTTTTCGGACAAAAAAATTAATCTTGGTTTGTTGCCCTTACCTCGGACCATAAATTCCCTTCTCTTGAGATCAACTTGATCGCGATTTAGGCTAGCTAATTCACTCACACGTAGTCCCGTAGAATACAATGTTTCCAAAATTGCGGTGTCACGCAGGGCGTTTTTGCGGGTTTGATCAACGGCCAAAAATAAGCGATCCAATTCTTCGCGGGACAAAACTTCTACAGTACGTTTTGGAATTCTGGCTAGTTCGATTTTTTCGGGAGCGAGGGATTTTACGTCGTTTTTAACCAGATATTTTAGAAAAGCTCTCAACGCAATGACATGATAGGTTTGAGTTTTTATGCTGAGTTTTTTTTGTTTAGTATCGACAAAGCGGCTTAGATACAAACGATAATTATGAATTTTTTGCAGATCTAATTCATGCGGTTTCATATTCTCGCCCAAAAATTCTTCAAATCTTTTTAGATAATGTTCGTAGTTTGTAAGTGTTTTTGGAGATTTATTCTGTAATTCGCAATATTCCAAAAAATCTTTGATGTACTTGGAAATAGTCATGAGAGGAAATTAACCATCTCACTATAGTTGCAAAATTCTTCTTATTCAAATTTTATCCCGCGATAGTTGGTGGAACTGCTTGAATTTCTTCGTTTTGAATAGCTACTTGTTCGATTTTTGCTGGCACTTCTTCTTCAATCTGCATTCCATTCACAAGTCGGCTAAAATAATTATTCACCACCGCTAATTGCTTGGAATCACAACCATCCGCTTGAGCTTGCTGATATAGAGTAGACTGAACATCACGACATTTACTGGCAAAATCTATAATCATTGGGTCACCTGAAGTTATTTTCTTAGCGGCTTTTGCCTGAGAAATCTGGTTTGCAGGCGGGATCAAGTTTTCTTTTTCTAAAAGTGGACTGATATATTTATCCATCATTCCTTTAACAATTAACGCTGTTTCTGAAAGATTGCTTTTAATTTTTTCAGCAATTCCTCCAAGACTTTGTAAAAGTTCATTACCTGATTGTGTATTACCCTTTGGATCGAATCCCATATGTTTTTGTTTTATTTATCTCGTTAGTATATCATATTTTCAAATAAATTTCAACTATGTCAGCAAGCAAATTAACAAGGCTAGAACAGATCGAAATGCAAAATTTGGCGCCTTATGCTATTAAGAGCTCAGAGAGTGCGGGGCGTAAATATCCTGAAGAATTGGATAAAAATAGACTGCCTTTTCAGAGGGATAAAGATAGAATTATTCATTGCAAAGCTTTTCGTAGATTGGAGCAAAAAACCCAGGTTTTTGTGGCTGGGAGTGGAGATCATTATAGGACTCGTTTAACTCATACTTTAGAAGTTGCGCAGATTTCTAGAGATTTAGCTCGTCGTTTGGCTTTAAATGAAGATTTATGTGAAGCGATAGCACTTGCTCATGATTTGGGACATCCACCTTTTGGACATGCTGGTGAAGCTGCAATTGATGAAGTCATGAAGGCTTTTGGCCTGCATTTTGAACACAATCAACAGAGTAAAAGAATCGTGGAAGTATTGGAAAAATTTTATCCAGGTTTCGTGGGTTTAAATCTAACTTTTGAGACGCTGGATGGATTAATTAAACATCAAACTGCTTACGATCAGGCTGGAAAAGTTTTTGAAAAAGCCGCACATTTGGAGGCTCAGGTGGTGAATGTTGCTGATGAAATTGCTTATACAAATCATGATATGGATGATGCTTTACGTGCTGGATTAATTGATTTTAAACATTTTAGGAAGTGTGAATTGTGGCAGGAGGCTGAGCAAATGACTTTGGAAAAATATGGAAAAATTCGGGATAAATATATTCTATCTTCAAGAATTATTGCGGCAATTATGTCACTGATGACTGATGATTTCTGCAAAAATACTTTGGCGAATATTAAGAAATATAAGATTAAAACGACTAGTGATGTTAAGAATTTTCAAGGTTCAATTGGTTGTTTTAGTGATGAGATGAAACAAAAAACCAAGGTATTATATAGTATGCTTTTTGAAGATTTCTATATGAGTGAAAAGGTTAAATTTGGCATCGTTAAGGGAAAAAGAATGATTAAAAAACTTTTCAATTATTACTATAAAAATCCGACAAAATTCCCAAAACAAGAGCTATTAAAAAATAAAGAAGGAATAGTTATAGTAATTAAGGATTATATTGCGGGTATGACTGATCCATTTATAACCCAGGAGTATAAAAAAGCTTTTAAAGTAAAATAAATTTAAATATATGATTTGTCCAAAATGTAATTTTGAAGATACAAGAGTGCTTGATTCTCGTGAGACAGAGAGTCAAAAAGCGGTACGCAGACGTAGAGAATGTGAAAAATGTCAGAACCGTTTTACAACATTTGAACGTATAGAAAGCAGCAATTTTATTGTAATTAAAAAAGATGGCACACGTGAAAGTTATGATAGAGAAAAACTGGAACATGGCGTTTGGAAGGCTTGTGAAAAGCGAAAAGTGACTCAAGATCAGGTTAATCAAATGCTAAATAAACTTGAAGAATACTGGTCAAGTTTGGGAAAAGAGGTGCCAAGTACAGATATTGGTGAGGGTTTAATGGATGCTTTAAAAGAGCTGGATGAAGTCGCTTATATTAGATTTGCCTCTGTTTATAGACAATTTAAAGATATAGAAAGCTTTAAAAAAGAATTACAAAAGTTATCAGATAAATAATCGGCCTTTGCTTTTCGGCGTTTTTGTTGTATAATATTGTCAAATAGATATATAAAACAAAAATAAATATGAAATCAGGCTTAAAGTTATCTTCACTTTTAGTACTTTTAATTTTAGTGGGTGGTTTTGGCTTTGAGACGGCTAATGCCTCTGTAAAAATTGATGAGGTGGATGGATCAGAATCTTTGGATGAGTTGAATGTTAAAATTGATGGAGAGGAAGTTACAAATAATTCTAAAGATAACAATAAGGATAAGGTAATACAGTCTTCAGATGAAGAATGTGCTTTTGATTTGCCTCAGAATAAAACTTACAATGCACAGGTTATTTCAGTAAGAAGACAATTAAGAGTTAAAAAAGACGAGAATTTTAGAGTGAAAGTTTTTATGAAAAATACGGGTACGATGACTTGGTTCTCCAATAAAAGTGACTGTTTGGGACCAAAGGTTTCACTTGGAGCAGATAAAGAAAGAGATCACGATAGTGCTTTTTATGATGAGGAATTGGCTGGCTGGGAAGGTGCGAATCGAGTTGGTATGGATCAGTTGAGAGTAAATCCTAACGAAATTGCTTCATTTACTTTTTGGGCAAAAGCAGGCGATGAAGATGAAGTTTATAAAGAATTTTTTACTCCAGTTGTAAAGGATATTCAGTGGATTGATAGTGCTGGTGTAAGTATTGACGTGATTGTGGGAAACATTAATGAAAAGGCTTCGGATATTCGTCAAAAAATGTCTTTCTCTAACTTTAGCGGCCCAGTTTCACAAATAGATCTGAATGCCGAAAAGTCATTTCATATAGACTTATCTGAGCAAAAATTGACAGTGAAACTTGGCGACAACGTGGTACGTGAATTTAAAGTAAGTACTGGTGCACGTGCTACACCAACTCCAACCGGTGAATATGAAATTATGATGAAACAGTACGTGAGAGTTGGTAATGCGAAACCTCATTATACTATGCCAAGATTCATGATGTTTAAAGCTGGTGGATATGGTTTTCATGCTTTACCAAGTTTAGCCAATGATGGTGGTGTATTCTGGAATGAAGCTGTATCACATATAGGTACAGCCGTGAGCCATGGCTGTATTAGACTTTTACCTGCAGACGCAGATTGGGTGTATGCTTATGCAAACGTTGGTACAAAAGCATATATTCAAGGATAAAAATTTGAGCTATAATGCGGGTCCAATATTTTCCAAATAATGGATTCTCATGGACTCGATTCTAGAAAATTTAAATGATAAACAGATGGAGGCGGTGACTCATTATGAGGGGCCTCTTTTGGTTATAGCTGGTGCAGGTAGTGGTAAAACTAGAGCTTTAACTCATAGAATTGCTTATTTAATCAAAGCCTGTGGTGTCAGCCCCTGGAATATTCTTGCTGTTACTTTTACAAATAAGGCTGCAAATGAAATGAAATCAAGGGTGGTAAAGCTTTTGCAGGTTGAAAGTCAGCCTGGAGAAAGTCTCTTTAATACAGATGAATATGCCATACCGACAATTGGGACCTTCCATTCAGTTTGCGTAAAGATTTTGCGTAAGCATATACACCAATTGGATTATGAAAATTCTTTTGTAATTTATGACTCTGCGGACCAGCAAATTCTCGTAAAGAGAGTTATGGAGGAAATGTTGATAGACACTAAAAAAGTGAATCCAAAAGCGGTTCTTTCACATATTTCCAATGCTAAAAATCAGTTAATTGGGCCGGTAGAATACAAAGGTTACGTTAATGATTTTTTCTCAGAAAAAGTGGCACAAATTTACCCAAGATATCAGAGACATTTACAACAAAATAGTGCGGTGGATTTTGATGATATTATTATGAAAACCGTGGAATTATTTCAGAGATTTCCGGATATTTTGGATTATTATCAGGAGAAATTTAAATTTATTTCAGTGGATGAGTATCAGGATACTAATAAAGCACAGTATGTTTTGATGAAAATGCTGGCGGCAAAATATCATAATATATCTGTAATTGGTGATGTTGATCAGAGTATTTATAGTTGGAGAGGGGCCACAATTCAGAATATTTTGGATTTTGAAAAAGATTATCCGTCAGTAAAAACCGTGGTGCTGGAACAAAATTATCGTTCTACAAAAATTATCCTGGATGCCTCAAATAAAGTGATAGCTAGAAATCCAAATCGTAAAGATAAAACTCTTTGGACAGACAGACTTGGCGGAGATAAAATTCAGCATTTTTTAGCTGATAATGAGCGTCATGAGGCAGAATTAATAGCGCGAGAAATTGAGAAAAATTTAAGGGGCTCTGAGTTTCCTGAATACCATAGTTATGTAGTTCTTTACCGTACAAATGCCCAGTCACGTGTAGTTGAAGAAGTATTTTTGCGTTATGGAATTCCTTATAAAATAGTTGGCGGCATTAAATTCTACGAGAGAAAGGAAGTTAAAGATGTTTTGGCTTACTTAAGAGTAATACAAAATCCAAATGATAGTGTGAGTTTACTACGTATAATAAATACTCCGACTAGAAAGATCGGCACGAAAACTATAGAAGTTTTGCAGGAGTTTGCGATGAGAAATAATCTTTCGCTTTTTAATGCGCTATTACTAGCAAATGATGTGCCAGAATTAAGTGGAGCAAAATCAGATGAGTTAAACAGATTCGCAAAATTGATGAAAGATCTACAGGGATTGAATGCACAATTTAAGGCTTCAGGAATGGTGAAATCGGTTTTGGAAAATACGGGTTATAAAAAGATGCTGGATGATGGAAGTGTAGAAGGTGAAGCAAGATTGGAAAATATATCAGAGTTGATTTCCGTAACTCAAAAGTATGACAAATTGGATGCTGGAGAATCTTTAAATATATTTTTGGAAGAAGTAAGTTTGATTGCGGATGTGGATACTTTGAATGAAACCGATAATGCCGTGACTCTAATGACCGTGCATTCCGCAAAAGGTTTGGAGTTCCAAAATGTGTTTGTAGCCGGATTGGAAGAGGGCGTTTTTCCCCACAGCAGAGCCATGTTGGACAGGTCGGAATTAGAGGAAGAAAGACGGTTGATGTACGTAGCAATGACACGTGCCATGAATAAATTATATTTACTACACGCAAGAGAGCGCATGCTTTATGGAGAAACAAAATCAAATGCACCTTCACAGTTCTTAATGGATATTGATGAAGAATTGGTGGAAAGTAATGTAAAAGGACGTGTACGAACTAATATTGATTTCAGTGAATTTGGTGATATGCCAATACCAATTGAAGTCGAGCAAGGGCTGGAAGTTGCCTTTGATAGCGGAGATCGAGTTCACCACAATATTTTTGGTAAAGGGATTGTAGTAGCGATTACTGGCGGAGTGGCAACCGTGGCTTTTGAAGATTCTAAAGTAGGTTTAAAAAAATTGGCTTTGAGTGTGGCACCATTAAGGAAAATCTAATTTTACTTATAGAGTTTAAAGTGATATTTTGGAGCCCATGTACGAAATAAATATAAACAGCAACAAACCAAAGCGTTTTTATCTCTATATTCTGATTGCACTAGTTAGTTTTGGTGTGGGCTGGCAGGCAAAGAGTTTTGGCTTATTTGATGGTTCAGTAGCAAAAATAGATACGCAAAATGAGATTTTAAATAGGGATGAAGTCATTGGTGGCGAAGTTGATATGAGTTTATTTTGGACGGTTTGGAAAGAATTAGACAAGAAATACATACATGAAGAAGCTTTGGAGGATGAAAACATGGTTTATGGTGCAATTAAAGGCATGGTAAACGCTTTAAATGATCCATATACGGCGTTTATGACCCCAGAAGAGAGCAAGGAATTCATAGACAGCCTGGAGGGCACTTTGGAGGGTATAGGTGCTGAATTAACGGTAAAAGACAAGCAATTGGTGATAGTAACTCCATTAAAAAAGAGCCCAGCAGAAAAGTCAGGTCTAAAAGCTGGTGATGTGATTGATAAAATTAATGGTGAGTCTGCAGGTGAAATGAGTTTATTAGATGCCATAACAAGGATTCGTGGTAAGAAAGGCACTACGGTAACTCTGACAATTTTAAGGGAAAAAATAATCAAGCCTTTTGATGTTTCAATAGTTAGGGACAGTATTGATATTGAGAGTGTAACAGTAGAAAAACTTGATGATGGAATTGTTTACATGAGCGTAAATCAGTTTAATGAAAAAACTAAGGAAGAATTTGGCAGAGCGATTTCTGAATTGATCCTAGCAGAGCCAAAAGGTTTGATTTTGGATTTTAGATATAACGGTGGTGGATATCTGGACACAGCAGTCGAATTACTTTCTTACGTACTTCCAAAAGATACAAAATTGGTCATTTTAAAAGAGCGCGGTAAGGAGGATGAAGTTAAATATGCAAATGGCAATCCTAAGCTTTTGAATGTCCCTATGGTGATTTTGGTTAATGAAAGTAGCGCCTCTGCCTCTGAGATAGTTGCAGGTGCTATTCAGGACCAAAAACGAGGTATCGTGATGGGAACAAAGACCTTTGGTAAAGGTAGCGTACAGGAAGTTAAAGATTTTGAAGGTGGCTCAAGCATGAGATTAACAATAGCTAAATGGTTTACGCCTAATGGCACCTCCATAGATAAAATTGGCTTAATGCCGGATATCGTTGTTGAGATGAGTGAAGCAGACATTAAGAAACAGATCGATACTCAAAAAGAGGCTGCAGTTAAGTACTTGAAGGAGTTGAAATAACAGGAACCGCAGGTTCCTAGCACCCTGAGCGAAGGCTCTATTTTTTATATTTACCGTTGACTTATTCTGGCATTTTAATATTATACTATTGTACTATTATAATAGAACGTATATGAATGACCAGTACATAAAAGAATTAGCTCAGGCCTTTGTGGATATTAAGAGTACTACAATGGGTGAGGCTTTTTTGCGAAATATTCTGACTCCTGGTGAATTGGATGAAATTTCCAAAAGATTACAAATTGTAAAACTACTGCTAAAGGGCGTTTCACAGCGTGATGTAGCCAAAAAATTGGATGTCAGCATGGGAACGGTTAGTCGTGGTTCACGTGAACTTAAATATGGCGAAAATGGCTTTAGAAAAATTTTGCAGGGAGATTAAATGTGAAGATGCCTCTGAGGTGTTTTCTAGAATCTACCTAAATTCAGGGAAGAATTTTTTACTCGAATCAAAGGATATTTCTCATATCTATGGACGTTTGAGCTTGATTGGTGTTGATCCGGTGCTGGAAATAATAGGGAAGAATGAACAATTTTCGATTAAGGGTCTGAATAAACGGGCTGTAGAATTTTTTGCGGCTTTCGATAAGAAGGATTTTAAAATGTGTGAAACTGTGGAATTTACAGATGGAGAAATTAATGGAGTTATTAAAAAAGATATGGCTTATTTTGAAGAAGATAAGCGCACAAAACGTAAAAATATTTCGCAGATTATTAGATTATTTTTGGAGAAATTTAAATTGGAGAATAAGGAACTTTTGGGATTATATGGAGCTTTTTCATACGATTTCATAAGGTTATTTGAAGATATTCCTGAGCTTTTAAAAGATGAAGGAGTGGATGATTTTAGGCTTTGTTTATATGACACCTTTGTATTTTTTGATCATTTAAAAGATAAGGCGGAAATCGCCGTGTACAGGAAGAATGCTAAAGCTGCAAAGGTTGAAATAGATGATTTGGCCGCTAAAATTCTCAATAAAAAAGTATCAAAAAAGAAATTTAAAATTGAGAATGCTAAGTTTGATTTGGACAAAAATGATTACAAAAAGCTAGTGGCCAATGCCCGTAATTTGGCTAAGCGTGGGGAACTTTTTGAGGTTGTATATTCAAATACTTTGAGGGCGAAATTCAGCGGAGATAGTTTTGCTTTGTATCAAAAATATAGAGAAATAAATCCTTCTCCATATTTGTTTTATTTTAATTTCGGGGATGAACAGTTGGTTGGAGCATCACCAGAAATGATGGTGAGATGCGAGAACAATTTAGTTCACTTGAGACCGATTTCCGGCACTGCAAAGCGAGGAAATGATCCAATCGAAGACCATGAAAATATGTTAAAACTTCTAACAAGCAAAAAAGAACGCGCGGAATTAGATATGTTAATTGATTTGGGACGCAATGATTTAGCTAGAATTTGTGAACCTGGAATTAAAATTAGCGATTATAGATTTGTGGAAAAATATTCAAAAGTGATGCATACGGTGGCTCACGTGACTGGTTGTCTTAAAAAAGGTTACTTAGCTCTGGATGCGCTTATTGCCTGCTTAAACGCTGGTACGCTAACTGGTGCTCCAAAGGTTGCAGCAATGGTGGAAATTGAAAAAAACGAGAATTCTAGGAGAGGATATTATGGTGGTTGCGTTGGATATTTGGCCTTTAGTGGTAATTTGGATACGGGAATTATTATTCGTACGGCTCATATTCGTGGTGGTCAGTTGAATTTCAGGGCTGGTGCAACGCTTTTATACGACTCTGATCCAGTGGCGGAATATGAGGAAACTATGAATAAGGCGAGAGCTTTTTTAACAACAATTAATCATGTTTAAAAAAATATTTTTGCTCGACAACTTTGATTCTTTTACATTCAACCTGGTTGATTATTTTAGGCAGTTAGGATGCAAGGTTGAGGTTTATAGAAATACTGTCGATCCATCTGTTATAAATAAATTTAAGCCGGATTTAATTGTGTTTTCGCCTGGTCCTTCTGTGCCAAAAAATGCTGGAAATATGATGAAAATTATCGATAAATACCACGAAAAATATCCGATGTTTGGAGTGTGCCTTGGGCATGAAGCTTTCATAGAATATTTTGGAGGAAGTTTGAAATTTGTGAAGCCAGTGCACGGCAAGAGCAGTCCAATAAAGCATGATGGGAAGACCATTTTTAAGGATTTGGAGCAGAATTTTGCGGCTGGTAGATATCATTCTTTATGCGCAGACAAAACTCCAAATTGCTTTGAGATCAGTGCTAAATATGGAAATTTGGTGATGGCGATAAGACATAAAACTTTACCGATTGAAGGTGTGCAGTTTCATCCCGAATCAGTTTTGAGCATGAATCGTGGAAATGGCTTTAAGATAATACAAAACGTAGTTAATAAACAATTCGCAAATTTAAAATGATATTAGATAAAAAAGAAATTTTGGCGATGTCTGTAAGCCAACAGGTGAAATTTTTGGAGAATTTTTTGATAGAAAAAGTGAGAGCTGAGGATATAAAAGTGTTTATTGAATTCATGGAAAAACAGATGGTTGAGAAGCTAAATATGTCTGGATGTATGGATATCTGTGGGACTGGCGGTTCGGGATTGGAGAGAATTAATACTTCGACAATTGCGGCATTTATTTTGGCTGAGTTGGGGGTTAAAATTGCAAAACATGGCAATAAAGCGGCAAGTGGAAGGGTGGGCAGTTTTGATGTGTTGGAAAGTATGGGAATTGAGATAGAAAAGAGTGGAAAGGAATTACAGGAAATTTATAAAAAAACTGGATTGGCGTTTATTTTTGCGAGGAGTTTTCATCCAGTTATGAAGCATTTTGCGGAAGCAAGACGTGTGATTGGTAAGCCAACAATATTCAACATACTTGGGCCGCTAATTAGCCCAGCAAAGCCAAAATTTCAGGTCATAGGAACAAGCTTTAGAGGGCAAATGAGGATGATTGCGGAGGCTTGTAGAATGTTGGGGCGTAAAAAAGTGATGGTGGTTTGTGGAAGTGATGGTTTGGATGAAGTGACTTTGAGTGGCGAGACTTTTGTAGTGGAATTAAATAATGGAAAAATTAAGGAATATAAGATTAAACCGGAGGATTTTGGAGTGGAGCGAGCTAGTTTTAAAGAATTTAGTGGTGGTGATTTGGACAAGAATACAGAGATTGCGATGAAGATTTTGTCAGGAGAAGCTGTTGGCAGAAGGGCGGATTTAGTGAGAATCAACGTTTCCTTGGCGTTGAAATTAATGGGAAAAGTGGCGAATTTGCCAGACGGATATAAAATGGCTAAAAACGTCTTGGGATTGCCGAAATTTCAGGCCTACAAAGGTGATATTTTGGGACAAATCACGGCGGCAAAAATTCTAAAAAAATCAGATAGAAATTTTTATGATGCTTTAAAAAACAAGAAGGACGGGAAGGCTTTGATTGCGGAAATAAAACAGTTTTCACCGAGCGAGGGAAAAATTGTGCGTGGTAAATTCTCACCGAAAAAAATTGCAAAGATATATGAAGCGAGCGGAGCGAGCGCTATTTCCGTAGTGACAGAAGAAAAATATTTTCACGGTAGTTTTGAATATTTAAAAGAGGTAAAGATGGCTTGTGGACTACCAATTCTCTGCAAGGATTTCGTGATCTATGAGTATCAAATTTATAAAGCGAGAGAATATGGAGCGAATGCGGTGTTACTCATTGCAGCAGTTTTGAGCGAGGAAGTTTTGAGAAAATTTATTGGCGCGGTGGAGAGTTTGGGGATGGACGCATTAGTGGAAATTCATGATGAAGAAGAGTTACAAAAAGCTTTGAATGCAGGAGCAAAAATTATCGGAATAAATAATAGAAATTTGAAAACTTTTGAGATTGATTTGAATACTACTAACAGGCTAGTTAAGCTAATCCCAAAGGATAAAACTATAGTTAGTGAAAGTGGAATTGCTGGTGGTCGTGATGTTAAAAAATTGGATAAAAGAGTAAACGCAATTTTAGTTGGAACTTCTTTAATGCGATCAAAAAATATAAAAAAACTTATACATGAAATCACTTAAAAAATATTTGATAAATGAGGACGGCCACTTCGGAGAATTTGGCGGAAGATATTTACCTGAGATGTTGATTCCGATCATGGAAGAGCTGCAGAAAGCCTTTTTTAAGGCCATAAAAAATCCTAAATTTTTAGATGAGTTGGCGGATTTATACAAAAATTATTCCGGAAGACCGACTCCACTTTATTATTGCAAAAACTTAAGTGAGAAACTTGGTGGAGCACAAATTTATCTTAAAAATGAAGGTTTAAATCACACAGGTGCACACAAAATTAATCATTGTTTAGGACAGTCATTGCTCGCAAAAAGCATGAATAAAAAACGCATTATTGCAGAAACAGGGGCAGGTCAGCATGGCCTCGCGAGCGCTACAGTATCAGCAAAATTAGGGTTGAAGTGTAGAGTTTACATGGGGGCTAGAGATGTAGCTAGACAGCGTCCGAATGTTTTTTGGATGGAACAATTGGGTGCAGAAGTTATCGATGTAAAAGAAGGAGGACAGATTTTGCGTGATGCTATTAATGCGGCTTTGCGTGATCTAATAGCCAATCCTGAAGATACTCATTACTTATTGGGGACAGTTTGTGGGCCGCATCCTTATCCAGTAATGAATACTTTTTTTCAAAAAATTGTTGGAGAAGAAGTGCGAAAACAATTGGGCGATGATCCTGATTATTTAGTGGCTTGTGTTGGTGGTGGCAGTAATGCGATGGGATTATTTTATGAATTTTTGGATGATGCAAAAGTACAGATGATTGGTGTGGAAGCTGGTGGCAAAGGGATCAAACAAGTTAAAGGAAAGTTTCAGCATGCGGCAAGATTTCAGGGAGGACGAGTTGGTGTAGTAGAAGGATTTAAATCATATTTCTTGCAGAATAAAGAAGGGCAAATTGAGGAAACTCACAGTATTTCTGCTGGTCTAGATTACTCTGGAATTGGGCCACAATTGGCATATTTAAAGGAAATTAACAGAGTAGAATTCAGATATGCTTTGGATTCAGAAGTTATTGAAGCTTATAAATTATTGGCTAGAAGTGAAGGAATTTTTGCAGCAATGGAGTCATCTCATGCAATTGCTGAAGTGATAAAAATGGCGCCGAAACTTCCCAAATCAAAAAAGATTGTAGTGAATTGTTCAGGACGTGGAGATAAAGATTTATTTATCGTGACAAGTGTTTTAAAAGATAAAAAATTTAAAGAATTCTTAAAAATCAAAGCCAATGAATAAGCAAATAATGACTCATATTGTAGCCGGTTATCCTTCTCTAAAAGCTAGTGAGGAAATTGCTTTGACGATGATTGAAGTAGGCGTGTATTTTATTGAAATTCAGATTCCTTTTTCTGATCCTGTAGCGGATGGGCCGGTTATTATGCAAGCTAATGAAAAGGCTTTGAAGGCTGGGACAAAAGTTGAGGATTGTTTTAAGTTGATGGAAAAATTATGCGCGAAAAATTCTACGACAAAATTCTTGTTTATGAGCTACTTCAACATTCTACATAGTTATGGCGTAGAAAAATTCTGCAAAAAAGCGCAAGAATGTGGCTGTTATGGACTGATTGTGCCGGATATGCCTCTGGATGAAGAAGAGCATGAACATTATTTGGAGAATTGTCAGAAGTTTGGTTTAAAGGCTGTGCAGGTGGTTTCGCCACTAAGTACGGATGAGCGATTAAAGAAAATTGCGAAGGTGGCTTCTGGGCTTGTGTACTGCATTTCTAGATATGGAACTACAGGTGTGAGTTCCACTTTAAATACAAATTTGAGTGGGTACTTGCGCAAAGTCAAAAAATATATTCAATTGCCATTAGCGGTAGGTTTTGGTATATCAGATAAGTCGCATGTTCAGGCGGTATGGCAGGAAGCTGAAATTGCGGTGATTGGTTCTAAAGTTGTTAGACTGATTGATGAGGGTGGAAATTACCTGCCAAAAATTGAAAAATTCTTAAAGCAAATTAAAGATGCAGATCGCAAATAATTGGAAAGATTTTGAGTTATTAGACTCAGGAGACGGTGAGAAATTGGAAAAATGGGGGGATTTTTTGTTGAGAAGACCTGACCCACAAGCCATTTGGCCAAAGACGTTGGGTGAACGCGAATGGGAAAAGGCTGATGCTTTTTATAGAAGAAGTTCGAGCGGTGGTGGAGCCTGGGAATTTAAGCGAGAACTACCGGAACGTTGGGTAGTCAAATATAAGAATTTGTCTTTTTACGTACGCACAATGGGATTTAAGCATACTGGAATTTTCCCTGAGCAGTCAGTAAATTGGGACTGGATGATGGAAAAAATCAGTAAAGTTGCTGGCAAACAACCTGTGAATGTTTTGAATTTATTTTCATATACTGGTGCGGCAACAGTGGCTTGTGCGGCTGCTGGAGCGGAAGTTTGTCATGTAGATGCAGCAAAAAACATGGTTCATTTAGCTAGTGAA
This sequence comes from Patescibacteria group bacterium, assembly GCA_038065735.1. Taxonomy (GTDB): domain Bacteria; phylum Patescibacteriota; class Gracilibacteria; order UBA1369; family LOWO2-01-FULL-3; genus JBBTQK01. The sequence goes on along the minus strand of JBBTQK010000004.1, from coordinate 12,532 downwards.
AATTTAAAATTGAATAAACTGGACGCTAAACCTGTGCGTTGGATTATTGATGACGCTGTTAAATTCGTAAGGAGAGAAATAACTAGAGGAAAAAAATATGATGGAATAATAATGGATCCCCCATCGTTTGGGCGTGGACCTAAAGGCGAAATCTGGAAATTTGAAGAAAAAATCTTTGATTTGATTAAAACCTGTACGGATGTTTTGAGCGATAAGCCTTTATTCTTCTTGATCAACTCTTATACAACCGGTTTCCCACCAATGGCTCTTGAAAACATTCTAAAATCGACCGTAGCCAAAAAGTTTGGTGGCAAGGTAAGTGCAGACCATTTGGGATTAAAAGCCACTAAAAGCGACCTTATTTTGCCCTGTGGCATCATGGGAAGATGGGAAGCCTAGGCGCGAGTCAGATACATTAGATATTCAACATTTTCGCCTTGCTTGCCGAGGATTGGAGAAACTTCGATATTGAGGAGTTTTACTTTTAGTTCTTCGAGGTCTTTTTTGACTTTTTCTATGCACGCTTCTAGATATTCAGGTTTAACTTTACCGGCTACTAACCAAGATCTTTCGGCTTCGTAGTGAGGTTTTAGGAGGCTTACTATGTAGCAATCTTCTTTTAAGAATTTCAGCGCCTGGGGAAGCACGAATTTTTGCTTAGTCCAGCTGGTATCGATAGTAATAAAATCGACTTTTTCAGGTAATTCTACGTGCATGGCATTAGTTCTTTCCATCACTACAACCTGAGGATTATTGCGAAGTTTCCAATCTAAAACACCATAACCGGTATCGATGGAATAAACTTTTTGCGCTCCATTGCGCAACATACAATCCGTAAATCCGCCCGTGCTGCAGCCAAAATCAGCACAAACTTTATTAGTCAGGTCTATTTTAAAAGTAGTTAGCGCGTGTGCAAGTTTTTGACCTGCTCTGGAAACGAATTCTTCAGACATAAAAGTATAAAATGGCGGAGAGGGAGGGATTCGAACCCTCGCTAGAGCTTGCGCCCTACTACAGGTTTAGCAAACCCGCCTCTTCAGCCTCTTGAGTACCTCTCCGCGTCGACAAAAGGCCCAGCTAATATATTAGAAAGTCTTTTTAAAGTCTAGCCAGAATTTACCTGATATCAATTATGGCTCTTAGTTGGTTACTAGTTGCAGCAGAATGATCCTGCATGGACTCAATTAATTGCTTATCCATCATTGCCTGTAACTTAATTGGCTTGGCGTCGATTTTGGCGTTAACAGTCGCAAAAGTAAAAAGAAAAATTGCTAGAATGGTAAAGATTGATCTATTTTTCATTTTGAAATTAATTCGTTAATTATTTAGTTGGCTGAAAATCAGAATTTGGATACCAGGTAGGGTCTGGATAATCTTTTGCTTTAATAACTTTTTGAGTTTCCTTTTTTAAGTTCTTAACACCTAAACAAAATCCTGAATTTGTATCACAAGTATTCAGACGATTCAGTTTTCCTTGAAATAAGCTCCCATCCATGGAAAGAGCGGCTAAGAGAATTGCTCCTAAAACAAGCACTATGGCACTAATTAACAGAACTTTATTTTTCTTCATTTTTGTTTTTGTTTAAGTAACGATGCGTAATTATACCATATTTATCGTCACGTGTAAACTATACTATTTTTGGCTTTCCTTTATAATTTGCTGGCTAATATTTAACAAAATTTTATGGCAGTAAAAATTAAACCTCTTTATTGGGTACTTGGTGTAATTGCAGTTCTAGTTTTATGGTTTGGAGGTACTTATAATTCTTTAGTTGGTCTACAGACAAAAACCGATAGTGCTTTGGCTCAGATAGAAGTTCAATACCAGAGACGTGCTGATTTAGTTCCACAGCTAGTTGCTACAGTACAAGGTGCGGCAAATTTTGAAAAAGGCACTTTAACTGCAGTAACAGAAGCTCGTACACAATGGCTTAATGTAAATGAAAATCCTGGTTCTACCCTTGAGCAGAAAATAAGTGCTTCAAATAATTTTGATTCAGCTTTATCACGTTTATTAGTGACTGTTGAGGCTTATCCAAATTTAACTGCTACTGAGAATTTCCGTACACTACAGGATCAATTGGAAGGAACAGAAAATCGTGTTGCTGTAGCGAGAAAAGACTTTAATGACGTGGTGACTTCTTACAATACAAAGATTCGTAGATTCCCAAGTAATTTAGTTGCTGGAATGTTTGGATTTGAAAAATATCCATTCTTTGAGGCGGCTGAGGGTTCAGATAAAGCACCAGAAGTTAAATTTGATGATTTAGCTAAATAGTGAAAATTCTTAAAAAATTCTTACTGGGTTTTAGTCTGTTTTTGATTTCCACATCTGTATATGCGGCAGATTTGGTGAAGCCTAGTGGTTATGTTTTGGACCAGGCAGAAATTTTAAGTCCATTAGCTGAAGCTACAATTCAAACAAAATTAGAGAAGCTGGAAGCTGAGACCAGTACGGAAATTGCCGTAGTGACAGTTGAAAATCTTGATGGTAATGCTATAGAAGATTTTACTATAGAGTTGGCGAGGCAGTGGGGCGTTGGTCAAAAAGACCTGGATAATGGCGTAATGCTGCTTGTAGCATTGGAAGAGAGAGAAGTTAGGATTGAGGTTGGTTATGGACTTGAAGGTGTAATTACAGATGCTCAAAGTGGTCAGATTATTGATAAAGTTTTAGTGCCAAATTTTAAGGCTGGAGATTATGAAAAAGGCATCATTGAAGGTGTAGATTATTTAGAAAAATTAGCTAGAAAAGAGCCTTTTGATTTGAGTGAAGTTAAGGCTCCAATTAATCTTGAATCACTGGCTCCGGTATTCGTTATATTGTTCTTTTTAGCGGGTTTTGCCAGATTTATGATGACTGGTCTAATTTTTGGTGCTGTTGGAATGTTTGTGGGCTTCTTTTTTACAAATGTTTTTGCCTGGATGATTACTGGTGGAATTGGTTTTGTTATCGGAGTTATTTACGGACTTGTGGTTAAGGGAAAACCAGGTTCTAGTGGAAAAGGTGGTTTTTTTGGTGGGTTTGGAGGATTTGGTGGTGGAAAAGGAGGAGGTTTCGGCGGTGGATTTGGTGGAGGAGGCTTTGGCGGCGGTGGCTCTAGTGGAAGATGGTAGTATTCTAGGCTTAAGGCACGTACAAAGGTTCATTCATAACCATAAAACCATTTTTAGTTTTCTTTACGTTGTAAGTAAATTCTCTTTGAGTAGGGTCTTGTTCCTCTGTAGAACCACAACATGGTCCGCGTTCAAAAAGTGAGCCGTCATTATTCTGAAATTGCACTGTAAATTTGGTTTCGGTATCGGAGATTTTTTCTGTTTTTAGAATTTTTTTCACTTTTAAACACTGCCAACCATTCATTTCACAACCATTTTTGAATAGAGTTATTCTATCTGCCGGGCTAACTCCGCCATTCCAAGCGTAAAGCGTCTCGTAGCCAGCACCGTGATAGTACATGGCTTCTTTATAATTACCCTCGTTTAGAAGGCTAAAATACTCATTGAAAGCCAGCTCTGGTGTATTTGCCTTCTCTGGTAATGCTACTGAATAAGTTGGTTCAATAAGACCGCTTGTGGCCATAGATATTAAGATTGTGACAATGAAGGATGAAATTGGCATGGGATTTTGTAAAAATATGGCTGAATAATAGCAAAAGGCACAAAAAAAGAACACCTAAGTGTTCTGGCGGAGAGAGAGGGATTCGAACCCCCGAGGAGCTTGCGCCCCTAACGGTTTTCAAGACCGCCGCTTTCGACCGCTCAGCCATCTCTCCATCCTTGCAGGCTTACGCCTTTTTTGAGCGCGGTAAATATATTACATCTCTTCTATAACATCAAGTCCAAGTAATTCCAATCCGTTCTTCATCACTTGAGCAAATGCTTTTATTATGTCCAGACGCTTCTCTCTAATCTGTTGATCAGATATTTTTAGCACCTGAACACTGTTATAAAAAGAGTTGAATTTTTGAGCTAACTGATAGAGATAATTACACAAAATATTTGGTTTATATTCAATAGCTGAAGTAATCAAATATTCAGGATATTTAGAGAAAAAGTGAGTCAGGTTTTTTGTTTTAGAATCAACTTCTTCAGTATTTTCAGATTGATTTGCAGAATTTGCAGCATCAATTTCATCAATTTTACGTAGAATACTTTTGGCTCTGGCATAGGCGTATTGCAGATATGGAGCACTATTGCTATCCAAAGAAAGCATTTTATCCCAATCAAATGTGATATCGGTAGTACGATTCTGAGAGAGGATATTATATTTTAAAGCGCCAATTCCAATGGTTTTAGCTACTTCTTCCTTATTTTTGAGATCTGGATTTTTACTTTCCATTAATTCAGTAGAAACCTTGATAGCCTCTTTAACGACATCTTCGAGAAGAATAATATTTCCTTTGCGGGTGCTCATTTTTCCATCTTTAAAATTCATTCTGCCGAACCAGACGTGCTCACCTTCTCCATGATACCAGCCTAATTTATCAGCTGTGGCAAAAATCTGTTTGAAATGCGTACTTTGGGCTACGTCTACTACATAAACAATTCTAAGCGGGTTCCAGGTCTCTAAACGGTACTTTAAAGTCGCAAAATCCCTGGTTATGTAGAGAGTCGCCCCATCTTTTTTCTGCACTGGTGCTGTTGGAATATTTGGATCATCAAAATTAACAACGTAAGCTCCCTCCTTACCTTCTACGAAAATTTCTCTTTTTTTGCCATCTTCTAAGATTGGAGCCATTTTATCCTCATAAAAACTTTCACCCATAGTGTGATCAAAATGGATTCCTCCAAGTAAATCATAGGCCTGTTGAACTTCTTTTAAACTGACATCTACAATCCATTGCCACAATTCCCTATTCTCCTTATCCCCTTCTTCAAAAATTTTAAATTCATAACGGCCTTTGTCTTCTAATTCAGGATTTTTTTCGGCTTCCTCGTGAAATTTTACGTATAATTTTAAAAGTTCATCGATGGGATTTTTTTCGATTATTTCTCTATTTCCCCAGTTTTTATAGGCGTAAATCAACTTACCAAACTGCGTTCCCCAATCACCGATATGGTTAATGCTAATGCAATTAAAACCAAAATTATCAAAAATATTACGCAAAGTCTGACCAAGAATCGTAGTCATTAAATGATGCACGCCCAAAGGTTTGGCGATATTTGGAGAACTATATTCAAAAATCAAAGTCTCACCTTTTCCAACATCAAAATGGCCAAATTTGCTTTTTTTCTCAATAATTTCGCTAATTTGATTTTCAACAAATTTATTAGAAAGAAAGAAATTTATAAATCCAGGGCCAGCAAGTTCAACTTTTGCTAGTAGATCATTTTTAGGTAAATTTTCGATTAGTTTTTGAGCAATTTCTATAGGCTTTTTTTGCAGATTTTTTGCCAGGTGCATAGCCAGGTTTGAAGCGTAATCGCCGTGATCTTCATTCATAGGATACTCCACACTAAAAGCAGGTATTTCAGCTTCAGGGAAGGCAGATTTCGCTGCCTGTAGAATTAAATTTCTGATCTGATTTTTAGCTAAAGTTTTTTCAGAATTTAAAATTTCAACAAGTTTTTGTTGCTTGGGATTTATTGGAGTTGGAAGTTTTGGAGCTTTCTTGTTTGGCGTTTCTGATTCTGCCATTTCAGGCTTTTGTTCTTCGGGATTTTCGGTGCTGTTTTTGCCTTTATGTTCCATGAAATAGGCAATCTCCTGCTGTGGAATTTTTGAATCATCAGCATGCTTACGGCCCTGAATTCCGAGGTCAATACTGTTGTTTTCTTCATTTAAAATATATGGCTCAATCTGGCCACCAATATATTTAATGATAGTATTTTGAATTTCACGCAAAATTTCGCCAAATTCGTCCATGTGCATCTTGCTCAAATCTTCTATTAACAGCACCGCATTTACAGTTTTATTTGTAAATTTACTCCTTTCACATTCTCTGTAATTCCAATATCTGGAAGTAATTCCGGCATCATCCATATAGGCGATTTCACCTTCTTTAGCTTTTTCTACTTCTATTGAATTAATAGGCCTAAATGGCTCGCCACCCTGGGTATAAGTCAGCCTCAAATCTCCACAAAGCCAGTCCAAATCCTCACCACCAATGGGCAATAAATGTTTTAGAGAAAAATAATTATATAAATCTACCAACAAACTAACGTGAGGAATTTCCTTCCCTGATTTAATTCTTTTTAATAAAGCTGCAATAGAAGGTGGACTTTTTTTAGGATTAATTCCAAAGTTACCGTATGCCTGGCTCCAAACCTGGATCATTGGATTGTCATAAATTTCCGCATCGACAAACTCTTTATGTCGCTGAGCACATGCACCACGCAATAGGCTTTCCACAGCGGAAACACGTCTCTCATTACTCATACCCTTGATCAAAATCGCACCGATTTTAAGGTCGTGATTTTGCTCGAATATTTTTGGATCAATAATTAATTTCATGTAAGTTTTTAGCTCTGTTGGCTGCCATTCTAAAAAAGATTGAGAAATAAAGCAATTAAGGTTATTATTTCAGCCATGTACTCGCAGCTATTATTACTTTTTGGTTTAGTGCTTCTGTCAGCTGTTTTTTCTGCAATAGAAATAGCCCTGATTTCACTTAGTAAGTCAAAAATCGATGAACTGGTTTCAAAAAATGTGGCCAGTGCTCGTTTATTAAAAAGATTAAAACAGAATCCACATAAACTTTTGGTAACTGTTTTGATTGCTAATAACGTGATAAATACTGGTGCCAGCGCTTATTCTGTAATAGTTTTTACGGATATTTTTGGCTCAAGCGGACTTGGTATCGCAACTGGTGTAATGACGTTTTTCATCCTTGTTTTTGGAGAAATAGCTCCGAAGTCTTTTGCGCATCAGCATGCGGTGGCGGTGTCTTTATGGACTGCTAAATTCATCTATATTGTACAATTGATTTTATATCCTTTAGTCTGGTTTTTTGATGGCGTTGTTCATATTATAAATAGATTTACCGGAACCAAAGATGTATACACGGTTACTGAGGGCGAACTGGTGGCGATGTTAAATATTGGCGCGAGAGAGGGCACAATAGAAAGACAGGAAAAAGAATTGATAGAAAACGTTTTGGAATTTAATGATATTCAAGTTGAGGAAGTCATGACTCCAAGAGTGGCGGTAGAGGCTCTGGATACCGAAATGACGCTTGAAGAGGCGGTAAAATATAGTGTGAAAAATCCACATACAAGACTGCCGGTTTATGAAAAAAATCTCGATAATATCGTAGGAATTTTGGCCGTAAAAGACCTGTTGAAATACTATCAGGATTATTCTTCAAACAAGAAATTGAAAAGTCTAAAATTATTACAACCTTTGGAAGTGCCGTTGTCTAAAAAAATCAATAAATTGTTCAGGGAATTTCAGAGAAGACATATGCATTTCGCTGTAGTTATAGACGAATATGGCGGGACTGCAGGTATAGTTACGATGGAAGATTTACTGGAAGAAATAGTAGGAGATATCATTGATGAGTTTGATCCAAATCAGATTCCGATTCAGGTTATAAATGAAAGAAATATTATTGCTGCCGGAGATGCTCTTGTAGAAGATATCAATGATTATTTTAAAATGAGATTTGCGGATAACGAGAGAGATAATATCAGCACAATGATTACGGAACACCTACAAAGATTTCCGCGTGAGGGTGAAGTCATTAAGCTGGAAAGAGCTAAAGTTTTGATTTTGGAAATGGATAACCACCTCGTTAAAAAGGTGAAAATCACAAAACTAAAGCAGAAATTGCATAAGTAAAATCAGTTAATAAAACAGATTAACTACCATGGGGACTTGAAGTTTCCTGTGAAATTTGCTATACTGATTAGATTTTCAAAATAAAAATTAACATAAAACTATGAAAAAATATTTTTCAATGATCTTGGCAGCGATGCTCGTTTCGGTATTCTCACTAACAGCTTTTGCGGTTACGGATACTGAAGAACCTAGTGATGTAGTGAGTTTAACGGCTACAGCTCAGGATAAATCCGTACAGCTTAAATGGCCAAAAGCTACCGACGATGTTGGGGTTAAAGGTTACATTGTACATTACGGAGCTAAATCTGTGACTAAAAAAGGAGAAAAATATGACAAAAATGTTGATGTTAAAAATGTTTTGGATTACGAAGTAACGGGTCTTGAAAATGGTAAAAAATACTATTTTTCAGTAGTTGCTTACGATGCAGCCGGCAATGAAAGCGTGGGTTGGTCTCCTGAAGCTTCTGCAACTCCAAATAAGGGTTCTGCGGCTCCATCTGGTGAAGATAAAGATGCTCCACAGGTTGCGGATGCTGAATCTTTGTATAAAACTGAGGTTAAGGTAGTTTTTTCTGAAGAAGTAGTTCTTCCAAAGGTGGATCCACAGGATGCCTTTAGTATTGAAAATGATGATACTTTTGAAGCCTTAGCTGTAAGTGATGCCGCAATGGATGAAGAAGATAAAACAAATAAAACGGTTATTCTTACGACTCAGGATCAGGGTGAAAAAGCTAATTATAAATTAACAGTTGGTATCGATATCGAAGATAAAGCTGGAAATCCTATTATTAGTGGAACATCTGATACTGCTCTATTTGTTGGTACAACTACAGAAAAAGAAGCCGATGATAAAGATGAAAAAGGTCCGGAGATTGTAAAAGTTGAAACAGTTGATGCAACTCATATCATAGTAAACTTTAATGAAGCAGTTGTATTAAGTATTGATCCTTCAGAAAATTTTGAAATCGTAGCTAAAGAAGGTGGTAAAAAATTAGAAGTTTTAGGAGTTGAGTTAGGTGCTAATTCAGAAGATGTTGACGATGCTTCTGCAGTAATTACAACGAGTGCTCAAGAAAAAGTTAATTACACAGTTACTATCGTTAAATTAAAAGATGAAGCTGGTAACCCAGTTAATTCAGCTAAGAACAGCGCTGTGTTTGAAGGTAAAGGTGAGGCTACGGGAGAAAATCCAATTGCGGATATTATTCCTCCAAAAGATGTGGCTAATTTCTTGGCAAAAAGCATGGTAAAAGGTGAAAAATATCTTGTAACTTTGAGATGGAAAATACCTGAAGCTAACATTGGTGACGTAAAAGAACAATTGATCTATATGAGTACAGATAAAGGTGCTAAATACGATCAAAAAGCTAGCGTGGCTCCAGATGTGACTGAGTATAAAGCTGAAGATCTAGTACCGGGTGAATATTGGTTTAAAATTACCCAAAAAGATGCAGCAGGTAATGAAAGTGCTGGTGTGATTTCAAAGATTGTACTTTCTGAAACTGGTCCTGAAATGCTTGGATTACTTGGTCTATCAGTATTGTTGGGACGTGTTGTTACCAAGAGAAAGAAAAAATAAAAAACACTAAATTTACGTGAGGACATGAAGCATAAAATAGAAAACCAACTTAGCTTTTCTTCCATACTTTTTGATACTCTTTTCTGTTTGGTTATCTATTTCAATATCGACTCTTTTCTAGATATGAAAGAACCTCTGCAAATAGTTTTTTATGTTGCAAGCTTGATCCTTACAGTCCACAGATGGATGCTACTAAAGTCAGCCGCAGATATATATGATAGTGAGGTAAATAATTCCACACTAAATATTCTTTTTGGTATCGTTAGAATCGTCCTTGTAGAACACGTTGCTCTATTGTCTAAAAATTTCGAATATTTGGATGCAACACTAATATTAGTAGCTCTTACGGTTGTTGACTTGATTTGGGATTTCATTTGGCGCTTTGTTGGGAAGTGGTCTGTGAAAAATTACAAAAAAATAAGATTGATGGAAAATGAATTAAATAACTCAATTTTGATTGATACATTCATGCTAATATTATTTTCCGGATTAGCTTTATCTTATAACTACATTCCGACAGTTTACTATGTAGCTTTATTTTTATTAGTTTTAACGTTTGGTATTTCTTTATCATATCGATTTAAGATCATAGATCTAAAATTCTTTTAAGAATTTCCGACTAGACGGTTTACACGTGGTTCGTTACATGGTATGATTTCAGGCTATTAATTACATTCAAATGAAAGAAAAGAATAAAATTTTGCTTCTGGTAACTATGGTAGTTACTATTGTTGTATTAGTGTTTTTTTACAGATCTAATGATTTACTAAAGGGCCAAATCGAATTAAAGCCGACAAAGAAAGTTTGCATAGGTTTACTGAGTACGACTACTCATCCTGAAAATATTGATCAGGAAGATCTGTTGTTTTGCCAGCAAAATTATCCAGAATTACTGAGAAAGTAAAAAATCGTTATTTTAAGAAAATTTAATAAAAATTTAATAAGTTTTTGATAAGGTGGCTAATGTATTAAAAAATATATGAGCCATTTTTCTAAAGAATTCTTTAAATATTCAGGGTTAGTAATCATTATTGGGTTTGCCATGGTTTTTGCTTTTATCTTTGAATTGCCGGATGAAAAATTCCATATAAATTTTTTAGATATAGGTCAGGGGGATGGCATTTTCATTAAAACTCCTGAAAATTATCAGATTCTAATTGATGGCGGGCCAAATGATAAAGTTTTGGAAGAACTCAATAAAGTTATGCCGTTTTATGATAAATCGATTGATTTTATCGTATTGACTCATCCTCACGCTGATCATATTAATGGCTTGCTGGAGGTTATAAAAAAGTATGATGTCGAAAGTATTTTGATCACAGGTGTGGAATATAGTAATCGGAATTATCAGGAAATGATGAGTATACTGAGGGAAAAAGATATGAATATTTATATTGCAGAAAAGAACCAGGACTTTAGTTTTGGTTCAACTATTCTTGATGTGATTTATCCATTTAAACCGTTGATAAGCCAAGATTTTGAGAACGTGAATAATTCTTCAATTGGCATTATGGTCGGTTTTAAAGACAAAAAAATCTTATTAACTGGAGACCTGGAGATAGAAGGTGAAACTGAATTGTTAAGATATAAAAATTTGAAAGCGGATATTTTTAAAGCTGGCCATCATGGTAGTAAAACGTCTTCTACACCTGCGTTATTAGAGAAAGTTCAGCCTGAAATTGTGGTTATACAGTCAGGAAAAGGCAATAAATTCAATCATCCAAGTAAAGAAACTCTGGAGAATTTCCAGCAATTGGGTATTACAAAAGTTCGGAGAAATGATTTAGAGGGCAGGATTGAGTTTGTTTTTTAAACCCTTTGGATATCAGCGCCAATATTGCGTAATTTCTCATCAAAATTCTCATATCCCCTATCGATGTAGTTGATATTTGATATTTCAGTGCTTCCCTCAGCGATTAAAGCCGCAATTACCATGGCAGCTCCCGCTCTGATGTCCCAACTTGAAATAGGTACGTTTTTGAGCTTTTTAGGGCCTATTATAAGTGCTTGATGAGGATTTAAGAATTCAACGTGCGCACCCATCTTTTCTAACTCAAAAAGGTAATTTAAACGGCCTTCAAATAATGTCTCAAAAACTTTGCTCACGCCCTTAGCTTGGGTTAAAAGCACTGTAAATGGAGCTTGTAGATCTGTTGGAAAGCTTGGATGGACCGCTGTACGTAGCATTTTTGTAGCAACTAGTTCATCAGATGGAAAAATTTCCAGAGAATCCTTATTAACTTTAAATTTACCACCAATTTCTTCTAATTTCTGTAAAAAGCTGTCCAAATCATCAGTATCTATTCCTTCAATTAACAGATGGCCATGGGTTGCAACTGCTGCAATTGCAAAAGTTCCGGCTTCTAAATAATCGCCTGTAATTTTGTAAGTAGTGCCACTTAATTTTTTAACACCTTCAATTTTGACTGTATTTGTTCCAATTCCTTTGATTTTTGCCCCCATTTTATTGAGAAAATGACAAAGATCCTGTACGTGTGGTTCACTTGCGGCGAGGCGAATTTCAGTTTCTCCTTCAGCCAAAACTGCAGCCATAATAGCGTTTTCGGTAGCGGTTACACTTAATTCAGAAAGAATAATTTTTGCAGCAGTAAGTTTTGTACATTTAAGATGTAAACCTCTTTGGTCGTCTATAAGTTGGCAGCCAAGTTTTTCAAAAGCGCGAGTGTGCGCATCCACAGAGCGCTTTCCCAACACACAACCTCCAGGGAAAGCCATTTTTAATTCACCGAAACGCGGCAATAAAGCGCCAAGTATTAAGATAGAAGCCCTCATTTTTTTTATTAACTCATCTGGAGCAGCGTGTGATTTAAGATTAGAAGAGTCAATTTCGAGGGTGTGATTCTCAAATTTAATGACCGCGCCAAAATTCTCCAATATTTTTTGCATTGAATGTATATCGGCAATATCAGGAACATTATGCAGAACTACTTTTTCATCTGTTAGCATTGCTGCACACATGATTGGTAAAGCGGCATTCTTTGAACCACTGATTGTAACCTTGCCTTCTAGTTTTCGACCACCTTTAACAATAAATTGAGCCATAATAGTAATTTTTTTGTATTATATCTCTTTTGGAGAAGTTTCAGAAATGTATTTCTGGCACTGTTTCCAGAAGTGGAGGCTGAAAAGTTAAAAAAAGATTAAGATGAAGC
>JBBTQK010000003.1:175562-237956 GCA_038065735.1 Patescibacteria group bacterium | reverse complement strand
TCAATCTGAATACTCTGCGCAGGATTAAAACCCCAGGTCACCATTGGTTTCAGCTCACTCACGTCAACTTCCACAACTTTATCGTAGATAGATCCTTCATCACTAACTAAAGATTCCCAATATTCCACAGCCTCATCCCACTTTGCACCGACCGGCGCACACTTTCTACCCTTTATAAAATCAAAAGTAACCTCATCCGGAGCCACTAAACCAGCACGCGCCCCACATTCTATACTCATATTACAAATCGTCATGCGTTCCTCCATCGTCATCGATCTAATCGCTTCACCACAATATTCAAGAATAAAACCACGTCCGCCATCAACACCAATAATATTAATTAATTTTAGAATCAAATCTTTAGCCGTCACACCTTTCCCTAATCTGCCTTTAAATTCCGCCCGCATCGTTTTTGGTTTTTGCTGAAGTAAACAACCCGTCGCCATCACATGACCAATTTCCGTGGTACCAATACCAAAACCAATCGCCCCAAAAGCACCATGCGTAGAAGTATGGCTATCTCCACAAACAACTGTAATTCCCGGCTGCGTTAAGCCAAGTTCCGGCCCAATCACATGAACAATTCCTTGATTGCCACTATCGATATCCATCAATTTAATTCCAAATTCTTCACAATTCCTACGCAAAGTAAAAATCTGATTTTTAGAACCAGGATCTGTGATAATTTTTCTATCCTTACCCGTAGAAACATTATGATCCACTGTCGCTACAGTCCTATTGGTAGAATGAAAATCCAAGTTTTTTTCTCTTAAAACTGAAAAAGCCTGCGGCGAAGTCACCTCATGTACAAGATGTAAATCGATAGCAAAAACCTCCGGAAATCCCTCCTGACTTTTGACCACATGCGCGTCCCAAATTTTTTGAATAATATTTTTAAGCATTTTCTATAATTTTCCAGATAAAACAAAAACACACCAGCTTTTTTTACGCTAGTGTAGATAATTTACAGAATTTATCACAAACACTAACGCAAAATCAGTTCCCCTAGCAGAAGGAGTCCCAAATTCTTGTCGCCGTTTGTAATAATTTGATTTTTCATAACGCACACAGACTATTCAACTCACCCGTCACTGTCAAGAAAAACTTAAATTGTCTTCGACAAAAATCTACCTAAAACTTCTCTGATTTGTTCACGTTGAACACCTCTAATCCTCAAAGGGAAAAAATGAGCTAAATCTGGCATTCTTTCTCTCGTAACCCTATTATTTAAACCTTTAGCCCCAACTGTACGTGCAATTTTATCTATAGAAGATCTAGGTATTAAATGGTCTCTACCACCCTCCACTATAGTTATGTCCATATCATTACCAGCTCCATCAGGCCTAAAAACTCCAGATGTACTATCTCTATTCGCAAGAGTTAGCTCCAAAAATCTCAAAGCAGAATCCGGAACGCCACGCTCAAACTGATCACGATGACTCAACGTAGGATCCGACAACATAATTCTATGATAATCCTTTTCATCTAACTCCAAACTACCACCTCCGTTCCACCATTGCTCTAAAGCAGGAGGAACTTGATTTCTAACTGTCCACAAAAATCCTGGTCTAGCAACAGCACGATATTTATCATTAGCAGGCATCATTGCCAAAAGTTTTTTAACTCTTTTTGAGTCACCAGAATTTAAAGCCGCAACAAACTGAGCAGTATTTGGATAACCCATTGAATGACCAATTACAGAAATAGGGCAATCCTTACCAAACATCCCCTCTGCCTCAAGAGCAACGGTCATATCGCAAGCATTTTTTGTTTCATCCAATAAGCTTATCCTAGAAATCTTTTCCTTATTACCAGCCATCATGTATTCAGGAGTACCACGACCCGAAACATTGATTCCGACAACTTTAGGATTTTTATAACCTAAATGCCTCAATCTCTCAAGCTCAATCTGCAAAAAATCCCCATCAGCCTGAGCAGTAGTTTCTCCCCAACCCCAAAACTCAGCCACAACATGATCATGAGGCATCTCAAGATCAGGGGCGACTTCTCTAATAGCCCTCTGGTTGGTAGGAAACCTATTATCATTTTCCCCAAACCTTTTAAAAGACACCCTATATTGATAATCCTTACCACCTACAGGAATTTCACCCTCACCCTCACCCTCAATATAATGACGGCCCTGGGTGTCATATTGTTTCTCTAAATTGTTTGGTTCCCTGTATTCTCCTGATTCTCGCATATTTAATTAACAAAGGGAGCGATTATACTATCCTCCACCCCCTTGTCAATGCCGCCATTTTTGCCTAGAACTGGCTCCAAATCAACTGATTGCTCACTTCGTGGTGAAATAAAACTTCACCGGTTTTAACTTTAACTCCAAGTGCTCTTGGAGACCTGTCAGCCGCAGCTGTTTTTAGATCAGCGTATTTTTTGTGATTTTCAATTCCCAAAGTCGTTTTTGCAAACTCGCTGCTATTAAAATCACTAAGCGCGTCGTAAATATTTCCTGGAAGTTTTTCTACCTTACCGTTATAAACCTTATCTTCCATTCTCTTTAGTTCTTCAGGACTAGCATTAATAGCGCTTAAACCAGCCATCATAACCGCGTAAAGATATAAATATGGATTTGCATCCGGAGCTACAGTTCTAATTTCCATACGTGCACTTCTCTCATTACCAATTGGAATTCTAACCATTGATCCACGATCAACTGATGAAACTTTAATCTCATTTGGAGCTTCAAAAGCCGGATCCAAACGTCTGTAAGCATTCACACTTGGACACGTTAATAAACAAAGATCTTTCGCATAATGCAAAATACCTGTGATGAATTTATGCGCAACTTCAGACAAACCATTCTTACCATCTTTTTCGTAGAATAAATTTTTACCTTCTTTTGAAAGGGAAATATTTGTGTGCATACCACTACCATTTAAACCAGCAATTGGTTTTGGCAGGAAACAAGCCGTATAACCCATAGACATAGCCACCTGACGAGCAAGCAATTTATAAAGTTGAATCTGATCCGCCGTGTCCAAAACCACAGAGTAACGGAAATTTAATTCAAACTGAGCAGGAGCAACTTCAGGATGATCCTTTTCGTTTTGGAAAGCCAAAGCACGTTTTACTTCTGCAAACTTATCAATAAAAAGTCTCAAAGTATCTTGAGGAAGTGAGCTAAAATATCCACTCATTGTAGCTAATTCAAAACCAGTTTTTTCATCAAAACACTGTTCAGCTTTTTCACCTTTAAACAAAAATCCTTCGATTTCCGGAGCAACATTAATTGTAATTCCTTCTTTTTCTCTTAAATCCTGACTTAAAGTCATCAATTGATTTCTAAAATCAGTGTTAAACAAAGTCCCATCTTTATCGCAAACATTTGCAAAAACCATAACTTTACCAGGCCCAAAAAGGTCTGATGGAAGCCATCTAAACGTAGACCAATCAACTTTTAAGCGCAGATCGGATTCTTTTTGAGCAGTAAAACCTTTGATAGAAGACCCATCAAAAGTAAGATTATCCTCAGAAGAAATCATGAAATTTTTATCATAGTCCAAAGTATGCAAACGTCCTTCAAGATCACTAAAACACAGCATTACAGCCTTAATACCAGCTTCATTTTTTAGATATTCTAGAAATCCATCACGTAAATTTTCACTCTTTGCACCCTCAAGTCTCTGCATTTTTACAGCAAGATTTTTTTCTTCCAATTCTGCATAAGAAAGATCCAACAAATGTGGCTGTTTCCAAAGCACAGTTCCATAATCCCTGTCTCGCCCCTTGATAGATGATAATTCTGTTTCTAGTTTACTCATAGAATGAGTAGTTGTTGCACCTGTCATAGTGAATTGTTTAAAAAATACTATGCCCCCACTAATACCCTTTTTAAGTCAGAATTTTCAAGCAAAAAACCAGACAAAATCACCACTGTCGAAATTAATTCTAAATCTGGAAAACGAGACTACCCTGCCATAAAACAACAACTCACCCACGCAGCCTGTCGAAACATCCTACAACACCGCTTCGGCTTGCAAATTATATAGAATACTGTTTAATAATCTCTTAAATAAATCCATATGGATCCATTCGAAGGGACATCAAAAGAACAAATAGAAATTGCAGCAGACCGTGCATATAGGACTGACTTAGAACACGTCTTAAGAAGCGTAGGAATGGATCCAGACGAAATAGCATCCCATATTAGGAGAATC
This sequence comes from Patescibacteria group bacterium, assembly GCA_038065735.1. GTDB lineage: Bacteria > Patescibacteriota > Gracilibacteria > UBA1369 > LOWO2-01-FULL-3 > JBBTQK01. The sequence goes on along the minus strand of JBBTQK010000003.1, from coordinate 233,781 downwards.
ACAGGAAAAACTGTGCAAGACCTCCCAGACTTAGGCACTCGCAACGCAACTACTCATCAAATTGAGCGACATCAGGCTCCAGCAAAAACCCCTGAAGATTTAATAGCTGAAGCCTTGAAGTTACAAGCCAGTTACCTTCAAATCATCAGGGGATCTGACGGTGAAAAGACACCACCAACGCCTGCCACAACAAAAAAAACGAAGGAAACAATAGAGAAGGAACAAAAAATCGTTACTGCCGCCATCAGACTAGCCGAGCAATTAGCACTACCATCTAGGAAACCCTATATATTAATTGATGTTATTAAAACAAAAATATCTATCAGGTATACTATCACAGACCATAGTAGCCTCCTGTACATGTTAGATGATCTTGTTGAGGCAACGGGCAATCACCTAACCGGCGCAACTACAGTAACAGGGCAAATTACGCCAACAGACATGGCTCACCTAGTCTTCAAAACCCTAATAGACAGCTTGCTCGGTAAACTTCCTAATCACAAAGTATTGGAACATTTTTCTGCAGAGATAAACACACGGCAACCTAATAAAACCAGTATTCAAATAACCCATACTGCAAAAAAAAATCACGGGAACACACGCCACATAGAGATAGAAATAATTAAAGTAGAAACATAGCCACTACTCCTACCACAATCATCAATCCAAAAACCGCTGCAATTTTTACTGCAACTTTTCTATTTGCGAATAATAAAAATATTCCGGCTTTACTAAAAGTATTCACAATTGCCGCAAGAGCTATGGCACGACTAGCTGTTTCATTCGAAATATGATCACCAGCCATATTACTTAAAGAAATAGTGATAGCATCTACATCCAGCAAACCTGAGATCATACTGGTGAGGTAAATTCCCTGACTACCCATAGTTTCCGACATAAATTCTGTCAAAAGCATAATTCCAGCAAACAAAACACCAAATTTCAAAGCCGGCCATAAACTAAAAGGACTTTCCATTTTCAAAATATTTTCCTCCATCAAATCCACAGAAGGCTCTTTCTTCAGCCAAATAAAAGCCGCACAAACCATACCGGTTAGAGCCATTAACGACATTGGCAAAAGCAGCATCGCCATCAATTCTCCATTCAAAACCCGCACCTCAATCAAAACCCTTATAAACATCGCCGAAGCCGCAACCGTCATCGCAACAACATATGGATTCACAATCTGTGGATTTTTCTTGCTATCTCCAGAAAAACTAAATGCCAAAGCCGTACTGGAAATAAAACCAGCCAAAAATCCAGATAAACCAATCCCCTTTTTTGGACCCAAAACTTTAATCGCAATATAACTCAAAAAAGAAATTCCCGAGATAAAAACCACCATCAGCCAGATCAAATTAGGATTAAAAAATCCATAAGGCCCATAAGCCTCATTAGGCAGTAAGGGCAGAATCACAAAAGTAATAATAATAAACTGCAGGGTCGAAATAATCTCACGTTTCTTGAGTTGCTTAGCCCATTTGTGCAAAGGATCTTTGAAATACAACACTACGAGAATAATAATCGCTACAACAGTTGCCATCAGATATTGTTCCATCGCACTCAAGACACCAGTCATATAAACCAAAATCGAAGCAATTTCAGAAGTCAGCCCATGATTCTTTTCATATCTGTTAGTAATCACATAAGCCACAATAATCAAAACCAAAAATCCAATAGTAAAAATCAAGAATAACGCCGGCACATATCTAGAAAATACATAAGACAATGCCCCAAAAAGCCCAATCAAGGTAAAAGTCCTCACCCCTCCAAAGTTTTGAGAATTATTTAACTGATTACGATGCTCCCTCTCCAATCCTATTAAACTGGCCAAAGCCACCGCCACGCCTAATTGTTGAAAAATTGCAAAATCCATACAAAAAACCATATGCTAAAATCTACAAATTATAGCATATGGAAGAGATTTTTTCAATCAAACACCTCCTATTCTGGAACTATTATCTAGCACTTTTGCTCAAAGTTCTAAGAGCAGCAGCAGAAATTTTCATTTTTACCATTTTACCTGCAACTGGATCCCAAACCTTTTTTACGAACAAATTTGGCCAATAAGTCCTCTTACTAGCATTATTCGCATGAGAGCGAGTGTTGCCAATTGAAGGCTTTTTACCTGTGATTTCACATATTCTTGACATATATTTCTTTAAAAGCAGAGCAATTTTAACAACTTTTTACCAAAGATCAACCAAAAATCACAATTTCACCGGCAAAATAGCTATCTTAAGCCTTAAAAAACATCTTAATCGTGATCGTTACTATCAAAGTCTCTATCAATCCGTCTAGTGTTACCATTACCAGCATTCCCTCATAACTTCTCATCATCAAAGCCACATCTCCAACCGCAAAAGCCAACAAAGCAAAAAGTGAATATAGAATAAAATAAAAAATGCCTTTTTCCATATAGTGATTGGTTTCATCATCTCTAAGCATATTTCCATAAGCCAAAGAAAACAAAACAGTGAGAATAAGACCGGCCAAAAAATTCTTAATAAAAATTATTACGTAAAAATTAACAAACGACAGCGGCCAAAATGTCAGCCTCAAAAATGGCTCCGGATAGAAATCAAAAACATAAAAAACCAGATAATTATAAATAACAGAAACCATTCCCACCAAAAACCCCGCCAATAAATATCTCTTAATAGTCACAAACGTTTTTAAAAATACTTTATTGGAGTATAGCTCTATGAGATACTTTGCACAAAATAATCAAATCAAAAATAATTTACACATATGAAACCAAATTTCAGAACAGAAAATGACTCTCTAGGTCCAGTCAAAATCCCAAAAAACGCTTATTATGGCAGCACAACTGCACGCGCAATAAATAATTTTCAAATCAGTGGAATCAAATCTCCAAAAATTTTCAAACAAATGCTGGGCTTGGTGAAAATGGCTGCCTGTGAAGTAAATACAGGCCTTGGACTTCTTACAAAAGAACAAAGCAAAGCCATAGTGCAAGCCGCTCAAGAATTTATTGATGGAAAATTTGATGAAGATTTTCCGGTAGATGTTTTTCAAGCTGGAGCAGGTACAAGTTGCAACATGAATGCTAATGAAGTTATTGCCAATCGCGCTAATGAAATTCTTGGTGGAAAAATTGGTGAATATAATTTCGTACACCCAAACAATCACGTCAACATCGGCCAATCCACAAACGATGTAATCCCTACAGTTAGCCGAATAGCGGCGCTGGTTATTCTGCCAAAATTGCTAAAAACTATTGCAGAATTGGAAACAGAATTCGAAAAAATCGCTAAAAAATATGCAAAAGTTATCAAAGTTGGACGCACACATTTGGAAGATGCCGTGCCAATTTCTTTAGGACAGGAATTTGATTCTTACAAAGAAGCTTTAAAAAAATCTCGCAAATATATTGAACAGCAAAGCGCCGACTTAAAAGTATTAGGAATCGGAGGAACCGCAGTAGGAACAGGAATAAACGCCCATCCAAAATACAAAGAAGGCATGATAAAAACGCTCAGCAAAAAAACTGGAATTCAATTTAAATCCGGCGCAAACCTCACGGAAATGGCAAACAACATGAACAGTTTCATGAATTTTTCGAGTTCGCTTCGCTCACTTGCCGTAAATTTATTGAATCTTTGCAACGATCTAAAAGTCATGAACATGGGCCCAACAGCCGGCATCTCCGAAGTCACTTTACCAGCCGTACAACCAGGTTCTTCCATCATGCCAGGCAAGGTAAATCCATCTATACCAGAATGTATGGAAATGATTTGTATGCAGGTTTTGGGCAATGACAAAACAATCGAAGTAGCCTGCCAAAGAAGCAATTTCGAATTGAACGTTTTCGCGCCAATCATCATGTACAACTTAATTCAATCTATCGAAATCCTAACTAACGGCGTCGATACCCTCAATAAATTCTGCATTAAAGACCTACAAATCAACGTCGACAAGATCAAAGACCTCTTCGACCACAGTTTGTGCACCGCCACCTCTCTTTCGCCTCATATTGGCTACACAATGACCGCAGAAGTCGTCAAAGCCGCCCTCAAGAACAAAACCACAATCAAAGAGGAAGTCCTCAAGCGCAAACTCATGGACGAAAAAAAACTCGACAAGATTTTGGCAGAAGTCTAAGCTGCAGCCATCAGAACATCTTCTTCAGGATTATCCGTAGCCATAGCGGTAAGTTCACTTTGAAGCTGAGCTTTTCGTAAAAAGTCCAAAGCATCGTTAACAACAGCCGTCTTACTTTTTCCACGCTCAGCCATCTGTTCAAGAAAGCGTTGATTATTTTCTGAAACTCTAATTGATAATTGATTCATAAAAAATATTTAATTACTAAACCATAATACGCTCTTGTAATACAAAATTAACTCTAATTATAAACTGCAAATCCTGTATTAGGCGCGGGACTGTATCCATATTTTCCTTTATATAAATTTTCCAAAACTGGCATTAATTCATGATACACATAACTTGTACTCTTCGCTTCTAAGATATCAGCAGCATTAATAATAAAGGCCAACTCTTGAAGAAGAAATTTTGTGCCAATTTGAACATCATCCTCGTTCATTTTTCTACCATCTTTTCTCTTTTTTCCTTGTAAAACACCCCTAGTCGCATAATTAATATCTGAATTAAAAGTTTTATTATTACGATACAAACCCTGAATTTCCTGATATGTTTTTAGGTAATTTAGATTTTCACCTATTGGAACAGCATTAACAGATTGTTTACCATCACCAAAATGTGCACGGTCACTCCATGAAATCATGGTAACATTAGGTATCTCCAAGAGATCAATAGCCCTTCTACATTTATTTATTATACCATTAAAGCTCAACCGCACCTCTCTACCAATTTTTTCATGAGAATATCCCAAAGCCTGTAAAGTTGACTGAGCTGGAACATCTGGAAGCATAACGGCCAAACCAGGAAATTCGCTTCTCATTTCCTCAAAAAGAGTACGGATATAATCCTCACTAAAACGTGAGTTACCCATACTAATTCCCAAAATACCAATTTCCACTTTTTCTCCATTTGAATGTTCTCTAAGATCCATGATCAACTTTTTTATAAAGAGGACATTCTAACATATTTAAAAAACCTTTAAAACTTTTAGGAAGATTATCTGGCACGGCCTGCAGGAATCGAACCCGCACTAACGGTTTTGGAGACCGCTGTACTACCACTATACGAAGGCCGTATTTTCAAAGAAGCCTGAAAAATATAATGGAAAAGACCAGATTTGGAAAGTTGATTTAGTTAGGTAGCTCTGGCCATACGGTATCCTTGAATCTACGACCAAAACTACGCACCCTCTCCATTACTGTATCAACCTGAGATTTAAGGCGATCACCACCTCTACGACTTGCTTCCCCTCTAAGAGCAGTCAAACGGTGTTCCTTGTAGGCAAGGTCAAAATCCGCCCTGAAATCCAGATCTTCAATAAATTTCTTCTTAAAAACAGCGAATTCATCTCCAGGTAAAAATCTATTCAAAAGACTATCCGCATCACGCCCCACACTCAAAAAATTATGCACAAAAGCATATTGAGTAAGCAGGAGTGGATCCCCAGCTTCTTTCAACAACTGATAATTAGATCTTAAGCTAGAAATAAGGTATGCATACTTAATCTTTTCCGCTGGCGTAGGCATCCTTAAAGACTGTTCGGTATCATATTCTCTACCAGTAGCTACTCCAGTTAACCTATCACCATTAATTTCATGCTCTCCATTAATCATACGTATATTATACCACATTTTTAGCGGTAAGGAAAACAAACAAAACCAGTCGTGCTAGATTAATTTAACCAATTTTTTTAGATTTTAAAAATCTAGTCAAAATTGATGAGGAAATAAAATTAAGTGTCGTCATTAAAGCAGCAATAACACCTAATGCAACATTCATCGATTTGGCATCCTGTATAACAGGCTCTAGCGATAATATACTGACAGTCGTATCTATATTTGCAGAGTCTAAATAATTCTGAGAATTAAGTGATTCAAAAACTTTATCAGAAGCATCAATCCCCAAAAGCTGTTGCCATTTTACAGAGTTTTTGCTTTTCAAAAGCACCCCTGTTTGTTCTATCATATTAAATTGATCTCCTGATAAAATTTTAAGCAAAATAGACAATTCTTCATCTTCTAATTCCACAGAAGTTAATAATGTTCTTAAAAAATTCTCATCATAAGAAATCTGATCATTGACAGGCTTGCCCAGCTGAATTCCACCATAATACAATTGGCCCATAAGCACCTCCTCTGTAATCCCCTGTTTCTCCGCCAATCCGACTAAAAACCCCCACCATTTTGATAAAATATTATATTCCCCGCTTTGGAAACCCTCATGGGCTTCAAAACCTGCCAATCTATCAGCAACTGGTTCAACTCTCCAATGCCCAACCTCAGCATCTGAACCAAGATGTGCAAGCTCATGCCTTAAAATAAATCTAATATCTTCCTCACCCTGTAAACCTGCAATCAAACTTTCATATAAAGACTCTCTATCCAAAAACACAAAACCAAATAATTGTTGGCCACCGGCACCAGGAAACTTCAAATCACACACATCTACTTGACGAGCATTACGAGCAGCTAAACCTAGGGTTGGTAAGCCAAATCTTGCCCTCCTCTCATTAATATTTAATAATTCTTCATCAATCATTCTATCAAGAATAACTTTTGCAAGAGTCATAGTGTCGACCTTATCATTACACACCGCTTTAGACACTGCCTCTGTCATATCAGGATTAACAGCTGAGTCGATCTGATCTAAAACTACACAAGCCTTACTATCAATATAAGCAGTCACTAACAGAATAGACAACATAAATGCAGGAGTAAACAAAAGTTCTTTACCATTTCCTACACGTTCTAACTTCAGGGGATTCAAAGGCCCCTCCGCCTTATCAATAAGGCCTTCAGCCTCTTTCTCTGGACTCATTTCGTTAATTTAAAGGCAAAAATATACAATGCAATACTTTCAAAGTCAATTTTCACCCAGGCATAGATTTAAAAAATCAAGATTGCTATCATATGGGCAAAATTAAAAACTACACATGAACCTACCAAAAAGCGTTCGCAGTTGGGCATTCTACGATTTCGCTAATTCCAGTTATGTGGTTGTTTATGCGGCATTTTTGCTGCCGATATTTTTTTCTACAGTCTTAATTCAGAATGGATATTCCCTTGGTTCTTGGGGTTTAGCCAATGGAATCGCCACAGTACTAGGTGTAGTTTTGGCAATGTTAATAGGAAAATACGCAGACAAAACTGATCGATTAAAAACCTTAAAGTGGTCTATAGGATTAGCTTTTTTGGGCATGGCTTCAGTGGCCATTGCTGTAGAATATGCCGTCAATTTAGTTTTTGGACTCTTGATAATAACTCAAGCAATTTTCATTCTTACTCTATCATTATCCGACTCAATTTTGCCTCACGTTAGCAAAAAAGAAGACGCTTACGAATACAGTGGTTTTGCATGGGGAATGGGATATTTAGGTGGAATCGCAGCACTCATAGCCGCAATTATTTTTCAAAAGTTAACCGGCAGTGACTATCACCCATCAGTATTTTTGAGCACTGCAATTTTTTATTTAATTTTCTCGGTTTATGCGGTTAGAGGGCTAAAAAACACTCCACTAAACGAAAAACCTCTTGTTGAAGAGCAGACTAAAATCAGCAAAAAACAAAGATTTTTATTACTTTTAGGCTACTGGTTTATTAGCGAAGGCATCACGGTAATTATGTTATTTATTACGGTTTACCTGTCACAAGAATTACATTTTTCAAACGCGAAAATCGGCGTGCTCCTACTCCTATTCCAGATAATCGGCTTCCCTGCTACTTGGCTCGGCGGCAAATTAGCCAAAAAATTCAACATAATCTATTTAATCGGCCTCACTATTTTATTTTGGGGAATCACAATTCTAACCTTAATTTTCAATTCTGGAATGATCAGCCTCGCCTTTACAATCCTCTTCGGAGCTTTAGGAATCGGCAACAGCCAATCATATTTACGCGCCTATTATTCTAACATCACAGCAAAATCAGAATCCGGCTTCCAATTCGGCATTTACAGCATAGTCTCACAAGCCTCAGTCTTTGTCGGCCCAATCATCTACGGCTACGCCAGCGACGCCCTAAACAGCCAAAAAATCCCCCTAGCCATCTTGTTTGGTACTATGGTCTTTGGATATTTACTAATCTACTGGACTGACAAATCCGCAAACGTTGACAAAAACCATGAAACAGCCTAATCTAACCTCTTTTAATCTAAAAATATGCCAATTCAATCCCTAGCCAGACCAAATGAAGCAACAAAACCAGAAGATCTACATAACCCAGAATATCTACTAGCCTTATTTAGTGAAGAACCAAACACACGAGGGGTAATGTCAAATATTGCTTATGCACTTGAAGACGACCCAATCAGCAACGCCGCAGTATGGACTAATGCTATAGAAGCAGCCGCAAGAATGGACGGAAGACCTGATGGATATATGCCAGAAATGATGCAAGCACGCCGTCCAAACCTCCAAGCATGGAAAACTGGCTGTGAAGATGGTTTGAAAGACATGGCAACAACAAGAACCCCAATCATCTCAAATCACCATATAAGACCAGCCTTTGAGAGGGCAAAAGAAGGAGAGACCTATAACCTTACTGACATAGCCCGTTTCGGCAGACACGCTTTAGGTTTTAGACGCGTTCAGGTTGCAGCTACAGAAATTCTAAACATCAGAGAAGGCAAATTACGAACAAAATTTGGATTAAGAGCACACGAACCGATTTTGCCTAAACATTACATGGAAACGCCTAACTATCAAACATGCGAATTTGCAGATTTGATGGCCTACATGAACGGTGAACACACTGATGCAATATTCTCAATCGATGGACCACAGGATCCAGCAGCAACAGCCACCGTTGAAGATCTAACTAAACTAACGTCTGGACAAGCCAGTGATATTGAAGTTGAGGAAAACAATTAACACTACTCAATCTCCACACTTTGCACAAAATCCTTAAATTGTTTTTCGTGGGCGGCATAATGTTTGCCAGTAACTTTTAGATAGATGTCGTAGATAATTTCAGCGTCATCACTGAGCACAAAAAAGTGATTTATAGCCTCTAACATTTGAGTTTCCTGTACGTAATAACCTGAGAATTTTTTGTAATCCTCAAACTGAAAACTATAGCCAGCATAATTCGCTCCAACAAAGTCACTTAAATCATCAAATTCTTCAAGATTTCGCACTGCTTTTACTCCCATCTCTACGGCATAAGGTTCAAAATCTTTAACTTCTTTATTTTCAATCCACTTTTTCACCAAAACACCTTCATCCTCCGGCAAATACTCTACTTTAAAATCAGCAGGAAGTGGCACGCTAAAACCATATTCATCATTCATATAAGCCAATTCATCAGTAAAAGATTCAACCATATCATCCACCAAAACTACACAATTCTGGACACCTTTTTCTTCATTCTCACTCCAGAAATTATAATTTAATTTACTAATACCTCCCTCATAACCAACCAACAAATCATCTTTATACCAAGCCCTATACTCCATTCCATCAGCACTGTGATTCTCTTTTTTTAAACCCTCCAAACCATTAGCGAAACCATCAAAATTTTCAGCCTGTTTAAAATTCACATTACAACTTCCAAAAGTCATATTTCCCATACCATTATTTTCGCTTATAGCAGCGCCACTCGGATACTTAAAATAATACTTCGTGTCACCAAGATGCACTTCATAAAACTCATATTTTTGCTTGGTAAAAGTCTCTGTTTCTTGACTACAAGCAGAGAGAATTAAACTCAGCGACATCAAACTAAAAAGCATTTTTTTATTCATAAAGTCAGTCTAAACATTCTCAATAATTTTACAAGACTAATGAGAATAACTTGCTTCAATAAGCCAAAATCGCTAAATTACTGCCATGCAAGTTTCAGAAATTTTTTACACACTACAGGGAGAAGGAATAAATCTCGGCCAACCAGCTGTTTTTTTACGACTAGCCGGATGCCATTTACGCTGTGTCTGGTGCGACAGCAAGTTCACCTGGAACATGAAATCCGGTAGCACAATGAGCACCGCAGAAATAATCAAAGAAATCAAAAAATATCCCTGCAAAAATCTCGTTATCACAGGTGGAGAGCCACTAATTCAACAATCAGCAATCAAGGAATTAATTGAAAAACTCAATGGCAAAAGCAAAAAATATTATATAGAAATAGAAACCAGCGGCAGTTTAAAAACTCATCTGAATGACTATATAAATCACTATAATTGCTCTCCAAAACTCAGTCATTCCGGCAATAAAAAATTCACTTTAGAAGAATTTCCAGCCGAAAAAACCTGGTATAAATTTGTAGTTGATAGTAAAAAAGATTTAACAGAAATAAAAAAAATAATGAAAGATTACAAACTGCCAAAAGAGCGAATAATTCTAATGCCACAGGGCGTAGAATACAAAGAGCTAAGCCAAAAATCCCAATGGCTAGCCGAAATCTGCAAAGCCGAAAATTTACGTTTCAGCCCACGTTTACATATTTATATCTGGGGTAATAAAAGGGCGACCTAAGGCGACAAAGTCGCCCGGCTCTAATAACTAAAAATCATGAAACAATCACCAGCTCTAATCCTTTTCTCCGGAGGCCAAGACTCTACAACCTGCCTTGCTTGGGCTAAGAAAAACTTCAAAAAAATTTACGCAATTACTTTCGATTACGGTCAGATTCATAAAATCGAATTAAATTCTGCACAAGCAATTGCGAAAACGACCAAAATACCGCTGTTGGTCTACAAAACAGACATTTTCAAACAATTCACAAGAAGCGCTTTAACTGACAAAAATTTACCAATCAAAATTCCAAAAAACAAACTCCCAAGCACTTTTGTACCAGGTAGAAATCAGGTTTTTCTCACTATCGCAGCAATTTACGCCAAGCAATTAGGCATAAAAAATATTATTACCGGAGTTTGCCAGACAGATTACAGCGGCTATCCAGACTGCAGAGAAGATTTCATTAAATCTTTGGAAAAAACTCTCAACCTGGCGATGGAAGAAAGCTTCAAAATCCACACACCCTTAATGTGGTTAACAAAAGCTGAAACAGTCAAACTAATGGCTAACCTAGGCCAATTAGACCTTTTAAAATATTCACACACCTGCTATAAAGGAATGCGCCCAGCTTGTGGCAAATGTCCAGCCTGTAAATTAAGATTAAAAGGTTTCAAAGAGGCTGGAATCAAAGATCCATTGGAATACGCATAAATTTATAAACCATCAAAATGCCTAATAAACTCTACAAAGAAAACCAGGATTACCTCGAGAAAGACGCAAAAAAAATCCGCCAGGAAATCAAAAAATCAGCTCCCCTATTAACTTTCAAATTCCAAAAACAAGGCCCAGGCGAACATTGGATTAGCATCGCAAGCAACGAATACACTTCAATTTGCCCATTCTCAGATTGGCCGGATTTTGGCTCTGTGACTATAGAATACGTGCCAACAACTAAATGTTTGGAACTAAAATCTTTCAAACTTTACATCAACGCATTTCGCAACATAAAAATCTTCCACGAAACAGTTACCGAAGTAATTTTTCAGGATTTTATAGAAGCGGTAAAACCACAAAAAGCCAAAATAACAGTCGATATGAACGTCCGTGGCAACGTCAAAACCATCTGCACAAAAAATCACAAAGTTTAGTAATACCAGATTTGATCTTTTGTGGTATTCCTGCTAATTTTAAACATATTCCTAACCAAAAATTTATGAAAAAAATCACATTTGCTCTCTCACTACTTCTACTTACTGCCTGCAGCCAGGATCGAGAAATGGATAGCACTTTTCAAGACACCAGCGAAGAGAGTAAAATAGACCTTTCTGTTGAGGATATAACAACTACTGAAGATGGCGATAGAGTTAGCCTGACAGTAAAAAATTCTGGCGACGACGAGAGTAAAGATTTCTATTTTAATATCAAGATTTTCAAAGAGGATAAATTAGTTGGAGAATTTGATAAAAAAGTAAATTCTATCGACGGAAACCGTGAAGCAACGGTAGAAACAAGCTTTTCTGGCACAGAATACGACAGAGGTACAGTCTGGGTAGATTCAAAAGAAGAAGTAACTGAAAGCGATGAAGATAACAATTCAGGTGAATTCTAATTGACAATAAGGCCAAAAATGCCTAAATTAACCCCCGCAATCACACAAAATCACCCAAATTAACAATGACTAACGCACACGCGAGTAAACAACACGGATTAGTAGGTAGATTCAACCCAAAAAGCAAAGAACGAAAACGTCGCAATAAAGCTAAAGGAAAAGTAAGGAAAGCTGACCAGGAAGAGAAAAAAATGGCTAGCCGTAAAGAAAGAGGAATCGAATTATAAAGTCTTTAGAATTTTGGCCACTAAAAAGTGTGAACCAGTTACCACAAGTAACTGGTTCTTTTTGATTAAGTTTTTGTAAGCGGTCAAGCAATCTGAAATAACCTCAATCTCACAATTCAGATTAAGCTTCTTGGCTGTTTTAGCTAATTCCACTGCGGGTAATCCCCTCTCCACATGAGAATTGCTAAACACAATTTTATCCGCAATTTTTGCCACTTCCTTTAGCATCCCTGCTACATCCTTACCTTTCATTATGGACATCAAAAAACAAAGTTTCTTAGCTGGAAAAAGCTGTCGCAATCCATCCACCAAATTCTCCATACTATTTTTTGTATGAGCCATATCAAAAACCACCGTTTTACCAGCCATTTTTCTCACATCAAAACGTCCCAGCAGCTTAAATCCTTTCAAAACTTTTAAGAATAAATCCAGACCAACATTTTTTAGCAACAAAACCAACGCAGCCAAAGCCACGTTTGCATTTAATAATCGTGCTTTATCAACAAAAGTATCAAGTCTGCCCTCAATTAAATCAGGCTCCGAAATCAACTCATCAACATAAAAAACCTTACTAACTCCTTTCAGTTTTTTCTTCACCAAATCAAGCCCTTCCTTGGTCTGGTAGCCAATTAAAGCCGGTACACCTTTTTTTACAATTCCCAATTTTTCATTAAGAATTTCACTCAAATTATTTCCCAAAATCCCAACATGCTCCAACTCTACAGTTGTAACAACCGACAACTTTGGCTTCACGATATTTGTGGCATCCAGTCGCCCTCCAAGCCCAACTTCCAAAACCGCATAATCCACTTTTTTATCCACAAAAAACTTCAAAGCAATCACTGTCAGAATTTCAAACCAAGTTAAATTAAATTTGCCGCCTTGCGCATCTATATTCTCAATAAATTTCTTAAAATCAAAGACATAACTGGCAAATTCATTCTTGCCGATATTCTTACCATTAAGCCAAAAACGCTCTCTAACATCGAACATATCAGGCGAAGTATACAATCCAACTTTATAACCACTTTTCCACAAATAATTAGCAATCAATCCAGACACGGTCCCCTTACCTTTTGACCCAGCCACATGTACAAATTTGAGTTTTGCATAGTCGACTTTATATTCTCGCAAAAAAAACTTAACTCTTTGCAAATCAAAATTTCCGCTGCCATAAGGGATTTTAGCAACATTCTCGTAAGATAAAAAATTCTCCAAATATTTTTGTGCACTTTCAAAATCCATAGTTTTTGTTAAATTGATCTCAGACATGCTATCAAAACTTTTCAACAAAAAAAGACCAATTGCCAAATATCGTATGGGCACAAACAAACCCGTGCTTTTGAATAATCGCAAAATTGGCCGCAATCTTGCTTCTCCATTCTTATTTAGAAAGAAAAAAAACAGGTCGGTTTCAAAGGCCGGCAAATACCTGGTTTTAGGCTCAATACTAAGCGGAATTATCGTTTTAATTTATTTCTTTTACTTTTCAGGATACTTTGTAATAACAGAAATAATCATAACAAATGAAGCTCCAGAAAACGCTGCCATGTCAGCAAAAATCAAACAAAAGCTTCAATCAGAATTAAATAAATCCACAATCTCAGTTGAAACAGACGAACTACAAGCAAAAATTCTAAATAATTATCCCGAACTCGAAACAATTTCTGTAAACAAAGATTATCCAGGAACAATCAAAGTTGAATTCGCAGAATACCCAATTATTGCAAATGTCATCAACGAAAGCACAAATCTCAAAAAAAGTTACATTATAAATTCCATTGGTTTTGCTGTTAAAGAAGACCTCCAGGACCCTTCTCTACCATTTATAAAAGTGAAATCCGACGAACCAATCAACACACAAAAAGCCGTTCTGGAAAAAGCAAAAATCGACTACATTCTAGAAAGTAAAACCTATTTCGAAGAAAAACTTGGAATGAAAGTCAAAGAAATTCTCTATAAACCAGCAGCAAGAGAATTACACCTCCTCACCGAAAGAGATTTCTACATCTGGCTGGACATGCAAAAAAGCTATGAAGAACAATTCCAAAAACTCAAAAAAGCGATGGTAAAACTAGATATTTACAAAGAAAATCTACAATATATTGATCTTAGAATTGCAGGCGGCACAGGAGATAAGATAATATACAAACGTAAATAACAATCACAAGTATGATCTGGGCATTATTTGGGACATTACTGGGAATTATAGTCGGTTTGAGTATCCAATATACAATTCCAACTTTTTTGATTAAGTACATTGCAGTAATGATTATTGGCATGTTGGACGCAATTTTTGGAGGTCTCAAGGGTGAAGTTACCAAAGAAGAATACGACCCAAAAATCTTTATTACCGGTTTGGTTTTTAACGTTATTCTCGCATTGGGCATTACTCTATTAGGAGAACGCCTAGGCCTGGATTTATACCTTGCAGTTACCGTTGTATTCATCTTCAGAATCTTTTCAAATCTTGGAGTTACCCGCAGAGCCCTGCTGGAAAAACTACTTAAAAAGAAAAGTTCAAAATAAAACGCTAGAAAAAAGTCTGATTTTTTGCTATAATTGGGACATAAAATAAATTAAAAAGAAAAACAAATGTCTCAAGCTTCTAAATTAGCCTTGGTAAAAGAAATGCTGGAATCTGCGGAAGCCAGTGTTAGATCTGCAAAACAACTTGTGAACGAATTAACAGGTGGTTCTAGTAAAAGTACTTATACAAAACTAGCTCAGGAACTTAAACCTCTTGAAGAAGCCGACGATGGCGAAAGCAAGATCGTAGAAGGTGTTTTTAATGGAGAATTCATGACCGGCAGAGATGGCAAAGAATATCCAGTACCTGCAAACTATGCCAGCAAATCAAAATTGATTCCTGGTGACGTTTTGAAATTAACAATTAAAGATGATGGTTCATTTTTGTACAAACAAATTGGCCCAGTAGAAAGAAAACGCATCATTGGTACACTAACTTATGAAGACAGCCAGTATAAAGTGATCGCAAGTGGTAAGGCTTTTAAAGTTTTACTAGCCTCTGTAACCTATTTTAAGGCCGAAATTGGCAATAAAGTAACATTAGTTGTCCCTCAAGCCATCGAAAGTGAATGGGGCGCTATCGAGAACGCTCTGCCAAGTGACGCTGATGATCTACAAATAGAATAACAAAAATAAAAATATGGATAATACTACTCCAAACCCTTTAAACACTGGCAACGGCCAAGTTACTCCTACTGAACCGGTTTCTTCTTTTAAATTAGAGCAGAATACTGCTCCAACTGTTGAACCACGACAGATCACAAATGACGAATTACAAAAATCTGCGAGTGTAGATTTGCAGGTTGCACCCGCACAACCAACAATGGTTGCGCCCGTGGAGACTGCACCAGTTGTGACCGTACAACCAACCATGCCAGTTGAACCAACTCCAGTTGTTGAGCCTACGCCGCCAACTCCTCCAGTTACGGCAGTCGATCCAGATCAAAAATTAGCCTCTGAATTACAAAATATTGATGAACCTAAATCAGGATTTATGGGCTTTTTGCAAAATCCGGTTATGAAAAAATATTTTATGATTGGCGGAGCAGCTTTGATATTTATTGCAATCGTAGTTGGCGTTTATTTTACTTTTTTTAGCGGCGATTCCGAAGTTGTTGCAGACGAATTAACAACAGAGGAAAACGGCTTGGGAAACAGCCTTTCCGGGACTGACATGACAGAGGAAGTTGCTGATCAGGATGCGGAACGTTTGGAGAATGTTGTAAACGAATTAAAAGAACTTAACGAAACAGAAAACTCAGATAATCCTCCAGGAATGAGTATTGTTATTGATGAAGATGCAGAAACCAACAGCGCAGTTGATTCTAGCAACAATTCCGAATCAGCGGTTGAAGATTCAGAGGAAACTCCTCCAGCAAAAGTCATGAGATAGGAAGGACGGAATTTAGGTTTATAAAACAAAATTGACGCCCAGTACATTCTTCACTCTAGATAACTTCCCCAAAATCAAGAATCAACCCCGCCTAAACGGCTCAAGGTAGACCAAAACTAAAATGGACCACCTTCTTGGGGAAGTAAAATAAGATTTTTCGGGTTAACCCGATAGCCTAAGATGCACCATACTCCATCAACAAATCCCCTCTTCAAGCCTTCCTTTTTGTTGTGAAATATGATATAATGACTAGATAAAACAAAAACAAAATGTATAAATTAGAAAAAATATTTAGGACTTCGGTACAGTATCACGCCTCTGATATTTTTATTGCTACAGGTGCAAAACCAACATTAAGAATAAATGGCGATCTAGTGCGCATCGAAGAACACCCAGTTCTCACAAAAAAAATGGCTGAAGAATATCTGCTTGAACTTCTTACCATTGATCAAAAAAAACGTTTTGAACAAACACTCGACTTCGATTTCTCTCTAGACCTAGAGACAATCGCACGTTTTAGGGTAAACCTTTTTGTCCAGAGAAAAGGTATTTCTGCGGCATTTAGATTAATTCCCGAAAGCGTTTTGAGCATGGACGAACTCGGTCTGCCAAATCAAATGAAAAAAGCCACAAGTTTTAGAAATGGTTTAGTAATTGTCACCGGTCCAACTGGCTCTGGTAAAACCACCACCTTGGCTTCAATGATTAACGAAATTAATAAAACGCAAAAAAAACATATTGTAACCGTGGAAGATCCTATTGAGTACGTTCACCAGGACAATCAATCAATTATTCAGCAAAGAGAAGTTGGGGTTCACACACACAGCTTCCAAAAAGCTCTACGTTCAGCTTTACGTGAAAATCCAGATGTAATTTTACTTGGAGAAATGCGTGACCTCGAAACAGTTCAACAGGCGCTTACTGCTGCTGAAACCGGTCATTTAGTTTTTGCCACACTTCATACAAATGGTTGTGCAGAATCTGTAAATCGTATCATTGATGCCTTCCCTTCCGGACAGCAAAATCAGATTCGTTCTCAATTGGCAGAAACCTTGAGAGCAGTTTTTTGGCAGAGCTTACTTAAAACTCGCGACACAAAAGGTCGTATAGCAGCTCTTGAAATTATGTTTAGCAATAACGCAGTTGCCAATATGATCCGCAAAGGGACAACTCATCAGATAAATTCTGTAATTGAAACTTCTACAAAAGAAGGTATGCAAACCATGAAGAAATCGCTTACTGACTTATTACAAGCCGGTTTAATAAGCGAAGAAACCGCCCTCCTAAACATGCCAAAAGAATTCGATGCGTGATCACGAAGTGATCTGTTCCCACCGTCCCAAAAACTCTAAAATGAAAAAATTAATCACTACAATCATCGGCCTCGCCTTCATTCTCACAAGCTTGATGAGCACTTTTTTGCCTATGGCAAATGCGGAGACAGCTTTAGACATAGTTAATAAAGCCCTTGAAGGTGAAGACTTTAAAAAGTTCGAAAAGACCATGGAAAAAGCCAACAATCCAAAATCGCAAGAAGAGATAGAACAAGAAAAAGCCAAAAAAACCAGCGATTCCCTTGGGGAGGCGCTTTTCCCCGTAAACGAAGTTCTAATTCTCGACAATGGCGAACAGCCAAAAAAATATTTCAATGATAAAAATAATTCACCAATAGTATCTTTTGTGATCGACGTTATTGATTTTTTTACAACTATTATGGGCACTGTAGCGGTAATTTTATTTATTGCTGCGGGTTTCATGTTGATGATCGCAAATGGTGAACAACAGACAATCGACAAAGCTAAAGAAATTATTAAATATGGAATTCTTGGCTTGGTAATAACATTCCTTTCATACGTAATAGTAATTTCCGTACAATCAGTTTTTATAGCCGACTAATGAAAAAATTTCTCACAAAAATAGCTCTATTTACCTTCACAGCAATAATTATAAATTTTGCTACTGCTCCAACAATGGTTTTTGCCGATGATGCGGCTTCACCAAAAGACCTAGGCCTAACACTTGATGATCTATTAAATGAACAATGCATCATGGAGCTTAACCCGGATGGCACCGATGGCCCAGATGCGGGTTACATAATCACAATTCAAGAAGAACCACTCCCAATTGACGAAGATGTATTGGCTAAAGAAGAAAAAGGCGACGACTACATTGTAAGACGTTGCTTTAGAAATACCTTCCAGTATACAAACGATGAAGGGGAAATAAAAATTCTCCCGGAATTAAGCAAAAAATGTTCAGAGAAAGCCATCGCCCTCGCAGAAAACTCTCCCAACGCAGACTTCAAACCAAAATTCTCCTGCCGCGAAGTACAGGTAATTTTGAGCAAAGGTGGCACAGCGATGATCTATGGTTACATTGGTACAATATATCGTTTTGGTGCGAGCATGGTTGGAATTATCGCCGTCACGGTAATTGTGGTTAGTGGCATTCAAATTTCAGCTTCTGGTGGAAATCAGGAAGCAATCGGAGCCGGCAAAACCCGCATCATGAAGTCAATATTTGGTATTATAGTTTTATTCCTTTCAGGTCTAATTCTTTACACAGTTAACCCTAACTTTTTCGTCCAATGATGAAAAATAAATTATTAAAATTATTTTTGGTCTTAACAATTTTTAGCTCTATTGGAGCGACAACTGTTTATGCAACTAAATACGAACCACCAGCAATTCCAAAACCAAATACATTGGTTGGACCTACACAAGATGGTCGTAACGCCTTAACCAGAAATGTTCTGCCAAAATTCGCAGTAATTTTAACAGGTTTAACAGCTTCACTTTCTCTACTATTTTTAGTCATCGCCGGAGTCAGATTTGTAACAGCCTACGGCAAAGAAGACAGTGTCACAAACGCCAAAAACCAGGCCATCTACGCAGTCCTCGGCCTTTTAGTTTCCCTAGTCGCCTACACAATCGTAGCCATCGTTTCCAACCTTAAATTTGATGGAGACGAAACGAAGCCTGCAACCTCAAAGGAAGCTCCTGCAGAAATTCAACCAGATGACGCAGGTAAATTTGATAATTCCATGGCCAGTTAAAATTATGAAAAAAATATTAATTACATTACTGACTACCGCAACTATAAGCCTGCTGCCTCAATTAGATATGCCCCTAGCAGAAGCCAAAATTTGCAAAATCCACGATGAATGTCCAAATGGCCAATTATGTGATTTTGAATCTGGAGTATGTAGAAATAGAGTTGATATTCTAACTAACCGTCCTGCAGAAAAGAATTATTTCACTACGGAAAAATATCCTGAAAGTCAAAATATCAGCAACCTCCCAAAACTCACTCTAGAAGCCGGTATAGGCTCAATTATCAAAACACTTTTAGGCTGGGCAATGATGTTTACTATCGTAGCAGTAGTTGCAGCAGGTATTTATTATTTAATTTCACGTGGTAAAGAAGAGTCCACAGGCAAAGCAAAAGAAATCATCCTATATTTGATTATCGGCATGGCCATTATGGCCGCCGCTTACGGTATCGTTGCAGGTATTACACAATTTAATTATTTTGACTGAGACCGAAGGTCTCTAAAAAAGTTAGCATGAAAAAATTATTCACTACAATTGGACTACTGTTAGCACTCCTAACCTCAGGTATAATAATGTTCCGTACCTTCACCACTCCTACCGCAAACGCATACCAAATAGAAGAATCTTACAGACCAAAAAACGCTCCCTTTTCCGTAAAAAATGACATAACAAACCAAGGTGTAGCTGGCGCAACAATCCTAGTGCTACAAATTATTGCAGGCGCTTTATTATATTTTGCCGCTCCAGTAGCCGTCATTATGCTTATAGTTGCTGGTCTAAGTATGGTAATTTTTGGTGCAGAATCAGACAAAGTCGACGCAGCAAAAAAACATATTATGTGGTCTGTCGCAGGTTTACTAATTATCATCCTTTCATACACTATAGTGAGAATTATTATTACCTTCTCTCTTTCAGCCGGCACACCAGCAGAAGAACCTGTTGAAATTGAAGCTCCAGCTGCACCAGCAGAAAAAGAAAAAACTCCAGAAGAAATGGCTGAAGAAGCTGAAGCCGCTAAAGAAGAGGCCGAAGACTCTCTTAAAGAAGCCGACGAAACCCTTGAAAATACTCAAGAAAAAGTTGAAGAAACCACAAAAGATCTTCAAGAAGCACAAAAAACACTAACTGAAGCCACTAAAGAACTTCAGGCAGCCCAAGAAGAATTTGCAGCAGCAAAAGCTGCGGGAGAAGATCCTTCTGATGCAGCAGAAAAAGCAAAGGAGGCACAAGAAAAGCTTGATGACGCAGTAGAAACAAACAATAAAGCAGTAGACACAAAATCCAAAGCAATAAAGGATTTAATAGAAGCAGAAAAAGCCCAGAAAAAAGCTGCTCAAAAAGTAGAAGATACCACCGACTTTGCTCAGGATGCAGAAATGAATGTGATGGAAACAGAAGAAAAAGCAACTATTGATGAGGCTAAAGCAGAGGTTGCAAAAACTCAAAAAGCTGAAGAAAAAGCACAAGCTGCAAAGAATAAAGCTGAAGAAGCTTACGAAAAAGCCTACTACGAACTTGAAAACGCTGAAGCTCAAGATTACGAAGAAGCTAAACAGAATTTCGCAAAAGCTACAAACAATGTGGAACAAGCCGAAAAGGATCTTGAAGAGAGTAAAAAGGCAGTTGATAAAAGCAAAGCCAACCTAGGCGAAGAACAAAATAACTAGGCCTCAATCCTAGGAAACAAAACTCCCTCAACTGTTATTTTTGAGCCGGTTTCTAAAACTCCAAAGTCAGTGCTAAATCGTAAGTCAGCTACAGCTAAGCCCAGTTGCCCAGCCATAATTCCAGCTGTTTTTGGTAGAATTGGTAATAACAAAACTGCTATATATCTCAAAACTTCCAGTAAATTATACAAAACTTCGGCAAGCCTTTTCATATCCACCTTAGCCAATGCCCAAGGCTTTGTCTCATCAATATACTTATTCGCAAAGTTGGTTAATTCTACAACAGCCTCAGCTGCAGATTTAATGTCAAAACTGTCAAAACTCTTTTGATATTTCGCAAAAACTTTAGCAACAACATCCTTAACTTCGCTTCCATCAGTCTTTTCTGGCACTTTTCCTTCTAAATAACGCTCAACCATCATCGTCACTCTATTCACCAAATTGCCTAAAGAATTAGCCAATTCACTGTTATAAACATCCATAAAACGGCTATGACTAAAGTCTCCATCATCCGCAGTTGGAATTTCACGCAACAAATAATAACGCAAAGCATCCACGCCATATTTCTCCAAATATTCATAAGGATCGACCACATTCCCAATACTCTTACTCATTTTTTGGCCTTCACTAGTCACAAATCCATGTACGTACACCGCTTTTGGAATCTCAACATCAGCAGACATCAACATTCCAATCCAAATTCCGGCATGAAATCTCAAAATATCCTTACCAATCAAATGCACATCACAAGGCCAAAACTTCTTAAAAAGCTCTCCCTCATGAGCATAATCGACGGCATTCGCATAATTGGAAAGCGCATCACACCACACATACATCACCTGCTCAGGATCGCCAGGCACATCCACACCCCAAGGCAAAACGGCTTTAGGACGTGAAAAGCTCACGTCGCGCAAACCTTCTTCACCTATAATATTTAACATTTCATTTTTACGACTCTCCGGAAAAACCACTAATTCCCCACTCGCTATCAAACTCTTAATTTTGTCAGAATATTTTGAAAGCTTAAAAAAGTAATTTTCTTCTTCCAAGACCTGCGGCTTTTTTTTATGAATTGGGCAATTCCCCTCAGTATCTAAATCTTTTTCCGGGATAAAAGCCTCACAGCCAACACAATATAAACCCTTGTAAGAACCCTTATAAATATCTCCAGCATCAAACATTTTAGTCCAAATTTTCTGCGCACCTTCTTTATGTCGATCAGAACTTGTACGAATAAAATCGTCATAAGACAAATCCAAAATATCCTTCAAATCCATAAATTTCTTAGCATTCCCATCCACAAAATCCTGAGTACCCAAACCCTGTTTTTGGGCTGCCTCGTATATCTTTGTGCCGTGCTCGTCAGTACCAGTTACAAACCAGGTCTCATCACCATTCAACCTATGAAAACGCGCCAAAGCATCAGCCTGTATAAATTCTAAAGCATGCCCAATATGAGGAGCCGCATTAACATAAGCTATAGCCGTAGTAATGTAGAATTTTTTTGCGTCTGCGTCACCCTGTGTCTTTTTCATGCCCTGCAATTTAGCCTATAACCGGCTATAAGGCAAATACTAGATTCCCCCGGGCGCAGATTTCTCAGCTCCATACCAATATTCATCATTATGCACCTTCCCATCACTTTCCTTTTTATTACTCATATAAGTGCTATAAAGCGAGAAGTTAAACACCGGCATAAAAGAATCTCTGCGAATTTTCACATTAATACTTTGCTTACTATCTCCGCTATAACCATTGGCAGTAAGATCAGCAAATTCACGAGCTGTAGCGGCTGGCTGGCCATCTTCTGCAAACAACTCCACCCTAAAATAAAGTTTAGATAAATCATCTTTTTCCAACCCATCCTTAAAAACAGATGGATTTATAAGATTTGTTAAAGTCAGATAATTTAAAGTGTGCTTACCCGGATCCAAAAAATCGCTGATAGAATAACAATCCTTAATACTCAAAACATCTCTCTCGTCACCAAAATACTCATATTCATAGTATTCTCTGGCAAAAGTCGGCCCACAAGAACCACCAGCAAAAATCTTTGCCAACTGATCAACATCCAGTCCTTCCGGATCAAGTTCTATAATATTTTTTTTGCCATTTTCAGCTAAGAATGGAGCACAATCAATTTCACCAGTATAACGATTTTTATAATCACTACATGAACGTGTACCAAACCAGGAAGGCTTAGTCGCATTGGAAGTAAACTGATCTCCACCAGCATTATTCAACATCGAAACAGCTGTAAAATCACTAATAGTTTCAGAATGTTGGCCACCACTCAGATTTTCTATCCCAAAAACCTTCCATCTCAATACATCCCAACCCGACAATTCGCCTTTAGTCGGTTTAACTTTTAGATCCGTAGAAGGATTAAAAGCAGCAAAATATTCTACTGTAAAATCTCTAACCGGCACGTCTTTGCCATTTTCAACCACAAAAAGCGGAATGGTAATTGCCTGATTTAAATCCAAAACTTCATAAAATTCCTTGGGAGAAGCCGTACTTTTATCAAATTCATCTTCGTCAAAACAAGGATATGCCGGACAACGATTTTCAACCTTAATTTCACCAACAGTATCCGATTCACCATCAACTTCAAAAGGCATATATTTAGATAGCTCCCAACCTGGCAACTTAGAATTCAAACTATACAAAGCCAACTCAATACCGGATTCGGCAGAATAATAAGCCTGCCCAGCATCCAAAAATTCTCTAGTAATTCTCGTCTCCCTAAAAATCAAAGACGACAAAGCCAGCGAAATCGAAATCAACACACCCATGACCAGCAAGGCCACAAGTAACGCCGATCCACGCTGATTTTTATAAATATTTTTAAACATTTAGAAATTAGTATTTTTATAAACCTGATTATAAATTCTGGACGAAACCGTAGTTTGCAAATCCATTAGATACTTCCTGCCATTATTGAATTCTTTTTCAAACTGAGCATAAAGCGTCACTTTTGGCTGAAACTGGGCCAAATCCTCATAGACATTTTTTTGATTAAAAGGATCTAAACCTGGCGAAATATAAAAAGATATCTTTGGTAATTTCACTTCAGAATTCAAATCAATTTCACTATCTGCAGAATTCACACATTCGCTACCGTCAAAAACAGGCAGAGTTCCAGGCGCAAAATTCTTCTTTGAAACTTTCACAATTCCCTCTGTATTCTCAATAAAAGTCCTCGTCCTCGCATCTTTTGAAATCAAACAAATCGAATTTTTATCAAAAGTCCCAGTCTTCGCATAATACTCATAATCCACCATTCCATCTCTCAATTCCTGAATTATAACTTCAAAAACTTTACGAGCTTCCACATACAGGATTCTATATTCGTTAGCCTCACGCTGTGAACGCACAATTCCACTATAAGAACCGATTAACGCCCCTGTAAAAATCAGAAATATGGACATGGCAATTAATAGTTCAATCAACGTAAATCCCTTTTTGTTTTTAAAATTAAATTTCATAAATTGAGAATTATAAAGCGCCACCTTTCCAATCAGTTAATACTTCATACAAGGTCAAATCTCTGGATTTTGCGCCAATCTCCCAGATAATTTTTGACTCAACCAAAACGTAATTGGCTTTGTCATCGGCTAAACATGCAAAATCAGCTGCTTTTAACTTTTCCTCACAATCATATTTTTTTAAAGTAATAACTCGTTTAAAAGTATCCGGTTTAATCCCATCAACTCCCACACCAGCCTGAATATTTGAACTCAAATAAAAATTCTCACTACCACCAAACTCTTTTTTATTAATCGCAGTTAAATTTGCACCTGCCACCTTAATTTCCCAAGGCTTAACTGGATTCAAATCACTAATATTCAAATTATTATTAACGGATCCACCATTTAAACTAGCGATCGCTGTATTAAAAGCACCTGGCAAAAGCACAAATTCATAACTATTTCCAATTTCTAAATTCCCACCCCAAATTTCTCCATCCAACCAATTTCTATTGTGCAACCAGTTTGTATCACGCACATTTCGCACAGCTTCCAAACCCTCTTGAGCCAGGTAATAAGCCTGCAAAGTGGTTAAATTATTTTGATTTGAGCTAATCAAACCAACTAACAACTGACTCGCCGAAACTATCGCAACAGTTAATATCATGATTCCAATCATCACTTCAGTTAACGTAAACCCTTTTTTATTTTTCAGAATTTTCATAAAACTTCAGCTAAAGCATTTTTTAAATCGATCTTCACAGTCTTTTGCAAACCCTCATCTTTCACTTCTCCATACTGCAATTTAATCAGTAAACTATCAAAATCTTCACTAACTTCCAACTTACCATTTGGCGGAATAAAATTCACAACCAACCCATCGCCATCTACACCTTTTTCACTTTCAACTGAGACAATTTTAATTTCAGGATCAGATTCAAATGGCAGAATCTTAGCATCGGCACCAAAATCTTTACAACCTTTATAAAGCCAGGAATTTTGCTCTACATCCCACACCTTCTCACCGTCAAATTTCTGACTAAAGTTGGTGACAGAATAAAAATCGCCATCCTGTTTAAAGCGCATACCATAGCAAAGATTTTGATAAATCGTCCTTGATCTCATTTGATTGAATTCAGAAATCAGATTATCCGCAGCAAAATCCAATAAAGCACTCCTCCTATAACTCGTATATCCATTAACTGAGGCAATACTCAAAACACTGATAATTGCCAAAACAACCAACATTTCTATCAGAGTAAAACCTTTTTGTTCTGTTTTTAAACCAAATAATTTCATGAAATTGCACCACTGTTACTTAAGTTAAAAATCGGCGCCATAATAGCCAAAGCAAGTAGACCAACCATCAAACCAACAAACAAAATCATCACCGGTTCAAAGATTGAAGTCAGTTTTTTTAAACTATTATCAATTTCTTTTTGATACTGATCAGCAATTTTTTCAGAAACCCTGCCGAGATTAGCTGAGCCCTCACCCACCGCAATCATCTGCACAATTTCAGGAGGAAAAAGATAACCATTATCCATCAAACTTTCTGATATTTTTTTACCAGCTTTAACTTTTTCTATCAGATCCTGCACTTCCAATTTATAAATTCTATTCTTTAAAGAATTACCAATAATTTTCAAACTATTAATTACGGGCAATCCAGCTTCAATCAAAATACCCAACAAACTAACAAACCTTAAAACATGTAGTTTTCTTATCAATGAGCCAATAATAGGCATTCCCAATTTACTATAATCCCACTTGGTAGCACCATTCATGCTATTGATATACATGTTAAAAATTCCATAAAATCCCACACCAGCAAGCAAAATCATCCACCAATATTGCGTAATTGCCTTCTGCACATTCATCAAAATACGTGTAGCTAAAGGCAAATTTTCGACACCAACTCCACCTGGTGCCAATAAATTTAACAAGTTAGGAAAAATCCAAACCATCATTCCCACAACCACTAAAATCAAGACAACAAAAACCGTGATCGGATAAACCGCCGCAGACCACAATTTAAGATATAGATCATGTCTTTTATCCAGCTGATCAGACAATTTAAAAAGCATATTTTGCAAATGCCCTGTCGCCTCACCAGACTTAACAATTCCAATTTCAGACTCATCAAAAACGTTTTCAAAACGACTCATCGCATCTGACAAAGTCGCACCCGTTTCACAGTTATAGGCAACTGTATTCAAAACTCTACGAAATTTCTCATTACTCGTACGCGTAGCCAATGATTTTACCGCTTGCACAGCCGGTATACCCGCATCCACCATCACCGCCAGCATATGAAAAAAATAAGATTTATCTTTCAATTTCACGCTGGAATGATCCACCAAAAAATCGTTTATCTTAGTACTCAAGCCCTTATCGTGATTATCATAAACACCATAAATTACTTTTTCTTCCTCAACCTTAGCCTTCTTTTTAATCCTCTCAAGATACTCATCCCCACCATCAACACCATGAATAATATCTTCATGCGCAACGTGATTAGTCGTAACTTGATTATCCTCTTTTTGCTGCCCAATTTTTATTCCTGCGAATTCCATATTTTAGCTTATTAGTTGAATTTAATTCTGATAAAAAGTCTCAATATTTAGAGTAAAAAAAGCTCTCTCAACATCTGAAAGATCCAATTTATTAATCTGTACACTTATAGAATTAACCTTAAAAAGTCTGGCATTTTCTTCAATCGCTTCCAAAAAGTCAGTTAAGTTTAAGTAATTTCCCTCAAAACTCGCCGTCACATTCAAGCTTGAAACTTTTGCATCACTTGAGTTACTTCTCGAAAATCCAATCGAAGCCAATTTAATTCCATTTTCCTCTGAAATATCAATAATATCGGTAATAACTTGATCCTGCTGCATCTTTGAAGGCACTTTTTTTAGAATATCATTACGCGCAACCTCATTGGTCAAATCAAGGCTTTCTTCTGCGGAAGAAATCTCATCAAACTGTTTTGTTTTTTCAGCCAATTCTACAGTTTTATCAGTCAAATTTGCCTGTGCAGTATTCAATTCGGCACTAATATTTTTTGTATAAAGAATATAAAACGCCACTGATCCAACAATCAAAAGCATTGCTACCAAAGTAGGAATTTTTGATGGAGTTTTAAACATAATCTCTTTTTCGTTTGTACCAATCATATAAATTTTTTATAGAATATTTTAAGATTAACGAACTACAGTCTCGCCTACAGGATCTTCACTAACAACTTCTTCATCTTTGATACCAAAAGAATCGTCCAAAATCTCATTTACACTCTCATCAAGTTCCAAAAATTCATCTTTTGGCAGATATTTTGTAGTAAGCAAAAAAGTTAGAATTTCATCGCCCCTTTCATCTGATCCTCCTGAAATCGAAGGTACAAAAGAACCAACAAACATATCACTTTCTTCAAAACTCTTAATCAATTTTGCAATATCAAGATATGGGTTTTCTCTTCCTGCCAAGGTTTTAATATTCAAAGAAATCGAAGCATCCTGTGCTCCCGAATAAGACAAGACATCCACGATCGGCAAGTCATCATCCTCTGGAATGGTAATCCTTACATCTCTGATAATTCTTGACCATTTTAGTAAACCCTCATCAATGGTATTTACTGTTTCCTTAGCGGCAATCGCCTTCAGCAAACGGTCATTTTCACCCTCCAAAAGTCCTTCACTTAAATCAGCAATCCCACCTGTTGCAGCATTTAATTCAGCTTCAACGCTGGACCTCTGCCACATCAAATATCCCGTATACCCCGCTACAATTAGCGTCAGCACCACGGCAATTACCATTAAGAATGAACCTTTTTTCATATATTTTGTTTTTATTTTTTATCTATTTATTATAGCAAATTTTCGGTCTTTTAGCAATAATATAGCCCATGAAAAATTTTATAGTCATTAAGGAGACTTTTACCTGTCTGAAATGTGGCAAAAAAAATCCTCTTCTTGAGGGAACCTGCCGCAATCACTGTATGAAATGTCTTTATTCTCAACACCTGGATGAGAATACTCCAGGCGATAGACTTAGTAACTGTCACGGCTTAATGGAACCAATTTCGCTCGATCAAACTGGCAAAAAAGGTTATAAAATTTTTCACAAATGCCTGGAATGTGGCAAAATTCTACCAAACAAAGCCGCCCCCGACGATGATTTTAATGAGCTAATAGAACTGAGTAAGAAGAATTATTTGTAGTTTACACAAGGTATCCACGAGGGATGCTGCGCTATCCCCGGGAAGACTTAGAATCCCTGCAGACGAATAAAAACATAAGTTTGACGCAATGCAATCCGCTGTCTTAATCAGTTCACAAGTAGCGCAGCATCCCTTGTGGAAACCCGGTATAATACAAACATCAAACGGGTCAAACTCTATCTGTAAAACTGTTCGCGCGAATAGCGAAGCATCCCTTGTGGACACGGCACAATGCAAAAACAAAACCAGTAAACATCAGCCAACTAAGCTAAATACATCTAAATCATGAACAACCAAGAGGCAAAAAAACTAGAAGCTAAAGTCACAAAACAACTTAAAAAACACCTGAGCCCAACCGACACGGTAATTGCTGCAATTTCTGGCGGTCCTGATTCAATTTTTCTACTAAATTCTCTCAAAAAAATTCCCTGCAAAATCGTCGTGGCCCATATCGATCACGGCTTACGCAAAGAATCTAAAGCTGAAGCAAAATTCGTCCAAAAACAGTCCCCAATTTTTGAATTAAAAACTGCAAATATCAAAAAATTAAGCCAAAAACTTAAAAAAGGTTTAGAAGAAGTTGGCCGCGAAGTTCGCTACAAATTTTTCGCAGAATTAGCCAAAAAATATAAGGCAAAATACATCATCACCGCCCATCACGCCGACGATAACCTCGAGACAATCATCTTTAATTTTGCCCGCGGCGCAACCCTACAAGGTCTACTCGGCATCTCAGAAGTCGAACCCACCACAAAAACCAACACAAAACTCCTCAGACCCCTGATCGACATCAGCAAAGCCCAAATTCTCGACTATTTAAAATTCAAAAAAATCCCATACAAAACTGACAAAAGCAACGATGATTTGATCTACAAACGCAACTTCATTCGTCACAAAATAGTGCCGTTACTAAAAGAATTAAATCCCAGTCTAACTACAACTCTCGCCACAAACATCCAAAATCTCCGCGAAATCCGAGATTTTCTAAAAACCTCAGCCGAAAATTTCTTAAAAACCCAGCAAACTCTAGACGCCAAACTTTTCCGCCAGCAACACCCAGCCCTGCAAAAAGAAATTCTCCTGACGGTCTACAAAAACCTAGTCAAAAACACCTTAAATCTCAAAAGCATCAACCTTGATGAAACACTAAACCTCATCAACAAAAACATCGGCAACAAATCAAAAAAACTCGGCCAGCTCACAGTAAAAATTCTCAATAACAAAATCCTCTTTTCTATCCATTGAGCTCAGCATAAAACTCCCCTATAATGCACCTACTAATATTATTCTCTTTAAAATAAAAACTTCATGCCAACATTACCTTCAATGCCAAAGAGCCGAAACAGCCTCATCTACCTGATAATAATTGCCCTTTTAATAGCCGGATTTTTGATGATCCAAAACGCTGGTAAATCTCCAATAAAAGAGGTTACACTCAGCACTTTGGTAGAAAAAGTTGAAGCTGGCAACATCAGCAAACTAAGCATCGCCGACAACAAGATTAATATAGAATTAGTAGACGGCTCAAAATATTACACTTTCAAAGAACAAGGCTCCAGCATCTACGAAATCCTCGAAAAAGCCGGCGTTGATTCAAGCAAAC
Organism: Patescibacteria group bacterium; assembly: GCA_038065735.1. Lineage (GTDB taxonomy): Bacteria > Patescibacteriota > Gracilibacteria > UBA1369 > LOWO2-01-FULL-3 > JBBTQK01. The sequence continues at coordinate 203,444 of JBBTQK010000003.1, read as the reverse complement.
TATCCACTCTGCCAATAGTAGTAGAAGACACTCAGGGAAATAAATTTTGGGGTGACCTTTTAATAGGATTTATCCCATTTTTACTGATCATCGGTTTTTTCATGTTCATGATGAGATCAGCTCAATCTACAAATAACCAGGCTATGTCTTTCGGCAAAAGCCGCGCTAAACTTTACGATAAAGCCAAACAAAAAACTACTTTTGAAGACGTGGCCGGTTGTAATGAAGCTAAAGAAGAATTAGTAGAAGTTGTAGATTTCTTAAAAAATCCAGGTAAATATCAGGCTATTGGTGCCAAAATCCCAAAGGGTGTAATGTTGGTTGGTTCTCCAGGTACAGGTAAAACTTTGTTAGCTCGTGCCGTTGCTGGTGAAGCCGATGTTCCATTCTTTAGCATTTCAGGTTCAGAGTTCGTTGAAATGTTCGTGGGTGTGGGTGCCTCTCGTGTAAGAGACCTATTTACAAAGGCAAAACGCAATGCTCCTTGTATCATTTTTATTGATGAAATTGATGCGGTAGGTCGTCATCGTGGCGCTGGTATGGGTGGAGGACATGATGAACGTGAACAAACTTTAAATCAGATTCTTACAGAAATGGACGGTTTTGAAACTGGTACAAATGTAATCGTGATTGCCGCTACAAACAGACCTGACATTCTCGATCCAGCCTTACTTAGACCAGGTCGTTTTGATCGTAAAGTAGTGGTGGATGCGCCAGATCTAAAAGCTCGTGAAGAAATTCTAAAAGTACACAGCCGTAATAAACCAATTGCCAAAAATGTTGATTTCAAAAAAATCGCTAAGGGTACAATTGGATTTAGTGGTGCAGATCTTGAGAATTTGATGAACGAAGCTGCAATTCTAGCTGCAAAAAACAACAAAAAAACTATCTCTTCACATGAGGTAGAACAATCAATCGAAAAAGTACTTCTCGGCCCAGAAAAGAAATCTCGCATCATGAGCGACAAAGAAAAAAAATTAACTGCATATCACGAAGTTGGCCACGCTCTGGTTGGTCATTTATTACCTGGTTGCGACCCAATTCACAAAGTATCAATTATCTCCCGTGGGATGGCTGGTGGTGTGACCTGGTCTCGTCCAGACGAAGAAAAAAGCTATATCTCCAAGAGTTATTTTGAAGATGACTTGGCGATGATGCTTGGTGGTTACGTAGCTGAAGAAACCTTCTTTGGTGAAACTTCTACAGGCCCATCCAGCGATCTGCAACGTGCTACAAAAGTTGCCCGTTCTATGATTACAAAATATGGAATGAGCTCTATGGGACCAGTAGTTTTTGGTGAAAGTAATGACGAAATTTTCCTTGGTCGTGACTTTGGTCATATGAAAAATTATTCAGAAGAAACTGCTGCAAAAATTGATGAATTAACCAAGAAATCTTTAGAAAAAGCGTACGAAAAAGCTAAAGAATTAATCACGAAGCATAAAAAATTAATGATCCAAATCTCTGAAGACCTGATCAAAAAAGAAAACCTCAGTGGCGATGAACTAAAAGTATATTTCAAAGGCGTAGCAGTTCCAGCCAAAGAAAAAGTAGAAAAAGTTAACGTAAAAAGTGAAACTGAAGAATAAAGCCAAATAAAAAATCCCAAAACATTTAAGCCCTATGAAACAAAACACAATCAAAATTAATCCCCTTCCTCACGGGGCCATGGAACCTATTAAAAAAGAGGTGGGCCAGCTAGCCGTAGACATTTATCACACTGACAAAGAAATCGTAATTCTCGCACCAATTGCTGGAATTACTAAAGACGACATCAATATTTCCGTCACTGACGATGTGCTTGTTTTAAAAGGCAATCGCCAATCTCTAGAAACCATCCCCGAAGAAAACTACTACACTCGCGAATGTTTTTGGGGCAACTTTTCCCGCGCCATCGTCCTCCCCGAAGAAGCCGACATCAAAAACGTCTCCGCCTCCTTCGAAAACAACATCCTCGAAGTCCGCATCCCAAAACTCGAACTCGAACACACAAAGATTATCAAGATCAAGAACTAGCCAGCGTCATTGACTAAACGTGGATAAAGTGGTATAGTTAAGTATACTCATTTTTACTTCATGGAGTCACCAGAACTATCAAGCCCAGAAGAATTTATAGCGTTAGTAGAAGAAACTCTAGTACGCTGCGATACCGATACAACAACAAAGATTTTTGAGATTGAGTGGGCAGGAGATATTAATGATCTGCTCATCCCTTCAATGACTAACAGGGCACTCAGATATGTAAGAGTGGCTGGACCAAACAGATATCAAATCTTCAATTACAGATACGCTGGTGCAGATATAGAAGCAATACAACAAGAAGAACGCAGATCGGGTTATAGACTCCAGAGATCAATAGGAGAACAAAGTGGTCATTATTTAGAAAATGAGCCTGGAGATTTTTATCTAACTTTTGATCCAGAAATAGTAGAAAAATACCTTAAATCAACTGGCCAAGAGACACGCCATGCCCCTGCTACAATAAGCCTAGAGACTATTTTTTACGAAGTAACGGAGGAAATTAGGCGCACAAGAGCAAGTTTAGAACATCTGCTTCCTATTCAAGAAAGAGAGCCTATAACCGTTACAATTAAAGACCGTAATGCGCCTGACGACGATTCGGTTGAAGCTGGTGCAAAATACCTATCAACGCCAGAAGATAGAAACATGGCTTTACCAAAAAATGGACATTCAGGAGAATCTCAGCTTATTTATAGACAAGATGTATTCAACCACAAGCCCTATGAAATCGACCCAACATCTAGTCGGTTAAATATAATAGAAAGTTCTGGTCCAGAAGTTTCTTCTTTAGCGTCAGAATTAAGACATCATTTGCATTACACAATTGCAAAACCAACATCTAGAGATTCAACCTGGATTGGAATAACAGAATTAGTAGATGAATTAAAACTCTTACATCGACCAAGAGACAATCACGAAGAGCTAGCCTCAGACAATTTAGAAGCAAACATAAGCATGCTGATGAGGTTAACAGCAAATTTTAATCACCTACCAAAGGGATGGAATGGCCACGATCTAGCGCAACCAGTAAGCTCTGAATTATGTCGTTTAGTGAATGGGCAAGCACTTTCCGCTGAAGAAAGAAAACGAATAGATAAAGCTATTTTTGATTTTTTGACCGACCTTGATGTTAATTGTGAAAACGCAGAAACCGAGCGTTTTATTAGATGGGCAAAAGATCATTCTCCAGAAGAATTATATGGTAAGGATATAATGGAACGTGTTCAACAAGATCCGGACTCACTTGAACTTGATGACGTAAAAACTCTAGTTGAAAGGACTACGCCAAGAGAAATAGTAGAAAAATATGATGGCGATTTATGGAGAATTTTTGTGGCACGTAAGAAATACAAAAAACTGCATGAAAATTTAAAAAAATGCCATACCCTTGCTAGCAAAGTTAGAGATGAATATAAAACAACATGCAAAAAAATTCCATTTATCTTTATGAACTCAACAATCATAAATATGATTTATAAAAATGCCAAAACATCCGAAGCAGAAATAAACGCCCTTATAGAAGAAACTTCCGCATTACTAATAGAATTGAATCCTTATCAAGGTCCTAATGGCCAAGAATATCCAAACGTTTTATCTTATGCTTTCGACATTGATAATCTAAAAGATATAGTAAAAGAAAAAACGGGAATTGAACTAGCTTAAGGCTTGAACTACTCTGTCATTTTCGCCTATACTTCCCCCAATGAAAATCCGCAAAGTTATCATTCCAGCCGCCGGCCTTGGCACCAGATTCTTACCTGCAACCAAGTCTCAGCCAAAAGAGATGCTTCCCATAGTAGATAAGCCTTGTATTCACTACTTGGTAGAAGAAGCTGTAAAAAGCGGCATTAGAGAGATTATTATCGTCACAGGGCGTGGTAAAAGGTCTATCGAGGACTATTTCGACTTCTCTTTTGAATTATACGAACACCTTAAGAATAAGGGCAAAATCGAGGCAATTAAAGAAATGGAAGAAATCGAAAAACTGGCTAAATTCATTTATGTACGTCAATCCAGCCCGCTTGGTGACGGTCACGCTATCTTGTGTGCTAAAGAATTAGTTGAGAATGAGCCATTTGCAGTGCTTTTTGGCGACGATATCTATGACAGCAAAAAACCAGCCCTAAAACAGTTAATTGAGCAGTATGAGACCGTAAAAACTCCAATCGTTGGCTTACATCAGATAGATAAGAATGAATCAGACAAATACGGAGTTATAGATATAGAAAGCAAAAAAGGCCGCCTATATAAGGTTAAAGACCTAGTAGAGAAACCAAAACCAGCACAAGCACCCTCAAATATGGGTATAGCTGGTAAGTATATTGTCACTCCAGAACTTCTAAAAACTCTAAATAAAGTTAAATCTGGCAGCAAAGATCATGAGATCAGATTGATCGATGGCATGCGAGAATTCATCAAAAACAAAAACGCGATTCACGGCTTTGACATTGAAGGAACCCGCTTTGACACTGGCGACAAACTGGGTTATTTAAAGGCCATCATTCACTTCGGCCTAAAACATAAAGACCTAAGCAGTCAATTCAAAGCCTACCTTAAGGGTCTTGAACTTTAATCAAATTTCAGGTACAATATCGTAATTTGAAAAGTTCAAAAAAACAAAAAAATAAAAACAAAAAAATATGCCAGAACACAAAGTTATTCATCCTTTAATTGAAGAAGCAGATAAAAAGAAGAATGAAGGCAAGCACTCCGAAGCCATCAGACTTTGCGAAAGAATTTTGATGTCCAATCTAGACTGTGTCGAAGCATACGAAGAAATCGGCGACAATTATTTGAGCATGCGCAAATACGATCAAGCCGAAAAAGCTCTAACTCAGGGTCTAAAAATCAATAAGAATAGCGCTAACGCTAACTACCTTCTTGGATTCGTTTATTCTTGCACCGGCAAATGGCAGCAATCAGTGGATTTACTAGAAGTTGCTGACAAATCTTATCCAAATCACCCAGAAATTATCCGTTGTCTTGGCTGGAGCATGTATCATTGCGGTCAGCAAAAAAGAGGCATAGTTTTACTCGAAAGATCTCTATATCTAGCCCCAAACGACCCACTTATTCTCAACGATCTTGGCGTTTGTTATTTAAACGAAAAAGATTTCGACCGCGCAGCATTCTTGTTTAAAAAGACATTACAATTGCAGCCAGATAATCAGAAGGCTAAAGAATGTTTGAACGCTGTTAGATTCTTCCAAAGAGAATTCGACAAGTTGAGAAATAAGGCTTAAAGTTAAGCCATGAAGAAAGTCGTCATCACAATCCTCGCAATTTTACTTGTTGTCGGAATTTCAATTTTTGCCGTCAAAAGCTGCACCACTCGCAAAAAAATTGTCACCGAAGAATCCGAAATCCACAACGCTTTTATCAACGCCAATATTGAATTTACCTGCACTCTAATCAAAGATCCGGTTTTAGCTTTGGCCACACAAGAAGCCCAAGATTACGTTAAAGATGTTTATAGAAAACACAAATTGCCAGTCGATGACGATGCCGCAATGTTTGAAATTTTAGAAAAATACTCCACAGATGACGAAGTCATCAAAAAAATCAAAGAAGGTACAGCTAATTGCGAGACCTATGCCAAAAATTCTTGAGTGTATACCAAATTTTAGTGTGGGTCCTGATTCTAAAATTATGGCAGAATTATTGCGTGCGATAAATTCTGTAACAGACGTCCGCCAGGGATGCCTCGCTTTAACCATTTTGGATTCCACCTCAGATATAGACCATAATCGCTCAGTCATAACTTTCGCTGGCAAACCAGAAGCCGTAATCGAAGCAGCATTTAAAGTTTGTCAAAAAGCCGCCGAATTAATAGATCTGGATCAACATCACGGCACACATCCTCGTATTGGTGCAACAGATGTAATTCCTTTGGTCCCTATTGAAGGAATTACTTTTGACGAAACCGTAATTCTCGCAAATAAACTTGGCGCCCGCATAGGTGAAGAATTAAAAATTCCAGTTTATTTATACGAGAAAGCTGCAAAGTTTGCTGATCGCCGAAATTTAGCCGATGTCAGAAAAGGCCAGTACGAAGGCCTAAAAACCTTGATTGCCACCGACCCAAATCGCAAACCTGACTACGGCCCTTTAGAAATTAGCAAAGCTGGCGCCACAGCAATTGGAGTACGTGGACCATTAATTGCCTACAACATAAATTTAGCCAGCTCAGATCTAGCAATTGCCCGCAAAATCGCCCACAAAATCCGTGAAAAAGACGGCGGTTTAAAATGCGTAAAAGCTTTGGGGATGCTACTTACCAGCCGCAGTATAGCAACTATCTTGAGCGAGATTCCGCATGACATTTCAAATAGAATTCCGAATGGAATCGCCCAAATTTCCATGAATTTAACAGATTACACCGTGACTCCCCCACTTGTAGTTTTTGAAACGGTAGAATTAGAAGCGCGCAAATTAGGCGTCGAAATTTTAGAAAGCGAACTAATCGGCTTAATCCCCGCCGCCGCCCTACCATCCGACTACAAACAAAAACTAAAAATTAAAAACCTAGACGACCAAATACTGGAAAATAAATTAGCAAATTTGACATAACTTAAACTTCAATTCTACCGTGTTCACGTGAACACTTTTACAGATAGAGTTTGACCCAATCTGCTTTTATATTCTGACACGTCGACGCAGACAGATTTACAGAGGAGGTTTGACCCGATTACAGTTTATTTTGTGATTCACCGCCGGCGGTGAATTTTAATCTGTTAATTTGTGCAAACTAAAAATTGCACGTACAACTGCCGTACAGTTTTCAGAAAATAACTATGTCCCCACAAAGACCAAAAACAAAAACCAAAAACCAAAGCCCAAACCGCATCAATTTCCAGATAAATATATTCCCAAAAATCCGCGGCAAAATTCTCATAAAAATCCCCGCAAACAACCTAGACTTTTCCGCATTCTCCAGTATAATAACCCCGCTCCTAAGCAATCTGAGTGATCGCTTCTGTCAGGCCAAGCCGTCAAACGCAAAAGCCGAAGCAGGAGAGGAAAGTCCGAGCACCACGGGAAATTGTAGCCGGTAACGCCGAGCCCTTCATATAGTAATATACGGAGAGGGAAAGTGCCACAGAGACGATACTAGTTCAGCCCCTCAAAAGGCTAAACAAAAGGTGAAAAGTCCCGTCAAGCGGGACTCAAAAGCGATCTGCCATAAAACGCAAGTCGCCAAGAGCGGTAAACCCTACAAGGTGCAAAGTGAGATGGAAAGGTAATTTGATTCCCAATCGCAGATCTACTTTCTCACTGCAAAAGTGCAACATGCCCGCAAGGGCTCCAAGGTACTAACAGATGGATGATCACAATTTCCACCCTAAAAAGTAGAAATTACAAAACTCGGCTTATGATGGTCGTTTAGGAGCACTCAAAATTCGGTAAAAATATCGATGAAACGTTCAGAAATATTTTTCAGCTTAGTCAAAATCCCCATTGATTTCGTGATGACCGTTTGTGGATTTATGGCTGCCTATTGGCTAAGACTAGTCACTGAACCAATTGAAGGCATTGCCAAACCGATCGACCTTACCGTCCTGCCAACTCCTGAACAATATCTCTCATTCAGCTTAAAAACCGCAATCTTACTATTGATTGTTTTTGCCTTTGGCAGAATGTATCGCTTCAAAACAACTTACAAATTTGGTGAAGAAGCAGCCAGAATTCTAACTCTCTGCGGCGTTTGGGTAACCACAATTATCACCTATTTTTTCTTCGCCCGCATGTTCCCATTCTCCCGCCTTGCCATAATTTATAGTTGGGTAATCAGTTTTATTTTCATCCTTTTAGGTAGAATTGTAATAAAAGCAGTGCAAAAATTTTTACTGAAATCCGACATTGGGCGTTGCCGTTTAATGTTTGTAGGAAACAATAATATTACATTAGAAATTAAAGAAAAAATCGCCCGCGATCCAGTTTACAAAATAGTTGGCATAGCTGAAGATTTGGCAGAATTAGAAGCCGCCCACAAGCAACACCGCATAGACGAAATCATTCAAGTTACAAAAGCTAAAGACGAAGAAATTCTACAATTTTGTGAATTAAATCAGATCAATTATAGATTTATTCCGGATTTACTAGATGTACGTCGCACCAATATCAAGATTGAAACAATCAATAATATTCCAGTTATCAGCCTCAAACCAACTCCTCTGGACGGCTGGGGCAAAGTGATGAAAAGACTCATGGATATTATCGGCGCAATTGTTGGATTGATCATATTCTCACCAGTACTTTTAATCACGGCCATAGCCATAAAACTCAACTCCAAAGGCCCTATTTTATTCTCGAAATTAGACGACGGGTCCCCTGTTAAACGCGTTGGCAAAGAAGGCGAACTCTTCAACTTCTACAAATTCAGATCCATGCACCCAAATACGCATAACCTCAGATACACCGAACTTTCCCAACAAAATATTCGCAAAGACACTCCACTGGTCAAAATCCAAAACGACCCCCGCATTACCAGCGTCGGCAAATTCATCCGCAAATATTCCATCGACGAATTACCACAATTTTGGAACATCCTCATCGGCAACATGAGTCTCGTTGGCCCACGTCCACATTTACCTGAAGAAGTAGCCAAATATGACAAACAGCACCACTTCATTTTCAACATCAAACCCGGCCTAAGCGGCCTCGCCCAAACCAGCGGCCGATCAGATTTAGACTTCTCACAAGAAATAAAACTAGACCGTTACTACATAGAAAACTGGTCCATGTGGCTAGACATCAAAATCATCTTCAAAACCTTCTGGGTAATCTTAAAGGGCTACAAGGAGTAGGAATTAGTAATCTTGATGACCAAAAACATTACTAGGACCAGGACCAAAAGTATAAGTAGTAGTTCCAGTGCATTCATTAAACCTAACTGAATCAGCACCCATATCATTAGGAATATCTATTAAACCATATCTATCATAAGCATCAGGGGCACTATATTCATCTCCGATATAATCACCCCAAGCTGCTTTAGCCCTTGCCCTAGTCTCCACAACTGGCTCTGCAACTTCTGGAGCAACTCCAGCAAAATCAGGAGCTCTTACCAAAACACCATCAGCTACTTCAGAACAAACGCTTGTTTCAATACTCATAAATTTTTAATTTAATATAATTTTTTACTGAACTACTCCGCCTTAATCTCATCTAAAACTGCTTTAATACCTTCTTCAGTATCCACAACCGGCTTTGCTACTTCTGGAGCAGCGTCTTTAGCAGCAAGATTAACCAAACTGTTTAACATATCCCAACCAGGAGCTTTTCCCGTTGAAGCAAGTCTAGAGACACCAATTGGTCTACCAGCGCCAAATTTAGCATCAAACCCACCATCAACCACATCGTAATAAACTTTTTCTGCACTCATATAACTCAATTTAAAATCTAACAAGGACACATTCTATTCAAAAAGCAATAAAAGGCAAGCGAAAAATTAAAATTTTCCCGTAAATAGTGCTAAAATCTTCCAGCACAAGATTAAAAAATCACAAATTTATGCTCAAAACAATTTTCAATAAGATGTTTGGCGACCCAAATGAAAAGGCCATCAAAAAAATTATACCAATAGTAAATCAGATCAAAGAGATAGAAGAAGGCTATCAGCAAACCATTAAAGACCAAAACGACGTCCTTGCAAAAACTAGCGAATTTAAAGAGAGAATTCAAAAAGGCGAAAGTGTAGACAGCCTGCTTCCAGAGGCTTTTGCATTGGTAAAAACTGCTGCCCGCCATCTACAGGGCAAAACTTGGGACGTTCGCGGCAAGGAATTCACCTGGGATATAGTACCTTACGACGTGCAACTTATAGGCGGTGTCGTTTTGCATCAGGGCAATATTTCAGAAATGAGAACCGGTGAAGGTAAAACCATGGTTTGTACGCTTCCAGCTTATCTAAACGCCCTTACCGGCAAAGGCGTTTTTGTCGTTACAGTTAATGATTATTTGGCTCATCGTGATGCAGAATGGATGAGTGGACTTTATAATTATCTTGGTTTGTCCGTTGGCGTGACCGTGCATAATTTATCGCATGCAGAAAAGAAAAAGGCCTACAGTTGCGACATCACTTACGGTACAAATAATGAATTTGGTTTTGACTATTTGAGAGACAATATGGCCACAGATCTTGATAATGTAGTTCAAAGAAATCTGTATTTCGCCATTGTGGATGAGGTGGATTCCATCTTGATTGATGAAGCCCGCACTCCACTTATTATTTCTGCGGCAGCCCAAGAATCTACTAAAAAATATCAGCAATATGCCCGCTTGATTCCACAGTTAACTGCGATAACACATTACGCAATCGACGAAAAAACCAAAACTGTTTCTTTGACAGACGAAGGTATCACAAAAATGGAGCAACTTCTCGGTATGGATAATATTTTTACAGAAGCCGGTTTCTCCGAAGTTCATCACATCGAACAGGCTCTAAGAGCTCAGGCCTGCTACAAATCCGACGTTGACTACATGATCAAAGATGGCGAAATTTTGATTATTGATGAATTTACCGGACGTGCCTTACCTGGTCGTCGTTATTCTCATGGTCTGCATCAAGCAATCGAAGCTAAAGAAAATGTAGAAGTTAAACGCGAATCAAAAACTTTAGCTACAGTTTCATTCCAAAATTATTTCCGTTTATTTGAAAAACTTGCCGGTATGACAGGTACAGCCGTCACCGAAGCCGAAGAGTTCTATCAAATTTATGGCTTGGATACTATCGTAATCCCAACTCACAAAAAATTAATTCGTGACGACAAAACTGACACAATTTACAAGAATCAAAAAGGTAAATTCCTCGCAATCGTTGAACGTGTTAAAGAATTAAATAAAGTTGGCCAACCAGTTTTGGTGGGTACAATTTCTGTAGAAAAATCCGAAGTTTTGAGTCAGTTATTAAAAATGAATGGCGTACCACATAACGTTTTGAATGCAAAACAACATGAGCGTGAAGCCGAAATAGTAAGTAACGCCGGTCAAAAAGGCGGAGTCACGATTGCTACAAACATGGCTGGTCGTGGTACTGATATCAAATTAGGAGAAGGTGTTAAAGAAATAGGCGGTCTTTACATTATCGGCTCTGAGAGACACGAATCACGTCGTATCGACAATCAGTTACGTGGACGTGCCGGTCGTCAGGGAGATCCTGGAGCTACTCAATTTTTCATCTCAATGGAAGACGATTTGATGCGTTTATTCGGCTCAGATCGTATCAAAAAAATGATGGATTTCTTAAAAGTTCCAGATGATATGCCAATCGAAAACGGCATTATTTCAAATTCTATAGAAGGCGCTCAAAAGAAAGTTGAAGGTCATCACTTTGATGTTCGTAAACATCTGGTTGAATACGACGATATTATGAACGTGCACCGCAATATTATCTACAAACGCCGCCAAAAATTCTTAAAATCTGAAGACATTGCCGGTGAAACCAAAAAAATGATTCTTGAAACAGCTGAAGCAATTGTTAGAAACTACACTGAAGGCCGCCCGACGGAAGATTGGGATATTCAAGGCGTTTATGACGCTCTCGCCATTCTACAAAACGATAATCTAAATATCGAAGATCTAAAAAATATTAAAAAACAAAATGAGCTTATAGAATTCGCTCAAAATTACCTAATCACAACTTACGAAAAACTTGGCAGTGTGCTACCAGATCCACAAATCATGCGCAACATTGAACGTGCAGTTTTCTTACGTGCGAATGATACTTTATGGATGGAACATATCGACACCATGAGTCACTTGAGGGATAACGTGGCCTTTAGTGGTTATGCGCAAAAAGATCCTTTGATAGAATACAAAACTCAGGCTTTTGAAGCCTTTAGCGAACTTTTGGACATGATCCGCAACAACACTGTGAATACTTTATTTAAGATGGATTTAACCAAAGTTGTCCCAACAGAAATGCTAGAAAAAAGCGAAGTAAAAAAGATGGAAACTAATGAGGCAGAAGTTGAATCCGCACTAAGCAAAGAAGACATCAATGCTGATTCTGCTACGGATGGCCCTATCATCCGCGTCAAAGCCGCTCCAGATTCTACACCAAGCGCTGGTCGCAACGACCCATGTCCATGTGGCAGCGGCAAAAAGTACAAAAAATGCCACGGCCAGGAGTAGAAGGAATAAATTAAACCGCGTGCTCCAAATCTTTAAGTGCTTTTGTAATGCTGCTATAGTTAGAAATCATCTTTTTATAGGGATTTAATAGATCAGCTACAAAAGTAAAAGTTTGAAAGATTTTATCTTTCTTTTTGTCTTTAAAATACGTTTTTATATTCTCAAGCGCAAAAACCACAAGATATCTAATGTTATTATCCAATTTAACTTTCGGATTTCTCATAACGTCAGTAATTACTTTAAAAACAGCCCCATACTGCGTTACAAACTCTTTCTCATCTTGCTCACCTAAATTAGGTTTTTGAGGGATAAAAAAAGTAAAAATATCTTCAACTAAATTAGGATGATCTTTAATAAACTTAGCAACCAAAGGATTTCTTAAAATCGACTCTTTTGGTCCACCAGGGATACTGAAAAGATATCTAAAAACTGGTTTAAGATTTTGCCCCAATTCTGCTAATTCTGTATCATCTTTCAATCTAGCCAAGATAGATAAAGCAAAATCCATGGAAACAACTAAAGTTTTGTCTTTATTATCCCTAACCTGCTCTCTCAAAGAAGTAAAAAACTGAACCACAATTTTTAAGCGGTGAGTTTTTTCTGCATCAAGAGGTCTATTTTTAATAACATCATCCAATTTGCGTTTTTCAATATTCTTTAAAAAGTAGGCCGTATCAGCAGACAGCTCCAATAAGCTTCTTACGATAGACATCTGCCTACTATTATCTTTTTCCTCAATATCCATAAGACCTTTTCCTATATCTCTGCCTAGATATATAGCCGCCCATTTTGGAAGTAATCTATCTAAAACAGGAACAAAAGAAGCATTATAGCCATCCATCACTTCTGTTATAGTCATCAATAGATTTCTCAATTTACTAATATCAAAATCTTTGGCAGAAATCACACTTCTTAAAACTTCTTTACCGATAACTTTAGCAACCTTACTTAACTCTCTAGAAAGAGTATCAAAAGGAATATCCAAAAGTTCAGGGTTTGATCTTTCGACATCCAACATCCTCAGATTATCCATAATCGGCCCAAAAAAGTGAACGTACGTAATAGCCAAAACCAACCTTTGTGTAGGCGTAAGGTCTTTTTTATTACCAATAGTTTCATCGCCCTCAAAAATATGTTGATAGAATTCATCAATACCAGCATCAACCGTACCAGCCACAATAGTAGATTCATCCAACTTCTCAAGAGGCACAAAAGGATCATTAAGCAAGGGATCTCTAATCCCCTCAACCCTAAGGCCAGCATCAGCAATTATACTTTTACCAATATCCTCATAAACTTTTTTTGGTTTTTGAGTTTGTTCAGGATATTTACCAACAATAAAAATTTTCCGCTTTAAAGAGTCACTAATATCTTTATTGGCCACGATAGATTTAAAAAGTGCATAAGCCAAAGATCTATGGGCAAATTCCGCTATTCTTGGCTCTTTTACGAGCATTTCCAGCGTAACGTTATTCTTAAGAACGTCTATAAATTGATTTTGAATATACGCTAAAGCTACTTCAGCATCAGCTTCTTTCATAGTTGGCCCCTTGCTTTGAAATTCTTTAACCTTCGCATTGAATTCCTGCATCAAAGCACTATTTTGATCAATATCATGTTTAATCCTCACTTCCTCACTTTGTTCAGATTCAGGTTGAACCTCTCCAAATTCTCTTGTCATATTTTTATTTAAATCCGATTATTATACCATAAATCATCAGGTAAGTACATCTCCAGATTCAGCTTTCCCATTAAAGTTCAATCCTTTATAATCTAGCCACTCAATATCAAAAAATATATGAAAAAAATTATTGCCCTCATTATTGGACTTATTGCAACTAGCTCCATCACTGCTTTTGCCACCTTCAAAGACGTGGGAGACGACACCGGCTATCAAACGTCGATCTATTGGATGCAGGAAAATGAGGTAATCAACGGATACGCAGACGGCAGTTTCAAACCAGATCAAGCTGTAACCCGCGCCGAATTCTTAAAAATGCTTTTTAAAACTTTAGAAACAGAAACAACAACCCCAACAATCCAGACTTTTAAAGATGTGGCAATAAAAGACTGGTCTGCGCCTTATATTCTAACAGCTAAAAATAAAGGGACAGTACAAGGTTACGCAGGTAATCTTTTTAAACCAAATCAATCAGTTACTAGAGGTGAAGCAATCAAAATGGCTACTTTAGAATTTAACGGCGGCAAAATTCCAACATATGTTTCTTATTTTGAAGAAGCTAAAGATTTCGACCCAGCAAGCTGGTATTTGGACTATGACGCAACAGCATGGCACAATGAATATTTTTTATACGTATTAGCAACAGGCACAGTTGGAATGAATCACACAAAAATTGGTGATCCAAATGGCTTCCACTACTATCCAAATCAGGCAATGACCCGCAAAGAAGTTGCCGAAATGCTTTATAGAATGAAAGTAGTTAAAGACAATGGGCTGAGTTCTTACAGCATGGGCTATCCACCAAAAGATATCATTGCCAAAACCAACTCAGATCTAGAAAAATTAGACATTGAATTACACGCAGTAAGCTATGATTACAACGATAGTAGTGTGGCAGAAGCTGGAGACCATATCACTTTTGACTTCTATATTAACCGAGTAGATCTTGGCGTAACCGAAAATTATTCCACAACAATAGAAGAAAGCGGCACTATGGCTTCTCTAAGTGCATCACTACAAACCAAAGAAATTTATCTTACAGAAACAGGAGCAACAGATGAAAGCAGCCACATTACCTGCATTAATACTTATTACCCACATGGATGCACGGTAGAAGTTAATCCAACCAAAGACGAATATAATTATGACGTTGTCGTAGAATTTAAAGACGGTGTGACAGCAAGGAAATCAATAACTATCAAAAAACCAGAAGGCCTATCCAGACCAACTATCAGTTTCCCTTCAACAAACCCAGCGCAAAACAGCAAATTAAAAGTTACTTTTGCAGATGTGGGAGCTGACAAATACATAGTTACAGCCCGCAACTGTCACGAATATGAAAACAATGGTATCAATCCATGTTTAGAAGAAATTGTTTACACCCTAACAAGAGTTGGCAACAGCTTTAATGTTAATTTTATGGGTGAAGCCGAAGACGACGCAGACTACCCAAAAGTTGTAATCAGCAACGGTTCAATAACAGTTAGCTCAAATTTTGTCGTTAACTATGGTAGCGGAGTTGAATATTGGGTTGAAGCATCAATTACCAACACTGTGGATAACATCAAAAACACAACCACAAATTACGCTTACAAAGGACTGTACATCAATACTCCGACTATTTAAAATAGAGACATGCCACATAATCAAGCTCACGGGGATGCGCACCGCATCGAAGTTTACACCAAGGTAAATGATACTACCTCTATGGTGATGCTCAAAAAACTCCGTTCTTTTGGCTACGATATTGAAGAATGCAAAGTGGTTGAAGTCTATACAGTGAATAAGGATTTTGGCGAGAAGCAATTACGTGAGATCGCTGAAATGCTTTCAAATCCCGTTTCCCAAAGTTATTTATTGGACTCAGCAGTTAGCTCAACAACTACTCCAGCAACCAGCGGTTTGAACTTTGATTTTGCCCTGGAAATAGGTTTTTTACCTGGCGTTACCGACAACGTAGCATCTACCGCCCGTGAAGAAATCAGCGAGTTATTAAAATGCAAATTTGAGAATGAAGAAAGCGTGCATACTTCTAGTTTGATATTTGTAAGTGCCGCAGGTGTCAAGGACACCGGAGGCACAGGCAGCTCAAGCAGCCCCGCATCTGCGCTAACCGAAGCCGACATTCTAAAAATCGGCAACAAACTAGCAAACAGTTTGATCCAACGCATCCACGTAAAATCTCACGAAAAATTTGCCGCAGAAAGAGGTATGGACGTGATCGTACCAAAAGTAAATCTACAAAAACCAAAAGCTGTGAGCACAGTTAGTTTAGACCTCCCAGAAGCCGAACTTTTGAAGTTAGGCAAAGAAGGAATTTTAGACGAAGATGGCACAAGACGTGGACCACTCGCACTTGATAAAGATGCACTTGAAGCTATAAAAACATATTTTACTGGCGTAGGCCGTGACCCTACAGATATTGAGCTAGAATCACTTGCTCAAACCTGGTCAGAACATTGTAAGCACACGATATTTGCAGCAAAAATCGATGACAATGAGGAAGGTTTGTATAAAGGATATATCAAGAGGGCGACTAAAGAAATCAGGGCTGCAAAAGGAGACAAAGATTTTTGCGTTTCTGTTTTTTCTGATAATTCAGGAGGTATTATATTCGACGAAAACTGGATAATTACAG
Source organism: Patescibacteria group bacterium (assembly GCA_038065735.1). GTDB lineage: Bacteria > Patescibacteriota > Gracilibacteria > UBA1369 > LOWO2-01-FULL-3 > JBBTQK01. The sequence continues at coordinate 186,969 of JBBTQK010000003.1, read as the reverse complement.
ATAAAGCAGAGACTCACAACAGTCCTTCAGCGCTAGATCCATTTGGTGGAGCCATCACCGGTATTATCGGTGTAAACAGAGACACTATTGGCTTCGGTCTAGGCGCAAAACCTATTATCAATAAATATGGTTTCTGCGTTGGAAATCCTGATGACCAAGAACCAATTTTTAGAGATAAAGAATTAACTCAGGAAGCACTTCCACCAAAACGCATTTTGGAAGGCGTAATAGACGGCGTAAACGCTGGAGGTAACTGCAGCGGCATTCCAACTCCTCAAGGTTTTGTTTATTTTGACGAAAGTTACAAAGGCAAACCTCTAGTTTTCGTGGGAACCGTGGGCCTAATTCCAAAAACAATTAACGGCAAACCAAGCTGGGAAAAAGAAGCCAAGCGCGACGATAAAATAGTAGTCATCGGCGGCCGAGTTGGACAGGACGGCATCCACGGCGCAACTTTTTCTTCAGAAGCACTAACTGCCGGAAGTCCCGCTACCGCAGTGCAAATTGGCGATCCGATTACTCAAAAAAAATTCTCAGATGCGATAGTTAAAGAAGCTCGCGACCTAGAATTATATAACAGCATTACAGACAATGGTGCCGGCGGTTTATCTTGTTCCGTAGCCGAAATGGCAAAAGAAGTCGGCGGCTGCGAAGTTAACCTAGAAACAATTCCTCTCAAATATCCAAACCTTGAACCATGGAAAATCTGGCTAAGTGAATCTCAAGAGAGAATGACTCTCGCCGTACCTCCTTCTAAGCTGCAGCAATTCTTAGAACTAATGTCAAAACGTGGAGTTGAAGCCACGGTTATTGGAGAATTCAACGATAGTGGTCGCTGCATCGTCAATTACAACGGTCAAAAAATCATGGACCTCGACCTCGAATTTTTACACAACGGCCTACCACGCAAAAAGATCAAAACAACTTACACAAAGCCAAAAACCAAAGAAGCTAAATTCGACCAACCACAAGACCTAACTCAAACTTTGTTAGCCATGCTAGCTCGTCCAAACATCGCCAGCTACGAATTCATCACTACTCAATACGACCATAACGTACAAGGCGGTTCTATTCTAAAACCACTACAAGGCAAAGGTCGCGTAAACTCCCCTACCAGCATCACAAAGCCATTTCCAGAGACTAACCGCGGTATAATTTGTTCTCAAGGTTTGAATCCAAAATATTCACATATTGATACTTACCACATGGCCGCCTCCGCAATTGATACAGCCGTGCGCAATGTAATTGCAGTTGGTGGAACGCTTGATTATCTCGCTTTAATGGATAATTTCTGCTGGTGCAGCTCTACGGAATCAGAACGCCTGGGCCAACTAAAAGCTGCTTGCGAAGCCGTTTATGAATATGCCGTTACTTATGGTGCGCCATATATTTCCGGGAAAGACTCAATGTTTAATGACTTTAAGGGATTTGATAAACAGGGCAAAGCCATAAAAATCTCAGCCGTTCCAACTCTATTGATTTCATCACTTGGCGTTTTAGATGACCTAACTTTAGCCGTTTCTCTAGACCCAAAATTCGCTGGAGATTTAATCTACATTTTAGGTGAAACTAAAGATGAATTAGGTGGTAGCGAATACTTTGATTCCATGGGAGAAGTTGCTGCCGGAGACGTACCAAAAGTAGACAGCAAATCAGCCATCCAACTCTACAAAAAATTCCGCTCAGCAATAGAAAAGCGTTTAATTTCTTCTGCACTCAGCCCAAACATCGGTGGTTTAGGCGTAACACTAGCCAAAAAAGCCATTGCCGGCCAGTTAGGTATGGAAATCGATTTATGCAATCTAAGCGCTGGTGGAATCCCTCGTGCCGACCACACTCTTTTCTCAGAATCTCAATCCCGCATCGTTGTAACCATCGATCCAAAACGTCAAAAAGAATTCGAAGAACATTTCGCCGATCTACCATTTGGCCTACTTGGACACACAACAGAAGACAAAAATTTCATCATCAAGGCTAACAACGGTGACAAACCATCTGAAGTTATTCTCAAAACTAATATCGCCACTCTAGATCAGTATTATCGTAAAAATTACCTAGCATAAAGCCATGAAAAAACAAATCAAAATTCTTGCCTTAGTACTAATATTTTTAGCGATAATAGCCACAGTACTACTTTTAAATAAGAGCACAGGTTCCAATCGACTCCAGGGTAGACTTTTATCCAAAACAGATAACCTAGATTCAACAGTAAAAAAAGCACAAGAATGGATAGATACAATTCCAAACGAAAAAACAAAAAAACTATTGAGTAAAAGTTTAGCAGCAACATTAGGGGCGAGAGAATTAGACCAATACGGCAATATAATTCAAGAAATTAATGGAGAACCAAGAACTTTTCTAGGTTATCCATTCGAAAAAGCATTATATCTTGAGTCAATAAATCAAACCCCTTGGGCTGAGCTGGAAAGATTAAAAAAACTTTCCATTCCAAAAGCTAAATCAGAACTAAGAGTAAACCCAAAGCTAGACCTTCGGCTTAAACCAAAGCTCATTTTTGAAAAAGCTGACGCTTGCTTCCAAGAAGAAAAAAAAGATACACTTGTAGGTTTTAATTCAACAGACAGTATTTGTGCTGATCTTATGCTCAAAAAGGGAGCCGATAGTATTAGCGACACTACAGCAGATTATTATTGTGCTGGAATTTATAAAGGATTGCCAATATTAAAAGCCACATACAAAAATCTTAATGAAATAAAAAGCTACTCAGCTTTTGTAGTCCCATCACTTGTTGAAAACAAAATAAAAGGCTACTCAGCTTGGGTCAACTTCTGTCCTAAATATGTACAAGAAGTACATGCCACAAAAAATAAAGAATGGACATATGGACTACTTCCTACCACCCTTAAGGAAGTAAAAAAATGCCTTAACTATAACATTCAATATAAAGGATATGAAAAATGGTTTGACAATAGCTGCTCAGTTCAAGAAATCTGCGATAACAATACAGACGATAACAATAATGGATATATTGATTGTGCAGATGCCGCATGTCCTTTTTTCACTTCAATGAATGATAAAAACCAGGATGCAATATGTTTTGATTCCAAAAGGTTAATATGTGGTACTAATCAAAATAAAAGCGGAACAATAAAAAATATGTCCAGCACTGACTTCTTGTGTTACGAAAACTACCAATATAAAACCTGGGCCGAATGCGATACTGATAATATTTCAAAGAAACAAGGTGAACACGGACTTATAAAAAAAGAAGGTGAAGTTGTAAATTCAAATGGATGTAATTACATCTGTACAGAAAATGGCAAAAAGGAAAACTGGGTTGGTTGTAACTGTAATGATGGACCAGATGGAGTAAAGGCAAAAAATGGTGAATTATTTGCTGGATACATCTGCAATGAATCAAATTGGGTTGAAGAAAATAACTATATTGATAATTTAAATGAGATTAACCCTCTATTCCACAGAAGTGACTATAATATTCAAGGCTTCATGTTTTGGAGCGCAGAGCTATACAATAAAGGCTCATTTCCCTTACTTCCCTATCTGACACCAATTAAAAACCAGGGAGGAAGAAGCACTTGTGTAGACTTTGCAGATACAGCGGCAGCTGAAATAGTTTTAAAAAATCGGCCAGATTTATCAGAGCAAAATTTCACATACTTATCTGCAGCTGAAACTGACCCTCAAGCTAAAGAAAATATGGAAAGTTTTCTAAGTAAGGGTCTCAAATTAAAATTCCTATCATCAAAAATTCCATTTTACATAGGAGAGGAAAAACAGTGGCCATACAACCCCTCCGAATGCAAAACCAATAGCTATTACAGCAAATTATTAGGAACATACATAACTTGCTCAAATAAATTTCATCAAGGTATTCCCACTGCTGACCCAAACATTTTCAACCAATATAGTTTGATGACAGGTACTACAAAAGGGTCTTGTGTTATTGCAAATGGTTTAGGTGAGAGCATAGATTCCATGGAAACCGAGCAAAAAATTGCTTACTTGGCAAATATAATTAATGTACAACATTATCCGATCCGGTTTGGCGTAAATAGAGGTCCCACAGAAATTGGTGAAACCGGATTTACCGCCGAAAACTTTTGGGAAAAAGGTGATGCTAAATCCGGACATGCAATGCTTATTGTAGGCTTTGTTAACAAGGAAGATATTCCAGCAGCAGTTAAAAAACACCCTTATTTTAAAAATAATGAACATTACTTCATAGTAAAAGACTCTTGGGGAACTTCAGTCCATGACCAGGGTTTTCTTTATGCCCCAGCCTCGTTACTTGTGGAAAATAGCCACTGGTTTGATGCCTTTAAATATGACGAAAATGAAGAAGTCTATCCTAACTGCCCTTCACTAAATTAAAATCACATGAAGCCAAAAGTTTTAGTCATCACAGGTTACGGAATCAACTGCGAAGAAGAAACTGCAAAATGTTTCAATATTGCTGGTGCTGAATCAGAAATCGTCCACATCAACGACATCATCGATGGCTCCCGCAAGTTCAAAAATTATCAAATTATCGCATTCCCTGGAGGTTTTTCATACGGCGACGACACTGGCTCAGGCAATGCTATGGCCAACAAAATCACCAACAACCTCAAGGAAGATTTATTAACCTACCTAAAAGACGACAAGCTCGTTATCGGCATCTGCAACGGCATGCAAATCATGGCCAATTTAGGGCTTGTGCCAGCCACAGACATGAAATATGGCGAACGCCAGGCAGCCATGATGCGCAACGTAAATGTGAAGCTAGAATGTCGCTGGGTTTATGTAAAAAATGTTTCAAAAAAATGTATTTGGACAAAAGGAATTGAGATGATGCACTTACCTATTTCTCATGGTGAAGGCAATTTCTACACTGAAGCTGAAATTCTACAAAAAATGAAAGACAACGATCAGGTAGTTTTTAAATTTGTGAATGAAGACGGCTCACCAGCCAACAATCAATATCCAATCAACCCAAATGGCGCTCTCGAAGACATCGCCGGAATTTGTGATCCCACAGGCAAAATATTTGCCTTAATGCCTCATCCAGAACGTTTCAATTCTTTTACTAACGAAGACAATTGGGAACTCAAAAAAGAAACCCTCATCCGCGCCGGCCAACCCCTCCCGACACAAGGCGACGGCCTCCGCATCCTCCGCAACGGCGTAGAATATTTTAAATAACTAAAATGACAAACCTCAATACAGACCTACAGGAATCAGAAATCCAACCAACAAAAAAAATCCCCCTACTTACAAAATTCACTTGCGGACTTTTTGGTGTTTTTATGACCAGTATAATTTTTGCATTCTCAATTAAATCCTTTGAAGAAATCGGCATCTGGATCGGCCTAATTATAGCATCAATACTTGTTACTCTTGGCTTATACTACAGCAAAAAATCCAGCCGCCGCAGCCGCCTACGCATCATTTCCTGGTCTATGCTGATCACTCTCCTAGCCTGCACCCTCCTCTACTTCATCGGCCTCTACGTGATTTCAAGCTCGCTAAAAGATTTATAAAAACCTCCTCCCTTCAAAATCTTCATTGGTTCTGCCTCATTACAGATTCAAAAATTTCCTTCAAACTCACCCTCTTCCCACCATTTATCCTTTCAGAATGCATCGCGCTGGCAATTTCAATTAATCTATCTGGCGGATTGTCCCAAACTTTTTGGGTATTACTAGAAAACCTACTCATAAAATATGCATGTTGGGTATCATCAAGCTTTTGTTCCATGTCAAAAAAGCTATTTCTAGAATAATGAGCACACACAACCAGAAATACAAAAAAAACATTTGTAAAATGCGAGCTACCAGCCTGCAAGTATGGTTCAGGAACAAGCTCTCTTGATGGATGATCATTAGGATTTTCTAAAATATCCATCGCTAAATGAAACAAAGAACCTTCCATTTGCGAACCAAATAAAGCTACAAAATACTCCTCTTCAATAGCCTCATAGCTACATAAAGCAGCTATTTCAGAAGTTAAAACAGATAAGTCATTAACAAATTCCGGATCCTGGTTAACTGGCCCAGAATTAAAGGCAGGCAAAGGATCCATCCCGTGCATTAAACGCACCATTACATGAGTAAGGTCGTGCATTTTCGCAAAACTAATTGGATGCTGACCTGGACCACGCATTAAAGCATTTAATCTTGTCTTTAATCCATTAAATCTAACTACCTGTTGAGCCTTATGTACATCAACAGCATTTGGATGAGGTAAATGATTACTAATTATTTCTGGACGAATACCAACACATTCACTCAAATATAAATATGGCAGTAAGCATTCACGAACAAACTGGTTGTATTTCTTAGCTTCAGCTTTATCAACTTCAGCAGCACCAAACCAGCCAATATAAAGCTGTGGAGAAAAATTAGGATAATCAAACAGCAAAGCCAATGTTAAAAAATCAACATCATCAGTCGTAGCCAGTTCTTCAGGCAAACCGGCATAAAAAATATCTTCTGGACCAGCATAATCACTTAATTGAAGACCTCTTTTCATTTACTATAAATTCTTTAAACAATCTTTGTTAACTTTTGCAAAACCTCTTCCCGGTATCAAAACCGGAACTTCTGTTTTCGGGTTTAATCTCAAATCATATACGATATCCATATAATAATGATGACCAAAAGGAACGGGTATAACCTCCAGTCCATCCAAACCCGCATAACTTGATCTTTTACCAGAAACTATTCTTTTTCTTGGCAACTTTCGTTTCATTAAATCGGCCGCTACTTCATTTTTCCCAGAGTCAATATTCCCACGCTTTGGCTCAGCCTGTTTAAATACCCTAGCCTTTATTCTGGATCCCACCTTACCAGTTTCTGCGCTAGCCAAGGCGTAAAGCAAAACACTCTCGCCCCCAAGCCCACCACTCTTACTAACTAAAATTAAACCAACCTTAGACAAATCAGATTTCAAGACCTCTAAATTATCTGGATGATCGGTCAATCCATATCCAGACCACTGCTCTATATCTGACCATCTAGAGAATTTCCCACCAGCCATCACCAACGCCGTAGCATAAAAAGCCAAATCACTAAAATTATCTCTACCACTCATAATAATTTTCCCAACATCGCCGCCACCACGTGACAATTCCAATGCTCTTATTGCCTTTAGCTGAGGATCACTAATACTATCTAAGTCATCATTCTCAGTACGAGCTAAATACTCATCAACATCAAAATGCTGCACCGCAGGAACTACCATGACTCCATTACTTTCATTCATTTTATCAATAATTTTTGGATCCATCTCTGGTAATAAATCAACATATACATCAGCTGCTGCATAAACTTCTTTCACAAGGCCAGCTACAAACTTATCGTCCAACGCCATGTCATCAACGGACATATCAAGAACTCTACGAAGCAAATCGTTCAATTTAGTTTTTGCTGAACCAATATCACCGTTATCAATTACTTCTACTGGCTCCGTCCCACCATTCAACTCAGAATCCATAACAAAAAATTACAGGGAGTCATAATGACATCTAGTAAATAATCCCGTCAAGTAAATCACCATAAACCTGTCAACCTACTCCATCAAAATTTTCCTTGGTTTTGCACCATCGGCCGGCCCAACGACCCCATTTTTCTCAAGTAAATCTATCAAACGAGCTGCGCGAGCGTAACCCAATTTCAAGTGTCTTTGTAATAAAGAAGCCGAAGCCTTGCGCGTCTCTATAACCAATTGCAAAGCCGCTTCATACATATCGTCGTCTTCACCACCGGCAGCATCAGGCACACCCATTACAGACTGTTTAGCCGTATGCAAAGAAGTAACACTCTCATCATAATTTGGCTCAACCGTTAATTTAATTCGATTAGTCACACGTTCAATTTCTTCTGTAGAAATATAAATACCCTGAATTCTCATCGGCTTATTCATACCAGTTGGCAGATAAAGCATGTCTCCACGCCCCAACAAATCTTCCGCACCAACTCCATCCAAAATCGTCCTGGAATCAATTTGACTAGCCACCGCAAAAGCAATTCTCGCTGGAATATTCGCCTTAATCAAACCAGTAATGACATCCACAGAAGGTCTCTGCGTAGCGATAATCAAGTGTATACCAACCGCACGCGCCATCTGCGCAATTCTACAAATTGAAGCCTCAACTTCTTTACCAGCCACCATCATCAAATCCGCCAACTCATCAATCACCACAATAATTCTTGGCAATTTATTAATGTCTGGTAAATCGTTATATTCTCTAATATTACGCACTTTACAAAGAGCCAACTCGGTATAACGACGTGTCATTTCTGAAACCACCCAACGCAAAGCAATCGCAGCCTTCTCAGGATCTTGCACCACAGGACTAAGCAAATGCGGAATACTATTGTAAGAATTTAACTCAACTCGTTTAGGATCAATCAAAATAAATTTCAGATCTTTTGGAGAATTTTGGTAAAGCAAAGCGGTCAAAAATGCATTCATCGCCACAGACTTACCACTACCCGTAGAACCCGCTATCAGCAAGTGCGGCATCAATTCCAAATTCGCAATAATTGGCTTACCGGCAACATCTCTACCCAATGGCAGAGTCAACTTAGATTTGGCATCCATAAACTCCGGACACTCCAAAATCTCTCTCAAATAAACAGTAGCCCTGGATTCATTTGGCACTTCAATTCCCACCAAAGATTTCCCAGGAATCGGCGCTTCGATACGTACTCTCTCAGCCGCAAGTGCAAGAGCCAAATCATTCTTCAAACCTGTAATTTTAGACAATTTCACGCCCTCATGTGGTTTCAAAGTGTATTGCACAACGGTAGGCCCAACATTCACTTCATGCATAGTCACATCAATCCCAAATTGATAAAGTTTTTTCTTAATTTTATCCGCACTCGCCATCAATAAATCATCATCCACCGTCACTGTACTATCTCCATCAATCAACAAATCCAAAGAAGGAAATTCCCATTCAAACTCATCTTCTTCAGTCTTTTTTTCATTCTCATTTAAATCCGCCTCAACCTCTTTTGCCTTGGCCTCATTAATCACAAGTTTTGGCTTCGCCTGGGCCTTCGCCTCATCCGCATCTTCATAAATTTTTTGGATAGTTTTGCTAATCAAAGACTTGCGAATCATTAGTTCCGGCTGTTCTTCTTCCTCATCTTCATCTTCGTCATCATCATTTTTTGAGAATTTAGAACCGCGGCCTTTTTTAGCAGGGGTTTCATTATCCATTTCAATATGAATTTTTGGAATTAAGAAAGAAGCAATTTCAGTTAAAGAAAGCTCAAAAGCAAGAAGTAGTGACACCAAAAATAACCCCATAAAAATTATCGCGGCAGCCACAGTGCCAACTCCCAAAACTTCTAATAATAAGAAATTTGTCACAAAACCAACATAACCACCATAGCGTCCCAATTCTGCATAATCATGAATTTTATCCAAAGGAACTGACAGATGAAAAACGCTTAAAATAGATATAATCAGAAGAAAAAGTCCAAGAATCCTTGCCGCACTAAAATGCATTTTTTTAGAAAAAAACAGCATCAGCGAAACCATAATAAAAATGCCAGGAATCACATAAATTCCCCAACCTACCACCGGTTTCAAAAATTTAATCCAAGCGTCTCCAATAATTCCAAAAGTTCCCTGAAGGCTCAAAATCGTCAAAATACCAATCACAAGATAAATCACAGCCCAGATCTCTCTCGCAACTGAAGGCTTAACCTTGATAGTTAATCCCTGTCTCCTTTTTGAACCACGCCTAACTCTCATGAGGTTTAGAGTTTTAATTACGACTTGGTGAAGTATAGTAAAAAATCTCTAAATTTGCTAGAGAAGCTTAAGGGTCTTAGTCTGCATGAGGTTCCTCAATACTTTCAACCATCTCCCAAAACTCTTTATGGGAAATAAATCTAGCATTTTCCGTATCTCTCTCGGAAGCCAAACGATCCAAAAACTCATCCTCTTTGATTTGAAGTTCTTCTCTACTAACCTCACTGAATTTTAATCTTTTTCCCATATATAAAAGTTAAGTCTAATTAATATATCAAAACTATTAAAATTCACCAGTTAGTTTTGCCTAAACTTTTTAAGTATTTTCCAAATTCTTCGGGAGTTAGTTTAAATTCCTCTTCCCGACTTAATAAAACTTTAACCTTTGGTAGCCTGAAAGGCAATTTGCCCTTTTCTACAACATATTTGAGGTACATTTTTATAGCTCCAGTCATGGTAAAACCGATTTTCTTGAGAACTTCTTGCGCCCGATCCTTAGTTTCATACCTAATTCTAATTTCTATTCTTGCCATCTTCTAATCTGTTAATAAATCAAATTTTACAACAATTATTTCTTAACTTTTTCAAAATGCTCTTAAGGGGACCTAGTTTTTTTCAGAATTTTGTACGGACATCGTACGTACACTTTCCCAGGAAAAACATATGTCCCCCAAGGCCATCTCTGATGAGCCTATTAAGCTAACTCCACCCTAGCAAATCAACATTAAATTTTGATTAAATAATCCTAAAATTTTCTTAAAATTTTCCTAAAATCCTTGCCCGCCTCTGGAGCGGCTCCCTAGGGAATTTCAAATTAACTTAAATCTGGCAAATTTAAGGTAAAACGCTATAATCTGGCCATAAACGGTTAACAAAACCACACCAAACATAAATCATTATAATTCGCCCATGACTCGCACACGTTTCGCCCCATCACCAACAGGTTATTTACATATCGGAGGTCTACGCACAGCCCTTTATTCTTATCTTTTCGCAAAAAAAACAGAAGGCAAGTTTCTATTAAGAATTGAGGACACCGATCAAGAACGCTACGTCGAAGGCGCCCTCGAAAACCTCATCGACACCCTTCACTGGATGGGTCTAGATTCAGATGAAGGTCCGTACAAAGACGCCGCAAATAAAATCGTACAAAAAGGAGATCACGGCCCATATATCCAATCTGAACGTACAGAAATTTACAGAAAACACGTTCAACAACTCTTAGATGGTGGCCATGCTTACCGTTGTTTTTGCACCCGAGAACGTCTCGAAGAAATGCGCGAACGTCAAACCGCCAACAAAGAAGCTCCAATGTACGACCGCAAATGCATGGATCTCCCACAATCTGAGATAGAAGCCAAAATCGCAGCCAACGAACCTTTCGTAATTCGCCAAAAAATCCCTTACGGCACTATTAAATTTAAAGATCTCGTGCGAGGCACCGTGCAATTTGACGGCAAAACAATCGACGATCAAGTTCTCATGAAATCTGACGGTTTCCCAACTTATCACCTAGCAAATGTAGTCGACGATCACTTCATGGAAATAACTCACGTAATTCGTGGTGAAGAATGGCTTCCTTCTACACCAAAACACCTCGCTCTATATAAATCTTTTGGCTGGGAAGCTCCTCAATTTGCACACCTTCCCCTACTTTTAAATGCTGATCGCAGTAAAT
>JBBTQK010000003.1:149929-175552 GCA_038065735.1 Patescibacteria group bacterium | reverse complement strand
CAGTAAATTGTCCAAACGTCAGGGTGATGTTTCCGTAGAAGAATATATAAAAAAAGGTTATCTCAAAGAAGCCATCCTCAATTTTGCAGCTTTCCTAGGCTGGAATCCAGGTAGTGGTGAAGAAAACGAAATCTTTAGTATCTCAGAATTAGAGCAAGCTTTTACATTAGAAAAAGTTCACAAAGCTGGTGCAATTTTTAATATAGAAAAACTAGACTGGTTCAACTGGAGATGGCAAAAACGCACCTATAATCAAGAATTAGAAGCGATGGCCAAAGAAATAGATGCTCAAGTTGGGATTTCTCAACCACGCAAAGACCAGTTTGATTATAAATTTAATTCTGCAGAATCCGAAAATTTATTCTTCGAAAAGCGCGCAAAAAAACTTCTAACAATGTGCGAAAAACATATTCCAGAAGAATTCAAAACAGACGAAAAAAAGCTCCTAAAAGCCTTAATCACCGTTGAAGAAAAAGTTCTCCGCTCTCCAAAAGAAGTTTCCGAAAATATCAGATTTTATTACGACCTCCCAGAGTACGACACGAGCTTAATTCTCAATGAAAAGATGGTAGTTGATCCAACGATTGCAAAACAATCTCTCATCGCAGCTAAAGAGGCTCTCTCAAAAGAAAATTTCACCGACGACCTCAGCAAAATCCAAACTACTCTCCTCGAAGTCGCCCAAAAACTAGGTTTCAAAAACGGACAGGTTTTTTGGCCACTACGTTCAGCCTGCACCGGCCTTCAATTCTCCCCAGGTGTCTTTGAAGCAATCTGGGTACTCGGCCAAACAGAAACATTAAGAAGAATTGACGTGGCTCTAGCTAAATTGTAGACTTACCTCAGGTTTAAAAGAGTTATATGAAATTTACAGAAATACAAAGCGCATTAGAATATTTAGTAAAGAAAAGTACCTGTCTTCACTGCAAGGCAAAATATACTTTTGACGACATTCAAATTATTGCCAGCACTAAATTTGAAGGTCTATTTGAATTACGATGCTCAAAATGTGATAGCAGCAGCATAGTCACAGTATTCTTAAGCCCAACTATGGAAACCATGTCAGAAGGCGTAGACGCAATGGTAATTGGCGACAAAATTTCTAACAACGACATTCTAGATATTAAAAATTTCTTATCTGGATTTGACGGTAATTTCAAAAAACTTTTTATCAAAGAAAAATGAAAAAAATCTCTCTAGTAATTTTAGCTAGTCTACTTTTAGTTGGCTGTGGCGATTTTAAAGATGAAACCGATGCCTTCCTCAAGGACAGCAAAGAAGTTTTGGATAAAACAATAGAGACAGGCAAGGCCGTAAAAGACAAAACCGTAGAAACAGTCGGCGATATCAAAGACGCAGCAACAAAAGTTAAAGAAGCAAAAGCCGCAATCGACTCAATCTCAGAATAGTATTACCTCCTCATTCAATTAGATGAAAAATTTCCTGCGAAAAGTTTATTCGATTGCGCGTAAAAATCCAAAACGTATCGTCCTACCAGAAAGTTACGATGAGCGTATTTTAAAAGGTCTTGAAAGTATTTTAGATAAAGAATTGGCACAGCCGGTTTTGTTAGGCGATAGGGCAAAAATCAAAGCCACGGCAAAAAAATTAAAGCTAAATATCGATTGGAAAAAAGTTGAAATCATTGACCCCTCTACCAGCAAATTATCCGCAGAATATTCTAAAAAACTCTACGAATTACGCAAAGAAAAAGGAATGACTCCAAAACAAGCTTCTAAGTTGATTAAAGAAGACATCAACTATTTTGCTACCATGATGATTTATTCCGACTACGCAGACGGCATGGTTACGGGAGCCACACATCCAACTGCATATTCTATAAAACCAGCTCTACAAATAATCAAAACCAGAGAAAAATTCCACAAAGTTTCAGGAATATTTTTTATGGTTATGGGCACACGCGTATTACTTTTTGCTGATGCAGCAATCACGATCGAGCCAAATTCACACGACCTTGTAGACATAGCAATCGACACCGCCGAAACAGCCAAAAAATTTGGTATCAAGCCAAAAATCGCCCTTCTCTCATTCTCAACAAAAGGCTCCGCCGAACACCCTTTAATCGACAAAGTTCGTGAAGCAGTAGCCATGATCAAAGATGAAAGACCGGATTTAATTGTTGATGGAGAATTACAAGTCGACGCTGCACTAGTGCCACAAATTGCTGAACGCAAATGTCCAAACTCACCTATCAAGGGCGATGCCAATATTTTAATTTTCCCAGATTTAGAAACCGCCAATATTGCCTATAAATTAGTAGAAAGGTTAGCAAAGGCCAAAGCCATTGGACCTCTACTGCAGGGCTTAAAAAAGCCAATAAACAAACTTTCCCGCGGCTGCAGCTGGCAAGACGTCATGAACGTCACCGCCTTCACCGTTTGCGAATGCCAGGCCGAAGATTAATCTGTAACTAAAATAAAATGGAAGATCCAAATAATTTAAATATCCCAGCCTTTAAGCGCCGTCGCAGCATTATGGCGCAGGAAAAAAAGACTAATTTTGAACCATCAACAACTCTGCCTAAAAAAGTTCGAGTTAAAAAAACTGTCACAACAATACGTAAACGCGCAACAAAAAAACAGCTACCAGAATACAGACCATACAGCTCAAGTTTCAATTCAAACGGCAAAATCCCAACCATCGAAGAGCTCTCTATTAAACCAACAACTACTACAAACAACTTTTTCAGCAGTCCATTTATTCCAGAGCCAGCAAAATCATCAAAGGTTCTAAGAGAAATGAAAAAATGTGGCATTTGTGAAGGTTACTATGACAAAATCGAAGTGGCAATAATTAGAGTAACAAGCGCAATAAGAGTCGGCGACAATATAATTTTTGAAAAAAACGACGGCTTATTCGAACAAAAAATAGATTCCATGCAAATCGATCGCCACGATGTACAACTCGCCACGACCGGCAGTGAAATAGGGCTTAAAGTAGAGATAAAACCAGTAGTCGGCTCAACAGTTTATAAAGTTATTTAATGCAAATTCTAGTCATAAATTCAGGATCTTCTTCTATCAAAGCCAGCTTGTTTGAGAATAAAAAAGGCAAATTGGTAGAATTATGGAATACCTTAATTGAAGGAATAAATCTGCCAAAAAGTAAGATCAAAAATCACGAAGAAGGGGTGCAATTCCTGGTCAAAAATCTTTTAGAATCAGGGATAATTCAAGATCTAACAGAGATAACAACCGTCGCCCATCGCGTCGTACACGGTGGCGAAAAATATAACCAAGCAGTAAAAATCGACAACAAAGTCTTAAAAGATATTAAAGAACTCTGCAAATTAGCTCCCCTACACAATCCAGCAAATCTCCAGGGAATTATTGCAACTAAAAAACTTCTACCAAAAGCCAAGCAAGTTGCAGTTTTTGACACGGCTTTTTATCAGACTCTAGAGCCAAAAGCCTACCTTTACGGCCTGCCATTAGAATTCTACAAAAAACATAAAATACGCAAATACGGCTTCCACGGCACTAGTCACAAATACATCACGAGTCGACTAATCAAATTCTCAAAAAAGAATTCTAAAATTGTGTCCTGTCATCTGGGCAACGGCTCATCAATCACCGCTAGTATCAATGGCAAAGCGATAGAAACTAGCATGGGCTTCACGCCTCTCGAAGGACTAATTATGGGAACCAGATGCGGCACAATCGACCCAGCCATCCCCCTTCAACTGCAACAAATTCTCAAAAAATCAGTCTCAGAAATCGAACATATTTTAAACTTCAAATCAGGACTTCTGGGCTTATCACAGACAAGTTCAGACCTTCGTCTAATCTACCAAAAAAGTCTCAAAGGCGACAAACAATGCCAGCTAACAATGGAGATTTTATCTTATCAAATAGCCAAAATAATCGGTTCATATGCAGCCGCAATGAATGGCGTAGACTCTATAATTTTTACCGGAGGAATCGGCGAAAGAGCCTTTTATATCCGCTCAAACGCAATTAAATACTTGGAATATCTGGGTTTTAAAATGGACGAAGCAAAAAACAAAAAAGCCGTTAAGGAAAGCCAAGAAGTCATCGAGATATCAAAGAAAAATTCAACAAAAAAGATCTTTGTAATTGGAACAAACGAAGCCCTGCAAATTGCAAATGAAGCAATAGCTGGACTTTTTTAACCACCTGTTGTAAAATCTGCACCAGTAAAAATTTTAAATTATGGCTTTAAAAGCAAATTACGAATTCCTTTTTGTAGGCAAAGACGAAAACAGTTTTCTAGAAAATTATGCCTACGACCTTTACCAGCAATTTGGAGATAAGAGTGGAGAGGTTTTTATCAATTTAGAAATTCAAAATAACCCGGTAGATGCAGAAGAAATCGCCGCGGCTATCTTTGAAACAATGCAAAAAGTCTTTTTTGAAGACGTTGGACGCGATGCCTATACACGTTTTGAGGTGGCCCTAAAGGCCGTAAATACAGCTTTAGCTCAATTTAAAACCCAAAAATCATCTGGTTACATTGGTAATTTGAACGTTGTAATAGCAGCTATTGTGGATGATGAACTGCTCCTTACTCAATCTGGAGAAGCAGAGGCTTATCTGATTCGCAAAAGATATGTCAGTATAGTAAGTGAAGGTTTAAATGAAGATGCCTCTGGAGACGACGTTTTTGCAAGTATTGCAAGCGGCAAAATCGAGGTTGGAGACACTGTATTATTTGCGACTACAAGATTAGTCAGATATTTAAGCAAAAATGATTTAGCGGAATGTGTACATCGTCGTGATATTTCTGAATCACTTGCCGATTTAAGAGATAGGATTTCCGCAGAAATTTTGGGTAGAGTTGGTCTTACAGCAATTGGATTCACTCAGGTTAGTCACTCCGAATTAGCAGCTTTAGATGACGAACTCGATAGATCTGAAATCTCAAGTTTAGAATCAGACGGCGCTAACGTTTCCAGCAAAAAATCAAGTTTGACCGGTAAATTTTTTACAGCAATCAAAAATTATAAAGATAAGAAATCAAGAGTTTGGTCTGGAGATTCAGATTCCAGTGGCTCTAGAGGAGGCGGTGGACCATCTTGGTATAGCAATATTTTTGGTGGAGGAATTGGCAAGAATAAAGTTTTAATTTTACTAGTAGGAGTGATCTTACTTCTTGGTGTTATCATTCTTTTTGCTAGCAGTAACAGAGCAGAAAAAGCAAAATTAGAAGAATTAAATCAAACTTTAGAAACAGTAAAAGACAAAATTTCTGAAGCTGAAACTAAAGGATCTTACGACAAGGAACAATCCAAACAAATCCTAGATAAGGCTTACGTAGAAGCAAAAGGTGTTTTAGACTCAGGGTATTTTAGAGAAAAAGCTACCATGTATTTATTACAAATCGAAGAAACTCGCGACAAACTAGATAACCTAAAGAGAATCGAAAATCCAAAAGTTGTAGCTGACCTTACAGCAAAAAGATCAGATGTAAGCGCAATTGGTTTCGCGAACGTTGGAGATAAAGTTTACATCTATGAATACAATGCTCTCTATGAATTAGTTTTAGACCAATTGCAAGATCCAGTAACTATTGATGATAAAGAACAGGTAGTTGCGGCTACAGGATTTGATGACAGAGGTTCAGTAGTTTTCTTAACTAAATCTGGCAAATTGATTGAGTATAGAGAAGGCACAGTTTCATTTATGGACAGCGAAGAAGGTGGATTCAAACAAGCAAATTCTATTACTGACTGGGGCAACAAAATTTATTTATTGGATGCAAGTGGTGGCCAGATTTGGAGATATGCTTACAAAGCTTCTTTAAACAAATTTGGAGCAGCTGAGGGATACATTACAGACAAAACCGACATTGCCAAAGCTGTAGACGTGGCTATTGACGCCAGTGTTTATGTACTAAGTAGTGGTGGTGATATATTGAAGTTTTATGGTGGCTCAAAGGCAGAATTCTTTATTAATAATCCTCCTTTTGTAAACCTACAAAATCCAATAGTGATTCATACAGATGAAAAACTGGACAATGTTTACGTTGTGGATGGTAAAGAGTCTAGAGTTTTGGTCTTCCAAAAAGATGCCCAGAGCGGAAACGTGACTTACAAAGAACAATATCTCTTCCCAACGGCTGGCGAAATTAGAGATGTATATGTAAATCCAGACTCAAAGAAACTATACATTTTGACACCTAGTAAAGTATTAGAAGTGGATATTTAGTATTCTTGACTTCCAGAGCCCTTCCCTATACAATCACCGAGCCTAAAAAAGCCACAAAAGGCCGATCAAAGGCAAACTAAACAAGACTTATTTTTTTCTTAATAATATGCTCGAAAAACTCAAAAAACGTGCCAGACTAAAGACTCATGGTTTTAGACAAAGAAGCGCTACTGTACTAAGTGCAAGACGTGCAAAAGGTAGAAAACAATTAACTGTTTCTATCCCAAAAAAGAAATAATGATTGCCACAAAATTCCGCACTCCCAGGGAAAAGATAGACTATATCTTAAATAAAGGCTCAAGCTTGATTTCCAGGTTTTTTATCGTGAGATATGAGCAAAACGACCTAAAGCATTCACGCTACAGAGTAATAGTAAGCCGAAAAATTGATCCAAAAGCTGTCGGCAGAAATCGCTTACGCCGCCAAATCTACGAAGCAATCAGACTGATTCCGTCCAACTCTAAAGACAACTCCGCAAACGACTCCACGGCAACAAAAAATTACGACATTATATTCATCCCAAAAAAAAAGATCTCCGAATCATCCTATCAAGAGATCTCAACCGACCTAAACAACCTCAAACTAAACTAAAATTATGGAAAAATTCAACCAAATTCTACGTAACGTTCTGATCTTTTTAGTAATTTATATCGGCATCAGCTACGTTTTCCAAAGCTGCCAGGGCAAGGATGACCCAATGCTAAACTCCGGCAACCTTTATTTTGCCACATCAGATACAGAATACAGCCGCCGTGAAGTTGTAACCGTGGCAATAGCTAACGACACAAAGGACACTATCACAATCCCAAATCAATGTCCTGGTGAACCATTCGACGTTTACCGTTTTGAAAATAATGAATGGGTACAAAAAATTTCAACACCAGCCTTACATTGCGAAGAATCAAAAGAAATAATTCTAGCCCCGGGACAAAAGACTTCAATTACTTACGACAACTGGAATAATGCACTTTTTGCAGAGATGGGTAAGTTTAAAATAGAATACAAAACAACTTTCAACGGTGCAGAAAAAACCTTCACAACCAGCGAATTCCTAGTTAGCAAAGAAGGCATTTTTAGACAAATTTGGATAGAAGCATTTTACCGCCCTATCTATAACGGTCTGATCTTTTTTGCCTCTATCATGCCAAATAATAACCTTGGCCTTGCTATCATTCTTTTAACAATTGTAATTCGTACACTTCTACTTCTTCCTTCCCACAAAGCGATGAAAGCTCAAAGAAGAATGCAGGAAGTTCAACCACGTCTCAATAAAATCAAAGAAAAACACAAGGGTGACCAACAGCGTATCGCCATGGAAACTATGGCTCTTTGGAAAGAAGCGAAAATCAGCCCATTCAGCAGCTGCCTGCCATTGATTCTACAGTTACCATTCTTGATAGCACTTTTCCAGGTAATTCAAAGTGGTCTAAATCCTGATAACGCTTACCTGCTTTACGCAGATTACGGATTAGCAATAAACAACATTGAGATTAATTTCTTCGGACTTCTTGACCTTACAAAAGTAGACAGATACGCCCTACCAATCATCACCGGTGCACTACAATTTGTTCAGATGAAGTTGAGCATGACATTCAAGAATAAAAAAGACGAAGCCAACGGCGTAAAACAAGAAAAGAACGAAATGACAGCTGCGACAAACATGATGATCTATATCCTACCGGTAATGAGTTCAGTATTTACAGCAGTATTACCAGCCGGTGTGGGTCTATACTGGGCGACTTCTACGATTTATGGTATCGTGCAACAGCTTTTTATCAATCGAGACAAGGGCAGCACGGACCATCACAAAGATGAACCTAGCGTAAAGGTGATTGAGCCTTCTGCAACTAAAAACTAATATTCTCTAACTTATAAATATGGATATAGAAGATCTTTTAAAAGATACTCTAGAAAATCTACTGAATAGACTTGGTGTAGGCTACGAAAAAATCCTGATCAACGAAGACGAAAAGGATAGCTACAGCATCAATATTAAAAGCGAAGAACAGAGCTTGTTAATCGGCTTTCATGGTGAAAACATTCAGGCCCTACAACATATTTTAAAAGTGCTTTGCTGGAAAAAAGCAGGCAACGAACAATTCAACATTCTGCTAGACATCGACGACTATCGCAAACGTCAGGAAGATAATGTTTTGAGCCTCGCTCAGCGCAAAGTCGAGATGCTAAGACGTAGCGGCAGACCACAAACTCTACCTCCAATGTCAGCATATTTCCGTCGAAAAATTCACCTTTACTGCATGGGAGCTGGTTTTGATGATATCGAAACTCTCAGCCAGGGCGAGGGCGATAACCGCCGCGTAATTCTAAAATTAAAGTCGTAAACTTAACTAATCCCCCACTTTATGAGTAACAAAAAGTTCACATTGATGTTACTCATTCCTATGATCCTAAGTTCTACCCTAACGGCTTTTGCCGAGAACTTTTCTGATGTCAAAACCGGCAACAAATATTTTGTCTCTGTAAATTATCTCAAAGAATTTGGCTTTGTAACCGGTTATGAAGATAACTCTTTTAAGCCTAGTCAGAATGTAGTGCGCGCCGAAGCCCTAAAAATGATCATGGGCGCAAGCAGCGTAATTCCAGCAGCAGTCACCACAGACACCACTACCATTTTTACAGATGTGCCTCAAGACGCCTGGTACAAAAACTACTTAGCTGAAGCTTTAAATTTAGGCATTATAAATAACGAAAACACAAATTTTAGACCTGGAGACGTCATCAATCTAGCCGAATCTCTAAAGATGTATTTCAACACTCTTGGAGACATTGATTATCAGGCAAATGGCGATACAACTTTTGAAGACACACCAAACGACGCTTGGTTCAAGGCTTATACAAGCTACGCCGGCGCAAAAGGCCTCATCAACATCTACAACAACAATACGATAAATCCAAATCAGGATATGACTCGCGGCTATTTAGCAGAAATTATTTACCGCCAGATCAAAACCCGTGAAGGATATAATTTTGGTAAAGCTACTTACTATTTTGGAATTCCGGGCAAAGCCAACGATTCTTATGATCAGAGTTTAATGGTTACAGCACACAAAACACTACCGATGGGCACTATTGTTGAAGTCACAAACATGTCTACAGGCAAGTCTATAAACGTAAAAGTAACTGACCGTGGACCTTTTGGTCCGGGTAGAGTGCTAGATCTATCTAATAATGCATTTTCGGCCCTTGGAGACTTGAGTGCCGGAGTAATGACTGTACAATACAAAGTGCTATAAAGTCATCGCTAACCTAAAATTTGTATGCCGGTTGTCGACTACCTATACCAAAACAAGAAATTCCGCAGTAAAGAAACTTTTAAAACTGAAGTTAACAGAGTAATACAATCTCTAGTCATAACTCTTACCGTCTTAATAGTTTTACTGGGCGCAGTATTTTTGGGTATCACCAGCGAAAATGCTCAAAAGGGTTATGCTCTCAAACAAGCCAAACTTCTCAATGATGAATTAAAAAGTGAGAATTCTGATCTAAGCACAAAAGTTAATGAATCCACAACTTTCGCAAAAGTCGAAGAAAACCCAAAACTAGACAAAATGACCGCAACAGAGGCAAAAACCTACATCACAGAAGAAGATAATCTTGTTAATTAAGCTTATTGACTTTAATCAAGCAACCCCTATACTAGCTTTTGCATTTTTGCAAACATGGCGCCATCGTCTAATGGTTAGGACAGCGGATTTTCAATCCGTCAATAGGAGTTCGATTCTCCTTGGCGCTACCACAGAGCACAAAGTGCTCCGTCCCCTTGAGCTGAGCATAGCGAAGCTCTATTTTCTTTTGTTTGAATAAGCTAAAATTCACCCTGCAATAACCTATCTATATGAGAAAAATATTTGTTTTTTTACTAGCGCTATTAATTCTCACTACTAACCTTCAGGCCCTAGCTGTAACTACTGAAACTACAGTTTTAACTAAAGAAGAATTAAACAAAACTATCAAAGACGGCATCACCTGGCTACTTAATGCTCAAGAATCAGACGGGCATTTTCGTTATGAATACAGCCCATTTTGGGACCGCTACACCGATGACGACAACATAGTCAGACAGGCAGGAGCATTCTATATAATTGGGGAAGCCGCCCGCAAAGACACTCAAAAACTATATGCCCTACAGCCAGCTTTGGAAAAAGCCGCCGCCTATCTTGATAGCAAAAGTATAAATGGCAGTTTCAACTCAAAGAGCTTCCGTTGCGTATATAAATCCGAAAAAGTCTGCACACTTGGCGGCACCAGCCTTGCCTTACTTGGACTTTTAGATCTCGTGGAAGCCTATCCAAAAACTGCCAGCAAGTACCAGAAATCAATTGAAAACTACAAAAACTATTTGCTTGCAATGAAAAAATCCGACGAAGGGTTCAGAGATGCTTTTTACTTAGACCGCGAACAAAAAACTAATGAATCTTCATTCTCCAACGGTGAAGCATTTTTGGCTTTAGTTAGATATTATAAATATAAACCGGACACAGAATTAAAAACTCTAATCGAAGAAAGTTTCGACTATTTTGACGAAACCTATCGCAAAGACTGGGATTCCAATTTTTACCTTTGGGGAATGGCCGCACTAAAAGACTGGTACCAAATTTTCCCTAAAGAAGAACATTACAATTTCACAAAAGAATACACCGACTGGAGAATTAGTGAGCAAGAAGTAAACAAAACCAGCCCACACAACAGATGTGCATACATAGAAGGCGTAACTAGTGCCTATTCAATTCTAGCTGACGACAAAGATCAAAAAAAATACCTGGAAGAAATTAATTTCTGGCTTACAAAAAGTCGCACTCTACAACTAAGCAAAAGCAATTTCATCCGCATTAGCTTCTCGGATGGTGAATTAAAAATATTAAGAGCAAAAGAAACCTCAAGATCTCTAGGAGGTTTTTTAACCAGCCCGAGTGAACCTTTCCAGAGAATAGATTTCACCCAACATTGCGTCAGCAGCTATCTGCAAAAATTAACAGACATCGACAAACAAACCCTGTAGAATACCGCCATGTCATGGACAGTAAAAAAATCCAAAGTTCTACTAAAAACCGCATTTTTTAATGTAGTTCAAGAAGAATGCCTCAAACCAAAAAGCAAAAAACCTTTTAACTACTACACCCTAGAGAAGTCCAACGCCGCCGTCATCATGGCTTTTACTTCTGACAAAAAACTAATCTTAATCAATCAATATCGCCACCCAGTTAAATCAAGAGACTATGAATTGCCAGCAGGATATGTAGAGGATTATGAAAAAAATTCCAAACTAGGAGCCGCCAGAGAATTGCTGGAAGAAACAGGCTACAAATGCAAAACACTTAAGAAAATTGGCTCAGCCTACACCAGTGCGGGTCTTATGAATAGCAAAGTAGACTTCTTTATTGGATTTGACGCAAAAAAAGTTGCCGAGCAAAAATTAGACGAAAATGAAGATTTAGATGTATATTTAACAACCACCGACAAAGCCATGGAACTGCTACAAAAAGGCAAAATCAAAGATTTGGGTTCAGTTGCTGGGATGTTAATGTTAAAAGATTATCTGGCAAATTCATGAAAGAAAAATTAATGCGAGAAATTTATTTAGATCACGCCGCAACAACCTATTTGGATCCAATGGTTTTGGAGGCCATGCTTCCTTATTTTCAAGAAGAATACGGCAACCCAGAATCTCTGCATCAAAAAGGCCAAAACGCTCGCGTAGCCTTAGATCAGGCTCGCAGCACTATTGCCCAATTATTAAACTGCCAATCCAACGAAATCATTTTTACCAGCGGTGGCACTGAATCAAACAACCTCGCAATTCTTGGAATAGCTCAAGCGAGCAAAGGCAAACATATTATTATCTCCGCCATCGAACATTCTTCGATTTTTGAACCCTGTAAATTTTTAGAAAAAAACGGCTACGAAATCACAATTTTACCAACAGACAAAGAAGGATTTATTAATCTGGAAGAACTGAAAAACGCCATTCGCCCAGACACTATTTTAGTTTCCATCATCTATGCAAATAACGAAATTGGCACTATTCAAGATATTAAAAAAATTGGAGAAATTTGCCGCGCAAACAAAGTTCCTTTTCATACCGATGCCTGCCAGGCTACTGGTGTAGAAAATATCAACGTCGAAGAACTAAACATCGATTTAATGACTCTCAATGCCAGTAAAATCTATGGTCCAAAAGGCGTGGGGGCTCTCTATATAAATCAATCAGTAAACATCAAAACTATCCAATTTGGTGGCGGCCAGGAAAACAACCTCCGCTCAGGCACTCACAACACCACAGGCATCATCGGCCTCGCAAAAGCCCTAGAGCTAAGCCAAAAAAACCGCAATCAAGAAAACCAACGTCTCACAAAACTCCGCGATCAACTCATCGATAATATTCTCAAGCTAGTCCCCCATTCTCAACTAAACGGCCCACGCCAAAACCGCCTCGCCAACAACATAAACCTTAGCTTCCAAGGAGTAAGGGGAGAAGAATTACTATTACATTTAGACAATCTTGGCATTTACATAAGCACTGGTTCGGCATGTCAGGCACGAAGCGCAAAATCCTCAAGTGTTCTCAAAGCTCTAGGCTTGAAACGGGATTTAATAGATAGCACCATCCGCATAAGTTTAGGCAAAAAAAACACCGACTCAGACATTGACTACTTAATTGAAATATTACCGGATCTAATTAGCAAGTTAAGAAAGAGAGGCTAGACCTCAATCCCCTAGCCAACATTTTGCCAGTAAAGGCTTGCAACAAGCAAAAAACAGTCTTCACACGAATCACAAATCCACCCCGACACACTGTCAACGCCATTTGAGAATTTCTGCTTTTCAGTTTCAGGACCCCCTGCTAAAATTCTAATTACCCTACTAGATATAGTGAACTTTTTTCCGCGACCCCTACTATATATAGTGGCCACTCAATTTCCCTTCATCCTTGTGAAAAACCTATTTCACGTCCCTCATCCTAGTCCTTAACACAAAAGCCCATGTCTCCTCTCATCAAGAAAATCCGAAAAAGAAACAATGAAATTGCCGACTTCAGCCAAGAAAAAATCGCTGAAGCAATTTGGAAAGCTGCCGAATCAGTTGGTGGCACAAACCCAGAAATGGCAAAACAAATTGCTAACCAGGTAACTGCCGTCCTAGAAGTTTTCTTCAAAGACGAAAGCAATATACCTAACGTTGAGCAAATTCAGGACTTGGTGGAAAAGATTTTGATTGAGGGTGGACATGCAAAAACTGCTAAGGCCTACATTCTATACAGAGCTGAGCACAAACACATTCGCAGCAAGCAGGAAGAAGTTCTAAACGGAGCAACAACTAAATTACCTTTTAGCATCAACGCTCTTAAGGTTCTTGCAGGGCGTTATTTAATGAGAGACGACAACGGACAGGTTTGTGAAAATCCGGAAGGAATGTTTGATCGTGTTGCCAAAGCTACCGCACAAGTAGAAGAAAAATATGGCGCAGACGCAGAAACAATTGCAAATTACGCAGAAGAATTTAGAAAATCTTTATATAACTTTGAATTTATCCCAGCAGGCCGTACATTGGCTAACGCTGGAGGTAAAACAAGACTTGTATCCAACTGTATCGTGCTTCATTTCAATGACAGCATGGATGGAATTTTCAGCACTCTTAGAGATGCTGCCTTACTTCAACAGGCCGGTTCTGGTCTTGGTTTCGCTTGGCACTTA
Organism: Patescibacteria group bacterium; assembly: GCA_038065735.1. Taxonomy (GTDB): domain Bacteria; phylum Patescibacteriota; class Gracilibacteria; order UBA1369; family LOWO2-01-FULL-3; genus JBBTQK01. Next base: position 161,652 of record JBBTQK010000003.1, on the reverse strand, counting down.
CTTCGCCCAGCAGGAACTCGCACTACTAAAACACAAGGTACAGCTTCAGGCCCAGTTTCATTCTTAAAAGCATTCAATGAATCTTTTGGTGTAATCAAACAACAGGGTCGTCACGGAGCTAATATGGGTGTAATGAGAGTAGATCATCCAGATATTTTAGAATTTATTGAATCAAAATGGGAAGAAGGTTCTATCTGTAATTTCAACATCTCAGTAGCTCTTACAGATGAATTCATGGAAAAAGTAAGAAGTGGCTCAAAAGAACCTTGGTTATGTGACTGGAAAGGACAAAAAATGAAACCACGCCGTGTTATAAGAAATAAACGTGGAGCTTACGTTGACGCTATCGAAGAAACAATGACTGCCCCAGAATTAATGGATCGCATTATCAATGCTGCCTGGAGAAATGGCGAACCTGGAGTTTTATTTCCAGATGCTGCCAACGCTGCAAACCCAGTACCAGGTTTAGGCAGACTAGAAGCCACAAATCCATGTGGAGAACAATGGTTACATGACGGCGACGTTTGTAATCTTGGTTCAATCAATTTAGCAAAATTTGTTAAGAATGGAGAAATCAACGAAGAACATTTACGATATATTACGGGTTTAGCTGTAAGACTATTGGACAACGTAATCGACCTTTCAGACTTCCCAGTAGAAAAAGTGAATCAAACTTTCCGCAACAACCGTCGTGTCGGACTTGGAATTATGGGTTTTGCAGATATGCTCTATCAAATGAGAGTTCCATATAATTCCGAACAAGGTTTCGCTACAGCTCGAAGAGCAATGCAAATTGTTAACAGCGCTGCACACGAATATTCTGTAAAATTGGCTGAACAAAAAGGAGCTTTCCCAAATTGGGAACTTAGCATCTTTGGACCAACTGGCAAAAACATCAAGAGAAGAAATTCTAATCTAACAACCGTAGCTCCAACAGGCTCAATTTCAATGCTACTTGATTGCAGCTCAGGTGTAGAACCATTCTTTGCTCTTTCTTACTACAAAGAAGTTATGGGCGGTCAAAAATTGGCTTACATCAATCCATTCCTTGAAGCAGAATTAAAGAGATTAAATTTAGACACAGACGACATCATCAGAGAAATCGAAAAAGCAGGCACAATCCAGCACATCGCTGAAATCCCAGAAGAAACTAGAAGAGTTTTTGTAACAGCTATGGATATCGGCGCCGAGGATCACATCCGCATGCAAGCTGCTTTTCAGGAACACGTAGAAAATAGCATCAGCAAAACTGTTAACTTCCCAAATAGCGCAACTCGTGAAGACGTACTAAAAGGTTATTTACTAGCTTGGGAATTAAGATTAAAAGGTTGTACAGTTTATCGCGATGGCAGCCGTCAAGAACAGGTTCTAAACTTAAATGGCGAAGCTAAAAAAGCTGATAGCGTAGCATCCCCTGTGGAACAGAATGAAGTTCAAGCTCCAGCAGTAACAGGTGTAAAAAGTGCACCGACTCAAACTTCTGCAAGTTTTGAAGAAGTCACTCCCCCACCAGTTGCGGCCGTAGCTACTCCATCAATGAACATTCGCGAACAAGTTTCTTTAACTAAAAAAGAAATCATTGCATCTAAAAAATGCCCTGAATGTTCTTGTGATATCCAGATCGCTGAAGGCTGCATGCTTTGCTTAAGCTGTGGGTTTTCTGTATGCTCTGCATAATCAAGAAAAACGGTTGACATTTTATCAAAATATTATCTATAATTAGAGGCTCTTAAATTCTAACGAATTAAACCTCTAATGGCAGACCTTAATAGCAGCAAATCAGAAATGTTAGAAACAGAAGATGGATACCCCGCAGATCGGGATAGTCGTGACGTCGGCAGAGAAGATAGTGATTCTGCTGACAAAAAAAATCAAAAACCTGAATTCGACAGGGAATTTCTAAAAAAACTTTCTGCCCAGGAAATCAAGGATTTGGAATCAAGACACACCAGCATAGAAACCCTCGCTACCGAAAAAATGCGCCTTCAAAGAGCAGCAGAAACTGAGCTCGAAGGTCTCGTTAATAGTAGCGTTGTTAAAATAGACAAAGCCGAACACGAAAGTTTCAAAACTAGAATAAGCGAAACCGAAAGTCCAGATAAATTAGAAGACATCATCAAGGAAATCAACGAACTTCCTAGCAAAAAAGCTCAAGAAGCAAAAGATAAAAAAGAGGAAGAAATCCTGGACATGGATAGTCCGGAAATCAAGAAAGAACTTGCCGGAGTCAAGGACCTGTTGGAAAAGCCCCAAACCGTAGCATATCTTGGTAAAAAACAAGCCAATACCGATTCAAAAGAAGACGATTCTTTTTATAAATGGTTTGAAGAATCATTAGCCCAGCAACCAAGTATAGCTAAAGCAAAAGCCCTAAAAAGAGATTTAAGGGAGCACAGCTCAAATGGTATAAAACCTCGTAAAGAATTTTTCCTTAGCGAAATTTCACTAAGGCTTAAAAAATATGGCGTCCCTCTTGATCAAGCAAAGTATCTCGCCGAAGAAGGTCTAAAAGAGAGAAAAGTATTCATGGAAACCATCAAAACAATGGAAGTCTTTTTTAGAAACAGAAAAGACCTCGGTTTTTATTCTAAAGAATTTGCCAACAAGACAATTGCTGAAGCCCTAAAATCTTCAAGCCCAGAAGAATCCAAAGCAATGTCAGACAGGCTTACTGCAATAGGTCGCAAAGAATCTACAGGTTTCCTAAAACTCAACAATTCCACAATAGAAATTGGCGGACACACTATAAAAAAAGTTAGTGATAGATCAAAAAAGCACCTACTGGATTATTACAAAGATGCCTCTTTGGAAGATAGAGAAATCATGGACTGGGAAGCCATCGTAAAAAACGAAGGAGACTTGGCTACAGAATTGGAAGGAATTTATGAAGAACATCCAGATCTGTTAAAATTGGCTTTGGAGAGCTTTAAAAGTATGGACTTCATAGAAAAAAAGGCCTCTCTAGAAAAGCACCAAAAATTAGTTGAATCCACCGAAGAAAATGAAGAAAAAGAACGCGAACTGATTATAGCCGCAGCCACGGCCAAGATAAATGATGCCGCCGAAAACAACATTATTGCTCCAGGCGAAGACAAAACTCAGGGACGCTATATCGAATTCTTTGAAACTCCAGAAAATTTCAAAAATAAAAGTACTGGTGAAGAAAACGACACTAAGGAAATGAAAAAAGCCTACGATAATTTGGTTAGTTCAACACCAGATGAAAAGAATAAAAATCTCGCTGCTTACGCCGTCCGCCGCAAAAAATTCCAACAAGATTTGGATACATTAGAAGAATCTCATCCGGGAATGTCAGAAGAAGATTTGGAAGACTGGAGAGAACCTTATGACAACGAAGGCTGGACACGTCGTGAAGCGATACAGAATGAACTTTCTCTAGAAATTGGGAAGAAAGAAGCTAAACAAACTGAGAATAAAGACCTTGCCGCTAAAATGGGCATTGCCGATGCTGAAGCCGCAAATGACAACAAGGAATCCGAAGAAGAAGAGCCACTCACCCTCGATGAAATTAAAGAAGAAGCTCAAGATTATCTGGCAGAAAAACAATATGGCGAAGGTTTGCAGTTTATTCTAAGAAAAAACAAACTTCTACCAAAAGAAGATAAAGACCACCAGGATCTAAAAGATTTCATAAAAGTTTTTGCAACCTTGATTGGTATGTTTGGCACAGGCGAAGCCGCAGAAGAAAAGATGGCAAAACAAGCGGAAGAAAATGTAGAAGAAGCAACCAAGAGCCATGAAGTTAGTGAAGACCTTGATATAATTCAGCTTGAGAATATAAATGTCCAAGGAGCCGCCCAAAGCGAAAAACGCCACGAAGGAAAAGTTGAAACAGTAGAAGACGCCCACGAAAGAGCAGAAAGAGAATCTCTAGAAGGCGAAGCCGATGATTCTATCCAAGCAGACATAATAAGAAACTTCTACGAAGAGTCTGATTTCGTACTCGATGCCGAAGAAGGCAAGGGTCAGGAAGTTAGAGAAATTGATCTTGATAAAGGTCTTGATGAAGAAGAAATCGCACCGGTAACAGAAGCAACTTTTGGAGATCAACCTAAATTAGACCTCAATAAAGGTATGGTAGAAGTTGAATTGGTTGGAGCAAACGGAGAAAAATTAAAGACCGACAGAGCTGAAGGACTACAGGTAGCAAAACAAGAAGAAGCAGCCGAAAAAGTTAAAGAAATAGCTGACAAAAAACAAGAAGGAAAAGCGGTACTTGGCCAGGTAGGTGGTAAATTATACAGTCTTGCCGAAGAAATGGCCGCAATACGCCAAAAACAAGGCATCACCGAAGAAATCGTCGACGAACGTACGCATAAAAAACTACAGAGTCGCGCTGGCTAGAATTAATGGATTTCACCACTGTTAGTTTTACTTCTGTAATTCTGCGTGCTATTCTTCAGCACAATTCTCACCTCTATATTCTCTATGGTTATCCCTATAATTGCTCTGATAATTTTTGGTAGTCTTAGTATTTTTATGGCGATTTCTTTTAGCATCGCTATTTTTGGTGGCGGACCTTTTATACCCACTCCAATCCGCGCCGTACACAAAGTTTTAAAAGCTGCAGGTATTAAGAAAGGCGACCGCGTTTACGATATTGGCGCTGGAGATGGCCGTTTTATTCACTTTGCCGCAAAGGATTACGGAGCAAAAAGCACAGGTTTTGAAATGGACCCTTTCGTATATTTTTTAGCAAAACTTCGCCAATGGTTTTGGGGATGGAAAGGCACTATGATTAGATCAAATTTCCAAAGACACAACTTTAAAGACGCTGACGTAATTGTCTGCTATATGATGCCAAATACTCTCGCACAATATCAAAAGAAATTCGATAAAGAATTACGCAAAGGCACAAAATTCGTCTCCTACGGTTTCCACGTCGGCACCTGGACCCCACTAAAAAAAATCCCCCGCGACGACAAAGTCGGGACTATCTGGATCTATAAGGTCTAAGACTCTAATCTGTAAAATCCTCCCTAGGGAGAAACCACATCTGTAAAAACTCTCCCTGGGGAGAGCGGAGCACACCCTTCTTAGGGAGTACATGTTTTTTCTACGAATCTGTACGTACATCATCCGTACAATTTTCAGAAAATAACTATATACCCCCAAGGCTATTTTCAGACAACCCCAGAAAACCTGATCAACAAATTTTCAGTGACCATTATCCGCTGATCTCCCATCTGCCAATTCCCCTTCATGAAAATCACCTCCCGCCACTTCCTCCCTCTTCCAATTCTTCAACAAAAACCAAAAAACAACCAAATAATATCCAAGACTAAAGTACCAATCAAACCAACTAATATCTAAGGCGGCAAAGGGCAAACTCGCCATTCCATGCACCAAAAAAATCACAATTTGAAGCAGAATATTGCTGACGAATCCAAAAATCAAACCACCAAAAGCAAAAAGCGGATACAAACAAATCGCAATAAAACCAAGCAACATAATCCAGGGAATAAACGGCAAAACCAAAAAATTACCAACCGGCGAGATCACACTAAGCCTCTCAAAATCAACTAAAATAATCGGTAAAACCAAAATTTGAGCAGCAAAGGTCATGACTAAAGATTCCCTCAAACAAAACTTCTTAGGAATAAACCTAAAATATTTTTCGAGAATTTCACTAAACAAAATAATCCCCATCGTTGCCAATAACGACATCTGAAAACCCACATCGTCAATAATAAAACTTGGATCAAAAAGATTCATCACAAAAGCAGACAAAAACAAAGCCATCAAAGCAAAATACTTGCGACCAAAAAATACTGCCAAACTGGCAACACCTCCCATAATCGCTGCACGCACTACCGAAGCCGTAAAACCAACAACACAAACAAAACAAAATATACTAAAAATAACCGCCGCCACTCGACTCCGCCGAGGTAAAAAAGCAAACATGGAATTCGCAATCGCAATAATTAAACTAATATTATACCCCGAAACCGCAACTATATGAGTAAGCCCAACCGTATTAAAATCCTCCTGCAAAGCCGGTGAAATACTGTCCTGACCACCAAGCAAAATCCCCGAAACAAGTCCTCCCGCATCACCCACAAAAATTCTCCCAACAATCCCCTCAAAATATCCTCTAATCCCCTGCGCAAATCTAAAAAATGCAGAATCTGAAATCGCCGTAAAACCTTGTCCATCACTAAAATAAAAACGCAAAAAACCACAAATAAAAGCTAGGAATAAACTAAAATAGAAATTTGAATAGTCAAAAAATTCCGCCAAACCCCCGCCAAGGCGGGTGGCTAACTTTCTCAAACAATAAAATCCGGCCACCAGACTCAAAAAAATCTTCAAAAATTCCTTCTCCAAAAAGTAGTGCGCCGAGATTATCCCGAGTAAAAAACCGCAAATTATTATCAAAAAATATTTAGACTTATCCATAAAAATTTTAAATATCAAAAAACTCTAACATAAACTTATTAAATTTTTATTAAATAATTGTTAAATCCTCAAAAAATCAGTACTATAAACGAGCTATAAAACTATGAAAAAGTTATTACAAAAATTAGTACTTTTAGTAACAGTGTTCAGCGTCATCGGGCAAACAGCATTAGCCGAAGGATTCAAAGATTTAAACACAACTCACGCCAACTATAACGCCATAATTTACCTGCAAAATGAGGGTATTTTGAATGGCTATCCGGATGGAACCTTTAAACCAGACAAAAGCGTCAATCGCGCTGAATTTCTCAAGATAATTCTCGAGGGATCTAATATCTCCACCGACACCGAGATACCGGCCCCTTTTGCTGACATCGATCAGACAGCTTGGTATGGACCTTACGTTAATAAAGCTTTTGATGAAGGCTGGATCAATGGTTACCCAGATGGGACTTTTGGGCCAGATAAAACAATTAATAAAGCAGAAGCTCTAAAAATTCTTGGAAAAGTTCAAGGTTGGAATATTTCAACTGAGCTGAGCACTTCGCCATTTACTGATGTAAATACCACGGAATGGTTTGCGCCTTACGCAATTTACGCTAAAGAAAATCAGTATATAACCAGTACAAACGGGCTTTTTATTGGCTCAACTTTAATGACTCGTGGATCGATGAGTCAGGTGATTTTTAACACGCTCACCATCACGGAATTAGCGGATTCAGAGGACTCCACCGACTCTGTCGACTCAATAGATTCTACTGATGAAATAATCGAAGATGAGACACCCGTCACGGATTTTGAAGCAACGGATTTTAAAACCATCTCAACTTCTTTTTATCAGGGACTAACCCTCTCAGAAGAACTTCCTACAATTTTTTATAAAAATGAAGTTTATCTAATTGAAGGTACCGTTCAAAATGCTGCTACAAGCGGTACAACAGTGATTATTGATTCAGAAGATGGCTCAAGTCACGAGTCATTTTTCGCTCCTCTAGAAGGAAATAGCTTCTCCGTACCAGTACACTTTCGCAATAGTGGAAACTATCAAATTGGAATAATTCCAGGAGAAAGTGGCAAAACCAAGGCCAGCGAAATCTCAGTTTTAGCAACACTTCCAATCGCTTCAAACGCCTCAGAATTGGCAGAAAAAGCCACTGGGATAGATATTAATTTCGCCCAAGATCAAACGTCAGTGGAATTCTCCAGTCAAACTTCTACACTTAAAAAACTAACATTCACCCAAGGCTCAAAAACCGTTACTTACCTTTCACGCCAGGATACAAATTACATGCCGATTGATTACAAAAGTTTCAAAAACTTTCAAGAAGGACAAACCTCTTACCGTATTGAAACAGCACAGCTAAAAAGCCAAAAACCACTATTAATAGATTCAGATTTTACTTCTAGCGACACGGATTCTTTTACCGCTGCCGAACACACTTTTGATTACATAGAAGACACAATTACAGCCAACGCTCCAGATTTAATCAGTCAAAACTCAGAAATAAATATTAGCGGCAAGGTAAAAACTGATGCAAAGATAGATATCCTCATCACTAAACCAGACGGTTTCGTAGAAAGCAGCACCCTATCAAGTAATGCACAAAAAGAAACTTACTTTAACCAACAAATCATCAAATCAGGAAGTGACTTTAGCCTTACTTACAAGCCAAAAACAAGCGGCAGATACATTGTGGAAATCAATAATAAAAACAGTGAACCAATTTTTAACCACCCAGTTTACGTTGGTGATGCGATTCCATTAATTCCAGATTTTTTTGATCTCAATCAGCGTGATTTCTTTAAAGGCACTTTAGATGTTAATTCTGCCCGTGAACAACTGCTAAACCTGATTAACCAGGAACGCCAACAACACGGACTAAAGACCATTATTCTATCTGATGAATTAAATAATTTAGCTCAGGCTCATAGTGTAGACATGAAGGTAAACAATTTTTTTGGCCACTACAATAAACTAAATCAAACACCAAATGACCGCAGGCTTGCAGCTGGAATCCAAACTCCAGTGGGAGAAAACATCGCAAAAGACACCACCGTCACTTTTGGACATTACGGCTTGATGCGGAGCGGATCACATCGCAAAAATATTCTAACTGAAGATTGGACAAAGGTCGGTCTAGGTATAGTCGAAGACGATGGTTATCTACTTATAACAGAAGAGTTTTCTACGTCGCCATTAACCTCAGAAAATCTAGTTACATACAAAAACCAGTTATTGGATAAGATAAATGCTCAACGCCAAAATGAAGGAAAAACATCTTTAAATTATTCATTTGAAATACAAAACGCCAGCATTGATCTAAACGACAAAGTAATTGACCAAAAGGCCACTCTCAACAACAGTGATTTCACCAGTGCTCTAACCAAATACGGCATCAATGGAAATTCTCAATTGGTAGGCAGAAATGGCTCAAGCTGGCAAAGCATCCTCAATTCAATAATTGCCGATGGCCAGGATAATATTTTTGAAAGCATGTGGGAAACAATAGGTGTAGACATCCAAACTGATCAAACCGGTAACTTAAACGCCATTGTCATCATTAACGATGATAACTAAAATTCATTTTAATAAATTAATTAAAAATGTTCGAATTCAAAACTAAAAAAATACGCAAACATATTCCGGAACCAAAAAAACCAGAACCACCAAAAGAACTTAAAGAAAAAACCCAACATAAAATAAGCTTTCCAAAAATTTCTTCCAAAAAAATCAACTTCGGACTTATTTTCTCAATAGCCTTAATTGTTATTTTGGCTGTAGGAACAGTAAAAGCGATAGGCTTAATAGACTTTAAATTCTTTTTAAAAGCAGCTGGAGACGAACTCAAAAAAGACAGTTACGGTCATACAAATTTTTTAATTCTGGGAAATGGTGGCAAAAATCATGATGGCTCAGACCTTATGGATACAATGATAGTTGCAAGTTTGGACGACGAACATAAGCTCGTAACTATGGTTTCTATCCCTCGTGATCTATACATAACCGACCAAATAGTAGGAAGTTCAAAAATCAACGAAATATATTTCAACGCCAACAAAAAATTCCAAGACACTACTCAAGCTCTCGCTCATCTAAAAACAAAAGTAGAAGAAATTGTTGGCATCCCTATTCACTACTACCTAAGAATTGATTTTGATGGTTTCAAGGAATTAGTTGATGCACTTGGTGGAATAGATGTGAATGTAGAAAACGCCATCTACGATCCTTCTTATCCAAAAGACGGAACTTACGATTACGAAACTTTTAGTATATCCGCAGGACCTCATCATCTAGATGGAGCTACAGCCCTAAAATATGCCCGCAGCCGCAAAACCACCTCTGATTTTGATCGTGCCGAAAGACAACAACAAATTATTTACGCTGTAAAAGAAAAAGCTCTCCAAACAGAAATTATCTTCAGCCCAGCAAAAATAAATGAAATTCTAGAGACCCTAAAAGCTAATGTAGACACTGACATTACTACAAAAGAAATTTTAACCCTCGGTTCTTTAGCGGGAGATTATTCTGCAAATCAGCTCTCACATCGCTTGATTCATGACGATCCAACTCAATGCGGCGGATTTCTTTACACTCCAGAAAGAAGATTCTACAACGGCATGTTTGTACTTTTACCAGCAGGCGGATTTGAATTCTTACACTTATATTCCGACCTGAATTTCAACCAGGCAAATATCAGCAAAGACGCTACAAGAATCCAACTTTTGAATGGAACTAAAACTGGAGGAGTGGCTGGCGAAACAAAACAAATTCTAAAAAGATTCTGTTTTAATATCACAAGACACGGCAATGGCCTAACAAAAGACATACAAAAAACAACTTACTATTATCAAGAAAAAACCGATGAGGATGGCAACAAAATTCCTTCCCGTCCAGACGTCATTGATTTCTTGATTAAGCTCATCCCGGGCCAGGAATCCACGATCATTCCTCTAGATTATCAAGAATATTTCCTCGATGCCGACCTACTAATCGAATTCGGTTCTGACTACGTCGATTCCGAAAAATACATTGACGATCCCTTTTATTCTCTATATTCCATACCAGCAGCAAGTCCAGCAACGACTCCTGCCACTACTTCAACAATTACCCCAGCAATATAATGCGTATCAATAAATTCATCGGAACAAACACCAACTTTTCACGTCGCAACGCCGATCAACTAATAGCCGAAGGCAAAGTTACCCTCAATGGCAAAATAGTCGATCAACTCGGCACTATCGTCGATCCAATCAGAGACAAAGTTAAAGTTAACGGCAAACTCGTATTAGTTAGAAATCAAAACAGCTATATCGCCTTAAACAAGCCAAGAGGTTATGTCACAAGCCGCAAAGACGACATGGATAGACCAACAGTCATGGATTTAGTTCCAAGCAAATTCAACCTAAAACCAATCGGCCGCCTTGATGTAAATACTGAAGGCCTTTTACTTTTTAGTAATGATGGCGAATTTATTAACCGCCACACTCACCCAAAATTCGAGTGTGAAAAAGAATATGCCGCAGTTATAACCGGCAAATTAACAGATGAAGAAAAGATAAAACTTGAAAAAGGCATCAAGATTGAGACTTACAAAACTTCTCCATGCAAAATCAAAATTCTTAAAAAAATCTCCGACGAAACTTATTTAAGAATAATCATCCACGAAGGCCGCAAACGCCAAATCAGAAAAATGTTTGCCGCCTTTGAGCACCCTGTGAAATACTTGGAACGACTACGCATTGGCAAAATTGCTCTTGGAGATGTAAAAAGAGGTAAATTTCGTTTCCTAACTACAGAAGAAATTAATGCTAACTAAACTACTAAGTTTATATATAGTGGCAGCCATAAATACCAGCCCCTCAAACTTGGAGCTGGCCAGCCTGAGTTTTTCTGATCTAATTGAAACTCCAAACAAACTGATCAAAGATCCATTAATGATCTCTCCGATTATAGATGCAAGAGGCGTAATTGCCATGGACATAACCACCGGCGAGATTCTTTACGAAAAAAATTCCCACAAACAATTATCCATGGCCAGCATCACAAAACTGATGACCATGCTTCTAATTTTAGAAGACAACAATTTAAATGAAGTTGTAACTATCAGCCACAATGCTGCAAATACCGAAGGTTCAACGATGTTTTTGAGAGAAGGAGAAGAAATAACTATACAGAATTTGCTATATGGAACACTTATTCATTCTGCTAATGATGCAGCCGTAGCCCTAGCTGAACATAACGCTGGAAGTGTAGAAAAATTCCTGGAAAAAATGAATACCAGAGCCCAGGAATTAAAACTTAT
>JBBTQK010000003.1:0-149829 GCA_038065735.1 Patescibacteria group bacterium | reverse complement strand
TACTAAACAGCCCAGCCCGTTTTGAAGAATCAAAAATTCTGATAGACTGGGTTTTTAGAGCATACAAATGGCAACAACCACAAACCTAATCACTATGACACCACTACAAAGTTTGATCCAGGACCTAATAATTATTTTAGGTTCAAGTACTCTGGCTTTTATTATCGCACTAATCCTGACACCCTGGTTTACAAAACTTTTGGTGAAATACAAAATTGGCAAACAGCTCAGAGAGAATGCCATCTCTGGTGAAAAATCAGTTTTGTTTACAGCTCTACATGCCAAAAAAAGCGGCACTCCAACAATGGGCGGCTTATTGATCTGGGGCACCGTGGTAATTGTAGTTTTAATTTCTATCATTCTACAAAAATTCGGCATTTTCAAATTCTCTCTTTTTAATCGTCAAGAAACCTGGATTCCACTTTTCACTCTAGTAACTTGTGGTTTACTTGGAGCATTTGACGACTACCTCAACATAAAAGGAATTGGCAAAACCAAAGGACTCAGTGCCAAATTAAAACTTTTCTGGCTGGTACTTTTTAGCGGATTGGGAGCCTGGTGGTTCCATAGTAAATTAGGCTTTGATAGCATAAACATACCTATTTCAGGATTTGAAGACTGGTACTTGGGCTGGTGGTATATTCCCCTATTTATTTTTGTGATTGTCGCCACAGCCAATGCCGTAAACTTTACCGACGGATTAGACGGACTTGCCAGTGGGCTTTTAATTATGAGCTTTGGAAGTTTTGGCGTCATTGCCTATAGTCAGGGCCTAAACATTCTTGCAGCACTATGCGGAGTAATTGCGGGAGCCAACCTGGCCTTCTTGTGGTTCAACATTCCACCTGCCAGATTTTACATGGGAGACACTGGATCACTAGCTCTGGGTTCCACATTAGGCGTTATAGCGATGCTAACCGACCAAGCCTTAACCTTACCTATTATTGGGTTCATTTTTGTAATTGAGGCCCTTTCTGTGATTATTCAACTTACTTCAAAAAAACTCTTCAAACGCAAAGTTTTCAAGATCGCACCAATTCACCATCACTTTGAACAAAGCGGTTGGGCAGAATATACCGTAGTCATGCGTTTTTGGATTGTTGGAGGTTTGATGGCCGCCTTTGGAACAATCCTGGCTCTAATTAATTTGTAAACATTGGTGGAAGAGGCTTATCACCCTGCAACTTTACCCCATATGGACCATCGGTAACTTCTTCTGGTCTGTATTCTTGAACAACTGCAGTCTCTGGTACTGAAGTTTCTTTCACTGTTTGAACATAAGTATTTCCAGATTCCACGATTGCAGGTTCAATAATTTCATTAACACCGGTAGCCTGAGCCACATCAACTTTTAACTCAATCAACTCCCCGCTGGAAACAACATCAATGGCTTCCAATACATCAATATCCCTTGAAACATTAGCAACCACATCTTCAGACAAAGCTTTTTCCGCCGGATTTAAATCTCCCAAAATATTAATTAGTCCTTTCATATCTGCTTTATACTCATCCATTACAGTTTGAGCCAATTCTTGATTTCCAGCCTGCTTAATATCCTCCACCACAGATAATTTTTCATTAGCCTGATCAACTTTAATCTGCACTAATTCATTCTTATCACCAGCCCTCAAAAGCTCAAGACTATCAACAATCTTGCGAGCCTCATATTCTGGAGCACCAGGCAAAGATAAACTCAAATATTTTTTCTGGGCTAATAATTTGTCTTCCACATAATCACCCAAATCTTTTGCATACGCATCATCTCCCTCCTTTACCTCATTAATTAACTGGTAAAACCCTTCTACTTGTAGAGAAAACTCCTGCATCAATGCATCAGCAATAAGCTTATCCTCAGGACTTATCGCTGGGTTTTGTAACTGCAATCTAGCTGCAATAAAATTCTTTTCAGCTATATCCAATTCCAATTTAGCCCTATCAATATCGTCAAAAGTTAACATCAACAAAGTCTTTTCTCTAAAAGACTTATCCACAGAAAAATCCTCAATATTGTCTACACCAAGAGATTTTGTTTGTTCTACAATAAATTGAGTTTCCAATTCCTGCAGATATATTTGATCATTCTCCATATTTTGTGTCACCCACTTACCATTTCTCTCATCCTCAGAAATCGGCTGCACGGCAAGCAAATCCTTCCCCTCATCAATAATCAATTTTTCACCTGTAATAATTCTACCAATTTTATTTTCTGACGTTACCTCCAAGCTATGATTAAAAACTCCAATCTGAGACTGTTCATTGCTTACCTTTACAGTAAAAGCCGCTTTTTTAGCAGTAGCCAGGACATCTTTAGTTTCAATTAAGAATTCAGAATCCGCCTCAAGAAGATTTACTACTTTTGACCAAACTTCACCATCTTCCAAATATATTTTAACCTGTGTGCGAGTTGAATTATTATGCTCAGCAGCCAATTTTTTAACTACAATCTCGGTGTCATCAGCCAAACGACTCACACTATTATCAAGATACTTTATTACTAACTGTCCACCTTCTGTCTTCACAATATCATTCTCCAGTACCTTCAAACCAGGAACCGCCTGAATAATCTGTCCACCTCTTTGCACCCAAGCATTACCTTCTACACTAGCAATTGAAGTAAACCCCGCAGCACTGACCAAACCAACATTAACCTGCAAAATACCCATCATCGTAATACCCAAAGTCAAAATCAAAACCATCGCTACACTCACCAACTTCTTTGTAAAATTGAATACCGGAAGCCAAAAAAATCTCTTTTGATGACTAGCTTCAATCAAACTCAAAATACGTTCCTTGAGTGTAACTCTGCTATATGCATCTAAAGTTATATCTCCAGAAACTGCTTTTATAGTATTTTCCAATCTTACATGAGAATTTATACGCGCAAAAACACGCTCCTTAAGCTGATCTTTTTTGACATCTGACAATCTAACATCAGATGGCTTCATCATGAGCTTAATCATCTCTTCGAACTCTTTTTGTTGGGTATCTTGTTCTTGCATACAACTTTACAAACGGTAATTTTGACTTCCTGTTACAGTAAATTAATAATTGACTCCCTTCTCTTCCAAAACATTCCTCAAGGCTTTAAGGGCTCTAAATTGGAGAATTCTCAAACTCCCTTCACTCTTATTCAAAACCTCTGCAATTTCTTTATTAGAAAGTTCATTAACAAACTTATGAATTATAATTTCCCGATATTCTCTTTTAATTGAGCCTATGGCTTCTTTAAGCATTTGATTATCCAAAATATTTTGCGTGGATTTAATTGGATTATGCTGACGATTCAAATCTGGCAACTGGGCATTCAATTCTTCATAAACCTTATCTTTTGAACTGCGATAATGGTCCACCACTAAATTATGGGCAATCCTAAAAAGCCAGGCTGCAAAAGACTTTTTATCATGTTTATATTGCTTAATATTTTCCCATGCCTTCAAAAAAACAGTCTCAATCAAATCTTCAGCCTCTGCAGAATTAACCCTATAATATACATATCTATAAATTGGATCTATAAATACATCATATATTTTGGCAAACGCCTCTTGATCACCGTTCTGTACTGATTTTACTAAAGCCTCTATTTCCACTTCCCTCTGGCTTAGATCTTTTTCACTCATCTACAAACATTTTAAAATATACTAGCCTCTTACAAGAATTACCGCAAAAACTCCATTACTTTAGCCACTTCAACTTTACTACCCATAATAATTGGCGTGCGCTGTTCTAAATTTTCAATTTTTTTGTCCAAAATTCTAATTTTACCATCACTAGCATCACCTCCAGCCTGCTCCATCAATAAACTCATCGGCGCACATTCAAACAATAATCTCAATTTACCATTTGGCTCTTCTGCATAACCTGGATAAACAAAAACGCCCTTACCTTTGAGTAAAATGTGATTTACATCTGGCACCATCCCTCCAGAATATCTCAAAGTATATTTTTCCTTACACCAATAATTTAATAACTCCAAATAGTCCTGACGGCTAGAACAAGCCCTCAAATTGCCTGGAGCAAAATACTTTCCTTCCCCAACTATTAAATTTTCCTTATCCAAAATAAATTCTCCATTTTTATTTAGAATAAAATGGGCGACACCTTTTTTTACAGTCAAAAATATCGTTGTACGTGGCCCATAAACCACAATCATAGAGGCCAACTGATCATCTCCTTTCATACCAATAAACGAATTTGCCTTATAAATCCCCACAATAGTCCCAACCGAAAAATTCACATCTACGAGTGAAGATCCATCCAAAGGATCGTAAGCCACGGCAAATTCCCCACTACCCAATTTCATTTCATCTGGCAACTCTTCAGAGGCAATTAACCCAATCAAAGGATTTTTCTTAAATTCTTCCTGTAAAATCTGATCTGACAAAACGTCCAGAGCCAATTGCTCCTCCCCATAATTATTCATAGTCCCAGCCTTACCGGTATCCGCCGTCCTGATCACTTCAGAAATCTTTGGCACACTAGCCACCACGCTATCAATCACAGATCTGAGCTCTGCTGAAACACCTGATTTTTCTAAATAACTCTGTAAATTTTCCATAATGGAAAGAGTTTACCCCAATTTTAGAAAAATTTTAAGAAAATTTAATAATTATTTAATGTCAGTCTGCTATAAAGAAATCGCCAATATGGCAAATGGGCCTGGTGACGGTTCCAACAACGGGTTTGACATCCGATTGTTCCGGGTTCGACTCCCGGCAGGTCCACCACATTGGCAAGAAAAAAAGATCCTCAAATATTGAGGATCTTTTTGATGACGTTCTAACAACAGGTTTGACAAACCCATTGTAACAATTTTCAAAATTATATCAATATTTCCTACTTCGCCATTGAAATAAAAACTGCACCACCCACTATTAAGGCCGCACAACACAACCTCAAAACCATGTTTTTTTCCTTCAAAAGACTGCCACCTACGACTACAGCAAGCACCACTCCAATTTGTTTCAAACCAGCCACATAACTCACTTTTGACATTGCCAATGCAGCCAAAAGTAGTGGATAACAAGCCGCAGCAATAAACCCGTTCAACAAAAGTTTTCCTCTGTTATTCTGCCAGATTTTTGCAATTTCCGATCTATTCTTAACCTTAAAAATGTAAATTCCAAATAATATAGAAGCCGAAGCCGCCACCAAAAAAGAATAAGTAACCGGATCAACATATCCAATTCCAATCTTATCAACCAAGGTGTAAATAGTCGTGCAAATCAAAGCAAAAAAAGCAAACTTTATATGTTTTGAATCTGAATTTTTTACCCCTCCGAAATTAATGAAACAAACCCCAAGTGTTATTAACAAAATTCCAGCTACACCTAATGCAGAAACTTTTTCATTCAAAAACAAAACTGCAAACACCAAAACCAAAGCCGGTGAAGAACGAATAATCGGATATACTTGGGACAAATCCCCTCCATCATAAGCCTTGGTATAAGAGATCCAGTACAAAAAATGAACCACACTAATCCCCAAAGCAATCCAAAGACCTTTAACCTCCCCCGTGCCATATTTTGCCCATGAATAAGCCATCACCGGCAACATATAAACCAGTGAAATAACCGTCGTCCACCAAATAAAAATCTGCTTATCTTTGGAACTCTTCGTCAAAAAATCCCTCGCCACATGCAGAAGAGCCGAAGCAATCACCAAAATAATAGCTAAGGAAGTCATAGGCAACCATTTAAGAGTTTATGCACTAAACCATCTCACCAAATCCACCACTCTTGAGATATAGCCCCATTCGTTGTCATACCAAGCAACAATCTGGACAAATCCATCTGGCAAAACTTTAGTGTTAGGCAAATCCACAATCGAAGAACGCTCATCGCCCCTAAAATCCACAGAAACCAAAGGCTCTACACTAGTTCCCAAAATCCCATGTAACTCACCTTCTTCATATTTTTTAAAAGCAGTATTTACCTGTTCAACAGTCACATTTTTAGCCAACTTAGCCACCACATAAATACAAGAAACAGTTGGCACAGGCACTCTAAAAGCCATTCCATCAATCTTGCCTTTCAATTCCGGTATAACCTTTCCAATCGCCTTCATGGCACCAGTACTTGTTGGAATAATCGATTCCATAGTGGCTCTCGCCCTTCTAAAATCTTCTGGGTTAGAATTATCCAGCAAATTCTGCGTATAGGTAAAAGCATGTACGGTATTCACAAAAGCCTTCTCCACAGTAAATTCTTTGTGTAGAACTTTCATCACAGGCGCCAAACAATTTGTAGTGCAGGAAGCATTTGAAACCACTTTAAACTTATCCAAATCCACCTCTTCATCATTTACACCCATCACAATATTTGGGATGCCCTCATCGTTACAAGGCGCTGTCACCAAAACTTTTTTAGCCCCGGCCTCAAGATGTTTTTTTACATCCTCCATCTCTGTAAATTTACCCGTACTTTCAATCACAATATCCACATCGTGTTTTTTCCAATCAACATCTTTTGGATCTCTGATCTGATAAACCGCTATTCTTTTGCCATTTACAATAAGATCAGCTCCATCCGTTTTAATATCAGCATCACACTTCCCATACAAAGAATCATACTTCAAAAGATAAGCATGTGAAGCTGCATCAGCACCACTATTTATCGCAACCAACTCTATATCATCCGAATTCATAATTATTCTATGAACTCCGCGTCCAATTCTACCGTAACCATTAATTGCAATCTTAATCATATTAATCTAAAAATTACTTATTATTATCTAACATTTTTTGGAATTGCGCGCTCAATTCAACAGCTTTGCCGTATTCTCTCTTCCACATATTTCTACCAAAAATGAAACCAAAACAACCAGCTCCCAAACAAGCTTCCACATTTTCAATTAATTCCTCATCTCCAACTTGATCGCCACCACTAAACAAAACTGGCACGCCCTGAGCCGCTTCTACCACTCTTCTAGCTCTCTCGATTTTCTGTTTTTTAGGATCTAAACCTTGTAATTCCTTTTCAACTTTTCTGTAATACTCCGGCACATCAATATTCTCAAAATAATTATTATCTTTTACAGCAACGGGCAAATTAGCCTTTATCACCGTCGCGCCCATTTCTACAGACATACGCACTGCAGATTCAACCAAATAACTTGATTCCTTGCCACCTTTTGCCTCAACAGCCTCTCCACGTGGGTAAGCCCAGACAACCAAAGGCATGCCATAACGGTCACATTCCTGGCGTACACCAGCCAATTGAGGTAAGTCCTCATCTTGCCTTGGTGAACCGTAATAAAGCGTGTAACCAATCGCCACAGCCCCAATTCTCACACCATCTTCCACGCAAGAAGTAAAAACACTTAAAGGATTTTTTTGAGAAGGAATAGAAGTCTTACCATTAATTTTAAGAAGTAACGGAACTTTACCCTGTAATTTTGACCAATATCTTTTAGCCAAACCATAGTGCATAGCCACGGCGTTGTATCCACCTTCCACAGCCAATTTACAGATATAATCCGGATCCGCAGCCATTGCATTTGGGCTCACGTGACGATTATCGTGTTCAATAAACTGATCATAAGGCAGAATCATAGTCTTGCCACTATCTCTAACGATCTGTCTAAGTCTAGCAAGTTCACCAATGGAATAGTGATGTTTGCTGAAAAATTTCATTGCATCATTGTTCATATAAAACCCTTAAAAAAATAAGCCCTGGGAAATCTTCATTTCCAATTGCAAGATAACGGATACAGCCAAAAAATTCAAACCAAAATTCAGATCACCCTCCTATTATTTACTAGCAATTGCCGTATCGCCCAATACTTGGACATAAACTAGCTGGTCCGGCCTTTTCATTCTCTGCACTTTTGAAGAATTTTGAATGTGCTGCAGTGAACGTACTTTAGAGATCTCCATTTCCTTCTGTTCATTCTCCTTGATCAGCGTTTGTCTTTCCGCTCCCAATCGATTCAACACATAGCCCTTTGTTACCTGTCTAGTCGAAAACATCAGCGTTATTACCGTTACCAAAGCCACAAAAAACACTAAAGATCCCAGCAAAAAATAGGGCCCATACTGTAAATTTTGAAACATATTTCTAAAGAAGTTTCTGCTGATACCTTTTTCTAGTACTAATTGTGACATTTTTTTGAGGGTAATGGATGGATAGGAATTGAACTTTTATCTTAATTTCTTATAAGCCCTAAGCTTTGCACTGCGGCTTCTTGGATTTTCTTTTATTTCTTGCTCGCTCGGTATTACTGGTTTGCCTGTTAAATTTTCTACGAAGGGATCATCAAAGTTTCTGTAAACCGCGGCTTCCATTGAGCTTACGGGCGGCTTTTCTAAATTCTTGAAGAATTGCTTTACTATTCTGTCCTCGAGAGAATGATATGAAATAACTACAATTTGACCTCCAACTTTTAGGACTTCAAAGGCCTGCTCAAGACTGTCTTTTAGAATTTCCAACTCCTTATTTACCTCTATTCTTAAGGCTTGAAACACTTTAGTAGCAGGATGAGAACCCTTTTTCTTCAGTCCACTAAACTTCATACTTAGAAATTCCCCTAACTGAGTAGTGGTTGTGAATCTTTCAATTTTTCTCCTCTCGCAAATAAATTTAGCCATCTGCCTTCCAGCACTTTCTTCTCCATAATGGTAAAAGATATCTGCTAACTTATTTTCAGGATAGTCATTGATGACTTCTTCAGCAGTTAATTTATTCCTCTGATCAAATCTCATATCGAGAGGACCTTCTTTCATAAAAGAGAATCCCCTGTCGGCTTCATCCACATGAGGTGAAGACAATCCAAGATCAAACAGAATTGCATCGATCTTTCCTTCGTAACCAGTAACCCTAGCTTTCAAATGGCAAAAATTATCGTGAATGTAAACTACTTGAGGTTCAAAGTCTTTTAATCTGTTCTGTGCTTCTATTAGATTTCTTTCATCTTGCTCAAAGGCTATCAATTTTCCCTTTTTTCCAATCTTTTGCAGAATAGCGAGGCTGTGCCCACCTAGTCCGAGAGTGGCATCTAGCACTACTTTATTTTCTCCAAGCCCCAGGTACTTTTCGACATCTTCTTTTAGTACCGAGATGTGCTGCATTTAGGCTTTAAATAAAGAAAATTCCCACTCCATCATTTCCGGGCCGTTCAAAAGTTGTGCGCAAAATGTGTATAACTTTTTGAAACAGTGGACTGCCGCTAAAGATAGATAAAAACGCCACGACGGTCAATATATTCTAGAGAAACAATCATAAAAAAGTTACTCAGCAGGCCGTACTAAGCGAAAAAAATGGCTGCATATAAGGCAAAGTGGGCGTTACACACATTCTATTGAACAAATTAAATACCATTGTCTAATTTTTGTGAACACCGGCGCCTTCGGCGCCTGGCCCCCATGCGATATCCAATAATCCTAATCTGTAAAATCCTCCCTAGGAAGGATCTCTAATCTGTAAATTCTGGGGCACCAGAATCCCTATCTGTAAAATTCCACAGGCCTGCCCGCCTCTGGAGGGGAGACACTTCCCAAATCAAAAAACTGTACGTACATCGTCCGTACAAAATTCCAAAAAAAACTACATACCCAAACCTCCTCAATCTCCAGCACACCTAAACCACGATCTCCCCCTGCCTCAAAACCGTTACCTCATCACCATCCACCTTAACTATTGTAGACGGCTTTACCTCTGGAATCATACCTCCATCCACCACCAAATCCACCCCCTCTAAACCAGCCAAATCCGTAACATCATATAATTGAGGCTGCCCACTTCTATTTGCGCTAGTAGTTGTAATTGGCCGCCCTAAATTCTCAACAACTTTCTGACAAAACTCCAGACTAGACCATCTGATAGAAACAAACTCCTCACCTGGATTCACAAAATCCGGCAACTCACTACTACGAGGTACGACTATAGACAAGGCTCCCGGCCAATACTTCTTAGCCAACTCCAAAGCCTTATCATTAAATTCTCCATACCTTTGAGCCATCTCCAGACTCGAAACCAAAATACTCACCGGCTTCTTCTCATCCCTCCCCTTCACCTCATATAACTTCTCAAAAGCTCCCTTATTAAAAATATCCACCGCCAACCCATAACAAGTCTCCGTCGGATGCATCACCACTCCCCCATTGCCAAGAACCCGACTCGTCTGCAACAAAATTTCCTTATCATTAAGCTTTAAAAACATGATCGCATTATAACTAAAACCCCAACCCTTATCACTTGACGTGAGCGATAAAATGATCTATTCTATGGTAAATATTGAATTCACCGTCATGACAGAACGAAACATGGTAGAGAAATCTGATCCAGATAATGCGGCGGACATCCTCGTACAACAAATCTCTGTCGGCAGTAAGCTACGACCTCAATTCGAACAATTGTGCCGAGCAAACGGAACATTACAAAAAAAAGGCCTTACTATTAAAGTAAGAACAGATTTAGGAGTCTGGCATCCACAAAGAACTGAACGTGGTTCTGCAGGTTACGAGCTCGCAGGATACTCAATTGAAATTACAGAAGGCCGCAAAACAACAAAATTATACTACAATGGAAACGGAGTTGTAGGCTTGAACGGCAAAATTCTCGACCCAACCTGCCCAGAAGTTGCCACAGCAGAACAATTGCTTGCATTAGCTACAGAAATGCAATCTACTCTAACCTTAGATCCAGAGTTAGAACAGCCAATCACGTCCACCCACCAAGCAACCACCAACCTTCTTCGCCCACGTGAAATGCCTGTAGATTATCAACATCACTACTAAATCACCATCAAATATCAAGAGCCCTACCCACCACAGCGGGACTCTTTTTAAATTTCCCTAAAATCCGATATACTGCACGCGAAAAATTATTCCATTAAAATTTAACCGTATGAAACTCAAAGTTGCCATCAATGGTTTTGGTCGTATCGGCCGCCAGGTTTTTAGAATTAACTTACTCAAAGATTTTTTTGATATCGTTGCTATTAACGACCTCGGCAAAACCGAAACTCTTGCCCACCTTCTTAAGTACGACTCCAATTACGGCACTATTCCAAACGAAGTTAATTCAACTGCTGACACTATTAATGTTGACGGCAAAGATTACAAAATTCTCTGCGAAAAAGATCCCGAAAAACTCCCATGGAAAGACTTAGGAGTAGACCTAGTAATTGAAGCAACGGGCTTTTTTACAGATCGTGCCGGTGCAGAAAAACATCTCAAAGCGGGTGCTAAAAAAGTGGTAATTTCCGCTCCAGGTAAAGATGCTGATTTCACTGTAGTTCTAGGTGTAAACGACGAAAAATACGATCCAAAAAATCACAATATTATTTCCAACGGTTCTTGCACAACAAACTGCTTGGCCCCAATTGCAAAAGTTTTAAACGACAATTTTGAGATAGAAAAAGGCCTCATGACCACGATTCATTCTTACACCAACGACCAACGCATTCTCGATCTTCCACATGAAGACTTGAGACGTGCTCGCGCAGCCGGCCTATCAATGATTCCAACAAGTACAGGTGCTGCAAAAGCAATCGGCTTAGTTATGCCAGAAATTAACGGCAAATTAAATGGCTTGGCTATCCGCGTCCCAACCCCAACTGTCTCTCTAGTCGACTTAACTTGCACACTAAAAAAATCCACCACAGCCGAAGAAATTAACGCAAAAATGAAAGAAGCCGCAGAAGGTAAAATGAAAGGAATCCTTGGCTACAGCGACAAACCATTAGTTTCAATCGACTACAAACATTCACCACTATCTTCTGTATTAGACGCACTTTCAACTCAAGTTATAGAAGGAAACATGGTCAAAGTTTTATCCTGGTACGACAACGAATGGGGCTACTCCTGCCGCGTAGTTGACTTGATCAAAATGATTGGAGAAAAAATGTAAACCTACTGTCAAGCCAATCAAAACCCATAAGTTTGACTATTTTGCCGTAAAAAAAGACAATAACCCCCTATCTTTAATTTCAATCTTATGGGAGCTGAAAGATCAAATGGTGAATCATTACCTTGGGTAATCAACGGTGCAGCCGGTGCAATCGGAACAACCTTTATGAAAGAAAATGGTTATTTAAACGAAACCGAAGGTTATGATCCTGAAGGTGTAAATATCGGCTTACTAAACGACCTCGATATTACCGACACTAATGGTAAAATACTCCACCGTGCAATAGATAGAATTAAAGAGGCACTTACAAGAGAAGGACCAATAGATGACAACGACCTAGATGTAGAAAGAGGCGGCAATGACTATTTAATTATAGACGGTAAAAAAATAAAGGTGAGCTCAATCAAAGATCCAGATGAACTAGCAGAATTTGCCAAAAAGGAACTTGGGACTCATGGCATGCTCAACAGCACGGGAAGATATCTAACGGGCAGCGGGTCTAGAAGATTTACACAAAATGGTAGTGAATACGTTCTAGTACCTAGTCCCACAGATCCAAAACATGAAGATGATCCGATTGGACCAGTATTAATTCCAGGGCTGACGGATTTTGCTCTAGGCAGAAGATATAATGGTGAAACGAGCGTATCTAACGACTCCTGCATCGCAAAAAACAAGTCTATTGCCTTATATATTCTGGCTCAAACCATAGGTTTTAGCGAAGCAAGCATTGGAATCAATCACTCAGCTACAAGAGATGACCTAAATACATTATTAAGTAGATACGCAGATGGTCATTTTAAACATACCGATACTGACTGGATGCAAGTTAGACCATCTACTCATGTGGACCAAGGGATTGGAAGAATTTTAGGGCCTGAACTTAGCGCAAAAGTAACGACACATATGACAAGATACCCAACAAGTTACGGTGTTCTTTCAGACATAAATATAATATTTGATAGGGAAACCACACCAGATGAACTACGAGAAATATTTAGCACAGCAGCTGGCAATTTAGTTGGCCCAAACGAGATGGTAAAAGTTAAACCATCGCTAAAATCTAGCAGAGAAATAGCTGGAGACCCGACTAACTGCATTGTTATTGCTGACTCAATTCGTGGTAGGTCATTGATAACTCTACGCACTGCCTTTGACAACCTAGTTGCACCATCAAGAAATGCTGTACGAGCAGCACGGGTAATCAGCGACTGGGACGCAGCAAATCGTCGATAACAAATTAGACCCGCCACCAATCTTTACATCTCCCACTTAGCACTATATAATCCACAGTGCTAACTACTAAAACATGTCTGAAGATCGCAAAAAACAGGTTCTACAAGCTATTATCAAACATTTTATTGAAACCGCTCAGCCGGTTGGCTCACAAACTATTTTGGTGAGTTACAGATTTCACGTATCCCCTGCCACTATCCGTAACGACATGGTTTCTTTGGAAGAAGAAGGCTACATTTTTCAGCCTCACACTTCTGCCGGACGGATCCCAACTGACAAAGCCTATCGCCTATTTGTAGATGAAATGGCGGATTACGGCAAGGCCCGCGAAGAAGCACTGCAAACTCTAAAAGTCGCCCAAATTCAGCATAAAGTTCAAAAGGTTCGTGAAAAACTTTACGATGCAGTTTCACTACTTGCCCGCGCTACAAATTCTGCCAGTTTTGCAACCACTCCAGACAACCCTCACACATTTTTTTTAGGCATGTCCAACGTGATGCGTCAGCCAGAATTTATTGGTGATACTATTCACGCCAGTGAAGTAATCGAAGTCCTTGAGCGCGGAGATAATTTTGTAAATACACTCTTTAATTTAGACGTAAATGAAACTGTAAAAACTTTTATCGGAGAAGAAAACATACTGCCCCAAATCCAAAGTTGCAGCATAATTGTAACCAAATATGAACACGATGGTTTTGCTGGATATATAGGTCTACTAGGCCCAAAACGCATGAACTACGCCTACAACATAGTCATGCTGGAAGAAGTCGCTAAATTATTAAGTAACTAAAAATATGACTGACGAAAACAATCAAAACGACGATTTACAAGAAAAAATAAAAGCCGCCCAAAAAGCCGCTGAAGAAAAAGAAAATTCTGCTACCCAAAATTCTCAAGCGCAAGACGAAGACGAGCTCAGCAAAATCAAACAAGAGCTCGAACAAATGACGGATATCGCAAAACGCACAATGGCAGATTTAGTGAATGTTAAGCGCCGTTACGAAGAAGAACGCATCCAAACTATCACTCTTGCAAACCTTGATTTAATGGGCAATTTAGTGCCAATTCTTGATAATTTACAAAGAGCAAAACAACACGTTCCAGATGCGGCAACAGAATGGTTTAAAGGAATTGAGATATGCATAAATCAACTGGAACAAACTCTAATTAGCGCTGGCCTAAGACCAATCCAGGCCTTAAATCAAAAATTCAATCCCGAATTTCATCAAGCTCTAGTACAAGGTCCAGGCGAAAAAGACATAGTGATTGAAGAACTGGAAAAGGGCTACACGCTGGGAAATAGAGTACTTCGCCATTCTAAAGTAAAAGTTGGCGACGGCAGCTAAAATCCAGCAGATAATTCAAAATCAAATAACATAAATTCAATGGAAAAATTTACTTACAAAATGGGCGTCATAACTCGTGAAGTCGACATATCAAAAGAGATGATAACCTACAAAAATCAAGCCATTCCTAGCTCTCAAATAACTGGCATAGGAGTAGTAATTATGGGGAATAAAAACACCCTTTTAGCCAGAGGAGTCGGCGTAGGTGTTGGCGGATTGGTCGGTGGTTTAATTGCGGGAGGTATCGCAGGTGCTATGGAAAAAAAAGAAGAAGTAAAAGAGCATCCAGAACTGCTAAAAGAACTTAACCTTCCACCAAATTCCCTTGGTCGTGTAGTAGTTGCATATCAAGAAGGCTCAACTGCAAAAAAGAAATCCATCGAAATTCCAATTAATACAAGCCTCCCGGAATGTCAGAACATGATTGCAAGTTTAAAAAATGCTTTTTCAGGCAAATTTGTTGGGGTAGATGGACCAGGAACTATGTACAAAACTCTTGGAGTTATGAACAAAGAATTAGCCATGGCCGGATGGGTTATAGGAGGTTTTTTTCTATTCGTCATTTTAATAATGATATTCACAAACTAAACAATGGAAAAATTTAAATACAAAGTTGGATTTCGAGAGCACGAAGTAGACATTTCAAAAGAAATGATTACTTACAAAGAAACTAATATTCCTTCAGGACTAATTACTGGAATTGCTGTAAGCATAGACAGTAGAAGAGGTTCAGTTAGCGGAAGACCCATTGGTGGACTAGCCGGACAAGCCTTATCAAAAACTTTTATTGGCAAATTATTTAGTGGCTTAACTGGCAAAGATCTATCAGCGGATGATGACGGTTTAAACCTACCAGTAGCAGCAGCCGGACAATTAGTTATTGCTCATCAAAATTCTCCAACCGAAAAAAATCAAGCTCTCCGAATCCAAATTTATACCGAAGATCAAGAATGCAGAAGAATGATCAAAACAGTAAAAGATCTATTTCCAAACAAATTCGTTGGAGTAGGAGATCGCCTAACAACAAACAAACTTCTTGGAATCAGCAACAAAGGCTTCTATATAGGCATTGGTCTAATGTTCGCAATCATTTTTGGTGGAGCTTTATTTTCACTCTTGACCAATACCAACTAGCACTCTATAATCATGAGTGCTAATTCAGCCAAACTATAAATATTAACTTAAAAATTATGTCAAAAATCATTGGTATAGATCTTGGTACAACAAATTCTTGCGTAGCCATCATGGAAGGTGGTGAAACAAAAGTGATCCCAAACATCGAAGGTGGACGCACAACTCCATCAATTGTCGCAATCAAAGATGGTGAGAGACGCGTTGGTGTTTCTGCAAAAAATCAGGCTACGACTAATCCAGATAACACAATTTATTCTGCAAAACGTTTTATTGGTCGTCAGTACGATGAATGTTTAGAAGACATCAAAAAAGTTTCTTACAAATGCGTAAAAGGTAAGAACGGAGAAGTTGAAATAATACTTGATGGTAAAGAAAGAAGACCTGCTGAAATTGCAGCCATGGTTCTACAAAAATTAAAAGCTGATGCCGAAGCTTATCTTGGTGAAAAAGTAACAGAAGCCGTAATTACTGTTCCAGCTTACTTTAATGACGCGCAGAGACAAGCCACAAAAGACGCCGGTGAAATTGCCGGTTTAACAGTTAAACGTATAGTCAACGAGCCTACAGCAGCTGCCCTTGCATACGGAATGGACAAAAAAGGTGGAGAAAAAACCATCGCCGTTTATGACCTTGGTGGTGGTACTTTTGACGTTTCAATTTTGGAATTAGGTGATGGAGTTTTTCAGGTAAAATCAACAAATGGCAATACCCAGCTTGGTGGTGACGACTTTGATCAATTAGTCATGCAGTGGATTATTGATGAATTTAAAAAAGCGTCAGGAATTGATGTTTCTAGCGATCGTCTTGCCCTACAGAGAATTAAAGAGGCCGCAGAAAAAGCCAAAATTGAACTTTCTTCTCTACACGAAACGACTATCAGTCTTCCATATTTGGCAGTTGACGCTAGTGGTCCAAAGAATTTTGAGACAAAAATGACAAGATCAAAATTGGAAGATCTAACAATGAAATTGATTGAGATGACCGAAGGTCCATGTCGCCAGGCCATGAAAGACGCTAAAACTTTTGAAAGCGATATTGATGAAATCATCCTAGTTGGTGGTTCAACTCGTATGCCAGCAGTTCAGGCTAAAGTTAAAGAAATCTTTGGCAAGGAGCCAACAAGAGGCACAAATCCAGATGAAGTTGTTGCCCTTGGTGCGGCTATCCAGGCAGGTATTTTACAGGGAGATAGCAATGTAAAAGATATTTTATTGGTAGATGTAACTCCACTTTCTCTTGGTATTGAGACAATGGGTGGTGTTAACACAGTTTTAATTGAAAGAAATTCCGCCATCCCAACTTCTAAATCACAGATTTTTTCAACTGCTGCCGATAATCAAACCTCAGTAGAAGTACACGTTTCACAGGGTGAAAGACCAATGGCTGCCGACAACAAATCTCTTGGTCGCTTTATTCTTGATGGAATCCCTTCTGCGCCACGTGGTGTGCCTCAGGTTGAAGTTACTTTTGATATCGACTCTAACGGCATCCTAAACGTAAAAGCTTCTGATAAAGGCACTGGCAAAACTCAACATATTACAATTGCTGGTTCAGGCAATATGAATAAAGATGAAATTGAAAAAATGAGACAGGAAGCAGAAAAATTTGCAGCCGACGACAAAAAGAAAAAAGATATAGTTGAAGCTAGAAATAAAGCAGAATCTCTAGTTTTACAATCAGAAAAAACCCTTAAAGACGCTGGTGATAAAGTAAAAGATGATATCAAAAAGCCAGTTCAGGAAAAAATTGATTCCGTTAAAAAAATCTTGGAAAACAAAGATGCAACTATCGAAGAATTAAACAAAGCTTACGACGAATTAAGCACCGAAATCCAAAAAGTCGGTAGTGAAATCTACAAAAGTGCGAGCGAAGCAAGCGCAAGTTCTGCTGCTGACACAGGCTCTACTACGGCAGGAGGTGCAGCCTCAGAAGACGACGGCGTAAAAGTGTACAACAAAGAAGAGAAAAAAGATGACGTTGTAGAAGCTGAAGTTGTAGATGAAAAAAAGAAAGAAGAATAGTTACTAATCATTCTCCATAAAAATTCGGCTGCTGTGCCACCATTTACGCAGAGCTTTAAAGAATGGAAGAATGCTCATCGCGTAACGCAAAAAGACAAATTTACGAGAAAGCCAAACAGAAAAACCTTTACGGATTCTGCCGTCTGAATCCTCACAAATAGCGTACTTAGCACCAAGGGGCAGCATAAATCTGCCTCTTTTTGCTGTAAATTTTTGCAAATCACCTTTATTAATCAAACTAAGAATATTTTGAGCAATAACTTTTCCCTGATCTAAAGCCACATTAGCCAACATAGGCAATCTCTTAGCGGGATTTTCTGGATCAGCAAAATAAGCATTATCCCCTGCCGCAAAAACCTTAGAAAAATTCTTAGCCAACATAAACTCATTCACCAAAATCGCTCCGCCACATTCTTTTTGTCCAAAACATTTCTGTACCATTGCATTAACTTTCACACCACCAGTCCAAATCAAAATATCAGATTTAATTTTTATCAATTTTCCAGTTTTATTTTTCAAAACAATTTCTTTTTTATCAGCCTTTTGAATGAAATTATTCAAATAAACCTTTATTCCAAACTTCTCACATCTTTCCAAAATAACTTTAGTCCCAGCTCCACCAAAACCTCCCAAAACCGCTGAACCCTCAATTAATTGCAGGGTCACTTTACCATTTGGATAATGATATTTTTCACACAAAGACCTCACCGCTCCTACAAGTTCAGTAACAGTTTCAACCCCACTCGCTCCACCACCACCAACTGTAATATAAACTTCTTTCTTTAATTTTCTCCTCCATAAATCCTGAAAAAACTGATCCAAATGACAGTTGATTTTCAAAGCATCCTGAATAGTTTTTAATCCAAAAGCATTTTTTTCCAGTCCATCAATTCCAAAATAATTAGTTTCACTACCCATCGCTACAACTAAATATTCATAGGACAATTTTTTATTTTTCTTCAAGCTAACCTCACGTTTAACGGGATCAATTTTACTAACTGCATCCTGGATAAAACAAACTCTTTTTTGATTAATCAAACTCTTAATAGGAATGGCAATTGTATCTTTTAATTTGGTCAAACACTCCTTATTAATTTTCTTACTAAACGCAGTTGCAACCTCGTATAAATCGGCTCTGAACAAGTGAGTACTTTCCTTATCAACCAGCACAATTCTGTAAGAATTGGGCAGATCCTTCTGCAAATCCTGCACAACTCTAATACCAGCAAAACCAGCTCCTAAAATCACAATATTTTTTACCATTTCATATCATTTACTTCTTTGGGATCATCACCATATTTATTGATATAAGCCTGATGAGAAGCAATTTTATCATTCAACATTGCAATAATTTTATCTTTTTTAGCCGCCACAGATTTATTGAATTTTGCCCCTTCCCTTATCAGATCCATCGCTACATGGTAAAAGCTAACACCATTAGCAACAGCCATATCAAAAGGAGTAGTCGTTGAGCCTTCTTCGTTATATCCATGCAGAATAAATCTCTTGGAATTTGTATATGGCCACAAAATCTGCTCAACATCATTCACGTAACCATGATAATTAAAAACCACCATTCTGTTATTCGTGAAATAATGATTTATGCCCTGTTCGGTGAGGCAATTTTGACCATTGGAACAATAATCTCCAAGTCCAATCGCAGTAATTTCAGATACATTCACATAACGAATTTTTAATTCCGGGACCAATTCTTTACATAATTTAACCGCAAAAATCGCCTCTCGTGTAACGTAATCTCCACAAGAAGCTAAAACGACATCCGGATTGGCAGATCCAGCTTTACCGCCAACAAATTCCCAAACGCCTATACCCAGTTTTGCTTGCTCTCGAGCTTCAGACAATGTCAACCATTGAGGCAAATTAGTTTTACCAGCCACGATTACATTAATAGAATTTTGTTTCTTCATAGCCTCCTCAAACGCTACCAACAAACTATTCGCATCCGACGGAAAATATATCTGCGCAAACTTACCATGCTTAACCAAAACATTACTGATAAAACTTGGATTTTGATGAGAATAACCATTGTGATCCTGTCTCCAACCATTACTTGTTAACAGATACAAAGGTGAAGAAATTGGCTTCCTCCATTTAACCTTCAAACTCTGTTTTAGAAATTTGGAATATTGATCCAGCATGCTCGAAATAATCGTAGCAAAAGCCTCATACGTTGGGAAAATCCCATGTCTACCAGTCAAAATATAACCCTGCATCCAAGCCTGCAAACTATGCTCACTTAGCATTTCCATCACACGACCATCAGGACTTAAATTTTCATCCGTCTTTTTTAGCGGCCACATATAAGCCCTTTTGGTAGCCTCAAAAACGCCCCCCAATTTATTAGATTCCAATTCATCCGGACAAAAAATTCTAAAATTATCTTTATTTAATTTAAAAACATCACGCAAAAATTTAGCTCCTTCTTTAATACTACTCCCTTCAACTTTACCTTTTTCTTTAAACTTCATTTCATATTTCTCAAGTTTTGGCAGCTTTAATTTCTTATAAAAATTTCCGCCTATTGCATGTTTATTCATTCCAATTCTCAAATTACCTTTTGGAACAAAATCAAAAATCTCTTTTTTTGGTCTGCCCTTGGAATCAACCAGCTCCAAAATATCGTAGCTCCTAAGCCATTTTTCGATCACGACCAAAGCGTCTGGATCCTGGGACGGGTGCTCAATTGGAATACCATGCGCATGAAAAGATCCTTCAACTAAATGATTATGATATTTATGAACTCCATGCCAGCCCTTTTCTGTGCGTAATAAAATAACCGGCCACTTTGCCATCAATACTGGTTTCGCAAAAAGTTTACGAGCTTTCTTTTGAATCACACGAATAATTTGGTAAGCCTTTTCCATAGCCAACATCATTTTTTTCTCTACATTTGGACCAGAAACAATCAACGGCTCATAGCCATAACCATTAAATAAATCTCGCAATTCTTTATCACTCATAGTTCCAAAAATTGTTGGATTGGAAATTTTATAGCCATTAATATGCACAATTGGCAAAACTGCTCCACTAGTTTTTGGATTCAAAAATTTATTACTATGCCAGGCCGTTGCTATCGGTCCGGTCTCCGCCTCACCATCGCCAACCACAACTGCAGCGATCAAATTTGGATTATCCAAAACCGCTCCATAGGCTGTACCAAGGCTATAACCCAACTCTCCACCTTCTAAAATCGAACCCGGCACACCCGGTGTTACGTGACTTGGAAAATGCGTATGCGGCCAACTAAACTGTTTGATAATTTCGCCAAGGCCAGATTCATCCAAAGTTAATTCCGGATAAAATTCTTTTAAAGTTCCTTCCAAATATAAATTTGCGAGAATCGCAGGCGCTCCGTGACCAGGACCAGTGATCATCATTAGCTCACATTTATGCTTATAAACTAAGTAATTTAAATTTGCATAAATAAAATTAAGCCCAGGAACTGTCCCCCAGTGACCAAGTATTCTTGGCTTAAAATCAACAACTTTCAATGGTTCCTTTAATAAGAAATTATCTTTTAAATAAAGTTGAGCAGCTCCAATAAAGTCAGCAAATCGTCTAAACTTTTGCTGCCAAATTAAAAACTTTTGATCATTATTCATAGTGAAGAGAGGTAAAAAATCACTCTTCCAATTCTATCTTACCGCCAGGATAAAACCAAATTTTTTATCGAAATGCGAAGGTTTCATTTGAACCTTAAAACCATTCTCAATAAGAATTTGACGCAAAACCTCGGGATTCATTTGAGTACCATATTGATGGTACTCAATGTAAATAGCTCCGATCTTAGCCAAAATTTCAGGCTTTAAATTTGCAAGAATCTCGAATTCCGCACCCTCACAATCCATTTTCACCAAACTTACTGACTGCAAATTATTCTTCAAAAAAATCTGCTCAATAGTTGTGCATGAAACTTTTTTAATCGGAAAAACCTCACCATCTTCATTCTCAATTTTTATCAAACTATGATTATGAGAATCGGAACTAATATTAAATTCTCGCACGCCAATCTCAGCTGCCACAGCCACATTTTTGGCAATTACATTCTTCACCACGTTCTCCTTAAAATTATTCTTCAAAGCAGTGAAATTCCTTTCTTCTGGCTCAAAAGCATAAATCTGCACATCAGAATTAAAACAGTTAGCATAAATCGAAAACATCCCAACATGCGCACCAATATCCAAAATCGGCGAACTAGCCTTGCTAATAATATTATCCAAAATTTTATACTCTCTCTCCGTAAAAATCTCATAAAAAACCGACCCATCAGCCTCGGAATCAATCACAATCGACACACTTTTTTTATTGCAAATAATCTGCTTCAAATAACCACTCATAAACAAATTAAATCACAAAATGCTTGCTGCAACCAGATGAATAAACTAAATTTAGCTCAACTACTGACCATCACCAAAATCATGAAAAAAATTATCACAAATTTACTCACCTTAATTCTAGCAATTAGCCTTCTAGCACTTACTGCATGCTCAGAGCCCGATAACACTCCAAAACCGGATACAACTGAAGCTAATTATCCGGCTGATTTAAAGATGAGTTCAAGTGAGAATGGTGGCATGTCACAAGATGGAAAAACAGTCTTCATCTCAAAGGATCAAAGCTATATAGACGAAAGCAAAATGGTAAATGATGACTACAGAACTGTTATAACTCCATTCACGGTTACAAACGAAGAACTTTCAAAACTATACAAAACAATTGAAGAAAATAATATTGAGGATATCAAAACATATCACCAGGAAAGGGTTTACGATCGCGGAGGAACTGGGTTAAATATCACTTTTAACACAATTAACTATTATAAATCCAACAGCGGCGGAGAGTTTTTAGAAGAATCCTCAATAAAACCTTTTTACAACATAGTCCAAGCAATACAAAATCTGGCCGATCAAAAAGCTAAAGAAAAAACCGAAACCATAGTAATGACCTTCACAAAGCCAAAAGAACTCCCCCTTCGCAGCGCAATCTTAATTGACGGTATGAAACTCAGCGACTACTGGGATTACGAATTCCCAAATTTAATAATGCTCTCGCCTGGTGACCACCTTCTAAAGGTCGACCTGGAAAAATTCCAAAAAGAATTTACTTTCAACCCTAAGAACACAAAAAAAATCGACATTACTTTTGACGGAAAAGAAATAATAATTCAATAACTAATAACTATTTTTCAGAATAATTATAAATTTCTGACCATTAACTTCAAATTCAACCCCATTACTACCAACCTCAACTTTATACCCACGTTCAGATAAAAATTGGCCGATGGAAATATCTCCAGAATTTAAACTATCAACAATCAAAACATTAGGAGCATGATCACTCCAGCTTAATTTTCCAAATTTCATAAAAATAGCTGACCCTAATTCACCAGGAAACTTTTCCCTAAAATCCCGATATTGATTCTGACTATTATCAAAAATCGGTACCGGCTCAAACTGAGTCGCTGCAGCAGGTTTTACTTTGCCAATATCATTCCATTTATCATCCCATTTTGCATCACTTTCCACACCGTTTTTATCGATTTTAGCTTTACTACCATCCAGCCTTACGACTTTTGCATACCCATCAGCTTCAAAGGGCATTGCCGTTTTATAACCCTTACTAGTTATTTCTCTACCTTTTTTATCAATAAAGGTCCATGAAGTATCAGGCCTTTGGGCCGAACTATAACCATAATAAAATCCTCCAACATCATGATAACCAAGCTTGCTTATTTCATTACCTCTTTTGTCAATAAATGTCGACCATCCATCAAGCCTCTCAACCCACGCATAGCCCGATTCATCAAAATGACCAGCCGCTCCATACCTAACTGAATTAATTTCCTTACCCTTTTTATCAATAAAATTCCACGAACCATCCGGCCTCTGCACACCAACGTATCCAAACTCAAAGGAACCCTGTATAAACTTATATTTTACCGAACATAACTCATTCCCATTTTCATCTATCATGGTATACGAACCATCCTCTCTACGAACCAGTACATAACCATCACTAAATGGACGAAATCCATAAATCGTCCTTGCATATTTTTTATCATTAATTTCCCTACCTCGAAGATTCAAAAAAGTATACGAACCATCTTCTCTCATTACAACGGCATAACCATCATGCTTGCTGAAACCTGTAAATCCATCTATATCCTTATATTTCTTATCGTTAATTTCTCTGCCCTGACGATCTATAAAAGTATAGGAACCGTCTTCTCTTTGCACTCCAGCGTAGCCATCCTCAAACCACGTCACCACTTGTTTATATTTAACTGCATTTATTTCCTGCCCATTTTTCTTAACAAAAGTATATGAACCATCTCTTCTCTGAACATAAATTAAACCACAATCCCTAACTGGACTAACCCATACGTATTTAGATTTCAGTCCATTAATAAACCCAGCATCAAGCTTATCAGTGGAAACAACTTCAACATTCTCAACCTCCAACCTAATTCCATCTTTTTCAATCACGAGTCCACCCTCTTGCTCCAACCTGGAAATTGATTCCGCATCAAGACCCCTTGCCAACAAAAAAGCTTTTATCTCATTTAAATTAGTATATTCGAGCTTCACTCCACTATCCGTGACCTGTCCATATATTTCACCAATTTTAAATGGTCCTCTATTAAAAACCCCTCTAGCAACTCTCGCAGACGTACCAATAATTTGGAATATTGCACCAAGTAAAGGATGTTTTGGCGCAACAGCCTCACCAAGCCTTTTCATCCCATCCTCCAATGATTCCTCAAGCATTTCAGACGTAAACCTAGTACCAAAACTTCCCTCTCCATTTGCAAAAATTTTATTAACATACCCTCGTTCAGCAAACGTCTTAATCCAACCAATATCAGAAGACGCCATTTTATCATTAAGTTTTCTAGCATATTTTCCCCAAAGCCCACCAATCGGTTTCGCCAAAACACCACTTGCCCAGGACACACCAAGGCTATTCATGTACCCTTCCATCAAAGCATTAGGATCAAAAGCATTTCCATTACCATCTAAATAATCCAAACTTGCATTTCCCAAAGTACTTACAGCAGCTATTGAAGACAAAGTAGTAAAAGTATTGGCGACAATGGCCGTCATCGCACCTCCAGTTGCAACACAGGCAGCAATAACCAGTGCAAATTTACCCGCATCTTTTAAAAAGCCAGTCCAGTCAACATTATCGCCACCCATATCATTTATCTGGGCGCTTACTTGCAGAATTTGTGCCTTATATTGATCTAAAGCTTTATAAGCATTTTCCCAAGTTTCAATCATCTTTTTTGCACCCGGTATAGCACTTAAATCTTGGGATAAATAAGACAAATATTTTTGCCTTGGCCAATTCTTTTTGATGTCTCTAAAGTATGGAGAATTGATATAAATCTCCAACTCCTCATGGATTTTTTCCATGTATGGTTGAGATGGACTTTGCCCTCTTGCTATTTCTTTATTGAGATTTTCGAAAGTTTTGAATAGCCCTTCTCCACTCTTAATAAACCCACTCAAGTCGCACTTAAACTGGATAATTTCTGGATCTCTTTGAATAATATCCTGTGCCAACCCAACAGCTTTGTTGTGATAAATATCTATGATTTGGGAAAAACGTTCAAAGACTTTTGGAGATGTTTTCTTTAAATCTTCAAAAAATCCAACAGAGATTTCAAGAGTATCCACGGGCAATCCAAAAAATCTTTGGTCAATCTTTTTATCAATCGATGAACCAACCATATTTTTCTTTAAATTACCCACCAATAGGCTAAATTCATTAGCCAAACTACAGGCTTTCACTGGATCAGCAACTCTCATTTTTTCAATTTCCAACTGCTTTTGAGCAAGCATGGTCGTATACCCATCAATTGCCTGATATTTTTCAGCATTATCCTGCAATCGGATAACATTTTGAACTTTTGAAAGACCCTTCCCATCGGCTTCCTCAGCTCTTTTGATCGCTACTTTTCCATTAGCATGCATGTTTTTACTTCTCTGCTCAATATTCTGATGATAGAATTTTTCATAAGCTTGATCTCTAGTCGTTAAAAATAAATCAGCCCTTGAGCCAAGTACCGCCATCTCTGCTCCATTTTTTAGAATATTATATTTCTCAGCATTTTTTGGAATTTCATACGTTTTTTTAACGATCTGAATTTTAGTTTCTACATAAGCTTGTTTTCTGTTTGCTGCCTTTTGAACATTATTTATGTCGCTCAATTCCATTAAATCCATTACTGGAACATCACGAGTTTTATTAACAGTAACAGTCTTTATCAATGGAACTTCAACTTTCAGCAAATCTCCAGCCAATTGCCTAACGAATTCAGGATCTTTAGATTCCTCCTGAATTTTAATAACATCACTATATGAATCCACTAAATCTTTATAGGCCAAAGCCACTTTTTCAGCATATTCCGCATTAACTATATCGCTAGCATTCTCCTTTACAGTTTTGTAATACATATTACGAACAACTTCATAATACGTAGCCCTTTTCTTATCAATCAATTTTCTGACACTAGCAATTTTATCCACTGCATCCTGGACTTCTGAATCCACTAACTGATCCCCCACATCTAAATCCATGCGCTCATCTATAGAATTCTCAGCATAATCACTCTTTTCTTTCAGAATTTTTTCAGCCCTTTTTTGAGGATTTTCTGACGAAGAAATTTGAGGCGCATCCAACCGATCAAAAATTAATCCTCTATGCCAATTTTTTGTATTCTTAAATATAGTCAAACAAATGCATTAAAAAATCCCTTAATTATACCATAAAAAGAGCTTTTAATCACCCTCAAAATTGCCTACAATAAAATCAACCCCCTAATCCAAAACTTCCATGCAATTATTCCTAGACACAGCAAATATCGAAGAAATCAAAAAATATGCAGCTTGGGGCATAGTTGATGGAGTGACCACAAATCCAACTTTAATAGCCAAAGAAGGCGTGTCGTTAGAAAAACGTATCAAAGAAATTTGTAAGGTTGTAAACGGTCCAATTAGCTCAGAAGTTGTCAGTAATGACCTTGATGAAATGCTAAAACAGGGCCGTGCTTACGCAAGGTGGCATCGCAATAT
Organism: Patescibacteria group bacterium; assembly: GCA_038065735.1. Lineage (GTDB taxonomy): Bacteria > Patescibacteriota > Gracilibacteria > UBA1369 > LOWO2-01-FULL-3 > JBBTQK01. The sequence goes on along the minus strand of JBBTQK010000003.1, from coordinate 123,148 downwards.
ATACGTAAAAGTGCCAATGACAGCCGAGGGCTTACAGGCGGTAAAAATTCTCACAAAAGAAGGAATTAAAACAAATGTAACTCTAGTTTTTTCTGCTAGCCAGGCTCTCTTAGCCGCAAAAGCTGGGGCAACTTTGGTCAGCCCTTTTATTGGTCGCTTGGACGATATTTCCCAAGATGGAATGAATTTAATTGCAGAAATTACACAGATCTACAAAAATTACGGTTACAAAACTAAAGTTTTAGTTGCAAGCATTAGACATCCCCGTCACGTCGTCGATGCAGCAAAATTAGGAGCCGACATCGCAACAATGCCTCCAGAAATCATGGCAAAATTAATCCAACATCCACTCACCGACAGTGGAATTAAAAAATTTTTAGAAGACTGGGACAAGGTCAAAGACAAACAATAGTTATTTAGTATAACTAAATGGTCCAACAATCTTTTCTACTTTGGGATATAAACCATTCACTGATTGGCCATAATAACCACTAACTAACATTTTCATAGCATCACAGGTAGGGATTTCTTCTGTTGAACCAGCTTTCTTACCTGTAAAAACAGTCTCATATTCGTTTGTGCTCTTTTTAGTTGCCACGCCAATAAATTTTAAATTTGCATTTATAATTTCTCCACAAGCCACCCAAGCCCTTACATTTAAAAAATCTCCCGTGACACTAATAGATATTTTATTATTAACCTGCAGTGGTGCTGAAAAATCTACGGAATTAATTACATAAGTTTTAGGTTCCAAAGAAAAATTCTCACCACAAATATGGTCTTCAAATAAGGTATTTGTCCACTGATCTATTTCTTCAGAAGTTAGAGCAGGCTGCCATATTCCAGCACATTTACCACCTAAACACTGGCTATCACCAGCCCCCTTATCGCAATGAACACTCTGAAACGAATTAACATAACTTTCTACAAATTTTTTACCACTTTCACAGTAAGATGGCGTTGGACCGTATGACAAGCCAGTGGTATAGACAAGATAAGAGTATTGAGGATCATCTCTATATGAAAACAACCTCTCCAAAAATGCTTTATTTTTCTCTTTATCAACATCGCAAACATTTTTATCAAAAATATTATAAAGATAACTTTCTGTAAAATAAGACTCTTTTACCGGTAAATATACAAATTCACTCTGCACATCATCTCCTGAATATAGACCTATATTTTCAGAAGGGAAAATAATACTCCCATGCCCAAAGTTTTGCTGATTGTTACCTACAATAGCAGGTATGTTCCAGGTACGACTAATGTCAGCTAAAAAATGGGCATTAACATGCGAAGACCCCTTGGATAAATTAAATGCAGTTATAATCGGATAAGGATTCATTCCATCAACTTGATCCACCGTACTATAATGACTCCAACCTCTTTTTCTCATACCAATGATAGCCTTATCAATAAAATTTTTTTGGTTATTTATAGCATCTGGACCATCCTCAATTTTTACATTTACAACTTTCTCATAGTTCATAATTTTCTGACTAATTTCATATGTTTGTAGAGGATTTGGTTCAATTAGTTTAATCATATGGTAAAAACCAGCCTCTCCGAAGCTTCCAACATTCGTTCTAAAATATTGCCCACACGGATATGGAGAATTTCTTACGTAATCATTACCAGCGATACCATCTTTATTAAGATTTGGATTGAAATCAGTACAAAACGACAGCATCCAACTTAAGTCTTCCTGCTCATAACTTTCCAAACTCCATGGCAAATTTTTAGTTAACTCAACATAAAAAGAAAAAGCTACTCTTCTTAACCAAATCTTACGAATATCCTCATATGAGAAGTCATACGGACCATAATTATCATACTCATACCAACTGCTAGTTTCACCAGAAATCAATTGGTCATAAGCACTATTCAAAAATTCCCTATCACTTTCAGATAAATCACCAACGGCTTGTGCAATTTTTGGTTTCGTTAGTAATGCATCAACCGGAGTTAAAGGAACAACTGCAACTTCTTTTTTAATCACATTAAAAACAATAGGATCTTTATCTTCAATAATGACAAAAACCGATCCTTTTTTCTTTTTTGATACCACATCTCCAACTGCAAGGGTTAGGTTTCCATCGCTAGTCAGATCAGACTTAATATCTATTACAACATTCAACAATTTTCTTGTTCCAGCTTTGACTGTAAAAGCTTTTTCAAAAGAAATATAATTAGATTTCACAGTACCAGAGGTAAGAACAGACTCATCCGCGCCATCAACTAACCGCACATTTTCATATAATCCAGCCGGCTCTGATTTAGCACGTACTCTAATGCCACTGACAGCAATATCATTTTTATTTGCTCTCAGAGAAAAACTAAGCGCCACTACATCTTTTTCTCCTGGTTCAACAGCTTTACCGATAAACTTAGGCGCAACTGAGACTACCAAATCCACTTCCGATTTTTGTGTAATATCTTTAACAATCATCTGCCCTTTCAAAAGAGAAGGATTACTAGAATATAAAGCCGCGATTACTAAAAAACCTCCCAATATCATTAAGGCTTTTGTTTTTGTTTGCATTTTTTTATTTTTTAAAATTGAATATAATATTATACCACAAATTACATAATTAAAGAATAGCATATCAATTTAAATTCACTACAAAAGTCAGCCAAAAAAGAGTATCTTTCAGTCGAAATTTAATAAATCTCAATGATAGAACTAGACTACAAAAACGCCTTAAAAGATCTCAGCACCCCAGCTTCAACAATCAAAAAATTTCTTAAGAGAATCGAATCACGCAAGCAAGGTTTTTACGAAATCCTTGACGACAAAAAAACTGTAAAAAAGGTCTTAAAATACGCAAATTCCGTGAAAGGAAAATATAAATCTATCGTTGTTTTAGGAATTGGTGGTTCTGCTCTTGGCACAATCTGCTTACAACAAAGTCTCAAACATCTATATGAGAATGAACTCAGCTCAGACTCTCCAAAATTATATGTCATCGACAATATCGATCCGGCTTTAATTTTAGAATTAGAAGATGTCATCGACTACAAAAAAACACTTTTCATCATCGTAACAAAATCAGGCAGTACCCCTGAAACTCTCGCTCAATATTCTTACTACCGCAACAAAACTGACGAAAAAAAACTAGATCCAAAAAAACACTTTGTCTTCATCACTGATCCAAAAAATGGCGACCTTAGACAAATGGCAACCACACAAAAAATTCCAAGTTTCGAAATTCCACAAAACGTCGGTGGCAGATTTTCCGTACTAACTCCAGTTGGATTACTACCAGCGGCATTAATAGGAATAAATATAGAAAAACTAATCAAAGGCGCGCTCACGATGCGCAAACAATTTCTCAACGAAAACTTCTCAAAAAATCTACCTTACCAAATTGCCACAATCCAATATTTACTTAGTAAAAAGGGCAAAAACATCAATGTAATGATCCCGTACGCACAAAAATTAATTCGCTTCGCAGACTGGTATAGACAACTTCTCGCAGAAAGCATCGGCAAAAAACTCGACCTAAATGGCAAGCAAGTTCACTCTGGTATTACTCCAATCAACGCTCTCGGCGTGACCGACCAACATTCCCAATTACAACTATATAACGAAGGGCCAAACGACAAGTTTTTTATTTTCATAGAAGTTAAAAAACTGGCTAAAGAATTAAAAGTTCCAGATCAAAAATTCAGCTTCAACAAATTACTAAAAGTAGAAAAAGACGCTACAGCAATGGCTTTAACTCAAAATAACAGACCAAATATCACTCTAAAAATCGACGAAATCAACGAACAAACTCTCGGAGAATTATTCTTTTTATTCCAATCCTCAATTGCCTTTCTCGGAGAATTTTTCAACATCAACACCTACGACCAACCAGGTGTAGAATTATCAAAAAAACTGACCAAAGCGGCTCTGGATAAATGAAATTCCATTATTGACTAAATCATTCAATAATGTCAAAATACCTGGCCTGATTTAATATTGCCAATGCCAAAACAGCCAGACTCGCAAAATCTACAAGATGAAGAAAGCGGCATCTCAAAACTGCCAGCTACAACCAAACTGGAAAAATCAACTTTCCGCCCACTTCTTTCAACACAATTGTTAGTCCGTCTAACCGTATTCAGCACAATGTTACTATCGCGAGGAGACACACCGTCTGCATCTAATGACGCTACCGTTCATGTATTTATAAAAGAATTCACCCCAAAAGAACGTCGAGAAAACCTTTCCAATAAAATGGGTGACCGAATCCTAGACGCAAATGCCAAAAATGTTTCAGAAACCAATGAGGTAAAACGCAAAGCAAGATTAAAATATATAACAAAACAATTTGAAATATATGATTATTGCAGAGCTATCGCAGATGATGCTAAGGCAATAGAATGTTTTGAAGCCTTAAGGGCAAAGGACAAAAATTTCTGGAATTAAAAGGTAACTTATTATAAACTGCCCACACATATGTTTAATGAAGAGCCACAACTCGGCAAATCTCTAAGTGATGAGCATCTAAATTTCCTCAATGTCTTAAGCAAATCCTGCCGTAAGTCTATTTTAGAAATGGTTACAAACGCGCAAAGTGGTCACCCGGGTGGTTCACTTTCTTGTATTGATTACTTGAGCGTAGTATACAGCTTTATTTTGGCTAACACTGGAGAAAAAATCGTTGTAAGCAATGGCCATATTTCGCCAGGTGTTTATTCAATTCTCGCAGAAATGGGCTATATTCCAAAAGAAGAAGCCGTAAAAACTTTCCGCAAAATTGGTTCGATTTATGAAGGGCATGTCACACGTCATGTTGACGGAGTTTGGTATGGTACTGGCCCTCTAGGCATCGGCGTATCTGTTGCATCATCTTTCGCCTGGGCAGAAAAAGCTCATAAAACTGAAAACAAAGTTTACGCTTTGGCTGGTGACGGAGAATGTCAGGAAGGTCAGGTTTATGAAATGATGAACTTTGCCAATAAATACAAATTAAATAATTTAGTACTTTTTATCGACTACAATAAAGTCCAATTAACAGCTAGTTTAAAGGAAATTATGGACCTCGACTTATCAGCAATTTTTAAGGCCTGCGGTTGGGAAGTTATGGAAGTTAACGCACACAATTATCAAGAAATTTGGGCCGCACTTTCAAAATGTAACGAAGTCAAAGACAAACCAATTGTCATACTTGGTCACAGCATCATGGGTCAGGGCGTGGATTTCATGGAAAAAGAAGGTCAGGCTCACAAAGCAGATTGGCATGGCAAAGCCCCAAAACCAGAACAAATTGTTGAAGCACTACAAAAACTTACTCCAACTCCAGAAGAAGAAAATTTACTCGCAGAATTCCGCAAAACAATTAAATGGCACCCACAAAAAACAGTAAATCCGCCGCTTTTAAGTGAAGTAAAAATCAATACCGGCTCCCCTATTCTATATACAACCGAAGCCTTGACAGACTGTCGCAGCGCTTACGGTAAAGCTTTGTTGGACCTCGCAAAAAATAATAAAGAAGTTGTCGCACTCACTGCCGATCTCAAAGGTTCTGTGATGACTCAAGCTGTTTCAGCAGAATTACCAGATCAATATATAGAATGTGGCATTTCCGAACAGCACATGGTTTCAGCCGCTGGCGGTATTAGCTTGGCAGGCTTTATTCCTTTTGCTTCAACGTTTGGAGCCTTTATGAGTAGTCGTGCAAAAGACCAGGCTCGCGTAAATGATATCAACCTCACTAACGTTAAAATGGTGGCTACCCACTGCGGTTTATCCGTAGGCGAAGACGGCCCAACTCATCAGGCAATCGACGACATGGGTTCATTTTTGGGAATGTTTAACACTATGGTTATTGAACCAGCCGATCCAAATCAAACCGACAGAATTATTAGATATATTGCTTCTCACTACGGTAATTTTTATGTGAGAATGGGACGCCACAAATTCCCAGTAATTACAAAAATCGACGGCACGCCTTTTTACGACGAAAATTACAAATATGAATATGGCCGCACTGATGTAATCCGAGAAGGTAAAGATATCACAATCGCCGCTACGGGAGCCACAATTGCGGAAGCCATCAAAGCTTATGAAAGATTAAAAACTGAAAAACCAGAACTCTCTATAGAAATAGTTGCAGTAAGTTCAATCAAAAAATTTGATGACGCGCTCCTAAATTCTATCAAAAAAACCGGCAAAGTAATTACTGTAGAAGACCACAATTGCCTATCCGGTTTAGGAGGCCAACTTGCTGCTTACTTAACAGAAAACAAAATCCCAACCAAAGCTTTCAAAACAATCTCCGTCACTGAATATCAACTCTCAGGCAAAGCCGACGAACTCTACCATCTCGCAAAAATAGACGCTGACGCTATAAAAGAGGCAGTTTTAAATCTACACTAACAGATTTAGATCTTCCAAAACCCTCGATTTTCTGGTATAATCTATACAACAAAAACAAACAAAACCTAATTTCATGCTTAGAAATTTAAAAACCGTTCAAAAAGAATTAAAACATCATGATTTCCGTGTGGCCATTTTTGGATCTGCCAGAATTGCACCAGACGATAAGATTTATAAAAGTGTATTTGCCCTTGCAAAAGAAATCGGCAAGCACGGTTTTGATATGGTAACAGGTGGCGGCCCAGGAATTATGGACGCAGCAAATGCCGGACATCAAGCTGGAGATACAAAAAATCTTTCCGACGACATCGGTTTGCCAATTTATCTACCCTGGGAAAACGAAGCCAATAAACATCTCGAAATCAAGAAAAATTTTAAAAAATTCTCAAGTCGACTTGATCACTTTATGGCTCTATCAAGCGTAGTAGTCGTCATGCCTGGTGGTATTGGTACCTGTCTTGAACTTTTTTACACTTGGCAATTAATTCAGGTAAAACATATTTATCCAATTCCAATTATTTTGGTTGGAGAAATGTGGGAAGAATTAATTAAATGGATTAAAAAATATCCTCTAAAAACTGGATTAATAAGCCCTCCAGATCTTGATCATATCTTCATCGCAAAGACTAACAAAGGTGCAATGGAGATTATTCTCAAAACCTACAAAGCTTTCAAAGAAGGAAAACTTCACGACAACCATAAATATCTGTAAGAAATTTAAAGTTTCTTCAAATCGTATTTCTTCTTCAAATCCTCATTAGTTATAAACATTCCCATCTCATACTGCAACCATGCAGCTTCAACTTTATTCTTAAAAGATTGCTCTTTATTTATTGTATCCAACATCTTAATCATAAAACAGGATAATAATTCAACACCAATATACCAAGAAAAATTTAGCCATACAATCATTACTACTTAGACAATAAGTAAAATTGAAGCTATTATTCAGACATGAAAAAACAATTTCAAATTGGTTTAATCGGTTTAGCTACTATGGGTGCAAATTTCGCTCGTAACTTTGCTAATCACAAAATTTCTACTCTAGTGTTTAACCGTACTACAGAAAAAACAGACAATTTTATTAAAGAATTCGGCAACGAATATTTGGCTGGAGCAAAAGAAATTAAAGAATTTATTTCAAAGTTAGAACGCCCTCGAAAAATTATTTTGATGGTACAATCTGGACCAGCAGTTGACCAGGTTATTGAGCAATTAATCCCCTACCTACAAGCCGAAGATATCTTAATAGACTGCGGAAATTCTCACTTTAAAGATACTGAAAAACGCCAACAAGACTTAGCCGCAAAAAAGATAAATTATATTGGTTGCGGAATTTCTGGTGGAGAATCAGGGGCACTTCACGGACCAAGTTTAATGCCAGGAGGAGACAAAAAAGCCTGGCAACAAATTAAACCACTTTTTGAAAAAGTCTCTGCCAAAGATTTCTCAGGCAAACCGTGTGTAACTTATCTTGGCGAAACCGGCTCAGGTCACTTCGTCAAAATGGTGCATAACGGCATCGAATATGGCCTTATGCAACTCATCGCAGAGTCCTACGACATTCTAAAAACTCTAGGGAAATTCTCAAATGAAGAACTATCAAAAATATTCAAAAACTTTCAAAAAAATTCTAACTTAAAATCATTCTTACTAGAAATCACAGCCAAGATTTTAGCTAAAAAAGATCCAACAACAAGCCCAAAAAATTCTAAATATCTAATCGATCTAATAAAAGATTCTGCTAAACAAAAAGGCACCGGCAAATGGACAACTTTTACAGCAATGGATTTAGGCATAGCGATTCCGACAATTAACAACGCTGTCGATGCCAGAATTATCTCAGGAGATGGCCCAAATCGTGAAATCAGCAAGAGTCTAAAAGTTAGAACAATTAAATCAGCAATTTCCAAAACTCAATTAATCAAATTAGTAGAAAACAGCTTAGAATTAACCAGCATTATGGCCTACGAACAGGGCTTTAGCGTAATCACAAAAGCCTCAAAAGAATACAATTGGAACTTTGACATGCAAGAAATTTCCAAAATCTGGCAAGGAGGCTGCATCATTCGTTCAAGCTATCTAAAAACTTTAGAATCTTGCTACAGCAAAGATCAAAAAATCTCTCAAAAAGCAAATACGGGCTTAGTAAAACTTTTCGCTAGCGACAAACAAAAAAACTGGCGCAAATTAATTAGTCTGGCCGTGCAAAATGCTATCCCTGTACCAGCACTTTACGGCTCACTAAGCCTCTACGACGCCTACGCAAAATCCCGCCTCCCACAAAATCTCATCCAAGCTCAACGCGACTTTTTTGGCGCACATACTTACGAAAGACTAGATAAACCAGGCACTTTCCACACAGACTGGGAAAACTAAAACTGAAATCCTCCACCATAACGTACTCTCTGTTTAGATCGCTCTACAACATTTCTAGTTAAAGTCTCCAGGTCGGCAATTGTTTGTAAATAGGGGTCTTCATGCCTTCTAAGCATTTCAGGAAAATAATAGTTTGAAGTTAATTCAAAAAGCCAATCAAGATACTCCAAAAGAACCGTAGTCTCCAAACCATAAGCCTCACTTGCTGGACATTTTCCAGGAGAATTCCATACACCTCTATTATATTCTTCAAATAAACCGTGAAATTTAGCATACGCCGGAGCAGTAAGACGTAAATCCAATCCTCTATCAGAATTATACTCTTCAAGTGAATTCACATCTAACAAACGTCTTCTACCCGGATAAGCAACTGTTACAGCATCCAACAAAGCATGCTCTCTTAAAGCATTTCTGCATGCAATTTCATAACACAACTTCTTGATATTACCGTTCGCAAATTTTCTCAAATTATCCAAATCCAAAGTCATCCCAGATTTCTGATGATCTCGGACATATTTAAAAACCAGTTCCACAAAATCAAAAACTACTATATCTCCCTGCTGAATATTATGCTTCAAAAAATTTTCAGGAGTATCATTTTCAAGCACTAAACCTGATTGCAATTTCACTATGCTAGACATTTGCGCTGGATCAGCCGAAACAATATTTATAGCTGTAACGAAATCCGGTCCGACAAAAGACTGAACCGCATTAATCATCCCAGACACAACATCACTATCTCCACTTAAGTCCACCTCAAAAGACTCACGCCTTAAAGAAAGATTTCTCCAGAATTGCTCTATCGTAGGAATTGAGGCTACGGCCCTTTCCGTAAGCTGATTATCCGTGCCCTCCCTTAGAGCAGCCTGATATTGAACCTTATGATATGGACACCCACTGCCCGGTGCTAAAAATTGGCCAACTAAATCTTTTTGCTCCTCACTCATAAACAAAGTTAGACAATATTTTATCAAAAAAGCAAGGACTCTGTAAAGGCTAAAACTGAGAATAAATCTAATTGTAAAAGCACTCAGCTAAGCCTTATAATAAGCAACATCCAACCTATGAAAAAAACTCAAATCAATAAGCCCTTCACTCTCGTAATTTTTGGTGCGTCTGGTGATCTTGCAAAGCTCAAACTTTTTCCAGCTTTGTATAGCTTGATGGAACAAAAAAAATTACCTGAGAAATTTCAGATTGTGGGGTATGCAAGGACAAAAATGTCCAATAAAGAATTTCAAAAAGAGTTCGAAGAAAGCATAAAATCAGCAACAAAAACTGACGCAAAAATTCTCAAAGATCTGAGCGGCAAAGTTTCATATTTTTCTGGACAATACGACGACATCAAAGATTTCCAAAAACTTAGAGAATATTTAAAAGCCCTAAAATTCGAGACAAAACTGGCTTATTTCTCAGTTCCACCAGTTGTTTTTAAAGATATCATTAAGAATCTTGGCGAAACTCAACCTTCAAAAAACGAAGACCTGCGCCTGATTATCGAAAAACCCTTTGGCAAAGACACTCATTCCGCCAACGATCTTTTCCACTTTACCGCCCGTTATTTTGAAGAACAAAACATTTACCTGCTAGACCATTACCTCGGTAAATCCGCTGTACAAAGCCTTCTTCACCTTCGCCACAGCAATCGCCTGCTCAACATCATGATGAAAGGTCCGGAAATTTCCAACATCCAAATCACCGCTTTTGAAAAAATTGGCGTGAACATGCGTGCCGGATATTTCGATCAGGTTGGCACAATGAAAGATATGATTCAGTCTCACCTTCTTCAAATTCTTGCGCTTATTACAATGTCCATCCCAATCACTGAAAATCCAGAAAGTTTGCATCGTGAAAAATACAGCATTCTTTCAGCCTTAAAATTTATTGAGAATAAAGAGAATTTAGTGCTAGGCCAATATCAGGGTTACAAAAAAGAAACTGACGTGCCAAAAAATTCTCAAACAGAAACCTTTGCAGCTCTAAGACTTTTTATCGATAGAGAAAGTTGGTACAAAACTCCAATCTACATTCGTACGGGTAAAAAATTACACGAAAAACATACTTATATAGTTGTAGAACTAAAAAAATTCGCCTTCCAACCACCTGACGAAGAACCAAATCGCCTGATTTTTGAACTACAACCAGATGAAAGATTAAGCATCAGACTCATCAACAAACAAGGCGATTCAATGCAATCACAAACCATCACAACTTCCGATTCTATCGCTTGTTCCGGAGATGAATGCCTGCCAGAAAACGCCCAACTACTTTTAGACGTTCTACAAAAACGCCGATTACACTTCTTAAGCTTCCAGGAAATTATCGCAACCTGGGAATTAACAGATTCCATTCAAAAATTCCGTGCTCAAAAAAAGCCAAAACTCGAAATCTACAAAGACGGCACCGAAGGCCCAAATTCTCAAAACAAACTGACAGCAATGGACGGACATAAATGGTTTGATATCCACTAAAATGAAAGTAATAACATTCACAGACGAAGACGATTTTATTAAAAAAACTACCCACGTTATTTTTAGAATTTGCAAAGAAACTCCAAACTGCAATATTGCCCTAAGCGGAGGCTCTACACCAAAACCCGTTTACGACATTCTTGAAAAAAAACTTACCAAAGATGAATGCAAAAGAATACATTTTTATCAGGTCGATGAACGTTATGTGCCAGCCGATCATCCAGATTCAAACCAAAAAATGATCAAAGAAACATTGATCAAAAACCACGGCATAAAATTTACTCATTTTGACACTTCCATACCAATTAAAAAATCCCTAGCAAAGTACGCAAAAAGTTTACCAAAAATTATCGATCTAACTATACTTGGCATCGGTCCAGACGGACACATCGCCTCACTTTTTCCTCACTGCGAAGCCTTGAATTCCAAAGACACAGTCGCCCACACTCAAACCGATGAATTCGCAATTAATCATCGCCTAACTCTAACTCTCCCAACAATTCTTAAAAGCAAAAATATTTTAGTTTTAATAAAAGGTCAGGACAAAAAATCCGTCCTAGAAACCCTCAAACAAGGCAAAAAATCCATCGCAGAATTTCCAGCGGTAGCATTACTCAAAAACAAAAACCTTCTTATTCATTACCTTAAATAGGCAAACATCCTTCAGAAAACTTTAATATCCTCCATGGCAATCGTATTCAAACACCCTAGAACCTCTAGTTTTTTTTTGATCTTTATCAAAATCAATAGACATAATTCTATCTCTCCTAGCTTGAACTCTTTGAATAATACCGCTGACACCAGCCGACCATTCGGTAGGGTTTAGACCTGTTTCAGTCTCCCATTTTCGTAACAAAGCAGTTATTAACTCAAGTGTTCCATCAACCAGTTGAGACTCCATTGCACGTGTTAATGCGCTATTCATAGTTAAAAAATCTCCATAATGCCTAATTCTACCAAAACCCAAAGTTGAGATACCTCTCTCTCCAATACCCCTGCTAATATCGTCATTAGTAACTCTGCCATAATCTAATTCACCATCAACATTAACACTTAATTTTTTACTAGGATCCAACAGCAAAGTAGCTTCATTCCATGGAAAAGCTTCCGTATCAAAATACCTTATTGCAGCCAAAGGCCTAGAACGAGGGTGGAGAGGTATAGTTTTCCAAGACACTTCAGAAGATGTAGCAATCAATTCTTTTTTACCTCCATCAGTATCAGCAAACAGCCGCACCACATCATGGACATTATCATCAGATAATGGCACCCCCTCATCAGGATGTTCAAAAACTAAACAATCCTCCTCTGTTGCCCCACTTGTAGGACTTCTATGACCACTTATTCTTTGACTAACTACCGCATGTACTTCTTCAAAAGCTTCCACCTGCTGTTCTTCCATTTTTCCTGCCATAATAATTTTTTAATTTAAGAACGAAAAATATTCCAATTTAACCCCAAAAACAAGCGATTTTGCAAAACCGGCTATTTCACCTATAATCCCGCAGCAAATATATTCAAAAATGCTCAATAAAGAATTAGCCAAACAGCGCTCCCAACTCATGCAAAAAGTTCGTGATTTTTTTAATGCACGCAATTTCACAGAAGTTGAAACTCCAATCATGGTCACAATCCCCGGCATGGAGCCATATTTGACACCTTTTGAAACAAAATTCACGCTACCTTCTCATCTCAAAACCGAGCAAAATTCTACAATAAATTTATACTTAAATACTTCTCCGGAATTACAATTAAAAAAACTGCTCGGAGCGGGTTTTGGCAATATTTTTGACATCATTAAAGTTTTTAGAAATGGAGAAGTTGGCGGCGACCTGCACAATCCGGAATTCTCAATGATCGAGTGGTACCGCGAAAAAGCTGACTACAAAGACATAATGCAAGATTGCGAAAGTTTAGTTTTAGAATTAGTAAAAAGCCAATCACAGGACAATTCTGCAAAAATTCTCAATTACCAAAATACTAAAATCGACCTCACCACACCCTGGCCACGCAAAACAACTAATGAACTTTTCCAGGAATACTGCGGCATAGACCTTCTGCAAAATAAAGAATTTGAAGAACTCAAAAAATCTGCCGAATCTAAAAACTACGACACTAACGGTTGTGAAAACTGGGACGACATTTATTTCAAAATTTTCTTAAATCACATAGAGCCAAATTTGCCTAAAGATAGACCTATTTTCGTCTACGACTATCCAGTCAGCCAAGCTGCACTAGCAAAAAAATCAACCACAAATCCATTCTTCGCAGAACGTTTTGAGCTCTATATCGGCGGCACCGAACTCGCCAATTCATTCTCCGAACTTATAGATTCCAAAGAACAGCGAGAACGCCTGATGGAAGAGCAAAACCTCCGTCGCCAACTAAACAAAACTGTTTTTGATATTGACGAGGAATTTCTGGCTAGTCTAGAATCGATCCAGTTTCCTTGCGCGGGAATAGCTCTAGGTCTCGACAGACTTTTTATGCTACTCTTGGATAAGAAATCAATTGAAGAAGTAATACTTTTTCCGTTAGCCAAATACATTAACTAAAATTTTCATGGGCAGCACACAAGACATTAAACAGGGTATCGCAATCAATTTTAAAAACGGCGCTTGGCTTGTAGCTCAGGCCCAATTCGTAAATCCAGGTAAGGGCGCGGCTTTTACAAGAGCTAAACTTCGCAACCTACGCACTGGCCAAGTTATCGAAATCACTTTTAAATCAGGTGAAGCCGTAGAAACAGTAGATGTTGTCAGAAACAAATGCCAATATTTATATACAGATGGTACAGATTATAATTTCATGGATAACGTTACCTACGAACAATTTGCCTTGGACAAAGAAACAGTTGGCGATGGTATAAAATATCTAATTGACGATACAGAATGCTACGCAATGTACATCGATAGTGTTCCGGTAAGTATTCAACTACCTCCAAAAATGGACTTCAAAGTTATTAGCTCACCTCCAGGAACTAAAGGAGATACCGCTACGGGTGGAGCAAAAGACGTTGTCATTGAAACTGGTGCTACTGTCCGCGCCCCTCTTTTTATTGAAGAAGGCGACATCATCAAAATCAACACCGAAGACGGCAGCTACGTAAGCAAAGCCAACGGGTAGACTACATTGGTAGAAGAGGAACTGTTGGAGTTATTTGAAGTAACAAATTATCAGTAAGTTCGTCTATTTTGGTTTCAATTGTTAAAGTTATATCATCAAGTTCAACTGAATCTACTACAATAACCTGCCCAACAAGCTCGTAGTTGTTATTAGACAAAACAAATCTCTCTCCGACCAATCCATCTAAATACTCCCTTAACTCTTGAGCGGTCATTGGTCTACTTGTACATTCAATATTTAACAAAGCTGCTATTCTATTTGCAATTTCTACATCCAATTCCTCAATACGACCCTCCCACTGGAGTAATGCCAACTTCCCATCATGATCGCTATCAAAAAATTCATACTTCCGCCCTTCACCATCTTCTAATATTTGCTTCATAATTTTTAATTTAAGGCAGCACTCTACAATAAAACAAGCCTACCTACAACATTCTTTACAAAACGCTACAATTCCGCTATTCTATAAGTAGACATTTACCACTTCCTAACTTCACCACTATGTCTCCAACTAAAATAGTAAAACCTCAATCAAAAGGCATGGTCACTATTCCAGTAGAATTCAGGCAAAAATTAAATATTGATGAAAATAGTTTATTAGAAGTAAAACTGCTAAGTAACGGCATTTCTTTTATCAAAATAGACTACAAGCCAGATACCACTGAAATTTATTCAGACGAAGATATTCAAATCTGGTTAAAAGAAGATAAACTGGACAAAAAAACGGCAGAAAAATTAGCAAAACTTATCAAAAATTAACTCAGATGTACAAACTATTTTTAGACGCCAACATCTTTTTTGCTGCTACTTATTCAAAAACTGGAGGTTCCAGAGCCATTTTTGAACTAGCTAAAAATAAAAAACATATATTAGTATCAAGTCTATATGCCATTAAAGAAGCAAAATTAAATATTGAGAGAAAAGTTGGAGTAGAATTTCTACCGGAATTCTACAAACTAGTCAGCTTGCTTAATCAGATTGATAAAGAAGCTCACTCAACAGATTTAAAAATAAAATATCAGGATCTAATCATTGAAAAAGACCTCCCAATACTCATTAGCAGCATCAATCAGAAAGCCGATTTTTTGATTACTTTAGATAAAAAAGACTTTAAAACCACAAAGCTTGAAAAGGCAAATTTACCAACAAAAATTCTGTTACCAGGAGAATATCTACAAATGATTACCAGCTAAAATCTCCCTCTTTACTAAAAATCGATTCCAAATTAGGATAAATCACGCAATAAAAGCCGCTTAGGCAATAATTAACAGATTAACTTTCAAACATGCTCGACATTAAATTCATTATTGAGAATCCTGAAAAAATTAAAAATGGTATTAAACGTAAGGGTTTTGGTCCAGATATAGACAAAATTCTAGCTATTTATGAAGAAAGAAAAGAGAAATTGTTGAAAATTGAAACTTTACGCGCACAGCAAAACGAACAAAGCAAAAATGCAGGCAAGGCTTCTCCAGAAGAAAAGGCCAAGCTTTTTGAAGAAATGAAAAAACTTAAAGAAGAAATCAAAACTTTGGAACCAGAGCTTGAAATTCTAGAAAAACAGATTGATGAATTGGCTCAGCAAGTACCAAATCCCCCACTTGATTCAGTTCCAGACGGTCCAGATGACAGCGGAAATCAGGTGATTAAAACTTGGGGCAAAAAACCAGAATTTGATTTCACACCAAAAGATCACATCGAACTTGGTAAATCTCTCGATATTATTGACATAGAAAGAGGAACTCGCACCTCCGGTGCTCGTTTTTACTACTTAAAAAACGAAGCCGCTCTGCTCGAATTCGCTTTAGTCCAACATATTCTACACAAATTAAATTCTAAAGGCTTCTCACCTGTTATCCCACCGGTTTTGGTCAAAGAAGAAGCCATGTTTGCAACCGGATTTTTCCCAGCAGACCGCGGTGAAATCTATCAAGTTAATCCAAAAACTGCCGAAAATCCAGAAAACGACGATTTATATTTGGTTGGTACTTCAGAAGTCCCTCTAACAATGATTCACTACAACGAAATCCTGGAAACTGAAAAATTACCCATCCGTTACGCCGGTTTTTCTACTTGTTTCCGTCGTGAAGCCGGTTCTTACGGCAAAGATACTGCCGGAATCATCCGCGTACACCAATTCGACAAGATAGAAATGTTTAGTTTTTGCGACCCAGATAAATCCCTGGAAGAACACGAATTAATCCGTGCAACCGAAGAAGAAATCATGCAGGATCTTGGATTCCACTATCAAGTAATGGCGATTTGTACAGGCGACACCGGCGCTCCAGCAGCCAAAAAATACGATTTGGAAATCTGGATACCAACTCAAAATAAATTCAGAGAATTAACTTCTTGCTCAAACTGCACTGACTTTCAGGCACGTCGCAGCAAAATCAGACACAAAAATTCCAAAGGTGAAAACGAATATATCCACACTTTAAACGGCACTGCCTGCGCTGTTGGCCGCACTTTAGTCGCCATCCTTGAGAATTACCAAAACGCCGACGGTTCAGTCACAATCCCAACTGTATTACAACCATACATGGGCGGCAGAACTAAAATCGAGCCAAAGGCCTAAGCCGTTATCTATCTTCAAAAGTCAGACAATTTAAGGATCCCGAACGCCTGATTACGGAGACAGAAACATTGATCGGCACTACTTCAAAACCCTGAGACCTATAAATCTCTACTGCAGCTTTATTCATTTTATTTAAATCTAAAACAGTACCACCACCAGCTCCATAAGTATAAACTGGAGAACCCTCTGAGCCAGCATAATACTGGGGAAGATAAACCTTTTTTACTTCCTTACCACTTTCATCTTTATAATTTTCAAGAAGAGCGTTGTTATATGTTGCATGAAAGCTTCCATGACTAAAATACGGAACCTTAATTACATTAAACCCCTGCTCTGCAAGTTGCTGACTTATATTAATCATAAATGGAGCGTACATACTCCCATCGATTGGTTCAGCCACAAGAATATCTTTATCATTCAGTGGAGTTATACACATGTCTATGTGAAAAACATCCTGTCCACCCTCAGAGTCACCTAAAACAATCACTTTTTTGTTAAATTGCTTTTCAAAAAGGCTAATTACCATTTCTTGACTTGCAAGTTTAAGTTTCGGATTACCCATAGTTTTGTAAATATCATCAACACCAATAAAAAGATACTTATCCGTTGCCCTCATATTGCCTCCCTCAAAAACAAGTTCAGACTGCTGAATATCAGTTCCTTCTATTGGAATCAAATTAGCGTAAGCAGCAGTTACACCATCGGCATAATTATTAAATGGTTCAATAATAACTCCATCCTTACGTCTCACAGCCGAATCTCTCGCCCAAATATCATACCTATGGCTATATTCCACATCTCCAGCATTCAAAAACACTATTTTTGAAAAATCAACATTTCTTGCCCTCATATACTTTGTAAAATTTTCTTTCTCACTCTTTTCAACGTAAACACATTTAAGAATAAAATCTTTTTCTCCTTTTTTAGCTTCAATAAGATCAAAAATCGTATTGTAATACTCTCCTGCTATATCTGTATATCCATCACGCACCTTCATACCTAAAACAACCGTTACGCCTTTAATTCTTCCATCGACGTTCGACATTAATTCTTTATCTTCCGAAGTTTTTGCTTCTTGTTCTCTTTTATAGTCTGTTAAAACTCTGGTCTTTATTGTTTCTTCATCAAATTGGAAACCTGAGCTACTAAATGAACTTCTATTCGCACGATTTTTAAGAGAGGAAATCAATACCTTTACAACTAAATCTTCTTTTCCTTTAGATTCTTGTAAATCTTTAGTTCTTTCATTAACGATATTTATAAACATAGACTCTAAGCTTGGATGAATTTCACACGTATCAGTAATAAAAGAAAAAAACTCACTTAATGCAGTAACATTTATTTTAGTTGATTTCGAACCTTTCACAATTTTTAAAAAACTAGCAAAGGAATCCTTCAAGGATCCCAATTGCTCAACATTTTTCACATTAGGAATTGACTCATCAAATTTAAATTCCGCAGTTTCTTTTTCTTTTTCTCTACTATTTTCTAGGTAGGTAATTTTTGTAATTTCCTCTACGGCCAGTGATTCACTATCCAAAATCCAACTAAAAACTTCCTGAACAGTTAAAATCGGTCCATTTTTTTCATTAAAATCTTCGACTTCTTTAACTGTAGCCTGATACAAACTCTGTTTTTTAAGAATATCAAATCCGGTTAATATGTCCTTAAGATTTCTTAATAAAACATCATTCCCATCTTCATTTGATTCAAATAAATTTTTCAGATCACTTCTGTATTTATCTAAACCTCCATCACGTGATTCAATTTCATTAAATTCCATAAATTTAGACGTTATTTAAACTTTCTAAAAGTTCCTCAGCATCACTAAAATCCTTACCAACTATTTTCTTTTCATAGTAAATATTAGTCCGCTTGAAAATTGCCTTTAGTATCTCTGTTTTTTGCGCCTCAGTAATCTTTTTCATTTTTATTTATCAAATCCCATAATTATACCACAAAATACCCAATTTGTTAATCATCAAAAGGATACCGATCAGTACTCACCACTGACTTCCAAGCTCGAATACAGCCATACATGTACGGATGAATAAAAATCGAACCAAAGGCCTAAGTATAAGAAATTTCAGCTAAATTTTACTGAACACTAGGATTGTTTTTCCAATTTCTGATAGTAGGAACATATCCAACTCCCTCATTTTCATGTCCATGTGAACCATGCCCGTGAGTATCATCATGACCATGAGTATCACCATGCCCATGAGTATCACCATGCCCGTGAGTATCACCATGCCCATGAGTATCACCATGCCCATGAGTATCACCATGGCCATGTGGTTCATGAGTATCGTGCCAGGCATCTCCATGATCATCATGACCATGAGTACTACCATGACCACCGTGCCCGTGATCATCACGGCTATCTTTGAATCCCAAAGCTACCGACATACCAGCAACTACCTGATTAATAACCACGTCTACATCTCTGTCACCAAGAAGTTCATCTAAATTTTCCACACCAACTGCTGTCGATACTAATCTATCAACTTCTCCCCTCACAACAGGGTTTAATTCATCATACGAAATATCACTATGGTCTAAGTTACCGCTCAGGATCTGACGAAAACTCAAAGTTGGTTCTTGTCTCATAAAATTTGTGTTAAATATACACATAAATTATAACATAATACGTACTCCGGGGCAAGGAAACTCTCGTAAAAAATCCACAGCAACAACATAGCCTAGCAACTAAACATTAAATAATTATTAAATTTTCTTAAAATCGTGCTAAACTGTACAAGATTTAAAAACTAAAAATATGATTCTACTTTGCACTGATTCCCTTAGAGGTTACGGATTAAACAGAATCTTTGAACTTGCAAAAGCAGCCGGCTACGATGGATTAGATCTGACTGTTGATTATGGAAATTTTGATACCTGGAACACGGATTACATCAAAAAGCTTGTAAAAGAATACGATCTGCCAGTTCGTGCTGTTTCTGCACCTAAAGAACTTTCTCCAAAACATATTCAGGAAATTGTAGAAATGGCTAGGGCCATAGGCGCAAAAATCGTTATCTTACAACCACCAAAACTTTTGGATTTCAAACTAGCCAGCTGGTTAAAAAAAGAAATTCCAAAATTACGTGAAAAAGAATTCATGTCCATCGCTCTCGAAAACGCTCCATCAGGTACAATTCTAGGATTTATCCCGGAACACGCCATGGGCTCAGCTCAAGATTTAAAAGAATTCAAACACGTTTCTTTAGATACTGCGAGAATCGGAGAACAACGCAAAGACTTAATGCGTGCATATACTTCACTAAAAAAATACCTTGTTCACGTACATCTTTCAAACCTATTCAACGGCAAAAAATATGCTCCTCCACATGAAGGAATTATGCCTTTAGAAAGCTTTTTAACTAAGCTAAAGCAGGAAAGATATCCAGGCGCGATTTCCATGAAAATTCTACCGAAATTTTTATTTGCCGGCGAAGACGAAAAAGTTATTGAAGAATTAAAACGTGCTAAAAAATATTACGATAAATATTACACTAACGTAGAATCTAAGCCTGTTGAGGACGAAGAAAAAAACGAAGATAATCAATAGCCCCCTTAAGCTTTTATGATTCAGCTTAAAAATATCAGCAAAATTTTTAGTTCCGGTAAATCAAAAATTGCTGTTGTTGATGATGTAAATCTAGAAATCAAAGAAGGCGAATTTATGGCTTTAGTTGGACGTTCCGGCTCTGGCAAGACAACTCTTTTAAATTTGCTCGGCGGACTTGATTCTCCAACAAAAGGAGATATTTTTATTAATGGGAAAAACATTAGTCATTCCAAAGACAAAGAACTTTCCGAATATCGTAATAAAAACATTGGTTTCATCTTCCAGGAATTTCATCTGCAACCATTTTTAACTGTAAAAGATAATATTTTATTACCAACATTTTTTAATTCTGACGACAAAAACAGAGTAGAATATGCCAAAGAACTAATCAAAGAAGTTGAACTTGAAGGCAAAACTAATTCCCTAGTAAACGAGCTTTCTGGAGGGCAAAAACAACGTGTCGCAATAGCCAGAGCCTTAATTAATAAACCAAAAATTATTATAGCTGATGAACCAACTGGAAATCTGGATGAAAAAACCGGTGAAACCATTATTAAATTATTAAAAAAATTACATAAAGAACATAAAATCACTTTTGTAATTGCAACTCACGACGAAAAAATTGCCTCAGCAGCAGAAAAAATCATACATATCGAAAACGGCAAAATTCACCATAAATAATCATGCTTAAATTAGCAATTAAAAACATTAAAGAAAGAAAATTCCGCAGTCTGCTAGCCAGTTTTACAATAGCTATCGGCACTGCTTCTTTAATAGTTTTTTTAGGCTTAAGCGATGGAATAAAACAGGCAACTTTTAGTGAATTAGAAAAGCAAAGTCCTCTCAACCAAATAACGGTTAGACCAAATAACGAAAAAGCCAGTCCCTTATCGTTTATAGGCTCCAGCAAAAATAAAATCACCGACGAAACAATAGCGCAAATTGCAAAAATTGATGGCGTAACTAAAGTCTATCCCGAAATCCAATATAGCAATTTTTCCTCTCTAGAAATTGAATTATTGGGTGAAAGTTTAGTTACTGACACCATGCTATTTGGTGTACCAAAAGGCTTTATAGAAAACGATTTAGAAAACCCTGAAGACTGGGACAAAACCTCAGAACCATATCCAGTAATTGTGCCAAGAAAATTATTGGATTTATACAATTTAACGGTTGCTACAAGCCAGGATTTACCAAAACTTTCCGAAGAGATTTTGATTGGAGCCCGCCCAACTCTTTATCCAAATTATTCTACATTCTTCCCGGTTAAAGATAATCAGGACGAAAAAATAGAACTGGAAGTTGTCGGCTTTTCGGACAAAGTAAATTTTATTGGAGTAACGTTACCGGACAATATTCTTAAAGAATTAAATCAAAAATTTAATCCCGAAAAACCTACAAATTACATAGAACTTTTTGTAGAAACAAAAGACGCAACTCTAGTGCCGCAAGTCGCAGCCGCAATAGAAAAACTCGACCTCAGCACATTCTACCTACAAAAAAATCTCAAAGATGTAGAAGCAAAATTCACTTACTTAAAAATAACTTTAGGCTTTATTAGTTTTGTAATTCTGCTAACGGCAGCCATTTCTATCATTAGTACTTTTTTGGCCACAATCTCAGAACGCACAAAAGAAATCGGTTTATTCAGAGCACTTGGCGCCTCAAAATCTCACATCAAAAAATTAATTTTAATTGAAGCCGGCATCGTCGGAATCGTCGGCAGCTGCATGGGAATAGTCCTTGGACTAATTGGCAGTGTCATCATAGATCAGGTTGGCATCGGTCAACTAGCCCAAACAACCTTTACCGCAGATACTCTATTTAAAATCACTCCAGCTTTAATTCTCCAGACTCTAATTTTTGGCACATTATTAGCGCTCATTTCAGCCTACATTCCAGCCCGTAAAGCCGCAAATATCAGTCCAGTCAAAGCGCTAAATCGACTTTAGAGCATTTGATTTAGGATATCCGATCCCTTTTTTACATTGACCTCTTCATTGGCTTTTATCCTCAATGCCGCATTACTTCTAACTAATTCAACTTTATCATTTAGTAAGATTGCTAATACATCAGCTGGAGTATTTTTATTTGAGGCAACAGTGGCTCTTAAATCTGAAGAGACATCACCAGCGAGTACCCTTAAGTGCTTTTCAGAAGTATACTTTCCACCAGCAAGATAAAAACGTACGAAGTCGTCTTTATCAGTAATTAAAATTTCATTAATCTCATCCCTCATCACAACAGGAATGTCTTTATTGGAATTCCACGCAACATTTAACCTATGAATAAGAACAGGCGATTTCGCAAAATACATCAATAGCTCAACCTCCGCAGTATTTTGTAACGTATACTCTACTGCAGTGCCGATAAAAGCTTTTGATTTAGTTTCCTTGGCAAAACTTTCCATGTTCTTCCTCATCTCAGCTGAAAGTAACTTAATTACTCTTTCCTTCTGAGATAACTCTGCTTCCTTAGATTCGCTAAGCTTGGAATCCTCTTTAGGAACATTAGAAGTTTCAGTTTTTACAGGATCATGTTTTTCTGGACCAGTTTGATATACAAAACGCTTTGAAAATAAAACTCCCTTTGAATAATTGACACCAAGATTTGTAAACATTTTTATTTTTGTTATTTTTTTAAACACATTTATTATAACATAATACGGCGATCGGCGCAAGCGGCACTCACGTGGCTGCCAGAAGGCAAAAACAGAATCAGGTCCAAAAACCAGTGTAATATTCCGAATTGTCAACAATGCAAATCTCCAGCCAAAAGACAAAGCGCAACAAGCAAGTTAAATCTTACAAAGGCTTAGCTCAAGCAAAAAAATATTATTAACTTCAAAGATCGCCGAGTGAGTGCGTACTCACCAATATTATGCGGCTTTTGTCAGCCTTAATTTCAGGATTAAGCTTCCAATTTAGACCAAAATATAAGAAAATTATCACAGGCAAAATCAAACAAAACTTAACAAAAATTCACATGAAAAATTTAGACAATTCCTGGCAAATAATTCATCAACAATTTTCACAATATGGCAAAACTGCAAAAGAATGGCTACGCAAATGCGCCCTACTTTTACCAGAAATCGAAAAACAAAAAATATGGCAGAAAAAAGGCTTCAGCAGCATCTACGTTTACGCCTACCAAATCGCTGGCATGAATCAGGGACAAGTCGAAGAAGCCCTCAGGGTTTTACATAGAATTGCAGATAAGCCAGCTTTAATGAAAATTGCTGAAGAAAAGGGCCTACAAAGTATAAGACCAGTGGCGGTAATCGCAACCGCTGAAACTCAGGAATTCTGGGCAGAAAAAGCAAAAGTTATGAGCAAAAATACCTTGGAGGCATACGTGCAAGCTTACAGGAAGGAATTTCTCCCTAGGGAGGAAAACCTATCTGTAAATATTGGAAATGCAGAAATCAATATGAGTCTCGACCCCACTATTGCCGACAAATTATCTAAATTAAAAGGCCAGGGTAATTGGAATGAACTGATGAAAAAATTTATTGAAATGCACGAGAAAAACTTGGAAGAAAACAAGCCAAAAGCGATCACGGTAAATCAAGCCCCCAAAGCTTACAAATCCCGCGCAGTACCAAGCAAAATGAAAAAACACATACTGGCAAAAACCAATTCCACGTGCGCCTTTCCGGGGTGCAGTAAGCCCTACAAAATTCTACACCACACTAACAGGTATGCCCTAAATCACACTCACGACCCCGATACAATCACCCCATTATGCAAAGCCCATGAAGGCCTAGCGCATCTTGGATTAATAGAAAATGAAAATAAATCGCCACAATCATGGAAACTACGAACTGAACCAGACTACAACGATCCCAAATATAAAATCGACCAAATAGTGGGAGAATTCCGGCAACACTAAAAAAAGACAGACCAGTCCAAAATTCCAGAAATAAGCAAAATTAGCAGGATTAACGGAACATGCAGAATGTAAACCCACAAAGAATTTCTGCCTAAAAATACGATTAATTTTGAAAAATAACCAAGGATGCCAACGTTAAATAGCCCAACAGAACTTGAAACCCTTATCTTGTCGCCTGGATAAAATAAATATCCAGCAAAAATCCCAATCCCTACAACGCCCATCCACGGAAAAATCGGGAAATAATCCAAGGCAAAATAATCAACTTTGCCGAAAGGAAAATCCAAATCAGGAAAGCAAAAACCAAGAACCAAAGCCAAAATAGCCATTAACAAAACAATATATTTATCCCAAATAAATAAACTCCAAAAAACAATACTCACACCAATCAGGTGTAAAATTCCAAATCTCACATAAACTTCACCGACAGCAAGATACGTCGCCAAAGTCACCAGTAAACCAGCCGCAAAAATCACAATTCCTCTCTTTATCTGCTTAGCAATCGGCATCAACATTCTTCCGCCTAACACACTAGCGCCATCTCGAGCTCTCTTGTTAAAAGACCGACCATAAGAAATATGCATTGAAATTCCAACCAACATTAAAAACACAATCCGCACCAATTCTGCAAAAAAATACCAAAGACCCTCCTGAATACTAACAACAATTACATCATAAAAATCCAAAATATAGAAAGAATGGAAGATGATCATGCCAAAAACCGCTAACCCTCGGATAAAATCGAGCTCCACATATCGCTTATTTTGCCCTCTAACGTCATTCATGGAATTCTGTTTACCCAACATTAAGTTTTTTCTTGACTAAAGCCAAAATATACCTAAAATGGGAAGGCTATCAAGCTTTGGATGAGTTAAGAGACCCGATAGTATATATTTTCTTAACCGTCCTTTCAAATGGCTAAAAAAAAGGCTGTTAAAAGCCCGAAGAAAACTTTAAAGGCAATAAAAAAGCCTGTAAAAGTAATTAAGAAAGCAGTTAAACCTACAGTAAAAGCTTCTAAGAAAACTGCAAAAAAGGAAGTAAAGAAAATTCCAGCAAAGGCAAAGAAGATCGAAGTAAAAAAGCATACTCCTAAGGCCGGTCCTAAAAAAATTAAGACCGTAGCTAAAGAGCCCGTTAAAGAGACTAAATTAGTTGCAAAACCTGCGGCTAAGGCTTCTAAAAAAGTGCCTGAAGTCAAAGAAAAACCTTTAGATATCACTGAAAAAAAGGACAAAGACTTAGTTCTTCCTTCAGAAATCGATCTACACAGAGAGCCAATTACGCTTACAAGCAAGCGCAAATACTTTGGTACACAGATCGACAAAAAAGTTGAAATTCCAAGTCTTATCGAAATTCAATTAAACTCTCACGAGTGGTTTTTGAACGAAGGTATCCGTGAATTATTAGATGAAATCAGCCCAATCCAGGATTTTTCAGGTAAAAAACTTGAATTACATTTCTTGGAACACTCAATCGCTGAAACTAAATACAACGCAGAAACTGCAAAAAACAAGAATTTAACTTACGAAGCAGCCCTAAAAGTGCACGTACAGTTAATTAATAAAGAAACTGGTGAAATTAAAGAACAAGACGTATTCCTAGGAAATATTCCATTGATGACTAATCGTGGAACTTTCATCGTAAATGGTATTGAAAGAGTTGTAGTGAGTCAGATCGTCAGATCTCCTGGTGTATTCTTCTCAAGAAATCCAGCAGCTCCAGATATGCACTCAGCAAAAATCATTCCAAAACGTGGTGCCTGGTTGGAAATTGAAACCGACAAAAAAGGTATTATTACGGTAAAAATCGACCGCAAACGTAAAATTTCTGTCACTTCCCTACTTCGTGTTTTTGGTTACGAAACTGACAGAGAAATCTTGGATTTATTCAAAGATGACATTCTCGATACTGAACACGATTACATTCTAAATTCTCTTGAAAAAGATACTGCAAAAACTGTAGAAGACGCTTACCAGAACATCTATAAAAAGATCCGTCCTGGTGATTTGGCTACTCCAGAAAACGCAAAATCTCTGATCAAATCAATGTTCTTTGACTACCGTAAATATGACATGGGTCCGGTAGCTCGTTACAAGTTGAACAAAAGATTCAACATGGATACTCCTAATAAAAAGAAGTTCCATACTTTCCAGATTAACGATTTAGTCCACATTTTGAGACATTTGATCAAATTAAATAATGGAGAATTAGCTCCAGATGACATCGATCACTTGGCTAACAGAAGAATTCGTGCGGTTGGTGAACTTGTACAAAACAAATTCAGAGTTGGTTTACTTAGAACAGATCGTATCGCAAAAGATCGTATGACTGTTATGGATCTTGAAACAGTAACTCCAACACAACTTATTAATTCTCGTCCTATTACTGCCGCCTTGAGAGAATTCTTTGCAAGCTCACAACTTTCTCAGTTCATGGATCAGACCAATCCTTTGGCCGAACTTGAACACAAACGTCGTCTATCCGCGATGGGTCCAGGAGGTTTGTCTAGAGAAAGAGCATCATTTGACGTACGTGACGTACATCCATCTCACTACGGTAGAATCTGTCCTATTGCCACTCCCGAAGGTCCAAATATCGGTCTAGTAGTGCATTTAGCGACTTACGCAAAAATTAATGAATATGGATTTATCGAAACTCCTTTCCGTGAAGTTGCGCATACAATAAAAAATGGTGAAAAAGACCTTATCGGCCGCGTTTTACGTGAAAGCGTAGAAGACAAAGGCAAAGTTATCGCTAAAGCCGGCGACACAGTTGACGAAGAAATGGCTAAAAAAATAGCTAAAGTAAAATTGGACGAAGTAAAAGTTCGCCCATATATCACGAACAAAATTGCATATTATGATGCAGAAGAAGAGCAGGCTCTTGTGATTTCACAGGCAAACTCAGAGATAGATGAAATTGGTCAATTTATGACTACCCGTATTTCTGCGAGAAAAGCTGGTGAACCGGTTTTGGCTCACGTTAACGACCTTACGCATATTGATGTTTCTCCAAAACAGATTATCTCTATTACTACAGCGTTAATTCCGTTCTTGGAGCATGATGATAATACGCGTGCATCCATGGGTTCAAACATGCAACGTCAAGCTGTTTCTCTACTTTCACCAGATGCCCCAATCGTTGGAACTGGTATTGAAGAAATTGCTGCAAAAAGCTCTGGCCAGGTAATTATGGCAGAAAGAGAGGGCACGGTTTCTTACGTAGACGCAAATCGTATTACAGTGATTTACGACAATGGTCGTAAAGTCAGCTATGGTGTTCAGACTTATGAAAGATCAAATCAGGGTACTTGTCTACACCAGAGAGTTAGAGTAACTAAAGACCAAAAACTTAAAAAAGGTGATGTGCTTGCCGATGGAACAGCTACAGAAAACGGCGAATTAGCACTTGGTAAAAACTTACTTGTAGCTTACCTATCATGGGAAGGTTACAACTTTGAGGACGCGATCGTTTTGTCAGAAGACATCGTACGTCGTGGTTTCTATGATTCAGTACATATTGAAAGTTATGTTGTAGATGTACGTGAAACTAAACTTGGTTCAGAAGTTATTACAAGAGACATCCCAAACGTTGGTGAAAATAAATTAAAAGATCTTGGTGATGACGGTATCGTGAGAATTGGTGCGACTGTACAGGAAGGAGATATCCTTTGTGGAAAGATTACGCCAAAAGGCGAAACTGAATTAACCGCTGAAGAAAGATTGCTAAGAGCGATCTTCGGAGACAAAGCAAGAGATGTAAAAGACACTTCTCTACGTTTACCGGGTGGTGAAGGTGGAAAAGTTGTTGCAATTCAAATGTTCACAAAAGAAGCTGGAGACGAGCTACCAACGGGTGTTTTGAAACAAATCAAAGTAAACGTTGCTCAAACTCGTAAAATCCAAATCGGTGACAAGATGGCCGGACGTCATGGTAACAAAGGTGTCGTGTCTATAATCGTTCCAAGAGAAGACATGCCATTCTTACCAGATGGAAGACCGGTTGATATCGTACTTAATCCACTCGGTGTATCAAGTCGTATGAACATCGGTCAGATTCTTGAAACCCACTTAGGTTGGGCTGCTAAACAGCAAGGTATTACGGTAGCAACTCCAGCCTTAAACGGAGTTACTACAGATCAAATCACTGCAGAATTAAAGAAAGCCGGCTTACCAGAACATGGCAAAATCCAATTGTTCGATGGCAAAACGGGTGAAGCCTTTGATCGCGAAGTAACAGTAGGTATCGCCTACATGTTAAAGTTGAATCACTTGGTTGAAGACAAGATCCACGCTCGTTCTGTAGGACCATATTCATTAGTTACTCAACAGCCGCTTGGAGGTAAAGCTCAACATGGTGGTCAGCGTTTTGGTGAAATGGAGGTGTGGGCACTTGAGGCCTACGGCGCATCACACACTTTGCAGGAAATGCTTACTATCAAATCAGATGACGTTTATGGTAGATCAAAAGCTTACGAATCAATCGTTAAGGGTGAAATGATCAGAAAACCACGTGTACCTGAATCCTTCAATGTATTGATGAAGGAATTACAAAGTTTGGGACTTTCTGTAAAACTTATTCAGACTGCAAATTTTAAGGGAGAAGTTGACCCTGCTGAAGTTGAAGAATATTTAAATGAAAATCCTGAAGAACGCGAAGACGTAACTGGCAACATCCAAAAAGAATTGGAAGCTGAAGCCGGAGGCACTTCTAAAGAACTAACCAATGTAGATGAAATTTTAGAAGAACCTGTCATTGAAGAAGAAGTTTAATATTAATAACTTAAAACTTTACCAATATGCGTAGCATTAACAAAGTAATCATTATCGGTAACTTAACCAGAACGCCTGAACTAAGACAGACTCCAAACGGACAAAGCGTAACTACCTTTGGTGTAGCTACAAACAGAGAATGGATGACAAAGGGTGGTCAAAAAAACACCTCTGCGGAATTCCATGAATGTGTAGCTTGGGCTCACCTTGCAGAAATCTGCGGGAAATACCTTAAAAAGGGTGACCTCATCTACATCGAGGGTTATCTCAAAACTCGCAGCTGGGACGGTCCGGATGGGACTAAAAAATTCAAGACTGAAATCGTTGTGAAAGATATGATCAGACTTGAAAAAAGACCAAAAGCCGAAGGCGAAGGATTTGAAGGTAGCGAAGGCGGCGAATCCAGCGAAGACGAATACATTCCTCAGGAGGAACCACCGGTAGATCATCCTGAACACACTGACGAGGAAAGCCCAATCGATAAAGACCTTGGGTTATAAACTCAACTGTAAGTAAAATTATTAACTTTTAATCTCAAATACTTTGACTTCTAACAATACTAAATCTATGCCTCAAAAACTAGATGATTCAAGAAATTTCAAGGATCAGTTTGATGCAATTACAGTATCAGTTGCCTCTCCTGAGGAAATCTTAGGTTGGTCTCACGGTGAAGTAAAAAAACCTGAAACCATCAACTACCGTACTCAAAAACCAGAACGCGATGGTTTGTTTTGCGAAAAAATATTTGGCCCAACTAAAAACTGGGAATGTTATTGCGGTAAGTACAAAAGAATTAGATATAAAGGCGTGATTTGTGAAAAATGTGGAGTTGAAGTTACACGTTCTTCTGTAAGACGTGAAAGACTTGGCCATATCAAATTGGCAGTTCCGGTTACTCATATCTGGTTTTTACGCTCTACTCCAAGTAGAATCGGCCTTCTATTAGACCTTCCAATCAAAACTCTCGAACAGGTTGTTTATTTTGCAGCTTACGTAGTTCACGAAGTTGACGATGCTGCTAGAGAAGAAGCTATCAAAAACCTTCTACAGGAATATAAGGAACAGAAAAAAAGAATTCAGGATGAATTTAAAGAAAAATCTCTAGATGTAGAAAAAATCGAAAATGCCTCTGTAGCTAAAAAAACTCTGACAGATGTAGAAAAAGAATACGCAAACCGAATCGAAGATCTAGATTATCAGCATAACGACACTAAAGACGCTCTCGAAAAATTGGCTGTAAGCAAAGTTTATTCTGAAGTTGATTACAGAAACATGTCTATGAAATTTGGACATGTCTTCAAAGCTGGTAGTGGCGCTGAAACAATCAGAAATATTTTGGGTGCTATAAACCTAAAAGAACTTATTGAGAAATTGAAAAAAGAATCAAGAAACGCAACCGGTCAAAAGCAAAAAAAGATCATCAAGAGAATTAAATTAGCTGGTAGTTTGGACAAAGCCAACATCAAACCTGAATGGTTTATCATGACTACCCTACCAATCATTCCACCGGATTTACGTCCGATGGTACAGTTGGATGGAGGTCGTTTTGCCGCTTCAGATCTTAACGATCTTTATAGAAGAGTTATCAATAGAAACAACCGTCTAAAAAGACTTTTATCTATTGGTGCTCCAGAGGTAATCTGCAGAAATGAAAAACGTATGTTACAGGAAGCCGTAGATACTTTGTTAAACAACAGCGCCCGTCAGGGTAAAACAGTATTCAGCTCAGGAGACAAACGTAAATTACGTTCTTTATCTGATATGTTAAAGGGTAAACAAGGGCGCTTCCGTCAGAACTTGCTCGGAAAACGTGTGGATTATTCTGGTCGTTCAGTAATTATCATCGGTCCAAAATTAAAAATTCATCAGTGTGGTCTACCAAAAATCATGGCCTTGGAATTATTCAAACCATTTATTATTGGTCACTTGATCAGAGATGGTCTTGCCCACAACATCAAAAACGCTGAAAGACTTATTCAAAGCGGTAAAAGAGAAGTTTGGGACATTCTTGAAAGAGTTACAAAAAATCACTACGTACTATTAAATCGTGCGCCTACCCTTCACCGTTTGGGTATCCAAGCTTTCCAACCTATCCTAATCGAAGGTAAAGCTATTCAGGTACATCCACTAGTTTGTGCCGCATTCAACGCCGATTTCGATGGTGATCAGATGGCTATTCACGTACCATTATCAACAGCCGCTCAACACGAGGCTAAGACTTTGATGCTTTCAAAGCACAACATTCTTAAGCCTTCTTCTGGAGAACCTATCATCACACCTACTCAGGACATGGTGCTTGGTTGCTACTATCTAACAAAACTTAACTCTGGATTAAAAGGTGAAGGTATGGCTTTCTCAGATATTAAAGAAGCCGTTCTCGCTTACCAGGGTGGTCACGCCTCTCTCCAGGCCCCAATCAAATGTCGTTTCAAAGGAGAAATTCTTGAGACAACAATTGGTCGTTTGATTTTTAACAGCTATGTACCAGACGGTCTTGGCTACCAGAATGAAAACATGGGCAAGAAAAAATTAAGCGAACTTGTCAGCGATTGTTTTGAAATGTTTGGCATCGAAAAAACTTCAAAATTAACTGATGATTTAAAGGATCTTGGTTTCAAATTTGCGACTAAGTCAGGTATCTCTTTCAGCCAGGCCGATATGATTGTGCCTAAAGAAAAAAACGCCATCGTAGAAGCTTCTTCTGAAGTTGTTAAACAAATCAGCAATCAATACTGGAAAGGTCTTATCACAGACAACGAACGTTATTTACACACAATTAAAGTTTGGTCAAAAACCAAGGCAGAAATTACTACCTGCATGATCAAGAGTATCGATCCAAGCAACAACGTATTCTACATGATCGACTCTGGAGCCCGCGGTAACTGGGGACAAATTACTCAGCTTTGCGGAATGAAAGGGTTGGTAGCTAATCCAGCCGGTAAAACAATTGAGTTGCCGATTAAATCAAATCTTAAAGAAGGTTTTAAGATCTTGGAATACTTCATTGCGACACACGGAGGACGTAAAGGTAAATCCGATACAGCCCTAAAGACTGCGGAAGCCGGTTATTTGACTAGACGTCTAGTTGACTCAAACCAGGACGTAGTTATCCGCGAAGACGATTGTGGTTCTAAGCAAGTTCACATTATCACTCGTGAAGAATCAGAAGTAATTGGTGAAAAATTCGAGGTACGTATTTATGGTCGTACTTTGGCAGAAGATCTTAAAGACAAAAAAGGTGCTACCATCGCTAAAAAAGGTAACACTATCGAAAAAGAAACTCTAAAAGCTATCAAAGCTAACGAGATCAATATTGTACACGTACGTTCAGTTATCACATGTCAGACTTTGAACGGTATTTGTATCCAATGTTATGGTAAAGACCTTGGTACAAGTAAAAACATCGCCATCGGTACTGCGGTAGGTATTATAGCCGCTCAGAGTATCGGTGAACCGGGTACGCAGCTTACCATGAGAACCTTCCACATGGGTGGTGTGGCCGAAGGTGGAGATATCACTCAAGGTCTAACTCGTGTAGAAGAATTATTTGAAGCAAGAAGCCCAAAAAATCCAGGTATCATTTCTGAAATCGAAGGTAAAGCTCACATTCATCAAAAAGGTAAACAAACTGAAATCAGTGTTACTTCACTTGAACCGGTTGAAATCAGCTACCTTATGACTGGAGAAATGGAATCAATGGTAAAACCTGGAGATAAAGTTAAAGCTAAAATGAGTATTGCTAAAGATGCAAATCAAAAAGGCACTCTAAAGGCTGATCAGGATGGTAAAGTTGTTCGTATCGAAGATAATTCCATCGTGATCCGTACAGACGACAAAATCCGAAAGGTATATCAGGTTCCATTCTCAAGAAGTTTGAAGATCAAGGACAACATGATGGTTTCAAAAGGTCAGGCAATTACGACTGGTCATTTGGATCTTAAACAATTGATGCATTTAACAGATGAATACACTGTTCAAAAGTACATTGTTACTGAGGTACAAAGCATTTACGCTTCTCAGGGTCAGACAATCAATGACAAACATATCGAAATCATCGCTAAACAAATGCTATCAAAAGTTAGAATTATGGAATCCGGCGACAGTGACTTCTTACCTGGTGAAATTGTGGATATTATTAGATACAACCGCACAAACGAAGCTTTAGCTAAAAAGGGCAAACGTAAAACTAAAGGCGAGAGATTGCTTCTTGGTTTGACTCGTATCGCTCTTTACACTGATAGCTGGTTATCTGCGGCTTCTTTCCAGGAAACAATTAGAGTATTGGTAGAAGCTTCTACAACAAACCGTATAGATAATCTACAGGGTCTAAAAGAGAATGTTATCATCGGTAAATTGATCCCAGCCGGCGAAACTTTCAGAAAAATGCAGCACCTTGCAGAACCTGAATTTGATAGAGGAGACGACGACAGCGTAGAAAAGGTAAAGACATTGCCTGTTATTTAAGCGAAGATTCTCTTGCATTTCAAAAAATTGTCAGATAAATTAGCACAGCTATAAAATTATATTATGCCAACTATTAACCAGTTAGTCAGACGTCCTAGAAAAAGTGTAAAGGCAAAGAGCAAATCTCCAGCCTTGCATGAGATGTTTAATCATCTTAAGAACACTAACACAAAAGTAAACTCACCATTCAAACGTGGTGTATGTGTGAAAGTTACTACTATGACGCCTAAAAAACCTAACTCAGCGCTTCGTAAGATTGCAAAAGTTAGACTTACTAACGGAACTGAAGTTATGGCTTATATCCCAGGAGAAGGTCACAACCTACAGGAACACTCAGTTGTGATGATTCGTGGAGGAAAAGTAAAAGATCTACCGGGTGTGCGTTACCATATCGTTCGTGGTGTTTTGGACACTCAGGGTGTACAAAACAGAAAACAAGGACGTTCAAGATACGGTGCAAAGAAACCTAAGGCTACTAAATAATTACCTATCGTAATAGAATATGAGATCAAAAGTTACTTACATCCCAGAAAACTCTTCTCCCCTTCAGGAAAAATTCATCAACTACTTGATGAAAGAAGGTAAGAAATCCATAGCTCGCAAAATTTTTAATGAAACTTTAAAAATAGTAGCTAAAAAGACTTCTGCAGATCCAGAAAAAGTTTTCAAATTGGCTTTGGATAACTGCAAACCACAGATGGAAATCCGCCCAAAAAGAATCGGTGGCGCGGTTTACCAGGTTCCAAGAGAAGTTAAAGCAGATCGTCAATTAGCTCTAGCTTGTCGCTGGATATTGATCGCTTCAAGAGGTAAAAAAGGTGCTCCAATGGCACAAAAACTAGCTAACGAATTAGTAGACGCTTCAAACGAACAGGGTTCTGCTTTCAAAAAGAAAGAAGACACCAACCGTATGGCCGACGCTAACAAAGCATTCGCTCACTTGGCTAAGTATTAAGGCGACTTGTCGCCCGTTCCCCCAAGCAAATCGGACTGAAACAATAATTCTAAAAGAGCTTCGACCAAAATCGAGGCTCTTTTTTTGCCTATCCAATTACAAGACTTTCGGACCGGTCCGAAAACTTAAACTGCAATAAATATAGGAATTCGCAAACCAACCTGAAAAGATTTTAAGAAAATTTAATAATTATTTAATGTCTATTTGATATAACTAAAGTTGTCGGCATCCACATTTTAAGCTAGCATGTAAGCATATGATAAAAGCTCCAAACATATCAGCCAGAATGGAAGAAAAGCATGTTGG
The DNA here is from genome assembly GCA_038065735.1 of Patescibacteria group bacterium. Classification (GTDB taxonomy): domain Bacteria; phylum Patescibacteriota; class Gracilibacteria; order UBA1369; family LOWO2-01-FULL-3; genus JBBTQK01. Next base: position 88,265 of record JBBTQK010000003.1, on the reverse strand, counting down.
TAAAACCATCATTTCTTTCAACGGAAAAGTTTTGGGAATTGGCACGGATTGCGTAATAGCACTTCATGAAGCCAAAAAAGTAATGCCGGACATAGAAAAAAAAGAATTTCTAGTATCCCGCATTCACCCAAAATATGTCGCACCTTACCTTTACGTACATCAGAAATAGGCCAATGTTAATGGCCAAACTCGGCAAAGATCAAAACTCCAGCCGTTATTTTGAATTTCTAATTGATAGTGGAGCCGATTACACCATGATTCCTCAATCAGCAGGAACAATTTTAGGTTTAACTTACAAATCTTTACCAGATCATAAGACAAAAATAGAAACCGCAAATCTGGAATCAATAGAAGCAAAACAAACAGATCTATACCTGACTATTGATAAAATCAGACTCAAAATCCCAGTTCTCATCTGTAAAGAAGAAGTAGAATGCCTCTTAGGCAGAAAAGGTATTTTTGACAACTTTGAAATCACCTTCAAAGAAAAATTGCAGGAAGTAGTATTTAGCTACTAATAAAATTTGCCAAACGCACAATTTAGTATTCTTAATGACTTCCCCAAAAACAACACCGAAAACGCCATTAACGGCTACAAATAGACCAAAACTAAATTGGACCACCTTCTTAGGGAAGTAAAACGCTGTTTTCGGACCGGTCCGAAAACACAAAGTACAACAAAGAATATACCAAAGCAAATCATTGACTTACTTACTGCCCTAAGGCTAGAATCAAAACTTCTAAATAAGTCCGTAATATGGAAAACAGAATAGATTACCAAGCACTAAAAGGCAGCGTTTCAGCAGGATTTAATCCACAAAGACTGACGGATCAAGAATTGATCAGATTGAGTCAAGGAATGGGAAGACATCTTTTTGTAAGTGGCTACAGCGGAGAAACACTCCACCTAACAACTCTTCAAGAATTACCCCATGGCGGTCTTTCTAAAGCTGGTTTATGCCGACAAGAAATCCATTTACGACTTCAAGAAGGCTCACTAACAGATGAGCAGATAGATGAGATCCTTCACTCACTCGAACAAAGGCAAAATCGTGCACTAGGAATCTCGGTTTAACCCAATCCCTACTTCAACTTCTCCCTATATTTCTCCCGCAACTTAGCCAGCTTCGGTGAAATCACGACTTCGCAATAAGGCAGGTACGAATTCCGTTCATAATAACTTTGGTGTTCCTCTTCCGCTTCATAAAATTCTCCCAAAGGCTCCACATCAGTCACAATCGGATTTCCAAATTCTCCTGACCGCCCCAATTCTGCAATCAAATTCTCCGCAATCCCCTTTTGCTCAGGACTAGTATAAAGAATTACCGAGCGATAAGCCGGTCCCTTATCCGCACCCTGTTGATTAACCGTAGTCGGATTATGTGTGTGAAAAAATACATCCAACAAATCTCGCAACGTAATCACAGCAGGATCAAATTCTACTTTAATCACTTCTGCCTGATCAGCTCTACCCATTGCCAAATCATAATATCCGGGATTTTTAAATTCTCCACCGGCATATCCTGAAGTCACCTTCACAACTCCCCTCAACTGCTGAAAAATCGCTTCCGTACACCAAAAACAGCCTCCACCTAAAACTACAGTTTCCATATTATTTTTTAGGAATAAATTTTAAAGAAATTGAATTCACGCAGTGTCGCACATTTTTTTCCGTAAAAGATTCTCCCGTAAAAACATGCCCGAGATGCCCGCCACAATTCATACAAGTAATCTCTGTACGCCTGCCATCCGCATCCGTAGTATTCTTAACTGCCCCAGGAATTTCCTGATCAAAACTCGGCCAGCCACATCCCGAATGAAATTTACTATCCGAAGTATAAAGCGGCGCATCACAACGTCGACAAACATACACACCATCTCTAAAAGTATCTGTATATTCACCAGTAAAAGCCCCTTCAGTCCCCTTCCCAACAATTACCCGCTCTTCCTCTGGTGTTAAATCATTTAATTGCATAAAATCAGTATAACTTTATTCTCAAATTTAACAAAATTTATGAAAACTCCATCCGCTGCCATCAAAATCGCCGCACTCATTCTTTTAGTTAGTGGTTTGCTTATGCTAATTAGCGGAACCATAAATTTAGTTGTCGAAATGGGCAAACCTGTTAATCCGGAAGAATTGCTTTCTGGAATTGAGGAGACGCTTTACACCATTAGCATAATCGAGGGTGTACTCAGCACAATAATCGGGTACTATCTCATAAAACTAAAACGTTGGTCATTCATTACAGGGCTAATCTTTACCATTATTCCACTTGTGTTGTTCGCTATGCTTTTGGCTAACTACGGCAAACAAATCCTCAGCCAAGAATTTCTAATTAGCCTTATTCTAACCCTGACAACTCTAGGCCTATTAATCGCTGGCAGAAGAGATTTCTCAAAAAAGAGTTAAGCCTTGACTTAAGCCATTCAAAACATATAATCTCCCTGCGTCGAAATCCAAATTGACGCACAACATTTTATTTAAATTTTAATTTCCCAATACCATGGCCGAAGATCTCAGCAAATTACGTAATATCGGAATTATCGCGCACATCGATGCAGGTAAAACAACAGTTACAGAGCGTATTCTTTTTTACACAGGTAAAACTTACAAAATCGGTGAAGTGCACGAAGGTGCTGCAACCATGGATTGGATGGAACAAGAGCAGGAAAGAGGTATCACAATTACTTCAGCGGCTACAACTTGTTTTTGGACTCCAATCGGATGCGATGACAAATCAGAATATAGAATCAACATTATCGATACTCCAGGTCACGTAGATTTTACTGTAGAAGTAGAACGCTCACTTCGCGTACTTGACGGAGGTGTGGCAGTATTCGATGGTGGTATGGGTGTGGAACCTCAGTCAGAAACAGTTTGGAGACAGGCTGATAAATATAACGTTCCTCGTGTTGCCTTCATTAACAAAATGGATAAAGTTGGTGGAGATTTCTACATGAGCTTGAAGAGTATTCACACAAGACTTAACCCAAATGCAGTAGCCATCCAGTTACCTATCGGTGCTGAAAAAGAATTTAAAGGTGTAATTGACTTGATCGAAAGAAAAGCCTGGACTTTTGAAGGTAAAAACGGAGAAATAAATAAAGAAATTCCAATTCCAGAAGACATGAATGATAAAGTGGAAGAATTCCGCGCTATCATGATTGAAAAAGTTGCTGAAAACGACGACATATTGATGGAAAAATTCCTTGAGGGTGCAGAAATGTCTAATGACGAAATTAGAGCTGCTATCCGTAGAGCTACAATCGTAAGCAAAATCTACCCGGTAGTTTGTGGTAGCGCCTTGCAGAATATGGGAGCTCAGTTGGTATTAAACGCAGTTTGTTTTTACTTACCAAGTCCTCAAGATTTGTCTGAAGTTAAAGGAACAAATCCAGATACAGGTGAAGCAATTACAAGAAAAATGATCGTTGATCAGCCATTTAGTGCCTTGGCATTTAAAATTGCAAGTGATCCATTCGTAGGTTCACTTACATATATCCGTGTTTACTCAGGAAAATTACAATCCGGAAGTTACGCATTAAACACTTCAACTGATACTCAAGAACGTATTGGTCGTTTGATCCAAATGCACGCCAACCACAGAAACGAAATTAAAGAAGTACACGCTGGTGATATTGCTGCCATCGTAGGTTTGAAAAAGACTACAACTGGTAACACACTTTGCGATCCAAATAATCCTATTCTTCTTGAATCAATTACTTTCCCAGAGCCAGTTATCCGTATCGCAGTTGAACCAAAAACTAAAGCTGATCAGGAAAAAATGGGCTTTGCGCTACAGAGACTTGCTGAAGAAGATCCAACTTTCCGTGTAAATACTGATGAAGAAACTGGACAGACAATTATCGCTGGTATGGGTGAATTACATCTTGATATCATCGTTGATCGTATGCGTCGTGAATTTAAGGTAGAAGCTAATATCGGTGCTCCACAGGTAGCTTACCGTGAAACAATTTCAAAAGAGATTGAAGGTGAAGAAAAATATGCAAAACAATCTGGTGGTCGTGGTCAGTTTGGTCACGTAGTAATGAAATTCTCTCCAATGGAACCAGGTAAAGGTTATGAATTCGTGAACTCAGTAGTTGGAGGTAGAATTCCAAGAGAATTTATTCCTGCGGTAGACAAAGGTGTAAAAGAAGCTTTAACAAAAGGTATTTTGGCCGGTTACCCAATAGTGGATATCAAGGCAGAACTTCTTGATGGTTCATACCATGATGTGGATTCATCAGAAATGGCGTTCAAAATTGCCGGTTCAATTTGTTTCCAGGAAGCGGCTAAGAAGGCTAACCCAGTTATTTTGGAACCTATCATGAAAGTTGAGGTTACAGTTCCAGAAAATTACTTTGGTGATGTTATGGGTGATATTAACTCACGTCGCGGGCAGATCCAGGAAACTGGCGACAGAGGTGTAGTTAAATTCATCAAGGCGACTATCCCATTGGGAGCGATGTTTGGTTACGCTACTGACTTGAGATCTATGACTCAGGGTCGTGGTAACTACGCTATGGAATTCGGTCATTACGAAAAAGTTCCAACTAACGTAGCAGAAGGAATCATTACCAAGAGAACAGGCGTAAACAATCGATAATTTATTGACAATAAATAATTGATAATATACTATTCGTCCGCTGTAAATCAGCGCTAAATATACATTTATTAATTCCCTAAACAACAATGATATGGCAGAAGGAGTTTTTGACCGCAGTAAAGTCCATGTGAACGTAGGTACAATTGGCCACGTAGATCATGGTAAAACTACCCTTACAGCTGCAATCACGATGGTAGCAGCAACAGTATTCGGTGGTGGCAACAAAGGTGTTGCTTACGACCAAATTGATAACGCCCCAGAAGAAAAAGCTAGAGGTATTACTATCTCAACTTCTCATCAGGAATACGTTACAGCTAAAAGACATTACGCTCACGTGGATTGTCCAGGTCATGCCGATTACGTTAAGAACATGATTACTGGTGCCGCTCAAATGGATGGCGCTATTCTAGTAGTATCTGCTGCAGATGGTCCTATGCCACAAACTCGTGAACATATCCTTCTTGCTAAACAGGTTAACGTTCCTTACATTGTTGTTTTCTTGAATAAGATCGACATGGCTGATCCAGATATTGCTGATCTTTCAGAAATTGAAGTTCGTGAACTTCTAAATAAATACGGATTCCCTGGAGACACTACTCCAATCATCCGTGGTTCAGCTCTTAAAGCTATGGAAAACCCAGCTGATCCAGTAGCTAACAAACCAATTCTTGATCTTCTTGAAGTACTTGATACATATATTCCAGATCCAGTTCGTATCCTAGACAAACCATTCTTGATGTCAGTTGAAGATGTATTCTCTATCAAAGGTAGAGGTACAGTAGCAACTGGTAGAGTTGATCAGGGTGTGGTTAATGTGAATGATGAAGTTGAAATCGTTGGTATTCGTCCAACAAGAAAAGTAGTAGTAACTGGTGTTGAAATGTTCAGAAAGAGCCTTGATAGAGGTCAGGCTGGAGACAACGTTGGTCTACTTATCCGTGGTGTTGAAAGAGATGATATCGAAAGAGGTCAGGTTATTGCTAAACCAGGTTCAATCACTCCACACACTACATTCGAATCTGAAATTTACGTTTTGACAAAAGATGAAGGTGGTCGTCATACTCCATTTTTCAAAGGTTACAAACCTCAGTTCTACATCCGTACAACTGACGCAACTGGTTCTGTAGAATTACCAGCTGACGTAGAAATGGTTATGCCAGGTGATAACGTTAAAATGACAATTACTCTTGGAGCTCCTATCGCTCTTGAAGAAGGTACTCGTTTCGCCATCCGTGAAGGTGGTCGTACAGTAGGTGCCGGAGTAGTAGCAAAGATTTTGAAATAGCCGAGCGCTTGCGCTCTGTTCAAAAATCGCATCTCCCGAAAGGTTGATGCGATTTTTTTTGTGCTGAATAAATTTACTATCTACTAGAGCTCTCACTCTTCTCCAAACATCCTGAGGAGTTTAGCATTATTTCTTGCATTGTCAGCTACAGCCACCCTCATATCAGCAACCATCAAATCAACATTTTCATTACTTTCAAGGGCGCCAGTGGCATGGGGAGAGGCATCGGCAACAACATCGCGACTACTCCTATTCGCATCCAAATCTATCTCAAATCCAGATATACTACTATCATTATTAACAAGTTGAATTACACCACATTCATTTAACTTTCTCAGAAGGGCTATATCTGAATCATTAAGAGCTTTACTATCCAAAGAAATATCTAAAGAGCCTCTAATCGTATCGGTAGATTCAGTCCCAGCTTTATTAAGAATTGCCCACATATCCATAGCCGCAGCAGCACTAGCTTTCATCTGCACAGTAGCACTGATCCTGGATTTTACATTGCTATTCAAAGTGCTGTATTCCAACCAAGAACCACTTCCCTCATCAATTTCTACCATAAAGTTTAATTAAGATAATTATTTAATCTACATGAGAACCATTTGCGGCAGATGCAGCATACCTTCTTCTCAAATCTTCGCATTCTGCAGCATAGCTTTCTGCAGTAACTTCACTTCTGGAAATGCCAGATGTATCGACAAGATGATGCTTTAAAGGATCGTCCATATCATCATAACCAGCACCTTTGCCTTCAAGTCTCGCGGCAGCTTGCTGAATAAAATCTGGACGGACGTCATCAATCAGATTTACTTCACTCATAAAGTTTAAATTAAAATTAAGATAGAATAATATCACCAAATCAGCAATCGTCAAATTTAAATCCATTTGCAGATCACAAATCCTCCCTAGGGAGAACTAATCAACATCTTTTCCAACTGAACCACCGAGCGCAACCGCTCCCCCAACCCGTTGCCTAATATCACCAACCTCTCCCTGCCCAACAAAATCATCCACAACTTCAACGCCTCCACGAGGTACTCCACCAATAGGGAAACCTCTATCCAATTCTGCCAAAGGCATTTTAAATCCTATAACTTCAGTACCAAATTCATCCTCTTCTCTATTAATAACCTCAACTCCATCACCGCTCAACTGACTAACCAAATCGATAATGGCTTGAGAGTGATCATCCCTGGCTCCAAATTGATAATTCCGTGGTCTAATTTTATCCACATACACACTAACAATGCCACCCTGAACAACAAAATCAATTTCAGGATCCGTAAGCAATGCCAAAATTTTAAATACACATTCAGAACCACCTCCTCCTAATTTACGCTCAAGAAAATAACTAATCCTACTAAAAATTTCGTCACGAGCCGCTCTCTCTATAAACTTTAATTCAAAAATCAATTTTGCCAAATCCCCAGTTCCTCTAGATGGAATTTCAGTAGTATCAATATCCCTATCTCTATCAAATCTGTCCGCCATAAATTCTTAAATTAAAGTTAAGACACCACGATATCACCAAACAATATCCTTTAGATCAATGACGCTATCCGACAAACCAAAGCCAACGCCTTTCCTAATACCATTTATTGCGGCTCCAGCATCACCATCTTTAGCCTCAACCGCTAGATTAGGTTCCGCCACTGCCTCACCCCTCATCGCATTAATATCCAACACAAATCCACACTTTTTATTAGAAAGTAATTTAGCAGAAGTTATTGCGCCAAATAAAGAATACCCGGCAAATAATTTTTCGAAAAAATCTCTATTAGATGCCAGATTAGCCACATGCTTAAAACTAACAATCTCGTCTCCATCATGATGATGATCACTATCCACTTGAACACCCTCTTCCACTTTTGCCCCTTCAGGAAAATCCACTTCGCCAAACCTAAAAGTCACAGATAAAGTACCATTTGATCTATTAACAAATAATTCATCAATATTACTTCCAAACAAAGTCCGCAACTCACTCTCAACAGCCGCTTTCAAACCGTCATCCGCAACTTCAACCTGAGCTCTAGCAGAATCTCCGGCTCGAATCCAAGCAGCAACACCCATTCCCTCGACAGCGTCCAATCTACCTGCACCATTCACCACATCCTTCTTCCCTCCCACAGCTTCTGCACTCATTATATAGAATTAAAAATTATAGAGGCCACAATTTATACATGCACCAATAGAATGTCAATAAAAAACTTGACTACAATCAAAACTATCTATATAAATTCACTACAAAATTGATTTTCTGTTTTTAGGAAGTCACCCGCCAGATTCTACAAAGAATAGCGGGACAGCTCAGGTTTCATCTCCGCTTTCAATTCTAAAGAATTCTAAAAAAGCGACTAATCAAACCCTAACCGAGCTGTAAAACTCGGTTTTTTAAATTTACTTCTCCTAACCAATAAACAACATGGCAAACAAACAAAAGATTCGTATCAAAGTAAAATCATTTGATCACAAAGTTATCGACGAAACTACTAAGTTAATCATCGACACAGCCGAGAGAACAGGCGCAATCGTTGCCGGCCCTATTCCACTTCCAACTAAGATCGAAAAATTCACAGTAAACAAATCTACTTTCGTTCACAAGAATGCTAGAGATCAGTTTGAAATGCGTACACATGCCCGACTAATCGACATCACAGAAACGACTTCTCATACAATAGAAGCTCTTTCAAACCTTAGCCTTCCAGCGGGTGTAGAAATCGAGATAAAAATGTTACAAATGAATAGCTAATTAGCGCAAGCCATAGCCGCAAAATCAATCTTTAAATTTTCTATTGACTAGGCAAAGAGTGATCTGTATATTCTAACGGCAATTTGACACGGCAAGTTAAAAAGGCCTACCGGCCAACTCCCAGAAAGGGTTTACAAAAATCTTTTCGGAGCACCTCCTTAGCGGGGATTAACCAATACAACAATATATGTCAGGAATTCTAGGTAAAAAATTAGGTATGACTCGCATCTTTCAAGATGATGGTCGCGTGATCCCGATTACTGTAGTCCAGTGTGGTCCAAATGAGATCGTACAGGTGAAGACAGTTGAGAAAGACGGATATCCGGCGTTAGTCCTTGGTTTTTCCAAATTAAAAAAACCGACAAAGACTAAGCAATATCAGTATCAAAGAGAATTTAAAATACTCGAAGCAGACGTAGCGAATTATAAGAAAGGCGATCAACTAACCGTTGAAAATCTCCAGGGTACAGAATTGGTAAAGATTACTGGAATTTCAAAAGGTAGAGGTTTCGCCGGTGTAATAAAGAGATGGAAGTTCAAGAGTGGTCCGGGTGGACATGGTTCTCACCACCACCGCGAACCAGGTTCAATAGGTTGTCGTGCAAAACCGGGACGTGTACAAAAAGGTAAGAAATTGCCAGGTAGACACGGTACTGACACTGTCACTCTACAAAAAGAAATCATCTCTATGGACGCTGCTAAGCAAATTATCTGCATCAGGGGTTCATTACCGGGACCAAATGGTGGTCTAATCAAAATCGTTAAAGTTAAATAATTATAATGAAGATAGATTTATACAATCAAAAAGGTGAAAAGAACGGCTCTCTAGAGCTTCCAAAGGCACTATTTGAAGTCCCATACAATGAAGACTTGATTCATCAGGCTTTAATAAGACAGTTGGCTAACAAACGTGTAGCAATTGCTCATACAAAGACTAAGGGTGAAATCAGAGGTGGTGGCAAAAAGCCATTGGCTCAAAAGTCTACAGGTAACGCCCGTCAAGGTTCCACTAGAAATCCTCATATGAGGGGTGGTGGTGTAACTTTCGGTCCAAGAAGTGTTAAAACCTTCGAAAAAGACATGCCAAAGAAACAAAGAAGAGTAGCTTTACTTTCAGCTCTATCAGAAAAAGCTCGTGCAAATCAGATTATTGGTTTAGAAGGATTCAGTCTTGATAAACCAAAAACTAAAGAATTCGACACTTTAATCAAGAAATTACCTATAGATAGAAACGTTCTCGTTGTTCTTCCTGTAAAAGACCTAGTGGTACAAAAGTCAGTACGCAATCTTGCTAATGCAAAATTCATCACTGCTGGCTACCTAAACATCGGGGATTTACAGAAATACAGAAACGTTCTTCTATTCAAAGATTCCGTAAAGAAGCTTGAGGAAACATTTACGAAATAATTAATAATCAATGAAAAATAATTCAGCAATCATTCAGGCGATCACAACAGAAAAGAGCTCATTTGCTCAGGGCAAAGGCAAATACACCTTCATGGTTCAAAAAACTTCTACAAAAATTGAAGTTAAACAAGCGATCAAAGAACTATATGGTGCAGAAGTTGCAACTGTTAGAACAATGTTAACTGCTCCAAAAAAGAGAACTATTAAAGGAAAATATGAGTGGACAAAGAGACCTGTTATGAAAAAAGCTATAGTAACTTTAAAAGGTGGCAAAACCATCGATCCTAGTAAACTTAAAGATTCTAAAGATAAAAAATAATGACTCTAAAGAAATTTAAACCAACAACGCCGGGTGTCAGACATATGAGTGTTTCTTCATTCGAGGAAATAACTAGAAGCAAACCTACTAAATCCCTTACTGTAAAATTAAAGAAAGGTAGTGGTAGAAACTTTAGAGGTAAAATCACCGTTCGTCATAGAGGTGGTGGAGCAGACAGGAGATACCGTATGGTAGACTTCAAGGGTACTGGCAAACTAAACATCGAAGCAAAGGTTCAATCAGTGGAATACGACCCAAATCGCAGCGCATATATTATGCTTTTGGGATATAAGGATGGTGAAAAGACTTACCAGCTTGCTCCAGATGGAATCAAGGTTGGAGATGAAATTGTTACTAAGGAAAAGGGCAAAATCAAGTTGGGTAATCGTATGATGATCAAGAATATCCCGGTTGGTTATAATATTTACAACGTAGAATTAACTCTTGGTAAAGGTGGTCAATTAGGTAGAAGTGCCGGAACTATCATCAAACTAACTTCTCTCGAAGGTGATCATGCTCAGATACAAATGCCCTCAGGTGAAGTAAGAAAAGTAGATAAAGATTGTTATGCAAGTATCGGACAAGTAAGTAATCTCGAGTTCAACAATATTAAAATAGGTAAAGCTGGTCGTAAGAGACACATGGGTTGGAGACCAACTGTAGTAGGTACAGCCATGAACGCAAAAGATCATCCACACGGAGGTGGTAAGGGCCATACATCAATTGGTCTTAAGTATCCAAAAACTCCATGGGGCATGCCTGCACTTGGTTTCAAGACTAGAAAAAGGCACTATACTACAAAAATGATCGTAAAACGTCGTAGTAAATAATAAAAGCTAATCGCTTAACTGCAAAATTATGTCAAGAAGTAGCAAAAAAGGACCATATATAGACCCTAAGATGATGAAGAAGGTTGAGAAAGTTAATGAAACTGGTCAAAAAAAGCCAATCAAGACCTGGTCAAGAGATTGCACAATTGCACCTGAATTTATCGGACACACATTCGCAGTTCACAACGGCAAACAATTTATTCCAGTATTCGTTACTGAAAATATGATTGGTCACAAGTTGGGCGAATTTGCACCAACAACTTTATTCCGTGGACATGGTGGTCAGTTGGCTAAGAGAGAAAACTAAAAATATAATCAACCAATTTTAATAAGATGAAAGCAATACTAAGACAAGTCAGGATTACACCAAAAAAAGCAGCATTGATTGCCCTATTGGTTAAAGGTATGAGCGTAAAAGACGCAACTGACACACTTAAATTCACAAGAAAAAAGGCAGCGGATATCATTAAGAAAGTTATTGAATCAGCAGCAGCAAACGCAGAAAACAATTTCAAACAGGATAAAGAAAGTCTATTCATTCATGAAATTATTGTTACAGAAGGACCTACTTACAAAAGAGGAATTCCAGTTTCAAGAGGCAGAATGCACCCTATTCTAAAGAGAACATCACATATTACGGTATCATTGGTAAGCAGAGGTGAAGCTAAGACTAAAGTAAAAACAGTTGAAACGGAAGGTAGCGCTGAGCCAAAGGCTGAACCGGAAGTAAAAGTAAAAAAGACTACTCGTACTAAAAAAGCTCAATAATAACTTAAATAACTTATAAAAACCCTATGGGTCACAAAGTAAACCCAAAAATCATAAGAATCGGCATCACCCAGGATTGGGATTCAAAATGGTATGCTGGTAAAAATTATGCCAAAGTTTTACATCAGGACATTGCAATTAATGCTTTGATCAAGAAAAACCTGGATAATGATGGTATGTCAAAAATCGAGATTCTTAGAACCCAGGGTAAAGTTATCCTAAACATTCACTCATCAAAACCAGGTGTAATCATTGGTCATGGCGGTGAAGGTATCGAGAAATTAAAAGATATTCTACATAAAACATTCAAAGAGACTTTTGCTATCAATATTAAAGAGATCAAAAAGCCAATGTTAGATGCAAAGATTTTTGCTGACAGCGTTGCTAGACAGGTTGAAAAGCGTGTTTCATACAGAAGAGCAGCCAAGATGGCTCTAGAAAAAGTTATCGAAAGTGGAGCAATTGGAGCGAAAATATATCTAGGAGGAAGACTTAATGGAGTTGAAATATCTCGTGGTGAATTCTTTAGCAAAGGTAAAATTCCTTTACATACGTTCAGAGCAGATATAGACTACGCGTCCGTACCAGCCTTTACTAGCTACGGTAAAATAGGTATCAAAACCTGGATCTACCGTGGAGATATATTTAAAAAAGACCTTAAGAAAAAACTTACCGAACAGATAGAAGAAATTAAACAATCATAAAATGTTAGCACCAAATAAGCAAAAATATAGAAAAGTTCAAAGAGCAAGATCTGACTACAAGGGAATTGCTACTCGTGGTAATACCATCAGCCATGGAAGTTATGGTTTGAAGGCTATGACAGGAGGAGAAATCAACTCAAGACAGATTGAAGCAGCTCGTAGAACTATGAGCAGATTTATCAAGAGAGGTGGAAGAATCTGGATTAAGATTTTCCCACACAAGCCAATTACCAAGAAAGCTTCTGAAGTACCGATGGGTTCTGGTAAAGGTGCCCCTGAATTATTCGTAGCACCAGTTAAACCGGGAACAGTAATATTTGAGATGGAAGGTGTTGATACGGCTACTGCAAAAGAAGCCATGCAGCTTGCTTCTCATAAATTACCAGTTAGATCACGTTTCGTAGATAAAAATAATCTGTTATAAACCATGTTAGACATTAAAGAATTAAGAAAATTAGACGAGAAAAAACTTATGGAGGAAAAAGCCAGCCTAAAGTCAGAATTGGTAAGAATGGGCTTTAAAGTTAATAGCAAGGAAAACAAAGATACTCACAATCTAAAGGTATATCGTAAACAGATTGCTAGAATCGAAACTATAATTAACGAAAAAAATAATGAGAATTAAAACAGGTATTATTGCCAGCAACAAACAGCAGAAAACAGTAATAGCAACAGTATATAGCTATAAGAGTCACCCAAAGTACAAAAAGAGATTCCGTGTTTCAAGTAGATACCATATCGACAATCCAGAAAGCACAAAGTATGAGATTGGCGATTCAGTAACTTTCTACGAATGCAGACCTCTTAGCAAGTTAAAGAGATGGACTCTAGTAAAGCCTGAGGCGGCTACCCCAAAAGCAACCAAATAAGTAAATAATTGAAACATTAAATTAATATGATACAGCTTAGAACAATGTTAAAAGTAGCGGACAATACTGGAGCAAAGATTGCGCAGTGTATAAAAGTTCTTAGAGGAAGTGGAGCTCGTTATGCAAGAATCGGCGAAGTTGTCGTTGTTGCTATCAAGGATGCTTCTCCAAGAGGACTTGTAAAAAAGCACGCTGTGGAAAAAGGCGTAATTATCAGACAGGTTAAAGAGATTAATCGTAAAGATGGTACAAGTATTCGTTTTGATGATAATGCAATCGTAATCGTTGACAAGGACATGCAGCCAAAAGGCACTCGTGTATTCGGTCCTGTATCAAGAGAATTACGTGAAAAAGGATTCCAAAAAATTATTTCATTAGCACCCGAGGTACTCTAATTAAACAATATGAAAGTAAAATTAAATGATCAAGTAGAAGTAATTGCCGGAAAAGATAAGGGCAAAAAGAGCAAAGTGGTTAAAGTTTTGGTAAAACAAAACAAGATTGTGGTTGAAAAAATTAACATGCACACTAAGTTCATTAAAAAGAGTAATAGCAAGCCAGGAGAAAGAATTCAATTCGAGGCCCCTATTGATGCTTCAAACGTAATGTTGGTATGCACAAGTTGTGGCAAAAAGACTAGAGTTGGATACGAGGTAGAAGATGGTAAAAAACAGAGATTTTGCAAAAAATGTAATGCAATCCAAGATAAAATAACTAAGAAACCATAATGTCAAAAGCAATAGACTTACAAACTAGATTTAAAACTGAGATTGCTCCTAAGCTTAAAGAAACTTTAGGTGCAAAGAGCATCATGAGAGTACCAAAAGTTACCAAGATAACAATCAACGTTGGTATTGGAACTTACGTAAAAACTCACAACAAAGATTATTCAAATGTAGTTGAAAATATAGTTAAGATCAGTGGCCAGAAGGCAGTCCTAACAAAAGCACGTAAAGCGATTTCAAACTTCAAAGTTAAGGAGAATGAAGTTATCGGAATTGTGACTATCTTAAGAGGTAGAAGAATGTATGATTTTTTGAACAAGCTAGTTAATATAGTTTTCCCTCGTGTAAGAGATTTCCGTGGTATCTCACCAAAATCTTTTGACGGCAAAGGAAATTACGCTCTTGGATTCAAAGAACACATCGTTTTCCCTGAAATCAGTCCGGACGATGTTATCAAGTTACATCCTTTGCAGGTTATCATTACTACAAATGCAAAAGATGATAACGAAGGACGCGAACTATTAAAGGCACTAGGTTTCCCATTTAGAACTAAATAAATCAATCAAGAAAATGGCAAAAAAATCCCTAATCAATAAGACAAACGGACGTAAGTTAAGAGCTGCGAAGGAACGTGCTGCTGGTAAAAAGCTGACTCATCCTACAAAAATCTATAATCGTTGCAAACTCTGCGGAAGAGTTAAAGGTTATATGAGAAAGTTCGAAACTTGCAGAATTTGTTTCCGTGAGTTAGCCCGTGAAGGAAAAGTCATGGGAGTTACTAAGTCTTCTTGGTAAGAGCGCTTGCGCTCTAAATAGAGCAAAGAGTTTCGGCTAAGCCCGAAACACCCTATCCCAACATTATCCCAACTTAAACTAAGTAAATAAACTATATGTATACAGACCCAATATCAGATATGTTAACTAGAATCAGGAACGCTATCATGGCTCACCATGAAAATGTATCAATTCCTCATTCTCAAGTAAAAGAGAGCATTCTAAAAGTTATTAAAGAGAATGGCTTTATCGAAAGCTTTAAGGTGGAAGATTACGAAACTGGCAAAGTTTTGGAAGTAACGTTAAAAGATCATGTAAGCAAATTGACTTTAAAACGTGTAAGTAAGCCAGGACAAAGAATTTACATCAAGAAAGCAGATATTAGACCAGTAGTTAGCGACCTTGGTATTGCGATAATTTCTACATCACAAGGAATCATGACTACAAAAGAAGCAAAGAAAAAGAACCTTGGAGGAGAGCTCATCTGCGAACTTTATTAATCAGGCGACTTGTCGCCCGGCACCGTCCTAACCCCCTGTCCCCTTTCTAAATTAAATCAACTTATATATGTCAAGAGTAGGAAAAAAACCAGTAGTAATCCCTAGCGGAGTAACTGTACAAATTACAGGTAATACTGTAATGGTAAAGGGTCCAAAGGGTGAACTTAAAAAAGACTTTCATTTGAGAATGCAGATCGAATCTGTGGAAAATTCAATTGTAGTTAAAAGACCAAGCGAAGAAAAATCAGATAGAGCTCTCCATGGACTAACTAGAAACCTTATAGCCAACATGGTAGAAGGTGTAACAAAAGGTTATTCAAAAAAATTAGAAATTATCGGAGTAGGTTACAAGGCACAGCCAAATAAGAATAAGATCACATTGAATCTTGGTTTCTCTCACCCAATCGAATACGTTGCCCCAGTTGGTATCGAATTCAAGGCTGATGGTGAAAACAAGAACATCATTACTATTGAGGGTATAGACAAACAAACCGTTGGTGAAGTTGCTGCAAAAGTACGTTCATTCAAAGAACCGGAACCATACAAAGGAAAAGGTATCAAATATATTGATGAAAAGATCGTTCGCAAGGCTGGTAAAGCTGCTGGCGCAGGTGCTAAATAATAATAACTAAGAACATTTAATAAATAATTAAGATGTCCAACCAAAAAGTAACATTAAGGGAGAGAAGAAAAGCGAGAATTCGCAGCAAAATTAAAGGAACAGGCGAAAGACCACGTTTAGTAGTTTTTAGAAGCTTGACTCATATTTCCGCTCAGATTATCAATGATGAAACCGGTAAAGTATTAGCTAGTGCCTCAGACCTTAAGATTAAAACTAAAGCAACAAAAACTGATAAATCAAAAGAAGTAGGAACAGCTCTTGCAAAAGTAGCTACCGAAAAGAAAGTTGAAAAAGTAGTTTTTGACCGCAATGGTTACAAATACCACGGCCGAATCAAAGCCTTAGCCGACGGAGCTAGAGAAGGCGGCCTTAAATTCTAACACTATAAATATCACATGCAAAAGCCAGGATCAAAAAATGCAGGTTTCGTAAAGAAAGAACAAAAGGAATTCGATGAAGAAGTAATTCAAATCGATAGAGTTACCAGAGTAGTTAAAGGTGGTAGAAAAATGCGTTTTAGAGCTACTGTTGTTATTGGAAATAGAAAAGGAAAAGTTGGCTTTGGTGTTGGTAAATCAAACGAAGTAACTGGAGCTATTCAAAAAGCTATCAACAAAGCAAAAAAGAAACTTAACGTTATTGTTTTAGATGGAACAACTATTCCTCATAGAATTGGCGTTAAATACAAAGCAGCTAAAATGATTATGATGCCAGCCGTACAAGGTACAGGTCTTATCGCTGGTAGTGCGGTTCGTAAAGTTCTAGAATTAACAGGTGTAAAAGATATCCTAAGTAAATGTTTTGGTGCTAATAATAAACTTAATAACACTAAAGCAGCTATCCAAGCTCTTAAAACTCTAAGAGCAAATCCAAAAATGATTAGAACGGCAGCAAAAAGAGCCGCAGCTAAACCTATTCAGCCAGCTCCAGCTCCTGTGGCAGCGGCAAAAGCAGAATAATTCTATAAATAATTAAATTAAAATGTCTCTACTCGAATTAAAAAGCAAATCAGGCAAAAAACGTAGGAAAATAGTTGGACGTGGTAATGGTTCTGGTCGTGGAACATTTAGTACACGTGGTGGTAAAGGCCAAACTGCTCGTTCAGGTGGTACAAGAAGACCTGGATTCGAAGGTGGACAAACTCCAGCTTTAAGAAGAATGCCTAAACTAAAGGGTTTCAAAAATCCTAATCACGTTGATTATCAGATTGTAAACGTAGAGGCTTTAAATGTTTTTGATAATAATGCAGAAGTTAATCTAGAAAGCCTTCTAGCTAAAAAATTAATTTCAAAAAAGAATAAACCTGTTAAACTACTTGGGAACGGCAAGCTAGAGAAGACTTTGAACATAACTGTACACAAAGCGTCAGTTGAAGCAATCAAAGCTGTTGAAGACAATAAAGGTAAAGTAAAAGTTTTAATTTCAAAAGATGTTTAAGTACTTAAGCCAGATCTGGAATTCCCCGGATTTAAGAAAAAAAATCCTTTTCACCCTTGGTGCTCTAGCCCTTTATAGGCTCATTGCCCATATTACAGTTCCTGGAGCAAATACTGCTGCTCTAGCAGCTTTTTCAAACCAGAATGAACTACTAGAAATGTTCAGTCTTTTAACTGGTGGCAGCACTGAAACATTCTCAATCGTATTGATGGGTATTTCTCCATACATTAACGCTTCTATCATTATCCAGTTGTTGACCGTTATCGTTCCAAAGATGGAAAACCTTTCAAAAGAGGGCGACGCAGGCAGAAGAAAATTAAACTCATATACTCGCTGGTTAACTCTTCCTTTGGCTTTCTTACAGTCATATGGAATGATTATCCTATTAAATTCTCAATCACAAATCCCAATCGTAGAAAACATTACTGATCCGGCAGTTATTCTACCTATAATGTTAACTATATCTGCAGGTACCTTGTTATTGGTATGGATTGGTGAACAAATTACAGAAAAAGGTATTGGAAATGGTATCTCAGTTCTTATCTTTGCAGGTATTATTGCAAGTATTCCTCAACAGATTGGACAGGGACTATTTTTGGCACAAAACGACGAGAGCAAATTGATTCCTTTTATTATCGTTACGTTACTAACTATCATCTTGATTACAGTTGTAATTTTGGTGAATGAAGCTCAACGCAAAATACCACTCACCTATGCTGGACGTGGTGTCCGTGCAAAAGGCGAAGATGCTTTCTTTCCTATCAGAATAAATCAAGCAGGTATGATTCCTATCATCTTTGCGGTAGCGTTAGTTAGTTTTCCTGGTATCCTAGGCCAATTCTTTGTAAATGCTAAGTCAGAATGGTTGCAGAGTTTAGGCGCAACTATGACGAGCCTGTTCACCCCAAACAGTGTTTCATACATGATAGTTTACTTCCTATTAATCATTGCCTTCACTTTCTTCTACGTTTCAATCACATTTAAACCAGAAGAAATCGCTGAAAATATTCAAAAAAGAGGTGGATACATTCCAGGTATCAGACCAGGGACACAAACTTCTGAATATCTTAAAACAGTGAGCAGCAGATTAACATTCTACGGAGCTTTATTCATCGCCTTCATTGGTATCCTACCAATATTAACTCAATTTGCATTTAGCAGCAGCGGCGTTGGCAACGTTCCCCTACTTATCTCAGGCGCTGGAATTATCATCATCGTTGGTGTAGTCCTAGAATTAATCAGACAAATCAACACTCAGTTGGTAATGCACGACTACAAAAAGTTCTATTAGCAGGCAACGAAGTTGCCTAAGTATAGCAAAAGTTTCGGCCAAGACCGAAACACAATATCCCAATAAACCCTATCTACATGGATCTAATATTCTTTGGCATGCAAGGAGCAGGTAAAGGAACTCTAAGTAAGGCTGTAGCAGAAAAATACAATCTTCAGATTTTTGAAACTGGAGGTGAATTAAGAAAATTAGCACAGGAAGACAGTGAACTTTCAAGAAAAGTTAAATCAATTATCGAAGCGGGAAATTTAGTACCAAATGAAGTTGTGATGGAAATAGTTGAGAACTTTATGAATCACCTATCCGCCGGTGCCTCCATCCTTTTTGACGGTATTCCAAGAAAGGTAGACCAGGCCCATTCACTAAACGAACTACTACAAAAACATAATCGCAATTACAAAGCGGTGTTAATTAACATTGCTAAAGAAACAGCTCTAAAACGTCTAACCACTCGCCGAATCTGTGCTGTGTGTAAGACAATTTACCCAGCCGACTACTCAGGTGAAAAATGTACATGTGGAGGTGATTTGATTACCCGTTCAGATGATAACCCAGAGGCAATAAAAAACCGCCTAGACGCTTTTGAACACGAAACCATTCCAGCAATCAAACTCTACGAAGACAAAATGATCACAATTGACGGTGAATCTTCAATCGAAGAAGTAAAAAAACTGGCTTTTGAAAAATTAGAGCCTATAATGGGTACTTAAATGAGCACAAATATTAAAACCCCAGAGGAAATCGAGTACATGCGCCACAGCGCCAAGATTCTAGCAAAAACACTAGAAGAGACTTCAAAGATAGCAAAAGCTGGAATGTCTACTTTAGAATTGGACGAATTCGCAGAAAAATTTATCAGAGCAAATGGTGGTATCCCCGCTTTTAAAGGATTTAATGGTTTTAAACATACTTTGTGTCTAGCCGTAAATGAAGAAATCGTTCACGGTATTCCAAAAAAGAACAAAATTCTTAAAGATGGAGATTTGCTAACAATTGACGGTGGGGTTATTTATAAAGGCATGTATTCAGATGCGGCACGTTCAATCGGCATCGGCAAAATCGATGAGCAAAAAACTAGATTAATCAAAACAGCTTATCACGCACTTTATTCTGCATTAGACATTATAAAACCAGGTCTACATTTAAATGAAATTGGAAAATTAATTCAAAAAATCGTAGAAAAAGAGGGGTTTAACATTGTAAAAGAGCTAACCGGACATGGTATTGGTAGAAAATTACACGAGAGTCCAACGGTAATAAATTATTGGGATGGCAATTCAGGACCTACTTTAAAAGAAGGAATGTGCCTTGCCATCGAGCCAATTTTTGCTGCCGGAAGCGGAAAAATGAAATGTTTATCAGACGGATGGACCCTAGTTACGGTAGATGGATCTGCCGCTGTACAAGTCGAAAATACCATTTTGATAACCCAGAATGGCTGTGAAATTTTGACCGAATAGTCAAAATTTAAAAAATCACTTGCACAAGCAAAATCTATCGTGTAAGATCCAAACGCTTTTTTTCATCAAATTAAGGCTAAAAAAGGCAATTTAATGGGCGTAATTAATGGCTAAAGAAGAAGAAATTCAGATTCAGGGAACGGTTATAGAACCATTACCAAATACTGAGTTTAAAATTCTACTAGAAGATGGCAGAACAATAACAGCTTACCTAGCTGGAAAAATGAGGAAAAATTTCATAAAAATTCTTCCTGGAGACAAGGTAACTGTTGTATTCAGCACTTACGATCTCTCAAAAGGTCGCATTACTTACAGAAATACTGGCAAATTTGAAGGCCAGCCCCCTAAAAAAACTACATAATTACATAGAATACAGAATATGAAAGTTAAAGCATCAGTAAAGCCGATATGTGACTTCTGTCAGATAGTAAACAGAAGAGGAGTAGTACGTATCATCTGTAAAAAAGAAAAACGTCATAAACAAAGACAGGGTTAATTCTGTTTGTTATTTTTAATATTTAAGCTTCTTCACACATGGCTCGTATAGCAGGTATAAATCTACCAAAAGAAAAAAGAATCGAAATTGGTTTAACGGCAATACACGGTATTGGCAGAAAGTTAAGTGCTGCAATTCTTAAGGAAGCAAATGTTGATAAAAATATAAAAGTTGAAGCTTTAAGCGAAGAAGACGTTGTCAAACTTCGTGAAATAATTGCTCGTTCTTCCACTGAAGGTGACTTGAGAAGAAAAGTTGCCATGGATATCAAGCATTTACAGGAAATTGGTGCTTACCGTGGAGTAAGACATAAAAAAGGACTACCAGCTAGAGGTCAGCGTACTCGTTACAACTGCCGTACAAGAAAGGGTAGAAAGAAGACTATTGCTAACAAGAAAGTAGTAGCTAAATAATTTTAATTAATCTATAAACTTATCATGGCAGAAGAAGCTAAAAAAGGAAAAACCGGAAAATCCGAAAAGGGCAATAAGGCTGGATCTGCAGCAGAAAAGGCTGATTCAAAAAAACCGGCTAAAAAGAGTAGAAGTAGAAAAAGAACCGTGGTTCAGGGTAAAGCTTATGTTCAGGCTTCTTACAACAATACTATAATTACTTTAACTGATCCAGAAGGTAACGTACTTTCATGGAGTAGCTCAGGTTCTAGTGGATTTAAGGGTGCTAGAAAGGCAACTCCTTATGCCGCTCAGATATCTGCAGAAAACGCTGCTGAAAAAGCTAAAGTTTATGGTCTAGAAAAAATTCACGTATTTATTACCGGCGTAGGTAGCGGTAGAGAACAGTCAATCAGAGGACTTATTGCAAAAGGATTGGATTTGTTATCTATCAGCGACTTAACTCCAATGCCACACAATGGTTGCCGTAAAAAGAAAGCAAGAAGGATCTAACAGGCAACTTGTTGCCTAAGTATAGCAAAAGGTTTCGGCCAAGCCCGAAACACCATATCCCCCAAAATTAATCTCAATTAAGTAAAAATATTATGTCAAGACATACCGGACCAGTAACGCGCATTTCAAGAAGATTAGGAGTTGCCTTGTTTACAAACGGCGAAAGCAAAAACAAAGCTTTTACTAAGAAAAACTACAAGCCTGGTTTACATGGTCAAAAAAGATTCTCAGCAGTTTCACAGTACAGCAAACAGCTATTGGAGAAACAAAAAGCTCGTTTTATGTTTGGTATTACAGAAAAACAATCTAGGAAATGCTATGATCTAGCTTCAAAGAGCAGTGAAATTACTGGTATCAAATACCTTACTTTACTTGAACAAAGATTTGATAACGTTGTCTACAGGGCTGGATTAGCTCAAACAAGACCTCAGGCAAGACAGATGATCAGCCATGGATTAGTGGCTTTAAATGGAAAAAGAGCTAAAACACCATCTATTCTAATAAAGGCTGGCGACAAATTTGAAGTTATGGACAAGAAAAAAGCTTCAAAACTTTTTGAAGAAGTTAAAAAAGCTAAGTATAAAACGCCAAAATGGATTTCCGCTGATATCACAAACCTAAAGGGTGAAGTACTCGCAATTCCGGGTAAGGATGATATCGAACAAATATTTGATCATCAATTGATCACTGAGTTCTATTCTAAATAATCAACCTTTCCCTCTAGCTCATAACAAAATTAAAATGCATCAAATACAAGCAGAAATAGGGATACCAAAGTTAAAAACCGAATCAGTCGGTGATAATCATGCGGTATTTACCTTAAGTCCGCTTCCAACAGGTTATGGCGTTACATTAGGTAACGGTTTGAGAAGAGTTCTTTTATCTTCTCTTCCAGGTGCTTGCATTACGGGAATCAAAATTGAAGGTATAAGCCATGAGTATTCAACAATCTCAGGTATCAAAGAAAGCGTTCTAGACTTAAGCTTAAACCTTAAGTTGGTAAATCTTATGAAAGAAACTCCAGAAATGGCTATGGTTCATTTGGAAGTATCAAAACCTGGAGAAGTATTTGCTAAAGACATTAAATGTCCTACTGGCATCGAAATTTTAAATCCAAATCAGTATCTTTGCACAATCGAAAAAGGTTCAAAATTAAAGATTGAAATGAGAGTTGAAAAAGGTGTTGGATATATTCCAGCAACAGCTAGACAAAAGGAAGAAAAAGATCCTCAGGTAGTTTTACTTGATGCTCTATATTCTCCAATCAAAAAAGTTCGTTACGACGTAGAAGCTCACCGTGTTGGTCAGATGACTAACTTGGACAAATTGACTCTTGAAATCGAAACTAACGGAGCTATTTCTCCTGAAGACGCGCTTAAATTCTCATCAAATATTCTTCAGTCTTACTATAACCTTTTCAACACTGAAAACGCTGTAGTTGAAGGCGGATACATGTCAGACATCAAGTCTATCATGGAAAAAGAACAGGAACAGGCAGCAAGCAAGCCAACTCAAGAATCCTATACTCCAATTGAAATACTAGGTTTTTCTCCAAGAACTTTGAACGCTCTAATTAACGGCGGAATTGGTTCTATCGAGCAATTGTCAAAATGTACAGAAAGCAAATTATCAAACCTAAGAGGTTTTGGTAAAAAAGCACTTACAGAAGTAGCACAGGCTTTGGAAAAGAAGGGCTTAAAATTAACAGAAGAATAACCTTAATATACAATGCGTCATAAAGTAAAAAAAATCAGACTACAGGTAGATAAAGCTAATGCTACAGCCCTAATTCGCAACTTGGCGATGTCAGTTGTAATCTACGAAAAAATCAAAACTACAGAATCAAAAGCAAAAGTTGTTGTGCCATTCTTAGATAGACTGATCAATATCGCAAAAGGTGAAGACAAAGTAACTGCGATCAGAGAAGTAACTAGATTGATTCAACACGAAGATAGTTCTAAAAAAATCATAGAAGTATTGGTAAACAAATATAAAGATCGCACTTCTGGATACACAAGAATAACAAAACTTGGTTACAGAACTGGAGACAATGCATCAGTCGTACAACTTGAACTTATATAGCAATGAAAATGAAAACTTTTACACCAAAATCAGGAGAAATCAAACGCAAATGGCATATTATCGATGCCGATGGCAAAACCCTTGGTAAACTTGCAACTATTGTTGCAGATAAACTAAGAGGTAAGGACAAACCAATCTTTAGTCCACACATGGACTGCGGAGATTTTGTTATCATCATTAATACTGAAAAAGTCAGATTAACTGGTAACAAAGGTACAGACAAAATTTACTATCGTCACAGTGGATTCCCAGGAGGAATTATTGCTCCATCTGCTGCTGATATGAGAAAAAATAATCCAAATAAAATTCTATCAATTGCGATCAGCGGAATGATTCCAAAAAACCGTTTACGTAAAGATATTTTAGATAAATTAAAACTATATCCTGGCAGCGAGCATCCACACGAAGCTCAAAAACCAGAAATCTTAGAAGTATAATAATTAAATCCACAATGGCTACTAAAACTACTGCAAAAGCTAAAAAACAGGCAACTGAAACAGAAATAACTCCACCTAAACCAAAGAGCAAAGCTACTTACTACTATGCTGCGGGTAAAAGAAAAACTTCAGTAGTCAAAGTAAGAATGACTAAAGGTACAGGCGAAATTACCGTGAATGGTAAGGATGTTCTTGATTATTTCCACACTAAAACTCTAGTAAATTTGATCAAATCTCCTTTTGTTTTGATCGGAGCTGTTGATAAATTTGATATTTCAGCTGTTGCAGAAGGTGGCGGTATCAGTTCTCAGGCAGAAGCTTTGAGACATGGTATTGCTAAAGCATTAGTAGTTAATGATCCAACAAACAGATCAACTATCAAAAAAGCCGGCTTCATCACACGTGATTCAAGAATCAAAGAAAGAAAGAAGTTCGGTCTCCACCGCGCTCGTCGTGCTCCACAGTTCAGCAAACGTTAGGACGACAAAGTCGTCTGTTCCCTTTCCCTTACTCCAACTATTCAAAAAGCCCTTCCAGATGGAAGGGCTTTTTTTTGTTTAAATTTTTTACCTATACTTAGTACTTCAAAGTATTACTATTCAATACAAAGTTAGCTACATTACCAAACCAGGTAACATTAACATAAGGGCTGAAAATAAAATGGTCATCTCCCCAAGTAACATCACCAGGAGTTGAAGCATTTCCAAGATCTATTTTAAATGTCACGGGATCATCCATTCCAGCATCTTCATCCAGTAATGCTGCAGAATCATATTCTAATGTTAAGGTTTTAGTTTCATTTTTACTAAATTCAACGTCATCAGTAAATTCAACCTTTGCATTTGATCCATTAATTACCTTAATTGTTGATGGACCAGCAACGATTGTACTACCAGATTTTAAAGAAACATAGGCGTTAGAGCCCACTGCAAAATCATTATCGGAAATAATATCAATTGCCAAATCCTTTACTGTAAAACCATGCGTTGCTCCTGCTGAAAGATCAAAAATAAAACCAGCATCTTTAGTTGAAACAGTCCTACTACCAGATGGAGAATTAGGATTCAAAGAAATAGTTGGTTTAACTGAATAAACGTGAAAAACATTTCCCTGAACTGTTCCCTGTTTTTTAAATTCTTTAAATGTTTCACCACTTGTCTGAGCAACCGCCTCAAAAGATCCAGTATCTAACTGAAATTGAATAGTCTCTCCAAGAGTTGCAGATTCAGTATTTGCATCTACAGATACTAGAAATTTAGCACTATTATCTTTTGGCACAGCAATATTCAAACCTGAAAAGTAAGCTACACCATTAGTAAGAAAACCAGTGTGCTTCTTTTCAACACCCTGACTATCATTATAACTAAGAGTTAATTTGCTTACATTGTTATCTGATGCACCACCTTTAACTTCTTTTATAGCAAGCTTCTTAATTACAAAAGCTTCATTAGTAGAAGTCGCCTTAAAAAGAGCCACAGGCACATCTTTTGAACCAGTCACAATAATATCTTCTTTTGGAGGATTTGAATCAGTAGAAATAGTCAAAGTTCCAGCATTATTCAAAGTCATAGTTGGTCCCTTAGGTCCAGCCTGACGAGGCAAATGATTTCCATTCACATCCTCAGCACGAAGATCTCTCAATGCATAAGCAAAAGTAGAACCTGAAACGATGTTAGCAGAACTAACATCCACCCAAAGACTCACCTCTACTTTCTTACCAGCGACCATTGAATAATTTAAACCTTGAAAAGCGACGCTTGATTTTGATCCCTTAAGGCCCATTACCTGACCATCAATTTTTAGAGTTACGCCACTAATACTGGTATCAGGTTTAGCTGTACCACCAAAAGTAAAAGCCAAATCATTTAACTTAACATCTGATTTTGGAGTTAAAGTCCAAGCAGCTACTGTTACATTCTTAGTTCCAGTAATCAAAGTCTGTGAAACCGGAGTAGAAGACAAACTAATAGCAATCTGTTCATTACCACCTAATTTACCCTGAAGCAAACCACCTCCATTTAGAGACAGGGCCACCACTGCACCTAGCAGTACTACTGCGCCAACAATGGCCAATACTTTTTTGTTCATTTTTGTTTTTGTTATTTATTAAAACATAGACATTATACCATGTTTATTTTTTTTTGCAAGCCGGGAGAACGGTAACAGTTACATAATCTCCAGCGACCCCATAATCTCCTTCAAAACATCAATGTATTCAGAGTTTTCACCATCTGAAGTTACTTCCACCGCAGAAAACCAATAAAAACCATCGGCTACCCTGGCAAAATAATTTCTAATCTCACTAGAGCCAAAACTAGGAATCAAAAATGTCCTATACTTTGTATTCCCAATCACCACGTCTTTTCCAGCTACGTCCTGCTCAAATTCAGCAAAAATCTCGAACAATAAATCAAATGTCCTATCCTCCTCAAAATGAAGATTAATCAAACCATCTCCACCATCACCTACTGGTATATCTTCTCGATTTTCAGAGGGGTAAACAGTCAACCAGCCATTGAAAGACTGAAACACCTTATATTTTTTGTACTTAGCGGGAATATTAAAACTCAAACCAAGATCACTAATTTCATAATGTGCCCCTTTAGCATCTAAATTAACAGGTTCAATTTTTTTGTCTCCAAAATCTTCTTCAATTTCCCCTCCTATAAAAGCTGAAGTAAACTCCATCGTTTCCATAACTTGAACCAACACATCACCATAACCTTCTTTATCTGAGGCCATAAATTGGTAAATCCCCTCTGGAGATTCTCTAAAATAGTAATTCATATTAGCTATATCAGAAACCTTCGTTTTGAAATACTGATAGCTTTCAAGCCCAACAGCCACCTTCTCATTCTCAACAATCAACTCATATGCCTGCATAGTATTTACCAAATCAGCTAATTTTAAACCGCCCTGAAAAGAAAGAGAAATCAACCCACCTGCACCATCTCCGATGGGAATCTCACTCGCATCATCACCCTTATAAATCACCACGCTACCATAACCACTACCTCCACCAGATCTAAAAACATTATATCCCGCATACTCAGGTGCCAAAACAAAACTAAGACTCATATCTGGAATTTCATAATAACGACCATTTTTATCAGATCTATTTGCTTCAACTAAAACATAGTTAATAACAATCTCTTCTTGTGCAGAATCTAAACTTGCCTCAGTTTCCACCTGATCCTCGGCTTGCTGTGTATTTTTCGCTCCCTTATCACAAGCCACTAACAAAACCACTGACATCACGGCTAAAATCAATAATTTCTTCATAAAGAATTGTAAAAAAATTGGTTATATCCCCAAAATAATATAAAATCATTTAAAATCCTATCTCAAACCATAGCCCTCACTATGAGTTCTAAAAATTACCTTCAGTCAGGTCTAACCAATATAGAAGTCGCCAAAAGCCTCGCTCAATTTGGCCCAAACGAAATTATCACTAAAAAAAGCTTTACAGCCCTCAAGATAATTTTGGCTCAGTTCAGATCTTTTTTGATAATAATCTTACTTTTATCAGGTGGCGTTTCAATTTACTTGGGCGAAAAAATCGACGGTTTTGCGATTTTTGCTATCGTAATTATCAATGCCATTATTGGTTTTATTCAAGAATACAAAGCCGAAAACGCCGTCAACAAACTCAAAGATCTAATCATCCCAACCGTTGTTGTCATCAGAGAGAATGAAAAACAGGTAATCGCAGTAAAAAATCTCGTACCTGGCGACATAGTCCTACTTTCAGAAGGCGAAAAAATCCCCGCCGACCTTGAACTGATCGAAGCTTTTTCTCTAACTGTAGACGAATCCATCCTCACCGGCGAGAGCAATCCCTCAAACAAAAAAGCAGGCGCCAAAGACAAATCCGGCCAACTATTCAAAGGCACACTCATCACAACTGGCCGTGCCAAAGCCAAAGTCATGGCCACAGGCATGAGCACTCAGTTTGGCAAAATAATCAATCTACTAAATCGTGAAGAAAAAACCCGCTCTCCTCTTTCTATCCAACTCGACAAGCTCGGCCAAAAAATTGGTTTATTCGTTTTAGTTTTAGCAGCAACAATCTTTGTGCTCGGGATTCTACGCAATTTTTCCAGTCTTGATATGTTGATGACTTCTGTAGCACTTGGCGTTTCCGCTATTCCAGAAGGCATGCCCGTAATTGTGACTTTAACTCTAGCCCTTGGCGTCCAGGCTTTAGCCCGCAAACAAGCCATAGTTCGCAAGATGAATTCTATAGAAACTCTTGGCGCAACCACCGTAATTTGCTCAGACAAAACAGGTACGCTCACATTAAATGAGATGACTGTTAAAAAAGTTTTTACAAATTTTAAAGAAGAAGAAATTGCCGGACTTGGCTATACATTCGATGAAAAAACAAAGTTACAAACTACAGAACAAAAAAAACTTCTAGAAATCTGT
This sequence comes from Patescibacteria group bacterium, assembly GCA_038065735.1. GTDB lineage: Bacteria > Patescibacteriota > Gracilibacteria > UBA1369 > LOWO2-01-FULL-3 > JBBTQK01. Next base: position 59,558 of record JBBTQK010000003.1, on the reverse strand, counting down.
GAGAACTGCAACAACTCTTTTGTAGAAAAAAACATCATCGGCGATCCCACCGAAATCGCCTTAAAAATTCTTACTCGCAAAGCTGACTTTGTAAAAATCTACGACAAACTAGACGAAAACATCTTCACTTCTGAGAGGAAAATCATGAGCACTCTACACAAAATAGAAGGTAAAAAAGAAATTCTGGTAAAAGGAGCCCTCGAACAAGTCATCAAAAAATGCAGCCATATTCTACTAAATGGCAAAGTCCAAAAAATAACCCCTGCCGAAAAGAAAAAAATTCTAGATCAAAACGAAAAATATTCCAACCAGGCTCTAAGAGTTCTCGCCTTTGCCTATAAAGAATATGACAATAAATTTGATGAAGAAAATCTGACTTTTGTAGGTCTGGTAGCCATGCTAGATCCACCACGCGAAACCGTAAAAGAATCTATCAAAACCGCTCTTGCCGCTGGAATCAGAGTCAAAATTATTACAGGTGACAGCCCAATAACCGCCAAAGCCATTGGTGAACTAATCGGTTTAAAATCAGGCACTCCAGTAACTGGCGATGAGATCGATAAATTAAATGACAAAGAATTGATCAAATTACTCGCTAAGACGAGCATCTTTGCCCGAACCAACCCTGAACACAAATATCGCCTCGTCGACCTTCTAAAGAGAAGTGGTGAGGTTGTAGCGGTCACTGGCGATGGAGTTAATGACGCCCCAGCTCTCAAACACGCAGACGTTGGTATTGCAATGGGAATCAAGGGCACCGAAGCCACTAAAGAAGTCGCCGACATCGTCCTCAAAGACGACAACTTTAGCACCATCGTAAATACAGTTAAAGAAGGTCGCAAAATCTACAACAACATTCTGGCCTTTATCAAATACATGCTGGCGGCTAATTTTAGCAGCTTGTTCATAGTTGGCATAATTGCCACAGCTGGCTTTCCACTACCGATTTTACCACTGCAGATTCTCTGGATTAATATCGCCACAGACGCCCTCCCAGCGCTCGCCCTTGGCCAATCCCCTGCCGCAAAAAACATCATGCAGCAAAAACCGCGTCCAAAAGAGGAAAATATTTTCCGCAAATTCATGATCTTTATTTTTGTAGCAATACTCTTCCAAATAATTATCAACATCTGTCTGTATTTTTACGGTCTCAGCAAAGACCAATCACTTGGGATAAATTTAGCCAACATGGACATCGCCTCATACACCCGCACATTAATCTTCACAGAAACCGTAATCTTTGAAATCCTCTTTGCCTTCGTCTGCCAGCAAGAAAAAGTCATGGGCATCAAAGCCCTCTTTGCAAACAAAAGCCTGATCATGGCCAATATAATTTCATTCTTACTGCAACTAATGGTGGTTTATACACCTTTCTTCCAAAATATTTTTAAAACCGTACCACTCAGCCTAACAGATTTAGTTTTGGTTTTTGCATGTTGTTTGACAGTATTTTTAGTACCCGCAACAAGTGAATTAATTAGAAAAATTTTTAGAAAATAAAAGCTTCCAGTATACTTCGCTCATGCGCTTCGACATTCTGACAATTTTTCCTAATATCTTTGACTCATATCTTAATGAAAGTATTCTTAAACGAGCCAAAGAAAAGCAATTAATCGAAATTCACGTCCACGACATTAGGGCTTTTACAAAGAATAAATACAACAAAGTTGATGACCTACCTTTTGGTGGCGGAGCTGGAATGGTAATGTTAGCCCAACCGATTTACGACGCAATTCAAGAGGTTAAAAAATTCAACAAGGGCCCAGTAATTTACTTAAGTCCAAAAGGCAAAACTCTCACTCAAAGTCTGGCCGAAAAATTCAGTAAAAATGGCCAGGATTTAATTTTAATTTGCGGACGCTATGAAGGAATTGATCAACGTGCCATCGACCTTTGTGTAGACATGGAAATCTCTATTGGTAAATATGTTTTGACGGGTGGAGAATTAGGAGCAATGGTCATTATCGATACGGTTAGTCGACTAATCCCTGGAGTTTTGGGTAGTGAAGAATCGCATCAGGAAGACTCATTCTCAAAATCCATCAATCGCAAAAAAGAATACCCACACTATACCAGACCACCCGAATTCAAAGGGCTAAAAGTCCCCGACGTTTTAATGTCAGGCAACCACAAAAACATTGCCAAGTGGCGCAAAGATCAACTTAAATAAAATGCTAGACCTAAACCTCATTCAAAAAATATTCACAGTTTTATTGGCGGCAACTCCAATCAGTCTTTTTGTTAGTATTTACCTGCCAAAATTCTTTTCCAGCTACAACAATAAACTCGCAGAAATAAGAACTATTTTCACAACAGTAAGCGGCAGTTTAACCAAAGCTCCAATTGAAGTTAAAAGTCTGCTTTTTGATAGATTCAAAGCCAAATTCAACCGCAACAGTAATACCTTTTTACTAATAGACCGCAGCACCCAAAAAGAGATGAACATGGACAAAAAAGATCTGCAAAAAGATCCCTCTCTATTCTTGCTCGCACAGTGCGCCACCCTTTGTCGTTACGAAAAAACCAGACATCTGGAAGAAGTCACTATTAATTTTTTAAAGAGCTGCGCCATCAACATCAAAAGCATCACCGACGATCACGAAATCATCAGCCAAAGCCAGGTTCCAAAAGACCAACGATTTTCCAGCATTATTGCAATTAACAAAAAATCCAAAGAAATATTCGCCTTTAACAAAGGTCACGCCAGAGTTATTTTGGACAACTGCACCAGAGTTTTTATCGACGGCAAAAAAATCGATATCACCCCTCAAATCCGTCATAAAATCAAAAAACACATCGACAAATTAGTTAAGAATGGAGAAAAAGTTTTGGGCTTCGCCTACCGCGCACTCCCACTAAAAAGACTCGATCATTACAGTGAGCAATTCACCGAAAAAGACCTGGTTCTAATTGGCATTATTGGTCTTGTTGAAACTCTTAATACAGAATTAATTCCAACAATTGAAGCCCTCAAAAATCATGGCGTAAAAATCTTTGTTTTGAGTGGTATAAAAGAGAATAAAGCCATTGCCGTAGCGGAACAACTCAAAGTCATCAATCCCCAACACTTTGAGTCAATAACCGGCAAAATGCTGGAAGAAATCCCGGATTCCAAACTGGAAAAAATCCTCCTAGGTAAAGAAAAAGATTATATTTTCCCTGAACTCGAAACAGCAAATCGCGAACGCATCATAAATTTCTTCATCCAAAAAAATCAACCTTTTATCAACATAAACAAAGACAGCGAGTATAGTTTTGCAGACGTTTTAGAAAACGCCCAAAAGGCAAAAACCCTACAAAAAGATTACAAAACTATTCAATATCACGCCATTTCCCTAAAAATAGCGGAAGTCATTTTAGTCGCTATGGCACTTATTCTACAAGCCCCACTTCCACTTACAATTACAACAATTCTCTGTCTGGATATTCTAATTAATATTCTAAATGAGCTAAGTTTAAAAACCGACAAAAACCTCTCCGACAAAGTAGAAAACAAATCCAGTTTAATTCTCAAAAGCATTTCAAGCGGCATCATCATAAGCCTAATTTACCTCTGGAGTTTATTACGTTTTGGCTGGTTCCCAGGCGAAACATTCGGCGACTACACAACCGGCCACCTGACATCAATCATGATAGTTTTCACTATTCTAGCTTTGAAGCAAATTATCGGCGCACACCAATTAACAAAAGGCGACCAACATCTTTTTGCACGAACTTCTAAAAACTATTACCTATCACTGACAACCGTTATCATCGTTCTTTGTCTGTATTTCCTAACCAATTATTCATTCTTAAAAAACAGCATTGATTTCGACTTCTTAAGCAAATTTGACTGGCAGATAGTGTTTTTTTGCACATTCTTAATCGTCAGTATCGAAGAAATCAGCAAGTTTCTAAAACGCAAAAAAGAACATGTCCAAATCATCCCAACAAGCATCTGACGAGCTCCACGAAGCCATTCTTAAAGAAATAAATCTCACAGGATATTTACGCGTCAAAGTCACCCCAAAAAGCCAGCAGACAGAAATCACTGGTATTTTAGAAGATAAAACGGTTAAAATCAGAATCCAGGCCCCACCAGAAAAAGGCAAAGCCAATAAAGAATTAATAAAATACTTAAGCCAGGAATTCAAGGTGCCAACAGCAAACATCACAATTTTGAGCGGAATTGCCAGCCAACTAAAATTACTAAAAATTAAACTCAGTTAGAATGGATTTGACCAACGCAAAGGATATAAAAGAGCTTTTACTCACAAACGACCTCTTTGCCAAGAAAAATTTTGGCCAGAATTTTTTAATTAACAGATCAGTTTTGGATAAAATAGTCGAAACTGCAGAGATCAAAAAAACTGATACAGTGGTAGAAGTTGGACCCGGTCTTGGTGTTTTGACCCAGGAATTAATAAATGCAGCCGACAAGGTTATAACAGTAGAATTAGACCGAACCTTAATCCCATATCTGGAAAATACCTTTAAAGAAGCCGAAAATCTTACCATCGTCCAGCAAGACGCTCTAAAATTTGACCCTCCCGAAAATTACAAAGTTGTGGCCAACATTCCATATTACATCACTTCTCCTCTGATAAGTCATTTTTTACAGCACAAAAATCGCCCTGAAAGTCTCACTCTACTTGTGCAAGAAGAAGTAGGCCAAAAACTCTGCATCCTCGAACCGGACATGACTATTTTATCGCTACAAACAGCACTTTTTGGCAAAGCAAGATTCATCAAAAAAGTTTCCGCCGGATCTTTTTATCCCGCGCCCAACGTAAATTCAGCAATAATTAATATCCAAACTTACAAACCAACCGACAAAGAATACACCACAGGGGAAATCGCCAAAAAAGCTCTAGATTTAGCCAAAAAAGCCTTCTCCCAAAGACGCAAAAAAATCTCCAACACCATCCCAGACAGCAAAGAAAAATGCCTACAACTCGGCATCAGCATCGACCGCCGCCCCGAAACGCTTTCCGCAGCGGAATGGAAGTCCTTAGTTTCTTGAAAAAATCTCCAAAATAAGGTATAATAATCAGATTTAAACAAAAATAAATGCGGTTTTTATATAGAGTAAATTTCAACGAAAGATTTTTGATTCACCAAAATACTCCGGAAAATCAAACCCCTCCAGAGGAAATTCCTGGCGGACAAAGCACAGAAATACTGGAATCAATCGAAGAAAGCCACATTAAAAGACGTGATTTAGAAATCAAAATCTCAAGTGAAGCTACCGAAAACTCCAAAAAACAAACTCCGGAAACTGCCAAATTAAACGAAGATTTCAAGACCAAAGCAAATGCTTATTACGAAGCCCTTCTTGAGGCAGAAACCCCAGGGAGAATTAAAGAAATTATCGACCTCGCACAAAGCGACAAAGTAAGTTTAATAGATCTGCAAGGTGGCTGGAAATGGCTTGGTTTATCAGAAGATGAACAAGAAAAAAAATTCAGCATTCTCTCAAAAGCATTCTTAAATAAAACCACCGACAAAAATGGTCAGGAAGTTTTTGTAGTTAAGCAAGAATTAGATAGTGAATACAAAACAAAATATGGATTAGGCGCTGGGCACCTTATTCCACCAAGCATTACAATGGCAGAAATCAGAGACACCAATGGAAATTCCCGCCAAGGTAAACGTGAAACTCGCGGCAATCGCACTGGTTACTTTGACGACAACGGCTACATAGCAATTTTTGCTGGCTACACGGTAAAACCTCTGTCATTCCTGTCTGAAGATTCTGAAGAATACAAAAAATCTTTAGAGGCTGAAAAACAACATTATTTAAATCTTAAAAACAGCGCCAAAGAAGTCCAAGCAGTAACTGAACACACTCCTCAATATATTTCCAATTATGCTGGCAAATCGGAAATCACCAAGACATTAGACACCACGGAAGTACAAAAAATTGAAATAAAAGAAAACGAAGAAACCCCGGAAACTATCTCAGCTGCCGATTCACCAACTCACCGACCTGTCTATTATAACTATAGTAAAAATGCAGAATTATCTGAAAAACCAGTAAAATATTTTGTTTACCTTCACGGCGATAATTCAGAATTTGAAACTGTTAAAACCAAAACTTTGGCCGCAGTAAGAGAAATGCGCACTAGAGGAATAAATGCAGTTTTAGTAGTTCCCCAATGTGGAACAGAAAAAAACGAAAATGATCGCTGGAATATGTTGAAACAACAGGACGTCTTCACTTCTTTAATGAACTCTATTAAAACTTCGGCGGGCAAAGGTGAAATAAGCTTAATCGGTTATAGTGGCGGCTATCGAGCCATCGCCGAAATTCTCAAACAGCCAATTAAAGTAGACATCAAATCCGTTACCATGCTGGACGGAACTTTCCCAGATTCCTATCATAATATTGAGTCAGAACTCATTAAATTCAGCAAAACTGGCCAAGTTATAATGTACACAGGATCAGAATTTGCCAGAACAGATGAAACTGCTAAAAAGATTTTAAACCAGGGAAATTCAGACAATATCAAATACATTCACGAAACATCCTCTCACGGAAGCATGGAAAATAAATTTCTCCTGACTGGCATGCTGTCCGCAGCTGGAGTTGAAGTTGAAAAATCAAAAATTAATCAAGCCGAGATGACACAATTCAGTGATTTCTTAATAAACCTTGCCGATGATTGGTCAAAAAGAGGGAAAGAAGAAACAGAACAACTTAGAGGTCATTGCGAACAATTTTGCGATAATTTGATAACTGAAACTTTAGCAAAACTAGGAAATATCAAAAGGAAAGATATAAATTTCAATGCACCAATTGCTGAGGGTACAGCAAATCTCCGTGGGATAGCAATTTCCAAGCTCACAAAAACTCAAGTACTTGAAAATTTAAAGCCTGGACAAGTCATATTTTCAAATAATCCAAGAAAATATGATACCCAAGAAGTTGTTCCAGGAACTACCAAAAAACTCCCAAAAATCTCAGACAAAAGACATTGGGTAGTTTATACAGGAATTGATGCAAACGGAGAACCGCGTTTTTCAGATAATCACAAAATAAACCAAACCCTCACAGAGATGCACAGACTTACTGGTGACAATGGCAGAGTCATTATTAACATCCACGATCCTTTAGCTCAATATCGCGACAACCTCGATAACATGGTCGCTGCTCTAAAAACTGACCGGTCAAATCAGCAATCCAGCCCAGTGTTAGCTGGCGGACCAACCGTTAGGTCATACGCTCCTGCTACCAGCCTTGCAAAACCACCAGCAGCTCCAGCACCAGCCGCCCCAGCAGTTGCCTCATATGCTGTGCCCGCAGCACCAGAATCCGACGAAAAACTGACAACAGATTTTCAGAAAGAAATCGAGAAAATCACTGAAAATATGAAAGGCACTGTTGCCGTCAACATCTATGATCCAGACACTGGAAAATATCTCGCACAGATAAACAAAAATACCTCCATGCCGTCAGCATCCCTCATCAAAGTACCGATTCTATTTGCTTTGCATGAAGCTGTAGAGGCTGGAAGAGTAGATAAACAGGACGTTCCGCGACTTCAGAAACATGCCGAAAAAATGATTGCAGATAGCAATAACTACTCGACCGATGAGATTATAAGGTATCTCGGCATAGATCGGATAAACGCAACCATAAAGAAACTCCGTCTTAAAGATACGCAATTTGGAGGATTAATGAATGACAAAACAACACGGACAAACTTTATTACCGCAGGAGACATGACAAAAATAATGACCCGTGCCATCAATCAGGAGCCGCCAGCCGGGTGGACATCTGCCATGGATTTAATGCAAATAAATGGCCACACTGGAAAATTGGGAGAAATGATTCCACAAGACGTCAAAATAGCGCGAAAGTGTGGTCAGATATCTGATCAGGAACATTATGCAGCCACATATACCCTCGGCAAGAAAAAACTTGTCATGGTTGTCATGGTATCGGGTTTTGATACCAGAGGAAATGCAAAGGCAGGAATTAGAGAAATCGGCATGCTTGTTTATGATGCCCTGAAGAACAAAACTTAAACCATCATCTTTAGAATAATCTTCCAAGGTCATTTTTCATTTCGAGAACTGCAGTTCTAGCAGCTTCAGCATAGCCATCCGCTGGCATGTTCATCTTTTCATAAGCAAAAATTATCCCACGACTATTATTCACCAAAGCCCCCAAACCATCTTTGTTAAAACATGGTTTTACGTCTTCTGCACTGCCACCCTGCGCACCATAACCCGGCACCAAAAAGATTGTATTTGGCATAATCTCACGCAAAATTTTAGCCTGTTCAGGAAAAGTCGCACCAACCACGGCTCCAACATAACTGTAACCGCTTTCACCAATATCATTTGCACCCCAGCTATCAGTTAAATGCCCCATAATCTGGTAAATCGCATTCCCATCCTGCATCAGTAAATCCTGTAAATCTCCGCTGCTTTTGTTAGAAGTTTTTACGAGACTAAAAATTCCCTTTCCGTACTTTTCACACTCATCCATAAACGGCTTGATGCTATCCCAACCCATATATGGATTAAGCGTAATACTATCAGCATCAAAAACCGGACTAATTGTTTCATTCTCCTCTCCCTCAAAAACCACTACTTCACCCAAAAAAGCCTGAGCATAAGCCTCACAAGTACTGCCTATATCCCCTCTTTTTGCATCAGCAATCGTAATCAAACCTTTGCTTTTTGCATATTTCAAAGTTTCTTCATAAGCGCGCACGCCTTCATGTCCAAGTAATTCATAAAACGCAATTTGTGGCTTAACCGCTGGCACTAGATCCGCAACCGCATCAATAATTCCCTTATTAAATTCCACGATCGCATCCGCCGCAGCACCAAAAGGAGAATTTTCCTTTTCCGCCAAAGCCCTCTCTTTTATAGACTTGGGAATCTTATCCAAACGCGGATCCAAACCCACGCAAATAGCCGACCCCTTAGCCTGAATCGCCTCTATCAACCTATCTCCAAAATGTTGTTTATTCATGGCAAAAATTCTAACACAAAATCCCCAGGGAAACTACAAATTATTTTGAAATAGGGACTCCAAGTCTTCTCATCTCTTTATTAAGAACAAACTCTCTAACGTAACCAGACATACTAGTGTTATGTTTTTTAGCCTCTGATTTAATCGATTCATACATTTCATCCGGTAAATCCACCGTTACTTTAACCATTTTAGCCATAAATTTAAGTTAATAAATTATTGAAACCCGCTATCGTAAAATGCTTATCAGTAGTCAAAGCATCCTTGATTCTCATCTCTTTCATCACACAAAAACTAACACAATCGGTCGCACTAAAATATTGGTCTTTATATTTTGTCATTAGCCCAACCGCTTCACCAAACAAAGTTTCACTAACACCAAAAACCTTAATACCCGACGCACATGCGTTAAACAAAAACGAGAGAATCATCTCCATTTTTAGTTTTTTATTACATCTTAAAAAAGTAAGTACCTCATCAATAATGTAATCAGTTGTAATCATTTGGACACCATTCTTAAAACACTGCATAAATAATTCCACAGCTTTTTCATGTTGCGGCTCAGACTCAATCATAAAAGCTGCAAAAGCACTTGTATCAACAAAAACTCTATTTTGCCTGTTCAGTTCCATATAAAAAATCGTCAATATTATCATTATCAACTTCTCCACTGCTCCCTTTCACAATCCCAGCAAACTTAAAAATAGGAAATCTTTTTTTCAATTCTTCCATATTCATAGTCTGCTTTTGTACCAACATCATTTCCAAGCTCAATCTAACAATGTCAGCAAAAGACGTCTTAGTCTCCCTTGCCTCTTTTTTAGCGATATCGTATAGATTTTCAGGTAAGTATAGTTGAGTTCTAACCATAGAATTATATTAAATACTGTATACAGTATAGCACCACACCGTATACAGCGTCAACCACCAGTCACCTCTAGTCTAAACACCCAAACCAGCACCCCAAGCCTCTGGATTTTCTTTGAATTTCATCACTAAATCCAACTGCTCAGGGCTGATTGCACCTGATTCTGAAGCCAATTTAGTAATTTCCGTATAACCAGTCAAATTATGTAAATTCAACTTAGCTTCTTCAAAAAGTTTTTTAGAATTGGGCATCTCCCAGCTCACAATCGCCAAAATGTCTTCAACAATACAGCCACCTTCATTGCGCACAACTTCTGCCGCATTCACACTTGAACCTCCGGTAGAAATCAAATCCTCTACAATCAAAACTTTATTTCCAGGCTGCAAAAATCCTTCAATTTGTTTACCAGTGCCATGAGCCTTTTTTTCCGGACGAATATAAATCATTGGTTTATGTAATTCCTGAGCCAAAAAAGCCGCCCAAGCAATCGCCGCAGTCGCAGTCCCTCCGATCACATTAAATTCTAATTTCTTTTCTTCAATCAATTTTTTAAAAGCTTCTACAATCGCCTCACGCGCCCCCACAAATCCGAGCATTTTACGATTATCGCAATAAACCGGTGATTTAATGCCACTAGTCCAGGTAAATGGCGGATCCATTTTTACCTTTACTGCTTCTTTTTCTAACAAATATTTAGCTATTGATTCCATAAAAGGCATGCTTATAGATTACGTTTAGGGAAATCTAGCAAGCATGCCCTTAAAAATCAATCTCCAAAACTACTTAGTCGCAGTTTCGAAGTCAGATTTTAGATCATTCCAGTCCGTTTTCAAATTATCTTTAAGCTTTTTCAAAGCACTTGTTGACCACTTTTTGCCTTCAGAATATTTTTCCACAATATCATCAACGATTCTACTATATTTTTTCTCATCCATCTTATCTTTAGCTTCCTCAACTGCAGCCATAACTTCAGATTTAACTTCCACATAACTCTGTTCCAACTCATCAGAAACTTTCCCCCAAATATCCTTCACATATTCCTGCACATTTTCACGTGTTTTTTTGAATCCCTTAGCCAAATCTTTTGCCTTATCACTCAAGTCTTCGCGAATTTCCTTACCCTTTTCTGTCGTATACAACAAACCCAAACTTGTAGCAATTACCGCCGCCACAGACCAAGCCAAAGCATGTGAAGATTTACCTAGAGCATTTTTTACATCAGTAGTCATATAAAAGTGAAGTTAAAAAAATAAAAACTTTGTGTTTCGTATATTAAGACGCCTAACTAGAAGTTGCCTTACAAAAAAGCCTGAAAAATGCTATAATACAGAGATGCAAACAAACAAAAAAGACCTACCAAAAGACCTTAAAGAAACTATCCAAAACTTAAACAAAAAACTGGATAAATTTGACGAAATTGCCAACAAAATTTCCGAACTAAAATCCCTTCACGAACTGAACAAAAAACTATCAGATTAGAACCAATGCTACACGATAAAAACAAAAAATTCGGAACTTTTATTTTCTTCCACGAAAAGGAACAGCCTCCTACTGAAAGCGAAGTTCCAGATAGAGATATTTTAGAACTTCATTCCCCGATTCTTTCCGAACGCGAAAAATTAGCCGTACTTAAAGATTACAAAAAATTAAAAGATCGTATCGAAAAAGCCAAAGAGCTTATTATAGAATGTGCTGAAATTATCGAACTTATCCCAGAAAACGACCCTGCCCATAAAGAAGCAGAAAAACTCTATGACCAGGCCAGAAAAGTGCTTAAAGGCGTAATAAACGATTTACCAAAAGATCTGGGCGATCCAGAAATTCTTAATGAACTCATTACAGACCTTAGACAGGAGGATAAAAAAATCTTTAAAGAATTTTTAAGAAACAACCAATTTAATCCAGCTTTTGTAGCTATTTCTGACAAAATTTTTGACATCGAGAATGACCCAACAATTGTTGTTGATACCTACCACGAACTACGTACAGCTGGTTTCCCTCAGGAAGAAATCAACAAAATATTCTTTGTATCTTTTGATAAACCAAATGGTCTTGCCTCATCTGCTTATGACAATACGTTAAAAATCGGTATTGAAGGATTAAAACTTTACATGTTAAACGCAAAAGCCACGGGACTAAGTTTCGACGATATGTATAGATTTTGGTGCACACTAGATGAAAAAGAAATCAGGACTACTATAGAACTTCTAAGAAACCATGGTATTCAAGATCATTTTTACGCTCTCTATTTAATATCTGAACAAAAAGACACATCACTTGCCATGGCACTCATAAATATTCAAATACTCGCAGACGTTGGTTATGACAGAAATAAAATTATAGATGTACTAGAAAAATACAGTCATACAAAAGAAGAAAATCATCACAACAACTTGGTGGCATATCTATTCGACGCAAAAAAATTAGGTCTTACTATAGAAGAAGCTCAAGACATTTTTGCCTTCGGCGGTTTTAATTCTCTCGGAGAAATCAAAAAAATCAAAGAAGCCGGAGTCAATAGTAATATCGCGAACGTTTTCAGGATTGCTCGCAGTTATCTAAATAATAATGACGGATGGTCTCCAACGGTAAGGCAGAGTATAAATTATAAAAAAATCTTTGAGCTATTAAAGCTACAAGATTACAAGCTTGAAGATAAAGATATTTTTTACGCATCAGAACTAGAGGGCCCTTCAGAAAAAATTCTAAATTATTTAGAAAATTTACTACCATTAGGATATGGGACTCTTGGTATGCTACCTCTGGAACTCATATGTCTCTATCCTATAGAATCTGATCCGCAAAAAGTAAAAAATATTGCTGATAAAGTGCCAGAGATTCACAAGACCGGTATAAATCATTTTCCTGCCTGCGAATTAGCTTTAATAAATGAACAAATTTCACCAGAGAACCAGGTTCAACTAAATAGTTTTATTACTAAAAACCTTCAAAAAGGTCTTGATGAAGAACAAATAATAAATATTTGGACATTGTATCAGGGCAAAACTGAAAACATTCCTAAAGATCTTATTCAAGAAATCATAGATGAAAACAACGCTGTAGACAAAGATGAAATAATGGAGCTTGAAGACGGTACCAAAATGGCATTTGTAAAAAAACCAGATAGGCCAGAAAAACTAATCTATAATCTTACCCTAATCACTCTTCCTTTCATACAGACGCTTCTTAAGAACGGCTTTAATGCTGAAAAAATTCAGGAACACTGGAAGAATACTTCATCAAAACCAAACGAGGTTATTAGTTTTATCAAATTTGAAAAAGAATGGCCAGATTACATATCAAAATTCTACAACAAATCTCAACGTAGCATAGACAAAAGAGATGCCGCAAAATTTGCAGATTCTTACTATCAGCAAACAAACGATGCTCAAATTTTCTTAAGACATGTCATGGATGGATCAGGAGCAGTTAGTTCACACACCATGCAAGAATTCATGAAAGATCCAGCCATCAACCTGGCATTAGAGGTATTTAAAACAATGACAACGAAAGACATTGAAATTGCTTTAAAGGTAGGTAGAAATCTATTCTTAAAAAATTTCTTTGGCACTATTGATGCCAGAATTATTGAAGAAGAAATAATAAAAATTGATAAATTAAACGAACTTACTGGGGATATCAAAGTATTTGAAGGCAGAAATATAATTTTTCTAGCTAATGGCGAAAAATGGGATACATATGCTAAAGAGACTGACTATAGAGTTGCTTTCCTAGGGATCCATCAGAAAAACCGTTTTAATACCCCAGAGATGAGATATGACTTATTAGAGAGCAGAGGCTCTGTTGGTAGTGCACAATTTGAGGCTCCAAGCTCAGAACCTACAATAGAAGAACTGAATAACGTCAAAGAACGAACTCTGCTAGGTATTGCAAACACTCCTCCTCCATTAACTTTTATGTTTAATGGACACGGCGGACCATATGCACTTTATATGAACGCAGGCAAAATTGTGAATCAAACACTTGAAGGAAAAATGGCAGATTGCATTAATGCAGAAGACATTGCCAAAGCCATAGCTCAAAGAAAAAAGAATTTCCCAAATCAACTCGCAGAACTAAAACACGATATTTATATATTTGACAGTTGTTATAATCACAGTTTTATCCGCCACTTATACTCCAAAATTAAAGAATTGGATGGAATTGCTCCCATAACCATGGGAGAATCAGAATACGGCCAACTTGGCTTCGGATTGAGTGCTTCAATTACTAACAAATTTGATGCTTCATACAGAGTTTTGAACCTTGGTAAAAAGGGTCAAAGAGGTACAAAAATCAAAGATGTTAGAAAAAATGAGTCAGCTAGTTTATTCTCCAATTTTACCATTTACGTTCCAGACGAAGAAGGAGATCCACAGCAAATCGTCAAAAAAGATTCTCCACCTCCAAACAAGGAAGGAGGTTAAGCCTATTTCGCTCTCAAGTAATGCTTTTTGCCCTGAGCATCACGATGATATTCACCCATCTCTGGCAATTTTCTTAGTTTTTTCCATTCCATAACAGGCCCATCCACGCAGCACAAAGCCCCCGTATCATCTATCGCGCATTGCCCGCAAACGCCGATACCACATTTCATATATTTTTCCATTGATAACCAGGCTGGAGTTTTGTATTTATCGCAAACATCGCCCACGGCTTTCATCATGACTTCTGGGCCGCAGGTAAACACTTTGTAGTCTTTTTTAGAATGAGAATCCGCCAAAATCTGATCCAAAACTTGAGTGATAAAACCCTGCACACCCACAGATCCGTCATTAGTAGAAATATGCAATTTCGTATTCGCAAGCGACAGAATTTTGTGCGTGTACAAAAGTAAATCTTTGTTCCTAGCGCCAATCAAAAAATCCACATGACAACCCATATTTGAGGCTTCATAAGCCACGAAATACATTGGAGCTGCTCCATATCCTCCAGCAACAAGCGCCAAATTCTCACCTTTTTTAAATTTATAACTCGTCCCAAAAGGTCCACGAATTCCCACCTTATCACCAACATTCAATTCATGCATCGCACTACTAAACGGCCCAACTTTACAGATTGTAATCCAAAATTCCTTACCATCATCAAAGGCAATCGACATTGGTTTTTCATCAAATCCCGGCAACCAAATCATCGCAAACTGCCCAGGTTTCCCGCCTAATGGATATTCAAAAATAAAAGTTTTTGTAGTCGGATTCTCCTCAAGAATTTTCTTAATTCTCAAAGTCTTAAATCTAGTATCAAAAGTTTTTATATGCATAATTTTTATTGGGCTACACCGATAATTTCTTCCAAATCCTTAACTCCGTTTTCTTCACACCATTTTTCCATTTCTTTTACAATCTCACCAAACCCTTCAACTCCTCTGTAATTAACCATTGTTCCGATGCCGACTAAACGCGCACCAGCCATCATAATTTCCAACACATCTTCGCCCGTCATAATTCCACCAGTTCCAACTATCGGCAATTTTGTGGCTTTGTAAATATCATAAACGGCTTTTACCGCAGAAGGTTTAATGCCAGGACCAGACAATCCACCACTTTTGTTTGTGAGAATTGGGCGGCGCATATTGATGTCTATGCCCATGCCATAAAGTGTATTAATCGCACAAAATCCATCCGCACCTTCAGCCGCGCAGGCCTTAGCCACCGTAGCAATATCTGAAACGTTCGGCGTTAATTTAATAATCAAAGGTTTTTTAGTCATCGCTCTACAAAGTTTTGTCACTTTTGCCGCATCAGCCGCCACACATGAGAATGGTTTGCCGTGCTGGTCCTCAACGTTGGGACAGCCTAGATTTAATTCGATAATATCCGGATCACATTTGGTAATTTCTTCTGTTAATTTGGCAAAATCTTCCATGCTAGAAGCCACAATATTCGCAATAATCGGTGCTGGTTTATTTTTATTGTATTCAGGAAAAGTTTCCTCCGCCGCTTTTTTCATCCCAGCATCTGACAAACCCACCGCATTCACAAAATAATGCTCAGTCCCGAACATTGTTGGATTTTTATGCCCAATGTGCTCCTCCAACCAGATAGATTTAGTAGTCACACCACCCGCTCCATTTCTAATCACATTTTTTAATGAACTCGCAGTCACCCCCAAAATTCCAGATGCAAGCACCGTCGGATTTGAGAACTTCACCCCGCAAAATTTTACTTCCAGATTCGCCATAAAATAGATTAAGCTGGAGTAAAAATAACAGATTGATCACCCAAAATCCAGAACAAGCCTGACCCCATTGACACAATAGGTAAAATCTGCCAAAATCTAGAGCTTTAATTTGTTCTTTAAAATTTAGTAGCTAGTCAGGTGCAGTTTGACTGTAAAACCGTAAACACAGACCTGGGGATAACATCCTTTCAGCGTCTCATTTCGGCCACAGTCGACTTTACCTACCCTGGCTACAAACCGGAACCGCAGGGCCCACAAGGCCCATTCACCCACTGACCCATCCGCGGGTCATCACACTCCCAATAAAGGGGTCATCATGAAGACCAGTCTGAAAGACATCCTTCTATCCCTCCTCTCGATCGGCTTCGCCAGCACCCTCGTCGGCGCTAGCGTCGGCGCCTGCGCCGGCATCTTCTTCGGAGGAGACTTCTTCTGGCCGTTCGAAACGACCATGGTACTCCTCTTCGGAGCAGGGGTCTTGCTCTGGAAACGGAGCAAGAAGAACTCGATCGTCAGTGAGCTCATCGAGGATACATTCTTCCTCGCCGCCTTCAGCGGGATCCTTGCGCTGATCCTGACCCTAGTCATGACGTTCACCAGATCCTACGATATGCCTTTCTGGGTATACGGAAGGTCGTTCCTACTCAGCTGGGGGATGGTATTCGTCCTCTTCACGGTGCGTCACGCATGGAAGTTGGCGGCCAAGCGGCGAGCAACGGCGGTTCCGCCAGGGTAGCACGACGGGGACCTAAATCCCTCTCGAGCGATGGGGCGGTCGCAAGATCGCCCCGAAACCCTAAATTAATTTTGTCTCCGAAATTACGTCAAAATACCGGCAAAATGGAGACAGCTAAATATATAAACCTCTAGTCAAGGTTAGACTAAACTAAGAATTCCCGTCCCGGGACGGAATCCAGGTTTACAATAAAAAATTGACATCGTGTCTATTTTTAACTTTGAATAACTTCCCCGAAAATCAGCAACGAAGCAATCTTATTGGCTTCAAACAGCCACAAATAAGAGTGGTCCATTTCCCCGGGGAAGTAATTATTAGATTTTTCTGAAAAATAAATTTAATATTAATACATGAATAAAACTAAGATCAACAATCAGGAAAGAGATGCCAGTTACAGCAGGTATACTAAAAAAATATCTCAAGCTTTAAAGAAGCTAGAAAAAATCGCAGAAAAAGACCTCCCTTTATTACTAAGGTAAAAGCTGTATTATCCGTCTCCAAATGTACGGCAAAAAGACGGCGAGCAACAGCGAGTGTCGACGAAGACCAAATGGAAAACCGCCAATCACCATTGCCAAAAACAACAACGTATGTCAAAATACGCAGCCAATTAGATTTAAGTATCAAAAATGGCAAGAACAGAACAAATGAAACCAGGCGCAGAACACCTTTCAAATAGAGCATTCTCTATAGCCTATGGTGCACAAGCAATGGAAGGACTTCCTGAACAAGAACGCGCCTCTATAAATACACCTGAAACACCAGATGGAATTATTTCTCGGTTACAAATAGCACTGTCTGCAATTTCAGATCAGAGAGAAAAAGAAATTGGAACGATTGAGGATTGCCTAGTAATCACACAGGTTGAGGTCGATCTTGCATTAGCCGATGCTAAACACTTAGATGATGCCGACCCAGAAAAAAATGCTGAAATTACTAGATTACTAAAATCAATCTTTGAAATGATTGATCAAGTGATAAAAACCAGAAAAGATGAGGCAAAAGATACCAGCATATTAGGTTTAGAAGCAAAAGTTGCTGGGCACCCATTAGGAGATGCCGTTATCTCTGTTGGTAACGAACTTTTAACATTTCAAGGCCCTGAGCGTATCAGAGTAGATTCATTAGCTTTGAGCTATAAAGCCTTACTATATCTAGCTCAAAAGTGCATGGAATCATCAGATTTTATTTTCGCTAAAGATATCAATGACGCATTGCAAATACCTCGCCCAGATGAAAGAAAAAAATATGGTTTAGGCGGAAAAATCGCAGGAGCATTTAGAACACTTAGTCCAAATTTACCAGTAAAAATTGTCACTCAAATGATACCCAACAAATCTACTGACGGTAAAAGTTTTACAAAAAGTTCCACTGTTGGCTACCGTTTAGAATTAAATGAGAAAAGTTAGCCCAAGTCTTATTTAGCCTTTAACGAGTCCTTTTACCAAATCAAAATACTCTCCGAATGTACAGCTTTTTGCAGTACAAATGGAGACAGATTTGCAAAAAAAGCAGCCTACCTAAAAGTCCGCTTTAAAGACGCCATAATCTAAACCTGTACCTCTTGTCCCACCGCTTCTCCAACTATCTCCCCGTCCTTAAAAACCAATTCCCCACCCACAAAAGTCATCACTGGCCAGCCTTTGAAGACTGACTTTTCGTAAGGGGACCAACCGCATTTAGTAAACAAATTTTCACGTTTTACTTCGCGAGAAAGCTCCATATCCACGACCACCAAATCGGCATCAAATCCTTCTTCAATTCTACCTTTGCCGCGCAAACCAAAAATTTCCGCAGGCTTCTCGCAGCAAAATCTTACCACTTCCTCAATCGTCAAACCTTCCGCATCAACCGCATTCAATAAACAAGGCAGCAAAGTATCCAACTCCGGTACACCTGACGGTGCATGTAAATAATCCAAACTCTTTTCCTCAATAGTATGCGGCGCGTGGTCGGTCGCAATAAGATCAATTTCGCCAAACTTCAAACCTTTCCACATTGCAAAAACGTCACCACGACTTCTGATCGGCGGATTAACCCTCATAAAATTCCCCAAAGTCCCATAATCATCCTCTGACAACATCAAATGATGCGGGGCAACTTCACAAGTCAACTTCGCACCCTTCAACTTATATTTTTTGATAATTGCCAATTCCTTTTCGGTAGAAACATGCGCAATATGCACGCGTCGCCCAAACGTCAGCGCCAATTCACAAACTCGTTCTACAGCCTTGCAAGCGGCTTCCACAGGTCTTATTTTAGAATGAACACTCGCCGGAATTTCACGCCCCTCATATTCTGCCAAAACCAACGCTTTATTCGCCTCAATGACATCATGGTCTTCGGCATGAACCACAATTAACTTCTTACACATTCTAAAAAATTTCTCCACATCCTCGTGCTCCACAACTCCCATATCACCAGTAGAATCGCAGGCATAGAATTTCACCGCTGGCACATCCGACGCATTTATTTCTTCCACATTTGACCCATTAAAGCCCAAGTATAAGCCATAATTACAGAATGAACGCCCAGCAATCAATTCACGTTTAGCAGACAAACTAGCC
This sequence comes from Patescibacteria group bacterium, assembly GCA_038065735.1. Taxonomy (GTDB): domain Bacteria; phylum Patescibacteriota; class Gracilibacteria; order UBA1369; family LOWO2-01-FULL-3; genus JBBTQK01. The sequence goes on along the minus strand of JBBTQK010000003.1, from coordinate 40,239 downwards.
GCATCCACAATCCCCGGCGTGTTATTTGGCATGTCCAAAACTGTAGTCACACCACCCGCAACCGCCGCACTCGAAGCTGTTTTCCAATCTTCTTTATGACTCGCGCCCGGCTCTCTAAAATGCACATGTACATCAATCAAACCCGGCAAAATCACTTTGCCACGACAATCAATCACCTCATCCGCCTCAACTGCTTTGCCTTCATCACTAACTCTCGCTATCACTTTTAGAATTTTGCCGTCTTCAATTAAAACATCGGCCAGCATCAAGCCGTCGATTGTCCCTATTTCCCCGTTTTTTAAAAGAATTTTTGACATAGCTCTATTGACATATTTTTCTTTCACATTCTGCCGTGTTCACGAGAACACTTTTACAGATAGCGTTTGACCCATTTGGATTTTATTCTCAAATTAATCAAGCGCCAAGCACCTCTTTCAAAAGCGCCATCCTCACCGCCACACCATTTCCAACCTGTTCAAAATATTTTGCCCTAAAATCTTTATCAACCTCCACCGGCAATTCTTCTCTTCTTGGTAGTGGACATAAAATCAGAGCATCGCGCTTAGCCTTCTTCAAAAACTCAACTTGCACAATAAAACAGCCCCTATATTTATCCGCTTCCTTCTGCGAAGCAAAGCGTTCTTCCTGAATTCTATTCACACTAATCACATCCAATTCGCCAATCACTTTCGCCAAATCATCACTCTCCACATAGTCAATTCCTTCTTTCAAGTCCAAAGGCAAAGCCAACTCTTTTGGTGAAATAAACACGAACTTCACACCTTTAAATTGTCTAAAAAGTAATACTTGAGAATGCAAAACGCGACTATGTTTTAAGTCGCCAATCACACCAATCGTCAAACCATCAATCTTACCGAGTTCCTTCCAAATCGTATAAGCATCCAATAAAGCCTGCGTCGGATGATCCTCTGGTCCATTACCACAATTTATCACGGGCACATCAGATCCAGCCGCCAATTCATGTAGAGCCTCAGCCTGTGAATGTCGCATCGCAATGACGTCCGCCATCTGTGAAACAACTTTTCCCGTATCAAATAAAGTCTCTGATTTTTTTGCTGAAGAAGTCATCAGCATATCCGCATTACTCAAGACTCGACCTCCAAGTCGCAGCATCGCCGCTTCAAAACTAAATCTCGTTCTTGTAGAAGGTTCATAAAAAAGTGTCGCCATAATTTTACCTTCCAGGATCTTTGACTGTTTGCCTTTTTTGGCAGAATCAACAACCTTTTCCATCTTTTTTGCCTCAGCAAAAAGCCCCAACAACGATTTCTTATCGAATTGCTTGGTAGATAAAATGTGCTGTCCTTTTAAATTCATAATTTCTTTTTATTCTGGAATAATTTAAACTATTTCTGATCAGAAGACAATAACCCTTCAAAAATGTCACCAACCCAGCCAAAAACCAACCATCTCTCAGAATCCATCAAAATTGGCATCCTGACTTATCTACAAATTTTTAACCCTGTTTTAATTGTTTATGGAGTCTTCGGATTTTATTTTTTAATAGGGCTTGGGGTAATAATCCCACCAGTATGTTCAATACTCTGGATTTTTCTTCTAAACAAAAGTTACAAAACAACAGATTCAAATCATATCGTTGTGACTATTTTTAATTCCGTTTGTGCAATTTTAACCATTTATTTTAGTTCTAAATTCTTACAAGCAGCAGATTACACTCCACTTGTTATCGCCTTTTATATTGACGCTATACTAGCCCTATTACAGCTCGTCTACCCCATCATTTTCAGGCTTAAAAGACTGTATTGACTGTGACCACTTTTCTAACTATCTTGGCACTAATATGAAAGCTACCTTAATTCTAAAAGACGGCACAAAATTAACTGGAGACAGCTTCGGCGCCTCCGGCGCCTCAGCTGGCGAAGTCGTTTTTAATACAGGCATGATGGGCTATCCCGAGAGTTTTAGCGACCCTTCCTACACCGGTCAAATCATCACTTTGACCTATCCTCTTGTAGGCAATTACGGCGTTAGCGCGCAGACCAAAGATCAAGACAAAATCGCCCACTTTTTTGAAAGCAACAAACTCACAATCAAAGGCCTCATAGTCAGCGAATATTCCGAGAACTACAGCCACTGGAATGCCAAAGGCTCGCTTGGAGACTGGCTTAAAGAGAATAATATTCCAGCAATTAGCGGCATCGACACTCGCGCTTTAACCGAAAAAATCCGCCAAACCGGCACTATACTCGGCAAAATCGTCCCGGAAAAAGCCAAAGATATTGAATTCTACAACCCAGACCTCGACAACCTAGTCGACCAAGTTTCAATCAAAAAACCGCACACCTACGAAAGAGGCAAAAAACGAATCATCTGCGTAGATTGCGGTATGAAAAATAACATTCTCAGGAGCTTACTCGAGAGAGACGTCACTGTCATCAGAGTACCTTGGAATTATGACTTCATCGCTGCTGGCGAAAAATTCGACGGTATTTTCTTATCAAACGGTCCTGGAGATCCTGCCATGTTAACCGCACTTCACGACATCGTGCGCAAAGCTATGGCCCTCAAAAAACCGATTTTTGGAATCTGTTTAGGCTGTCAGATTATGGCTTTGGCTGCTGGCGCAAAAACTTACAAATTGAAATTCGGCCATCGTTCTCAAAATCAACCATGTATTGATACAGAAACTCAGCGTTGCTATATCACAAGCCAAAATCACGGCTTTGCTGTAGACGAAAAAACCCTCAAACCAGGCTGGAAAGTCTGGCTCAAAAACGCTAACGACGGCACAGTCGAAGGCATCCGCCACAAAACCCTCCCTTTCTTCTCCTGCCAATTCCACCCAGAAGCCACTCCAGGTCCAGTGGACACCGTTCATTTCTTCGATGAGTTCGTCAAGATGCTCTAAATTGAGACAAAAACCAGCCATTGACAAAATCGACACAATGACTAACAATAGATTCTTAACAATTACCAAAATCTTATGAAAGCATTTGCAGCATTAAGCATGGCAGCCGCATTAGCAGCTTGCGATAAAGAACCTAACGCAGAACCAAAACAACCAGCATCAGCACCACACTCCGAAGTACAAAAAACAGATCCTAAAATAACTGAAATTCAAGCAGAACAAGTAACCGAAGTACAGGCTATAGAACAAGGTTTGAACATTGTAATGTCAGATAATACAGGAGAAACCTTACCTTCATTACAAGCTTTTTGTGAGCCAGTTGATACTATTTACCCACAGATTATTGAAGATCAAAAGCTTAGTTGCAGTGTTATAGATAATCTAAACTTAAGAGGTCAACTTGAACTTTTAATTGTAGACGAAGCAACTCGTGAAGAACTTATGAGTAGATGGAGAAACGATTCAGAATTTGAATTAGCACTAAGACAAAACATAAACGCAAAAATAGCCCTTTTGAGTGATCCGGAATATTTACGAGAAGCTGAGTAACACTATTGTCTCCCGGACAAAAACTTGACTTAGCTTTATGGTGCGCCCATAGTTTAGTCTTACTTTTTAACTATTTCTTTATGCCAAATGAAGGAGGTAGTGAACCAATAGACCAGCCAGTAAGGGTAGATCATCCATCCAGGATGAAAGATGGAATTCGATTTTTGAGCGGACGAGGAATGAGTCCTGGAGAAGCCGAAATTCGAGCGGCTGCAATGATTAAGTTCCAGGAAATAATCCCAAAGTTAATGGGCCCAGAGAATCCTACGCAAATCTAAAAAGAAACTACACTTATGACTCAACAAGCAGAAGGAGCAACGATATACCTAACAGTAGACAAGGATCACCCAGCGGCCGCAAAATTTAGCGGCGACCACAACGGTGAAATAGTTAACGATGACCGTGGTTACGTGGCTCACCTAGCGCCAAAATTTGGTGTACCAGAAAGCGGGGTCAATCAACGACATTCGAGAGAAGGAAATGGAGATATAGTTATTCAAGAAATTTCGCGAGATGGCTGAGATGAAGTCACAAGAGTCTTTGCCACTTTGGATATAGAAGAAGCAACTCAAACACAAATTGCCGACGCCATCACAGATCAGCTAGAATGGGTCATCTCAGAAAAACCTTATAGCAGCCGCTAATTTAGCCAAAATCATGCCAGAAACAGACTTCCTCTCAGAATCCGTCGAGCCAATTAATCCACAACAAGTCATATATTTATTAAGAAACAAGGGACCTAACGATCCCGAAGCCAGATCTTTACTTGAAGCTTGGATTCTCCAATACGAAGAACAGGTCGTAGAATCTGCTGACCCAGCGACAGCATCAGTTTTGCTAAACGTCTATCGTGCGAGATTATATCTAGCCGCCGACCATCATGAATGCGCTAGAGAAAACTTCGAAGAGGCCAGACAACAATCTTATCAATTTGGTCTCGATGAATTATCTCAACGTATCGAAGATGAAATGAACCGAGCCGGCCTCTAACCTAAACGCTATAAAACTCACTCGGCTGATAGGGATCCAAAAGATATTTTTTATCAGTTTTTTTCCAAAGTGCAGTGAAAATTTCCTGATCCAACTGCAAAGGAAACTGATGAATAATATAAAAATCACAATCTGAATTCAAAATCAGATCCTTTAGTTTTTGAGTGTAATAAAGCTGAAATTCATCAAGAAAAATAGTCCGCGCTCCATTCTCAATAGCAGCCTCAACAGCTTTAAAAATCATCGCACTAAAATTCTCCCTAGTCTCAAGATTTTTTCTATAAAAAGAAGTTAAATCAACAATGCATTTACCTTCAAATTCTTCACCCAAACTAACTACTTGGGAATCAGGCACCTTAGTCAGCCCACTATCCATCAACAAAGTAAAAAACACCGCATCAAGTGAAGCCTCAAATTTCCGCAAACAATAGCTTGTTTTACCAACTCCTGCTTTACCTAAAACATAATTAATCATAAGCCTATTCTATACTAAATTTTCAAATACAGCTTGCGATAAAACCCCTGACGCAGAACTGCAAGGTCAAACCTTAACTCCTCATACAGAAAGATCCAGACCAGAACGAGCAGTAATAAAATTTATTGACCAAACCCAATCTCCAGGTTTATAAAGAAAGCCTAAATTTAACTTTTATTTATGGCAAATCCATCTGAAATCGTAATCGATTCTGAAGTAGAAGCTCAACATAACATAAAAACGGCAATTGAAGGAGCCATAAGCGGCGGCAGATTTCAAGTTGCACGTGAGATTCAAGAAATTCTTGATCAGCCAGGAATAGAAGAGATCACAGCGCTAAATAAAATCAGAACTATTGTAGAAACTGTTATCAGAAACAATGGTGAACGAAACCCACTAGTAGACGAATCCGCAGAACCACAAGAATAGCAATTTTTAAAAATTCTATCCTCAATCCTATGCTGGAAAGAAGCATGGTTGTCTCACATATCGCTAACACCGTACAAGATCCGGCAGATCGCGCAGATTTATTAGGAGAATTTTCGACGGCCTTACCAGATGAAGTTGACGAAGGATTTGAACTTTTTGCAGTACAGAGAATTGCTGAAATGTTGCGCGATAGAGCTGCATTAGCTGGAGATACAGGCCTGCACGGAATAGCCTCAATGCTTAATAGAGAATATTCTGACGACCTAAAAATTCTGGAAGCAAGAATCAATACGGCACTACAACAAAGTTTTGAAATAGTAGTGCAAAATCCTGAATGGACAGAGCAAATGAAATCAATTTTTACTGCAGAATCAGGCCGCGTCTATGACGCAAAATTAGCTCAAGGAGGACAAGATTGGCAAAAACCGGAATGGGCTCCCCATGAAGTTCACATGCAATATTTAGAAAAAATTTGGGAAGGAATTTTGCCTACTCTTACAGAATTAAATCTAGCAATTGACCAACCACTTCGCGATAGCTTTATGCAATCCCGTGAACAGGAAATCACTGCAACAGATCACAATCGCAGATTTTTTGGCACACTTATAAACAAATTCAGCCAAAAACCAAACTACTACTTTGAACTCGACGTCCCTCACAGCCACGCCGAAGTAGCCTACACCCAGCCTCCAACTATAAAACTTTCTTTTTTAAATGAAATCCCGTGACCCTAATCTGTAAATTTCGGGGCGCCACAAGATTCTTATCTGCAAAACCTCTCCCCCGGGAGAACCGTAAACAGCTCAAATTGGTAGAATACGAGGAAGCCAGATATTTTTGCACGAGCTGTACCAAAGCGTACAGCGAGAAAAAAATATCGCAGCTGACAAAGTAGTCTGCCAATTTCAGCTATTTCCCCACAACCAAAAAACCCCTCAGATTAGTGAGAGGAAAGTGCTTTAACAGTAAAGAATTTTTGTTTTACTGGGGACTTTGTTTGTTTTTGTTTAAATCCAGACCAAGGTTTAGCGTTTTTTTTAGTCGCACCACCGACCGCCTGTTCTCCTCTGACGCGAGATTCATTATAAACCTGGAAAGAGGCAGGACCTCGATTACCACTGGGCAATCACCTTCGGATATCCTTCCAGTTGTATAGACTGTGAAGCAGGGATTAAGTGCTTCCGGATACCATCCCTCAGCGAGGACAGCAGAGCAAACGAATATTTCAGTATTCTTCATTCACTCCAGCTCTCATCGCGAGACATTTTGTTTTTGTTTTACTTTTGTTTTTAATGAGCTTTTCTAGGGCTTTTGATTTATCAATATTTGTTTTTGTTATTGAAAAATCATACAATTATATCAGCCCATTCATTAAAGTCAAAAAATAATACCAGACTTATCGGTAAAAATGTGTCGAAATATACTTCTCCCAGATCAGATATATAACTTCTACTTACAATTTTTTAGAATTTTCTTTACAATCTCTGGGTTAACAACAACTAAAAATGTTTATTTCCCTCGACCTAGAAACCACTGGTTTCGACTCTACTAAAGACAAAATTATAGAATTTGGTGCGGTTAAATTTAACCTCGATGGCTCTACGGAGACATTGCAGCTACTTATTAATCCAGGAATTCAGATTCCACAGATCATCACTCATATCACAAATATCACTAATGATGACCTAAGGGACGCTCCCCCATTCTCAGATAAGGCAGAAGAAATACAGGCTTTTATAGGTAACGACCCAATTATTGGCCACAATATTAAATTTGATATTGGATTTCTGATTGCAAACGGCATAGAAATCAAAAATCCAAGTTACGACACTCAGGAACTCGCTACACTTCTATTATTCAATATTCCTTCATATAGCCTGGAAGTTTTGAGTGACAAACTCGGTCTGACTCATAAAGAAAAACACCGCGCACTCGATGATTCTATCGCGGCAATGGAACTATTTTGGGTGCTGTTAGAAGAATTCAATAAACTAGAACCAGAGCTCAAACAACAGATCAAAACCCTTTCCAATAAATCGAATTGGGATTGCAAAAATCTGTTCCAAATTCTACCGGAAAATTACAAATCTCCGGTTAAATACACCCTCGTACCAGAAAGTGCAAAAAAATCCATTACTGAAGCAACTCAAGCTTTAAAAGACCTCCAGCAAAAAATTCTCACACAAGAAGGCAACGCCATTTTTGAAATCGATCCATCATATTTACAATTAATTAAGAATCTTACAGCCGAGATAAAAAAAGATTATTATATCGCCGTCCCCTATTATGATTTTCGCGAAATAACTCCAGAAATTCCTGACAATATAGCCAAAATCGACACTGCTGGATCTTATCTTTCTTTAGATCGTTTGCAGGAATTCGCCTCTAAAGAATCCTACGAAAATACTGAACTAACCGGCTTATTAAAGTTTTTGGTGTTTAGCAAAAGGACAACTACAGGTTTGCTGAGTGAAGTTAATCTTTTTGGTCCAGAAAAAAATCTCGTTTATCAGGTAAATGTTGATGAGAATAATGAGAATTTTGAAGGAGAATTATTCTACAAAAAAGCCCTCAAAAAAGACGAGTTAGGTCCCGCAATTTGCACACACCAATTCATCATAGAAGAAGGCATAAACAAGCCAAAAAAGACCGACGCCAAGCTAATAGTTTTTGGCCTAGAAAAATTCATGGGAACGCTCCACTACAAACTTTCCATCGGCATAAAATTAGAAAGTCTCACAAATTTATTAAACAATCTCGCAGATCTTTGCCCAGAAAATGAAAGCATCAAATCTCTGCACTCTAAATCAGAAATTTTATTTGGTCTAATTGGCATACTCTATTCCAACAACCAAGATCACGGAAATTCCGTTGCCAGAAGCACCATAGACGAATTTATCATTCAAAAAAAGGACTGGTTAAATGTAAAAGATTGCGTAAATAATTTAATAGAAATTTCTCAAGGATTGGGTGAAATAAAAAACTCCAAAACTATCAGGCTCTTAAAACTTTGGAAACAAAAACTCACTGAATTACATCAAATTTTCCATATAACAGATTTTACAAATAATTTTATCTGCATAGAAGAAGACTATTTAGGGGGCTTATTAGTGAGACAAATCCCCTCTACAATCAACGAAACCATTCAAAGAATTCTCAGCAATTATTCTCAATATATTCTCATCGATGAAGACCTCGACATCATGGACGAAGGTAAATTTATCAAACATTTATACGGCCTTGGCGATTTACCAATCATTAAAACAGAAGCAAAACTAAATGATCTCACTGTTTTTACCGCCGAAACCGTCGACGAAGTTAACAGATATTATCTCACGGATTTAGTGGCAAAATATTACAATAATCACGACGAAAATCTGGTTGTAATATTCAGTTCAAAGCTACAGTTAGACTTTTTTACAATGGAATTAAGTAAACAAAAAATCCCAATTATTTCACAAATGGCCGGTTCTCTTGGCAAACTAAAAGAAAAAATCAGCCAGCAAAACGATATCAAAAATATTCTACTGATAACATCCAACACCTGGTGGAAATTAGACGATCACCAAAAATTCGACACCGTATTCATTCACAAACTACCATTTGAACCACCTAGTGACGCAAATCTCGTTGCCCTAAGCCGAAATTTCGAAGATGCATTTAACGAATTACAAATTCCAAAAGCAGTTTTTTGTCTCAAAAAAATCATCAAAAGAATGGCAAATTCAGGCAGAAATAAAAAAGTAATTTTGTTAGATGACAGAATAAATACCAAAGGTTATGGCAAAGCTTTTAGAGAGAATCTAGAAGCAATGTGCCCAACCGAATCCATAGATTTAAACAATCTTTAAATGCATCTGCTCATCCTTGCCGACGCTGTAGATACGCAAAAAGCCGGTGTTCACACTTACACGATCAAGCTAATTGAGAATCTTTTAAAGCTCGCTCCACAAAATACTTATTCCTTCATCCACGAATCCAAAAATAAGTTTTTTGACGAACTAAAAAACGAATTCAAAAATTCGAACCACTACATCATCCCGCGCAAAAAAATCCCAGGATATAACTCTTTTCGTAAATTTTATTTAATTCCAAAACTAATTAAAGAATTAAAACCCGACATCGTTTTTGAGACTTCACATATCGGACCCTTTAACCTTCCAAAAGCCATAAAACGAGCACTGATAGTTCACGATTTAACTCCAATTCTTTATCCAAAATTCCACATTCTCAATAGCACTTTAATTCACAAACTTCTCTTCAAAAGAATTCTCAAAAAAGCAGATCTAATTATCACAACTTCCAAAACCACCAAACAAGACATCCACAATTATACGCAGACCAAAGCCATTTTTAGCACTACACCGCTAGGTGTAGGAGCCCCGAACCAAACAACAGAACAAAATTCTCGGACAGAATTAACTACAAATTACACTATCTCAACTCCATACTTTTTATACCTCGGCACTCTCGAACCACGCAAAAATCTCGAGACATTAGCAGAAGCCTTTTTAGAGCTTAAACAAGAGCTAAACCTACCTCATAAACTAATCCTCGCTGGTCAAAAAGGTTGGAAAATTCAAAAATTCTTACAAAAAATCGACAACAATCCAGACATCATCATCACTGGTCACGTAGACGAAAAAACAAAATCCACACTTTACAAAAATGCTGAAATTTTTATCTATCCTTCATTCTACGAAGGTTTTGGCCTACCTCCACTAGAAGCAATGAGCCACGGCGTACCCGTCATATGCAGCAACAAGGGCAGTTTAAAGGAGTTATACCAGAATCATGCCCTCACATTTGCCCCAACAGACAAAGCCGCCCTAAAGGCCAAAATTCAAGGCATACTCACCAACCAAAACCTCCGCGACCAGCTCGTTAAACGTGGCCTCCAATATTCTCAAAATTTCACCTGGCAAAAAACCGCGCAAAAAACCATAGCTGCCCTTAACGAACTAATTCTGGATTCATCTCAAAAAAATTAGGTTCCCTAGGAAGCCGCCTGTTATAAGTTTTAAGATCCAGTTTACCTTTATTAAAACAAAATAGATCGTAATGATAGGACTCAATATAACACCTATCAAATCGCAATTTTAAACCAGGGAAACCTATATTGTCTCTGATATACATATTTTCTTTGCTATACAATATATTCTCTAAAACTTCATCACTAGAAATATATTTACCCTCGCTGCCCGCCATAGAACCAAATTCATTTGGTATACTGAACGCCAGATACTCTTCCTCACCATAAGGATAAACACCAATTATAATATCATCCTCAACTCTATCAAAATTCTCCTTATTAAAATCAAAGCTTTTTTCATTAGCCCCTAAATCAAATTCATCATAAAATAATTTACTTTTTTGATCAGCAAGAGCTATCCGCTCGAGAGCTTCTTCAAGCTCACCTTCATTCATCTTAGCCGTAACGTTATTAACTAGATTAAAAACAGCCTCAGACTGAAAACGTCCAGAAATAAATATTAAAAACCAAACTACAACAATCAAAATACATCTGGCAATATTCCAAAAACGAACTGATTGATTATATTTTTTCTTAAAATAATCAAAAGCTTTTAACACCAGCGCAAATTCAACAAAATAGATCAACGCTGAGGTTAAAGTGCCCACAAAGGCAACCCAATGAAGCCCAGGCAATATCAATGGCGCAGTACCCCATCCACAATCATCAAAACAAAACAAATATGGCAAAGGCAAAATTAAAATCAACAATATCGTTTGACGAAGCCAAGATTTAAAATCTTTATAAATAACAAAACCACATCCGGCAAACCACAAAGCAATCAGAACATATACCCACCATTCTAAATTGCCAGCAAAATCCATAAATTATATTAATAGAGTAAACTAACCGCAAGCATGATGATGAAGCTAATCAATGTCAACAAAAAAGCCCCGGCTTTTACACCAGGGCTTCTTAAATTTAGATTTTCAGACCGAAGATCACTAATTACCAATCACAAATTACTCAGTGATTTCGAAGCTACCCAAGAAAGAATCTTCTTCTTCCTGTGTTGGGTAAGAACCATCTTTCATAACCAATAACTGATATAGACGATTTCCAGCCAAAACAGTCTTAGAAACAGTATACAAACCATCTCCATAAGCCTTCATATAAGTACCATCAAATTCACCCATTTTGATATATTCATCTTTATCAAGAACAGGAGCTGTTCCTAAAGCACCCAATTGACCTTCTTTACCACCATCAAGCAAAGTTTTTGAATCTGAAGCTGCAACTAAATCAGCAGGATAGTCAGAATAAGAAACCATAAACGCCTGAGTTACACCTTCTTCATACATATACATGTACATCATGATATCACCAGCAGCAGTTGGAATTGCCTGAGATGATTCAACTGGTTCACCTGGGAAAACTATTGAAAACTTACCTGCTTCAGAAACAAACGCATCACTTTCTGCTGAAGTTTCTTCTTCAGTAGCAGTACCTTCCTCTTCTGGAGTTTTTGCGCCGTCATCTTTATTACAAGCTGTCAAAGCGAGAAGCATGAACGGAACCACTAACCAAGCCTTTTTATTCTTTTGCATAAACTTTTATTAAAAATATTATGTCCATTTTAAAGACCATGTATTAAGTTGGCAAATTAAATTACTTGCTTAAGAAGACAATCCTCGTAAAAAATATCCTACGAAATAAGCAATTGTAGCCGCTACACCACCAATTAGTGCCGTTTCCAAACCTGATATAAACCAGTTTCTCATCGAGAATCTTGACTTAATTGCACCGACCATAAACAAAGCTAGAATTGTAGAACAACAAGTCACAATAAACACAGTATTTTCACTCAAATTAAGAATCGCCCTAAATGTATAAGCAACCAATGGAATAAAACCAACCAAAACAAAAGACACAAAAGTAATAAAACCACCACGCAACGGATTTATATTTTCCTTGGTTAAATTAAATTCATTTCTCATCATCAAATCCACCCACACTTCATCATTAGAAGTAATAATCTCTACCGCTCTGGTCAAATCTTTTCCTTTAAATCCATAGCCTTCCATAATTTCCCTGATTTCATCACGCTCATGCTCTGGTTTTTCTATCAAATGTTTAAACTCAATTTTTCGAATTTTTTCATACTGCTCCAAATTCGCCTTATCACTCAAATACTTACCAACAGACATCGAAAACCCATCCGCAAATAAATTCGCAAAACCCAAAATCAAAATTACAGTCACAGATAACGAAGCTCCTTCCACACCAGCCACAACCGCAAAAGTAGTTACCGCCCCATCAATTCCCCCATAAACAAAATCCGGCACCCAGGCATAGGTAGCCTTAATATCGTGAGCTTGATTTACGCCTTCCTGATCTTGCATGAATGAAATTTATATACCAAACATTAACTTACAACTGATTTAAATACAACTTTTAGCAAAATTTATTAAGGTATATACTTCCAGAAATAAACCATATGGAACAAGAAGATTACTTAGAGACGATTTATAACCTTGCTCATGAACAAAGCTTGGTTCGAATTTCCGATGTGGCAAAAATTCTCAAATTAAGTAAACCTTCGGTTACCCAGATGATGCAGCGCCTCGAAAAAGAAGGCTGTGTAGTTTACAAACCATACTTACCGCTTCAACTTACAAATAAAGGTAAAAGAATTGGTAAAAAAGTTGCAGAAAGACACAAATATCTCTCAGAATTTTTTACAATCCTCGGCATAGATCACCGCACTCAAGAAAAAGACATCCACGGAATTGAGCATTCCCTCAGTGAAAAAACCTTAAAAGAACTAAAAAAAGTCAGCGACTTCCTCAAAAAAAACCGCTATAAAAGCTAATCAAAAAAAGGACAAAAAAAAGACCCTCCGAGGGGAGAGTTAACTTAATGGTTCGCACCAAACGCTTCTTTTCATTATCTACGGCTTAAATCTTGTAGCTCGTAATGTTCGCATTCAGTATCTACGACCGTTCACATAGTAACTCATTCTCATTTTTTTGCAAGTTTTTTGATAAATCCCTTCAGTAGTGCTAGATTACAAAATGACTTCAAAAAATTTAACCAAATTAATTTATGGCACATACACTTCCCCAACTTCCTTATGCATATGATGCGCTCGAACCGCATGTAGATGCTAAAACTATGGAAATTCACCATACCAAACATCACCAAGCATATATTGATAAGCTGAATGCTGCTTTGGCAAAACATCCAGAATTAGAATCAAAACCTTTGGAAGATTTATTAAAAGATTTAAATAGCGTGCCGGAGGATATCAGAGCTGTTGTTAGAAATAACGGTGGTGGTCACTACAATCACTCTTTTTTCTGGACAATCATGGCTCCAGGCATGAGCGGCGTGCCAACAGGTAAAGTTGCAGAAATGATCAATGCAAAATTTGGAAGTTTTGAAAAATTCACTGAAGAATTTGCTGCGGCTGCCGTTGGCAGATTTGGTAGCGGCTGGACTTGGCTTTCTGTAGACAAGAATGGTGAACTCGCACTAACTTCTACCGCAAACCAGGATAATCCCATCAGTGAAGGCTTAAAGCCAATTTTGGGCTTGGACGTTTGGGAACATGCTTACTATTTGAACTATCAAAACCGCCGTCCAGACTACATCAAGGCTTGGTGGAACGTAGTCAACTGGCCAGAAGTTGAAAGACTACTTGGCTAGCACTAAACAACCATGAAAGGATTAGATACAACTATACAGCCAGAAGAAACTCCAAATTTTTTGGACACCATTAACTCTGCAGGTTTAGAGGCATTTGGCAGGAATAGAATGAGATTTGAAATTGCCAAAGCCATAGCCACCGCATCTACAGTAGGTAGAGCGGTAACTTTAGGTGAAATCGCCACAGCCTTAGGTACAACAGTAGCAGTTTTGCAAAACAAAATAGCCGAAGTTATCAATGAATTAGACAAAATTGGTATTAATACACAAGTTGGTCAAGGCAAAGACCTTACATACCTCCTCACAAAAAAATTATCAGTACAAAAAACCGAGACCCCAAAAACCGCTCCAGCTGAACCTTCAATTCAAGAAGTCAATGCCCAACTAAGAACAAACCTAGTTTTTGCAGAAGCAAGAATCAGCGAATTAGAGGCTGAACTTAGAGAAGTAAGAGATAGGTTAAGGAGAACAACAAGCACACTGGAAGAAACACAAACAGCCCTACAAATCGCTCGTAGTGGCCCCTTACCTCCTCACCCTTACAAAAATTTTAAAACAACCCCTCCATGAAGACTAATATCCCCTGCAAAGAGCATCTTGACAAAAACACCGGAATAGCTTTAAGATAAACTCTTTTAAGACTTACCCATGCCAGCAGAAGCATACAACCCACGAACAATACGCTACACATACCAGGGAGTAGATCTCATTGACGCAGACACAACAGAAGAATCAGAACGTGATACTGACCCAGATACAGAGGTTTCTGAATCAAATTCTTTGATTAGCAGACTCACGAGAAGCAAACTAGCCCGAGTTTTAGCCTTAACACTAAGTCTTACTACTGGCACTTTTATATATGGCAAAACCACAGGCTTCAACGATGAACCAAGAACAGACGTAAAATCACAAAACAATTATCAACTCGATGATCTCAGGGGTCCAGGTACAACTGGTCTTTTAACGCAAGAAGTCGACAGCTTGACCTGCATGCGTGAAAAACTAAACGATCTCAATTTTTCAACCATTTTGACGCCTAAAAATAAGTGGGCGGAAGAAAATTGCGCACCCGAAGACTATGAAAAATTAACCACGGATACAGAAGTAGTAGCAGCAAAAGACAGACTCCTAAGAAAAGCTAGTTTCACATCAGAACCAAAAGCCGTGACTTGGTATATTGGCCCAGATCACGAAGGCAGAAAGGGATTAAAAGAAACTATAAATCCAGACGCTAAAGTCGATTAGAAAACTAAATGAGCGAAACGCCACAAAGATTAGAAGAATCAATTCCAGGACTACCTCCAGGTATTAAGTCTCTTTTGCGTGAAATAGGCGATGCTGACGATGAGGCTCAAAAAGTTGCGAGTAGGTTATTAGATCCAACCATACCAAAATGGCGCGGAGAACGCAGCCTGCTTGCAACTAGAAGTGGATACCATTATGACAAAGATTCTAGAAATCCTCATGCCATGAAATCTCATGCAGCGCAAGAACTCATGCAGTCATCAGGAAAAATTGAAACTGGAGTAAGACACCAGGGAGAAGGGAGAATGAGGGGTGGATATACTCATGTACGAGCTATACCATATACAACCTACCCAGAAAACTATACATTCGATAGAACTCAATCAATCAAAAGACCAGAGCCAGAAACACCAGAAGAAGTCATCAGATTAATTACACAATGGACAATCAAAAATGGTTGGTGGGACGACTGGAGAAATAAAAAACCACTGGAGAGTATTACCGAAACCATCCAAATAAGACCAACCACATTTGATCTAACTAGAGCGACAGATTTGAGATCAGGATCTCATCTAGAAAGATCAATTAAAGGCCAACCTCATTTAAGACCAATTTATCTACCTGCACCCCTTGACGGCAGTCCAGAGGAAATTTACTCTCCAAGCATAGAAATACCTGACAGAACAACCTTAGAAGATGTACTAAATGCCTTCCACAAAAGGATAATGGAAGCACAGGCAAAAAATTCGGTTAAGTGGAACCCTCCCTACTAAAAACCCTACATCCCAAACTCCTCTCGTAGATTCTCAATCTCGTCTCTAAGTTCAGCAGCTTTCTCAAACTGAAGATTCTGACTAGCAAAGTCCATTTTGCCTTCCAAAACTTCTATTAATCTCTTCATTTCATCTTTTGGAATTTTCTTAATGTCCATTCTGCTGTCTCCGCCTTTGTCTTTTTTCTTACCAGCTAATTGACTGATATCACGCACAGCTTTTTTGATGGTTTCAGGAGTGATACCATGTTCAAGATTATGAGCAACCTGTTTTGCCCTGCGTCTATCGGTCTCACCAATCGCCTTTTTCATGGCATCAGTCATCTTGTTTGCATACATAATTACAGCACCATTTACGTTACGGGCACAACGACCAATAGTTTGAATCAAAGCGCTTGAACTTCGCAAGAAACCTTCCTTATCAGCATCCAAAATCGCCACCAAACTCACCTCCGGCAAATCCAAACCTTCACGCAGCAAGTTAATACCCACCAACACATCAAATTTACCCAATCTCAAATCACGCAAAATTTCAATTCTCTCCAAAGTATCAATATCAGAATGTAAATATTTCACTCTTATGTCCGCATCCGCCAAAAATTCCGTCAGATCTTCCGCTGAACGCTTAGTCAAAGTTGTAATCAAAACTCTCTCGCCAACTGCCGTACGTTTACCAATTTCACTAATCAAATCTTTAATCTGCCCTTCGATCGGTCGCACGTCAATTGTCGGATCCACAAGCCCAGTTGGGCGCACCACCTGTTCAACAATTGCCTCCGGTGGCGTATTTTTCATCTCGTAAGCCGCCGGCGTTGCAGAAACAAAAATCGTATTTTTCATATACTGCTCAAATTCGTCAAACCTTAAAGGCCTGTTATCTTGCGCAGAAGGAAGCCTAAAACCATGCTCCACCAAGGTCGCCTTTCTTGAAAAATTACCATTATGCATACCTCCAATTTGAGGCACAGACATATGTGATTCATCAATAATCATCAAGAAATCATCCGGAAAATAATCCAACAAAGTACAGGGTTGCGCACCAGGCAAAGCCCCATTCAAATAACGTGTGTAATTCTCAATACCTGAGCAATAACCAGTTTCCTGGAGAATTTCTAGATCATATTCCGTACGAGTTTTAATTCTTTCCGCTTCAACTAACCTGCCCATTTTTAACATCTCACTATAACGAATTTCCATATCTTTGCGAATCTCCGCAGTTGCTCTCTCAATCTTATCTTTTGTTGTCACGGAATGTTTCGCCGGGAAAATCGTGATGTTATCAAGTTCATGAATCAACTCACCGGTAAACGAATCTACTTCTGAAATCGTTTCAATTTCATCACCAAAAAATTCTACTCTAAAAACCGTATCTCTATCTGGAGGAAAAATTTCCACAGTATCACCAAGCACATGAAACATACTATTTTTGAAATCCATCGCTGATCTCGTGTACTGCATTTCAGTTAACTGTCTAAGAAGTTTATCGCGGGGAATACTCTCGCCAACCGTAATTTTACGTGCCAAAAGGTTATAATCCTCAACTGAACCCAATCCATAAATACATGATACAGAAGCCACAATCAACACATCTTTGCGTGTCAGCAAATTGGCAGTTGCGGCATGACGGAATTTATCAATTTCTTCGTTGATTGAAGAATCTTTTTCTATATAAGTGTCGGTGGAAGGTAGATAAGCTTCCGGCTGATAATAATCGTAATAAGAAACGAAATAACTAATTGCATTATTTGGAAAAAACTCCTGGAACTCGCTACAAAGCTGGGCCGCCAAAGTTTTGTTGTGCGCAAGTACAAGTGTGGGTTTTTGAAGTTCCTCCACCACTTTTGCCATCGTAAAAGTCTTACCGGTACCGGTGGCGCCAAGCAAAGTTTGAAACCTCTGCCCTTTGTTTACGCCTTCCACAAGCTTTTTAATGGCCTGGGGCTGATCACCTTTCGGCTCCATTTCTGATTTTAAAACGAATTTACTCATAGCCGGAGGATTCTATCACACAAGATATCAAGTAGCAACCAGAGGCAACCAAATTGGCTTTATTTTTGGAAGAAGCTATAATTTGACACATGAAATTCCTCGATTTTGGTTTAAAACTAGCAGAAGGTGCCGGCAAAATTATTCTTAAAAACGCAAAAAAAACACTCACGATCAAAGAAAAATCTCTAAATAATTTAGTGACAAACGCCGACAAAGCCTCAGAAGCCTTTATCATAAAAACTATAAAATCAGCTTTTCCAGACCATGCCATCATCGCAGAGGAATCAAGTGATGGTAAGTTTAGTGAAGAATATAAAAATGCGGATTACCTCTGGATAATCGACCCTTTGGACGGTACTACAAACTTTGCCCACGGTCTGCCTTTGTATTCTGTTTCAATTGCTCTTTGTGAAATTAAAAAAGCGGAAAGTTCCAAAAATTTTGACTACCTAAGTGCAGAAATAATTTTCGGAATTGTACACGCACCAGCCTTAAACGAAACTTTTTACGCACAAAAAGGCAAAGGTGCTTATTTAAATGGCAAAAAAATCTCAGTTTCTCCTACTGGTAAGGTAGAAAAATCCTTATTTGTAACTGGTTTTCCACCTGTAAATCAAAAACTAAACATGCCATACTTTTTGACCATGATGAAACAGTGCCAGGCTATTCGCAGACTTGGTTCTGCGGCTTTGGATTTGGCTTATGTGGCTTGCGGACGTTTTGAAGGCCACTGGGAATTTGGCTTAAAACCTTGGGACATCGCAGCCGGATCTTTAATAGTTGCAGAAGCCGGCGGCAAAGTTACAGACATAAACGGCAACCAACTCGACCTCTTCGGCGCCGACATTCTCGCCACTAACGGCAAAATCCACAAAAAAACTATAGAGATTTTTAAGACGATTGGTTAAATCACTATCAATTTTCATCAAACTCATATCTTCAGATCTGTAAAAACTCTCCCCGGGGAGAGTTTAACATCTCTTGCTGATAAACCTGTCTTAAAGTCCACAACCATAACTACACCTTGTCAATGAGAGGCTTTTCATTTAAAATCTCGCTACAAATGCGCCCGTAGCTCAGATGGATAGAGCGTTGGCTTGCGGAGCCAAAGGTCACAAGTTCGACTCTTGTCGGGCGCACCATTTAGACTTTACAATCCCCCAGTGATTACGGGTGGTGTTATTTGGCGGATAAGCTGAATCAGCCTGCATACCTAAAGCCCAAGCTCTTCCATAATCAACCGGCAATTCTTGCGGACACCAAATGCTCTCCCTACCAGGAGAAGCTAATCGCCCATGAGAAAGAACTGTTAAAATATCTCCATATTGTTTAATTCGTGAATCATCATCCCCAAGTAAAGCCCTAAAAACTCTGTGATTCAGAAAATCTCTTACCTCATAGCATCCTCCAGGGAATCTCACATATTCTTCCACGGGTATCAACTCTCCAGGAATGACACCTTTTGAATCTAATTTATTTTTATAAGAAAATCCACCATCAGTAATTTGTTCTGTTGCGGGATTGATATGCAACCCATGATAAAAACGATAACCATCTTCACCTCGTACAAAATGTGTAGATGTAGTTATTCTTTCTCTCCAAACACCCAAATCATCAGTATTATTAATCAAACTACTTAACTGCATACCTCCATTAAAATCAGCACTAAAAGTGGAAATATTACACTCCGCGACTGACATAGCACGATGCGCGACAGCAATTCTAAGATCAGCCAACTCTGGCGCCGACAACAACGAAGCCTCTGCTTTAGCATCACGCAATTTTGATACTCCAGCCCACAATTCACGTGAACTTTCTCCGTGTTTTAATGTATATTCAGCCATTTCTTCAAAAGTACCATGGATTAGCACTTAGTCAAGCACCCGCTAGAGCCTCACGGTTTTTATATTCTGTCTCCAAATTTACGTCAAAATGCCAGCAAAATGGAGACAAATCGTTAAAATACGGATGACCTATTTAGTTCGATATTTGATTCTCAAAATCAACAAAATAACCAAAAAAGTAGAAATTACCGTACGCAGATTGTAAACAAGAGGTAAAAATGCTCCGCTTCTCAAAGGTTCAACAAGCCCAAAAACAGGAGCCAAACATGCAAAACACCACATCGGCAAAGATTCTGTATTACTCTTTGCCTGCCACATATGAGCAAAAGTAGGTAAATAGGCAATTGTAAAAATCACTTGAATCGCAAGGTGCGCAACCACATTCTCCCCACTAAAAATCCAGCCAGCAAAAACCAAAACCACCGCACCAATACAATACTTTTCAAAAGCAGTGAAAGTTTTTCTAACATTCTTTCTCAGAAGCATTACACAAAACAAAAACATTACTGCAAATGTATCTATCAGATTAAAAGAATTCGCCATCAATCCATCCCAACCAGTTTCTGCAAAATTAGTCAAAATACTCAATACAGTACCAAATAAAAACAACAACCAGGTCGCCAAAACCGGCTGCACCTTTCCTCGTATAATTCCCACAAAATAAAAACTCGCACAAGCCAAAACCGAAGCCACAATCCCAAACTGTATGAAGTATGTAAACATTAGCGTAGGCTCTTTATTCTCTCAATCCTGCCGTCCAAGTCATCCGCAGCAAAAATATAGTTACCAGCCACCAAAACAGTGGCCCCAGCGTCACGACAAACCTTAGCTGTCTCTGCATTAACACCACCATCTATACCAATATCACCTTTAAAACCAAGCGCTTTTAATTCTCCAATTTTTGCAACCATATCAGGCATAAAAGACTGACCGCCAAAGCCAGGCTCAACCGTCATTACCAAAACCTCATCCACAATATCCAAAACATCAGCAATATCACTAACTGGCGTCTTTGGCTTAATACTAACCGCCGGCTTCGCACCCAACTTTGCGATCAACTGCAAAACTCCACGCAAATCCTTGCAAGCCTCACTGTGCACAATAATCCTATCACTCCCCGCCTTCACGAAATCTTCCACATATTTTTCCGGATTCTCAATCATCAAATGCACATCCAAAGGCAACCGAGTATTCAAACAACTAACAACCGGCGCCCCAATAGTAATATTAGGCACAAAATGTCCGTCCATAACATCCACGTGAAAAAGCTCACAAAACGGCTCAAGCTCAGCCATTTCTTCATTCAACTTACCAAAATCAGCAGACAAAATTGAAGGCGCAATCTGTACTTTCATCGTCAAAACAAATTACATATTATTCAATTTATCCACTCTACGCACACGTCTTTCTTCATTTTTTTCAAACTCTGTAGTCAAAAATTTAACAACAATTTTTTTCATCTCATCCACAGAAATAATTCGTCCACCCATAGTCAAAATATTCGCATCATTATGCTGTCTAGACAACTCAGCCATATTCTCATCATTAGCGACTACCGCTCTAATTCCACGCAATTTATTTGCCGCAATAGACATACCAATTCCACTTCCACAAATCAAAATTCCCTTTGCTTCAGGATGTTCCTGCACTTTTTCTCCAACCTCACGAGCAATATCCGGATAATCAGCAGGATCTTCATTAAAAACACCCAAATCCACCGCATCATAACCTTCAGCTTTCAAATATGCTAAAAGTTCTACTTTTGACTTAAAACCGGCATGATCACCTCCCAAAAAAACTACTTTTTTATTATCTTCCAACATAATTTTTGATTAATAAGTAATTGCGTCAGTAACAGATTTTGCCTCGTGCACACTCTCGATAATTTTTGCGAGAAGAGGAGCAACGGACAAAATTTTCAAACCTTTAAATTGTTTCTCCTTTGGAATTGGAATCGAATTTGAAACCACCACTTCCTTGAATCCAGCAGCCTTAAATCTCTCAGTAGCCGGATCACTAAACACCGCATGCGTCGCACACAGATAAACATCTTTTTTGGCTCCACGCGCCCTCAAAGCCGCCAAAGCCGCAGTCACACTTCCTCCCGTATCGATCATATCGTCATAAATCAAACAAGTTTTACCATCCACTTCACCAACCACGTGCATCACCTCAGCTTTGTTATGAGAAGGACGAGTCTTGTGAATAATTGCCAAATTTGCACCAAGTAAATCCGCAAACTTCTTGGCATCTTTCGCGCCACCAGCATCTGGAGAAACCACCACTAAGTCTTTAATTTTTTTAGCTTTAAAATAAGTAGCAAAGAATTTTTCTGTATTCACATTGTCCACTGGGAAGTTAAAAAAACCCTGTTCCTGATCGCTATGTAATTTCATTGTCACAAGATGATCAGCGCCCGCGGCAGACATTAAATCCGCTACTAATTTTGCAGAAATCGGCTCACGCGGAGTCGCCACTCTATCCTGTCTCGCATAAGCGTAGTGCGGCATAATTACGTGAATTCTCTCAGCAAAAGAACGTTTTAAACTATCCAAAATAATAAATAATTCCATCAAATCCTCGTTCACATTATTTGAAGCAGTTTGCACAACATAAACATCTGTACCACGCACACTTTCCGCTGGCTTTGCATAAATTTCACCACAGGCAAAGCGCGAATTTGTCATTTCTGCAAGGGGCAACCCCAAAGCCTTAGCAATTTCTTTTGCCAGCTCCGGATGAGAACTTCCTGAAAAAATTTTAATTGGATACTTAGCCATCACAAATAGAATAACAAGCCGGGCCGTATTCGTCCATCAAACTTTCATCCCACTGTGCAACTTGCTGCACTTTTAAATTAGGCAAAAATTTCAATAATTCAGAATTAAGCCCCTCGCCCATACCATCACAGCATAAAATTTTCACATTCAAATATGGCTCACAGATGTCATTTTTAATCTGTGACCAGGCACGTTCTATAAATTCATTATCCGCAATAATAATCGGCAATTTACCTCTCAGAGCAAATCCAGCCGCCACCGAAGCGGTATTAGATTCCGTAAAACCAAAAGAAAAATATCTCTCTGGAAAAAATTTCGCAAAATTCTGGCAATAATTATGGCTGTTAAAACCACAGCTCAACACCACTACATTCTTATATTTTTTAGCCAACTGTAATAACATATTAAACCAGGTTTTTAAGTTTAGAAATTACCGATTCCAATTCTCCAGAACTCAACGTCACACCTTGATAATTTGGCTTTCCTTCAGCAAAATCCACACCTTTACCAGATACGGTTTTACACCAAATACAAACCGGTTTACGAATCACCGTAAACGCCCTTTCAAAGGCACTAAATAATTCTTCAAAATCGTGACCATCTAGGACCTTAATCACCTGCCACCCAAACGCCTCAAATTTCTCCTGAATTGGCGCCACATTCATCACTCCAGACAGCAAATTATTAGACTGCACACCATTATTATCCACCACCGCAATGAGATTATTCAATTTGTAATGACTCGCACTCATCGCCGCTTCCCAGACCTGACCTTCCTGCAATTCTCCATCACCCAAAACCGCAAAAACTTTATTCTGCAATTTATCCATTTTTAAAGCCAAAGCCATTCCCACAGCCACGGATAAACCGCTACCATGAGAGCTAATCGACGCACAAACTCCAGGAATTTTAGAATTAGGCTTTAAACTCAACATACTTCCTTTCTGCCCAAAATAATCCAATTCTGATTTATCAAAAAATCCCAAATCGGCAAGAATAGAATACAAAGTTGGAGCCGCATGTCCCTTGGACAAAACCATATAATCCTGACCATCCCAACCCGGCTTTTGAGAATCAAAGTTCATCAGAGGGCGCAAAGCCAACTCTCCATAGTACAAAGAAGTCAAAATCTCGAGCACAGACATACAGCTACCGGTACAACCCTTGCCAGCTTTTGACATGGCAATTAAAGTATCCAGCCTGATTTGTGCGGCTTTTTTAATTAAGTCCTTAACGTCTTTCATTTAAGCTTTTAAAGAAAATTATCTCTCGTCTTCTCCGTATACATGCATGAATTCTGTCTTGTCGTAGCCGTAAATTTCATCTTCCATGAAAAATCTTTTAACTTCCTTTTCAGCATTCTCTACTGTGTCAGAAGCATGAATTACGTTGCAAGAAACACTCATCGCAAAATCTCCTCTGATTGAACCAGCTTCAGCTTCACGAGCTTTAGTAATACCAGTAATTTTACGCACTGTATTCACAACATCCAAACCTTCCCAGCACATAGCCACAACTGGCGTGCTCTGCATAAATTTAGCAACTCCAGGAAAGAAAGGTTTTTCTGCGATATGCGCATAATGTTCACGTAAAACAACCTCATTTAAAGCCATCATCTTCATTCCAACCATTTTAAGACCCTTTTTTTCAAAACGTGTAGTAATTTCTCCAACCAATCCGCGTTGTACCGCATCTGGCTTAATTAAAACTAATGTTCTTTCCATATATAAAAGATTAAAAAATACCTAAAAAGCCCCAGTATTTTAGATCAGGGTCCCCTCTTAAACAAGTTGAAATTTTGCCGTAATGTAGCCTAAACTACCCCGTTTGATCCAACTCCATATAAACCTTACCATTTGGATCCGGCATAATGACAGTGCCACTCGGCAAAGTACCTTTAATTTCTAAAAATCCATAACTATTTGCGGCAGTATATGACTTAGGCAACTCAGCCGCAGAAACCCTGGCCTGATTAATTTCCAATTTTGAAACATCCGCATCCTTTGGAATAATCAACTCGCCACCACTATCAAGAGTTAACTTCAAAACAGCGTTTTGTTTAGCTGGATCAATTTTTATAATTTCATTAGCTGTAGTTAATTTCAGACCTTCTTTTCCAAGCGTCTTGTCAGAATTCAAAAATGCAGCGAATTCCTTGCCGCTATAAGGTTTAGCTGATTCCATAACTTTTTTTGTCGCATCATCAGCCGCCACCTCATCTTTACTTGGGGCACCCTTAAACAATGGGATTTTTGCAACCGCTGTCTTCATCTGATTAACAGTAGCTACAACGCCTTCTCCACCCTGAGCAATTAAATCCGCTAACCCCTTGCCGCCATCAGACAAAAAAGACGCTCCACCAAACAACCAAATAAATGGACCAGCAAAAAGACTGCCACGACCATCCAATGCTTCCGCAAAAGACTCATTAGTAAGCATCTCCGCCTTTTCCTTACTCAGCTTAGTTAGCATAGTAGGATCATCTGGATCTAAATCGTTAATTGTATATTGCTTTACAAATCCCATAGCAACCAAAACTCCAGCACCAAATTTGCATTTTTCTCTAAAGGCTTTTCCAGTCGAAGCATCAACTTTTTTTTCTGGAACTTTCGCAGTTTTATTCTCATCTAAAAATTTTTTGTACACTGCCTCGTAGTCTTTATTATTCTTGAAACTAACCTCCGGATCAGTCTTACCTTTCAACTCAATCCTGACGGCAAACTCACAGTTTTTCACTTTTTCAGCATCCTCACTCTTGAGAAATTCTTCATTTCTGTAATGACATTCTCTTTTAAAATTCTCTGCAATACGATTAGCGATATCATTTGCATAAATCGCACTCATGAAATCAGCCAATCCCTCATCATTGAGCTTTGTACCAAAAGCGTTATTTAGAATTTCAGTTGCGGTAGCTAGCTCTTTTTTAGCATTCAACAACGGTTTTAACCTATCCTGAATAGATTGTTTAAATCCCAAACTCTTAAAGTCCCCACCCACGGCAGTTAAGGACACGGGATCTTTTTCATCCAGACTAACTGCATTAAAAAACCTTTCACTCTCATTTTTTGCCTTTTCCTGCATGGTTTTTTGTAACTCCTTAATATCCATTGAAGCCTTGAATGTAGTCAAATCGGTTTCAGTTTTTACTTCTTCTTTAGCTTTTTCTTCAGCTTTTTTAACTTCAGCTGCGGCTGCAACCTCAGGCTTAGCTGCCGTTGAGCCGACTAGACTCACACCTACTGGGTCTCCCACGCCCGACGCCTGAATTTCCGGAGCCTGCACCTGAGGCTGAGAAGAATTCGGACCTTGCTGAAATATCCACCTCTGCTGTTTAAAACTGGCTAAATCTATTTTTTTGAATTGTCTAAGTTCTTTTAAAAATTCCATGTTTTTTATTTTTATTTCAAATAATTATAGCAGATTTTGAGCTTTATTTCAAGCACACAAACCGGATCAATGTAACCACGGGCAGTACTCGCACGTCCAATCTCCCCTTAAATTCGCCTATAAACTCGGTATAATTCATCAATTTTTTGCATCTCTCTGCCACTTCCGATCCTCAATTCCCACTTTTTCGTCTCTGCCATTTCATTCGCAATCACTCCGTTATGCGCAAATTCGTGGTGGATTTTGCAAAGTGGTTGTATGGATTTATGAGAATGGCTCTCTGCAAAACGCTCCGCATGATGAAAAACCTCCGGCGGTCTGTTGCAATGTGGATATGCGCAATGATTCTTAGTTTTTTGCAGTGCAGCTTTTCTGTTTTTGGCCGGAATGTATCTGCTTTTTGCCTTGGCTTCTTCAAATTGTTCGTCGATCTCATTTTTGTTACTATATGCTTTTCTATCCAAAAGTTGTGTTTCGCTGTCCGCTTTTTCCTCTAAAAAGCTATCCCCGGGGAGAGCTTTTACAGATGTAGTGCCACAATTTTTGATACAATCTACTTTTTCTTTTTCAGCCTCCTTCTTTATCACAATCTTCTTAATTCCTTTCAAATTCTCATTCATAATCTGCAAAATCTTGGTCATTACCTCTCTGTTGCTCATCGTTTTTCCAACCTCTTTTTTGATTTTAAGGAACATAAAAGTCATCTCTGCATCAAGTTCAATGGTTAGTTTTGCAGGTACCGCTTGGCAAGCCGTGCCGTTAGCCACAATTTCTATTTTCTCAAACATCCCCATCGTTATTCCATCTGCACACTCCTCTCGTCGCCCCTTCGCCCGCAGCTCCTTCGCTAATTCCTGCAAAGCCGGTTTACTCATATTTCTGATCTTGTCGACCATCGCTTCCTCATTCTCCTGATTTACTAAACTGGCCATAATTGCCACTTTGTTGATGCCTTCTGATCTGATTGCCTCGCGCAACATCGGCTTATTATCCTCCAGGTGTTTTTCCAACCTCAACCTTTTTCTCACTACACTTTCGGTCAGCCCTCCAAACTTAGCCGCATATTCTTCAATTGAAGAAGCATATTTTTTGTAAATTCGTCGCGCAAAAATTTCCGGCAGAATCACTAAAAGCTCGTTAGTTAATTTTCTTCGGTCATTGCCAAACTTTACGAATTTCCGGTGGAGCAACTTGTCGGAATTTCGATTGCCTAATTGTTGTTTAACTTCACAAAGATTTTGCATATATTTTTGTTAGTATTTTGAATCAAAAAGATATCATGAACCGCAACTAAAAACAAGACAAAGATGGCTAACTGTAGCCGTAAATGTCCGTTATGCGACATTGACACGACGCGCAAAACAAAACCAGCAAATTAACCAGCAAAATTTCCACAAAAACTAAGCCTAAAGACTCCAAAATCCAACCGTAACGACCAAAAAATCAAAAACCAAAATCAAACCCACGCCGCAACCAAAAAACCACCAAAGCTACACAACAAATTTCACGTCAACTCCAAAATAGTTTGGCAAACAAACGTGCATTTTTTAAAAATCCCACGCCCAAAAATCAGCACACCGTAAATTCTACACGCACAAAAAATCCCCGGGGATTACCCCTGCACACTGGCGATTCGGGGGGCACGGCCCCTATGTAGAGATAACGTACTAAAATTTCAACAACGCCCTAAACCTCTCTTCATCACCGTAAGGCCCAATCACCGCCACTTTCATCTTATCAGCCACAAACAAATCCGCAGCCACACGCATCACATCCTCAACTTTAACCGCATCCAACAACTTAATAATTTCCTCAGGATCACGCGCCTGGCCATGTAACAATTCATATTTCGCCAACAAATGCGCAAACTCCTCGCTATCCTCCAAATTCAAAACCATCTTACCCTTCAAGTAAGCTTTAGCCTTAGCCAATTCCGCCTCCGGCACACCCCCGTCTAAAATGCCGCGATATTCCGCAATCACACCCGTAATCGCTTCATCTATACGAGTCAAATCCACACCTGCATTCGTCACAATAATTCCCCCATCCATATAGTTATCTGTAGATGTGTGAATATAGTAAGAAAGCCCCTTGGCTTCACGAACGCCCAAAAACATTCTACTACTCATGTTTCCACCCAAAATCACAGACAACAATTTCAAAGCCCAATGATCTTTATGCGTCTCAGAATATCCTGGAAAACCAACTGCAATATGCGCCTGCTCAGTCTTTTTTTCTTTCAAATAAACCCGCCCGCCTTCAACACCCTTATCTATTGGCAAGAATTCAAACGCCTTTGTCCCAACATCCGCATCCATTTTAAAATATTTTTCCACCATAGCAACGGCCTCTTTGTGCTCAACATTTCCAGCAATCGCAATCACAGTATTATCCGGCGTGTATAACTTACGTTTGTACGCAACAAAGTCATCATGCATCACACTCTTAATCAATTCTTTAGTACCGATTTGGTCCCATCCTAAAGGCTGTTCACCAAAAACCAATTGTTCAAAATTCCAACCAATCTGATACATCGGCGTGTCCTGATACATATTATATTCTTCCAAAATCACACCTCTTTCTTTTTCAATTTCTTCCTGTTTGAATTTAGAATTTATCAACATATCCCCAAGTACATCACAAGCTACAACCAAATTTTCGCTGGCAACTTTCACGTAATAACCAGCATATTCCTTACCTGTAAAAGCATTAAATTCCCCACCTACAGAATCAATCGCCTCAGAAACCTGTTTTGTGTCCAAAAATCGCTCCGCTCCCTTAAAAAACATATGCTCCAAAAAGTGCGAAATTCCCCTAATCTCCTGAGTCTCATATCGACTACCTGCACCAACTAAAACAAGCACAGTCACCGCTTTAGTTCCTTCAATTTTTTCTGTTACCAATCTCAAACCATTCTGGAAAGTAGTTTTTCTAAACATATATGAATTTTATTATCTGTAAAAAATATAGACGAGCAAAATTATAGCATACTATTTTCCAAACCAAATTTTTCGGCTATAATCAGGCTCACCATGCGACAATTCAGACATCTCAGACCAAAAGTTTCTCTCAACAAAACAAGCTTTTTTATTATTGGAAGTTCACTTGTAACTGCCATCATTTTTATTCGTCTGTTTCAATTACAGATCATGGCGCACGCTCACTATCAAGAAGTTGCCACTCGTGAACAGCATGGTTACCTCAAACTTCCTGCGCAAAGAGGCGAAATTATTATCAAAGACAGCCATTCCGAAGAAGAATTTGCACTCGCTACAAACACAACTTTAAACCTTTTATTTGCGGATCCGGCAATCATCAAAGATCCACTTTATATTCGCGACAAAGTTGCTCCTTTAATTTTTGATATAGAAGAAGAACGCGCCACCGACAATGAGCGTCTACAAAAACTCAGTCGTAATTTACCAGCCGAAACTACCGAAGAAGAAAAAGCCAAAATTCTCACTCCACTTTCTGATGAAGAATTAAAAAACAAATTTAATCAGGAATTTTTAACAAAAATCAGTGAACGACAACGTCCAAAAATTATTCTCGCAAACAATCTCGAACCTGCAAAAATCAATGAAATCAAAGCCCTCGGTTTAGGCGGCGTAGAAATCATTGATGACGACGTAAATGTTTATCCGCCACAATTAAGCAGTACCACTCTAGCCGCAGAAAAACTGGCTCCAATCGTTGAAATTCCACAAAAAAAACTTGCCAGCATTTTGAAAGGTGAAAATCGCTACGTGATTCTCAAGAAAAAACTTGATCCGGAAATAAGTAAAGAAATTGAAAAAATGATAGCAGAAGATCCCGCCGACATGATGACTGGCTTGGGGATGAAAGAAGAATATTTTCGTTTTTATCCAGAGGGCTCACTGGCCGCCAATATCGTTGGTTACGTAAACAATGAAAACCTTGGTCAATACGGAATAGAAAGCACTTTTAACACTCAACTAATGGGTGTTGCCGGGGAATTACAAACTAAAAAAGACTCTATTGGACGTCAAATTACGGTTGGAGAAAGCACTTTGCAGGCAGCAGTCGACGGCTCCGATATTGTCCTTACAATAGATCGTTCTGTGCAGTTAACTTTAGAAAAAATTCTCGAAGAAGATACTAAGGCTTTTAGAGCCGACAGTGGACAGGCAATCATCATGAATCCAAAAACTGGTGCAATCATCGCCATGGCTCACTACCCTACTTTTGACCCAAATGTCTATGGAGATGTTTTTAAAAAAGTCGAAGTCAGCCTAACTCCAGATGAAATAAAAAATCTTTTTCCTACAAAAGACGAAGGAGTTTACCAATTTTACACCAATGCAGTGACCCTCGATTTTTATTTAGTTTTTGAGCAAAGAGACGAAAACGACAACACCCATTATTACCGTTACGACAACTTGCGCGGCCCAGAAGTTTATCACAATAAAATTGTTTCTTGGCCTTATGAGCCTGGCTCCGTTTTTAAACCTATCGCCATGTCAGCCGCAATTGATGACGGCGACGTAACTCCAAACACAACTTTTAATGATGCTGGACCAATTGGCGTGGACTTCAATAAATACTCTCAAGAATTCGATTTCGAAATTAAAAATTCTACCAACAAATATTGGGGCTTAATAGATATGAAAACCGTTCTAGCAAAATCTCTAAACACCGGTATGACCTTCGTGGCCAAAAAAATGGGCCCAGCTTTATTCTACAGTTACCTCAAGAAATATGGCTTCCTCGATCGCACTGACATCGAGTTCGACAGCGAAATAACTGGTAAAATCGAATACTACGACGGCACAACCGAATTTTGGACCGAGTCAGAATTGGCTACGCACGCCTTTGGCCAGGGTTTAACCGTCACCATGGTCCAACTCGCCAGCGCTTATTGCGCTATCGCAAACGGTGGAGTGCTGATGCAACCATATGTCATCGATGAAATCCGTCAGGACAACGGGATTATTACAAAAACCGAACCAAGAGAAGTCCGCAGAGTGATTTCAGAGGAAACTTCAGAAAAAATTAAGAGCATGTTGATTTACGTAATTGAGAATGGAGAAGGCAAAAAAGGCAGCGTGCCAGGACATTACGTAGGAGGCAAAACCGGTACTTCACAAACATACAAACACGGCCGCGCTCTATCTGGAGTTGGCACAACTTTGGGTACTTTTGCCGGCTACGGACCAATCGACGATCCTCAGTTTGTCGTTTTAATCAAATACGATCACCCACGTTCAAGCGAGTGGGGCTCATCTACAGCCGCAGAAACCTTTAGCAAACTCGGCACTTATCTGTTTGAGTACTACAACATTGCCCCAGATAAGGAATAGAACTTCTAATCTGTAAAAACTCTCCCCGGGGATAGAATACCACTGGCCTGTATACAAAACTGGCTACCTGTGCTATAATTAAAGACTAAAATGAATCTAAAAAATACCACAACTAGTCTTCTTAAAAATTCTGCAAAAATTTCCTTTAAAGAAAGATTTTTTGTGAATAACTCTCATGGAGGCGGACACGGCGGATCCGAAAAATTTAAGCTTAGTGATACCTTTAACCCACTAGCGGCTGCCAAAAAATTAAACGACACTCCCAGGGTCGCAAAATTTAACGATGAAGTTATAAAATCAAGCGAAGCCGCAATCACTCAACCAATCCAAGACGTAGTGGATTCAGTAAAATCAGGCTACAAGGACACCGTTGCCGATTTTAAAGGGATGAAAGGACCAATTAAAAGCCTCGCAAGTATCCCAGGTCAAGCATTAGGCACGGCCTTAGATGCACTTGGAGGAATAGTCAAAGTTCCAATAAATTTAGCGAAAAGTGCAATTACTACAACTACTGATGTCGCTTCCAACATTGCCGGAGCAGCTCTCAACGTAGCGACTATGCCTATTGATTTCGTGAGAGGAGCATTGAGAGTTCCTTTACTTGTTGCAGATAAGCTTAGAATATTTGCAAACAAACCTTCTAAATATCTTAAAAAATTCAGGAATTCCAGCAAAGAAAAAGTTCAGGAAGGGTTTAGTAAAGTAGAATCAACTGCCAAAAAGACCAGGCAAAAAGCTATAAAAGCCATAACTTTTGATGAAGGTGGTGGCAAAGGCCACGGGGCACATCCACCCGCAGCCGCACACCACTAAACTCTATTTCAATTCCACTCTATCAACTTCTTTCAAATCAGCATCGTAAGTATTTGCCTGCACCACAGCTTTAGAAACTGTGTATAGGTAATCTCCGATGTACAAAATTCTTTCGATATCACTGCTTCCATACCAATAGTATCCAGCCTTATCGAAATCATCATCGTCATAATGAGTAACTGTACCCATCAAATCAAAACCACCAGTCACGCTAACCTTGTAAAAATAAGCACCCTGGAAAACAGGATCTCCATAAGCACTTGCACTATCCTCATCATTTTTTTGATCTTCCGGAATTTCAGCTAACATGACTGGGAAAGCCATAATTCCTTTTTCAGCATCAAACATCAAAGCCTTGTGATTATACAAAAGTGGACTATCCGTACCGCGATCACCAATGATTTCTTTGTGAAGTTCTTTAGGATTTTCAACATCAGTCACATCAAACATTGCCACCTTCATTCCTTGATACCAAGCAAAATCCCAACTACTATTTTCACTTTCTTCTTCACTCGGATCTACAGCATCCTTACCAAAACCAATAATGTGATTTTCGTCTAATGGATGCAAATAATCGCTATATCCAGGAATTTTTAATTTACCAAGAATTTTTGGCGCCTTTGGATTCTCAACATCAATCACAAACAAAGGATCAATTTTTTTGAAAGTCACCATATAGGCCCTATCACCCATAAATCTTACAGAATAAATAGATTCACCTGGCGCAATTCCTTCTATACTACCTGCCATTTTTAAATCCTTATCTAGAATATACAAATTGTTTGTTGAAGGTTCGCTCGTACTCCAAAGTTCGCCTTTTGTTGTCGCGATTCTGAAATAGCCGTCGTTCTCATCCATTGAGAATTGATTCAAAATATGACCAGGCACTTCGCCTTTTCCTTCATATTTGATATCAGTTTCATCCAAACTAAATTTGTGGATGTAGGTTTTTTCATCATTAGTAATACCACCCCTCACTGTCCAAAAATCCCAGGATTGAGCCGGATCAGCAATATACAAATTTTCTTTTGAAGCATAAATATTGCCACTTGAGCCCAAAATTACTTCTTTAGAAATATCTCCTTTAGATTCAGTAATATCCACACCAGCAACCACTAAATAATTAGTTGTATCAACAGCTGGGAAATATCTTACATCGCCACATCCCACGATCTCCTTGATGTCTCCTGTTGCAGAATCAAAATAGAATGGCACTGGCCCATCTTCCGTTGCCGTAGGGGTATCGTAGTAGTAGTTATAATCCGGCTTATTTATAACCATATAAACCACATCATCAACTTTTCTTGAAGAAGTATAATCTCCTTCAAAAGACAATTTTCTAAATAATTTTATATCGCTCTTATCGCTAACATCAAAAATATACATTTGGCTTGTATTTGAATAAGGAGCAAAACTCATTTTTGAGAATTCAGGATCCACATCGCCATACTGGTCCAAAATAGAACCATAACTATTTCCAAGCACAACTAAACGATTTCCATCCACATACATATCTGTAGGATAAAAATTTTGCTCCTGGAAAGTTAACATATCCATTTCTTTCATATTATTCGCCGGAGCTGCCTTCACAATTCTTACTGTTGCATCATCTTTTACCATGTAAATGTACTCTCCATCAGTTTTTACAATATCCGCTTCGTCCACGCCTTTTACCTGTACATTTGTAGTAGAATAATCATCGCTGGAATTATCAGAAGATTCACTTTCTTCTTTTGCAGCACCTGTAGAATTAGTAGTAGCCTCTGGCATAGCAGAATCATCTTCATCAACACCAAGGGATTTTTCCTCCATCAAATAATATTCCCTACCATAATTCTTCTCAGAACTAACTTCTTCTAAATGTTTTTCCAATTCCACGCATGAACCAAAAGTTTGTAACGCGCCTCCAGTCTCCGCAACTTTTACTCTTTTAGTAATATCCCTATAACTTACGTGACTTACACCAGATGGATTTGTTTTAATTCTCCAAACCATTTCTGCCATTTCACCACGAGTCACTTGATAATCAAAAGCCGCTACAGTATCGGGAATTGCATTTTTGTCCTCCAAAGCTTTCACAAATTTTTCATACCAATTTTTATCATCTCCATCGGTTGCTACCGTTAAATCCAATGTATTTGCAATAATTTTACTAGCCTCGGCAAAATTTATTGTTCTAGTTGGCTTAAAAGTTTTATCCGCATAACCTTCTATAATTCCATTTTTTGCAGCTGCACAAACATAACCTTCAGACCAATCATTTACATCCTTAAAACAGCCATCCCCTTCTGGCAAAATGTCTTTAGCTTCCATCACGATTTTTAAGAATTCGGCGCGGGTGATCTTGTTTGTTGGCTTGTATTCACCATCCGCATAACCCTGCACAGCACCCTCATCAAATAGGTATTCAACAGCCTTAAAGTTTGGCGTAAACGAATCCACATCATCAAAAGCACCATAGGCAGGACTTTCCGCAAAGGTCGTAGAATAACTAGTAGTCAACAGGGCGACCAATAACCCCGCAGTTAGCATTTTTTTGATACACATATTTTTGTTGGTTAAAATAAAAATTAGTTTTCAAACAGTGTAAACGAAAGCCCCTCACAAAGCATTACAATCTTTTTGAGAAAAGGGCCAAAATAGGCTTGCAAAAGACAAATTAGTCCAATACTCTATAGGTCCGATAAACTTAAAATATGACAGACATATTAGAAATAAAGAATCTACACGCCTCAGTAAACGGCATAGAAATTTTGAAAGGCATAAATCTGACTATTCGTAGTGGAGAAATCCACGCTATCATGGGCCAAAACGGCTCTGGAAAAAGTACTTTATGCAACGTTTTGATGGGTCACCCAAAATATGAAGTCACAAAAGGCTCAGTAAAACTAAATGATCAGGAAATTTTAGAATTAGCACCAGATCAAAGAGCTCACCTCGGATTATTCCTTGGTTTCCAGCATCCTTTAGAGGTTGCCGGTGTAACCATGGGTAACTTTTTGAGACTATCAAAAAATGCGATTCTTAAGTCAAAAAACGAGGCCAGCATAGCACCTTTAGACTTTATGAAATTATTAAAAGGAAAAATCGCCGACTTAAAAATGGACGAAAAATTTGCTGGACGTTATGTGAACGAGGGCTTTTCTGGTGGTGAAAAAAAACGCGCTGAAATTATTCAAATGGCGATACTTGAGCCAAAATTCGCACTACTAGACGAAATCGATTCTGGACTGGATATCGATGCTTTAAAAATCGTGGCAAAAGGCATTAACGAAACTTTCGCAAAGCAAAAAATGGGAGTTTTGTTGATTACCCACTATCAAAGACTACTCAACTACATCACACCGGATTTCATCCATATCATGAACGGTGGTAAAATAATCAAGTCAGGAGACAAGAGTTTAGCTCTAAAACTAGAAGAAACCGGTTACGAACAGTTCATTAAATAATCGACATGGCAGTTCCTGCAAATACACAAAACGTCATTAAAGATACACTTGCTGACTATAAATTCGGCTTTAGAACCGAAACTAAATCCGTGTATAAAAGTCCAAAAAGCGCCAAGGGTTTAACTCCAGAAATTGTTAAGTCAATTTCAGATTACAAAAAAGAACCAGCCTGGATGCTTGAGTACAGACTCAAAGCTTTGGAAGTTTTTAATAAGAAACCAATGCCAACTTGGGGTGGCAAATTAACCGACATCGACTTCAACAATATTCACTATTACATTCGTCCACAGGACAAAATTCAAACAGCCTGGGAAGCCGTTCCAGCTGAGATCAAAGACACTTTTGATAAGTTGGGAATTCCAGAAGCTGAACGCAAATTCCTCGCAGGTACAGGAGCTCAATTTGAATCTGAAGTTGTCTACCATTCTCTCCACAAAAGTTTAGAAGAAAAAGGCGTAATTTTTGAATCCACCGACGTCGCTCTACAAAAATATCCTGATCTTTTCAGAGAATATTTCGGCAAAATTATTCCAGCAACTGACAACAAATTTTCCGCATTAAATTCAGCAGTTTGGTCTGGCGGCAGTTTCATTTACATTCCAAAAGGCGTGCATGTTGAGCTCCCTCTTCAGGCTTATTTCCGCATCAACGCCGAAAACATGGGTCAGTTCGAACGCACCTTAATTATCGCCGACGAAGATTCTTCAGTGCATTATGTAGAAGGCTGCACGGCACCAACTTATTCTACAGATTCCCTACATTCTGCCGTGGTAGAAATCATCGTGAAAAAAAATGCCCGCGTACAATATACGACTATCCAAAACTGGTCTCAAAACGTTTACAACCTGGTAACAAAACGTGCTTTTGCTTATGAGAATGCGGAAATGTTTTGGCTGGATTGTAACTTAGGTTCAAAATTAACTATGAAATATCCGGCGGTATTTTTGATGGGCAAAGGTGCGAAAGGCGAAATCCAATCTTTGGCTTTTGCAGGCAAGAATCAGCACCAGGACGCCGGCGCAAAAATCATTCACGCAGCCCCGAATACGACCTCAAAAATCGTTTCAAAATCTATTAGTAAAGACGGCGGCCGCACAACTTACAGAGGTTTAGTGAAGGTGAATAAAGGTGCAAAAAATATCAAGTGTCACGTTTCCTGCGATGCGCTTTTGTTAGATGAACATTCTCGTTCAGATACTTATCCAACTATGCAAATTGAAGAAAATAACGTCGCGCTCGCACACGAAGCCACTGTCGCAAAAATCGGCGAGGAGCAATTATTTTATCTGCAAACCCGTGGTCTAACCGCCGAAGAAGCCGCCTCCACAATCGTTAACGGCTTTGCCAAACCAATCATCAAGCAATTACCAATGGAATACGCGATAGAATTAAATAGATTATTAGAATTGGAGATGACAGGCTCAGTAGGTTAATCGTCCTCTCCCCTAGAGGGGGAGAAATCGTACAAAGTACTGTCTGAAAAACTCTCCCCGGGGATAGCGAAGCATCCCTTGTGGACCCGCTACGATACAAAATTCAAACGGGTCAAACTCCATCTGTAAAACTGTTCACGTGTAGCATAGCATCCCTTGTGGAAACGCGGCAGAATGTAAAACAAAAATCCGTCAACAATCAACCACTCAATAAATCACTGCTAAACAATCCCACATCATCCAACTAATGACACATAACACTCCACAAAAATCTGCCTTCACCCAACTTCCCGAGTTTATCGGTCAAACTCCTGCAACTCTTGAAATTCCCGATAATACTAGCAAAATCATAATCACCGACGAGCTGCAAAATTCTCAAATTACTATCAACAGCGACTGCAATATCACCTTCGTTGCTATCTTAAAAAACGGCTGGGCAGAACCGAAGGTTCTAAACTTTAACTTCCACGGCCAAAATTCTACCTTAAATTTTATTACTATAATCCTCGGCACAAACAACCACAAATTTCCTTTCCAGACTTTTTCAAATCATCATCAACCTCGCAACAACGCTTACTATTTTGTACGCTGCGCAATGTTTGATCACTCCGAAGTCGACTACGTCGGAAACCTCATCATCAAGCCAAAAGCCCAGATCACCGACAGCTATCTTGCGCACCATACTTTGATGCTTTCACCTCACGCCAAAACCCGCACAATTCCTTCTTTAGAAATCGAAGCCGACGACGTAAAAGCCGGTCACGCTGCAACAGTTGGCAACATCGACGACGAACTTCTATTCTACTTAGGCAGCCGCGGCATCAACCAGCGCGAAGCCCAAGACCTCTTAATCCAAAGCTTTGTAGAATGCGACCTCGCAAAAATCCCCAACAAAGAAATCCAGGAAATTCTTGCAAAAGAAATTCAAAAACTTACTACGGCTCATTACTAGGTGTTACAGGTACAGGTGTTACAGGTACAGGTGTTACATAACTCACTGGATTCAAAAGTTCTTGCATAGTTTCATATTCACTTCTAAACCAGTCTTCTTCTTTCATTAGTTTATCGAAATCTTCAACTTTCATCTGATCAACATTTTCTTTAAATTTACGTGCGGCCTTCAAGGCTATCACTCTACCAAACGATGCCCCTTCATATTCATCTACATACAATAACGCACTTCCTGGGTCTTTCATTGCCGCATCTTCAAGCACATCTCCCGCAAAAGGCTGATCCAAAAAATCCCCGGCAAATTCAAAAACACAGTCAGGTTTTATGTTTGCAGCCAAGCGAATATAACTCTCTGCATATGGTTGATCTTTATATAGATTAATAGTGCCCAATACCAATTCAGGATCTTTTTTAGCTTCTTTTACGATAATATCCTGAGCAAGCTTTCTAACCCATCCAAGACTACTAATCTGAGGTATGTCATTTATACAAGCTAAGGCTAAATGCTGGTTGTCTTTAATTACTTTTGTTATTAAAGACTCAGCCTCCGGTTCTTCTAATAAAAAAGGATTTTCACGTACATATTCAAAAAAATCATAAGCCCGCGTTAATTCCATATCAAAGTCCGGATATCGTTCGTTTGCCAGCTTAGTCCATTTCTGGAGTGCCTGAGTCTTACTTAATTTATCCAAACCCTTAACTAAAAAATCACCAACTTCACCAGCATAATCTTTAGTTTTCTGTATCAAATCCTGTCTATTTTTTTCAATTTTTACAATACCTTCACCAACTGCCTCTACAATTGGTTTAACCTGTTGGTCTGGGGTTTTTTGAAGATTATCCATTTTATTTTTGTTTTAATTTTATTTTAAACTACATATATTATACCATAAAACCCATAAATCGGCAAATACGGATTTCCCAAAAAAATCCTATCTGATATAGTACACATATGCTAAATCCACAAACGATCAAAAAGGACTTTCCGATTTTTAAGCGCAAGATTAAGAATAAGAGTTTGGTATATCTAGACAGCGCTTCAACAAGCCAAAAACCACGCCAGGTAATTAAAGCCATCAGCAACTATTATGAGAATTTTAACGCGAACATTCACCGCGGAGTTTACGCTTTGTCCGAAGAAGCCACTCAAGCCTACGAAAATTCTCGCAAAAAAACTGCAGAATTTATTAACTCAAAATCGCCAGAAGAAATAATTTTCACTCGCAATACCACCGAAAGCATCAATCTGGTAGCCTATTCCTGGGGCGAGCAAAATATCAAATCCGGCGATGAAATAATTGTTAGTGCCATTGAACATCACTCAAATTTGGTTCCCTGGCAGCAACTTTGTCAGCGTAAAAATGCTAAATTAAGAATAATTCCGCTTAAGGAAAATCTCTCTTTAGACTACGACGCCTACCTAAAATTGCTCTCTAGTAAGACAAAATTAGTAGCTATCAGTGCTACTTCAAACGTCACTGGTTTAGTGCCAGATTTAAATTTCATTATCAAAAACGCTCGCAAATTTAAAGCTCACGTCCTCGTTGATGGCGCCCAAAGCGTAGCCCATTCCCCTACTGACTTACAAAAAATGGACTGCGACTTTTTTGCTTTTTCAAGCCACAAAATGCTCGGACCAACTGGTGTCGGAGTACTTTACGTTAAAAAAACTATCTTAGAAAAAATGCCTCCATTTTTATTTGGCGGAGACATGGTTCGCACAGTCGATGACAATTCTGCAACCTGGAATGACACTCCTTGGAATTTCGAAGCTGGCACACCAAATATTGCTGATGTCATAGCGTTTGGAGCCGCTTTAGACTACCTACAAAAAATCGGCCTAAAAAACATTCAACAACACGACAAAAAACTCCTCGACTACGCCGTACAAAAATTCTCAAAATACCCGCAACTCAAACTTTACGTTCCACCAAAATCCGAACGCAGTTCTGTTTTATCATTCACAATCCAAGGCATTCATCCACACGACATCGCCAGCATCTTCAACGAAGAAGGCGTTTGCATCCGCTCAGGCCATCATTGCAACCAACCATTGATGTTGCGCCTCAAAATCCCCGCAACCGCGCGCCTGAGCTTCTATTTCTACAATACAACAGCAGACATCGACAGAGCCGAAAAAGCCCTAAAGAATGTGCTGAAAATCTTTAAGATCTAACAGCTAACCTCTCCCCGTGTTATTTTTCAACGGGTTGTATACAGTTTTTACTAGAGAGACATTTGT
>JBBTQK010000002.1:18585-37173 GCA_038065735.1 Patescibacteria group bacterium | reverse complement strand
ATTTTTGTTCTCTAATATTTTCTGTATACAACCCGCTCATTTTCAACACGGGGATCGTGGTACGGAAAGTACAGGCTTAGCGAAAAGCCGATATATTCCATTAGACCAAAAAAGAGCAGCACTGCATAAAACTGATGGAAGGTGTGCCTACCCTAGCTGCAACCGACCTCCTCAAGTCTTTCACCACACCGACAGATTCGCGCTCAGTCATTCTCACGAATCAATTATCCCTATCTGTAAAATGCACCATGAATTTGCTCACAACGGCTTGATCACAAATGAAATAAAAGAGGTAAGAAAGTGGAAGTTGGAAATCGAAAGTTTTGTGCGAGAAAAACAAGGAAATCAGCAGATTAACAAAATTGACAAACTTTATCAGGTTTACAGGCAGTAAAGATTTGGCATCTGCAGAAATTAGAACCGCAGGACCCGACGTTTGACCAAAGTCAAAAAACTTCTTATACTCTTCAATACACTAACCATGAGTAGAGAATTTTAACCAAAACAACAATGGAAAACCAAAGTCCAATAGCTCGAGAAGGGAAACTAAATTTTGAACCAACTTTTTTTGGCAAAGTAATGGCGTTTTTTGCTCTAGCAATAGCCTGTTCTTGCGCGGGAGTTTATTTGGCTAGCAATTATTTTATGGATAATTTTATCGCTATGCCTTCTCTAATGTGGATCATTACGATTATAGAACTCGCTTTAGTTTTTACTGCCAGAATGTGGAGCACAAAATATCCAATCAACAGATTACTTTTTGCAGCTTTTGCTTTTATTTCTGGAGTTACAATCGCTCCTCTAATAGCAATTCTTGCAGCTAGTCCAGAAGGTGTAGCTATTATTACTAAAGCCTTGCTTGCTACTACTCTTATGTTTGGAGCTACCGCGATTTTTGGTTGGACTACAAAGATGAATCTTTCCAGCCTAAAAGGATTTCTGATGATTTCTCTAATCGGCCTCCTAATCGTCGGCCTCATCGGTATTTTTATCCCATGGAGCAACACTATGGAAATGATCTATTCTGGCGCAGGTGTCCTCATTTTTAGTGGTTTCGTAGTTTATGATATTAATAAGCTCAAATATTACCCTGAAGATCGCTACATCGATGCCGCTCTCAATTTATATCTCGATATTTTTAATCTATTTATTTTTATTCTACGTCTCATCATGTCACGCCGAGACTAATATTTCCCTAAAAATTGCCAAACCCATGTCCACCAAAGAACTAATTTTTGATGTAGCTGATATGTTAAATGTCAGCACCGGTACTCGCGAAATCTATTCTTTTGATGTGCCTTTAGAATATGAGGGCATCCCAACCAAATCGTTTACCTCTGGTAAGGCTGAGGTTATGCGTATAGAAGAGGGTTTTAATGTAAGCCTTAAAGAAGTAGAGGTAGAAGTAGAATTCACTTGTTCAAAATGCCTCAAGATCTTTAAGCAAAAAGTCCTAATTCCTCAGACCGAAAGACAGTTTTTGATGGAAAAACCTATAAAAATCGATGATCTTCAGGATTTATACCTTGTGAATAAAAAACGTTTTACCATCGAGGTTTCTGAGATATTACGTCAAGAAATAATCTTGCATTTCCCATTAAATCCAGTATGCTCTAAAAGTTGTAAGGGGATTTGCCCTATCTGTGGAAAGGATCGCAATAAAGAAAAATGCAGTTGTGTCCAGGAAATAAAACCTCCGGAAAACAAACCTCTAGCCACTTTAAAAAATCTATTAAAATCGAATTAATAAACCAATATGTCTAAAAAGCCAGTACCTAAAAAGAAAATGTCGAAAAGCCGTAGCAAACAACGCTATGGAAGTTTCCAGACTAAAGTCCTTAAAAGATTAAGCAACGAAACAAAGTTAGTTACTTGTAAGAATTGCGGTTCAAAACATGTTTCTCATACTGTTTGTCCAGATTGTGGTAAATACCGCGAAAGACAGGTTGTAGATAAATCTAAGAAAGTAGCTAAGATTACCAAGATTAAAGCCTAAATAAATGGCAAGTTACAGGCACTTAGCTCGCACATGCGTCATGCAGACCATTTTCGAGCTCGAATTCCGTTCAGGAATTAACATTGATCTTTCACAACTCAGTCAGGATCCCATCGAAATCCTTGACTGTTTGATGAATGAATTTGCACCTAAGTTAAGTGAAAAAGACTTCGCTTACAAAACTCTAGAAGGAATTGTCGACCACCAAAAAGACATTCTCGAAATCATTTCTAAATTTGCACCTGAATGGCCTCTAGACAAGATAGCTCACATAGATAGGGCTATTTTAGAGATTGGCGCTTACGAAATCGTTTTTTCTGATGACGTCCCACCTGTTGTAGCAATTAATGAAGCAGTAGAAATTGCCAAACATTTTGGCGATACCAACAGCCCAAAATTCATCAATGGGGTTTTAAGCAATGTCATGAAGGAGTATCATGGCCAGGATAAAAG
The DNA here is from genome assembly GCA_038065735.1 of Patescibacteria group bacterium. Taxonomy (GTDB): domain Bacteria; phylum Patescibacteriota; class Gracilibacteria; order UBA1369; family LOWO2-01-FULL-3; genus JBBTQK01. Next base: position 34,724 of record JBBTQK010000002.1, on the reverse strand, counting down.
AAGCAAAGACTAAATATGCTCAACGATTACAAAAATCTCGAAAAAGTTACAAAAGTTAAATTCAAAGATCACGACCTGTTGACTAAGGCTTTCATCCATAAGTCTTATTTAAATGAGCATCGTAACGAGAATATCGAATCCAACGAACGCCTCGAGTTTTTGGGTGATGCGGTGCTTGAATTGGCTGCCACTCGTCATTTATATGAAAAATATCCAAATCAGGATGAAGGCGATATGACTTCTTATAGATCCGCTTTGGTAAAAGGTAAACACCTTGCCGAAATCTCCATCGAACTCGAACTTGGTAAATATTTGATCTTAAGTAATGGTGAAGAAAAATCCGGCGGGCGCAGCAAAAATTACATTCTAGCTAATGCACTTGAGGCTTATATCGGCGCTATTTACTTGCAGAATGGCTACGCTATCGCAGAAAAATTCATCGATAAGTTTATTCTTAAAAGACTGGATGAGATTATTGAAAAAGGTCATCATCTGGATGCTAAATCTCAATTCCAGGAATTTTGTCAGGAAAAAGAGGATTTCACTCCTTACTATGAGGTGATGGAAGAATCCGGTCCCGACCATAACAAAAATTTTGTCATGGGTGCTTATATCAAAACTGACTTGATCGCCAAAGGGCAGGGCTCAAGTAAGCAAAAAGCTGAAGAAGATGCCGCTAAAAATGCATTAAAAGCAAAAGGATGGACATAAATTATGATGAGAAATCTTGCGGGCTGGTTGTTTATAGAGAAGTAGAAGGCGAAAAACTCTATCTGCTTTTGCATTATCCAGGTGGACATTGGGATTTGGTTAAAGGTCATGTAGAAGAAGAAGATGCCAACGAATTTGAAACTGCCAAACGTGAATTAACTGAAGAAACTGGGATTAAAGACGTGGAAATCGTGGAGAACTTTCGCTACGAAGTTTATTACGAATACATGAAACGCCGCAAAAAATCCCGCAAAATTGTGATATTTTTTATTGGCAAAACTCAGGAAAAAGATGTGAAAATATCTCACGAACATAAAAATTTTATTTGGCTCCCTTACCAAAAGGCGCTTGCAAAGCTCACTTTTGACAACGCAAAAAATCTTTTAATAAAAGCTAAAAACTTTTTGGAAGACTAAAAAAGCTCTGATATACTCTGAGCCATGAAGATTCTCATCCAAAAAAAGTTAACAGCAAAAAATGGAGTTCTAATAATTCCGGTTTTTAAAGAAGAATCCAAAAAAATCTCCAAAATTTACGGTAAAAATATCGATGAATTTATTTTTGATCGTGTTCAGGGTGAAGAATTTCAAGGTAAACGCAAAGAAGTCGCTGCCACATACATAAAAGGCGAAGATTTTCATGGTAAATTAATTTTAGTTGGAGTTGGTAAATTAGAAAATTATTCCAGTAATTTTGCCCGTCGACTAGGAGCAATTATGGCCAAAGTTTTGCGCAGCCAAAAAATTGAAAACCTCAGTGTCTACCTCCACCCAGAAATGCTCGCCTACGCCGAAGAATTAATCCAGGGAATGTATTTTGCCCAATATCGTGGAGATTTGTACAAGACAAAAAAAGAGGAAAAATTCGAATACTACAACATTAAAAATTTAAATTTAATTTCAGCCATTCAAGGACAAAGCTCAACTGGTCAGTTTTCAAAACTAAATGCAGCCGTTCAAAAAGCCACCCTCATCGCCGAATCCGATCGTTTTGTGAAAGATCTAGTTAATGGCGCGCCTAATTACGTGGATAGTGAATATTTGGCTGCCCAAGCGCAAAAAATCGCTAAAGATAATGGTTGCGAAATTAAAATTCTCGGCCAAAAAGAATTAGAAAAGCAAAAATTTGGTGGAATAGTTGCTGTAAATCGCGGATCATCAAAAGAAGCAAAATTAATTGTTCTCAAATATTTTGGTGCCAAAAATAAAAAAGAAAAACCACTCGTAATAATTGGCAAAGGTGTCGTTTTTGATAGTGGCGGTTACAATCTCAAACCAAGTGGAGGCATCGAAACCATGCATCTCGATATGGCTGGAGCTGCTGCGGTTTTAGGCACTTTTAAAATTCTAAAAAAACTTGGCATCAAACGTAATATTATTGGCATCACTCCAGTAGTAGAAAATATGGTTAGTGCCAATGCTTTTAAACCTTCCGAAGTCATCACTATGTACAACGGCAAGACTGTGGAAATTTGTAATACTGATGCTGAAGGTCGATTAATTCTAGCTGACGCAATTTCATACGGCCTCGAAATGAATCCCGAAGCAATCATCACAATTGCCACTCTCACTGGAGCTGTAGCTGTAGCTCTTGGAGATAGATACGCTGGTCTACTTGGTAATAGCCCAAAACTCCGTCGTGAAATCCAAAACTCTGGTAGGGAAGTAGACGATCTTGGTTGGCCGCTACCACTTCATCCAGATTTCAAAGATAAATTAGACAGCCACATCGCTGACATGAAAAATCGTGATAATCCAACTAAGAATTTGGCTGGCAGCTCCAAAGGCGCAGCTTTCTTACATAGATTTATCGGCGATAAAAAATGGTGTCACATCGACATCGGCGGCACGGCTTATACTAGCGATCCATTGGAGTACCAAACTATTGGTGCAACAGCTATGGGCCTAAGAATGTTGATCAGATTTTTGGAAAATCAAAGCTAACAGCGCTTAGCAAGCGCCTTCCTAAAATCCACTCTCTGATCTGCAAATATGAAATGCATAATATGATGCAGTCACGGCTTCGGCAGATCCGGTGATCGCTTGTTTGAATTCTGTATCACAGCAATCTCCAGCTGCAAACACTCCTCGTACATTTGTTTCTGTACGACGATTGATAATGATTTCTTCATGGCTATTCAAAGCAACATCAATCTGTTTTGCCAGTTCTGTCTGCGCTAAATGCCCGATTGCTACAAACACTCCCTGCATTGGTAATTCTTGTCCTGAATATTTACCAGCGCCAGTTTTAAATCTCACTTTTTGCACATTGTTTTCTCCCATGATTTCTTCGAGCTCGCTATTAAACACCACTTCAATTTTTGGATTTTGCTTTACGCGTTCGCCATTAATTGGCTCTGCTCTGAGCACATCCTTACGTACGATAATATAAACTTTGCTGGCATGTTCGCTCAAAAATAAAGCTTCTTTTGCTGCACTATCTCCACCTCCAACCACACAAACGATTTTATTTTTAAAGAATGCTCCATCGCATAATGCGCAGAATGAAACTCCACGATTTTCAAATTCTGATTCGCCTTTTATGTCTAGACGACGATGCTTTGTGCCTGTCGCGATTAGTAAAGTTTTTGTTAAATATTCTCCTGAAGAAGTTTTAACTTTGAATTGTGGCACACCATTTTGTTCAGGCAATTTTTCAATAGTTTCAGCGTATTCATTCTTAATTTCTGCACCACTTGCTAATGCGTGATCATACAAAGAAGTAGCCAAATCTGGCCCGGAAATCGTTTTTATACCCGGCCAGTTTTCTACTAAATGAGTTGTCGTAATAAGTCCGCCTGGTAATTCTGCGAGACACAAAGTTTTAAGTCCAAGACGAGTCGCATACATGGCTCCACTAAGCCCACTACATCCACCGCCAATAATCAAAAAGTCGTACATAAAATAAGGTTTAAAATTTAATTTAAGAATGAAAGCCTGCAAAAAATACCACAATTTAAAATCCTCCGAAAGCCGTTTTGATTTTGCCTACATTATCTATCACTTCCTGAATTTTTCCACTGCAACTACTACAACCCAATCCCGCACCGGTAATTTGTTTAACTTCTTCCAGAGCAGTGTGGCCTTTTTTAACCACGTCTTCGATTTCGTGATTTGAAATATGGCGACAATTACAAACAATATTTTCCGTAACTTTTAGAATTCTGGCCTGCTGATTTGTCTTACGGAAGTAATCGAGAATCGCTTTTTTAAGAGCTTTTAAAGCGGGGATTGCAAAGGTATCTTTTGGATGAATCTCTTCTCCCAGCATCGAAAAAACATCTTGAGGCTCCAGTTTTAGCGCATCATCTATAAACATCCCGCCAGCCTCATTGACCATTTCTGCCACCTTGTCATGATATTTTTGCAGATTAGCAAACCCCACAGCATGATATTTATACTCACTAATCGCATCAAACTCTGGTATCTGCGAATCCGGCCTCACCTGAATCGAAACCTGAATATACTCACTCGCATCCGCCGATTTAGTCTGTCCAAAACCATTATTATTACTTTCCATGGCGATATTATATACGAACCAGTAGATTTTAAGAAAATTTTAAAGAAATTTAACGAAAATTTAATGTCAAAGTGCTAAGAATGATTATATCCATGTTTATAAAATTATGATTATAGAATTCAGTAGGCACGCAATACAGAGAATGACAGAAAGGCAAGTATCAAAGAGGGAAGTCCAAAATGCTTTAATAAATCCCGATAAATTAACTGAGAAGAGTGGCAATTTTTTATCGATTAAGCTGAGAATGAATGGACACTTGTTATTAGTGTCATATAAAATAACAGAAGATATTGTGAAAGTGATAACGGTCATAGATACTTCAAAAATTAATAAATACTTAAACCCTTAAATATGGCAAAAATTTCATACGATCCAGAGGTTCAAATCTTAAGTATCCGCCTTTTAGAGAAAAAAAGTGTTGATAGTGACGTGAAGGGTAATGTGGTCTTTGATTATGATGGAAAAGGAAATGTTGTGAATATTGACGTCATGAATCTAGATTTAGAATCTTTGACTAACAAAACCTTCGCAAAAAGTTCAAAAATCAAAAATCTTAATTAGCTTTGGTTTTTTTACGATCTATGATAACTTTCGCTCGTTAATTAGCCAAAATAGATATGTTCGGATTTGGAAAAAATAGAGGATCAGAAGACGAATCACGCATAATCCAGCCAACTGGCGCTCAATTATCTTTTGCAAAAGCATCACGAGAAAACCCAGTGATGAGTAGAAGGGCTTTTCACGCACTGGTGGGGCTTACTGGTCTTGGTGCTATTGGAGTTGTTGAAAATTTTGATATGAGGCCAGCCTTTGCGGCCGAAAACACACCACCAAAAGACGTACCGATGTTTGTATCACTATACATGCCAGGCGGTGCAGATAGTTTTCCTAGTACAGTTTTTTATCGTGGACCTCAAACAGACAATACCAATGGACCACTCAGGGCTCCTCCAAGTAATATACCAAATGCTCCACAGGGGCTATATAGGGTTACTACCCCAGCAGGTGAGGACGTACATTGGTTACAACAAAACGCAAAAAGTGCATTAGTAATAGCTTACGCTACTGATAATAATAGTCACGATATAGGTGAAGAGCTTAGGGTAGGGTCACATGATAAAATGATAGCGGCCATACCCGACTTATACGCTCATTTGCATCGACCTGGAAACGGTTTAGCTCATTTTAGCACCGAAGTAACATCATTCTCAGGTGGATTACCTAGTGGCGCAACTCCTTTTGATAATTTAGATGAATTGGCCAGAAGAGCTAATCCAAATCGGCTTCCAAATGGCGAAACTCTCTATCCTCAAGCTGTAAAAGATTTAATGAGAGCTAGATTGATAAGGCAGTTTACAGACATTATTAATCCAGATCCTAACCATGGTGAATCACACTTACCAAGACATAAAGCCATGGCAACAGCCAGACTAGCTGCAGTCGATGTCGGTGATAATATTGCAACCGCTTTAGCCGAGCTTAACCCTCAACAAAACGATGATCCTTTGGTGGAAGCATACGATCTTGCTGAAGTTTTGAGGGAAGAGGGCTTCATTGTATCTCTGACGCTTAGAACAATGGGAGGGTTTGATACACACGGCCAAACTGATCTTAGGGAACAAATGGAAGGTCAAAATAAAGTTTATGGAGCAGCTGATCGTATTCGTGCCAAGGCTCGTGCAAAACAGAGAAATGTTACTGTCCTTATACAGACCGATTTTGATCGTACTGCCGACAATAGTGATCACCATACGGATAATGCTTTAACAGTATTGGATGACCGAATACAGGGTCCAATACTTCTCGGTGATAAAGATCCATACAGAAGTCTTATCATCAAAGAAGGCGAAGAACCTCTCAACTTTGCTGACGCAGCTCAAGGCGTGAGAGATCTAGTTGGTATACCAGATGATTCAGAAAAATTTAATGGCATTAACATACATTTGACTGGCCAAAGCGAGGAGCATGCCGTCAGAAATAGACTTATAGCAATGAATAGACCCTTTACCTCATAAAAATGGAACAGATTGAATCAAGAAATTTAGCCGCCCCTTCCCTTATGCAACTCATGCGTGGTTTTGGCAGGAAAAGAATAATGTCGGCATTAGCAGCTTTAAATTTTTTATCATGTACTGATCTTGATAATCTTGGCTCAAATGATGATAGTCTAAACAATACAGATACCTCTTCTTTTGATGCTTCTGAGCAGGACTCAATCCAAAATCCAGAAGGTGAGCCGCAGGCATGTGACTTACAACCTGATCCAATTAGAAAACACATCGACCTTAACAAAGAGAGCCTAATAGGTATCTGCCAGCAATGTCATACAGAAGGTGGAATAGGTCAGCCAGCCTGGGCATATTATGGCGATAAAGATCCAATGAAATTGCAAAAATCTGTAGATCGCATTGGAGAACTCTGCGAGGAACATACAGCCGATGGAGATCCATTATTATTGGCCGTTCCTCAACTCAAGGCCCTTGATAGTAAAGGCCACCCTCATTCTCCTGGAGCGATAGATGTTGGTATAGCTTTGGATTTAGCAATTAGAAATCTTTGTGCAAGTACCGCTGGCTTTATTGAGCTTAAAGGTGAATCTCCTTTAGTTAATACAGACTGCGAGGAATCAGAAAGATTAATTGAAAATAATTTTGAAGGAGTAGAAATGTTGAATAATGAACAACTTTTAGAAAAATTCTATAGTGTTTTTGCTATCCGACGACTTGTTCCAGCTCCAGATGTTAGCACTAATGTAAGGCTCGAAGGTGTACTAAGAAAATTAACTCAAACTACCGAATTCTACGAAGCCTTAAGGGTTCATTTGAATAACAAACTTTTAAATATTCGCAAATTAAAAGGCACCGATGAAGTTAAGAAATTAACTGAAGATGAGTATGCCTTGAATCTAGATGGAGTTGATGACGACGAAGCTGTTGATATCGTCCTTAATCAGCTTGTTTGGGTAGTGATGAATGATCTTGATTTTAGAGAATTTGTGACTGGTGAAGAACTCATCTTACCTGGTGAAAAACCTAAAGATGCTGGCCCTCATGAAGCTTGGGAGCAGCGCCTGCATCCTCAGGAAATTCATAATGTACCAATATCAGGTCCATTAACAAATCCTGCATTTTATCTAGCAAATCCTACGACAGCTACAGATGTCCAGAGACGCAATGCAAATATTTTTGCTAAATTATTCTTAGGTCGCAACGTAAAAAAAGAGTTTAAACTAGTTCCTAGAGATCAAATGGTTGGTGGGGACCCAAATATTAACCAGAATGCCGCTAATCCTGATTGTGCAGGCTGCCATTATGGACCTATAGATCCAATGGCAAATGGATTATCTCAAATGTATGAAGGCAGGTTTAGCCTCGTTACCCCTCAGTTTGTTCTGAATAGATTTGTTTATGCCGGCCTTGATGGAAGAAATATTCCTCCAACAGCACCAGATAAAATAAGACAGGAGGCTGCTCTCATAGCAGATAATCCTCAATATGCTTTTGGTGCAGCTAACTTTTCCTTTGAACTTGTTTTTCAAAGAGAAAGATATTTTAGACCATTATCAACTGATATTGATAATTATGCTGCAAAAACTCGTAGAGCAGTATACGACGAAGATTACATAAAAAATAAAGCAGAGACATTTACTGATACTGGTAGAAATTTCCGTGAAATGGTAATTCAAATGGCGATGAGTGATGATTTCCGTGCTGGTAATAAAATTAAAGGAGAACTAACTGCTGAACGTGCGATAGAATTAGAAGGTGTTGGTACTGGTTTCATCACTCCAGAAAATTTTAATGGCGGTATGGAAAATTTTATGGGTAGTCAAATTTATGAAAACGGTATAGCTGAAGAAATTTTAGAAGCCGGCGTTGAAGATCTTGGTGGTCTAAGTAAAACAACAACAGTGCGTCGGCCAGGAGCTAATGGAGCTTCCGAGATTAGATTACAATCAATTGCCTTTAATGCAAGAAAAGTGGTGGAAGAGGATTTTAAACTTCCACAAGATCAAAGGAAATGGTTCTCTTATATCGATGAAAATCAGGGCCCTATAGTTGTATCTAACGGTAATCCAATTGGAGACAATCCAGAAAATTACAAAATTACTTTAACTATTTTGCTAAATAAAGCTTTTAGCCTAGATGAAGAAGGCAATCCATACACGCCTAATAATCCAGAAGTACTAGAATACTATGAACATGTCCTTGAGCTTTATAAAGCTTTTGACAATAATCCAGGTAAATTTGATCAGCCAACAAGAATCAGGAAATTATGGGAAGTAGTCTTAATAGAAATGATCCAGAGTCCTAGATCAACTAGTAAATAGGCACGCCAAAAAATAGAAGGAACTCGCAAGGTAAAAGAAAATTCCATCTAATTCCTTGTCAGGAGTATCAAGTCTTAAGGCTTTTTATAAAGGCCTTTTTGACGATCTCAACTGACATAGAAATTAAGTGAAAGGTGGCAAGCTCCGCCATAAGTTTGCTGTTTCAGGGTGCGAAAACAATGCAAATCTTTATGACGGAACTTGCTTTTCCCTGGCCGGGAGATTGGGGAGGGTGGCCAGGGAAATTGTGTAAGGTGCGACCTCGTGATATCGGAGAGTTTCCGGAGAGTGGGCTGGTCCGGAGCGGAGCCTGCTCACAAAATCACGAGGTCGCGGGGTGCTCCGCTAATGCGAAGCGATCTCTACTGGGGCGGATCCCAGGAGATCAAGATGGCCGACGGGCCGCCGGGGTCGGCGGACTCGTACAGCCCGGTGGGACCGAAGTCGGGTTGGCTTTGCGGCTCGAGAACCGCATCGCCGACCCAATTGTCCCACACGAAGAAATCCCAGGAGGGCGGCGCTGCACCGCCACCATCCTTTTGCGTCCAGACAGCGAGAGTTCCGCCGCTCGTCTGGAAAAGCATCGTGAGAGGTCCTTCCTGGACCTCGACACAGTAGACCGTATACGACCAGTGGGGTGAACCACTGGGGATGTCGTAGACGGTCGGTGCGAGGATGCCGGGGGCGAGGAAAGTCATTTTCCCCTCCTGATCCGGCATCGTTTGCGCGTGGATGACGTAGGCCGGGGCTGAACCCAGGCACTCCGTCGAGTCCGCGCAATCGGTTGCGCCGTCTGCGTCGTTGTCGACGCCGTCGCCACACTTCTCTCCCACGACTTCGCAGCCGGGGATATCGGAGTGGTTGCAACCGCCGGCGGCCTCGCAGCCGTCGGTCGTACACGGATTGTTGTCGTTGCAGGCGGTCTCATCGACCACACCCACGCAAACATCGTCCGTGCACATGTCGCCGCTAGTGCAGGCGCTCCCGTCATCACACGCCCCCGCATGGGGAGCATTGACGCAGCCGAGACCTTCACACGAGTCGGTCGTGCACTCCTTGCCGTCGTTGCAGTCGACTGGCGAGTGAGCGCACTGGTTTCCCGGTATGCCAGTATCCTTGGTGCAGGGGTCTCCGTCGTCGCACGACGCGAGCTCACCCTTACATTCCCCGAACTGACATGTGTCTCCGACGGTTTCCGAGTTCCCGTCGTTGCAAATTCCCGGGAGGAAATCGCTGAAGTTGCAGCCCGTGATCGAACTGCATTGGTCCAGGGTGCACGGGTTCTGGTCGTTGCACAAGAGGGGGAACCCCGCCTCGCACTGACCACCCGAGCACTGATCGTTTTCGGTACACGCATCGCCGTCCTGGCACAACAACGCGTTTGGCATGTTGCTGCATTGCCCGCTCGTCGGGTTGCAACTGTCGGTAGTGCACGGGTTCTGGTCGTCACAGTCGACGCCAGTCTCGAACTCGCAGCCGTTCACCGGCTTGCACGAGTCCGTAGTGCACGCGTTGTTGTCGTTGCACGCCAGCGCGTCCAGGCCGGGAGAGCAAGTCTCCGCGGCGCAGATGTCGCCGATCGTACAGGCATCGCCGTCATCACACGGTCCTTGTGCGGGGTCCGTGATGCACCCAATGCCTGGCTCGCAGTACGAGTCCAGGCACTGCTGATCGTTCGCACAAAAAATAGCACTGCCAGCGCAGTTGCCATTTTCGCGACAACGATCGATGTCTGTACAGGGGTCGCCGTCATCACACGGCTGGTAGGTGGCGGCACACGTGCCAGCCACCTCGTCCATGATGAGGCACGGGTTTGGAAGGCATTCGCCACCCTCTCCCGTTGTGAGGCACTGGGCCTCACACTCATCCTCGTCGACTTCATCATTCTCGTCGGCATCGCTGCTGACAAAAATGATTCCGTCGCCGCCGAGGATGACGTCACCGCTTGCGCAGCTAACGTCACCTCCTTGGACATCCCCGCAGGTTGCTGGCGACTCAGACTCATCTTCGTGGCAACCGCCAACGACGACGAGCCAGAGCAGCACGGCCGCAAAGCGGCCGAACGACGTTCCGAAATTTGAAAACTTCATGAAATTCACCCTTTTGCCACCTTCGCCTCTCGGCTGGGCGTGGCAACCCTTCTACAGAACGCGCCAATTACGACGCAAGAAACTAGGCCCCAGTTCAGTCCGGGGGCCAAAATCGGACTTTCACATTCAACTTGAAACCATCATGGTCAAGTTGAAGCTACTACAAGCGAATAAAATTCTGCCAAATGACAGAAAATAAAAATATTCACCTCTAGTCGCTCCAACTTTTCCACTCAAAATTCCAAGGACGCAAAAACAAAACTAAAATAAATTTTTTACCTTGCGAGTTTTTAAAGATCACCCAACCCTTATTCAGACTGATTAGTAAGATGCAAAGCAACTTAGCAAAGGTCCGCGAGGCGCATGAGCAGAAACATTGATTTCGCTCTATGCACAACAAAGATTAGGGCAGCCTAGTGTACCACCAAAGTAGCGTTTTTGGCAACTAATTTTGAATTTGTCAAATCGTCTTTCAAGGCTAGGTAAACGTTTAAGCCGATAGTCAAAACTTGCATTACTTTTTTAGTTACGTTATAATATACCCATGAGTATGTTAAAAAGCAACATGGCTGGCGCAAGAATTGCGGTTCTGGCAGTGAGAAATGAAAAAATTTTTCATATAAAGGATTTAGCGAATTTATGGGGTATTACAGATTCGCATCTACTTAGAATTACCTTAAGTAGGTATGTGAAAAATGAGCTTTTATATCCAATTTATCGTGGATTTTACTCTTTAACATCGATTAAGGATTGTGATCCACTACTGTTGGGAGCTAAAGCTATACATACCTTCTCTTATCTAACCTTAGAAAGTATCCTTTTTAGGGAAGGATATGTGTCTAAAAAAATTGAAGATTACACTTTTGTTGGGGAAAAAAATAAGAGATTTTCCATCGGTGAATTTAAGTTTACCTGTCGGCAGTTAAATATAAGGTTTCTGTACAACTCTGAAGGCATTAAACAAAATAATGGTGTAATGGAAGCGAACGCAGAGAGAGCAATTGCTGATATGTTATATTTTAATCCGCGATATCATTTTGATCGTCCAATCGACTGGAAAAAAATTCAACTAATGCAGAAAAAAATTGGTTATCCTTTAACTCTAAATCGTTATGATACTACCGAAGGCTAATGATGCAATTCACAGGGCGTGGATGTATAGAATTTTAACGGCAGTCTCTGATGAGCCGGTTTTAAATGGAAGGCTTGGATTCAAGGGTGGCACGTGTGCTACTATGCGTGGTTTACTGGATAGATTTTCTGTAGATCTGGATTTTGACCTTTTGGATGCTGCAAATTTATCATTGGTAAAAAACAATTTTGAAAAAATATTTAAAAAATTAGGTTTAGAGATTGCCGATTGTAGTAAGCAATCAGCCCAGTATTTTTTGAAGTATAAAAATAAGAATACAGAACGAAATACTTTAAAAATTGATTGCAATTTTCCTATACCAAAAAGCAATCAATATGAGATGGTGCGTATTCCCGAGATAGACCGTATTTTGAACTGTCAGACCGTACCAACCATGTTTGCAAATAAGCTGATAGCGGTCAGTGATCGTTATACTAGAAATCGCTCCATTGCAGGCCGTGATATTTTTGATATACATGCATTTTTCTTGAAAGGATTTGAAGTAAACGAGAAGGTTATTCAGGAAAAAACGGGAAAATCTGTGGCTGAATATTTTAAATTTTTGGCTGAATTTATTAAGCAAAATGTTACTCAATCCATTATCGATGAAGATCTGAACCACTTATTGCCAGTGGCTGAATTCAAGAGTATTCGAAAAGGACTTAAACAGGAAGTCCTGGCTTTTTTACGGATCTAGAAACTGCCCGCTACTGAATTCTAGTTTCACACCTTGGGCGTCTCAATCGAGCATACTGAAACAGGTATATTTACACTCCTCTTTTTACCGATTCCCAAACCACTCAAGTCTATTTTGAAACCTAGAACATTAACCCTATCCCTCACTATCCTGCTGACGTCTCCTGTTAGTGACATAAAGGGACAGGCCACTTCAGTGGCCATCACGGGTGGTACTGTTTCTACATCGTCATAACCCCGTTCTTTAATCCTTTTGTCACACACTGGATTTGTCGTTACTCCATCCACGAGACTTCTTCTATGCTGACATAAAACGGTTATTCGCTGCTCCACTTCATATCCAATAATTGGCATTTTCTGAGGCCTTAAGACATTATTTGGCATTCCGTAAAGTTCGTCTATTCTTGGGCACTGCTCCGCTCTATTTGGAATAGTCAAATGTGGATCCGTAGGCTGTTGATTTCTAAACTCAATTTGATGAAGTGGCACACATGCTGTGAGAATATGTGAGCCGGGAAATTTTGGATTTGGCACTCCAGCGTCCGTGGCCGGTTCGAATTGTTTTACGTCTATGCTCATGTTTTTAAGATAGAAGTCAGTTTAGTACAGTTATTACGTCCAGTAAAGTAATTATAGTACACTTATTGCTGCATAGTTTTCCCAACTTGGCCGGCTGTTTGCGCAACCATTAAAGACGGATTAGCCTGAATTGCGGCGATAATTCTAGCTGCATCAAGTTTTATGCCCCATGCTTCGCCAAGTCCTGATATGTAACCTTCTTTTTCTGCAAAATCTGGAGCATTTCTCAAACTATCAGCAGCAATTCTATTAAGTCCTGTTAATTCTGTAGTTGTAGAAGTTTTAGTTTCTGTAGTTCTCATAATTGTAATTGTTTAAAATTTTAAATAAAAATAAAAAAAAAGACCTCCGATCAAAGGGGCCTTGTGATTGAAAAGTTCAATTTAGAATTAGTTGCGACAGCAACAACAAGACTCCTTTGCTAGCAAGTTGCAGCAACATTTTTTGAAAGTCTGGTTTGTGTAATTTCTAAATTTCATATTGGCCCAATTATATTCACAAAAATTTTAGAGTCAAGAATTTAGAAAAATTTTAAGAAAATTTAACAAAAATTTAATGTCGATGTGCTAAAACATAATTACCAATAGAGGAAGCCAATGGGATGAAAGGTGGTCCTTACAGAGAGATTTGGCATTTCTCTGCCCGGGTTCGATTCCCGGTCATTCCACCAATATTGGTACAAAAAAGACTCCTGAATCAGGAGTCTTTTTTAATGGAACAGAGAGACTTGGCATTCACCATAATTATACAAACTAAATTAAAATTCTGCAAACATCACATCAATTCTCGCCAAATTTCCAATTGATTTTAATGAAGAATTTTTATAGTATTTCGACGAAAGAGGCTTTCGGCCGTAGTTTATAAACTACAACTTAGCGGAAAGCCTTTTTTATGAGGAAAATCTTTACACTTTATTCCATTCAGCAACCACGTTGTCCATCAATTTCTGAGTTTTTTGATCCACCGGAATTTGCTCTACAAGCATGCCAGTCTCAATATACAAAGAAACAGCATTTTTAAGATTTTTCAGCGCTTCTTCTGGATTATTTCCAAAAGTATGACACCCCTTTAGCTCTGGGCAAAAGGCATGGTATTGGTCGCCATCTTTTTCTAATTTGAAAGTTAACATAGTATAGCTTTTATAAGCTGTCTGCATCTTATCACTTTTATGAATTAATAGAAAAACAATATAAGTAATATCACACCGACATTAAATAATTATTAAATTTTCTTAAATTTTTTCTAAAATCTTATTTTTGATCAATTATAAAAGCATTACTTCCTGATGAATTTTTAAAGGAGTCAAATTCGACGCCTTTAATCTTTGCAATCATTCAATCTGATGAAGGTGTGGGCCTATCAACTCAGTAATAGGAGTTACGGCACTGAATTGAGATTAATAAACGTATAATTATTCTCAATTAAATCTTCTGACAAAATTAGCAAATATTTCTGAAGCTCCGCTTGAAAATGGGGATTTTTAATTGAGATATTCTCGCCAATTTTATCGTTTTTTGATCTGTAAAAAAGAAAAAACGAATCCCTTGATCCGTTATTTATTAAAATCACAATTCTTCTCGCACCCTCAATCGTTGTTGAATAAATTTTTGCTAAATTTGAATTTACTGGGAGATTTTTACCCTTAATTAAGATAAAAATGCCTTTTAATACTGCTTTTACTACATCATTGCGGTCTTTTTCAGAGAGTTTTTCTTTTGCAATAATCGTATTTGAGAAAACAATTTTCATTTTTTATTCCATTCAGATATAACATTATCCATTAATTCTTGCGTTTTTTTATCTACCTCAATTGGCTCTACTTTAATGGCATTGTCGCCTAATCTAGTGCCAATTTCTATCTTACCATCTGCATAATCTAGTAACAGAATCCTAACCACTGCGCTTACGGATAAACCTTCTGCCTTAGCTTTTTTCGCTGCTTGGTAACAAATATCTTTCTTGATAGAAATAGTAGTATTCATATAAATATTATATTAAATTAGTATAATTATTATATAAGATATTTTCTGATAAAACAAGTTAAAAGGACATATAAGTAATATCACACCGACATTAAATAATCGTTAAATTTTCTTAAAATTTTTCTAAAATCCTTGCCCGCCGTAGGCGGGCTCCCACGTCAAAAAGGCCTAGCTTGTAATAGAGAAGTTAGGAAAGGACTCGCAAGGTAAACATGTAAATCCCTCCCCCGAACCGAGTGGCGCCATCTTTTATGATGCGACAGTCGAATTCAGTAGTTTTAAGGGATTTTGATAGAAGGTGGGAACCCGCGGCAGTAGATCTACCAGCGGGGGAAGAAAAGAAACGGACACAGAGCCCGCCCCCGACAGCTACTCACGTAGTCGCCGAGAGACAAGTCAACCGCCGAAGGCGGGCTCATCGGGGACGCTACTGGGGCGGGGCCGGGGGCGGCTTCACGAACGGCCAGATCTGGATGTGGAACGAAGTCTTCTTCTCGAAGTTCTCGACGTTCTGGGCATCTGCGCAGATCTGGCCACGCGTTGGGCCGCTGGTCCAGGGCGAGCAGAACTTGAACTTCCAGCCGAAGACCGAGGTCCAGCCCTGGGTCTGTCCCTGGTTGCCGCTCACCGAGACCGCGATTGGGTGGACCTTGCCGTCCGTTCCCAAGAAGTCCTGGCAGTATAGCCCCAGAGTGAACTGGCTGCCGGCGACTAGCGTTGTCGTCGTCGGATTGCTCTCCAGAAGGGTTCCGTAGAGGTACTTGGCCTTGTCACCCGTGTGATCACTGGCCACCTTGAGATACCCCTCGAAGAACGTCAGGCAGTCGGGGTCCTCGCAGTCGGTCTTGCCGTTGCCGTCCTCGTCCTGCCCATTGTCACAGATCTCGTTGGGGCAGGCGGATCCGTCGCTGAAGCAGCCGGTCGAGGGGTCACAGGAGTCGATCGTGCAGGCGATGCTGTCGTCGCACGGATCGATCGCTCCACCGGTACACGTACCAGCGGAGCACTTATCCACCGTTGTGCAGGCGTTGCCGTCGCTGCAGATGGTGTTGTCCGGCTTGGCCGGGTTGGAGCAGGAGCCGGTAGCGGTGTCGCAGACG
>JBBTQK010000002.1:0-18485 GCA_038065735.1 Patescibacteria group bacterium | reverse complement strand
GCTTGGCCGGGTTGGAGCAGGAGCCGGTAGCGGTGTCGCAGACGCCCGCATCGTGGCACTGATCCGTGGCGGAACAGACGGTGGTCGGGCCGGGGAGGCACGAGCCAGCCATGCAGATGTCGGTCATCGTGCAGGCGTTGCCGTCGGAGCAGCCGGTGTTGTCCGGCTTGGCCGGGTTGGAGCAGGAGCCGGTAGCGGTGTCGCAGACGCCCGCATCGTGACACTGGTCCATTGCGGAGCAGACGACGGAAGTACCGCCGCACACACCCAACGTGCAGATGTTGCCGAGCGTGCAGGCGTTGCCGTCATCACACGCCCCGCCTTCGTTGGTGGGCGTGTTCGTGCATCCGCTGGCCGGGTCGCAGCCGTCGTCCGTGCAGGGGTTGAGGTCATCGCAGACCTTCTTTCCCCCCATACACTGGTCGAGCGGCTCCTGATCGGCGGTGATGGCCGTCGAGGGGTCGGGGCAGTTGCCCAGACACCCGAATGACTTGCCGCCTTCGTTCTGAACCGGGGCGTTGGACGCCTCGGTTCCCTGCTCGCAGCCGGCCGCGAGGCCGGTGATCGCCAGCAAGGCGACGATCATCTTCACAATTTTCACGGAGATCTCCTGAGATGTGCCACCCCTCCTTGGGTTTCTCGCGCCACGGGTGTCGTGCGCTTGAGGAGTGGCTGTTGGTTTCTGTTACCTGACGTGTCCCCGCGATTTAAGTCCCCGGGGACATAGAGGACGAGGGCCGGCATCCAAACAATGGACAGCAGCCTTTTTGGTGCATTCGACTCAAGACCATTTTTAATATGGTAAAGTCGAAGCTGCTAAAATCAAGAAGTGTAAAAATTCTTAACTCTAGTCGCTCCGACTTCTCACATACAAAAACAGTCGAATCAAAAAATAAAATATTTCTATCAAAAATTAAATGTTTATCTTGCGAGTTGTAAAAGAACTTTCTGATCTAAGCCTTTTTTAAATGACCTATGAATGTTGAGACAAAGCTCGCACCCGATAAGACAGCAAAAATCAGAGATGATCACTATATCAAGAAATCATCTTTTGTCAATGGGTAGTGGAAGGTCTTTCTGGTGAGCAAAAACGGAAATCTAATACAATCTGATACTTTCAGCACAAAGAAAAAACCCACGCCTTGCGGCGCGGGTTTTTTCCCCTCATTCCTATGAAAAATGTCTATCGTACGTAAAGTAATTTCTCTCTTATTCCTCTATTCTCACAAATTTACTCTGCAAACATCTCATCGTAGAATCCAAGCAATCCAGCGTTGTACATTCTATATAGAGTCAATGCAACTTCACCTCTAGTCATTGGTTTAGCTGGGTTCAAATTAACCGCTGCGCCGTAACCGTAACTATCAGAGAAATTCATCAATCCCATTTCGTATGCAACACCAGCGTAGTTCTTGAACCATGCCTGATCTGCCGCGTTTGTATCAACATCAGCGAAGTATGAGAATGAATAGTTTGGAACTTTGTAACCAGTGAATGATTCACTAGCTTCAAGTACAAATTTCAAGAACTCAACTCTGCTAACATTGTTTGCCTGTTTAAATGTTCCATCTGGGTAACCAGCAACCATTCCGTAGAATTTACCAGTTCTGATGTATGGCATATACCAAGCGCTATGATCAGTGTCAGAGAAACCTAGTTTAGTACCATCTGATGGCAAGATAACAACGTTATCAAAAGCTTCAAATGCAACTTTTAATACTTCAGCACGGCTGATGTTGTTGTAAGGACCGAAACTACCGTCAGCATATCCGTTAAAGATACCTCTTGCAGTAGCCCATTCGATAGCAACACAAGTCTCGTAGTCATTTGTACCTACAAACTGAGTATCAGTGTATCCACCACAAGTTGTTACCAAAACATCATCATCATCGTCCTCATCTTCATCGTCTTCATCATCGTTGTCATCGTCAGTAGTGTATCCACCAACGTTACCAACTACGAATCTACCGATTTCAGTTTCTTTTGAACCACCATCTTCAGCTTTAGAAATAAGCTTGTAAGTGTAAATACCATCGTCTAATTCTTTACCGTCGTCGTTTTGAACATTCCATTTTACTGTGTGACCTTCTTTAGCATCCTGAGATTTGTAATCCATCAATTCAGCTTCTTCATCACCAGCTGTAGAGTTACCTTCGTAAATAGCTAGGTAAACTTCAGCATCTTCGTCCAAGTCATAATTGAAAACTAATTCAGAATTAGTTTCTTCATCAAAGATAATTGGTGAAGTGTAGTCATTAGTAATGTTAGCTTTTTTGTCAGAAACATCATCTTCAGCAACAGTGAATCCTACAGTTGTAGAAGAGTCAATGTCGTTATCAGCTGTGCTTTCTGCAGTGATCTTAAATCTCCAATCTGTACCTTCGTTAACTTCATCACCATTGTTATCAACACCGTCGAATTCAACAGCGTACCATTTGTTCTTTCTAACTTCTTCGTCTTTTAACAAAGTAGCTTCTTTGTTAGTACCCTGGTAAACCTCAACAGTAACATTAGAAGTTGTATCTACCTTGAAAACCAAGTTAGTGAATTCATCTTTAGTTGGGTCGATAGAATCTTTTGTAACAAAAGCTTCTACGAAATCTGGTTTGTCGTATGAAACAACGATCGTTTCAGAAACAGTATAGGCATCAGCTCTAAGAGTGATTGTCCAAGTTCCTTCGTCTACGATATCACCATCATCGTCTGTACCATCCCAAGTTTCTTCATAATCTTCGTCGTTAACGAATTCATCGTCTACGATTTCAACTACTTTGTTACCTTTTTTAGCTTCGATTACTACGAAACTAGCATCTTCAGATAATTCATAGTTAATTTCTAGTTCACCATCTTCTGGATTCCAAGTTTTTGATGGGTTCAAAGAGAAGTTTTCGATAATACCTTTGCTCTGAGCACCACCAGTGATTACTTCAACGTTTACAAACTCTGAAGTATCACCCTGGTCGTTTGAAGCTGTAATGCTGATTGTATAAACTTTATTAGCAACAACTTTACCAGTTGAGTCTTTACCATTCCAAGATACAGACAACTTTTCTGTAGCTAGGTGGAATTTAGTTCCGTTGTCCAAAGTAGCGATTACTTTTGAACCGTCTTTAACAACAACTTTAGTATAAGCTGATTTGTCGATTTCAAAAGAAACGTCAGTAGCTTCACCTTCAACAGCTGAGAAAGCTTTGTCAGATACAACTGTATTAGAAACTTTTGGAGCAGGATTGTTGTCTGAAGTTACAGAAGCAACAACGATAGCCTGTTCAATCTTTCCAACTACAGTAACACCATCTGCACCGTAAGCAATTACCTTAAAGTAGTAAATTCCGTTTGGAAGTGCGGCACTATTATCATTGTTCTCATCTACTTTACCATTCCAAGGAAAAGATGCATCTACTGTTGCAGGTGCAGGTTGAGAAACAGTTTTTTTATAGTCAGAGAATTTAGCAACGATACCATTGTCTTTTGAAACAACGTAAGCGCTAGTTACAGCATCCTTAGAAAGTTTGTAGCTGATAACAGCTTTTTCACCTAGAGCTGGGCTGAAAGTACCATTAGTAACGGTAAAGTTACTGATAATACCATCTGACTTTGCAGGACCAGTAAATGGTTCATCACCACTACTTAGAGCAGAAGCAGTACTTGTAGCAAATGTAGCGATAAGCGCCACCGCTGCTAGGAATTTCTTGAACATATTGTTTGAGTTATAAGTTTGCATATTTAGTTATATATATTAAATTTTTAAGTTGTCTTGTTTATCCCTTTGTTGTGCAAAAGGCTATGAATGATAGCAGGCTTTTGGGATTTGTCAATACCAATGACCAACTTAACCCAATTAGATCTGTCCAGCCTCATGTAATCTAAAGAATAATTCAGCCATTTCACCACGTGTAGTCAAAGCTTCAGGGGCGAAATTACCATTCAAAGTATCCAATAGATCATATTTTTTAGCTTCACAAACGTAATTAAAGTACCAAGCTCCCAACTTGACGTCAGCGTAGCTATTACCACAAGTCTCAATACTATATGCCTTAGAAGCTTTCATAGTTTCAAAGACCAATTTAACAGCCTCAGCTCTATTGATAGTTGACGCAGGTCTTGCAGTGTTCTTACCGGCATCACCATTAAATATACCTAGAATTTTTGCAGCGTTGATATAGCCCATATACCAGGCTCCAACTTCTACATCCTTAAATCCTAAAGTACTGCTTGTAGCCTGTGCATTCACGCTAAAAGCTTCCATAATTGTCTTTAATAATTCAGCTCTGTTAATCGGCGCACTTGTTCTAAAACTTCCATCATCATATCCTTTAAAGATTCCTGCATCTTTAACCCATTTAGCTGATTTACAATATTTAGAATTTGAGCTCACGTCATCAAAACCACCACAATCACTTTCTTCATCTGCAGAATCGTCAGTATCAGTGTCTGTAGAATCATCATCTCCACCATCAATAACTACACCAGATCCAGTGCCTCCTGAAGTATCATCATCGTCATCATCGTCTGAAGAAGAACTACCACTATCATCAGAATCTCCAACCGGTCCGATTACAAATAAACCAGTTTCAGTCTCTGAGCTGCTCTTTTTTGAAACAATCTTATAAGAATAAACACCATTAGCTAGTTTGTTGCCATCCTTATTTTTTCCATCCCAATCAATAGTATGTTCTCCATCTGAAACATCGTTTTCATTCATTAAAGTATCAACTGTTGATCCTGAACCATTCTGACCTTTGTGAATAGTAACTTCTACATCAGCTTCGTCTTCAAGATCAAAATAAAGAGTGAATTCTTCATTGCCATTGCTGATAACAGGGGAGATATAATCGTTCAAAACATTTGATTTGCTGTCTGAAACCTCATCTTCAACTATATCAATACTGATTTTTTGGCTATCAAAAATATCCTCGTTTGAAGAATTTTCTGCTATTACCTGAATCTGTAAATCATCATCTTTATCGTAATTTCCACCATCCCATTCTACTGCGTACCAACGGTCTCCGATAACTTCCATATCTTCTTCGATTTCATCATCCACATCTCCACCTTCCAACACATTAATATTCACATTTGCATCAATATCAACTTTAAAGATGATAAAGGTTGATTCATCCTGATCATTGTCGATTTTGTCTTTTGAAAGATAAACCTCATCGATTTCAGGTGCTTCATATTCTACAGTAATTGATTTTGAAGCCAAAAGTTCAGTTGAACCTTGTTTTGATTTGAATTCAATTTTCCATGAACCTTCATCCACAAATCCATCATCACTATCATCAGTACCGTCCCAAGTTACTTCTATATTATTTTCTGATTCAATATCATCCTCATCATAAATTTCGATTTTTTCACTACCATGAATAGCTGTAATTATCAGGCTATCAAGATCACGTTCCACGTCAAATTCTATCTTTAATTCTTCGTCATCTTCAGGTTTGAATTTTGAAGAAGGACTAAAGGAAATTCCGGAAATATGTAAATTGCTGCTAGTAGTTGAACCACCACTATTATTCAATGTAATCGCTTTTTCAGTTGTACTTACACCAAATTCGTTACGAGCAATTATAACTACTTTATATGAACCTGTAGCTATTTCATTATTATTTGAATCTCTACCACTCCATGGGAATGAATGTGTTTTATCAGCGTTGTAAGAAGTGTCATCGTAGTTTGAAAAAGTCTTTACCACTATTCCATTAGCATCCTGAATTTCTACAGTAATATTAGCTTCTTTTAAGTTTTTGAATTCAATTACGGTATCGTCGCTATCCGGGTCAAAAGATTCGTTTGAAAGTGTCAAATTTGTAATGCTAGGTTTGCTTGTATTATTGTAAGCAACCGTGAATGTCTTGGTTTGTGTAGATTGAGTTGTTCCTGATTTTGATGCTGTTAAAACAACGCTATAAACTCCTGGTGCTACAAGTTTATTAGCTGAAACTCCATCCCAGCTAAAAGTTTCACTCTGTAGACTTGAAACAAAACTCTTAATAGTAGTATTTTTTGTATCTTTAATATCAACGCTTACAGTAGCCGCTTCTGAAAGATTGTAAGCAATTTTTAGATCCTGATTTGCGCCTTTTGAAGAAGGGTCAAATGTAGTTACTCCACTTACCGCTGGTTCTGGAGTTAAAGTAAAAGTATTAATTGTAACTGTTCCTGAAATAATTTTGAAATCGGCAGTATCCAAATCAAAAGTAGTATCTCCAGCACTTGGGCTGAATTCTACGCTAGCTTCGATTTGATAGTCTCCAACTGGACAAATAGCTACAGCAGTTCCACAAACACCCTGAGCAGCTGATGTTGAATCAATCTGTTTACCATCCCAATCTGGTACAGTTACAGTAGTTACATTTTCATTAGTCCAAGTTTTTAAAGTTTTGATAACAGTACTTCCTTTAATTACTCTTACAAAACCTGATGAATTACTAAGTTGAGAAGAAGATGCGGAATCAAAAGCAATTGCAGTTTTAAGACTCTGTCCAGACGTAGCCGGATTAAAAGTCTGTGCAGTTGCATTTGGCACAGTCAAAGTTATTGACTGTATTAATGCGTTATTATCCGTCGTTGCAGCCATTACGCTCGCAGGCATAATTAGGCTTAATACTGCCGTAAGACACAAGGCTGAAACAATCTTTTTAAACATACAAATTTGTTAAGTATTTAGTACTAACAGGAATTGATTATCCCGTGGAGGGCCATATTAAAGAATAAGCCCCCGTCTAGTCAAGGGGATTTACCAAAATCATGGCTCGTCTAAGCAAAAATTAGTCCAAATTTAGCCCAAAAGTTTTTTTAATAGAGCTAAAGTTCCTGCTGCATGTAGAATTTTTTGGCCATCATCAGTTAAAACTGGATTTAAAATATCCACATCTCCCACATACTCTCCGACATTATATACAGTACCGGACTTGCCATTCAAAAAATGGAAGTCATTTCCACCTGGTTGGGGACTGTCTCCAACACAAAGAATTTCAGAGAAATTCTCCCCGAATTTAATTCCACGATCTTGTTTCAAATACTCACCAAATCTGACTATCGCTCCATCTTTGTCACCATTAGCCGGTCCAATTACTACGCCAATTCCAGAGTTGCCAACGTGTACGTATTTTTCATAATCAGGTGCGATTCTTTTGAGAAGCTTAATAGTTATATCGTAAATACTTGCCGCCAATCCATAAATTTCCTCAATTGTTCCTTTGTGAAAGTCGTGATCCAGATTTGTCCGCATCACCATAATTACTTGATGCTTGTTGTCATATAATTTGCCGAAGTCTTTAATAGCCTCGTTTAAATGATGTTTTAGTTCTTCTTTTGGCATGAATTCATCTGGCCAGGGGACTCTATAAAACTCCTCAAATTGCTCTTTCTCCAGATCAAACTTGTAACCAATCGCGCCGTTTTCAGCAAATAAAAATAGATTTTTTAGAAGTTGTTCTCGATCCGAGGGAGTTATATCCAATAGCAGCTGACTTAATCCATGTAACTCAAAAGACTTAACCTCACGGCCAGTGCAAAATCCAATAGGCGTAGTTTGAGAGAGCCGCACGAGCTCTCGTGAGAGCTCGTGCGGCGGTTCGTAGTGACCTTTTTCGGTTAAGGTTCCATCGAAATCGAAGATTGCTGCTTTAAAATTTTTACTTACGCTGTTCATTATTTATTTATACTTTTCTTCTAGCTAGGGTCCAATGTATCAAATAAAGAGGTAGGGAAACAATCAACATTGATAACCACCATACTAAATCTCTCTTCACTTCATTAGCTGATTGCATCTCACGATTTGCTTTAGTTTCTGTTATACATTTTTGACGTTCAGTTTCCATCTGTTCTGGAGTTTGTGATGCATTCTTCAAGACTCTCACGCCTTTAGTATCGTAAGTATAAAAAAGTGTATCATCGGTACATTCATAAAATGATTTTGGATTTGCTATCTCAATTTCACCCCATGTCTTCACGTCAAATACGTAACGTTCCAAAACAATTTTGATTAATCCAACTGAAGAAATAATCACCATCACAATTGTGATTGCGCTCACAAGGTAAAGATAAACTGCCCTAAGCACGCCACCTGGTTTACTTGTCTCGCCGGTAGGTTTCACTGTTGCTTTTGACTTTGTGTTTTTTTCCATAGATTTTTTAATTAAAGAATTAAGAACGAGATTTCTTGATTCTACATCTGTTTTTGGCTTTTTCAAAACGATTTCTCTCGTCTCAGCTTGTCTGCTTCTTCAATCATTTTCTGCTTTTTAATTTTTAACTCTGCAATTTTTTCAGAATCAAACGCAGCCAATTTGATCAATAAATCCGTCAATTCAGATGCCGACTCAACGTTGCTTGTATAAGCCGTAAAATGCACGTTATTCTCAACATATTCAAAGTAAATATTGAGAATTTTTTCAGCTTCAATTAATACTAAATTCAACTCTTTTTTCTCAATATTTAAATTACCATCAGCCACCGGCCGCAAAAAATCCACATAATAACTCAAACTATTTAAGGGATTTAAATCCAGCGCTTCCTCCATCAAATCATTGCATTTTTTATAATCCATTTTTTCATAATCTTTATCACAATAAATCACGGCTTTTAAATGTAGTGCCTGCGCATCCAGAGGATTTAATTCCAACTGTTTTTGCAAATCAACCAACGCAAAATCATACATTTCATTCTCCATATTCGCCTGCGCAGAATCTAAATATGCATTTCTCGGAAACAAAGATTCATTCGCAAAAGTTTTGTCATAAACCATTTTTTCCATCACCAATAAACTTCCTTCATACAAAGAAACTAACGCAATAATTGTCGCAAGAATTAAAGCCAAAAAGCTCTGTCCACTGCGCTTTAGCACCTTCTTTACAAGTAAGGATCTAAGGAGAATCAAATAAACAAAAAGTAATAATAAATTATTTAAAAAATTAAAATTATAATCGATCATGTTGTGCGCAAATCCTCCGGCAATTGCAATCGTTAATAAATAAACCGTACTTTTTTGCCCCGCATCTAAGTTCTTAAATCTTTTTACTACCATAAGCAGAAGAGAGACTAAGAACATTGCAAAAGCTCCCGCAGTAACCAGCCCATTCTCCGCTGCAAACTTTAAAAAAATACTATGTGGATGATCGGAATTTGCTAATAAATCTTCTTGAATTGGATTATATGCATCTCTAAAACTAAACGGTCCCCAGCCAAACCACGGCCTGTCTTTCGTAAGCTCCACGGCCCCTTCCCAGAAATCCTGCCTTTCTTTTTTTGAAGTCAAACCTTCACTGTTTTCAAAGTTTACTCTTTCTTCTACATTGATAACTTTGTACTGCAAACTTCTAACATAATTACTCGCAAAAAATATTCCAACTGCTATAAAAGCAGTCAAAATAAGTCCGCCAAAAACTTTTAAATTAATTCTTTTGAAATAAAAAATTCCCAACAAAACCAGTTGTCCCACAAAAGCAATCAATGCTCCACGCGAAAAAGTTAGTAATAGTGCAGACAAAACCAAACTTAGCGCAGCAATTCTAAAACCGGATTTAATTTTTAAATCATCACTCAAGAATATTGGCCAGGTCATTAGCAAGAATAAAGCAAAGGCATTTGGCCAGACGTTTGCATGATATAGAATGTTAAAAAACGGCCCAAACATGCGGTTTTCCGGCCAAAATAAGTACTGCACAAATCCCATTAAAACGGCGATCAAAGTTCCAATTGCCACAATGTTAAAAATCTTATTTCTCCATTCTTTTTTTTGCATGAAATTCTGCCCGGCAAAAATAAAATACAAAGGAACCATCATTAAATAGGCGAGTACTTCACTAAACCCAACATTTTTAGTCTGCGACAAAATAAACGAAGTTATAAATCCGCCCGCAAAAATTAATAAAAATCCTTCTTCCAGATGATTTTTTTCTCGTTGTTTTTTGAATTCCACGATCGCCAGAATCAAAATCAAAACTCCAAAAGCCAAAACCAAAGGATACTCCGCACCGTAATCATATTTTTTAAAAACCGGATTAACCAGGTCAACCAGCCAAAAACTACCGATCGCCCATGATGAAAAATTCTGCTTAAAGTGTTTATATAGCTTTATCATTTAGAGAATGAGTAAAATTTTTGAAAGTATAGCAGATCTTTAAGGGGGACAGTAGAAAATCCTGCCTCCTTCTCCAAAAATACAGCATTTTGCCGTACTTTTAGGGACGCTGGTTGGAGAAGACGATTGATTTAATTGCATTTATAATGTATTCTATATGTAGTTTATTAATATATTTAAAATATATGACAACTCAGGTTTCTTTCACTACAGACATGGATCTAAAGGAAAAAACTCTCGAAAAAGCTAAACGAGAGGGCATTACTCTTAAAGCCCTATTAGTCTACGCCATGAAGGGGTTTATAGATGGCAAAATTTCTTTGGGCTTAGTTATTCCAAATGAAAACGAGCCAGATGTTGAGGAAATCTTTTTTGATGACAAACAGATTAATCTAAAAGCTGCTAAATTAGCGAAATTACTTAAATAGATATGCTCATTTTGACGAAATACGTGACTACTCATGAATTCAAGCCTCTTGATAGATATTTAAAATTAGATGATATAATTGATGGAGCAAGAAAAGTTTTAAAAGGCTTGGGTATAGAAACTAAAGCACCAAGTAAAATTTCTGGCTTTCGATTCTTTAAAATCAGGATTGGAAAACGAAATGGAGCTAGAATGCTGGTCTTTATGGTTACTGAAAGTCAAAAAATAGTTCCAATACTAATAAGACTAAAAAAAGATAAAATATTTGGAATGAATATGGCTATGAATAATCCTCAAGTCGTAATTCAAATGAATAAAAATCTTGATTACGTCCTCAAAGATATAGAATCTAAAAATTATCAAGAATTTCAGCTTTAACTTAAAAGAGAACCACCTCTATTAAAAGATGGCTCTCTTTATACGTTTCAAAAATTCTAATGCTATTTGCTGCAGCTACATCCGCCCTTACATGGACAAAAGCCAGAAACTGCATACAAAAACAAACCTGCTGGCCACCACTGCATTACCCATTCTCCAAAAACACCCATTTCTACTCCTAAATTTAGAAGAAGTAAAAGTAGAGATGTTACAGCAAGAATCAGGGGAGCAATCCAACGGCATACACCGCAACTTCCTTCATTAGTAGTGTCTTTCATAGAAATTTGGTTAAAAGTTTATAACAACTTACTTCATACCACTATTAGAGTTTTTAGGCAAATTTACCGCGCCATGTTATATTCTAAAAAATGCATATAACTTCAACACAACTCAAGGCTGTACTCGTGGATGTAATTACTCCACAGACTACAAAAGCTGAAGCCGAAATTCGCCTCTATGAACTCGAAAATCTTGTAAATACTTTTGGTGGATTGGTTGTTGTTAAAACTATTCAAAAGAGGGGATTACCAGATTACGACACCTATGTTGGTAAGGGAAAATTAGATGAAATAATTGCTGAAGCTCGTGAGAATGGGGCGAATTTATTAATTCTAAATAATATTCTTAAACCAAAACAAATTTATAACCTCGACGAATATTTTAGAGAAGCAAAAATCGAAATGAAAGCCTGGGATCGTGTTGATTTAATTCTCAAAATTTTTGATAAGCATGCCAAGACTACCGAAGCAAAATTGCAGATAGAATTAGCTGCAATCAAACATATGGGTCCGCGCATTTACGGTATGGGTATCGAGCTTTCCCAGCAATCAGGAGCCGTTGGTATCAGATCTGGACAGGGTGAAACCAACACCGAGTTGATGAAACGTCATTTAAGAAATCAAGAATTAAATATTATCGATAAACTCAAACATTACGATTTGATAAACAAAGGTCATCGCGAGCGTCGCAAACGTCAGAATTTTAAAAGTGTGGCGATTGTTGGTTATACAAATGCTGGCAAAAGTTCGTTACTTAACGCGCTCACCGGCAAAGACGTTTATATCGCTGATAAATTATTTGCGACTCTAGATACTCGCATC
This sequence comes from Patescibacteria group bacterium, assembly GCA_038065735.1. GTDB lineage: Bacteria > Patescibacteriota > Gracilibacteria > UBA1369 > LOWO2-01-FULL-3 > JBBTQK01. Next base: position 6,490 of record JBBTQK010000002.1, on the reverse strand, counting down.
GGCAAAATTTACATTCCACCAAAACAACATATCCAAGCAGACGGCCAATACATTCCAGGTAAGGAAATTTTGATTTCTGACACGATTGGTTTTATCCGCGACCTTCCACCATTGCTTATTCAAGCCTTTAAATCCACTTTAGCCGAAGCCATCGACGCTGATTTGGTTTTGCACGTAGTGGATATTAATGATAAAGAAATGCACACAAAAATTGATGTAGTAGAAGAAATTCTCAATCAACTTGGCCTTACAGACCGCCAGCGTATTTATGCTTTTAACAAAGTTGATATGATGGCTCATCGCATACATTTTGAAGACAAACGTAAACTAAAAAGTCAGTTGCAACGTAAAACGAATTTAGTTAAAGCTGGAGAATATAGCGCGGCGATTTTGGGTTGGACTAGCTCAAAAAAAGGTGATGCCGCCAAAAAATCAGTCACCACTCTCAAGCGTAAATACAAAAAATTCGATCCGGTTTTTGTTTCCGCCCACAAAAAAATCAATCTTGAGCAGTTGATTGAAAAACTCAGCAAATATCTTTAACTATGACTGCCGGATTTCCAGCTGCTACTTTTTTTGCTGGAATGTCTTTTGTAACCACCGCTCTAAATCCAACAACACTTTCTGTACCAATATTTACACCCTTCAAAATTGCGCATTGCCCAGCCAACCAAACACAATCACCAATCACTACCGGAGCTGACTTAATCGCCTTAGGGTCTTTGCGCTTTTCAAAATAAACACTATGAAAATCGTTATCCATTATTATCGCACTGCCTATCAAACATTCTTCACCAATTGTCACTGATTGACGACACTGCACCGTCACTCCATTGAGCCTAGTCCTCTTTCCAATTTTGATCACAGCCTCATTCGAAAATGTCAAAAATTCATTAGCTTCTTTGTGCGCCCACATATTTACTTCATCGCCAATTATTAGCTTTCCTGGGCCTTTAAATTTAAATCGATGATTGAGAATTACATCCCGCCCCCAACTTATTCTACCGCCAAACCGCAGCTTAAAATAAGCTCTCAAAACACTACTCAAAATTTTTGCTATTAATAATTTCATATGATATTAGTCTTTCTTCAAACTTCCAAAAATTCCGTTAACCACGGCCAAAATCAAACTGAATATCACTGCACTCCAAAATCCACCAACCGCAAATCCTTGCACCATCCCATCTGTTAATAAAATCAACGCTGCATTAATTACCAACGTAAACAAACCAAGCGTCAAAATATTAATCGGCAAAGTTAGAATAATCAAAATTGGTTTTAACAAGACATTTACAACTCCCAATACCAAAGCCACGATCAGCGCAGTCCCAAAACTATCTACAACTACAGATGGCAACAAGTAAGCCGCCAGCATCACAGCCGCCGCATTAAACAGCCAGGTAATTAAAATTTTCATATATAAAGAGGTTATTAATTAATCAAATTTCATTATTTCACCTCTTCTCTCAAAACACAATAACGCACAAAATTTTGCAGAATTAAAGGCGCGTGCGGAGTAGGCTCAATTTTAGGATTTTTGCCACGTCGACTGGCATAGGTATGCATAACTTCTGGAATAAATTCAGGATGAAATTGCACGCCATAAACATTTTCTTTGAAATTTAAAGCTTGAGTATGACACATGCAACTTTGGGCCAACACTCCATCTAATACTGGCATTGTAACAACATCTCTATGTGAAGAATGCGCTAAGAATTCTTCTGGCATTCCGTGGAAAATAGGATGTTTTTTATGACAATCTAGTCTCACGATTTTACTAGTTTCAAATTCCATTTCAGTCATGGGCGCAACTTTTCCATCATGAATATATCCAAGTAATTGATGACCAAAACAAATCCCAAAAGCAGGTTTTTGCTCCGCAAAAGTTTTAACCTCATTCGCCAAAACACTAAACCATAAATTGTTTTCCAAATCATTTAACAACTCATCGACATGATAAGCGGCTCCACCAATTATCAAGGCATCATACTCATGTCCATTTTTTGGAAAAGGCAGTAAAGGCTCGTCATTCACAAAATGCACATCCAACTCGATTCTATCTGCTAATTCTCCCAACGCCCTCAAAATCAAATCCCCATCATGCCTCAAATCTAGCGGATTATAAACCTCACGCCTAATCTCAGGTGTCAAAAACGATAGATGTAAAATGCGTGGCTTCATAATTCTTTAATAAATTCATCAACTTTTTCTTCCTTAGTTGCCCAACTTGTTACTAATCTTATGGCAGAATTATTAGCATCAACTTTTTTCCAAATATAAAATCCGTAATCTTTTTGTAATTTTGCGATTAACTTATTTGGAAGAATAGGGAAGATCTGGTTAGTTTTTGATTCTGTTAGAAATTTATAGCCAGCTTTTTTAATTGCCTTAGTCAACTTCGCCGCCATTTTATTGGCATGAGTCGCCAATTCAAAGTACAAATTATCCTGGAATAAAGCCAAAAACTGCGCGCCCAAAATTCTACCTTTAGCAAGTAAAGCACCACGTTGTTTTAGGTGAAATCTAAAGTTTTTTTGTAATTCTGGATTAACTAAAACGATTGCTTCTCCCAACAGAGCGCCATTTTTTGTGCCGCCAATATAAAAAGCATCCACCAATTTTGCGATGTCCGCTAGAGTTAAATCCGCACCTTCACTGCATAAGGCTGAGCCCAAACGTGCGCCATCCATAAACAAATATAGCCCATTCTTTCGACAAAAATCCGAAATCGCCTTCAATTCTTTTTTATAATAAACCGTTCCTAACTCTGTAGAATTTGAAATATAAACCACACGCGGCTTAACCATATGTTCATCCCCATGTCCAGATAGAACTTCCTGCAATCTTTCCACCGTAACTTTTGCATCTGACGATTCTACTAAGTTAATTTTGTGACCAGTCGCCTCAACTGCCCCAGCTTCATGCACGTTTATATGGCCAGTTTTAGCCGCAATTACTGATTCGTAAGGTTTGAGAATAGAAGCCAGCACGATCAAATTTGCCTGTGTCCCAGCTGAGACAAAATGCACCTCCGCTTTCTCATTCTTAATAATTTTTTTAATTAATTTTGCCGCCTTCGAAGTCAGATCATCCTCACCATAGCCGGATTCCTGATCAAAATTAGTTTTAGTTAATAGTTCCAAAACTTTTGGATGCGCACCCTCAGAGTAGTCGTTGAAAAATGAATATTTGTACATAAATATAATTAAGTCATATAATTCTACCGTTATTTTAAAAATTTGAAAATAATTAAATTTCATGAAAAATCCAAAATTATTTTTAGTAGTGTTGGGAGGCAGACCAAAAGGCGTGAATGTTGAACAGCACGATGTTATTTTTGCAGTCGGAGATTCAATTAAGGATGTAACGGAAGTTGCTAAAAAACACTGGAAAATTTTGGTGCATATTGATTCTTATGTAGCAATTGAAGAAGTTGATGGTTATAAAGTTAAAATAACCCAAGATAAAAATCTGCAACCTGAAGAAATGAAATTATTTTTTGTGAATCTTGGCGGATACAAGCCAAATGATCTTGAAGAATATCATAAGAAATTAGTTTTACCGGCGCGCAGCGAAGACGAGGCCAAAGCTCTTGCCCGCAAAGATTCCTTTTTTGCTGAAGGAATTAAAAAAGGTAATGCTGTCACTCACATTGACGACAAATTCGGCGTTATTGGCTTTGATGTGGATGATGTTTTAATTGTAAACGAGCAGATTGATCCAAAATACAAAATTATTTTGACCGCTGATAGCACCGCAAAATTCTCCAATAATAAAATTGTCCCTGGTTATAGACCTCTGCCAAGATAATTTAAAAATTTGAAGAACACTATAGGAATTTTACATACTCAATTTCTGGTCTAGATTTATTCACTGTTTTTTCTATCTGCTTTCTCATAATTTGTTCATCACAGGAATCGCCTTTTATCGCTGTAGAATTATTGAATTCCAAATCAATCCCTTCACCAGTTCCTGCACCTATTAATTCAAATCCGTCTGGGAAATTATTCACGAATCCCTGAGCTTTTTCTTCTTCAGTTAATTCATTACTCATCAATAACCAAATAGTATTTTCAAGTCGGTCTTCTCTAAAAGTATTTTCTCTTTCAACCGGCAAAATTGCGCCAAGTTTACATAGGTCACTTTGCTGATTTATTTTTTCCGCAGCCTCTTCGTTGTAATAATAGAGGTAATTCGTATGACGATTAGGCAAAAACGCCACGATCTCTCGGCTTGTTTCATTTAAATAATAAATCTTAGTCACATCGGCATATAAACTGGGATACAAAGTCCTCATCTCCTGCGTAACCTCCTCAGTCTGCTGATTACAAGCAGCAAAAACAAACAAACTTAGCATTAAAACTAAAGAAAAATTTTTAATTTCCATGTAGTGATTTAATAAACTCTCATCTCTGACTTGTAATGGCTTTTTTATCAATTTGCCTCTGCAAACTTCTTAAAATTGTCGAGAATTGACTGCCAGCCTTGGCGCTGCAATTCAACAGAATTCTCAGTCTCTGGATCAAAAGTAGTTGTAACTTTTGTGCCATTTTCAACTTTTGCAAAAGTAACTGCTACTTTTCTGCCGTCTCCCATCTCGTATGCAAATGATTGAAGTGGTGTTACTTCTGAATAAACTCCGCCGAAATCAAATCCAAAACTACCATCTTTCGCTTCCATTCTATAGCTGAATTTTCCGCCAACTCGCATGTCATTTTCTCCCTTAGGACAATGCCAATCTGGAGAAGCCTGATTCCATTTTGTTACGAATTCTGGTTTTGTATACATTTCCCAAACTTTTTCTACCGGAGCATTAACGCTCGCCTCAATTGTAATAGGTGAAATTGTCATAAATTTTTGTTAAAGTTTAAGGTTCAATCTCAACTGCAATTATACTACAAATGATTACACACTTTTAATACGATAATTTCATTCTTTTCCTGGTTACAGGTGAAAAGACACCGCCATTTATTTGAGATGTAAAATTCCCAAACCGGCACGCCATTTTCAAATACCTTATTTAAAGGTTTTGCATTTAATGATGGATACGACAATCCAACTACTCTTAAGAATTTAAATTTTCTTTCTACTACTTTCAAAACTCGCTGATCTTTAACCTGCCTGGAATTTTCCTCATAATCGACATGAAAGATCACATTTACTCCAGTCATAGGTCAGTTAAAGATAAACTAGAATCTAATAGTGCCAAATCCTTATCGATAATTTTCCCCATTTCACCCTCATTCTCATGGACCGTAATATTATAAGAATCCAACCCATGACTTAAATCTTCAAGCTGTTTTGGGCTTAGATCTTTATATCTATTTAATACCGTTAACAAAAACCCAGTTAATTCAGGACTAAGTTCTTTAGACTTAACAATCGGCAAATAATCCTCAAGTCCATCATCTGCTTTAGAGTTTTTAGTTATCTTCCCACTTTTTATTAGGCTTTGAATCAAAACTTTATAATCGTTGATTACTGGTCCCATTGGAATGGCTGCATATTCAGCATTCGTGAGTTTTTTATCATTCTCAAAAATGTAAGTAAACTCGAGAAAGAACGCCAGTTTATTGAGTTTTTTTATACCCATATTTGGGCTGGAATGACTCAAAATAAAAAGCAGTAAATCTTCTATATCAATAATGTTTTCGCTCATAGCCTAATTATAACACGTTTCAAAATATCAAAAATATAAATTTCACTTACCTGGGCATAACGATAAATACATATTGATAAACGATAAACGCTGAGTTAGTATAGAAATATAAAAATTTATAAGAACCAACCATGAAAAAAAGCTCAACAATATTTCTTCAGGTAGTCATTGTGCTCATCGGTATTGGTGCTCTTGCCCTTATGCTTTTGGAACCACAGCTTGAGGGGAGGAACGTAAACTCCACGCTCTTCGAGATTTACTTCAATGATCCATTTTTAGCGTATGCGTATACAGCGTCCATTGCGTTTTTTGTGGCGTTATATCAAGCGTTTAAGTTGCTCGGATATATCGGGCAAAATAAAGTATTCTCACTGAATTCCGTGAGAGCTTTACGGACTATAAAATACTGTGCCATCACCCTCGTCGCTTTCATCGTAGGAGCAGAAGCCTACTTTTTTATAGCTCGACCTAGTGATGATATTGCGGGCGGTGTAATGATGGGTCTTTTTATGATTTTTATCTCTGTCGTAGTCGCAACTGCCGCGGCTGTATTTGAAAGAACCTTACAAAGTGCAGTGGATATCAAATCCGAGAATGACTTAACCGTTTAATACCATGGCAATCATTATTAACATCGACGTCATGTTGGCGAAACGCAAAATGAGTGTCACCGAGCTCGCTGAGAAAGTCGGAATCACCATGGCCAACATTTCCATCTTAAAAAACGGCAAAGCAAAAGCCATCCGTCTATCAACCCTAGAGTCGATTTGCAAAGCCTTACAATGCCAACCAGGTGATATTTTGGAATACAAGTAAATTGGATTTTGGTGG
>JBBTQK010000001.1:0-174344 GCA_038065735.1 Patescibacteria group bacterium | reverse complement strand
TCTAAATATTGTTGCATGTTTTATACATCAATGGCTCTGATCCATTCTTTTTCTTCTTTAACAGTTTCAACTTTTTTACCATCAATTCCAACGTGCATACGATCTTTGTCCTGGAAAACACGGCTTCCCACAGTCACTCTTTGCCCCTGATATTTACCCTTGTAAGGATTTTGAGCGGCCTGATCCATTTTGCAGAATACAAGCTGACAAATTCTCTTACCGGCCTGAAGTTTAATAGGAAGTGAACCAGCATTATATAATTCTAGAGTGATACGACCTTTAAATCCAGGATCAACCCATCCAGCATTCTGAATAAAAAGTCCTATTCTGCCAATTGAACTACGCCCTTCTACAAAGGCAGTCAGATCATTTGGAACTTCGATATATTCTTGGGTAGTCGCCAACAAAAATGAGTGTGGCGGGATTGTAATACTCTCATTAGTAATTTCACGGTATTTAATCTCAGATTCCAAAGTAATAATGTCCATTTGATTCTCTTCGACCAACAAAAAGTGGTCACCCAAACGGCAATCTACAGAGGCAGGTTGAATGGATTTTTCGTCAACTGGCTCAATAACCAAGCGACCGTCAGCAAGCATTTCTTTAATAGTTTTGTCGGATAGAATCATATATTTTGGATTAATCGGTACAGGGTATAGTTTTACCCCATTTAATTTGATAAATCAACGAATAGCAAGCCTCTTTTAGCACTCAATATTTTAGAGTGCCAGGCAAGTGATATTTCTTGAAGTGATAAAAAGGCCGTAGTAAAACATAAATACTATTTATTAACCCATTCAAATATGAAGTTAGCGAAACAGAGTCCCATTTTGGTTGGGGCGATCTCAGGTGGAATTACTGCCTTAATTATTAGCGCTTTAATTCTACAATTTTTCCCTAAATTTCCTCAAGAAAATGCAAAAACTGCAGTCATTGAGGATGACGAGCCGATTTATAGTGGGGCTTCAAGTCAGGAAACTATGGTAATTGATGCAGTTAATGAAGCTCAAGATTCCGTTGTTTCCATAGTGGTAACAAAAGATGTACCAAAGTTGGAGCTAGATGGAGGAAATCCTTTTGGGCTTTTATTTCCTAGATACAAAGAAAATGGAACTGAAAGAAGAGAAGTTGGTGGCGGATCTGGATTTTTAGTTTCAGCAGATGGATATATTGTCACAAACAAACATGTAGTTAGTGATCCAGCAGCAGAATACACAACTTTTACAACTGATGGACAAAAACATGAAACTAAAATAGTAGCTTTAGATCCTTTAAATGATGTGGCAATACTAAAAATTGAGGGAGAAAAACTACCTTATCTCGAATTTGCCGATTCAGATGAATTACAAGTTGGACAAAGTGCGATAGCGATTGGAACTCCTTTGCTAGAATTTAGAAATTCCGTTTCGGTTGGTGTGATTTCGGGCTTATCAAGGTCAATAACTGCAAGTGCCGGATTTGGACAATCAGAACAATTGGATGGTGTTATTCAAACAGATGCGGCAATTAATCCAGGAAATTCAGGTGGTCCACTTTTAAATTTAGAAGGAAAAGTAATTGGTGTGAATGTGGCCGTAGCCAGTGCGGAAAATATTGGGTTTTCGCTGCCGTCAAATTTAGTAAAAGCAGCTTTTGAATCAGTGCGGGATAATGGCAAAATTGTTAGACCATATTTGGGTGTTAGATATGCATTAATTGATGAAAAATTAAAAGAAGCGAATAATTTAGAAGTAGATTATGGAGTATTAGTTTTAAGAGGAACTGGGGCAGAGGAATTAGCAGTGATACCAGGGTCACCTGCGGATAAGGCCGGCCTTTTAGAAAATGATATTATTTTAGAAATTGACGGTCAGAAACTAGATGAAGATCATTCTCTGGGAAGAATTATTGCGACAAAAAAAGTTGGCGACACAGTTAAATTAAAAGTCTTGAGCAAGGGAGAGGAAAAAACTGTAGAAGTTAAGTTGGAGGAAATTAAGTAGTAGAGATCAGTAATTTGCTTTAACGAATTCCTCGAGTAGTTCCATGAATTGCTCGGGGATTTTGTCGCCCTGCAGACTCTTGATGAATTTGCCTTTGATATAAATTGGTGCGACCGGTTTTTCACTTTTACCAGGGAGACTAATAGCGATGTCGGCATGTTTTGATTCTCCTGGACCGTTGACCACACAACCCATAACAGCGACTTTCATCTCTGATACTTTTGGATATTTTTTTTGCCATTGAGGCATTTTTTTGTCGATATGTTTGTTGACTTGGTCAGCTAATTCTTGAAAAAACTGACTATCGGTACGTCCACAACCAGGGCAGCTTGTAACTTGCGGTTTATAATATTTGTAGCCTAGAGCTTGCAGTAGATTTTTGCAGGCTTCGACTTCTTCGGTACGAGGTTTATCAGGAGTTGGAGTAAGAGAAATGCGAATAGTATCGCCAATCCCCTGTTGAAGAAGAATTGCGAGCGCAGCAGAACTGGAAACAACTCCCTGCATGCCCACACCAGCCTCTGTTAAGCCAAGATGGAGAGCGTAGAGGTGTTTGTTTTTTTGCATTCTTTTCGCAAGAAGTTCGTAGGCCTTGACCATATCTTGGACTATAGACATTTTTACACTAAGAATAATTTGGTTTTGTTTGAGGCCGAGTTTTTCGGCTTGGGCTGCGGATAGGAGGGCACTTTCTACCATGGCGTCGATGATAACTTCTTTATCAGTTTTTGGATTTTTTAGTTTGGCGTTTTTATCCATCATTTCAGTAAGAAGGTCCTGATCGAGCGAGCCCCAATTCACGCCAATACGCACTGGTTTTTGATTAGCTACAGCGATTTTGATGATGGTTGCAAAGTTGTATTCGTGTTTGTCACCATAACCGACATTACCCGGGTTTATACGATACTTATCGAGGGTTTTGGCAAGCTTTGGGTAATCAGTTAGGAGAACGTGACCGTTGTAATGAAAGTCACCTACAAGAGGCAGGTTTTGATAACCTTTTTTATCGAGAATTTTACGAATTTGAGGAACAGCCTCAGCTGCAAAATTTGTATTAACTGTAATGCGGATTAGTTCAGCTCCAGCATCGGCAAGTTGCATCGCCTGTTTTGCGGTTGCCTCGGCATCAGCAGTTTGAGTGTTAGTCATTGACTGAATAACGATCGGGTTTTGACCGCCGATTTTGAGATTTTTGATGGTAGTTGTAGGAGTATTTAGACGCATACTTGACGAATATAGCATTTTGGTATGAAAGAGACAATGGGTTTGGCATACCGTCCCCGCCAAAAAGGCGAGTTTTATTTCGTTATTTTACAGAAAATCGCACTTTTATTTTTGCTTTTTGCCGACTAGCTTGTTTTAACATGCAAAGTCAAAACTACAACGGCATTTAACGTTTAGCTGTAGCCAATAAACCTAACTTTATTCCGACATTTTTACTAAAAATCGCTAGTCGTAAAAGTTGATTTTTCGGCTTATTCTTGAGAAAATACTGGCAATAAAAACTAACAAAAAATATATGCAAATAGACAAATTAGAGGACGAAAATTTATTTAGACTTTGTAGAATGTATGGCGGGCGGGCTTTGGCATGGAGAGCAAAATTTATTGGACTTTTACCCGAAGTTTTTAAACGCAAACTATATGATAAAAAAGGCTTTGATTCGATTTTTGAATTTGCAAAAAAATTGGCAGGTTTAAGTGAAGAGCAAGTTAGGCTCACTTTGAATTTAGAAAAGAAATTTGAAAAATTGCCAGAGTTGAGGAATTTATTGGTAAGTGGTGAAGTAAGTGTGAATAAATTGGCTAGAGTGGCGGCGGTTGCTAAACCTGAAAACGAGCAATTTTGGGCTGAGAATTTGAAAAATTTATCAAAAAATGCGGTTGAAACTTTAGTGAGAGATGAAAAATTTAGGCAAGCGGAGAACGATGTTGTCGCGGGTCACGATGGCTTATTTGAGACAAAAAATGAGGCAAAATCTCTGCCCGGGCAGACTTTAGATTTATCTGGTGAAGTTGAAGGTAAACTACTAGAATTGCAGCAAAAAGGCATCGATGTTAATCAGCTTTTATTAGAATTCTTACAGAAACGTGAGATGGAGATTGCCCAAAAGAAAGAAGAAGTTAGTCAACAAATTCTAGAGAAAGAGCAGAAAAAAGAACCAACCAGACATGTACCAGTAGCGGCAAAGAAAATCCTTTATGAAGAGTTTGGGACAAAGTGTGCAGTAAAAAATTGCAAAAAACCGTCAGCCAACATACATCACACAGTGGCGTTTTCTATTAACAGAAGCCATGATCCATGTTACTTAGTACCGCTTTGCAGAGAGCATCACGAATTGGAGCATGCAGTTAACTGGCAATACAAAGAAGCGCGGCAGCAAGTTGGGCAGATGGCGTGATAGGAGAAATTTGTAATGAAAGACGCGTGGTTGGCAAAATTGCCTAAGCCGTTTAAAACCCAAGCATGTCCAGGAGTTTTGCGGCGACGTTTACGGGTTTGCCTGTGACAGGATAGTGGTGCATTTGGATCGCTGGATTAAAGTTCAATTCGATGATGGCGTAATTGTCGTTTGTGGCTTTGGATTCAGGATTTTGGATAAGCATGTCGACGCCGCAGATTCTGGCGTTAACGGTGTGGGCAGCTTTTTCTGCTAACTTTTTATAACTCTGATCAATTTGATCAAAAACTTCTAAAGGATCGCCGCCGGTGCTGACATTAGAATTTTTTCTGGTGAAAACTTGTTGGCCTGCTGCAGGGACGCTGTTAAAAGTCAGGCCTTGCTCATGTAAAAATTCCGCTTCGGTTTTGCCGGTTTTGAGAGTGTAGTAAGCAAAAAATTTATAATTTCTTGGATCATCATTTTTCATCTCAATTAATTCTCGAATTGTATGCTTGCCATCACCAACCACATTGGCCGGCACTCGTTTTACAATTGAGATAACTTCAAAATCCAAGGTCAAAAGTCTGTATTCTTCGCCTTCAAAGAATCTTTCCACTAAAACTGTTGAGCTGTGCTTAAAGGCTTCCCTGAGACCGGATTCGTAGGCTGAGTAGTCGCCAGGTTCTGCAAAACTTATACCTACTCCAAAATTTGTGGTTGTTGGTTTAAAAACAACTTTGATATCTCGGTATTTTTCGTAATCTTTAAGAGATTCTTCAAAAGAATAATAAACACCGTCCGGTGGCACATTAATATCGGAGGCACGCAAGACCTGATTTGTGACATTTTTATTTTCCATAATCAGAAATGTCATATAAGAATCGAGATCCGTTTTTGTAGCTTGTTTTACATATTGCACTTTGCGACCTTTGCTGAGAATAATAAAATTGTCGGCTCTATCAATAACATCAACCTGGACTTTTCGTTTAAAGGCCTCACGAATTAGGATTTGAGTTGAAACTTCCATGTCATCATAACCAGGCAAAATTGTTTCTTCGATTACTTCGATGCGGTGTTGATCTTTAATAGATTTTTCAGCGATTTCTCTAAAATTTTCTTCAGTTTTTGGAGCTAATTTTTGCTGGCCGTAGAATTCCTTATGCTGTTTTGCCAAATTTAGTCCAAAATTAATATAAGGTTTTTTGCGCTCCTGTACTGCCTTAATCAATTGTGCGGAAGGAGTTAATTCTGGATTTTTTAATTTTTCTAATTGTTCTTTAATTAATTCCTGATAAATATTTCCATCAGAATTTTTATCCAATAATTTAGCTACAGGTATCATTTCTTTTAGAATTTCTTCAGCCCATTCGATCATCGGAACATCGTGATCTTCTTGCTGGCAAACTGTAAGTCCAGGTTTACGCCCGTAGATAGCCACTTTATTCTGGTTGCCGGTGACTATGCAATTATCGTCAGGAGCAATTTCTGGACTTTCTTGAAACAAACAATAGAGAATAAAAATGTGCAAAAACTGCAGCTCTTTTTCCCCCACACCAAGTGGAGACATAGGATTTAAATCCACGCAGCGAACTTCTATATACTGAATTCCTCGCTCTGAAAGCGCTTTAATTGGAGTTTCTTTATTTTGCAAAACACGCTTTGGGCGGATACGAGAATAGTGCTCACTTTCTTGCTGGAGAATATTTGAATTCATTCCATCCAAATTTTTGTACTTTGGTTCCGGAGTCGTAATGGCCTTCTGTAAATCGGCTAAATATTCTTTCAAACTATTAAAAGAAATTGCGAGTTGAGATTGAACTTTGCTGTAATAACCGAGCTCGCTCATGCGGAAAGAACAGGCATATGGAGAATAATAACTGCGACGAGTAAGTTTTTTGAGATAATCAGGTTTTTTACCTTTTAAATAAGTTTTATCTACCACCGGAGCTGCACCAAAAAGATAGGTATAAATCCAGCCGTAGCGCAAAAAGTTGCGGATGATATGTAGATAAGTTTCTGAAATAAAATCAGTTTTGGTGTAAAGATTTTCGGTGATTTTTTTGTGAATAAATTTCCCGTAAAGCAAATCCCAAACTTCATCACTAAAAGAAAAATTATAATGAATTCCAGAAACCGTCTGCATTCTGCGGTTATAACGTTCGCTAAGCCCTAAACGATAAAGTGTTTTTTTCTTACCAGTATGTGAAGTGCCATAATCAGCAAAAGGAATTTTTGAATCACGAGGCAAAATACAGGGCATGCTAAAAGGCCAAATCAATTCTTCACCAATATTTTTATTTACAAAAAGATGGATGTTTTTTAGATAGTCGAGAGTTTTTTGTTCAGATTTAAAAACTGGTGTAACTAATTCTAACTGCGCCTCTGTAAAATCAGTGGTTATATTTGGATTTGTGAGTTTAGAGCCAAGACCAATTTGATGTTTAGTTTTAGCCAATTTACCCTTTTGATTTGTACGCAAACCTTCTCTTTCCAGGCCATGATTTGACTGGGTAAAGAGTTTATAATTGCCGTTTTTGGAGAATAAATCCAAAAGTTGTTTGTAGTTCCAATTCATTAGTTTATTTTACGAGTTCTAATAATTTGCCTTCCTGATTTAGTTTGTCGATATCGCTGAAACCACCGAGGCAGCGTTCCTCATTCTCGCCTACAAAAATTTGAGGAACTGTTAAGAATCCTGATCTTTGGCTGAGTTCCTGCACTTTTTCGGGAGTGTTTGTGATATCAACTTCTTTATAAGTCACATTCAAAAAATCTAATAAGGCCTTGGCTTTAATGCAATATGGACAAGAATTTTTTGTGTAAATTGTAACCATAAATGAGGGGTTATGGACTGACTAATAGGATATAATTAATTAATAAAATAGGAAAGGGAAAAGGACACTGTGTGTCCGGCTTGCAAATTTGATTGAAAAATGGATAATAGGCCCATGCCAAAAGTTAAATTTATCAATACAGGAGCGCTTGCGGAGATTCCGTTGGGTGGGGCGTTAAAAGATCCAGTCAAAGATAATGGATGGCCAATTGCTTTTGGGTGTGAGGATGGTGTTTGTGGTACGTGCGTGATTAGAGTTCCGACTGGTTTTGGAGATTTGAGTCCAATGGAAGAAACTGAGGATCAGACTTTGGAAATGATGTGCCTAAAAGATGGTGAACATAGATTGTGCTGTCAGTGCAAAGTGAATGGTGATGTCGAAATTGAAGGTATGTAATTTTTTGATATGCCAGAATTGCCAGAAGTAGAGACGATAGTTTCCGATTTGCGGAAGATTATTGTTGGTGAAAAATTTGTGAGAATGGAGGGACGCCACGCTAATTCCGTTAGTGGGGCTATTGAGAATGAGGGCAAAATTGTTGGTATGAGAATAAGCAGTGTTGAGCGCAGAGGTAAATTTATGAATATCTTTTTTGAAAATGATTATGTGATGACTTTGCATTTGAGAATGAGCGGAAGATTGGTTACGAAGAATTTAAAAGATGAAGAGTTGCCATATGAACGCACTCGCTTGGATTTCTCAAAAACTTCTTTAAGATTTTGCGATATTAGAAAGTTTGGAAAAGTTTGGATTAATAAGCTTAGCGATTATGAAGTAAAAACTGGAATTTGTAATTTGGGAGTTGAGCCTTTTAGCAAAGAATTTAATTTCGCGAAATTTTTAAGTATTTTTAAAGGGAAAAGAGGAACCGTCAAAAAGAATTTATTAGATCAAAGTTTAATCGCCGGGATTGGAAATATTTACGCTGATGAAGGCTGTTTTTATGCAGGAATCAGACCAAATCAAGAGATTACGAAGTTAAGTAAAAAAGATTTGGAGAGATTATATGAAGGAGTTTTAAAAGCTTTGAGGCAGGGTATAAAAAATCGTGGGACAAGTATTTCAGATTTCGTGGATGCTTATGGCAAAACTGGCCGAAACCAGGAAGTACTTTTTGTATACGGACGTGGCGGTAAAAAATGTATCAACTGCCGGGAGATATTACAAAAGACAACCGTCGCCGGCAGAGGAACAGTATTTTGCACTAGTTGTCAGAAATAGTTTGTTTAATAAGCGAAGGCTTCTTGATTATTACCACCTGAGCTCTTAAACCAACCTCCAACTTTTGACATAACTGAGCCAACTTTGCCTTTTACGGCTGTGCTAACTGAGTTTACTGTTGGTGCAAATTTTTCAGTAACTCTGTTGAGTGTGTTGCTTGCACTATTCACGACGTTCATGGCTTTTTGAGAAATGCTATTACTTATATTGCTAACAGTCTCTGTAGCTTTTTCAGCTAACTGACTCATTTTGTTAGTTGCACGACTCCATAGAGAAGGTTTTGCTGTTTCTACTGGGGCCGCGACTGGTGCGGGAGTAGCTTTGTAATTGGCTACGGCGTCATCGATGCGTTGTCCGTTTTGGCCTGCAAATGGTGAAAGTCCACCAGTTTGTGCCACAACCTCTTTAGCAGTTTCCACAGCCTTTGCACTTACTGGCCTGTTTTCTTGAAATCTTCTCATGGAAGTTTCCTGAGATAAATGAGCAGCGCCATATCTGACTATATCACCAACTGAATGAGCAAAATCTGACATGTCTCCATACCCTTGTTCTAATTGTCTAACCACTTCACGAGCAACTGTGCTGTTAGGAAAACGAGATCTCAATCTATTTATATAGCCAGACCTATTGACTGGGCCTGAAGTGCTTTCAGATGTTTGAATAATATCTTCTAAAACATTAACCCTTTCATCCATTGGACCTAAATTAGTCACGGCATTTAAATTTTGGGCTTCTATAAATTTTGGATCTACTTCATCAAAGTTTTTTTCACCTTCATAGTCCCCATTGTCGAAAGCGTTGTTACTATTAGTTTCAAAGTAACCAGTTTTTCTACCACCTTGACCACGCATTGCGGCATATGAATTTTGAATTTTGCCACCATCGGGAAGTGCAGTCTGAGGACTTTCAAAGGCATCCCACCCATTATCGTGATCTAGTTCAGCAGGGCTAAAATCTGGAGATTTCTGGAATCTTGTGAATAACATAGTAAATTTGTTTAAATAGAACCGAACTATAAATTATAGTTAAATAAAAACCAAAAAAACCTAGTTGGCTATGTGTTGATTTTATTGTCTGGCGGCCTTTAAACTTCACCAACAAGAAAACTGGTTAGTTCTTTAGAGCTACCGTTGGGTTTAAACCCTAATTCAGTATAAAACTTAGTTGTTTGTTCTAAATCGCTGACGGCTAAATTTGACCATATCCTTTTTGGATTCATAAATTTATTTTTTTTAAGGATATAATTTCATGACTTGAGTCAGTGAATTCACAGTTATTATTGCCTTATTTTTAGTAACAGGCGTTCCCGTATTTCATCATATGTTAATCCAGTTTCTTGTCTTAACCTTTCGAGTTTGCCGCTTACAGAACTCAAGGCTAGACCGTATTTATGTTTAGTGCAAGAACTTCTGACATAACAGCTGGATCATTAGGAAGCTCAATAAATTCATCTAAAGCAGGCTTTTCATTCCCGGGAATGCTTTGCATAAACTCATTAATTCTATTATTTACTGAATCACTCATAAATATTAAAGTTAAAATACTTTACAGTTATAACACATATCATGAATAATGCAAAAATCAAAGATTTGTTATTCCTTCAAACATTTCCGAATATGCGAAGTTTTTGTCCGCTTCCTTATAAAATGGCCGTGCACTAGTTTTTATTTTGCATTTTTCCCAATAGCGTTCCATGGAAGCTCTGTGCCAACTTCAGTAAAATGCTTTAATACCCATTGTACATAAGTATTACTATTTGTCCCGCTTGATGCATACTTTTGTAAATATGGGTAAGTTTCCCTACTCATTTTGATGAACTCAATCATTTTTTTTGCCATCTCTCCATCAACCTTCTTTAATAAATGACTTTGCCAATGCCACCTTGTTGAAAAATGAAAAATTTCAATCCCGCTAAATGGCGGATAATGGTTCTGATGTAAAAATCCCCATGTTTTGTCCTTATTCGCTTTGAACAATACTTCCCATCTCGAAATTTTTCCTTTTTCATTGCACACAAACCATGGATGGATCGCAAAATTAAAAGGCACATGGGCGGGACAACGCAAAATAAAAACTTCGTATTTCTCTGGGTCAATCACTTTATTGTCGTTATTATGATTCATATTTTATAAGGCACCGTTTATTGTGAAATTTGTCAGAAATAAACGGCACCTCATTCATAAGTTTACGCAGCTGGCCAAGCGCCGATAATTGCAGCCATTGCTAATAAGGTGACTAAAACACATAGCACATTGATGAAATATAATTTCACTGGGCGGCCTTCCCAAAATACTGCACCAAGACTGAAGGTTGCGATGAAACCAAGCCAACCCCAGAATGCAGTTAATAAAGCTCCCTGCACCTGGTAACCATCATTAGTCATGTAGATAAAGTGTGCCAAAACGTAAGCTATTACAAGATTAGATACGAAATTACCCAGCATAGACCAGTACATACATTTTTTGCTACCTTCTTCCATCTGTTTTTGTGTGAAGCCCATGAGTTTGATCCAAGGTTTACCAAACAACGGACCATACCAAAACATGCCGATCATCATTGCGGCAACAGCGGCTACTAATATCGCCCAATAATTAATAGGTACAACGACATCCATAAAATTTTTGTTAATAAATATTTATTTAATTTTATTCCTTTGATTAGTCGAAGTAAATTTTTTGAGATTGCAATATCTGGGAGTTTTGTTTATTTTTAGTTGAGTAATATAACCTCAAAAACCTATGAAAGTTCAAAAGTATGTTGCGGAGTTATTGGGTACATTTACCCTGGCTTTTGCAGTGGCAATTTCAGCAATGATGGGATCTCCAGTTCCTACTCCGCTTATCGCGGCAGTGACCCTAGCAGTGTTTGTTTATACAGTTGGTAGCGTGAGTGGAGCACACTTGAATCCGGCCGTAACTTTGGCTATGGCAACAGTAAAAAAGATTAGTGTACCGGATGCTGCAATGTATATTGTAGTTCAATTACTTGCAGGTTTTGCTGCGTTTCATTTAGCTCAGTGGTTGGTGGCTACTCCATTTAATATTGAGGATTTCCCAAGAAATGCAGGGATTTGGAAAGAAGGTTTAATGGAAGCGATGGGTGCCTTCATACTTGTGTTTGGTGTGTCTTCTGTAGTTTGGAAAAAAGCTCCAGAACAGATGGCAGGTTGGGTAATAGGCACTTCTCTATTTGTTGGTTTAATGATTGCCGGTGGATTATCATTGGGAGTTTTGAATCCAGCAGTAGCTCTTGGTATTGGTTTAAAATACACTTCATACATGTATTTCGTAGCACCACTTGTTGGTGGTATTTTAGCCGCTTGGGTATACAAATATCTTGCTAAAAAATAATTAAAATTCAGCTAGCGATAAGAGCTGATCCTAAACAAAATTCCTTATCGTAAAAGACGGCAAATTGACCCGGTGAAATACCCTGATCGTTGCCGTCTATTTTTATTTCAGCTTTGCTTTTATTGAGATATTTTATTTTACAGTTATAAACTTTTTCGCCGTGACGAAGTTTGATTTGCAGACTTTTTTTGATAGGTGCTTTGCCAGTAAACCAGTTGAAATTATTAACCGTAAAAGTGTTGCGTTTTTTGTCGGCAGAATGATAATCCTTTGAGACATAAACAATATTCTTGAGGACATTTTTGCTAACTACATACCAAGGGCCGCCACTAAGCTTAATCCCCTTTCTTTGACCTATTGTAAACAAATAATAGCCTTCGTGGTCAGCGAGTTTTTGCCCGGTTTCATACTCTAACAAATCACCTTTTTTAGTTCCGAGGTAATGTTTAATAAAATCTTCGTAGCGAAATTTACCGAGGAAACAAATCCCCTGACTATCTTTGCGATCCTTGTTTGGCAAATCGTATTTAGCAGCAAGACTACGTACTTCAGTTTTTGGTAAATGGCCAATTGGAAAAGTTAATCTTTTGAGTTGAGCCTGTTTTAAATTTCCTAAAAAATAGGTCTGATCTTTAATTGGATCTGGGGATTTTTTGAGAATGAATTTGCCGTCTTTGCGTTTGTAAATTTGGGCGTAATGACCGGTGGCTATCTTCTCAAAACTCTTATCAATTTTGCTCATAAATAAGCCAAACTTGATATTGTTATTACACATCACGTCGGGGTTTGGCGTACGTCCGGCTTTAACTTCTTTAATAGTGTAATTAACAACTGTATCAAAATATTCTTTTTGCATTGGAACAATTTGCAAAGGCACATCCGCCTGGCGACAAACTTCTCTAACATATTTCAAATCATCTTCCCAAGGACATTCATTCAAAAAACTAATCTCATCCTCAAGCCAGATTTTGAGATAAAAAGCATGCACCTCATGGCCCAGGTCCTTCAAAAGACGCAAAGCTACTGAGCTATCTACTCCGCCAGAAACTAAAACTGCTACCTTCATTCAGATGAAATTAATATCTTATTTGCCGTAAAAATTCTTTAAATTAATTGCGTTTTCCTTGCCACTAATGGCAATTCCGGTAAATCCTTTATCTCCAGGTTTCTTGTAATAAATTCCTTTAGAAAAGAACCCCGCCTTAATATTAAATTCTGCCATTTTGCCAACTTCTACGAGATAACCATCTTTGCTTAGACCCAAATCTTCAAAAAGAATTTGATTTAAGAAATCTTCAAGGTCTTTTACGGTGATGTCTTTATTCTCCAAATATTCTTTAATACCTGAGATTGGATCTTTGGAGTTAACGGTATAAGTTGTTGTATTAATAGTTCGGCCATGTCCGGAGAGGCCTTCCTTTGGCACGACAAAAATATATTTTTTGGTAGCGACTACGCAGGCAAAAGTAATTTGCTCAAGGATTAAGGTGACTTTTGGGATAAAAACGTAATCTATATTTGGCGTAAGTGACATATTTTTATTATTAAGTTGAATCGGATTGAACTGGCCCAATATATATCATTTCACTTAAACATTGAAATAATTTAGCCTGGTGCTATTCTGCTAACAGTTTTTAACCAAATAAAATATGGCAGAGGATCATTCAATGGATGTAGTGGTAAATTTTGATATGCAAGAATTAAGGAACGCGGTAGATCAGGCTAAAAAAGAGGTTTTGACCAGATATGATTTTAAAGATTCAAATATTGAAATTGAGCTGGCTGAAAATGAGATCAAGGTGAATGTAGCGAATGAAATGCAGATTGATGCGGTTTTTGAGATTTTAGTTAAAAGAATGGCCGGCCGAAATATTTCTTCAAAAATCTTGGATCGTAAACCATTTGAACCAGCGGGTGGAATGAGATTTAGACAAGAAATAAAATTGGTGAAGGCTCTGGATCAAGAGAATGCCAAAATAATTAGTAAACTCGTTAGAGATAATTTTCCTAAAGCAAAAGGAAATATCCAGGGAGATACAGTCAGGGTTACTTCAAAATCTATTGATGATTTGCAGGGTGTAATGGCGCTTTTGAGAAGTAGTTCAGAGATAAAAGTGCCGGTACATTTTACAAATTATCGCTAATTCTCGCTTAATTTAAACCTGTTCTTCTAGAACTTTTTTAAGTTTATCAAGATCGGTTGGTTTTAACATTTCCATCAATTCTTTGTCTTTGCTAATGTCTATACCATCTTTTTCCATTAAAGTTGCGACCATTCTCAGTAATTTTGTTAATTCCTTTTCGGCAATCATATCTAATTGCAAATCAGTTTCTTCTCTCAAATCATCTGTTTTTGCAGAACGATTTTGGGACATCAAAACAAAAATAGAAAGCAAAATTGCCTCAAGGGAAACGATCATTGTAAGCAGGCCAAATGGATATGGATCAAAAGCCTCAACTCCGGGAATTGAATTTGTGTTTACCAAAACCCAGCTCGTAAACCAAATTACATTAAGAACCAAAAAAGTAACACCACCAAAAATCTTAGTTACCCAATCAGAAAGTTTCTCAGAAATTGTGCGTTTAGCATTCGCCTGAGCTTTTATACTCTTAATAATATGGCGATGGTGATGAGTAATGTTTGGAACTTTAATTGAATTTGAGTTTTTTTTCATAGGTGAGTTTTTATTATGTTGATATTAATTCAATATCTGTAAAAATGGTATAGATTTAATTAATGAAAATGAGTTATTTGGATTTCTTAATTTTAGGAATAAATGGAGGTATGTCTTTTGGAGTTATCAGTAGCCTGATGCTCGCAGAAACTCTCAAAAATGGATTTAAATCTGGAGTAAAAGTTCCTCTTGCCCTTATTCTTACAAATTTGATCATAGCTCCATTGTGCGTAGCGCTTTTGTATTTTGGGACAGCTACGCAAAGTTTTATTAAGTACATAAGTATAGCCGGAGCAGGAGTTCTTATATTTATAGCTTATAAAGAGTGGCAAGCCAGCGTGCCTACTAATTTTGACAGGGAATCAACTGACCCAAAATCAAACCCTTTTAAAAAAACTTTTTTACTGGATTTCATAAATCCATACCCTTATATTTTTTGGATTAGCATTCAGGGTCCCTCAATAGTTTTACACTTAAAAAATGGCGGTAGTATCGAGGAGGCGTGGTTATTTTGGGTCTTTTTTGTGGGTGGACTTGTAGGAACGAAATTAATACATGTAGCGATCATAGCCAGATTCAGGCATTTTTTGAAACCGAGGCATTTGAAATATATTAAT
This sequence comes from Patescibacteria group bacterium, assembly GCA_038065735.1. Lineage (GTDB taxonomy): Bacteria > Patescibacteriota > Gracilibacteria > UBA1369 > LOWO2-01-FULL-3 > JBBTQK01. The sequence goes on along the minus strand of JBBTQK010000001.1, from coordinate 159,282 downwards.
AGGATTGTGGCGGTAGTTATGATGGTTTATGCAATTAAGATCCTGATTGGCAATTTTTAGTGTAGAATGAGGACCGTTTACTTAAAAATTTATGAAAGTCGCAATAGTTGGAGGTGGAGCTGCAGGGATGATGTGTGCGGCTGTGCTAAGCCAAAAAAATTTTGATGGGGAGATTTATTTGATAGAAAAGAATGCGGTTTTGGGCTACAAAGTTATGATTTCTGGTGGTGGGAGATGTAATGTAACCACTGGAATTTGGGATATTCCGGAAATTTTGGAGAGGTATCCTCGCGGCAAAAACTTCTTAAAATTTGCCATGCATGTGAATTCTCCAGAAGTGATTTATAATTGGTTTGAACGCAATGGAGTGGAACTTAAGATCGAAGAGGATTTGAGAGTTTTTCCGAAATCAAATACCGGCAAGGATATAGTAAAAGTTTTTGATCATATTTTTCAGAAAAATGAAGTGAGGGTTGGACTGAGACAAAGTGTTGTGGAGGTCAAAAAAGTTGAGGAGAAATTTGAGTTAACGATGTCGGACAAAAGTGTTTTAACTGTCGATAAACTGGTTTTAACTACAGGTGGGCAGGCTTATAGACATACTGGATCGACTGGAGATGGATATTCTTTTGCTGCTAATTTTGGACATACAATTACAAATCTCGCCCCGAGTTTGAATGCTTTTATTCTTAAAGAAAGTTGGGTAAAAGATTTAGCAGGAGTTTCTTTTAAAAAAGTGGGGTTAAAGTTGAATTTGGGCAAGAAATTTGAATTTAAAGGGCCGATTTTGTTTACCCATAAAGGAATTACTGGGCCGGCGGTTTTTGCGATGTCTTCGTTAGCGGCTTATGAGTTAGCAGATTCTAAAGTTGAATATACTTTGAATGTGGATTTTTTACCGGACATGAAACATACAGAATTAGAAGCGGCACTAAAAACGTCTTTAAATCAAAATCCTAAAAAACTATTTAAGAATATGGATCTTTTTGTGCCAAGATCAGTTGGTGCAGTAGTTTTGAAAACCCTGGGAATTAATGAGTCCAAAGCCAATAACGAGCTCAGCAAATCAGAAATAAATCGAACGATAGAAATTCTAAAAAATTTCCCAGTTACAATAATTGGACAGTCTGCTGGTGATGAATTTGTGACGGCAGGTGGAATAGATTTGAAAGAAATTGATTCAAAAACTATGGAGTCCAAGTTATGTAAAAATCTTTATTTTGCTGGTGAAATCATGGATATAGATGGTTTTACCGGAGGTTTCAACTTACAAGCGGCTTGGGCAACAGGCAAATTAGCTGGTGAGAGTATTTGAGCCAATTATGAGCCAATCAATCGCGCTTGACTATTTCGTATACTTATTGTATAAGTACTGCTTTGGCGTAAGTAAATTCTGACTCAAACGTCTAAGTAGGCAGAAAACAATAACTTAAATTATATGAAAAAGTTTTTAATGGGTATAGCGGTGGGGGCTTTGTTGCCTTCATTAGTATTAACAACTTGGGCAGCGAGTAAAATTTTTAAGGATGTGCCAGAGAATTCCTGGTATTTTGCTGCCGTGAATAGTATGCAGCAAAAAGGTTTGATGAAGGGATATGCTGATAATAGTTTTAAGCCAAATGTTTATGTGACGAGAGCTGAGTTGGCGCAGACTTTGGAGAATATGCTCAAATATCAGGATGGTGATTTGGAAGTTGTAGAGGAAGTAAAAAAAAGTGAACCACAACAGAGTGGAAGTGAGTTATTAGAAGATGTGCAAAAAATTAGCTTGGGCGATGAAGTTAGTTTGGCAGTGCCATTTACTACTCAAGCTCCCTATGCAAATTGGGATATGCCATATCAGGAGGCTTGTGAAGAATCCGCTTTGATCATGGTGAAATATTTTTTGAATGAGGATGGTTTGGATGCCGATACCGCTAATAAAGAAATCGTTGATTTAGTTGCCTGGGAGAGCGATAACGGTATGGGTGTTGATATTGGTGTAGAAGAAGCGGCGAGAATTGCAGAGGAAATATACGATCTAGAAGCTTATACTTTTTATGGAGAGACCGTAAGTGTGGATAATATTAAAAAATTGTTGATGGCTGGATATCCTGTAATTATCCCAGTTAATGGACAGACTTTGGATAATCCAAATTTCTTAGGATTTGGGCCTCCATATCATATGGTAGTGTTAACTGGATTTGATAAAGATGGTTTCTTTTCACATGATCCAGGAACATCAAAAGGTAAAAATTATAAATATTCTTTTGATACTGTAGACAAAGCTATTCATGACTGGACTGGTTCAAAAAAGACCATAGATGAAGGACAGAGAGCGATGTTAGTTTTGAGTAAGTAGAGCTTAGCGTGAGCTAGGAGGAATTTGGCTATTTCATCATTAATTCTACAACTAATTTTGAAGCCTCAGCACGAGTGATGGATTTTAATGGTTTAAAAGTACCATCACTGTAACCTTTGATTATGCCATTGTGAGTGGCGTAATTAATGTAGGGAGTATACAAATCATCACTAAGATCCGTGAATTTTGCATCAGGAATATTCTCACTTAAACTCAAGTCTATCTTGGCAGCCAGAATTAATATTTTTAAAGCCTCTGCTCTAGTGATTGATCGATCTGGTCTAAATGTTTTATCCGGATACGTAGTGATGATAGCTGCTTTTTGTGCAGTTGAGAGAATATAGGTTGCCCAGTGGGTTGAAGGTACATCTTTAAAGTCTACGTAGGTTGATTCCAGTTTTGAATTATCAGAAGCAAGGAGAGCAATTTTAACGAATTCAGCTCTGGTAATCGGAGAATTAGGCATAAACTTATCATTCGCTTTACCATTCACGATACCAGCATTAAAAAGTAAGGTGATGTAATCTTTGGCCCAGTGTCCTTGAATATCTTTGAGAGAAGTCCCATTTTGCAGAGTGATTCTTTCGCTTTCACTTAATTCAAAAACAACAAAGGTACTGAGGTGATATGTGATGAAAGCGGCGGTTTTTTTGTCCGCTGAGATGACTAAACTACTAACATATTCATATTTTTTTTCTGATTCATTGTAGTAGTATGCAAGCAAGTTGGATGGATCTGAAAACTTAGTTTCATCAAGGGTGAGAGTTATGATCACTGGTTTTGAAAAGTAAACTTCTTCGTTATTAGTTGCTTGTGAATTGCTTGCGGTTGTTTTGATAGATAAAGACGCAACTATATTATCAATTAAAGAATTAGGGATAACTGGTGGAGTTATCAATGGTGATGGCGGAGAAATTTTGCCGACAAAGTTTTGATCTTCTCCTGTTAATATATCGGTTTGTTCAGGGATAAAAAGACGCATTTTTTCGTCTTCATTAATAATTTCTATTGGATCAGGTGACCCAGCATTTTTGGCAGTGATTTCTAAAGATTCTTCTGTGGTTTTAACGTCTTCAGGGATTTCGATTAAATTTTGATCGGTAATTACTGATTCAGTGGGTTTTGTTACGGTGGTATTTGATGGTGTAGATCTGGATGATCCTGTTGCATTTCTGGTAGCGGATGATCCGCCACCACCTGCCGCTACGGGTTGTGCCTCACTTGCGCAATTACTCAATACTAAGTCAGTTTCCACACCATCTCCGTTTTTTGCTTTGGCTCTATAACAATAACTAACACCTCTAGATGTTGCTGTGGTGTCTGACCATGTTAAGACCGTTATCCAACCAGAATTCGCCGTGCTACCGCTAATACCTTCTACATAATATTCCGTACCGTCTGGATTACTATTTGCTAACCAGGACAAATTTACTGAGGTTGGAAAACTCATGAGCGCACTGAGAGTTGAGGGAGGATTTGCCAATGTGTATTTAGAAGATTCTGAAGAAAGAGCTGTTGAGGTACTGCTACCACTGCGTGCTTTTACTGAAACTGCATATTGAATATTTGGTGATAATCCAGTGATGGTTTCGCCAGTTAATCCGCCCCAGTTTGTATAGGTTTGCCAAGCCTCTGTTACATTTAAAGAGCCATCTTCCTGAATATAACTTGAGCCCACCTTAATGGCATATTCCGTGGTGGATGGATTTGAATTTTCATTAACTACAATATTTAAAGAAGTACTTGAAGGTGCAGTAACCGTTGGGGCCGATGGCACATTTGCAAGGGTGTATAAAGAAGTTTCAGATGATAATGCTGTTGCTGTGCTGTTAGTATTTCGAGCTTTTACAGAAATTGTGTATTGAGTATTTACTGATAGGCTAGATATCGTTTGACCACTTGCTCCTCCCCAGGTTGCATAACTTTGCCATGCTTCTGAGCCACTTAAAGAGCCATTTGCCTGGATATAGTTTGAACCAACCTTGATTGCATATTCCGTCGTGGATGGATTTGAATTCTGACCAATGATTATATTAAGTGAAGTACTTGATGGTGAAGAAATTGTTGGGGCCGATGGTACGTTTGCAAGAGTGTATAAAGAAGTTTCGGACGATAATGCTGTGGCCGTGCTGTTAGTGTTTCTGGCCTTAACTGAAACTGTATATTGAGTATTTACGGACAGACTTGAAATTGTCTGGCCGGTTGCGCCTCCCCAGGTTGTATAACTTTGCCAAGCCTCTGAACTGTTTAGAGAACCATCTGCTTGAATGTAATTTGAGCCAACTTTGATGGCATATTCTACCGTTGAAGGATTGGAGTTTTGATTGATTACTATGTTGAGAGAAGTACTTGAAGGCGTTGTTAGCGTTGGCGCTGATGGTACATTTGCCAAAGTATATAGTGAACTTTCAGAGGAAAGCGCCGTTTCGGTAGTGCTACCATTTCGAGCCTTAACTGAAACTGTGTATTGAGTATTCACCGATAAACTTGAAATTGTCTGGCCAGTCGCTCCACCCCAAGTTGCATAACTTTGCCATGCCTCTGATCCACTTAGAGAGCCATTTGCCTGGATATAATTTGAACCAACTTTAATGGCATATTCTGTATTGGAAGGATTGGAGTTTTGATTGATTACTATGTTGAGAGAAGTACTTGAAGGCGTTGTAAGCGTTGGCGCTGATGGTACATTTGCCAAAGTGTAAGTTGCAACTTCTCCAGATGAAGGAGTGGAGTTAGAAAAAGTATCGTAGGCCCAAATTTTAAAAACATACTGAGTGTTTGCACTTAAGCTACTCACTGTTGTTGTGGTAGTACCATTATAATTAATCAAATCTAAATCTGAATCATTCGCAGTAGTAAAAGCAGTATCAGAAGTTGTAACCCCAGAAGCACCAGCTTTATAAAAAATCTTATAGGCATCAAAATTAGTTTCCGTAGTTGCGGCTCCAAAGGTTAAAACAACCGTGCTTGTGGTAACTGAATTAACTGACAGGTTGCCATGTGCTGTTGGGTTTAGAGTATCAACAGCAAAAGATGATGAAGTTGCAGTGCTGCCATTTGTGACACCATCGTTTGGAACTATGCGTAAATAAACAGTCGTGTCATCTATGTTGGGAATGTCAGTTGAGGCAGCCCAATTTATTGTTAAGTCAACACTGCCATCTGAGTTTGTATCAATTCCAGTAATGCTGCCAGCACCAGTTGAAACACCATTTCCTTCACCACCACCTTGTGTAACAGTGCCCAAAGTCGCAGAAGACCAGGTGCTATTATCGCGAGAATATTCTACTGACAAACTAGTTGTATTTAGATCAGTATCGGCAACCGTAGTCGTAAATGTAACTAGAGATGCAGAAGTTTGAGAAGGAGATATTGCAGAAGCAGTTGGGGCAGTATTCGTGACAACATTAAAACTTATGTCTGAAAGAGTTGTAGTTTGACCGACACCGGATCTGATGTAAGCACGAACGTTGAAAGTTCCGGCAGTTAAACTGGCCAGGCAATTATTAGTCACTTCTGCCGCAGTATTTGCGTGAGTGTAACCATCCGTAGCTGTGGTTAAAGTATCGCCAACGCAGTATTTCCAATTGCTACCGTTGTCTGCAGAAATCTGAAACTTAATAGTGCCATCTCCTGAAGTAGTAGCGGCAAATGTATTTACACTGGTGAATGTGTGCCCGGCAGCGAATACTATTGTCTGGTCGGTTGTAGTCGCTCCATATGATTCTTCACTACCAACGGAAGAAGTTGGCTCAGTTGTGGTGTATTGTTTTACAAAGAAAAAGTCATAAGTTGCGCTAATGCTTCCAGTGCCCCAGTCTTTAACAAAAAGACCAACCTTGCTCATAATATCTGAAGGAGCGTAAGTGCCACACTGTGTCCAGGTGCCAGAATCATCTCCCCTATAAAACTTAAAAGTATTGTTTGAAGCCAATCCATTGCCAGTAGTTTTGACTATTTTTAAGTAAGCACTGGTTGTCGTATTACTAATTGTACATGCAGCAGCGGTACCAGTAATGTCTACCTTATAGCTAATACTGCCAGCGTCATTTTTATAGCCCCACAAGTAACCATCTCTTGCACCTTCATAGAGCATCATACCAAGGTGTGAGTTTGTGATAGAGGTAGTTGCGCTCATAAAAGTAACAGCCTCCCAAGTACTGGTAGGTGTTGGATCCGTGATATAAGCACCAGAATCTAAATCGTCACTACTCCACCAGTCACAGGCTCCATTACAAGTTTTTGACCATTTACCAGAAGAAAATGTACCGGCACTAGCACCTCCAGCGGTTACTTCTGTCCATTCAGCATCTAGGGTTGCTCCATCAAAATTATCTCCAGCCAAAAAAGTATTATTTATACTACTTGCACTGCTTGCTCCACTATTGCCATAGTACATGTAGAGAGTGGCCGTAGAAGAACTCGCTATTGTAGGAACTTCTACCCAAAATACCGCTGAAGTCGAATCAACTTTTGTTTCAAGCCAATGATCGACTAGGGTGGTTTTATCGGAAGAAGTAAAACGAATGTCGTCAAAATCAGCCTGCATATCTGAATCATAAGTAACTGCTACTCTAACTTGATAATTCGTTAAAGTAGAAGCCACGTTATTAGTAACTGTAACTGGCGTACGTCTCAACCAGCTTGAATTATACCAAGTGCCTCCAGCGTATACCGCATTTCCTCCAGAATAAGTGAGGTCTGCACTTTCGGTATATAAACCTGTGTGACCGTAGGTTCGGCCAGTTTTTAAACTCGTTACGCTATCACCCTGTACGGTAAATCCACTCTCGGTGGTGGCTTTGGTCGTATTGCCATCGGTATTGGAAGAAACCCTAATTTTTACTCCAGCACAGGAGCTCGCTCCACATAGAGTATTTGCTGAAGGAACTGTCCAGCTATAGGATCTTACCGTACTCGCGCTACCATCTGAGGCTTCTGAGGCATCAATTGTTGTAGCACTAGAAAAATCATTGGTAGAATATTCTAATTTAATGGTTTCACCTGCCGGCCCACCAGTTGAGCCCCATAAAATATTAACAGCCTGTCCTCCCTGGATGGATCCACCGTAATTTAAGCTATAAAGCTCAAGTCCGTGTGGCACATAAAAGGTTGCAGTTTCTGTAGACCAAGCACCAGCACCATTAGCATTATGAAATTTAATTCTCCAATAGTAAGTAGTGTTATAAACAAGCTGCGAACCTGCATAAGTAATATTTGCGCTGCGCACGCCGTCATTAATGTCTGCGATATTCAGTTGTCCGGATTGCCAGCTTGGAGAACTAAAATCGGCATTGGCTGAAACTTCTATTTCTGCCAGAGTACATTGACCAGTAGGAGTGTCACATAGTGCGCTAAAAACAGGAGTCAGAGTTGTTAGATCCACGGGATTTGCAGAACCAGCACTTGCGTCAGTATTAGCAGAATAAAGTGTTGTAGATGCAGTTGGAGTTAAGACTTCAAAAGTCACGGTACCAGCGTTAGCGTTGCCACTACCTGAAGTACCACCAGTACCTCCAGCAGAAGTCGCAGAAGCTTCAGTAAAAGTGCTGGTGGCATAACCAACGTAAATTCTACCACCACCGCCGCCTCCTCCATCATCGGCACCACAGTTCGTACCACCATTTCCGCCAGTTGTGGTCATTGTTCCGCCACCACCAATAGTACCAGTTGTTATATAAATACTACCTCCAGATCCACCGCCACCACCATCATCACTACATCCGCTACTTCCTCCATTGGATCGAATAGTTCCACTAGTTGTGACTGTTAAAGTCCCGCTAACAACAAGCTTAATCGCACCGCCGCCGTGACCACCAATCGTGGTTGTGCCTCCAAAATTTGGGCCTCCACCTCCAGAACCTAAATCAACTGGTGCAGTAGCTGAACCATAAGTTGACCCTGCTGCATAATCGTCGCCGGCTCCGCCGATTCCTCCATAACCCGCTCCGCTGGCTCCAAGTTCTCCGCTACTACCTCCTAAACCTTTTCCCGGACCCGTACCATCGCCCCTAGTTCCACCACTAAAACCCTTTGCATCTGCGTTTATGCTACCAGTACTGCCAACCGTAATAGTTGTGGAAGAAATATTTACAGTATGAGTTTTTGTTGAGCCAGCAGAACTATTAGCTGTGTGATTTAAAGTTCCATTTACAGTTAGGGTTGCTATAGAAAAGGCTTCGCTGGCAGGATCGTTTAAATAATTCTCTAGAGTGAATGTGCCACTGGCATCGACCGTAAGATTGTTCAAAGTGTTGATCGTTCCATCATTGTCCGCGATCATTATTAGATTTGCCGGTATGCTAAATGTTGCAGGTAAAGTTAGAGTGCCTTCATTCTCAATACTTGCCATTGTACTTGTAGCTCCAAAAGCTGAAGCGGTCATAGTTAAACTTGTACCAGAGATTATTTTATACCTGGCACCTCCCTTGATTGTGACATTATTAACACTGATACTCGCTCCACTAATTTGACTAGTCAAAGCTGAAGTTAAAGAAGAAGGACTTAAATTATTATCGGCCAAAAGAGTCGTTGTGCCACTTTCACTTGTGTAAATGGTGCCGGCTCCACCGACCTGACTACTACTTGTTCCCGCATATGATTGCTTTGTAATAGTTCCAGAAATCGTATTTGTTACTACCAAAGAAATTCTACCGCCACCTCCCGCTCCTCCATCATCATTACTACAACTTCCTCCTCCATTTCCTCCGTTTGAACTGATGGTTCCAGTTCCACTCATCGTTCCAGCAGTGATATAAATACTACCTCCTGATCCACCACCTCCACCATCATCGCTACATCCGCTATTTCCACCAGTTGACTTGATCACCGCACCAGAAGTCATCGTCAAAGTTCCAGTGATATTAAGAATCACCAAGCCACCACCCGCTCCTCCTATCGTCGTCGCTCCACCAAAATTTGCGCCTCCACCTCCAGAACCAAGATTTACCGGAGCAGTCACGGACCCATATACTGCACCACCGGCAAGATCATCACCGGCTCCGCCGGCTCCTCCATAACCTGCACCACCGGCTCCAATTTCTCCACTATTTGAACCAACACCAGCTCCAGTGCCACTTCCAGTTGCGCGTGTACCTCCGTCAAAACCCTTAGCATCAACGTTGATCAAACCAGATCCGCCGATCGTTGAGTTAGCTGCGACAAAATCTACTTCGTAAGCATGAGTTGTAGTATTATCACCGTGGTTCAAAGTTCCATTCACCGTTAACGTTCCAGTGATAGTCTGGGTATTAGTATTATTTTGAGTTAGGGTTTTTGCAGCATTAACCGTAAGATCTGCAATTTGAGCGATGGTGTAACTGCCGATTGTCACATCATGATCAATAACAACGCTGTCTCCCGTTGTTGGGGTATGTCCGCAACTCCATGAAATCGTATTCCAATCACCTGCTCCGCTTGAAGTACAGGTATCAGCAGCAAAAGCCGGTTGAATATTAAAATTAGGTAAGAGAATTGAGAATGTCAAAACTCCTACTATTAACTTACAAATTGTACGTGAGAATCTTGAGGGCTTGAATCTCATTTATGTCATTAAAAGATATGATGGATTGTAACATCATTGCGGCATAATTACTGAAATAAAAATCTCCTTAAATGGTATTTTTGTTTGACAGAATTTTTAGCGGTGGGATTAAGTCATTTACAGATAAAAAGATTTTGCTTTTGATCTCTCGTCATGCATTTAATTTTATATTCTCTTTGCTTTGCTTCTCGCAAAGTCGCAAAACTTTCAGAATAAACTAATTCCACTGGTCGACGAGCCTTTGTGTATTTAGCGCCAGATTTAAGATTATTATGCTGATAGAGTCGCTTTTGGAGATCATTGGTTGATCCAGCATAAAGCGACCCATCTGAGCACTTGAGAATATAGGCGGTAAAAGGAGTTTTTGGGAGCTTAGCCATATCACGAATATTAATTCATCATATCATGCATCATTCCATTCATCCCATTATTATTCCCATTAAACATTTCGGAGTAGAACTGCATTTCGTAAGGGAAAGTAAGATAACTAACTAGCAGTCCAATTACAATCATGGCGACGATTAATGCAAGCAGGTTTTTTGGTTTAACATTCTTAAAGAGCCAAACCGCTAGCATTACTCCGCCAGTTAAGGCAAGGAACATTGATACCCAGTGAACCAGAAGAAGAGATGTGTTCATATAAATTGTGTTAAGAAATAAGAACTAAATTAATTAAGAACTTCAAACCCCATCATCATCTCACTAGCGAGATGCTCGGCGATGTGGCAGTGCACCATCCATTTACCTGGGTTAGACATATCTACGAGAATTTCTACAGTATCACCTTTCGGTACAAGAACAGTGTCTTTCCATACTAGATTTTCATTTTTTACACCGTTGGTATTTAAAACCAGAAATCTTTGTCCATGAAAATGAATCGGATGTTGCATTGGATGCATGGATTTAGGATCATTAAAAATCTTTACTTTAACTTTGTCACCGACTTTAAATTTCCAGTTGATATCCATATTCACTTCTTCAGTTGCCTCATCAACAATCTGCCATTTAACCATATTAGTGGTAGACATCTCATTCATCATTTGCATGGTGTCTTCCCATTCAATTTTTTCATCACTAGAATGATCCATCATCATGCCTCCTCCCATAATATGCCCTCCCTGATTCATCTCCATTGATAGCTGAATATTTTTGTCAGATGGCTTATCGAAATCTTTTCGGAATTGATCAATATCGGTGATGACATCCTGATTCGTCCTGAGCTGATTAAATTCTTTTGTAAAATCCTGATCTGCTTTTCCATTCTCGACCGTAAAAGTTGCTAATTTGTAAGTTGCGTATGGGTTTACGCTTTGGAGAGTATAAGTACCAGATTCATCAAAGAAAACTTCTATAATAGCTCTCTCAGAGGGGCTCAAAATAATATTATCATGCCAGGTTTCATATTCATATTTGCCATTATCTCCGCCAACAAGTTTAATTTTTGCATTTGGTATGGAGAGGTTATAAATACGAGTATTGGAAGCATTCGCAATGTAAAACCGCACAACCTCACCCGTGTTAAAATTCTTTTGATAGTCAGTTTTACCATTCACAAGCATTACATTACCAAACTGTCCCATGAGCGCAAACCGAGTGACCTCCGAATCAAAACTTTCAATCTGCCCGTTTTGTATAGAAATATCATTAAGCATAAGTGGAACTTCTTCATTAACCGGTGACCAGTAATTTTTGTCAGTTGGAGTCACCCAATAAGCGCCGTAAAGTCCATGAGATTGGGCATATGGCTCATTTAAATGTGGGTGGTACCAAAACATACCTACATCTGGAAATTTCAATTTATAAGTGAACTTTTCGCCCTTGGCAATCGCTGGCTGGTGTACATCTACAACTCCATCAAATTTGTCCTCAAGACGAAGGCCATGAGAATGAATGCTAGTTGGGATATCCGTATTATTAGTAAAATTTAAGGTTATTTCTGAGCCCTGTGGCACTTTTAAAGTTGGCCCGGGAATTGAACCATTGTAAGCAAGCATTTCGTAACTCACGCCATCAATCTCCTGTTTGACATATTCGGCAGTAAGATCGTAGGAATCTCCATCTTTAAGCTCAATAATTTCCGGTGAAGTTGCTGAATTTTGCTCAAAATTCCGATCATTTGAAGTCTGACACCCGACAAACAAACTTAAGGCAATGCTAAACAGTAGTAGTTTAATTTCTTTCATGAGTATGTGATTAAAAACTAATTATCTTTTTGATAGCTCAAAAGCCTTAACAATTTCCTTAATAAACTCCTGACGTTTTTTTTCATCTTTTTCCGTAAGATGTATGCCACAGGTATTTAGATGGCTCTCAAGTACAAGCTCATTAATTGACTTAATCGCGCCCTGAAGGGCTAAAGTCTGCGTGACAATATTCATACAATAACGATTTTCTTCAATCATTTTAATAATGCCATCAACTTGGCCTTTTGCTTTTTTAAGCCGATTTAGTGCCTTGGTTTTGTATGGATCAATCATAATAAAAGTTTAATTATATACCCCTACCCAGTATAGGTATCGCGGTAAAATTGTCAAATGCGACAGTGTTTGTTAGAATTCGGGCATGCAACGCATCTGTAAACAATGTAATCAGGGTTTTGAAATAGATGAGAGGGATTTGGAATTTTATAAAAAAATCGAGGTGCCGCCACCAACGCTGTGTCCTGAGGATAGAGCGCAGCGACGTTGGGGATTTAGGCCAAAGAATTTTTATTTACGTGCCTGCGACAATTGTGGCAAAAAAGTTATGTCCTGGATTTCGCCGAACAGTAAGAAAATTAAAGCTTACTGCGAGGACTGTTTTAAATCAGATGAATTTGATGCAATGGTTTACGGGCAGGATATAGACTTTAATAGATCGTTTTTTGAGCAATTTCAAGAATTATTTACTAAGGTTCCACGACATACTTCTAACGCAATTAACAACGAAAATAGTGCTTATATCATTTGCGCGCATAATAACAAAAATTGCTATTTTGTGGATGAAGTTGATGGCAGCTGGGACTGTTATTATGGCTACAATGTTCAGTATTGTAAGAATTTAGTGGAATGTCTGTACGTACGTGATTCTGAGATTGGTTATGATCTGATAAAAGCCGAAAACTGCTACTCAGTGTTTTATTCTAAAAATGTTTTTAACTGTAAAAATTCTGCATTTTTATTGAATTGTCGCAACTGCACTAACTGTTTATTTTGTGCGAATTTACGTAATCAGGAATATTGTATTTTTAACAAAAAAGTTTCTCCAGAAGAATTTAAGAAATTTTGGGATTTTGCTTTTGCAGGCAAACAAGAGAATGTAGATATTTCTAAAGGTAAATTTGAAGAATTTTTAAAGACTCAATTTTATCCAGCGAGTTTGATTATTAATAGCGAAGATTCAGAAGGAGATTACCTATCCAACTGTAAAAATGTAAGCGATAGTTTTTGTGTAGACAACTGTCGAGATTGCCGTTACTGCTCAGACATTCACTATTCCAAGGATTGCTATGATGTGAATATTTACGAGGGCGATTTGATGTATGAATGCTTACACGTTGGACCAAAAGGTTATGGACAATTTTTCACACAATTAACCTGGTTTTCAACTAATATTTATTATTGTCTAGATGCTAGAAGTTGCCGAGATTGTTTTGGTTGCGTTGGTACGAAAAGGAAAGAGTTTTGCATTCTCAATAAGCAATATTCAAAAGATCAGTATGAGAGCTTGAAAGCTAAATTAATTGAGAAAATAAAGGAGGATAAGGAATGGGGAGAATTTTTACCGCTAACAATGTCACAGTTTGCCTATAATACTACGATGGCTCAGCGATTTTTTCCTTTAAGTAAGGAGGAAGTTTTAGCGCGTGGTTTAGAATGGGAAGATGAGGAAGAAAAAACTGATTTCAGAATTACCGATGCCGAGAAAGCTTTTTATGAAAAATATGGCATTCCCCTTCCAACTATTGCTCCCATGAAACGCATCGAAAAACTCTGGTCAAAAATGCCAGTGAGAAAGTTGAGAGAAGTTAAATGCGGAAAGTGCGGGATTCCAACAAAAACAACTTTACCAGAGGAATTGAAAGATAGAATTTTGTGCCAAGAGTGCTACGTAGCGAGTTTAGGATCTGCAGCTTGATCATCGCTTGTTAACTTTTGCATATCAACTAAAAGTTTTACTTGCTTTGCAATTTCACCCTCTCTTTTTCTCCATATCACAGATGCTATTTTTTTCTTTTGATCATCACTAATTTTTTCAATTTCATGTTTTTCTCGCATTAAAGTAATTAAATTCCAAATTAGAGTCTGTATCTCATTATGGTCTTGAGTTATAGGGTCAAATTTTCTCATTAATGACCTACGTTTGTATATCAAAAATGCGTTACGTAAACTATTAAACGAGAAGAACCCAAATGTAATCATTGCACCAAGATAACCAAGAAATAGAGTTTCCTTTTCGCTTATTCCATGCATGAAAAGCTTCGTACTATAAATTGCAGCTGTAGTAGCAATAGCTATATCAGCAACCGCCTTTTGAGGACTTTCTAATCTCATGGAGGCATCAGCTCCACATGTACGAATTAATGCTTCTAGTTCCTCTCTACTGTAACCGACTGACTTTCCTGCCTCTAACCATGTGTAAAAACGATTAGCTTGCAATATTATAGCTTCTTCAAGCTCTTTTGGTATCCTTAAAGGGAGGACCGACATTCCCTCTAAAGTACCACCTCTTTCTAGGTATTCCTTTGCTTTAGCTACTTCTTCTTTATATTTCGCAATATTTGCAGCATGATCAATGAGATCTGGATCACCAACATAGCCACTATTAAAGTTAGTATTAAAATCTCCAACTTGCTCAGTAATTTCTGGCTTATACCCTTCATAAGCTTTGACTCCCTTTACTAGTGATGGAGTAGGAGACTGAGTATCATCTGATTGAATGGCGGCGGCGCATTTTTCTTCTTCCATTTTAGCTCTTAAAAAGAGGAACTATGACCTCGATTTCCAAAAATGTCAAGTGGATAGTCCGTATCGTGGTAGCAGAAGTCTGCCCGGGCAGATTTTTCAGCAGAATTAATGCCTAGAATAAGCCATTTTTACTTACAAGTCTAAACAGGCAAATGTTTTATTTGCTGTGGAATAGAGTGTGAACTCAGTATAACCTATGAGGGATAACTTAATTGATTTTATGAATCAAAAAAATTACGCTTTTATAGACAGTCAGAATCTAAATCTTAGTATTAGGGATCTTGGCTGGAAGCTGGATTTCAAGCGTTTTAGAACATACCTAAAGGAAAAATATGGCGTTACTAAAGCATTTTTATTTATCGGCTATGTTGAAGGAAACAACGAACTCTACAAATATCTTCAAGATGCTGGTTTTATTTGTATATTCAAACCAACACTAAAGTACAAAGATGGCACAACAAAGGGAAACTGCGATGCTGAGCTTGTCTTACAGGCGATGATTGAATACCCAAATTACCAGAGGGCCGTTATTGTTACTGGTGATGGAGATTTTTATTGCCTGATAAATTATTTCATTGAGAAAAGTAAACTCAAAGTAGCACTTATTCCAAATAGTTCTAAGTTCTCCGCACTGCTTAAATTCAAACATGTTCGACCATATTTGAGGTACATGAATGATCTGAAAGATAAATTAACTTATACAAAGAAAAGGCCCCAATAGGACGAAACCTATTAGGGCTACTTTTCCGTTGGTGATGAATAGATATTAACATGCAACACACGATAAATCAATGAAAAAAGCAGCGCACTTGCGGAATTATCAAGTTTCTGCAAGGGAGGCTTCGCTCTGCCCTGGCAGACTTCTTACTTAAATCAATGGCTACAGTAAGCCATTCACTTTTCAAGATTTTCAAGCTTTTCGATAAAATCCCGAGCTTTTTCAAATGTAAATGGGTTGCGCTTGTTAAATTCAGCTAGCTTTACTGGAGGATTGGAGGATGGGGAGGCAGCTAAAACTACTGGACCGATAAAACAAAGCCTACTGCAATCCAATACATCAAGTCTGATTTTGCCAACAACTTCATCTTCTACAATTAAAGGCTCTCTTTTACGAATATCCCTAAGATTAAATCCAAATTTTTCAGCTAAGGCCCTTACTTCAGCTATATTATTAGCCCAGCAAGCACGTCCAGAACAAAAGCCTATTCTACCGCTTAATCCTTCACTCATTTCCAACGGGCTAAACTACCAGTGATGCTTTTCACCATTTGAGTGTCTCCAAGGAGTGCAATACCCAAGATTGTTTGATCTTCAATTTTTTCAGAAGAGAGTTTCTGCGCATACTGATCGTACTCATTAGAATTTTGAGCAGTGAGAGTGAAATCGATAACCTCAAAAGATCCTTTTGCTTCACGAGTTTTGCAGATTTTGTAGAGAGTGACCATTTCAGATTCTTTGACAGAAAGAACTGGCAAAACTGTATTTCCAATACCAGCGTGGATTATTTCAGAAGCATCGATAACTTCTGGTCCAAAAAAAACAGCATCAAGTTTAGTACCAAGAACAATGCCCAGCATGAAAACCGTGTTGGAAATACGCCATTCATCCATGGTTTTTAGCTTTTGATTTAAGAGAATGTAAATTGATTTATTCATGTGGCAATTTATATATATTTAACGGCAACATGACAACTATGACAATCAGTCTCAATTCAATAATATCTTTATTTTAAGACAATAATTGCTATATACTGCAATTTGTAAATTAATATATGACAAATGATAGAAGAATTAATTCAATTGGGTTTGAGTCGTAAAGAGGCAGAGCTATACCTGACCTTAGTGAGATACGGATCAAGTCGTGCGGAAGCAGTTTCAAAACGAGTAAAAATTAATCGTACCCTGGTTTACGCGTTGCTTGAGAAGCTTGTTCAGCAAGGGTTTGTAGAAAAAATTACTCAAAATGGGAAAAATATTTTTGTGCCAAATGATCCTCAGATTTTCATTCAAAAAGCTAGACAACAATTAGATCAGGCTCAGTTTTTAGTAAAAAGTTTGAACGATATAAGATTAGTAAAGAGTCAGCCAGTTGTACGGACATTTCAAGGTATTGAAGGCATTAAACAAATGACTGATATCTTTTTACAAGAAGCTAAGGCTTGCGGCCAGGAAATGTTACAAATTGGGCAGGAAGTTCGTCTAGCCAACGACTACCCAGAATTAATAGAAGAATTTATTCAACAGCGAGTTGCCAACAAAATTGAGCTGAAACTGCTATGCAATCGCTCCCCTCTTTTTGATCAATTCTTGAATGATACGCGTAGTAAAAAAGAATTTAGGCATATTAAATTTGTAGAAGTAAATGAATTAGATGTCGACTGCACAACTTACATTTGTGGCGACTCCATGGCCGTTATGTCGCTAGCAGATGAGATGCAGGGCTACATTCTCAAAAGTAAAAATATCACAGACCTAAACAAGCAAATGTTTTATTTGCTGTGGAATAGAGTTCACAAATATTGACCTAAGGTGATTTTTCTGTTATTTTCTGCACCTTTAAATTAACAGATGGATAATTCTCCAAAAATAAGAGTAAGAATGGCCGATTTAACAGAGGCGGCTGGAGGAGAAGTTGAGGATGGATTATTTGTGGTGCAACCAGGAGTAGCGCTGTTATATACAGGCAAAGAAGTGACGGCAGAAGGTATGCGTTTAATGGGCAGAATGAACATTAATGCAGATCAATCTCCTGAAAGGCAGATTGCTGAATTGGCGGCAAGATTAACGTATTTTTCTTTTCCAAAAAGGCCCGAAACTCTTGAAGAATCAGATAGTTTTCATAATAGATTGCAACAACTTAGACATTTATCTCCATACCGAGTCGCTCAAGGATATGAGGATAATAGCAACAATGTCGTCATGTTATTTGCTGGGATTTGTGCTGAAACTGCCTTAGAAGTAATTGCGAATAAGGGCCACGTAGGTAGGTTAACTACTTCAAGAGTTGGAGCAATGTCTAGCCCGCTATTCCGCTTGGAAGGTCCTGAAGAATCTAGACGGTGGCAACGAACGAGAATTAAAGGAGCACTGGAAACCAAAAGGGCTGTATTGAGACAAATGGCAGAGCATGCTAATTATGAATTGCTTCCAGATCAAGATCCTTTAGAAGAAGTTAGAAAGATTCTTAAGGCATCCCTAAAGCTTCCTCAAGATGGCAATTTATCGGGTGAAGACAAAAAAAGATTTGAAGATGAACTAGAACGCCTTAACCGACAAGATCCAGGATCTAAGGCTCTATATTTAGTTGATGGAAAGCCGTTAAAACATTGGGGCGAGTGGTTTCTAAAAGGAAGATTAAGCGAATGGGCTACAATAGAATCAGAGTTATTAGAAGTTTTAGTGAAAGTTGCAAATCAGTTGCATGCAGTTTTCCCACAAGACATTAAGTCTGCTGATGAATATATGAATAACACCAAGTAAAAGTGAAAGAAGCTGTAGTATTACAAACTAGAAACACACGAAAAACAGAGGAATACGCTAGATTCCTTGGCAGATATGGCATAGATGTTGTTCAAGATAGCAGTACTCCAGGTTGGGTCGATGAATATGGAGCTGGTGCAAGGGAAAGAATTGAAGCTCTTTTATCTGGTATTGGAGATGGTAGAAAGATCTCTGCGGTAATGAGAGAAAGGTCAGATATTTTTGAGGATAAAGATGATGATCAGGCTATTGATCCTCGATCGTTTAAAGATGCTCAACCTGTTGTTAATGCCACTAGGCTACAGGTTTGGTCGCGAGTAAAAGGAGAGGATCAGTTGAGAAGAACTGATTTCACCCAAGCAATTGAAGGATATATAGATCTTGATAGAATTTCCGATGATCAACGCACTTTTGGTTGGGATGATCTTTTTGTTGGAGCAGATTCAGGTCTTAGCTTAAATGAGATGAGTAAAAGAGGGATAAAACATTCAGGCAGAGATAGGGCTTTAGCCAAATGGATTCAAGGTAAGAATGATAAGAGAAAGAGAAAGACGTTGAACCATACACAAGTTGATCAGGATCAAACAATTGATTTTAGAGTAAGCGTAGCTGATTTAATTCAATCTAATGAGATTATAAATCACCCAAAAGTTGATTTATACGGCATAGGTAATTTAATTCGTGCAGCAATTAATAAAGGAATTTTTACCCGCAGTGTACAAAATCGTAGAGAAGGTAATGCCTGGCATGTAGATGGGAATCCCGGTCTGCCTTACACACCAAAAGATGACCCAATACATGAGGCAAAATACATGGTGCATGATTTGATGCACTATAAATTTGGGGCTTTGATATTTGATGGAAAAACAGATGATTTAAGCAGAAGGACTCCGATAATTCATGGGATGATGAGCGAGGCTGTAACTATGGTTTTGGCGGATATGGTTTTTGTGGATACGATGGTCAAAAATGGTACTGATTATGATTTTTCCAAACAGGACTTTTATCCATTATTTGAATCATTAGGAATTGATCTAGAAAAACAACCAGAAAAACTCCGTGAGATGCTCTATGCCAATGTCAGATATATGCTTTTAGGTGATGATTCTGGATGGAGAGCACTGGGCGCTAAAGGAGAAAAATTCGAGAAATTCAAAGTAGCAGTTTCTCATTTTTCAATTCCTGATTATGAATGGACTTCAGCCAATTTTGACAATATGGCGAGGTCAAAAGATGGTATTGCTCAGTGGAGAGAATCCACAGGTGAATTTAGAGAATTATGTGGAGAAAATCTAAATGTACAGAGTGTGAGTGAATTCATAGATAAAATGAAATCAAAAAATGGTACAGCATTATCTGATGATATAGGCAACGATCAATTAATTGATTTAATTTTTGCTCAAGTATTTGATGCGGAAATTGCTCCATTTTTAGGAGAGGAAAAAGTTGAAATAGATAGAGAAGCGGCTACAAGTAAAGGTTTTTTAAAGTATTTAAATTTCCAGTTAAGAATTTTTGATCAATATGACTTTATCCCAGAAGCAGAGAGATATCGCGCAAAAATCGTTGGTTATATTGGAAAAAAAGTCGATGCTCTAACTTTAGAAGATATTCAGATAATTCGTTCACTTTATAGTCAGTTCGTAGATATTTTGTATAGAAGGGACTTGATTGGTGTTGATGAACAGGACTTGTACAAGCAGTTTTTTCCGATGTTTGATCCATTTTATGTAAACTATCATGGTGACTGGCAAAACGAACGAAACATTACTGGAGTTAGCAACAACATTCTTGCTAAAAAGAAGGGAGAAGTCTTGGGAGAAGATCTTTTAGGAACCTATCAAGTTAAGGGATTAAAATTTCATTTAAGTTCTGATCTGCACTGGGGCGATAATGTAGAACATTTAGCCGAAAGAATTTGTAGTGAAAAAAGAGCAGATATTTTATTTTTGTTAGGAGATGTATTTGATGGCGTAGATGATAGTAACCAACCAAAAGATACCAGCCAACAAGTAAATCAGTTATTAGCCTTGATTTCTGGGCATTTTAAAAAAGTTATTTTTGTCCCTGGAAATCATGACATGCGTCGATTGCCGCTTAAGGAAAATCCCTGGGAAGATTTTCAACTACCAGATAACGTGGTTATGCCATCTGGAGATGAACCAATAGTAGAAATCATCGATGATGTAAAAGTCTTAATTGGTAATTTAGGTTACGATATGAACTTTTTGGATCCAAATTTAGTAGGATTGACTGAAGAAGATTTATTAACGTTTTACAGAGATCATCTACCTGATGGAAAAGCCTTTTTGAAAGGTCCAGAATCTATGCCTGCATTTCGTTCAATGACCAAAAACATGGCAGCTAAATTGTCTCAAGATGTAGATATGGTAGCGACACATGTTCCAGCACATCCAAGTTTAGTCACTTTTAGAGTAAAGGAAATCACGCCTGCAATGCGTGAAATCGAGGCAAAGCAGGGTGTGCAGTTTATCAGTGACACTCTGGATGATGAAAGAAAAGCTAAGAGATACGGAGTTACTCCTGATAAATTTAGAGAATTTTGGAATGCAAAATCTCTGTTGATGGGCAGTAATCTTCTTGATCCTGAATTAGGATCAGATCCTAAAGATGGTTTAACAATGCTTTATGGACATAATCATAGAGGTAGAGAAGAGCTACAAGTCGTGAATGGCAAGTCAGTGCGATTTATTACTCATCAACGCCCAAAAAGACAATAAAGTCTTAAGTAATGGCTAAAATAAAATCTGGAGCGGGTAACGGGAATCGGACCCGTGTCTCGACCTTGGCAAGGTCGCATAATAGCCATTATACGATACCCGCTTGTTTTCAAAGAATTTAAGATGAGCGGGGACAATATAATTGTCCCCGCTCAAGTGGTCAACACCTTTTATTGACCGTTTACTTTACGAACGTTGCTTGTGCCTTCTACTAGAGGGCCAGTGCCACCTTTGCCTTGCATTTCGTGGCTGCCATGTTCTAGAGAATCTTTCTTTTCACCACCTTTTTCCTGAAGAGCTTTCATAGACAAGCTATATCGGCCCTGGTTGTCTTTCTTAATAATCTTAACTTTCACCATATCACCTACTTTTACCACGTCACCAACATTCTGTACTCTTGTATTTGATAATTCAGAAATATGTACCAATCCATCAATATTTGGAGTCAATTCAACGAAAGCACCAAAGTCCTGAATACTAACAACTGGACCTTCAAGTACATCACCTTCACTTGGTACGTAAAGAAGTTTTTTGATGAAGTTAATCGCCTTATCACCATTCTCCTGATTTGGAGCTGTGATCGTAATTACACCATCGTCTTCGATATTCATTTCAACACCACATTCTTTCGTAATGCCCTGAATTGTTTCTCCACCCTTACCAATAACAACTCTGATCATTTCCGGATCGATCTTCATGCTCATGATCATTGGAGCGTATTTTGATAATGCTTTTCTAGCTTCAGGTAGAGCTTTGATCATTGCATCAAGAATGAAATTTCTAGCATCGTTAGCCTGTGACAAAGCTTTCTTCATAAGATCCAAAGACAAACCTTTGATCTTAATATCCATCTGAAGAGCTGTGATACCATCTCTTGTACCAGTAACTTTGAAATCCATATCTCCAGCGAAATCTTCCATACCCTGGATATCAGTAAGAATCTTGTATTTGCTAGAATCTTCTTTATCGCTAACTAGACCCATGGCCACACCAGCAACCGGCTTTTTAAGCGGTACACCAGCACACATCAATGATAATGATGAGCCACAAACAGAGGCCATTGAGCTTGATCCGTTACATCTTGTAATTTCAGAAACCAACCACATTGTGTATGGGAATTCCTCTTTAGAAGGTAAAACTGGAAGAAGGGCACGTTCAGCCAAATCTCCATGACCGATTTCACGACGACCAGGTCCCCTCTGTGGTTTAATTTCACCTGTTGCGAATGGAGGGAAATGATAGTGATGGAAATAACGTTTTTCTACATCTTTTTCCATTGTATCAACGATCTGAGCATCTGTTGGACCACCCAAAGTTGTGATAGTCAAAGCCATAGTTTCACCACGCTGGAAAATTGCTGATCCATGAGTACGAGGCAAAACATCTGGAATAATAGTAATAGGTCTAATTTCAGTTAATGCACGACCATCAAGACGTTCTTCTTTTTCAAGAATTGTCTTACGCATATTTTTTTCAAGAACTCCATTTAGAGTATCTGCTAAAGCATGTTTTGAGAATTTTCCTTCTTCAAGTTCCGCAGCATATTTTACAAACATTGCATCCTCGATAGCGTGGATTTTATCCTTAACAATCATTTTTGTAGTGCCTTTAACTGTCGCCAACATTTCATCTGTAACAAAGCCTTTTACAGCGTTTACTACTTCTTCATTAACCGGAGCGATAGTAGCCTCGATTTTAGTTACTGTAATTTTGCTTGCGAAGTCCAATTGTAACTGGCAGATTTCTTTAATGTTTTTATGAGCAAGTTCAAAAGCTTCAAGAATAACTTCTTCAGTCACCTCTTTAGCGGCAGCCTCAACCATAGTAATAGCATCCATAGTACCTGCTACAACTAAGTTCAACTGACCTTTTTCACATTCTTCGTAAGTTGGATTAACAATTAATTTTCCATCCAAATATCCCATTCTAACTGCTCCAATAGGACCAGAAAAAGGCGCTCCACTTACCATAAGCGCAGCAGAAGCCGCATTGATAGCAGTAGTTGCAGGATCAACCTCCAAGTCAGCTGACAAAGCACTACAAATCAATTGTACTTCATTAGTTGTACCTTTTGGGAAAAGTGGACGCATCGGACGATCTATCAAACGTGAAATCAAAATCGCGTTTTCAGATGGGCGACCTTCTCTTTTGACAAATCTACTACCTTTAATTTTGCCGGCAGCATACATATTTTCTTCGTAGTCAACAGTCATTGGGAAAAAATCCACACCGTCTTTGCCTTCTTTATTAAAAAGGGCATTGGCCATAACTACTGTATCCCCTAAAGAAACCACAGCAAAACCTGTAGCATAACTGGCAATAGGGAAATTCTTAATTACGAACTCGCGGCCTGCGAGCATCATTTTTACCTCAGCTTGTTCCATAAAAATTGGGTTAATAAGGAATGGAGAATTTTAACCTTATAAGGGAACCAAGCTCTCAAGTGACAAGATTCAAAAAATTATATTAATAATTTCCTGGATCCTGCGACTTAAGACTGCAAGGCAGGTATTCTCCGGAATTAATATTTTAAGGGGCTTATTTTCTTAACTTATGATCTTTAAGGACTTTATCGTATTCTTCTTTCTTGTAAATACGTAGGTAGTTCAAATGGAAACGACGTTTTCCAACTAGACCAAGTAACCCTCTTCTAGAGTTGTTGTCTTTTGGGTTTTTTTCCAAATGAGATGAAAGTTCTGTGATTCTTTCAGTCAAGATAGCAACCTGAACCTGAGAAGAACCGGTATCTTTCTCGTGAGCACCATGCTTTGACATGATTTTCTTCTTGATTGTTCGGTCCATATTTAAAATTTAAAATTTACGCGAAAAAACTATACTGCAAGCGGGTACATTTGGCAAGGGCTAAGAGGGGTTAGAGCCACTTTTTGTAGTAAAAGTAAGAAAGCATGCCTGTAATAGCGACTATAAACACTATTATTATGACATCTACGGCATAAGCGTCACCAGCAAGAGGTAACTTGATATTCATTCCATAAAAACCGGTAATCAGATTCAAAGGGAGCATGATTACGGAAATCATGGTCAAAATCTTTACTATATTATTACTGTTGTGGGAAATTATGGATTCGTTGGTATCCTGCACGGAATTAATCAATTCCTGTAAATTCTCGAGACTGTTCCACATCTTTTCTACCATATCCACTATATCGTCAAAGTAAACATCCAAATCATCAGGGAGAAATTTTTTATTTTTATGCTCAAGTTGAGCTACTAAACTACGCTGAGGCATGATAATACGACGGAAATTGATAATATCCTTCTTTAAAGAGAGAATTTCCTTCAATCTATCCTTGGAATAGTCTGTAGCAAAAACCTCAAACTCCATCTGATTTATTTCTTTATTTAAATTATCAATCAAAGGTTGAGCGCTGGCAAAAATATCATCAATGATCATGTACAAAAAATAACCGCTCCCATTCTTTAAATATTCTTCACGGGTCTTGCGCTGTTTTTTGCATTTTTCAAAAACTCTTTCAATAACCGGATTATTTTCATGAAGAGTAATCACAAAATTCTGACCGATAAAAATATCCACTTCAGAGCTGGCAATACGTTTATTTTTACCAATACCAACCGGTGACTGCAAAACTATGAACAAATAATCTTCGTAATCGTCAATTTTTGGACGCTGACTTTCTGAAAGACAATCTTCAATATCCAGCTCGTGAAATTTATAACGGCGTTTTAAATTCTCCAAAATAGCATTGGTTGGTTTGTTCACCGAAATCCAATTGAAATTTTTTTCTTTCAATTTGACCTTCTCTATTTTGGCTATTTCGTTCATAGAAATTAGTTTTTGAAGAAGTGTTTCTGGAAATATAGTTTCATGACTTGAGTTAGTCAATTCAAAAGTTGACTTTGTGATTTTGGGTTATAGAATGGTCTGCGTATGCATTACAAACAAATTATTTCAGACTCCTGGAAATATACTCAAGAAAATAAAAAATTAATTATCTGGTTTGGTTTTATCCCAAGTATTTTTACAACGACATTTGGTGTTGGCTATATGACATACCAGTTTTTTGCCTTTAAAAATTCCTATCTTTTTGGAAGTGAAAAACATGGAGTGCTCGGTGAACTACTTGGATATATTTGGAATTTTGTTAAAACTCATACCTCACTGAGCATACCGCTTATTATAATGCTTGTGATTTTTATGGTGATTTACCTCTTATTACCAACTCTTTGCAGGGCAGCAGCAATACAAACTATTGCTAGAAATAAAAATGGACAGAATGTTGGCGTAGGTGCGGGTCTTAAATATGGATTTATGCCGTTTTTAAAACTATTTGAATATCACCTTTTGATTAAAACTTTTGGCTTCTTTTCTATACTTTTTGAAATGGGATTTGTTATGAGAAATCTGGGTTTAACTATTTTTGAATTACTTTTACCGGTGTTTATTCTTTTTATAGTTATTGGGTTTATTTTGACGCTGCTTTTTACTTATGCGGATTTTTATATAGTTGTGGATGATGAAAATGTTTTTGAGAGTATGAAAAAAAGTGCGAAGCTGGTAATGACGCATTGGAAGCATACTTTTTTAGTGACGGTTTTGATGATGCTGATAGGAGTGAGAATTATTTTTCAGGTGTTTTTGGTGTTTTTGATTCCATCTTTGATTATTGGAATTACTGGATATCTCGCAACGGTTACTCTGCCAGTTACAGGTGTAATTGTAGGTGGTAGCGTGGGACTTATCGCTCTGTTAATTGCCTCATATTTAAATGGAATCGTGGATGTTTTTTCATACACGGTTTGGACTCATACATTCTTGGACTTGAGCACTCAAAAAGAACTATCAGCCAGAGAAGCCGCTGTAGTAAATGAATAAAAACAGGATGTACATGACAGTCAGAATCAGCATTCTCTGTAGCATCTTTCTGTTATTAATGTTGAGTTTTGCTGTGTTATTTTTTTCACGTTGCTTTTGGAAATGATAGATTTCAATGGCTACTGTAAAAAGAATGCTAAAACATAAGAAGCTAATCAAGCCTGGGTTAGTGTAAAGTTCGTAAAAACTACCATTTGGAAGTATTAAATCTCCTTCACTTAGAGTAAATGCGGCGACAAATAACGTAGAAAAGTGTAAGGCCTGATCGAGTAAAAATGGTAGGACTTTTTTATCATGCTTTAGGTCATAGTTGATCTTTGTTTGATCAATCCAAAAATGGCAAAACGCGACACCACCTGCAACTATTAGAGGCCATACGTGGCCATTTATTAAATATGGAATTAAAACTAATAGAGTTATCACCAAGTGAATCAAGACATGTACTAGTATTCCCATACCGCTATGCATTTTCCAACGGATTAACTTGCCGGGCTGCAAGACAAAGTCAGCTAGTAAATGTGCAAATATTAAATGTAAAATAATCATTTATTTTTGTTGGTCATTTTCTTTTAATCTGGCAATCATTGTAGCACTAATTTGTTCGGCTAATGCTGTATTACTGTCGAGTAGGTTTCTAAAATCCTGCTTACTAAGAATAAAAACTTCAGAATCTAGAATTGTTCTGGCAGCAGCATTACGTGGTACATCAGAAACCAAAGCCATTTCACCAAAAAATCCGTTATCAGTTATTTCTGCAACTTTTTTTGGTAGGTCACCTTCTTCCTTAGCTTCATGGAAAATCTGCACCATCCCCTTCTTTATAATATAGAGAGCGTCACCGTCGTCACCTTCTTTAAAGAGATTGTAGTTGGCTGGGTAATACATTAAGACAATGTGCTGGATAATTTCGTGATGGAGTGTTGGATCTAAATTAGCAAAGAGAGGTATTCTTTTGAGGATATCCAATAGTATAGAATCATTTTCATTGGCCATATTTTTTTGTTTTAATTGATATTTGTTAGGGACTAGTTGACATAAGTACGGATATATTATATAATTATATTTGAAAGTTTGCAATACTAATAAAAATAAACAATAAATGACTGACATCAATCAGAACAAAAAGGTTATGATATCTGCGCTATCAGTCTTTGCGATTTCATTCTCAATGATGCTTTTTTTGTTGGGAAAGGGAGATGTGAATAATATTAAGAGCGATGTTTTGGGCAGTGGTCATTCTACTAGTAACGAGGCTAGCCAGAGCCACGAAGAAGAAAAACAGGATAGTTTGCTGAATCAAAAAGAAATTTCTTTTTTAACAACCAGTGAAGGCTATATAGTAGAAGCAACTGATCTTTTTTGTGAACATTTAGATGTCAAATGTACTAGTTTGGAGAATGTAAAGATTTTTGATCTTGTACACAAAGATGAAGTGTCTGACCTAGCTGCTGATTATACAAAATTGGTGCAGGGTGATGAAGAAGTGAAAGGTATTGGGCCATACAAAATTGCGTTTAAAAATTCTAAAAAATTATTCTTATTTGATGCAACTCCAGTGCAGGAAAAAGATAAAACTACCAGCGTGATTTTTGTAGTTAAAGATATAACCGAAAAAGCTGAGGGATATATTGATGATCAAAATTCTAAAAATTCCGCAGAAGATAGTGGCTGGGTAAAAAGTGTTTACCCTCCTATCAAAGATTTGAAGGACGATAAAACTAAACAGTTATTGGTTGATAAGATCAGTTTCAACGCTAAAAAGTAACGTTGCTACTGGTTAGGCTTTTGATTAGAATTGGGGACGTTTAGTCTTTAATTATTTTCAAGATGGACTCCAGTTATAAAGCTATTGGTGTTGAGCAAAAGTGGCAAAAAAAATGGGATAAAAGCAAACTTTATAAAGTGGATCTCAAGAGCAAAAAACCTAAATATTATAATTTGGTGATGTTTCCATATCCATCTGGAGACAAACTTCACGTGGGTCACTGGTATAATTATGGACCGGCTGATAGTTGGGGCAGATATAAGAGAATGAATGGTTTTAATGTTTTGGAACCGATGGGTTTTGATAGTTTTGGTTTGCCTGCAGAAAATTATGCGATAAAAACTGGTGTACCACCTCAAGAAAGCACTGCAAGAAATGTGAAATATATGATCAAGCAGCTTTCTGCGATTGGTACAATGTATGACTGGGAAAAAATGGTTAATACATCTGAGCCGGAATATTATAAATGGACTCAATGGGTATTTTTAGAATTATACAAAAAAGGCTTGGCTTACAAAAAAGAAGCCCCTGTAAACTGGTGTCCAGGTTGTATGACGGTTTTGGCAAATGAGCAGGTACAGGAAGGAAAATGTGAAAGATGTGGAAGTTTGGTTACTCCAAAAAATTTAAATCAGTGGTTTTTTAAGATAAGTAACTATGCAGAAAATTTATTGGACCATTCTAAATTAGATTGGCCTGAAAAAACCAAAGTAATGCAGACTAACTGGATTGGTCGCAGTGAGGGTGTTTTTTGGCAGCAAAAAATTAAGGATTTCGATATAAAAATCGAGGCTTTTGACTCTGTGCCACAGACTTATATGGCTCAGACATTTGCGGTAATTGCACCAGAACATCCGTTGGTTGCAAAACTAGTTAAAGGTACAAAACAAGAAAAAGCAGTCATGGCCTTTGTGGAGAAGGTTAAAAAGAAAAAAATGGCCAATAAGTTTGATGTAGAGGCAGATAGTGAA
This sequence comes from Patescibacteria group bacterium, assembly GCA_038065735.1. GTDB lineage: Bacteria > Patescibacteriota > Gracilibacteria > UBA1369 > LOWO2-01-FULL-3 > JBBTQK01. The sequence goes on along the minus strand of JBBTQK010000001.1, from coordinate 130,641 downwards.
GGAATTTTTACAGGCAGATATATAGACAATCCATTTGGCACCGGGGATTTACCTTTATGGATAGCTTCTTTTGTGGTTATGGGTTATGGCAGTGGAATTGTGAACTGTAGTGCGCATGACGAAAGAGATTTTGCTTTTGCCAAAAAATATAATATTCCGTTGAAGCCAGTTATGGCTCCTGCCGATCCAGTTGAAGCCAAAAAAGTAATGAATTTAGAATATTGCTATCATCATGATCCAGAAGCGATCATGCAGTTACCAGAAAAATTTAAAGGTAGAAAATGGGGTGAAGCTAGAAAAGATATTATTAAATATGTAGAAGAAAAAGGTATTGGTAAGGCAGCGGTAAATTATAAATTAAAAGATTGGTTAATTTCTCGCCAGCGTTATTGGGGAGCTCCAATTCCAATGATTAATTGCAAGAAATGTGGAATGCAGCCAGTTCCAAAAAAAGATTTACCGGTAATATTGCCAATTAAAGGTGTGGATTACAAACCAAAGGGTAAAGCACCTTTGGCTTCTGTACCTAAATTCGTAAATACAAAATGTCCAAAATGTGGAGGCAAGGCTGAACGCGAAGTAGACACACTAGATACTTTTATGTGTTCAAGCTGGTATTATTTGAGATACTTGAGCGCCAAAGATAAGGTTAAGGCTTTTGATATGGCGGCAGTTAAAAAATGGCTTCCGGTAGATACTTATATCGGTGGTCCAGAACACGCCTGCATGCACCTCTTATATGCGCGCTTCATTCACAAAGTTTTGATGGATGATAAAAAAGCAGAACCATTTAAACGTTTAGTGCACCAGGGTCTTATTACAAAGGATGGCGCTAAAATGAGTAAATCAAAAGGTAATGTGGTTAGTCCCGATGAATTCGTGGCTAAATACGGTAGTGATGTTTTTAGAATGTATTTGATGTTTATGGGTCCTTTTACAGAAGGTGGCGACTGGAGTGATAAAGGTATTACAGGTATTGCACGTTTCACGGATAGATTTTGGAGATTGATTTCTGATGAAAATGTTAAGGTTGAGGACGCAGTAGCTTTAAAAAGAACTCTTCATAAATTAATTAAGAGAATTAAAGAAGACATAGAAAAAATGCAATTTAATACAGCCGTTGCAGCTTTGATGGAGTTTGTAAATTTTGCGAATAAAAATGGCGTAGATAAGGCTGGCAAAAAAATTATTGCCCAATTGATCGCTCCGCTTGCACCTCATTTAGCTGAAGAATGCTGGGAGCTATTAGGTAATAAAACTAGTGTTTTTGATAGTAAGTGGCCAACATATGATCCAAAATTAGCCGTTGATAGTACAGTTAGAATAGGAGTTCAGGTAAATGGCAAAGTTCGTGGTGAGATAGAAATTTCAAAAGATGCTAACAAGGAAGAGGCATTTAAATCAGCTAAATCCCAAGAGAATGTTTTGAAATATCTAGCTCAGGGTCAGGTTGTCAAAGAAATCTACGTGCCAGGAAAAATTATCGGATTTGTTGTGAAATAGTTTAAGCGATTATTTTTTTACCCTGGATTACACGCATTAGGATTACTATAATGGCCACTACCAACAAAACATGGATGAAGCCGCCTAACGTGGTGGATGTTACCAGCCCGATTGCCCATAGAACTAAGAGAATGACAGCGATTGTTTCTAACATGGTGGTTTTGGTTAGGTTATAAATATTTAATATCTAGACTTCAGTAGCTTTTATAGAGCGATATAGGAGAGTAAAAAAATACCAACTCCTGTCATAATTAATATTGTAAACGCAAGATCAATTGAATCGTTATTTCCTTGTGTTTGTGTATTAAAGGTAGAGTTCATTGATGTTTTCATGATACGTGTGGGTTAGACAATAAAATTATGTATATTTAATTGCTAGCACTAATGAAGACGCAGCGCTGTTGATTTTCTTACAAAAAAAACTTCAAGAGGATTTATCGTAACCTTTTAAAGTTTCTTTGTTATTGGTACTGTAATTAAAATTTTTAATCTTTAACTTATGCAAACTGAAGACCTGGACTTACAGGTTCAACAGCAATTAATAGTGGATTTCAAGACTGACAGAGAATCATTCAAAACAGTTTATGAATTCTACTATGAAATGATTTTCCGATATTTGCTGAAACGAACTATCAATAGTGAGGTGGCTTACGATCTCACTGCTGACACCTTTATTAAGGCTTTTGAAAATTTCCACAAATTCAAGTGGGTGGGAATATCGATAAAAGTTTGGTTATACAGAATTACAATTAATGGATTAAAGAATCAACGCAGAAAACCTACAACTACTATTCTCACAACAGAGATGGAAGGTCAGGAAAGTTTGGTGGCAGATGTTAAAGAAGAATTAGCAGAAATAGATAAAACACTTTTTGGCGATGAAGAACTTTCAAAACTTAGTGATGCAATGGCTACGCTAAAACCCGAACATCAGAATGTAATCAGTCTTTACTATTTTACTGGTTTATCCCAAAAAGAAATTGCAGAGACAATCAATACATCTGAAGGTGCGGTAAAGGCTTCAATTCATAGAGCAATGACAAATTTAAGACAACTACTATCCCCTAACTTTATTTAAATATATGGAAGATAAAAAATTTACAAATAGGTCTGTGGACAAATTAAAAATGCAAAAAAGCAAGAATTATCTCTGGAAACAGATTGAAACCAGAGCAAAAAAAGGCTCTCAAACTGACCCAGAACCTGAGGACAATCCATTTGGAGTTCTGGATTTCTTTAAATCATTATTTAAAAGTCCAAAAAGATTTATCCCGGTAGGTGTTGTTGCTGCCGTACTTATAGTAGCTCTAGTATTCACGACAAACTTTGGGAATTTATTTTTAGGTAGAGGAATTAACGCTGACGTTGTAGAAGCTAGTTTTGCAATGGTTGCTGCTGATCAAGATACCAGTGGTGTAGATCAGGAAAGTGGCTTTAGTCTAACATCTTCAATAGATTATGATGAGGATGTAATTAAGGATCATCTATTAGTAACTCCTCAAGCAGAAGTAAAGGTAGAAAGAGTTGGAGAAGGAGAATATCAGGTTACTCCAATTGATGACTTAGAAGCCAATAAAGTTTATAACTTCTCAATTTTAAGTGAACAGAAAGATGCAAAGGGAGATATTAAAAAAGTGGAATACAGCTGGAGTTATCAGGTAAAAGATACATTTAAAATAATCAATACTTTACCAGGAGATAAAACAACCTATATACCTTTAAACTCTGGTGTAGAAGTTAATTTTAGTCATGGGAATTTTGATTTGGAAGCAGCAAAAAATAGTTTTGAAATTACACCGGCAACTCCTGGTAGATTCGAAAAACATCAAAAAACCTTGGTTTTTATAGCCGATAAAGGATTGCAACCTTCTACCTTATATACAGTAAAAGTTAAAAAAGGTTTGGCTCTTGGAGGTTCTGATCAAACTCTGACTGAAGACTTGATTTTTAGTTTTGAAACAAGTTACCTTGATGGAGAAAAGGCTAGTAAGTTCAATTTTGGACGTACTTACTACGAAGCAAAAACGGATGCAACTATATCAATGATGGTAGATGCATGGCAGTTAACACAGGAAGGTGTGAATAGTATTAGTGTTGATGTTTATAAATATCCTTCATATGAGAATTTTATGGCTGCCTTAAATGATTCTCATAAAGCACCTTATTGGGCGACTTTGAGCAGGCAGAATTATCAGTTTGACACTTCAAAATTGCAGAAAGTTGGAACGTTTGAAGCGCCATTTACGGAGGTAAATTGGATCACGTATGCGTATTTGCCAGAGGCTCAATTGGGGGAAGGTAATTATTTACTACAGGTTCAAGATGGTAGAAATACAAAACAAGCTTTCTTACAGGTAACAGATTTATCAGCTTTCGTTACGATTTCTCAGACTGAGTCGTTAGTTTGGGTGAATGATTTAAAGACAGGCGAGGCAGTTAAGGATGCAAAAATTAATTTCTCAAAGTCAGATGTGAATACACAGACAGATTCCCGTGGTATCGCTACTTTTGATACTCCGGAAGAATGGAAAGAAATCAAAGGTTATGAAGGAAATTTAGAATTTGCAGAAGTTACTGCGGGAGATAAAAAATTAATTATGGAATTGGGATCGTATTATTTTGATTCTGGTTCTAGAGATAAATATTGGTATGGGTTATATACAGACAGACCTGTTTATCAACCAAATGATACTGTGGAGTTTTGGGGTTTCATCAAGGATAAAACTGCTAAAGATGACTTGGATGATTTGAGATTGGAAATTAAATATAGTGGAGATGCATTATTGCAAACTATACCACTAGAAGTTGATGGTGATGGGGTATTTAAAGGTAAAATTACTGTAAAAAATTACCTTCCTGGTTACTATTATGCAAATGTAATGAAGGGGGAAGAATATTTTTCAGCTTTCTATTTTGAAGTGAAGGATTATACAAAACCAGCTTACAACTTGACTATTGAGCCTAATAAAAAGGCTGTATTCGCAAATGAACCAGTAAACTTTGATATTGAAGCTGCGTTCTTTGATGGGACACCAGTGGCTAATATGGAGCTTAGCTCAAGCATTCCAGGTGCTGCATCTTTAAGAACAGATCAAAATGGTAAAGCGACTGCTTCTCTAAAAGCACCAAAAGGAGCTTGTAACGATATGGATAAAGTATACTGTTCTGATTCACATTCAGAATACTACGAGATTCATCCAACAATGTCTGAATCAAGCGCTATAAGCGGTTATGCCAATGTTATGGTTTTTGATTCTAAATTGCATGTGAAAGCTGAAAATATCACAGAGAAAAATCAAGAAGGTAAAAATGTTGGAACGGTAAAAATTCAGACTAATTGGGTTGATTTGGAAAAATTAAATAAAGTTGACGATGATGAAATGTACCTTGAAGAATCTTACCTTGGCAAAATCGCTCCAAACAGAAAGGTTAATCTTCAATTAAGAGAGTCGTATTGGACTAAAATTGATAATGGAGAATATTACGATTTTATTCAGAAAAAAATAGTTAAAAAGTATGGTTATTATTTGCAAAACAGAGATATTGCCTTAAAAAATCCCGTTATTCAAACCAATGACAATGGCGAAGCTACTTATGAAGTTAATATGAATAAAGAATCATATTATACACTTTTTGTTTCTGCGGCGGATGATGCCGGAAGTCCTGCTATGACAAGTGTTTATGTATTTGGAGATAGCGGCCGTATGTACGACTATGATTATAATCAGATTCAGATTACTACTGGTAAAACTCAAGATGGTGGTATGTGGGGAGATGCAAGAAATGAATTTGATATTGGTGAGGAAGTTAAAGCCGAATTCACTAATAACAATATAAAAATTCCAGTAGAGAAGGGTGCTAAATTTTTATTTCTTGAAGAATCTAGCGGTATCCAAGACTTCACTTTAACAGATAAACCGGAATATAGTTTTGAGTTCGGCAAAAGCTATGTGCCAAATGTGATCGTGGATGGGGTGATGTTTACCGGCAATGGCTATAAAAATTTCTGGGAAGATATTGCTTATTATAAAAAAGATCTAAAAGAATTGAATGTAGAAATCGAAGCTGATGAAAAAAAGTATGAACCCGGTGATGAAGTCAAACTTTCAGTAAAAGTAACTGACAAGGATGGCGATCCCTTACAAGCTAAAGTAAATTTAAACCTGGTTGATGAGGCTTATTACGTAGCTACTTATGAAAACTTCACTGATATTCTAGGTGATCTTTATATGCCAGTTTCATCAGGTGTATTAATTACTTACGATACTCATCAAGATCCCGCCGCGAATGCTCAGGAGGGTGGTAAGGGAGGATGTTTCACTGGAGAAACTAGAATTTTGATGGCTGACGGTAGCTATAAGGTAATAAAAGATATTCGTGAAGGCGATGAAATTCTAACAAAAAGAGATGCAAAATCTGGTCAAATGGTTCCAGCAAGAGTTAATGGAACGGTTTCACATTTTGTTTCTGAGTACCTGGTTGTTAATGAAAATTTGGAAGTAACAAAAGAGCACATAGTGTTTGTGAATGGTAAATGGATGCCAATTGGAGATGCAAAAATTGGAGACAAGATGCTTGGAAAAGATGGTGAATTAATTACTATAAATAATATTAGAAAAGTTAATGCACCGGTTTGGGTATACAACTTTGAGGTTGATGAATTACATACTTATTTTGCCAACGATTACTATGTTCACAACAGTAAAGATGGCGATATGATTAGAGATGATTTCGAGGACACTGCTTTGTTTGAGGTGATCGAAACGAATAATAGTGGTTATGCAGAAGTTAAATTCAAACTTCCGGATAATGTGACATCTTGGAGAGTGATGGCCCAAGCTTTGGATCTTGAAAATTTACAGGCTGGTCAGAATACTGCAAATATTGCTGTTGGATTACCATTCTTTGTGGATGTTGTTGGTAACGATGAATTCTCCGTGAAAGATGAGCCTTATATTAAAGTACGTGCTTATGGTGATGAATTAACCGATAAGAGTGTGATTCATTATGCCATTGAAGATTGGTCTGGAGTTAAGAGTCCAGAAATGATGGAAAAGGCTTTTGAGAGCATTCCTTATAAATTACCGAAACTTGTTGAGGGTACACATTCTATAATATTGAGTGGAAAATCTGGAGAATTTGAAGATGCTGTAGAAAAGGAAATCACCGTAGTTGGGTCAAGATTGAGACAGGAAAAAGTTGAAGTTATTGATAAAGTGAGTGATAAAACTTCATTCAGCCTAGCCAAAAATGGACCTACACAAATAGAATTTATGGATGCGGGTGCGGCTAAATTTTATGGAGATTTATGGATGTTGGCTTGTGATTGTGGAGACAGACTTGATCAAAAAGTTGCACAGGTTATGGCCAATGATTTAATTAATAAATACTTTAAAGAAGGCGCAAAATATAATAATGAATATTTGGCTGCAAACTACCAAAAGAGCGGTTTGTCCATTCTACCTTATGCTGACCCTGATTTGAAATTAACAAGTTTGGTAGTTTTGATGGGTGGTGGAGAATATTTTGAAGAAACTGTCCTTGCGAATTATTTGAACGGTTTCTATCAGAATAAAGATGAAAATCTGGATCAAATCATCTATGCGATTAGTGGTTTGGCTGCCTTACATGAACCGGTTTTGTTGAGCCTGGATCAAATTAAGACAGAAAAGACCTTGAGTTTGGAACATGAAATGTTGATCGCGATGGCATATAACGCAATTGGTGAAAAAGATTCTGCAAAAGAAATTTACGAGAAAAATTTGGATAGATTTTTAAAACCTAAAGAGGTAAAGGCTACCGCATTTGCTGCGATTCTTGCTTCCGATTTTGGTGATTTGGATCAGGCGGCTAAATTCTGGGAATTTGTTGAGAATGGTGGATTGGAAGATGAAGTTTTAAATTTGTACAAATTAGGATATTTGAAAGCAAGCTTGAAACACTTGGATACTAAGGCTGTTAGTTTCAATATTAAATTTAATGATGATGATCATGAGGTTACTTTGGAACCTTGGCAGACTTATAGCGTGATGGCTTTTGCTGGCGATAAGGTTGAAACTACTATTAAACAAGGTCAATTGTCTGCCGTTAAGAAAACTTTTGAGACAATTGAACCAGAAAATTTCGTGAGAGATGACTCGCTTGGTATTACTAGAAAATACTTTGTGAATGGAGTCGAGACTACACAGTTTACGGAAGGTCAGTTGGTAGAAGTTAGACTTGAACTTAAGACTCCAGAACCAATCAAGAGTTGGGATTTGTATGGCGTGTTAATGAATAGAAGTGGATTTTATAGAGTGACGGATATTGTACCGAGTGGGTTAAAACCGGTTACAGGCTATGGAAATTATGATACTAACTCAGACTACCCATATTCTGTAAGTGGTCAGGAGATTAGTTTCTATTGGGATTATTGGATGAAAAGTAGTGTTTACAGAAAGTATCCGGATGGAATTGCTTACTATGCTCGTGTTGTCTCTCCCGGTAAATATTACGCTGACCCTGCAAAGATCGAATCTTACTACGATCAGGTCAAAGCAAATATTTCTGAAAGCGCCATGATAGAAATCAAAGCATTCAATGTAGTACCGTCAAAAGAACCACCAGTTATAGATTTGACCGAACTTCAGCCTATAGAGTTAAAGCCGGTAGATGAGCCTAGCGCATGAGTATCTACCAGAGGAGAGGGTGGAGTGTAAGAAATAGTATTGAGTGTAAGAAAACCGTAATTCTATCGTCATAAAAACAAAATAACGGACTGAACCTAAAATCCTCACCTCTCGCGAGAGGTGGGGATTTTTTGGTGGGCGTGGGAGGATTTTATAAAAGCTATATTAATTATATTTTGGGAGAAACTGGTTTGTATTCCGGATTGCAGACAAATATAAAATAACGACTAAATTCTTTTATTTCATTATCAAAATAATTGGCGGACCCATCGCATTTTTCTATCATCACATATCTATTCGATAGTTCATCTAGTAAAAAGGATTGCCAATTATATTTACCGGGTTTTTTATAATAAATCTGGAATAGATGTTTATTACCTATCGCCTCTGGCTCAAAAAAATAAGTAAAATTCCCAAATACTGGCAATGGCTGTGATGTGGTGAATTTTTGAAATGAAAGATCCCAAATCGCAACTGACAATAAACCATGACCATATTGTCCAATTCGTTTTGTAAACGTTACATAAACAATATTATTTTTAGTACAAATTTCATCTATAAGTACGATATTTTTATTAGTTAAGTACTCATAGAGTCTTTCAATAAAAATATCAGTATTTTCGTGGTTGCCTAAAATTGAAGTGAGCTTATTTTTCAATAGTTTAGATCTTAGAAATGCCGTGGATGGATAGTTGAATTCTAAACCTGTGAGTTTATATATTTTTCCGCAATTAGTGGGATTGCTTTTATATGAGGCAATTTCTTGCTGTAAGTAATTTATGTGGTCAGTATAATCCACGCTCTCATAGAGAACAGCACTGGCAGGAAGTGATGCATTTGCTAAGCCCTCATTACCTAGTGTAATGAGTACAAAAATCATATATGGCAGCAGTGAGTTCATAGTAATTATTTTTAAGGGTTATATTCAGGATCGCAAAGGTATCTCATCCCACCATAGATATCATCACTAGGATTATATGGCTCTTTTGCATGGCCAGTACATATTTCAACATATTCTGATTCATTGGTTGCAGACTTTAAGAGTTCAAATGTCCAATATTTAACAGACATCTCCCCCGCCACTGTGTAGTAAAGATGCTTACCGTTTATTGCTGCCGGTTCAAAAAAGTAATTTAGCGGGTTCATCTTTGGGGTACTTAATGGTTCTGATAAAATAAATTTTTCTTTTGCTTGATCCCAGGTTGCGATTACTACAGAATCAGAATTTAAATCTAAAAAAGTTAAGTATATTATATTATTTTTAATACATAATTGATCGACTTCTATTTTTTTTGTATTCATCACTTCTTTAATCTTAATCAGAAATCGTTCAGTTTTTTGATCGTCGTGTAGAAGTTTGTTAACTCTTCTTTTAAATGTTCTGGAATTAATATATACACCATTGTAATAACTTTTTGGTGCTTCAACTGCGTTGACTAAATTAGCGATACTTCCACAGCTAGTTGGAGCTAATTCAAAGGCAGACTGCATTTTTGTCAGATACGTTATATTACTAAAATAGCTTCCCACATATAATCCAAAATTATTTTTTAATTCTTTTCCACCAGCAACTTGTCCACCAAAAGCTGTAAACAATATTGCTATAGTTGTTAGAAAACTGTGATACATAATTTTTTTGTTAATTTTTAATTTTATAACTTTTTGTAAATTAAATAGCAATCATTTACTGTTGAACAGAATAGGACAACACAATTTAGCTCGTTTTTTTGTTATGTGTCTGCGATTTTTATTTTTATAAATTCTCAAAAATTTGAAATTTTTATTTTTGAAATATCATTTACTCGCAACTGAGAAGTTCTCAGTGAATGACGGGATCAACGCTAAATAAGAGAAAGGAAACAACGATACCTTAATTCCAAGAATAACCTCGATTCTCGCAAACATTACCAAATGGTTTGCGGGGTGTTCCTTAACAACTCGATCTGTTCAAACAACGAAAGAAGGAAACAAGAAATGTTCAAGTTCTGGATGATGTGGCTGATGCTGGCATTCGCCGGACTCAGCTGTGGCGACTTCAACGACTTCAATCATGATGCCGAAAGCAACGTGACGGAGTCTCACTACAACACCAAGCAGGCGGCGCTCACTGCGACCGATCACAAGCTCCCGCTCTCTAAGGACTACGCCTGGGGGATCTCTCAATCCTGGGGCAGTCACTGCAAGGACTGCGACCAGGCATACCCCTACAATCAGGCCGATCCCAACGACATGCCATACTGTGATGACAAAAGCTCTCACACGTGGGAGGACACCTACTATGGCTGGGATTTCTACTACTCGAAGTATGTTAACGGAAAACAGGAAAATGCTTCTGGCAAGCCTGCACTCGCGTCGTCTGACGGAACGGTGAAGATCATCGACAACGTCTGCCCTGAGAAGAAAGGCTGGGGGTGTTACGTGATCATTGATCACGGTAACAATGTCTGTACCCGATATGCGCACCTCACCGAAGGATCTGTAGCCGTACACGAAGGGCAGATTCTATGTCAGGGATTCAAAGTCGGGGAGATCGGTAAAAGTGGAAATGCTGGTGGTCCACATCTCCATTTCCAGTTCCAAGACTGTAATAATGAGGCCCCCATTGAGCGTGGCTTCGGTGCTGATGCAAGCTACATTCCCAAGTGCCTTAAAGGCGATACGCAAATCGCTGCAAATCCACTCAAGCTCGATAATCTCGAGCGAGGGACCTGCGGATGGAAGGAAGGTGCCTGTAAGAAGGTCTCCGGATGTCCGTTGAACAGCAGCTGTGGGAATGCTGGGAAGCAGCCGAACTTCGGAGATCAAGCTAAAATTCCGGAGCGTCAGGCGGTGGCAATCAAGTACCTCTGGCGGGAATGTGTCGCCTCTGGCAAGAGCGATGGAAAGTTCTACCCGAACGATAGTCTCAGCCGAGCTGAAGCGCTAAAGATCGCGATGGAGCTTGCTGGTCTGAAGTGTACGGGAAATCTTACGGAACCTTTCAGCGACGTTAAATCCTCGGACTGGTTCTATCCCTATGTCACATGCGGTATCAGCAAGAATCTAATTACTACTACGGGCAAGATTCAGTTCTTTCCTAACCAGTATGTGACCTACGCCGAAGCGGCTAAATTCCTGGTCGAAGCGGCAGTGAAGGGCAATCTTCTCCCGACGATGGAGAATGTTCCAGAGACGCCGTTCAAATTCCTTGCCAAAGATCACTGGGCATACCCGTACATGAGCACTATCTTCGTGAAGGGTGGAATCGGCTTCTCCATGACCCAAGACATGGCTAAGTATGTGACTCGCGGGGAATATGCTGTGATGGCGGCGGCCCTATCGCCGTGCTTCGAGCATAGTGTGAAATGTTCGGATAACTGCAAGTTCAACCCTGACAACTATACCTGTGAGATGGTGGTTACACAGGATCCTCCTGTGGTGCCGCCTCCAGCTGGTGGGGCGTCGGGTGCGGATGTATGGTCGTTCGGGGCGGTGTCCTACAGTGATGTGAAATCGAATGATGTGACTGGGTGTACGCCGAACTGTAACGGGAAAACCTGTGGTTCGGATGGCTGCGGCGGAAGCTGTGGGACCTGTACGCAAACTGGCTACTCGTGTGTGAATAACGTTTGCAAGAAACCGTGCAATCCGCCGACCTGTGCAAGCAAGGGTCTGTCTTGTGGTGGCATCAGCTACTACATCGATGATTCTTGCTGGGGTGACGTTGAGTGCGGCACCTGTCCAACGGGTCAAAGCTGCACCGATGGTAAGTGCATCGACAGCAACAGTAGTAATAGCAATTGGACCTGTGATCCAGCAAAGGGCTACACTCTCAAGATCTCGTCCCCAAATGGAACCTGGAAGGCAATGACCTCTGGTCCGACGGCGGGGACCTATTCGGGGAAGCTGCCGGCTGCAGGGAACAAGCTCAATCTTCATGTGGAATGCAACGAGCTTCCCGTGATTGTTCTGGTGAATAGCGGAGCAAATACTTCTATCAGTGCGTGGTTGGAGGATGCAAGTCTTCCACCCTTCAGTGCATGGGTAGAATACTACAGTCCGCTAGTGATGGATCCTAGCATCCCCGCAACTACCGTGACTCCTAATCTGACGCACAGCGGAGCTACAGCTGGAGTTCAGGTTCTCGTAAAGGTTCAAGCTGGGAAAAATACGCCGGCTCCTGGACCCGTGTCTCCATCTGTTCCTGTTCCCGTGAAGCCGCCTCCACCGCCGCCGCCTCCGCCACCATGTGTGCCAAACTGTTCTGGTAAAACCTGTGGTTTGGATGGCTGTGGTGGAAGCTGCGGGACATGTGCAAGCGGCTACAACTGCGTGAGTGATATCTGCAAAAAGATCTGCGTTCCGCCTACCTGCACCGGACTCGGTGTGGTCTGCGGTTCCAAGATCTATGACTATGGGGAAGGCTGTGCAGGTACTCTCAGCTGTGGCTCATGCGCGGCTGATCAAGTCTGTGACAGCGTCGGAAAGTGCCAGGCAAAACCGCCAAGCAATGGATGGGTGTGTGATCCCGCAAAGGGGTACTCACTCTACGTCTACGCGCCGAAGGGAAACTGGCAGGCTCTGACCAAGGGGGCTGTGGGGAGTCTCTGGGGCTCGTTCTCTACTGACACCAGCAAGATGGATAAGATCAAATTCGAGTGCTCAGAACTGCCGGCTGTGCTGCTGATCAAGACCAATGCTCCTAGCAAGATCAGCGATCTGGCAGTCTGGAGCGAATATCCCCTGCTGGACAAGTTCGATGCCTGGTCCCAATACAGTTCCTGGATCAGCATCAACCCGACGTCCACTCCCACCCACAAGGGGGTGAACTACATCTCACCCATTCCTTCCTACTCCAACATCCTGGTTCGTGTACCGGCAATGTAAGGCCGAGCAGTCGAAGACTGCGAGGCCTGGCTAAGCTGTGAGCGCGAATTGGATAAAATCAAAACAAAAACAGATCGATTGTGAAGTTGCCCGAAACCCCCTGCTGGATCAGCAGGGGGTTTCTTTCTAAATGGCGGAGCATTTTCCGTAAAAAATTTCCAACTAGACATCCACCTCTAAATGAGATAATTTTTGTGTGGGCAAAGGGAGGCTTTTTTTAAAAGCTTCTTGATAAATTATTCTCAACATTTCAAATTATGGCAACAAAACAAAAGTCTAAACAAGGCTATGCTGATGTAGTTATTGGGCTTCAATATGGCGACGAGGGCAAAGCCCGAGTCGTGGATGTAATGGCTAACGATTACGATATCGTGGCGCGTTTTAATGGTGGCGCAAATGCCGGTCATACTATCGAGACAAAAGATGGCGGTAAGGTGGCGCTAAATCAGGTTCCTTCTGCAATTTTTTATCCTAAAAAAACTTTGTATATTGGTTCAGGTTGCGTGGTTAATATCGAAAAATTGGCTGCGGAAATTCAAAAACTCGAAGCAATTAAAATTAAATTAAAAGGCCGTTTACATGTTTCATGTTTGTGTAGTGTAGTTCAGCCGCACCAAATTCTACTAGATGCGCAAATCGGTAAAGTGATTGGTACGACTAAAAATGGAATCGGCCCTTGTTATGCGGACAAAGCGATTAGAATGAATGGAAAATCACTTGTTAATATTCGTCTCGGTGACCTGTTGGAAAATCCAAAAAAATATTTCGCAAACATTCTTGAAAATTTAAAAGCTTATGAAGAATTTCAAAAAGTGCGTGTAGAAAATCCTGATAATTATGTGAAAAATATCGAAAAAGCATTCGCAAAAATCAAAGATTACATTCAATTAGATACTTTATTTATGGAGAAGCAAGCGGCAAAAGGCGCGAGAATTCTTTTTGAAGGAGCTCAGTCCGTGATGCTGGATATTAATAAAGGTTCAGTGCCTTATGTGACTTCTTCAAATACAGTTGCGGGAGCGGCGTTTGTGGGTGGAGATTTATCCGCCAATTATCATCGCAAAACTATTGGTATCGCAAAAGCAATTATGTCACGTGTTGGAAATGGACCTTTCACATCTGAATTTGGAGGTAAAAAATCTGAAGAATATTGTGCGGCTACTCTTGATGGTGGTGCGCCAAAATATGCTAAAGCAGTGGAATTAAAATATGACATAAAAAAACTTCTAAAATCTAAAGATGGGTTTGATGTAGGCAAAGCAATTCGTGTAATGTCTGCGGAATATGGCACGGTGACTACCCGACCTCGTCGTGTGGGAATGTTTGATTTGGTGCAGTTAAATTATGCAATCAGAATGAATGGCGTGAGTGAATTAATTATCAATAAATGTGATTTATTAAATGTATATGCTGGAACGGCTGAGGGAAAAATTCCTTTAGTTGTGGGATATAAACTAGATGGCAAAAAAATCGATTATGTGCCTGGCGCCGTGGATGCTTACGAAAGAGTAAAACCAGTGATCGTTAAAAAAACTGCGTTTAAAGAAGATGTTTCAAAAGTTCGTCAATTCTCAAAACTACCAGCAGCTTTACGTGAAGTTGCAAAACTAATCGAGAAATCTGCAAACTGCAAAATTGTGGGAATGGGTGTGGGTGCGGAAAGAACTCAATATGTTTCAATAAAATAATTCTAAATTCTCAATATGACTCTACAAGATGACGCTTTAAATTATCATGCCCAACCAATTCCAGGTAAGTTAGGAATTGCTCCGACCAAAGCCTGCGCAACTCAACAGGACCTATCTTTGGCTTATACTCCAGGTGTAGCTGTGCCATGTTTGGAAATAGCAAAAAATCCGGATGACGTTTATAAATATACTAATCGTGGAAACTCTGTCGCAATTGTGTCTGATGGAACGGCGATTTTGGGGCTTGGCGCGATTGGTCCGATGGCTGGTTTGCCGGTTATGGAAGGCAAGGCCGTGATTTTCAAGAAGTTTGCGGATATTGATGCCTACCCACTTTGTATGGATTTTAGTCACTGCGAAACTCCTGAAAAAAAGTTTGATGTGTTCGTGGATGCGGTGAGAGTTTTGGAGCCAAGTTTTGCAGGTATTAATTTGGAAGATATTGCGGCGCCTTTGTGTTTTGATTTACAGGTGAAATTGGATGGGTTAATGGGAATTCCGGCATTTCATGATGATCAGGATGGTACGGCAATTATTATCAGTGGAGGTTTAATGAATGCGCTTAAAGTTATTGGTAAAAAATTGTCTGAAGTTAAAATTATTTTTAATGGAGCTGGCGCGGCAGGAATCGCTTGTGCTAGGCAAATTATGAGAATGGGCGCGCGCAAAGAAAATATTTCAATGTGTGACAGTAAGGGTTTGATTACTGATAAGCGCGCTGACATTAACGAACATAAAAAAGAATTCGCACAGCCCGCTGCTAACTACAAAGTTGAAATGCCGGGTCTTGGCGATGCGATTGAAGGAATGGATGTGTTTATTGGTGTGTCTGTGGCTGGGGCTTTGAAGCCGGAAATGGTTAGCAAGATGAACAAAGATTCTATAATTTTTGCGGTAGCGAATCCTGTGCCAGAAATTATGCCGGATGAAGCCTATGCGGCTGGTGCGAGATTGGTTGCGACTGGTAGAAGTGATTTTCCTAATCAGGTGAATAATGCGCTTGGTTATCCTGGAATCTTTAGAGGTGCTTTGGATACACGTGCAGTTAGTGTGAATGAAGCGATGAAAGTTGCGGCTTCTGAAGCCATTGCTTCTTTGATCGACGAGCCAGTTGAAGGTTTGGTTAAAGAATTATTGGTAAAAGCCTACCCAAAAGAAGCAGCCATTTTTGACGCTCAAGTGCCATTAAGTGAAAAATACATCATCCCAAAACAATTCGACTTACGTGTAGTACCAAGAGTTGCAAGAATGGTAGCAAAATCCGCTATGGAAAGTGGCGTAGCACGGTTTAAGATTGAAGATTTAGACGCGTATGAGAAGAGCGTTTTTGAGAGGGTGAGGAGGAATTGGTAGGGAGAAGTATGAAACTGCAGGCAGATGTAACGCTTGTAATTTTTTAAATTTTATAAATATGAATATGAAATGGTTAAAAACATATACTGAAATACAATTTAACCAGCTTGAAAACTATATAAAAACACTTGAAAAAAGTTTAAAAAATGAATCAAAAAATTTTGAGGAATGGATATTAGGGGAAGAAAAACAACTCTCTGAATTCCAAAAAGAAGAATTTTTTGATTTCTACAGTGAACAGCACCAGGAATTATCAGAGTTATTCCCTAATCAATTAAGGTTATCTTTTTTTATCATTTGTTATTCTACGTTTGAACAAAGTATTAATGCGATTAGTAAAAATATCGAAAAATCACACAAAATCAAAGTCAGTGATCTACATGGAAGAGGTGTTATCAGGGCAAAAAACTATCTAGAAAAAGTTGCTGATTTTGATTTCTCTAAACACAAAGCATTATGGGAAAAGATTAAAGATTATAATAAAATCAGAAACTTCATTGTTCATAACTACTATGGCATAGGTAAAAGCGAGGAAATCGAGAATGTCTCACCGTTATTAAAAAGATATGAAACAATAAAAGTAGATTCTAGTTCAGAAATACAGATATCAGAAACTTTTTGCCATGAAGTGATTAAAGATTTTAAACTTTTTTTAGATTCATTATTTAATAGTACATCCTCTAAGTAAGCGAGGTTCAACACGGGGCTCCACCACTATTAGCAAAAGAAGTCTCCTAATCAAAGGGGACTTCTTTTTGGTACTTGTACACTTACTAAGATCGACGTAAGAATTATTATACTGTTTTGGATTACTGGCAATACTTTATATGATTAATTCTACAAATTTACTTTTGCTATATTGTTTGGAATAATGCCTATGAATACTAATTTCATTAATATGAAGAAAAAAATACCCGTTTTAGAAAATGAGCCAGTTTTTCATAAAATCGACATGAAGAAATTAAAAGCAGCGGCAAAAAAAGCAGCAAAAGCGTTTGAAGAAGAAGAAAGAGACTTAAGAAAAGCCCTATATGAAGAATTTCTCACTACACTGGCAAGGAGATAATTAATATTGGGATTTATACTTTTAATGAAGATAAGTATAAAAAATGTAAGGAAGCTTTTGCGAAAGCGTGGTTGTTTGGTGGTTGGATTTTTATTTCTTAGACTGTTAGGATTAGGGCGTATGGATTTAAATTTTAAGAATAAGCAGCCCTTAAAGATTTTCAGCCTTAAGCTAGGCGGAGTATTTGAGTATAAAGATGCGGAAAATATTCTTTATCAGATTAACTCAAATGAATTTTTGAAGCATGATCATAAAAGTAAGCCTATTTATTATCTAGATTACCCACTGGCAGAGGATTTTGATAAGACTGGGATTGTGATTACAGTCGAGTGTAATAAGGATGATGGGTTTTATAGTCCATATGTTTGCGATGTGCAAAAACATTGGATTGTATTTAGGAAGAATATTATTCTAAAATTTTTGATGGATAAAGATACTGGCATTGCGGAGTGTAAAATTTACAAAAAAGAAGAAAAGGCTTCAGTGTTTGGGTTCAAGGCAGAAAGTGACGATGGATTGAAAAAGATTGGAGATGAAATAAATTCAAAATAACAACTATATTATGTGGTTTAAAATTTTACTGATACCGTTCATCCCAATTGTTTTTGCATATTTAGAGTTAGGTGGAAATTGGTTTGGATTACGTTTATTGCAGGGGGGTGCAGGGTTGTGGAGTGTCTTTGGAACTATTATTTTCTCTGTTCTTTATTCAATAGTAGCCGCATTTGTAGCTATAAATTTGAAAGTTGATATTGGTTTGCTTATGGTTAATTATGGATTTGGCTTTAGTATTGTTTCAATTTTTCTTACGTTGAATTGGGGAAAGCTCCCTTCATTTTCGCCGGAATTAATTAAATCCAATCCTTTTTTGTGGGCTATATTCGCTGTTGCAATAATAGGATTTTTGATGAGTGCATATTTAGTTATTACTGCCCCTACACCTACTAGATAAATGTGTATATGAAAGTTACAATATCAGCTTTGGTTTCTATCATATTAACAAGAGCTTTTGTGGCCTTGGCTGCCATGACTCCAGCTTTGCAGTTTATATTTGAGGATAGATCTTATCACCTTTATTACGGCTTGGGTTTGATAATTCTTGCGGTAATATTCAAAAGTTTAAAGTACCGAAAAATTATATTTGGGATTGGTGCGGGCTTATTTATAGACGATATGGCTGCTTTGAAATACCTTTTTACGGGGCTAGCGGTGGATCCTATACCAGATTACTGGTCCCCTCTTTTTATTATTCCGCTGTTAATTGGACTTTTAATATTGGCTAGTAGTGAGAAGTTTTTGCAGAAGAGACTTTAGAAAAATTTTAAGAAAATTTAACAATTATTTAATGTTGATCTGCTATTTTGGTTTTGTCATATCAATTAATTCATAGTATGATTAGCTATATTCATTAAATTAACTAATTTAACTATGATATATACTTTATCTATGTTTAATACTGGGCAGGTTACATTGCCGAGAAATTGGAGGAAAAAATTCAAAACTAATAAGTTTGTTGCTGAGGAAACGCAGGAGGGGCTTTTGATTAAACCATTGGAAAAAGATGGGACTGTTTATTATGAGGATAAAAAAGGGTTTGGGATTTATTGTGAAACTGGGCTTGATGTAGAGAAAATCATTAAAACTATAGATAAATTAAATGGATAAAATTGAAAAATTTTTGCAAAAATTGGATAATGCACGCAGAGAGAAAATCAAGCTACTGTTGCAGCAAATTCTCTTAAATCAGCTTGCAGATCTAGAGGTAAAAAAACTACAGGGATTTGAAGATTTGTTTAGGGTTAGATCTGGAAAGATTAGGATAGTTTTTAGAAAAGATGAAAGTCGCAATATTCCGATTAGCGTGGCCTTTAGAGATTCAGTATATAAAGATTTAAAATAATGGATCAAAAAATTTTATAAAAAAATATGAATAAAACAATTGGTGTTTTAGGTGGGATGGGACCGGAATCGACGACAAAATTCTACGAGCTGCTAATTGAGAAATATTTTAAGAAGAAGAAGGATTATGCATATCCAGAGATAGTAGTTTTTAGTGTAGATTTCGCTAAAATAATAAAACTACAGGAGGAAGGTAACAAGAAAAAATATATTGCAGAACTAATGAAAGGGATAAATGCACTTCAAAAAGCTGGGGCAGATTTTGCTGTTATTGCTTCAAATACGCCACATATGGTATTTGAGGAACTTAGTAAACTTTCTAAAATTCCATTACTTAGTATAGTTAAAAATACCCTAGATAGAGCCAAAAAGATGAAGTTCAGAAAGTTGCTACTGATAGGTACAAAGTTCACTATGCAGGCAAATTTCTACCATGAAACTTTTAAACCAAGCGGCATTGAAATCGTAGTTCCAAATCTCAAAGAGCAAAAGATAATTAATGACATTATTTATAAAAATCTCTTCAAATCTGCTAGTAAAAAGAAAATGATTGAGATAATCAAAAGATATAAAGTTGATGGAGTGATTCTTGGCTGTACTGAGCTGCCTTTAATTCTGACCGCAAAAGATCTGAAAGTCCGGCTTCTGGATACGCTTGATATACATGCAGAAGCCACTCTAGAGTTTGCATTAAGATAGAGTTTAATAAATTACTGATATGTATAAGAAAGAATGGATTGGAGAATCTGGTTACTGTAATTGTTTGTTAGTTTCAATGGCAAGGGCGAAGATTACTAAAGTCGAGGTAGCAACAAATGAGTTTTTGCCAAAATTAGAGAAATTGGTAGCGAAAGTGCCCGAAACTCTCAAATGGATTAAGGCACAGAAGCTTAATTATGATAAACTAAACCAATTATTAGTCATAGACACCTTCTTGGAATCTGCAAAGATGTCACGCCATATTTGGAGTAAAAGGACAGGAAACATTAATGCATATGATTTAGTTGGTGATACTGATTTACAAATAAAAAGAGTTTATGCCTTCAAATTAAGTAGATCTTGGCGTACTAGAAAATTAGAGATTACTTTAGAAGAGGGTAAAACATTTTAAAACTCCTATTCTTAATCTTTTTTCTCCAAATCCATAACTAGGAAAGGTCGATTGTCTACGTATAAAGAAGTCTCCTAATCAAAGGGGACTTCTTTTTTGGTACTTGTACACTTACTAAGATCGACGTAAGAATTATTATACTGTTTTGGATTACTGGCAATACTTTATATGATTAATTCTACAAATTTACTTTTGCTATATTGTTTGGAATAATGCCTATGAATACTAATTTCATTAATATGAAGAAAAAAATACCCGTTTTAGAAAATGAGCCAGTTTTTCATAAAATCGACATGAAGAAATTAAAAGCAGCGGCAAAAAAAGCAGCAAAAGCGTTTGAAGAAGAAGAAAGAGACTTAAGAAAAGCCCTATATGAAGAATTTCTCACTACACTGGCAAGGAGATAATTAATATTGGGATTTATACTTTTAATGAAGATAAATATAAAAAGTGTAAGGAGGATTTTGCGAAGGCCTGAAGGCATACTATTTTTTGAGCGTTATCAAGATTTTAAGAATTTTTTAAGAAAATTTAACAATTATTTAATGTCTGTATGTTATTAATGATGGTAACAATTTTTTGATAATTCTAAAATGCTGGGATATAATGATCAAGCTCCAAGTAATAATTCTACTATCATGAAGAAGGCTAAAACAGCAGCGGCTAAACCAGAAAAGCGCAGTGCTCAAATGATAAAAATAGAAAAAATGTATGGTAGAAACTTTGGCGTTAAAAATGACGAGAAGCTTTGGAATCATCTCAACAAAATTGGGTTAAATTCCTTAAGCGAGCTTCTCAGATATGACAAAAAGTAAATTAGATAATTCAACAAGATTAATAGACATTGAACAATTAGAAAGGAGGTTTGGATTTATTAAAAATGAAATTATAACGGAGAATATTGCTATAAAAATGCAGCATATTTCGTTTTTAAGATCCCTAGAATCATCATACGAATTACCTGGTACAATCACCTATTCTGTTTTTCAAACTATCATTGTGTATACAGCCTCGATTCTAGAGTGTCTGATTCACTATAAATTAGATGAATTAATCAGATCAGGGAGAATTCAGGAGGAAAATATTATGGGGAAAGAAATTCAATATGTTAATTCTAAAGAGATTTATGTTATTTCGAATGTAGAAAAAATTTGTGGCGCGAAGAGAATTCTTAAAGCAAAAAGATTGAGCGATAATACCAATTTGAATGATCTAAATCGAGCCGCTAAAAGAAGTGGTTTGTTTACTAATGAGCTTTTTGGTCAGGCGGAAAAGATTAGAAAAATGAGAAATAGAATTCATACATATGGCCTCAAGGAGGTGGACGATAAATATTCTAAAAAAGATATTGATGGACTTTTTGGAATTTCTAAGCAAATAATTGATAGGATAGAAAGTTATTAATTAAAGCTTATGACAACAATAGAAACTCTGCAAAAAGAGCTAGATCAGCTCAAGGAGCGCAATAAACGCGTGGATGCTAATAAGGCTTGGGAGACGAGTTTGATGAGAAAAGCACTGATTTTGATTCTGACCTATGCGGTGATCGTGATATTTTTGTTTGTGGCAGAACTGGAAGATCCTTTTGTGAATGCGATTATTCCTTCAACTGGGTTTTTCTTATCGACTTTGACAGTGCCTGTTTGTAAAAAGTGGTGGATTAAGAGATTTTATAAGAATTGAGCGGCAGATTTTAGAAAAACTTTAAGAAAATTTAACAGAAATTTAATGTCGTTATGATATTTTGGTTTTATGAATTTAGGCTGGAATTTTTTGAGTTATCTGATAAACTCTTTGTTCAAGAAAGGGACACTATCTGAATCTAGCAATGTCGAGTTGACAAATTTTGTAAAAAGTATACTGTAGCTAATCGTAAATCAAAAATATGATAGACCGTGGAGATGAAAATTATAGGCAGGTTGAGAGTCCTGGAGCTGGAGAAGCTCCAATTCAGAGGGACTTAACTCCTTTACCAGTGATGAGTGATACTGGTGTAGCAGTGCAGAGAACTATGGCTGATTCCAATCCAGATGTGCCACCTCAGCCTGTAAAACCACCAATGCCTAATTTAAATTTAGAGCAGTTAGCTAAGAAAGAAATTGGTTTAAGACAAGAGCTTGCTATTTTGGATAAAAAAAATGGAACTGGAATGTTGGTTTATCAAAAAGATCAGATTAATAGAAAACTTGAGATTATTAAAACTCAGAAAAACAGACTTATAGCCGCTGGCTCATCTTTGCCATTGCCTTCTAAAGCAGAAAATCTAACTTTAGCTCCATCAAAAACCCCATTACCAGCGCCACTTCCAGCAAAACCTAGTTTCACGGAAAGTGCGGTGGGTATGGCTTCTAGCGCAGTTTCTTCGGTGGCTAATTTTGCTTCTGGAGTTGGATCGAGCATTAGTTCTGGATTAAGCAGTATCGGGAATAGTATCAGCGGTGGATTTAAAAGCTGGTTTGGCAAAAAATAAAGACCTTCTAACATCATTTGGTTTAGCGTTATAATCTCTGTATGAGGAGATGTAGATTTTGTAAAAGTGAATTTGAGATAACCGGCCAGGATCAGGCTTTTTATTCTAAGATTAATGTCCCAGAGCCGACACTTTGCCCGGATTGTCGTTGTCAGCGAAGGATGACTTTTAGGAATGAAAGGCATTTGTATCAGCGCAATTGCGATAAATGTAAGAAGAAATTTTTGTCGATTTATGACAATGTTCCTTTTGATGTTTATTGTTATGATTGCTGGTGGAGTGAGGGCTGGTCTTCGCTTCAATATGGCCAGGATTACGATCCTAAGCGACCGTTTTTCGAACAGTTTGGAGAGTTAGTTAATAAAGTTCCATATCTAGGAATTGTGACCAGTTTTTGTGAAAATTCTGATTACGCAAACTACACAAATTATTCTAAAAATTGTTATCTGGTTTTTGGCTGTCATGCCGCAGAAAATTGTTATTATGGCTGGAGAATGCACGATAGTTTAAATTGCATTGATTGTGCGCAGATCAATAAAAGTAAGTACTGTTATGAGTGCGTAGATTGTGATGAATGTTATGAGCTTTTTTATTCTCAAGATTGTAATTCTTGCAGTGGCTCAGCATTTTTGTACGATTGCAGAAGTTGTCAGGACTGCCTTTTTTGTGCGGGTTTGAGGAATCAACAGTACTGTATTTTTAATAAGCAATATTCTAAAGAAGACTATTTTAAGTATAAGGCGAGTTTGGATTTTGCTTCAAATAAGGTGTTTTTGGAATTGGAGGAAAAGTTTAGTAATTGGCTTAAGACATTTCCACGCAGAGAAATTTTCGTGAGTAATTCGGAGAATGTTAGCGGCGATCACATCAGTAATTGCCAGAATGTGCGGGCAGCTTTTAATGTCAAAAATGTCCAGGATGGGGCTTATTTGGAATCCTGCGAAGACTTGAAGGATGCCATGGATTCGACTTTTTGTGGATGGCCAGCTGAACTGAATTATGAGGGAATTAGTGGAGGTTGTGTGAATTCTTATAATTGTAAATTTGTGGTTGTTTGCTGGTCGTGCGCGAATCTAGAATATTGCGATTCATGTCATAATTCTAAAGATCTTTTTGGTTGTTTTGGTCTACATAATAAAAACCAGTTTTGTATTCTAAATAAACAATATGGTGAGGATGAGTATTTAGAATTGAAGAAAAAAATTATTGAGAATTTCAAAGAGTATGGCGAGTTTTTTAATTCTGCCTTATCCCCTTTTTCCTATAATGAAACGGTGGCAAATGAGTTTTATCCGCTAAGCAAAGAGCGGGCTTTGAGTTTGGGTTTTAAGTGGAAAGAAGTTGATGCGCAAGAATATCAGCCAAATAAAGAGTTATCTGTTTGTGAGCAGTGTGGGAAAAATTATAAAATCATCGCTCTGGAGTTGGAATTCTACAAAAAATATGGAATCAGATTGCCGGCTAAGTGCTTTGGTTGCAGGCATCAAAACCGCATGAATAAGAGGAATTCACGCAAATTATATGAGAGAAAATGTGGAAAATGTTTGGCTGAGATAATGACGACTTATTCTCCGGACCGGTCCGAGATCGTTTATTGTGAGAGGTGTTATATGAGGGGAATTTATTAAAATTCAGGAAAAATTGACGTTTTAGTGAACTTTGCTTAGAATGAGCGACCAGAGAGGAATTATTAATTTTTTAAGATGCAGGAGGGAAAAGACAACGATAATACTGGTAATACTGATGCCGTTGGTGTAAATCCGGGGGTCAATGATGCAGTCTCTTCTAATAACAGAGGAGTTTATGGACTGTCTGAGATGGATCAGAGGGTAAGAGTAGTGGATGCAAAAACCATGTTGGGAGCAGATAAAGTAGGGGAAATAAGTCCTGCTGAGTTGGAAGAATTTCGTTCAGGGCATGGGGATCAGTTATATTTGATGAATAAAGCTCTTGAAAAACTCAAGGCAAGAAAAGTTGTAGTTGAATCTGCACATATTTATGGTTATGAAAATCCGGGGATGGAGCATTATCTGCAGATGAGAGTAGCGGCGATGTTGGTAAAAATTTTACGCGAAGGCGGACGAGAGGTCGTGAATACATTGTTCATTGATGATTTACATTCTCACGGGAGTATAGGATTTGATGTTCCAACCTATATTAGAGAAGCTGCACTAAGAGGCTGGGACATTGATGAGCTTTATTATGAAAGTGATATGCGTGAGTTAGCTGGTCACATCGTTACTACGCTGGAAGCTCTTGGTAAAGTAGTGGATAAAGATAACAAGAGAGTACTTGATAGAGGAAAAGTTGATTTAATCAAACCTAATCTGCGTAAAGATCCCGAACCAAGCTGCGCGCTCTTGGATGCAGCGTTTACTTCATTAAAGTTACGAAAACATGGGGCTCAAGCTATTGTGAATATATTGCCAGAAGGCCACGGTTATAAACAGCAGCAGCATAACACAAGGACAATTCTTAGGGCTGCTCTTGGACAAGAGGACTTGCCGTTTTTGAATTTATTCGTAAACTTGGAAAGAAATGGTAAACCAAAGCACAAAATTGGCAGGTCACATAGACAAGGGTAATTTTTCTATCTCAAAGATACCTTTATTAAGTGAAGAAAGTAGTTTTTATGACTACAGTTTTTTGGCTTATAAATATAGTGAATTGGATTTAAATAATTTTCAGGATTTGAAAAAAAACTGGTACAAAAGAGCTAAAGAGCTATTGCCAATTTTTAAAAACTTTAAATCGTTGGGAGAAGGTCTCACTCCATTAATTGAATCAAAAGTTTATAAAAATTGCTTTATAAAAGATGAAGGGTGCAATCCTTCAGGTTGTTTTAAGGATAGAGAATCATCAATTGTTTTACCTTTTTTTATTGAGAGAGGATTTAAAGAATTTGGGATTGTTTCTTCAGGGAACGCGGCTTTGTCTGCATCTCTATATGGATCTATTTATGGTCTTGGCGTGAAGTGTTTTATTCCAAAAAATACATCAGAGGCGAAAAAGAAATTAATTAAATTATTTGGTGGTGACTATGAATTAAGTGGAGATAATTACGAGGAATGCTACCATAAATTCCTTGAATTATGTGAACAGAATAAGAAAATTTGTAATATTACTCCTGGAGTTTGTAGTATTAGAGATCAGGGAGATAAATTGATAGCATTTGAGATATTTGAAGAAATTGGTGTTCCGGATTATATAATTGTCCCTTCGGCAAATGGGGGTCTTTTATTCGGGATATTTAATGGTTTTAGAGAATTAAAATTACTTGGTTTAAGTGATAAAATGCCCGTAATGATTGCCGTGCAGATTGAAGGCGCAGCACCGTTGGCAGAAGCATTTAAACAAAAAAAAGATTTTGTCATTCTGGATCAGGATATTGATACCAAAGCTGAAGGACTGGTTGCCATGGAATCATATTGTTCTCCAAAGGCACAACTTGCATTAAGCGAAACGGATGGTTTTGTTGTTTTAGTAAAAAATGAAATGCTTAAAGATGCCATGAAATTTGCGTTAAGCGAGGAAGGTATTCTCCCGGAATGGACTTCATCTGCTGGATTTGCCGCTTTAACAAATGGTTATGAAGATGGTGTTATTAAAGAAAATAGAAAAGTAGTATTAATCAATACCGGAAGTGGAATGAAAGAAATTGATGATATATCAGGTGCGCTTGCTTGAGGATATAGGCAACTTGAAGGCACTGGTTTCTTCACCGGAGGCGATATTTGTTAAGCTTGATACTGTGTGTGGAAGTTTGACAGTTTTAGATCCAATAATACCGGGCGTCATAACCCAAGATGAATTTCTTAAGGCTGCCTGTGTTGGTGATTGTGGGGCCCAGACGATTAGTCTTTCCGGTGTTTCAGCCATGATTCTGGCATCTTCGGCACTTTGATCGGTATATACAGTTCTTACAGTTCTATCTCCAAGTGCTCCATAAATAGCGGCAGTTTCATAATTAGGACCACCATCTATTGGGAAAGTTCCTGTTTGGGTAAAGGTGCCAGATCCATAAATTCTTTGTAGATTAACAAGAGCACCCTTTGTCTCCCTACCAACATCCCCAGTTACTTGGCGGGCTGCGGCGCTAATTTTATCACCGGGAATTAAAGCAGGAAAATATTTTTTTACTATAGTGTTTCGTATTCTCACATCTGCTTTTAGTAATACTTTCAAGAGTTCATTTGCGTTATTAATAGGCTGCTTGGACATTTCACTTGTTTGATTCATTGCCTGTTCCAGTGTTCCATTCTGCATTAAATGACTTAGAATTAAATCTCTCCAAAAAGCGTTCTCTTTAGAATCCGAATCGTCATATTGAGGTAAAAATTCTACTAGAATTTTGTCAGTCCCGGTCACTCCATTAAATCTACGAGCGATTAAAGCTCTTACAGCTGCTAAAGCTTTTCCAATTCCTCGTCCTTCACATTCTGGCAAAGTTACCATTCCCGCCATCTCAAGAGAAGGATCGGAACTTCTCCTTGTTAATTCTAATCCTTGTTGAGTTTCTTCGTACATTAATGGGGCATGATCAGGATCATCCTCTCCCAACAAAATTAATCTTGCAGTGGCTGCAATACCCTTGCTATTTAAATTCTCGTCCAAGGCTTCTGCCACAAGAGTCATACTTTGAAAACGCGGACTCATTAAGCTTTGTCTTGAATCTTTTATTATTTCTCTAATTTGAGCTACGTCTCCATTACAACTATCCAGTCGCTGATATAATCTTACGAGACCAGTAGCATCACTCTCGTGTACAGGTCTGATTTTTATTAATTCTGAAGGATTTTCTGCCATAAAAAAATTATATTTTCATTAGATTTTCTCCATCTATAAACCCCGCTATTTGTGCGGTTGTTTTTGAAACGGTAACACTATTACCATTCATCTCGCCATCCACTAGTGTAGCCTTAAAATTTCGCAGACCCTCAAAACCAGCTGCAAGCGGCCTAAATAGTAGTATTTTTACTCTATTCACAAGCTCGTCTCGGACTTGCAGTGGCGTTGGTCCCTCACCAATAGGACCCTTTTCAACAGGTGCAACATAATTAGGACCACCATTAATAGGAAAAACACCAATAATTCTGAAATCGTTTCCGAATATTTTTATAAGATTGGCACGTGCCGCCTCAGTAGGGCCATTCACGTTTTCCATAATAGTTTGGATTTCTGGTGTAATTCTTTCCGCCGGAATATCTTTTGGGAAAAATCTGTCCACCATCACATTTCTATCAGCATCACTCATTATATTTCCAATAACAGAGGATAAAGTAGTCGTGTCACTAATAGATATACCCGTTTTCTCTTGGCAATAAGCCATTACCTCTGCCAGGTTTCCATTTTCTCGCAATAATTCTACGATCATATCATCCCAAAAAGCATTTTCTTTAGTATCTACATTATTGAGCGGTGGGAGAAAATCAGAGAGAACATTCCGCACACCAAAAAGTGCTCCGTATCGTTTTGCGATTAATGCGCGGGCTGCCGTAATCCCCTTGCCAACACCTTTACCCTGGGCATCCCTTGCTACGCTAACTCCACCAAATTCCAAAGTTGGATCGGTATATCGAGAACGTGTTAGAGAACCATCAGCATTGGGCCGCCATAGTATTGGATATTCACCATCAGACCCCATCTTAACCAAGGCACCTCCACCTACAATTCTGCTTTCTCCATTTAAAAATCTCTCCTCAGCAACTACGTTTACCTGAGTTGGATTGCCTTTGCCACTGATACTGCCTTGTGAAGCGGCAATGATTCTCCTAACTGCAGCTAAATTAGTTGGAGCGTGAGGACTATTTAATGAGCTGTTTGAACTGGCCAAACCTTCAGCGTCATCCTCTTGAACCGGACGAATATCTATTATTGAATTTTCCATGTTCGCAGCATAACGGCCTCGTAACCTTTATTCAATATGTCAATAGTGCGATTTCGTTTACGTCCTTGTACTAATATGTTGCAGTAGCTCGAGCTGCTTTTCATAAGCCTCGAGTCCCAGATTGCCGGGTGCTCCAGGACTGACTTTGGACTGAATATTTTTTTGGTAATCTACCGTAAGTCCACCCAACCGATCCAGCGCAACACGATAGGCATCACGGAATGGCATGCCTTCATTTTTTACCAAATCATTTGCTACATCCGCAGCAAAGATGTCATTTGAAATTTTTGACAAAATAACCTCCTCATTGGGTGTCAGAGCATCTAACATTTTTCCAGCAATCACCATGCTATTCATGGCTATATCAAAAGCATCCAGCATTGCGCTCTTCACAAATTTTAGATCTTTGTTATATCCGGAAAGTTGATTTTTTGTTACATCCTGAATCTGATGTTGAAGGGAGATAATCACACTTACCTGTCCACGCAAAACTTCCATGTAATCGAGGTTTTTTTTCTGGGGCATAATGGATGAACCTGTGGTCATGCTGTCATCGACATGGAAATATCCAAACTCCCGTGTAGTAAAAATAATCATATCCTGAGCAAATCGCCCTAGAGTAAGCATAAGCTGCACGATGGCCTCCAATGACATGCCTTCAAACTTTCCCCTACTTGTCTGGCAGTAAAGTGAATTCATCTGAACTTTGGCAAAACCCAATTCATGAGTCGTAAGCTCACGATCCAAAGGAATAGCTACCCCAAATCCAGCCGCCGATCCAAGAGGATTACTATCTACAGCCTTGGAAACCATTTCTACAAAAGCCCCGTCATCAATCAAGCTTTCTACAAATGAGCAAAAATAATGCCCAAGAGATGAGAGCATTGCCTGTTGAGAGTGAGTATATCCTGGAAAAGGAGTATTTTGATGCGCCTTAGCCATTTTTAAAAAATGCGCCGCCAACTTAATAATTTCTTCATTCATTTCGGCAAGTGCATCCTTCATATAAAGCCTTGTAGCAACCAAAACTTGATCATTTCGACTTCTGCCGGTGTGGATTTTTTTGCCTGCGTCACCACATTTTTCCGTGAGAAATCTTTCAATCGCACTGTGACAATCCTCATCGGCGACCGTGATTTGAAACTCCCCTTTTGAAAATAAATTAAGGATTTCATCCAGTCCATTTTGGAGGCTAGTATTCTCCTCCTTAGTCAAAATACCAATACTGTTGAGCATTTTTGCATGTGCCTTTGAAGCAGCAATATCGTATGGGACAAGAGCATTATCGGGCACTCCCTTACTAACAAGGTACTGCTCGTTAAAACTATCCGTAATCATATTCTCCTTTTTTTGCCAGATTTTTTTCATAAAATTAAATTAAGAAACGTGAGCCAGGTAACAAGCTACCTTCCCATTTTGTATATACTTTTTTGGAAAAATAACAAAGGAATCCCTCTCGGCACGGACCTCAATACCTCCATCGTTGCCGATTATATCTCCTTTGCTTATCATGCTGAAATTATCAAAATCCACAGCAAAGGTGAATGAACTTGAGTCCGGAACAACGTGGTTGTAGATAATAAGCTTCTTGCTTTCAAGCAATTTTTTTGGCTCGCAAAGACCAAAATCGCAGGCTCCAGTTTTTTGCAAAAAAAGCTTTGCCAGAAATAAAACGCTATCAATGGCAAGAGGGTCTTGATGCCAACCTGACTCAAACGTAATCCCAAATCCTCCATTGCGATCTACAAAATTATCAGCAGAAGTAATTAAATCGGCGGGTCTAAAATTGGCTATGGTAGAAACAATATATTTTACCCCCATGAGGTTCGCCAACTCCAGATGATCAGAGTCCGGCTCACAGTAAACAAAGGGAACGGATGGCTTGATAGTTGAGTGTAGATCCAACAAATAATAACTTTCAGTGAGCACTGGTGCAATCTCGCGGGCTCGTTTTTCTTCAATATTATTTCCAGGTTGGTGAATATCTCTATCAACACTAAAAAGTCTATTCATATCCGTATCTACAAATCGAACATTACGCCTATAGGCCTCGGGATTACCAATAACTAGATAGATATCACTTTTTGGCTCAATCTCAAGAGATGATAATTCATTCTTAAGCCTCTCCAAAACTGCAGCACCAATGCGTTCATTGCCATGGATGCTACCCATGATGCAAACTGGTTTATTTGATTTTTCATTACCTGGAAAGTAAGTGACTCCCTCGATGTCTCCAAAAGATTTAGTTGATGTCATAATAAATCGACTATTCGTTAATATAAGTTTCCTTTTCTTCATCCATAATGATCATAGTACCGGCGCCACGTTTGGTATAAATTTCTCCCAATAGGCTGTGAGGAGAAAGTCCGTTTAAAATATGAACGCGCACGACTCCACGCTTCACAGCATCAATGCAATTCTCCAGTTTGACTTTCATTCCACCGATGGCAACTTCATTCTTTATAAGCTTGCGAGCCTCTATACAGGTCAGGATACTTATTAACTTGCCAGATTCCATTACGCCGTCGGTATTTGTAAACAGCACCATTTTTTCAGCCTTTATCGCAGCTGCAATTTCCGTAGCAATTGTATCGGCATTAATATTTACGATTATGCCATCATTAGTAACTCCAAGCGGTGAAACAACAGGTAAATAGCCCTTTTCCATAAGGTCAAACAAGACTTGAGGATTCACTTTTTTTACATCTCCGACAAATCCGTAATCGAATTTTATTTTGGATCTCATCTTTACATCCAGCAAATTGCCGTCCAATCCACTCACACGCATACCCTTCATTTTTAGTTGTTTCATGAGACTCAAAATATCCAAATTCAAACTCCCACCGTAGAGCATTTTTGCAACTTCCAAATCTTTTTTTCCAGTCACACGTCTGCCATCTTTTTTAACGGGAGTATGACCGAGTTCCATGGAAAGTTTGTCTGCCTGTGGTCCTCCACCATGTACCAATATGACTCTAACGCCATGATCATGAAGGTTTTTAATATCTTTGAGAATACTTTTTAGAATATCCAGTGACGCAACAACCTCTCCGCCAATCTTTAAAACAAAGATCTTTCCGGCGAATTTACGAAGGTAAAAATGTTTTTGATTCTGAGTCATATGCTTTTATTAAAAATTTCCAAAAATATATTAATATCCTCATCGGTAATGACTAGAGGTGGAGTAATACGTACTACGGATTTACGGCTTGAAGAACCTATAATCAGCCCCCTATCAAGACAGGCTTTCACCAGCCAGGTGACGTCGCTGTCAAATTCTACGCCCAGCAATAACCCCATTCCCAAAACAGATTTCACACCTGGAATTTTACTCACTCCGTCGATAATCAGTTTTGATTTCCTGTTAACTTCCTGCATAAAACCGTCGGAAGTCAGGGTGTCAAACACAGCCAAGGACGCAACGCAAGGAATAGGTCCACCACCAAAGGTAGTAGCGTGATCATATAACTCGACTTTTTTGGCAACGTTATCTCTTATCATTACGGCAGCAAGAGGCAGCCCAGCGGCAATACCTTTTGCCGTAGTAATAATATCCGGATGAATCCCAATCGCACGGGAAAACCAGATATCGGCACCGTTACGCCCACACCCAGTCTGCACTTCATCAACAATCAATAAAATTCCCTTCTCCCTGCAAAAAGCCTCAAGTTCATGATAAAAAGACAAGTCGGCCATAAACATTCCACCAATGCTCTGAATCGGCTCGCAAATAACTGCAGCCGTATCGTCATCATACAAATTTTTTACGCTCTCCATGTCGCCCAAGGTCGCAAAAGAAGTATAGGTGGTAATATTGGGCTCAAACTTATGGTAAGACATCACTCCAGTGATACCAATGTTGCTAATCGACCGACCATGAAAGGCGTTTTGAAATGAAATAATCTTTTTTTTACCTGATGATTTTCTAGATATCTTAAGTGCAGCTTCATTCGCTTCTGATCCTGAATTTGTGAGGTAAATTTTATATGAATCAGGCAGGAGCGTACCGGCAATTTTTTCAGCCAAAAGTGCCGCTGGAGCCGTGTAAAAAATATTTGAGTAGAAGGTCATCTCATCAGCCTGTTTTTTAATGGCCTCCGTAACTGCAGGATGACACTGCCCCATCGAACAAACCGCATGTCCTGCATAAAAATCGACGTACTCTTTTCCGGCATCATCCCATAATCGAGCACCCTTACCTTTAACTAAGGTGACGGGATATCGCTTGTAGACATTGAGGCTGTGCTCATTATCTTTTTCAACAGTATTCATAACAAAGAATTTAAGGATAAAGTGGTAATAAAGACCCTAGTCCGCGAGACACATCCAAGCCCATCATCAAGTTCATATTTTGCACGGCCTGTCCGGCAGCGCCTTTGACTAAATTATCAATTACCGATTGTATGACGAGAGTATCGCCGACTTTGGTAACTGAAATATCACAAAAATTTGAGCCAATCACGTCAGACAGAGCTACAACTGGTTTAATTCTTACGAAAGGTCGCCCCATGTAATATTTTTCAAACATATAAACAGCTGTATCTACCTCTGAACTAAAACCTGAGACAAAAATCGTGGCAAAAATGCCTCTCACAAAAGGTCCGCTTGTTGGAACCATCGTGATCTTATTCATCTCAACACCAAGCGTCTGAGCAATCTCGGGAAGATGCTGATGTGCTCCAATCTTATAACTCTTCATGTTATGAGCACGTACCGGATGATGAGTACCATCCGCAGGAGTTTTACCAGATCCACTGGAACCAGTAACAGCCATTACCTCAGCCTTTTTATATGCGCCACCAAGTGGGAGAAGGGCAAGAGATATAGCGGTAGCAAAGCATCCCGGGTTGGCAATACAACTGGCCCCGGCAATCTGTTCACGATTCAGCTCACTTAGTCCATATACGAATTTTTCAAGACCTTTGGCATATTTATGCTCCGCTCCATAATATTGCTGAAAGTCAGCTAAATTTTTTAATCTAAAATCTCCAGACAAATCAATAATCTTAGTCTTACCAACCATGTCCGGAACTATATCTTGAGAAACCAGATGTGGCAGAGCAAGAAACACAACGTCGCTTTCCTGCGCTACCTCCAAGTAACTTGCCGAAGATAGTGGATAGGAGCCGCTGCCTAAAAGGTGCGGATAAATTTCAGTTAAATCACCCTCTTTGGTGCTTGCAGAAATCAAGTGTTTAATCTCAACGTCTGGATGTGCCTTGAGAATTCTCAATAGCTCAAGTCCGGTATAACCGGTGATGCCAATAATGGATGCTGTAATTTTTTGTGACATGATTTCTGGATTACTGGTTTGTTGAAATTATTTTTTTAAACAGTTAGCGTGGAGATATTTAAAAAGCTCCTCACTGCTGAGAAATGCATTAAAGCCTGGAATACCTAAAGTTTCCTTTATGAAGCTTACTCCAACACTATTGTCCGTGACTGGTCCGGAAATTATATCGAGTGGGGCACCGATTTCAGCGCAGACCTCTTTTAATTTAACAGCTCCAGCAGGGTCATAAGCACAACCAATATGTGCAACGATATTTTTTTGTATTTCAGGATCTTGCAGACAAGGCATAACTCCGTATTCTCCAAAAATTCCATCACCAAACTCAATGACAATAAAGTCCGGGTTGCCTTTAGATAGATACTCAATAGCCCCCTTTGCCACAGCTACGGATTCTTTTTGATGAACCGTTGATGGAAAGCCAGCATCCAAAAAAGAGACAACTTTACTCGCTCCATAATCACGCATGCTCTCAGTATCCCTCATGGCTGCTACTCCAGCCAGCTTTGCACCAAATATCTTGAGTCCTGCCCTTTTAGCATGTTTTATCATCTCACCGGCAACAGAAGTTTTGCCTACATTCATGCAGGTTCCACTGACAATGATAAGTGGTGCAGATACTCCTAAATGTTCAAGTGGAGAAAATAAAATATGGTCCTTGATGTTAACCGGCTTGTCATTCATCATAATTGCACCCAAAACTTTGACCTTTAAAGCTTCACCAACTTC
Source organism: Patescibacteria group bacterium (assembly GCA_038065735.1). Lineage (GTDB taxonomy): Bacteria > Patescibacteriota > Gracilibacteria > UBA1369 > LOWO2-01-FULL-3 > JBBTQK01. Next base: position 96,111 of record JBBTQK010000001.1, on the reverse strand, counting down.
CTTGAGGTTGGCGCTCATACAAATACCAGAAACGCCTCCCAAATTCAGGACATTTATAGTATCACCTACTGCAACGCTCTCAGGGACCTTGCCTACAAATCCCCTAAGCGCCTGCCTATTTCCCAATGCAACTGCCAAAACATCACCTTTGTGCATTGTAGATAATCTTCCTGAAACTAGTTCCAATTGATTGTAAACCTTCTTATCTTCCAAAACTTCGACAGCCAAAACGGCTCCCTCACAACAATTAATTTGTGGAGATATGACAACATCAAATCCGATATCGGCATTCTTTACTACTGAAGCGATCTTATCAAGAATAATATTCATAGAAAAAAATTAAGAATTATAAAGAAATAATATATTTTAAAAGGCCCATTTGTGCCCACATGCGATTTTCTGCCTCCTGAATAATCAGTGAATTTGCAGAATCCAAAACGCCATCGCTCACCTCAACATTTCTCCTCACAGGAAGGCAATGCATGAATTTTGCATTAGAGGTATGCGCCATCTTTTCAGTTGTTAACTGCCAATCAGCGTAGTGGGCTCTTGCCTCTTTTTCTCTATCCCAATTTCCAAAATGCTCTAAAGAAAGCCAACTTTTTTCGCATACTATATCAGCTCCCGTGAGCGCCTCAACCTGGTTATGCGTCATCTTAAATGATCCACCCCCGTCATTTGCCATTTGCTCAGCCTTTGCCATCACACCAATATCCAGTGGAAACTCTTTTGGGCAGGCTAACACTACGTCCATACCAAAGAGCGCTGGCATTGTCAGCTGTGAATGTGGAGTAGCTAATGGTAATGGCTTTGGATGCGGTGCCCAGGTCAAAACATATTTCTTTTTCACGACACTTCCGAGAACCTCTTTGATAGTCATCGCATCCGCGAGACCCTGACATGGGTGAAACATGTTTGACTCCATGTTGATAATCGGTTTATTTGCATATTTAAGGACAAGTTTAAAAAAACTATCATCGAGCATTTCTTCCTTACTTAAGCCAAGTGACTGGGAATTATCACTCGCAGGTATAAAGTCGCTCTTTCGAATCGCTACCACATCACTATAGCTACACACCACTCTAATAAATTCACTGATATGCTCACTAGCACTACCGTCCATCACGGCGCCCTCTGAATATTCCAACTTTCGACTCTGGCTCATGTCCAATACATTCGCAATACCAGATAATTTTTGCATACCTGTCTGAAATGACAAAAGCGTCCTAAGTGAAGGATTATAAAAAATTGTGGTTAAAACTTTTCCCTTAAGTTCATCCGATCCACCTGACAATTTTAGCTGCAGGCCACTCTCCACAATGCTATTCATTGTATCCCTGGAGAATTCCATACCGGTAATAAAGTGTTTTAGATTTGTCATAGTGCATGTTTTTTATGAGCAATAATCCCCTCAAGTCCATAAATTTTTGAGAAACCTTGGGCATCTCTTCCATTCCAAAAGCTATTCTCCTCACCATAGCTGGCAAACGCACTGTCCATCAGTGAGTACGGACTGCTTGAGCCAACAATTACGATATTTCCTTTCTGCAAACGTACAGTAACTTCTCCGGTTACAGTCCTCTGGCTAGACAAAATCATCGCCTCAATGTCCTCTACTACCGGATCAAAATACAACCCTTCATGTACGCTATCGCCCCAGACACTACCGAGGTGATCTTTCCAAAAGATCTGCTTTGAGGTAAGCACGGATTTTTCCAGCTCTTTATGCGCGTCAATCAAAACACGCAAGGCCGCTGCCTCAAAAACAATTCTCCCCTTTATTCCCAAAATTGTCGTGCCTAGATGAGTTCCCCTTCCAACAGCGTTTTGCTGGGCTATTGCTTTTACCGCATCCACAAGTGCTAAACCTGCTAGGTCTTGCCCATTAAGTGAGATGGCCACACCCTTCTCAAAGCCAATACGTATTTCTGATCCCTGCTCTGGCGCACTAGCAATAGTCGCCACATTTGGATATATATCATCCGGGACAAGTCCAAATGGAGTTTTTGTTTCCTTTCCACCAATAGTTGTGCCAAGCACTCCAACATTAATTGAGTAATCTAGATTTTTTTGTGGAATTTCAACTCCTTTAGTTTTGAGGTATTCAACTTCTTGCGCTCTAGTAAATTGCTCATCGCGAATAGGTGCCAAAATTTCTACCTTATCCATCATCGCCCTTAGACAGAGGTCAAACCTCACTTGATCGTTACCTGCTCCCGTAGATCCATGTGCTACGGTATTAATTCCCATTTTAGATGCCAAATCTGCGATCTTTTTAGCGGCAATAATTCTCTCTGGACCAACACAAGCCGGATATACACCACCTCGCAAATAATTAGCCTGAATAATTTTCACAACAAAATCGTCATACAGCTCAGAAACCGCATCGATAGCCTCGTGACCATAGGCCCCAAGATCCTTACTCTTCTGGGCAATTGCTGCCATTTCTTCTTTAGAAAATCCGCCAGTATTCACAGTTGCGGTATAAACCATGTAACCCTTTTCTATGAGATACGGAACAAGAAAACTGGTATCAAGTCCTCCCGAAAAGGCAAGAATTACTTTTTTGGCTGGGGTGTTGGATTTGGCTGGGGTGTTGGAAATTTCAGACATAAATGTTAGAAAAAAAATACAAAAAAAATCTCATCGCTAAACCCGTCATACGACGGATCCAGGGACGAGAGCTTAAAAAATGCTTCGTGGTACCACCCTAGTTTATCCCCATTGGGGACCTTTACTCAGTTCTCCACCAAATCTCAACGAGAATGGCGACAAACTGTGAGCGTTATTACGGACTCTGCCGGCCTAAACCTACTTGCATATTATGGAATATTCCATAAAAGCTTTCTTCGGTTGGCTCCTATATACAAGGCGCGTTCTGTCTAATTATGATTTACCCGGTTTCCACCATCCCGAGCTCTCTATAAATCTGCAAAGACATACTATTCCCTGAAGGATTTCTTCAACTAAAACTAATTATTAAAAAAACATACTTGCATTGGTCATAGTACTCAACTAAATATTGAAGTCAAGGTCGACTTGTCAACACAGAGTATTTGCCAAAAAAAATATCTATGGAGTACATTTGGTATTAAATATAATCTCCAGTCATATGGGATATAATGTTTTGGGAGTGAATGAAGTAGTTGAGTCAGGTGCACGTCATCAGGCGGACCGTATGTCTTTGCGCGGTGGTTTACATCAACAAACCACACCGACCATCGTCATGGTGGAACCGGCTCTATTTCGACATAATTTTGATACAGCTCGTGATAACAAATATCAGGAAAGACCTGCCAACATGACTGAGGATGAGGTTGATGCACTAGCTCAAGGTAGAGAAGCGGCTTTTGCGGCACATCAGGGTTTAAGAGAGAGGACTGAAGAGCTTGATAGAGATACACACCAGAGGGCTAGCCAGGAATTTGCGAATATGGTCGCGGTATTAAAAGGCAAACTGATACAGGTTATAGTCGTACCGGACGTGATTGATCACGACACTCCAGACTCAGTTTTTCCGAATAACCCCCTGTCTCTTCATCCTGAAGATGGTGGAATAGCTATAAGATATCCAATGAGAAATAGTAGTCGCCGAGCAGAAAAAAGACTACCTATAACAGACGTTCTCACATCAGAATTTGGTTTTAAAATTGGTCACACCGTAGACTTTAGTGATCGTGAAGCAGAAGGCCATTTCGTAGAAGGTACAGGAAGCATGGTACTTGATAGAACAAATAAACTTAGTTATGCCTCACTCTCTCAAAGAACAACGCACGAGGGTGTAGAGGCTTTTGCGGATACGATGGGATATAGAGCCATAACTTTCAGAACTTTTGATAGAATTCGCCAGACCGATGTATATCACGCAAACGTCGTGATGTCTGTGGGTAGTCAATTTGCTGTTATCTGTGCAGAGGCGATTATTGACCCAGTTGAAAGAGAAGCCGTATTGGATTCACTTCATGAAACTGGCAAAGATATTATAGAAATCACTACCGAGCAAATGAATGGATTTGCTGGTAACATCCTGGAAGTTCGTAATGCCAATGGAAATCCAGTCATTGTCATGTCGGAAACGGCTTACGACACATTCACTCCTCAACAGATTGAGACATTAAGCCATTATGGAGAAATCGTTTCTACCCCAATACCAACTATAGAAAAACATGGCGGAGGAAGTGCTAGGTGTATGATGCTTGAGGTGCACCTCCCAAAGGAGGAATTACACTAGAATCGCACGTTACGGCGGCAGAATTACAATGGTTTGACTAGTTTAGTCAACCGGTATACATTCGAGTAAATTGATTTTTTTTATATGACATCATCTACTGAAGATATAGATCCTTTTGAAGCTCTAGAAGCTCCCCTTTTAGAAAAGACCGCATTATCATCAAAACCTAATGAAGGTAAAGGATCGCTGGATGCCTTGCGGTTAATGAATGATGGGTTACAACAGGAGGTTAGGGAGTTAGTAATGAGAAAGGATGTTGAAGCAGCTACGTCAACTCCCCCAACAAAAGAAGAATACCCAATTCATAGCAGACTAAAAGAAATCAAAGATGTGATTTCTGAAATGGAAGGAGAGGTCGGAGAACTAAAAGTTAGCAAAGTCCCTGATAATCTTAGGGGAGATTTTTCAATAATAATCCCTGATTTAAAAGAACCAAAAGATGGAGAAGACAAGGGAGCGGCTATTCAAAGATATATAAAAGTTGATCTTCCCAGAATTGCCGCAAATTTAACAAGTAGATTACCTCACGTGCAGTTCTCAGTTGTGGGAATGTATTTAAATATTTCATTTAAAAGACAGGAATTTGTTGGAGATTTATTGTCTTCGGTTGGAAACCTTGGAAAAAATTTTGGTAATTCAGATGTTAATAAAGATCGTCGTGTGGTTGTGGATTATTCAAGTCCAAATACAGCAAAAACAATGCATGTTGGGCATTTACGCTCTACTGTTATTGGAGAAATTTTAAAACGCTTGATGGAAGCTACGGGTGCTATTGCCTATGGAATTAATCATATTGGTGATTGGGGAACTCAATTTGGTCAGTTAGTTGTTGCTTATGAAAAATGGGGTGAAGAAGTGAAGGATCAAATTGATCCCGGCAAAGAACCTGTAAAATATTTATCAGAACTTTATAAAAGGATTAAAACTGCGATTAAACAAGAGGAGAATGATGGTAAAACTGATCTTGCTGAAAGTGGCAGGGCTAGATTTGCAGGTTTGGAAAGAGGTGAAGAAGAAATAGTTAAGTTATGGCAGGAATTTAGAAGATTGAGCCTGATTGAGTTTGAAAGAATGTATGAGAGATTGGGAATTAAAGGTTTGGATCTGGTTTTGGGAGAATCTTTTTATGAAGACAAAATGGCTGGGCCGGCTCAAGATGCAGTGAAAGCTGGAATTGTTGAACAAAATGAGCAGGGGGCGCAGGTGTTGAGATTGAATTCATATGTAGATCTCGATAAGGCTATAGATTGTGGGTTGATAGAACAATCTGAAGAAGTTGGTCAATTAACTTTAAAGCCGACCAGCACACAATTTTCTGGCTTACAACCTTTAAATAAAGGTGAAATTGATGGGGGCCTTGGAATCAATACTTTTTGGAAGATTGATTCAACACAAGCGGAAGGGTTGGGACTAAAGCCATCTGGAGAAAAAACAGCCGTCACCATTAAAGCAGTTGGTAATTTGGCCTTAAGAGAGGCCTTGGCTGCACAGTTATTAACTTTAAGCATTGCTGGTGAACGTCAACCTGCCGGAGATAAAAGAAAATTTATTACGCTAGATATAGCCAGAAAAGCAGGTATGATCAAAACCGTTGATGGAATCGATAAGTTAGTTCTTGAAGATCTACCAAGTACAATATTTAGAACTACTGATGGAAGATCTGTTTATATTACACGTGACGCTGCGGCTCTAAGACACCGTAGAGAACACTTTAAGGCAACTGATTTGATATACGTAATAGGTAATGAACAATCTTTGCATTTATCTCAATTATTTGAGATGGCAAGAAGAATTGGAGATATTAAAGGTGATGAGCCTAAACATGTAGATTTTGGTATGATGAAAACCAAAGGTGGAGCGAAAATTGCAAGTCGCGAAGGAGCGGGAGGTTTAAGTGAGTTTATTGATGAATTAACAAGTGCAGCAGAGGCAATGATTAGAGAACGTAAAACTCTAGAATCATCAACTCCTCAAGAAATCCATACAATTGCTGAAAAAATTGCTATAGGCGCTTTGATATTCTCTAATGTTGCCCAGGATATTTCACGTGATGTGGAATTTGATCCACAGGCAATGATGCAACTTGAAGGCCAGACGGGGCCATATGTACAATATACTTCCGTAAGGCTAAAGTCTTTGATTGCTAAAGCAGGGGTAGAGGAAGACAGCTCAGCAACAGATTTGAGTGATATTCAGATTAAAGATAGCGAGTATAAAATGGCAAGAACTCTTGCAGAATTCGTAGATATTGTCGAAGCGGCAGCTAGTAGGAAAGCTCCACATATATTAGCAGAATATCTTTTGAGATTAAGCTCTGAATTTAATAATTTATATAGTGGTGGGCCAAAATTAAAAGATCTTGATGATAAAAATAAGAGATATTACTTAAGCCTGTATAAATCCATCAGTACTGTTTTGCAACGAGGCATGGAGCTATTAAACATTCCGGTTCCTGAAAAAATGTAACAACATTTTAAATGGGTTTGTTGGTAGAAAATTTCAGAGAATTTGTCTTAAATGATGATATAAATAACCCGAGGCTAGGGGAAGTTGATGTTGGAAATGGAAATGTGCAAGCATACATGCTTGCACTGGGAGTTTTGCATTTTAAATCTGGCGTGAGTGGTAAAAAGCGTTTTGATTCCGCGGGTATACATGGTGATGAGGTGGATGGTCAATATGCTCTAAACGATGCAGTTAACGGCGTTATTAGTGGTGAGGTGGATTTACCTTCAGGTGAGTGGCTCGTGGCCCTTGGCAATATTCTGGCAATTAGGGAGAATGTTCGTGAAACTGGTTTTAATTTAAATCGTTTATTTGGTGAGCATGGACGTGAAAAAGCTCAAGGGACCTATGAACGAAAAAGAGCAGATGAGTTGGATCATATTGAAGATGAATTTGGCCCTAATGCACACAGCGACTGGCATGGCACAATTGCTCCGGTGCATCAGCCTTTTATTATTTCTTCCATAGCAAAAAGAGAGTTAGACAACCCTGAATATCGTGATTATAGGCTTAAATATGCTGCGAATTTTGGTATAGGAAACACAATCATCAGACCTTATGATCAAAACAATAAGTATGCTACTTTTGAATGGAGTGCTGCGGATAAAATGATTAGGAATGGGCGCATACCACAGGCTGAAACAATTGAACTAGGTCAAATTGGAACACCGTTATCTGCAGCCATGGTTGCAAAAATATCTCTTGGATTAAAAACGGTTTTATCTAATGATCTAATCATTCCAGGACCAAGTGGTAGTGTGGACCATAAAACTTGGAGGGTTGACCAACAAATCTTAAAATCGTCACCGGATTTTAGATTTGCATTAGATCGTGTAGCTGATTTTATGACTTTGCAAGAAGACCAATTAATTGCGACAGATGGAAAAACACAATATAGGGCAAAAAAGGGGCAAGTATTAATTTTTCCGCATGAAAGTGTAAAGGTTGGAGAACAGGTATTTTTATTAATTTCACAAGAATAAAATGACGGAAATCGATAGCCAAAAATATCAGGAAGCAAATTTTGATGGGATGATTGGGCCAACTCATAACTATGCGGGTTTATCTACTGGTAATGTTGCGTCTACATTAAATAAAGGTGGGCCATCAAATCCCCGGCAAGCATTGGCACAAGCCTTAGGGAAAGCAAGAGATGTGAGGGATATGGGTGTACCACAATTTGTTTTGCCTCCACATGAACGACCAAATATTCCTGCATTATATAATCTTGGTTTTAGAGGATCAGATGCTGAAATTCTTGAAGCGGCTTACACAAAAGACCCAAGTTTGGTGGCTCGTTTTTCAAGTGCTTCATCAATGTGGGCAGCAAATGCCGCTACTGTTGCCCCAAGTGTGGATACGGTTGATGGATTACTTGGAATCACTCCAGCATCTTTGGGTGAAAAGCTTCACAGAACAATTGAAAGTCCAATCACAACCAGGATTTTAACTAGAATTTTTGCTGATAGAATTGCACGCGTAAATCAACCACTAATAAGACATCCATCTTTGGGCGATGAAGGGGCTGCCAATCATATGCGCTTTGCAAGTAAACATGGTGATGCTGGTGTACATCTTTTTGTTTATGGACATGATGCAGCTAATCCTTCTGCAGCAAAACCAAGTCAATTTCCTGCCAGACAATCTTTGCAAGCCTCAGAAGCTGTTGCCAGATTAAATGGGCTTAGACCAGATAAAGTACTTTTTGCACAACAAAATCCTGACGCAATTGATGCCGGTGTTTTTCATAATGACGTAATCGCAATTAATAATTTGAATGTCTGGCTACTGCATCGTTTAGCTTATGTAAATACCAATAGAGTTATTGAGGACGTTAGGACTGCGCTTGGCGCCGATCTATCTTTAGTGATTGCAGAGGCTGATGAATTGCCTTTTGAGGATGCGGTAAAAAGTTATGTTTTCAATTCTCAAATTGTGTCAAAACCAGATGGCAGCATGGTCATAATTGTGCCAGAGGAGACGATAAAAAATGAGAATGCACGCCGATTTTTAGAGAGGACCGTAAATGACCAGTGTAATCCAATCAGCGGCTATCAAGTTGCCGACGTTAAACAGAGCATGCAAAATGGCGGTGGTCCAGCTTGCTTGAGACTTAGAGTGGTTTTGTCACAAAATGAGATAAGCAGCATTAATGATGGGGCTAGAGTATATTTGGATGATGCATTATATGGCGAGCTAACCGAGTGGGGTAATAGAAATTACCGTGATAGATTAATGCCTGGAGATTTAAGAGATCCAAATTTGTTAGTAGAATCTCGTACAGCCCTGGATGAACTAAGCCAAATTTTAAAACTTGGCAGTGTTTATGATTTCCAAAGATAGATTTACAAAGATAGAGCTATTTGTTTGCAATTCTAAATACTAGTTTTTCAATGTTACTTAACTGAGAGATTTTAGAAAAATTTTAAGAATTTTTTAAGAAAATTTAATAATTATTTAATGTCTATTTGATATTAATATATTTGCTAATAAGTTGGGGCCGGTACGGTTACCTTATCGAGGTCGACACTCAGATAAGCGGGGTTCGACTCCCCGGGGCTCCACCAGTATTAGCAAAAGAAGTCTCCTAGTTAAAGGGGACTTCTTTTTTGGTACTCGTACACTTACCGAGGTCGACGTTTGTATTATTATATACTTTTTATTTGTTGGCAATTCTAAATACTAATTTATCATCTAATTCTGCAATGATTTCGCCTTTTGCTAATTTACTGCATCTGTCAGCCATGATTTGCGATGGGCTGTCGCTTGGGAGTTTAGTAAATTCTGCTAAGGCTGCTGCGTAATTTTTGCTTTTGTAAGAATTTAAACCGGCGGCGTAAATATTCACCAGGTTTTTGATTTCTTCTGTAAGCTGGCTGGTTAAACCTAATAATTCGAATAAAGTAACTGGTTCTTTTTTGCCTGGGAGATACACCGTGTCGACTTCTCGTAAAATAACTTTTGCCAAATCTAAATCACTTAAATGTCCGTTAAAATTTGCAACCATCAACTTGGTGCCATAGGCTTTGTTGGCGGCGCTTTCGAGTCTGGAAGCCGTGTTTACCGTGTCCCCCATCACCGTATAATCAAAACGAGTAGCGGATCCAAAGTTACCGACGAGGGCTTCACCAGTGTTGATTCCGATTCTAAATTCTATCAAAGGACGATTTTGCGTAGTCCATTTTTTGTGTAATTCTACAAGAGATTGCTTCATTGTAATTGCAGCCATATAGGCGCGTAAAACGTGATCAGCTTGAGCAATAGGCGCATTCCAAAAACCCATCATCGCATCACCTTCATACTTGTCGAGAGTGCCGCCAAACTTCTTTAAAACTGTTTCCATCACTGTGAAATATTCGTTGATCTGGCTGACCCAATTCTCAATAGAAGTTTTTTCGGAATAGGCAGTTGAGTCCTTAATATCAGAAAAGAAAACTGTCACGACGCGCCTTTCTCCACCCAATTTTACCATCTCGGGATTTTTACTGATTTCTTCCACAAGGTCGTTGCTCACGTAGTGGCCGAAGGCGTTTTTTAGCTCACGTTTCTTGCGATCGGCGATAAAATATTTGTATACCCAAGAGGCAAAATAGCTTGATACGATGCCAATAAATGGATATACCATATTGATGATCAAACCACCACGGTAGAATAAATGTGCGGAGCCGAGGTAGAGGAAAATTGCTGCGATTGCAGTCATGGTTGACCAAATAATATTGAGATAATTGAAGGCGATTGTTAGAGCTGTGAGAATAAAAAGTAGCGTAAGAATTTGGCTAATATTACTTTGCTCAGTTAGGAATTTGCCGTCTAGAATTGTCTGAATTTCGTTAGCTCTAAATTCCACACCGGGCATTGGAGTTGTGTTATCGCGAGGAGTGTAATGTTCGTCGTGAATTTCTTTGGAAGAAGTTGGACCTATTAAGAGGATTTTGTCTTTTAGAGAGCCTTTTTCATAGTTGCCATATAAGATGTCTACGAAAGAAATCATTTTGTAAGAATATGGATCGCCGAAATAATTGACCATCATTTGGTCATTGTCGTCGATTGGAATTTTGGACAACTGATCCGCTTTGTCTGTGCCGAGATATTGTCTGGCTGTAGCTACGGCAAAGTCGTCGAAAGTCTTGTCTGCGATCGTAAAGAATGGAGTGCTGTAGCGGAGAATTCCGGATTCATCCAGAAAGGTATTTATTACACCAAGCTTGGTTGTTAGGGAGAATTTATAGAGCGGTTTGATAAGCTCACCATCGTTGCCATTGATGCTAGCCGCCATTATGACATTGTCGAATTTCTTGAGTTGCATGCCAAATGCGTTGTCTGTTGGATCGTCGAGAGAGCTTTTATTTTTCTTAAAAAAATCTTCGTAAAGTTGGAGTTTTTCTTTGCTGGATGCAGTTGGTGGAATTGAGCTTGAGAATTGATAAATCTGGTTGTGCTGGAGGGTTTCGGTTGTGGTGTGAAAAATGAAATCTAAAGAAATTACTTTTGGATTTTCGGTCTCTAGGACTTTGAGTAATTCAGTAAAATTATTTCTGGTCCATTGGCTGTAACGACCGAGGCCTTCTGGGGGCGATTGAGTACTTTTATCGTCTACTCCGATAATGATGATCTGATCGCTTGCGTTGTTGTAAGTGTAAAGAGTATCTGAAAATGAATGATGTAAATTCTTAAAAGAGTTTGTAAAAACCATCATGCTCAAAAGAATCGTCAGCAAACTGCCAATAATCACTCCGCTCACTGCCCTATTTTGTAGAATCTTTTTGGATTGCATTTACTTATAAAACGGCTTAATACAAAGAAAATATCATTATATTATAGCATTTTTCAGTGGTTTTAGCTATTGTCTTTTGGCTGGAATGAGCTACTTTATAGAGGTTTTTTAAAAAGTTAATATGTCAGCAGAAGGCGGAAAATCAGATGTTTTACCGGTTTTAGATCAACCAACCCATTTGGAAACCAGGTCAAATGGCTTTAGAATGCCTGGCCGAATTGCATCTTTGATCGCGGCTTTGGTGGCGGCGTGCTCGAATCCGCAGCCTCGGGGAGATGAAGAGTTTTGTTCACATATTGGACCAGAAAGCAATGATTTAACAATGATTAGATTGAGCCGAACTCAATTTGATCTTTCTCATGACTATAAGGAGCACAACCCAGTTGAAGTGATATGGGAGGATACGGAAGGGAAAATTCTTCATGAAGAAATGAGAGTTCTGAGCCATGATGACCCTGATTCATTAGATTTAAGCTTTGTGGTACAAGATATCGTAGGTTCTATCAAAATTATAAACCTTTTGAATAATGATATTAGAGACTGCGAGGTTACAAAATGGAGACCTTTGCCAGAAATGCCTAAAGGGATTCCTAAAAGGATAAATCGATAAGTGGCCAATGGCCTATTTATCTTTGAACAACACTTTGTATTTTTTTAATTACAACTGCTCCTAGAATTGCAGCTCCAAGTACAAGACTACCTGGAATATTTGCTGGACTTGTTTTTACTGTTTCGCAACCTCCGTCTCGTTGTCCAACAGTACTATTAAGAGCTCCTACTACATCGCCATAAACTTGCTCAGATTCCACAATATTTTCTGAATCTATAGCACCTGCACCCTCTAACTGTTCTTTGGAACTAGGTGCTTGAATTATAGTGCCATCTTGAGAAATGAGTATTTGTTCGTTTACAGATAATTCTCTTGTTACACCATCCTGTGGTGTAATTTTTGCTCTACCTTCAAAAACATATACTCTGATAAATTTAGCTCCATCTGCTTGTTCTTCAATATTAAATCTTACATTAACATTACCATCTTCTTTTTCCGCATCTATATGCACACCTAGAGCAGTTAAAGAACCAGGTAATTGATCAATACAAGGTTCACCTTTGCCTTTTATAGCAGCTTTCCCCTCTTTTACATCTATTTTTCCATCAGGGTAGAATAGTAGTGTCGCATCCTGGCCATGAAGTTCAACATTAGAAGTTAAAGTTGTTTCTTCTGCTGGACAGTCTGCGTTTACTTGGATTGGTAGGCTTTTCTCACAATCACCCTGTGAAGCGCTTACTGCTTTACCTATGTCTCCTTTTATTGTTGCAAGCGGCACATCCTGGCAAATCCTGTTTGCAGCACTATTGGTACTATCAACAGTATCAGTAAGGGTTGGTGAAGCTGTTGGTACTGCCTGTACGTCTTCTAGCTCGATTTCTGGATTAGCCATATTTTATTGAAAAATTAACTTCGTGCAGTTTACTTATTCTTTCTAAGAAGGTCAATGGTTATAGTCTTTCATTGTATCACTTTATTTAAATTAGTCAACATACCAGCTTACCATCTTAAATCGGGTATAAATTCCCTTGCCTTCTATCTCTAAAAGGTATAGTTTTGTTGTAGATAAATTTATGAATATGGGCACAAATAGTGAAAATCAACCAGGTTTACCTCGAGTAGAAGGCTTCAAAAATGATATTGAAGCTGGTTTAGAGACAGACCACCAATTGGATCGAAGTGTTGATGGTATTGCCAATAGACCTAGTAAGTGGGCTGCCATTATGTCTGCTTTAATTGCGGCTTGTTCTTCAGCAGATAGTGGAAGCCATGATACAGCTGGAGATGTTTCTGCTGAGACTAAGAGGACATTTTTGGAATTTGGTGATGTTAGCCTAGTAGAAAAGGTTGAAAATAATAAGGTCCGTCTACATACTGCTAATTTAGTGCCAGGTAAGAATATGACACTTCAGTTTATAGGAAAAAATAATGATTTTATTGATGAGCAGGTTGTAACTATACAGGAAGGGTTGGGCAATGTTTTGGAAGTCGAATTTAATAATCAGAATAAGCCTCCTGTTGAGGCTGTTTACGTTATGGATGATACTGGTAAGGAAATAAAGTTTGATGTGAGCGGTAATGGAAATTTTGAAGGTGAACTGGAAGAAATACCTCCAATGAACTAATAGAGTATTGAAGTTTTTGTTTGAGATATCAAAAGCAGATAGTCCATAGAGACTATCTATTTTTTTGGTTTTTTATAATCTCATCAATTAAACTCGTCTTCTTCTATTAAGTGCCGCAATTGCTGCCAAAATCAAAGCTAGAATAGCTGGATCACCTTCATTCCCAATATCACATGATTCACCTCCGCCGTTGTTAACTGTTGGGATTTCTTGATCTGTTGCATCAGTGCTATCGCTAATGTCCGTAGTATCTGTATTATCAGTACTGTCGGTTGCATCAGTTCCATCCGTTGGAATTTCTTCTAGATCCGTCCATTCACCATCTATAGTACTGAATCTGATTCTTTTACCGGCACTATTCTTATCAATTTTAATTGTAATAGTTTCGAATGAATCTCCTCTTTCAGATCCTTGTAATTTATTTAATAGAAGATATTCAGTTTCATTTTTCTTTAGGTATCCAACTATTTCTAGAGTATCGGCATCAACTTGTGTCGTTTCAGTTAAACTTGCTGAACTACCAGTGTGCGCTCCACCAAGCCATTTCCATTCAAGCTTATGACCATTTTTGTCTACCGTAGTTGATTCTAAAGCCATTGGATCAGAATATTCACAAACCATTGAAACATCTGGGAATTGATCACAAGTTAATAGAACTTTTTTGCCCGGTTTAAGCTGAGCATTAACGATTATATCGCTATTTTGGCCGTCTTTATCGGTCAAAGCTTTTATCAAAATTTCATATTCTTCGGTACCTTCCAATTCAACTTCAAATCTTTTTTGTCCAACATCATTTTCTGGAAGAATTACTCCCTTACAAACTTTAACTTCTTTACCACCAACCTTGACTGTGAAATCTCCATTTTCATCAACTTCACAAGATGGTTCAACTGTACCGTCAGTGCTGTCGGTACCATCGGTTGCGTCTGTTGTATCTGTGCCACCTGTTCCGTCCGTGCTATCTGTATTGTCGGTTGAATCCGTGGTATCGGTGCCAGTAGTTCCGTCCGTACTATCGGTACTGTCTGTCGTATCCGTACCCGCTGTACCGTCCGTACTATCTGTTGTGTCAATGCCTTCCGTAGCATCGGTTGCGTCTGTTGTATCTGTACCCGCTGTGCCATCAGTAGAATCAGTACTATCCGTAACATCAGTTGTATCAGTAGTGTCAGTGCCAGTTGTACCGTCTGTTGCAGTTCCATCTGTTGCGTCGGTTGTATCAGTTCCAGCTGCAGCATCAGTAGAGTCGGTTCCTTCTGTGCCATCAGTTACATCTATCCCAGTAGTTGTTCCGTCCGTTGCGTCTGTTCCATCAGTAGTGTCAGTACCAGTCGTTCCGTCAGTTGCAGTTCCATCTGTTGTGTCAGTGCCTTCCGTTGCATCGGTTGCGTCTGTTGCATCTGTACCGTCAGTTGGTTCATCTGGAAGAATCTCTCTACCGTGGACGCTTTTTACACCACCTATTTCTCTACCAAAAGTTACAATATCTTCTCCCTTTTCACCCTTAATAATCGTAGCATCAGTAACACTACCAACTATACCAGATATCATAATAGGATCGTTGGCTAAGCCTTCAAGTCCCTCTCCAACGGCAACTTTACATTGAACCTTACCTGCAACCACAGAACCTAAAGAAGCAACTGCTAGACCGTCGGGAGTGATGAAAGGATTGCCACAAGTTGGCATATGTTCAGCATCAAGGCCAGTTTCAGTGGCTATACCAGTTTGAAGATCTAGAAGGTATGATTTTTGCAATACATTGTAAAACATCCTTGGATTACCGTCGATATCAGGAGCATAACGTAGTCCCTGACCGGATACAGGAGCTCCATTAGATTGTAGATACAATTCTAATTCACCTGTATATAAAATTCCTCCATTTTGATCTACCTCTACATCTGTTACAAGGGTTGAGCCTGATTGTTCGGCAACGATAAGTTTAGATTGACCAGTTTCATCTTTAAATAAAATTCCTGATGAATAGACATCATCCGGTATTGGAACTTTTTTAACTGAAGCTGCTAATGTAGGATCAGCTGATAAAAGTTCTTCAGCAGTTCCACCTTCTTGAGTATAAAAGAGTCCGAACTTGTTATCTGCTCCAAAAATTTTATAATTTTTCCCTTCGTGAGGACATTCATTTAAGTTTATCGGTTCAATACTAGAACCATCCTCCATTTTTTCCATCCAAGCCATTCTTGCTTCAGGGCCAAGGTTGGCAAAGCTCTCTACATTTAAAGCACCTTGCTGCGTAGCAACGCTGGCTGGGCGAGCTTTTGGAGGTTCCTGCACTTTATAGTTAGGATCTTCAAGATTACAACCACCCGCAACTAATAAAGCGGCTGTACCAATTTTTCTAGTCCAGGCACCCGTGGCTAATTTACTCACAAATCGACCTGCTCTACTAAAAACCTCTAATGCAGATTCTTTTTTACCTTCAACCCTTCCCCCATTATCTATACCTCGTGAAGCTGACTCAGATATTGGTTTGCTCATAAATTTTATTAAGATGTTATATTATAAGCCATGATAGCCCCCAAAAGTCAAGCTAATTCTGTATTGCAAAGTCAATAAGCGGTTTTTGCTCTTCTTTCCAAAGAGTCTTAATAAAGGCATTACCATCTATAAGAGCTGTGGCCTTAAGCATGGTTTGAGATCCTCCAATAGGTAAATCTGTTAATATTTGATATTCAAGATATGGGATATTTTTACCACCTTCATCGATTAGTTTATCGCTTAGGAAAAGGGTAAAAATTGGTTTATCCATTAGTTCTAATTTAGATTGGTAAGAAAGGTATGGAAAGAGATAGGCTTCATCATTTGAATTTATATCAAAACCACTATCACCATTAGATAAAATAATAAATTGCCTTGAAGGGTTTAAAAGAAATGTATTTAGTATAATTTCATCTATTGCTGAATAGAAATCCTCATCTACATAAGCTACCAACCCACAAGGTCCTTCACCTTCACATTCTCCGTTGAGCTGCCATTGAACGACGATGTCGTTGCCGTCTTCTGTATCATCTAATTTATACCTTTCAGTAGCGTCGCAAACTTCGCTGCCATCTATACAGGGAGTTCTAATTCTTAAAATAAAATTTTCACCATCACCGTCTTTAAAGGGATTTACTACTTCCTCGTTTTCATCTTCGTAAAATAAAGGGATCGCTACCCTATCAGTTAAACTGCTGCCAAAGGTGAGTTTATTCCAGTTGCAAGCATAATCGGCGTGATCTAAGTCATTAATTCCACCAATCAAATTGGAATTTACATATTTGTCGTTGTCAGCAAAGGGCTCATAGGCTGTGCATTTTTTTGCGGCCGTGCCGGTGCCAGCAAAAGGAATCACATAACAAGAGCTATTAAAGTTTCCTGTACTTGTTTTGCATTTTTCACTAAGTAACGTTTCATCATCATCCGGTCTGCCTTTAACTTCTACTACAACTTTTACTTCTTTGTTGCCGGCTAAGGCGTCTAGGCCCATGTCGGTGCAGGCTTGAGTATCGGTGGAACTGGTGGGATTTTCACCGTTTGTACCAGCTCCATTTGCAGTGGTCCCTCTACCGCCGGTGTAGTTGCATTCCACATCAAAGTTCCAGCCGGGTTCGTGGGAATTTAGTTTGAATAATAAATTTTCGATAACGGAGTCGGATAAATCTCTGGCAGCATAATAATTATTGCTGGATCTGACACCAGAATAAGTGTCGACGACGATTCCGTAGACTATTAAGCCAAAAATTGACAATAAACCCAAAACGCCAAGAGCAATAATGGCAATGAAACCAGAATTCTTAGGACGAGAATTTTGCAAATTTTGTTTCATTAAATTGGAATATGCTATCCGTATAATAATTAAAAGTCTACTTATAGTAAATCTTTAAATTAGCCTTAATCGCCAAATTTTCAAATCTTATTGCCAGAATATATATTTGGGTAGTACAGTGCCTCCTAGGCTTTCTAAAATCACAGCATGATAAAAAAAACACTGGTTAGTTGTTTAACTTTCCTGATTTTATTCTCTTCCATTGGAAATGTTTTTGCTGCAGAGCCGGCTGCAAATGCCACCACTACATCGAACTCTCCCGCCGACAGTGCTCCTATTCTCACTAGAGATTCCTCAATTTTGCCCGCTAGTCCAATAGATCCAAGCCAAACTAATCAAGAAACTCTTGAATTACCTTCAAGGAACATTCTTCCACCTGAGAATTCTGATCTGGATATTCAGCCGGATGGGGATTTGCCAGTAGATACTTTGGACACGGTTAAGCCTATCGACTCAGATGAAAATATATTAGAAAAACTTCCTGAGACAAAAAATCAGCAATTTAATAGTGTAAGCCAAAAAATTGGTACAACAGAAACAAAAGGTGAAAATATCCAACTAAAAGCTGACAATGTTTCTGGGGCGCTTACTCTTGAATATCCTCTTGTAGTGCCACCTGGTAGAGATGGTCTGCAGCCAGACTTAAGGCTTAGCTATAATAGTCAAAATACCAGAGATGATGGCATTTTTGGTTACGGATGGTCATTAAATATCCCTTACATTGAGCGTGTTAATAAAGATGGAGTAAATAAAATGTATTTTAAAAATTATTTTTCATCTTCTTTGAGTGGAGAACTAAAAGATATCAGTTTAACTGATTCAAAACATGGTCAATACGGAGCAAAAATTGATGACGGTAGTATGCTTAAATATGAATATAAAACTGGAGATTTTTGGGAAGTAACTGATAAAGATGGTACTATTTACAAATTTGGGATCAACGATAAATCTAAGCAAATAGGTTCGACCTATGGCGGAAATCAAATTTATAAATGGATGCTCGAAGAAGTTAGGGATACGAATGATAACTTTATTAAATATGAATACTTTAAAGATATAGAGCAGCTTTATCCTAATAAAATTAAATACACTGGGAACGGCTCTAACGATGGAATTTTTACCATGACATTTTCTACTAAATATAGAGATGATCATATAACCACATACAGCACTGGCTTTGCTGTGATGTGTAATTACTTGATTTCGGAACTCAAGATTACCAACTCATTAGATTCTTCATACAAAAAATATAATTTTGCTTATTCTATTGGAGATAATTTAGCAAAACCTCTTCTATCTGGAATTACCGAATCCGGAAGCGATACTAATGGGGTTGTAGTAACTAAGCCTACTGAAAAATTTGAATACCAAAAAAATGACGGGAATTGGAAGACATTATCGGAAAATTTAAATCTGATACCTATTAACTTGGGAAGTGGCTCTAAAGACTATCTTGCTACGCAAATATTTGATGTAAACGGAGATACTTTGCCAGATATAGTTTATGCAAAAGAAGGATCTGATAAAAAAGTTTATATTAATAAGGGAGACGGGACTGGCTGGAACTTGGATACAAAAATTATTTTCCCACTTTATTTCACTGATAAAAATGATTTAGACTTGGGTGTTCGTACTGCGGATGTTAATGGTGATGGATTGATTGACCTAATTCAGGCTATAGGCGATAAAAATGGATATGTAGTAACACAAGGTGTGTATATCAACAAAGGAGATGGTACTGGTTGGACTTTAGACTCTAAATTTCTTTTTCCGGCAAAACTTACCTTTGTGACCAAAGAAACCGGCGAAGATAATGGAGTAATGCTTGCAGATGTTGATGGCGACAATCTGACGGATATATTAAGCAGCAGCATACTGCCAGATAACAACTACCTTTACTATAATCATGTTTTATTGAACAGGGGAGATAATACCGGGTGGGATCTTGGTTACAACACTATACCCATAGATCTAAGATATCCTGGAACGGTTGTGGCAGATGTTAATAACGATGGACTTGTTGATATCTTGCATTTCTATAATTATGACTATGATAGTAGAGCAACTTATATAAATAATGGAACAACTTGGTACAAAAGTAGCGCTTTTAATATTCCCAGACCCTTTGCGGAGGACGATCCTAATGATGCTTTTGATGCAAATGGGGCAATAGCCACTGGATCAAGTTTGGAGGACGTGAATGGGGATGGCTTAATTGACATATATTACTATCCTTCATCTAACACGACTTACAACGAAGTATATATAAATAATGGAACTGAGTGGTTGATAAATAAACAGTATGTGGTTCCACAACCTTTTACATCTAATTATGCAAACATAGATCACGGGCTTAGAGTAGCAGATTTTAATGGAGATGGTTTAATCGATTTTTTATATAGAAACGATTATTTGGGAAAAAATATTATCTATACTTTAGACGATACTACCCCTAACGAGGTAAATGATAATCCAGATCTTTTAAGTTCTTATACTAAAAATACCGGCGGAAATTTTAAAGTTAAATATCAATCAACGCATTATGACAAAGGCACCAATAAAGGTAAAAATTCTAAATTACCTTTCAAGCTCTTCCTCATTTCCGAGATAACTTTAAATGATAATGTAAATTCAGCAATTACAACATCTTACGAATACGCTGGAGGGAAATACTATTATAAAAACCCTTTAGACAGAAAGTTTTCTGGGTTTCATGACATAACGATCAAGGACGATCTCGGAGTAAATAAAATCTATTACCACCAAGGTGACACAAATGATACTGCCGTGGGGGAAACTCTCGATCTACCTGGCAAAATAGGCCAAGTCTATTTGAGTGAAAAATATGACAAAACCAACAAACTCTTTTATAAAAACTTTCAACGCTGGGGAAATGTGACTTTAGGAACTGACTGTAATTTAGTTCAGTTATCCCAAGTTGTGAATTCAATTTACGATGGCAACACAGGCTACAAGAGCAATGCGGAGCAATATATTTACGATACTTTTGGTAACTTAACTCAATCGACTTCATTAGGCGAAATCAGTGCCTCTACACTAGGAGAAATAACTGGCGATATTGGCTCAGATAAATTTACAACTAGTATTGCCTATGCTCAGGATTCTAAAAAAATACTGACTCTTCCTGCTTTAGAAACGGTCAAAGACCAAAATTCCGTAACAATAAAGGAAACGAAAAATATCTACGATGGCCTTTCTCTTTATTCTGCTACAAAAGGTAATCTCACTCAGCAAAGTTTCTGGCAATCGGGTAGTAAATACACAAATATAAATAAAACTTACAATAGTTTTGGCCTATTAACACAAGAGTCTGATGGTCTGGGAAACACAACTTCTTACACATATGACAGCTCAAACCTTTATCCTGCTAAAATCACAAACGCTTTAAACCAATCAGAGAATTTCACTTATGATTATACCTCTGGACAAGTAAAACAGTATCAAGATTTAAATGGTAATAAATTTGAGAATACTTACGATGGTTTGGACAGAATAAAAGAAATAAAAATACCAAATCCAGTTAATCCAATAAATTTAGTTAGCTATAGCTCATATTCTTATACAGATACTGCGCCAGTTTCCATCAAAAAAGTTTCAAAAGTTGATGGAGTGAAAGGTCCAATAAATACACTGTATTTTGATGGACTCGGTAGAATGATTCAATCCAGGAATTTAATAGAAGATCCTAATGTTTACTCTGTAAAAGATTTTAAATATAACGGATCAGGCCAGATAGAAAAAGAATCCCTGCCGTATACTTCAGATGGCGAAACTAAAACTTCAGCTACAAGTAATGATAATTTATATATTAAATATTCTTATGATGCCCTAGGTAGGGCAACTTTAATACAGAATATTCTTGGATCTACTTCTTACACTTATGATGACTGGAAAACAACAATCAAAGATGCTGAAAATAATACTAAAGATTTCTTTGCTGATGCTTACGGTAATTTAGTTAAAGTTTTAGAATATAACGAAGGAAATAGTTACAAAACTGAATATCAATATAATGGTTTAGGTAATATCACTAAGCTTACTGATTCTTTAAGTAACATCCAATATTTTTCATATGATGGTTTAGGTAGAAAACTTAGTGCTCAAGACTTACATGCTACCAGTGATACAACCTATGGCAAATATTCATTTTCATACGATGATGCTAACAATTTAAAATCTGAAGTTGATGCAAACGGTCAAACAACAAATTATAGTTACGATAAATTAAATAGAGTAATTACAGAAGATTTTACCGGACAGGCTGGTGTCGAAACTCTTTATACCTATGACAACTGTGCATGGGGTTTAGGGCTTTTATGCTCCGCTGTTCATGGAAATACTACGACAAAATATATTTATAATCCACTTGGTGATATAGCCATTGAAAGCCGACAAATCGATGGTAAAGAATATAAAACACAATTTACCTATGATTTTTTAAGTAATCCACTGAGCATATTCTATCCTGATAATAATACAACTAATTACACTTACAACACTGCTGCAAAACTAAAATCAGTTAAACACGCTAACAAAGATATTGTAAAAAATATTATCTATTCTCCGACTCAAGAAATAGAAAAAATTGAGTTAGCAAATAACACAGTCACGACAAATAAATTTGATGCGAGTAAGTTTTATAGGTTAACAGATAAAATCACGACTCTTAATAAAACAGGCACAACGCCAGTGCAACTTCAGTCTTTAACTTATACCTATGACAAAGTTGGAGATATCACAAAATTAATAGATGTTTCTCCAGGCCAAACTGCAAAATTAGCTGAATTTGGCTACGATAATCTTTATCGACTCAAATCTGCCATTATCACTGCAACGAGTAATAATCAAAAATTCACTCAGAATTTTCAATATAATTCGCTTGGTAATATTACCTCTAAAACCGGCCAAGGCGCTTATAGCTACGCCGGGAACGGTGGGACTTCTTATGCTACTCCTCATGCAGTCACAACAATTGGTACAACAAACTTTGTATATGATAAAAATGGTAATTTAACAAGTGATGGTAAACAAACTTTAAAATGGGATTACAAAGACCGCCTAATTGAATCTGCAGGTGGAGGTAAAACAATTAAATATACATATGACCATACTGATGAAAGAGTTAAAAAGGCTGATAACACATACTGGGCTATTTACGTAAATAAATTTTATGAATTAAGAAATGACAAAGTTAGTAGGCATATTTATGCAGGCGATCTTCAAATAGCCAGTATTGAAACTGGTCCAGCAGTGGCAGCTCCAGCTCCTGCTCCAACACCTACTCCTGCTCCTACACAAGTTGAAACGGTGTATGAAGATGCCGAGGATGGAGATGTCTTAGGATGGAAGCCGAGTAGTACTATTGGGAAAGTTACAAATATTTATGATCAAACGAAACAAAGTAAAGTAATTAACTTA
This sequence comes from Patescibacteria group bacterium, assembly GCA_038065735.1. Lineage (GTDB taxonomy): Bacteria > Patescibacteriota > Gracilibacteria > UBA1369 > LOWO2-01-FULL-3 > JBBTQK01. The sequence continues at coordinate 73,161 of JBBTQK010000001.1, read as the reverse complement.
GGCGGAACTTATTCTACCTCCAATCCAAATTTTAAATTTACAAAAGAAGATGGTAAAAACTGGGATGATGTTATTGGGAAAATCTTTAGCTGGGAAATGAATTTTACAGGTAATATGACTATAAGATTAACTTTTGATACTAATCAGGGGGAAAGATATTTAGTATACAGCACATTAGATAATACCAATTTCAATAGTCCAACAAGCCCTAAAGTGTATGTTCTTTTAGATAAAAATTTAAAGAATGGTACATGGCAAAAAGTTACACGTGATCTACAGGCAGATTTCTCAAAAGTTGTATCAGGAACTACGATTAATAAAATTACCTTAGTCGAGTTCTGGGGCATGGGTAAGCTTGATAATATAAAATCCATTAGTCCTGCCACTGTACCCGCACCAATTCCAACACCACTACCAACCACCCCTCAGCCAACACCCGGCACTCTTGTTACAAAAACCATTTACCACCACGGCGACCATCTTGGTGGAGCCAACCTAGAAACTGACGAAAACGGCACAGTAATCGAAGCTGTTGATTATTATCCTTTTGGCGAGATCCGTGTTGATAATACAACTACCAGCTATAAGAATAATTATAAATTTACTGGTAAAGAATTAGATGCCGATACTGGCTTATATTATTACAGCGCCCGCTACTACAACCCTCAGCTTGGTCGTTTTATCAGCCAGGACCCTTGGGAAGGCGATCTAAACGACCCACAGAGCTTGAATAAGTACAGTTATGTAAGGAATAATCCGCTGAAGTATATTGATCCAACTGGGGAGACATTTTCTCTATTTAACCCAACGGACTATAGTTTTGATAACGGTTGTAGTGGGGATTGTGTTTTAGGATCGAATTATACTCCCTCTGCGAATTCATCTTCTGGGCCTATAGATGAATCTGGAAATTCCATACAACTGGATTTAGGTGATTATGGAATAGACGTTAAGTCCATGATAGAGACAAGTGTTAATTGGGCTATCGTAGCCTCACTATTAAAGGGGAGGGCGGGGCTTAGCAGAACAACCAATACAGCAAAAGCCGGAGAAATAAAAGAGTTACATATGATGCAACCCAGTGTCAGTCTAAAGTTCTCAAAAGATGGAACTTTAGCTGGTAAAAGTGTAAAAGAGGTTATTGGAAATCTCAAAAGTGGAAAAATGTCTCCTAAAGAGGTACCAATAAATTATTCTCGTGTTGGGAATAGAAATGTAGTAGTAAATAATAGATCGTTTAGCGCTGTTAAAAACTCTAAGGTCAAACCGGTCATTATAGAACGTACAGGAACCAAATGGGCAGATAAAATGGCTAAAAAATTAGTAAAACAAAGTAAAGGTAAAGTTTTTTCTAAATTAAAAGTTAAAATTAAATAAATATTATGATTAAAAGAATTTTTTATTTTACTGAAGAAATGCTCAATATACCATCCTTCTTACCAATTGAGAATTTGAGATCGATATATAAATATATTAATTCTTTTGATCAAAAAGCTAAAAAAGGACATATTAAATCTCCTGTTTTTAAATTCGAGCTAATAGACAAAAAAATTAACTTTAATGAAGCTGAATCAGTATTCAATAAAATACTTTTGCCATATGATGAAGTGAGATTTGAAATTACCCCAGATGAAGTAGAGAAAAATGATTTTGCTTATGGATACAATGATTTTTTTATTTTGGGCAGTTTTGTCGTTGAAAAAGGAGAAAAAGTTCTTGATGCATTGAACTTTTATAAAGGCTATAAAAAAATTGACAGCAAACTTGTAAATCTTGAAAAATTATCAAAAAATCTTTTTAATTTTTGTAAAAACCATGAACTTATTCTATTCGATGAGCAAGATCCTTTTCTAAAAGAGAAATCGGTAATTAAATTTGAAACTCAAACGGAAATAGAGAATTATATTAAAAAGCCTTGGCCAAGAAGCTAAATATGTTAAAAATGAATAATAAGAAATTAGATATCACATTCCTAAAATTTGTAGAAAATATTCATGATTATCAAATTAAAAATTCAGTTATAGGAATCGTTCCAAAAGACATAGGGAATAAAGAAAAATTATTCGATATATTAGAGAAATCTTTGAAATTTCCTGACTATTTCGGACATAACTGGGATGCACTTTGGGATCTCTTTAATGATTTAAATTGGATCGATAATAAAGATATTGTACTTGTACATTCGGATCTACCCTTGAAAGATGATGTGAAGAATCTTGAAATTTACTTAGAGATTTTGATAGAAGCTAGTAAAAATTGGGAAGAAAGAGAAGAACATAAATTAACTATATTCTTTCCACTAAATTTAAAACAAGAAATTGAAAAAATCATTAAAAATATTGACTAAATTTATGAAAATCACAATTGATAAAGAAGCTAACGCAGCATACATATACCTTCTGCCAAAAAACGGAAAATATTATCCTTTAACGACAATAACTGCAGATGAAAATGTGAATATAGATTATACAAAGGATAATCAATTATTCGGAATTGAAATCCTGGATTTAGACTTACTCGATATGAATCATATTAAAGATGCTCAAAAAGAGTCCTAAAGATTTTTGTTAGCAATTTTTTATAGGCACATTATAATCAGATTATGAAAAATGTTAAAGGCTTCACACTTCCTGAAATTCTTTTAGTTGTTTTCTTACTCGCAATCTTGGGAACTATTGCAGCCTCAAGCTATTTAAATTCTACCAGCACTTTTAACTATTTGAGTCAGTACAAAAAAACTATTTCGGCAATTCGCACTGCACGTTCTTTTGCAATTACCAATAAATCGACAAATGATGAAGTGCCAAAATATTACGGTGTATATATAGACGCAAAAAAAGTTGTGGCCTTTGCGGATATCGGCGATAAAATTCTAGAATATGATGCTAAAACCGCCGAAGGCGATACTAAATTTGACGTGGCACTTTGGGAAAAGGAATTTGATTGTAGTGACACTGATCAGAATTTCAATTGTGCGGACCAGGATTTTAATCTCAGAGTTTTGGATATGAAGGCTGACGCAATCGGGATGCCAATAGCACTTTTTTATGAGTCTGGTAGCGGCAATTTGACGATGCGTAAAGATGTCTTAGTTAGCAATGACGAGATCTTAAAAGAAGATAAATGCATCAGCCTGGAAGTCACTGGCAACGAAAATAAAATCAAAAAATATATAGTGATTTTTCAGATTTCTGGACTGGCGGAAGAATATGATGACTTAACTGTTTGCGATACAAATGCTTAATAAGTTCTAATGATTGCGAGAATTAAAAACACAGCCGGTTTAGCCCTAACTGAAGCCCTACTTGCGATTTCAGTTTTAACAACTGGTGTTTTGGTTTTGGGTAGTATTATTCAAAATGCGGTTTCTTCTACTCTGGTTTCGCGTGATTATTTGGTGGCCGAAAATTTGGCTACAGAAGGCCTGGAAGGTGTAAAAATGATTCGCGATACAAACTGGTTAAAATTCCCGAAGGATAAAAATTGCTGGCTGTCATTGGATGATGATAGTGATGATGTTTGCTCTGTTAAAGTAGCTAGTGAGGAAAGATTTATTGTGCAAACTGTAGAAGGGTGGAAGTTAGAATCCGTTGGTGGCAGTGGGCTAAATTTGGATAGTACTTCTGAGTCGGACAATATTCTGCCGTATACTCTGTATTTAAAAGAAACAAATGTTGATGATCCTGATACAGCCGAGGTAGAAAAAATTAAATATTTGGCGGCGTCCGCGACAGCGATTTCCGGAGCTAAAGCGTCTGGTTATTTTAGAGAAATTTATTTTGTAGAAGTTACTGATGACCTAGCGAGTTATAGGGTAAATATTCAATGGGAGGATGGGTCAAAAACCCGTACATTAAGCCGTGAAGCAGTTATTTATAATTATAGAGAATGAAAATAAGAAAAGGTTTTACATTAGTGGAGATTCTAATTGCAGTCAGTATTTTTACGCTGGCGATTATGTTGTCTAGTAGAGTTTTGGTGGACATCGTACGCTTGGAAAAAACTTCTTCGGTTACAAATAGTTTATACGCTGATGCGCGCACAATTCTGCAACAATTAACAAATGAAATTCAGGCAGGCACAGTTGATTATGAAGAATATTACAGTATAAATGTAGTGCAGGACGGCGATGAGCCTAAGTATTATGGAATCAATTATGGTGTTTATGCGAGCAGGTTTTTTGACCCGGGCAAGAGCCAATATGGTGCGGCAACTAATCCCGAAGATTTGGGTATAGAATGTTCATATCCGGCAGATGTGAGTCTGGATTGTGAGATATATTACAGCCATTCAAGTGATCTAAATACTGGTCAAAATCCATATAGTGGCGATGTTGATGATGCGGATGCTTTTTGTGATGACGTGATTGGAAATGAAGTTGGAAAATGTGATCCACTAAATAAAAATATTGTGAGTGAATTATATTTGATAGATAGTGCAGGGACGCAAAAAACTATTATTGGCAGGCGATTAATGTCTGGCGATGACTATGCTTTGGCAATGGTGAGAATGAAAGGCGAGGACTTGGATCAGAATGGAATAGTTGATGTTTTTAAATGCACTGAGGATTATAGCTGCGAGGATGATGCCGCGGTAATTGCAGAGTTTATTAAATATAAATTTATTACGGATATGGGTAGCGATGCGCAGGATTACCTTGAGTTAAACGGCATCAGTCTGCCACAAAACACAGATTTAGAAGATGATTTTAAAGTTAATCAAAGCCAGTTTATTCCAACTTCGCCGATTAAAAGTACTATCAAAAATTTGAAGTTTATTATTAACCCTTTGGAGGATCCTTATAAGGCTTATGCTGAACATGAATTTCAGACGCATCCGACGGTGACTATTTTGTTGACTGTTGGTTTGTCTGAGGCGGCAGCAGAAGAATTTCCTGGTGAATTTAAGGAGTTAACTTTGCAAACTACGGTGACGGCGGGTGTGATTGGTAGAATTGATTCCTACCCACCGGTGGATGATGTTTTGAGAAGTGCTGGAGACGCGAGCTGGGTTGATGATGTTTTGCCTTAGATTTTCGGCGGTTTGACTTAAATCACCAGCACAAACTCCCCTCTTGGTTTGGTTTTTGTAAAGTGGGCAATGGCGTCGGAGATTTTACAGCGTAAGGCTTCTTCATAAATTTTAGTGATCTCACGGCAAATGGCGATATCGCGATCACCGAGATAAGTTAGGAGATCATTTAGAGTTCTTAGAATGCGATGCGGAGATTCGTAAATTACAATTGTTTCCTCCTCGTCGGCAAGTTTTTTGAGCAAAGTTTGACGACCTTTTTTTAATGGAAGGAAGCCAAGATACAAGAAATGGTGCATGGCCTTACCCGACATTACAAGCGCAGACAAAACTGCAGATGGCCCTGGAATTGGACAAATTTTGATGTCTTCTGCGATAGCTCTGGTAATCAGACTGTAGGCTGGATCAGAAATACCAGGCGTGCCAGCATCAGAGATGAGAGCGATATTTTTGCCGTCTTTGAGGAGCTGAACGATATGCTCAAGTTTGGAGTTATTGGTGTAAGAATGATAGCTGGTAACTGGCGTATTTATTTCATATTTTTTAAGCAGAATCTGGGCGTGGCGCGTGTCTTCAGCCGCTATATAATCGACTTCCTTGAGTGTGCGGATGGCGCGGAGAGTGATGTCTTCCAGATTACCGATTGGGGTTGAAACGATGTAGAGCATGGGATGATTTGTTAAGGCTTCTTAATTTGAGTGATGCTGGGTTCTTTGATGTAAACCGGTTCGATGATTTTGACTGATTTAGCAGAGTTTTTTGAGATAGCTTTAGCCATTATTTCGCCGAAAGATTCTTTAGTTTCTATAAATCTTATGTCTTTTAAGAATTCTTTTTGGGCAGAAGTAATATCGCCGAAAACTTCTTTAATATTTAGTTTTTTTAATTCTTCATAAAGGTCTGAGCAATTGATGATTTTAGGTTCAGCGCCAGAATCCAAATTCAAATAAACCGCTCCGGAACCGGCGAACACAAGTAACGGTAAACCGTTACTGACATGCCAATATTCAAAAGTACTAATACCAAAAAGATCGCATTTATTTAGGAAAGCGATGGTATTTGCAACGGTGATTCCAACACGTAGACCCGTAAAAGAGCCGGGGCCTTTGACCACGTAAACTTCTTTGATATCAGCAAAAGTTTTATTATTTTTCTGCAATAATTCGTTAATATTTGGCATCAAAGTCTCGGCTTCACGATTTTGAGATGGCCAAGTTTGCTCAGCGATAAGATTTACATTCCCTGGAACAGAATCCAACAAAGCAATTGCAGTCTGAGACGAAGCTGTATTGATAGCTAAAATCATATTTTAATATAAATCCTCAATCGTAATGCCGGTGTAATAGTGTTTTAAGATTTCCTGGTAGGTTTTGCCGGATTCGGCCATGCCTTTGGCGCCACAACCGCTTAAGCCTACACCGTGACCGGAAAAGGTTCCACTACTTGTGGTACAGCTTGAATCATCTACGCTGACTAAGTAAGGCGTGGTGGTCCAGCCCCAAACTTCTTTTGCGCTCTTTGTGCGCATTCCATCACTCAAATTAAAGTAAGGAGTTTTCACTAATTTTCCTTCATAGTAGATAACTTCACCTTTGGTTTCGTCGATGGCTTCGGCGATGTTTGGAGCGCGTTTTTCTAAACCGTAACCTAGATATTTTTGACTAACGTCTGGATTGTCATCGAGATTATATGGTTTGCCCGGGAATTTTTCGTCGATTTTAATGTAGAATTCTGCATAACTGCGAGCCGCAACCATGATGGCTTTAATTTTTTCTGTATGCTCGCTGTTGGAAACTTCGCCTAAACCTTTTAGATAATCTTCTAGATATAGCTCATTGATTACAATGAGCGTGCCTTCGACAGTTCTAACTTCCAAATTGCCGCGATATTCATTGTCGTTTAAATCTTGATTCCAACTTGGACGGTGCTCAAAATTTTTGATTTTAAGAATGGCATTAGTTTTTGGAATAAAACGTGGAAAGTCTGACTCAAGGAAATTAGAATCTTCGGCCTGCAAGCGGTATTTATCGCCATCGCGGCTCACGGCAACAGTGTCGCCAGCACTCAAAGTAGTTAGCAAATTATTACCGGCATAAACATCAAAAGTACCGTTAGCAGTGATTTCAGGTTCACCTGTGAAGCCTAATTTAATTCTGATTTGATCTTGTGCTTCGTCAGGCTGGGTTTGTAATTTAGCCTCAGTAATTTTGTACTGGAAGTATAGAGGTTTGGTGGTCACGCGCTTGCCATTAATTAAAGGGCGCACCAATAAAACATTCTCACTTAATTCCTGATCAGCGGCTATTGCTACAGTAAAACTCATGGTAGATGTTTCGCCAGGCTGAACAGTTGCAGGAACCATTTTTAGATTTTTCATGCTTAGACCTTTTTGTCTAACTACTGATGCTTTTAGGTCATTTACAGACCAACTTTTTATACCAATATTGCGGATGTTGACTGACAGTGTGTAATTTTTGCCCTGTTCCCATTCTTTAGAAGAATCTTTTGAGAGAAGTTCGCCATGATATTCGCGTTCGTAAACAGTGAGATCAAAACTTAATTCATCTTTGGAAATCCAGGTTGCTCCAGTCATTTGAGGAGAAAAAATTTCTTTGTAGTAACCGGCAAAATCTGGTGCGTCGAATGAATAACTGAATGTTCCAGTTTCGCCGGGGCGAACTTCTGATTCCTGTAACTTGGCCTCTATTTCAAAAGTGTAACTTTTTAGGCTGATTGTAGAATTTGACCACGAAACGTTCCCGTTATTTTTTAGCTTGATTGAACCATTTAAACTAGTTCCAGCCTTAATTAGAGAAGCCGGTTTTTGCATTTCCACCAGTTCATATTTGTAGACTGGTTGCTCGATATTTAAAGGAATTACTAATTCGTCTGAGGTAGAATTTGTGCCGTTAATAACAGGTTTTAAATTCAAATAAACAGTTTTTGCTTTGGAGTGAGATTTAATCTGAAAATTAAAAGTGGCGCTGTCTCCAGATTGGACACTGGATTCTGAGATCATTGCGAGCTTACTCGCAGCTTTACCTGGAAAACTAACCACACCCATAAAATCGTCCATTTCTTCTAATTCTAAATAAGTCTGATTATCCCAGGCGACTTTACCAATATTTTGCAATTTTAAACTGACATCGAGAGTTTGTTCAGGTTTCATTTCTAAATAATAAATTTCGGACTGGTCTTGGAAGTCGTAGTCTTTAACAAATTTATCTTTCAAATTAAAGCGTTCAGAAGCCAGACTTCTTATTACAGGAATTTTTTGATATAAGAATTCTCCCGGACAGGCTGTGCTCATGATGTCACGATGACCAAAAATGTTAGCCATATTTTTGCCGCGAAACGTTGAGACGCCTTCGGCGGCTATCCCATGGATTTTGGCTTTCTTATAAATAAACTGACTGAGTTTAACAATGGTTTCCTCAGGAATCGGATTGTCCTGATAATTACCAAGCATAGCGATACCAATTGACCCATTATTACCAGGCCCAGAATGCGCGCCGATCACACCTTCTCCACCAAAACGTCCCTCATAAACCGTGCCTTGTTGATCTACTACATAGTTATATCCAATATCACCCCAACCTCTACTTACAGTGTGATAATAGTAAATATCGCGAATTGCCTGTTCGGGATTATCTAAATTGGAAGTTGTTGCGGTGTGATGAATCACAAATTTTTTAACTTTTTCGGGATATTGAAGGGGCCAAAGATATTTATTGCCATTTTCGTCGCCTTCTACAACTTTTGAGAATCGAAGCTCGTCTTTATATTTTTCGTAGAATTCAGAATCGGTTACGTCAACTAAAACCGGTTCTAGGGTATTATCATCCATATAACGAAGTGACTCGTTTGCGCCCCATGAATTACGGGAAACAACGCCAGCGAGATTACTGGTTTCTAAAGCCATTAGTAGGAGATTATTATTGCCTTCGGCGGTTGCAGTGGTTGCAGCAGCGAATTTTGGCTGAATACTGGCCTTTGGACGAGGATTTTTTGCAGCATTAATAAAAGTCCACTCAACATTTTTTACGACTGGGACTCTATTACCATCTCCATACAAAACAAATTTATATTGAATTTTTTGCGCACCATTTGTTGAGGCCATGGCGTATTTTGCTTGCGAACCAGCGTCAGCTGTAGCAAACGCATCCTCCTCTTCTTCAAGTTCTGTCCATGAAGACCACTCGCCGTCACTTTGTGTTCTGATTTCAGCTTCTAAGTGCGTACCTTCGGGAGTTATTTCCTGCCATGAACCACCAACTGAAGTGAACGTGAAATCGGATTCTAATTCTTCAGAAATAAAAACGTCCATAGCCTTGTAAGGAGCCTGAATCATGAGTTCAGAAGCGAATTGGTGTGAGCCGATAGTGATTATATTTTCGTCGGAAATAGTTAGGGTTTTTGTAGTCGCGCTTGGCGCGATGTTATTCACAAAAAATAAAGCGAAGAATATAAAAAAAGTGCCTGCGGTAGATACAAAGATAGATTTTTTTGAAAAGACCATAGTGGATGAGTGATTTTTATTCTTACGTCGATTATAACGTTTTTGTTGTCGAATCGTATCATCTTTTGGCTTGACTCTCAACTTTAATAAAGCTAAATTAGCCCCAGTTTCAATCTAGTCCAATGGAAGTTTCCTACAATCTTCGTTATCAAAAGGCCAATTTTTCGAATAGGGTCATGGTTGATAAAGAAGGAGAAGTTATTATTTACGGCAAGGGTTTTCGCCTCAAAGGTAAAGGCGCAACCGACAAAGGTGAGCTTATTAATTTTTCTGAAATTAAAGAGTTCTACTATAGAGATGAAAAAATATTTTTCGTCACGTTTAACAAGGAAAAATATACTTTGGCAGATACTGGCACACAGTTTGATCAGGTTGTAGTGGATATTTACAAGGCGCGTAATGAGTTTTTGATGGATGCGCTTTTTATGAAGATGGGCAAATTGAAGGCTGAGTTTGAAGGACATTTTGAGAGAATGAGTAAATTCACGAAGTTGATCAGTAAATCTAATGCAAAGTTAAGGTTATATGAAGGTAGTTTATTGGTGATTCCGCCTAAACAGGATGCTTTTAGTATTCAGTTTAATTTTGTGAATTATTATGAGTTTGATGAGATGGATTACCAGTTAAAGATTGTGATGGATGACGGTAGTACTATTCTTATTTCACAGCTCGGCAACGACTATGAGCTATTCCAGGAAAAGATGGACGGTTTGCTTGGTGGAATGTATGAAAAAGTGGTGAATGGAGTTTTAAAGGAGGCTTTTGTACAGTTTCACGCGGCGACTTTGTTGAAATTGGCTTATAACATGAAAGAAGGTAAAGGGGTTGCTTTGAAAGAAATCAAAAAAATGGATAAGGAGCTTGCTGGTGAGGTGGAAAGTTTTATTTTTCAGGATGAAAATTTTAAGAAAAAAATGCAGATTTTCAAGGATATGTGTGATGATGGGCAGACTTTTTATGGAATCGCCAAAGATGAAGCGGTGAAAGACAGTTTTATTCGTTGGGTGATGTACGCCGTGCCAAGCAAAAATATTGTGGCGTTTTGTATTCTACCGAGATGGCAACAAGGTGGTGTTCAGGCTAAGACTGGGGCTGGCCAGGGTTCGTCTGTGGAAAAATACGAGACATTTTTCTATAAAATTATTATTGAACAGGGCAAGCCGGAAGATAAATTGCAGGATAAAATTCAGGAAATTAATCAGGCGTTGGTGAATTTACATTTTGTGAAGGATCCTTGCTTTAAGGACAAGCGCGATTTGCGTCATTCTCCTTATCAGTATGCGATTCGTAAGCTGCCATATTTGAGAATTTTGAGAAAATCTTTTGCGGGAGTTGCACATGCGGTAGAAGTAGAAGCGTGGCATAAACAAGTTGAGGAAATTTTTAAAAATGCTACACTAGGGTAAATTTAATTTAAACATATGCAGATATTTACAGATGAGAATTTTGAGGAAGAAGTGCTAAAGGCCAAGGGGCCTGTTTTGGTAGATTTTTTTGCTGAATGGTGTGGACCTTGCAAGATGCTTGCGCCAATTATTGATGAATTGGCCGCGGAATTTGAGGGTAAATGGACATTCGGAAAACTTGATATAGATGCCTCCCCTGCCACAGCCGAAAAATACGGAATTATGAGCATCCCAAGTTTGCTTTTCTTCAAAGACGGCGAGGTGGTTGATAAATCCCTTGGTTTCGTTTCAAAAGACAAGATTAAGGGGAAGTTGGTTTAGTTTTTTAGTTTAGTGAATTTTATGATTCATTATGTTTTAGGGCATAGTGGATGTACTTGACTCAGACGCTTTCTTGACAAAACTGCTTGACGTGCTCATTATTACATTCTTTAAAAGTAATATATTATTTATGAGTATGGAAATTTTCAGAACAAAATCGGAAGGAACTTGCGATGGAGCAAATGGTGACGGCCAAAAAGTGAAGTTTAAAATCATGTCTCACAGACTAGGTGGCAAGGATACGGTAAGTTGCCCGTATGTGGAAACCAATACAACATACGAGAGGCTTAGCAAAGAGCAGCTTAGTAGGCGTATGAAACCAACTTCCAAAACTGAGTCGATATGCAAGAACACAAGTGATGCAGCTTGTAATTGTATAAAGGCAGGGTCATGGAGTTTAGCACCTCAAGAGCGTTATCGTTAAATATCTTTATCTGATACTAACTTCCTTGATTCGCTGACCGCGATAACGTCGACTTCGTTGTTGAATTTGTTTTTGGCGTGGGCTTTGACCCAAGTCCAGTTAATATCGAGCCAAGCTCGGTGTTTGTCGATTTTGGCCCAGAGGTCTAGGTTGGCTTTGCGTTTCCAGCCTTGGTTGAGGGTTTGAATCAGTAGGTTTGAGTCGCTGTAAAAAATGATTTTTTGATTTTGGAGGTGGTCTTTGAGTTGTGGGTTTTCGTGAAGCCACTGTAGTGCGCCAATCATGCCCATCATTTCCATTCTGTTGTTGGTGGTGGCTTTGTCGTTGCCGGATAGAATTATTTTTTCGTTGTTGTGAAAAATTATTGCTCCCCACCCGCCGGGACCGGGGTTGCCGAGGCAGCTGCCATCTGTGTAGATTTCGATTTTGTTTTCTGAAGTCATGCAAGGATAGTAACACAAGTTTTTTGATAGCAAAGTTTATTGATAATTTTTTGCCAAGAGGTTTTTTATTCGCGAGCCTAGTGAGTGCATACTCACCAATACTTATTGCTTTTTGTCAGCCTTAAATTGGAATTTTGACTTTTATTTCTTGGCCAAAAGTAGAAAATATAGTTACAAAAATTAACAAAAATATATGCTTCAAAATAAGAGTTCAGATTTAAAAATATTGGGAGATAATTCATGGAAAATTCTGCATCAAAAATTTTCAGAATATGGGCGCAATGCCAAGGAGTGGTCGCGTACTCCGCGCGACACTTCGCCTTAGCTTCGGATGCGCAAGTGTGTTTTGCTTTTGCCTGAAATTGAAAAACAACAAATTTGGAAGAAAAAAGGATTTGAGAACATCTATGATTATGCGAGGCAGTTGGCTGGGATGAGCCAGCATACAGTGAATGAGGCTTTGTGGGTTTTGAAGAAAATAGAAGATAAGCCTGAGTTACTAAAAGTCGTTGAAGAAAAAGGATTAAATGCTGTTAGGCCTGTTGCAAGTATAGTTAATGAAGAAAATGCGAGTTTTTGGGCTGAGAAAGCTAGTCAGATGAGTAATCACACCTTAAGAACTTACGTTAAAGAAATTAACAAGGAGTCTAAGAGATTAGAAACTTGGGACGTCCCAGAATTTCAATCTGTAAAAGCTACCATTACAATGGAGTTGGATCCGGAAATAGCTGATCAGCTTAATAAACTAAAAGGTAGCGGAGATTTCAATACCCTGATGAAAGAATTTTTAGAATTAAGAAAGCAAAAACTAGAATCAACCAAACCAGAGGCAGTTGAGGCGACATCGAGACATCTTCCGGTTAAAATTGAGCGGCATGTTTTGCATAAAACTAATGGAACTTGTGCCTTTCCTGGATGTAATAAGCCAAGTGAGATTTTGCATCATACAGATAGGTTTGCGATGTATGGAGTGCATGATCCCGAAAAAATTGTGGCGTTGTGCGAGGCTCATGAAAGGCTGGCTCATTTAGGGCTAATTGAGAATGAGAACTTGGAACCGAGATTTTGGAAAATAAAAAAACATGCTGATGAAAATGATCCAAAATATGAGATTGATATGATTGTTGAAAAGTTTAGAGATCCGAAGTGGTTGGAGAAAAAGCAAAAAGTGTTAATATCGATGTTATGAAAATCAGAATTATTCAGGTTGGGAAGACAAAAGATAAATATATTGAAGAAGGCCTGGCAGAGCTAGTTAAAAGACTAAAGGCTTTTGCGAAGCTGGAAATCGTAACCTTAAAAGAAGTTGCGGCGAGCAAGGCGTTTACGCGTGAGCATTGCAAAGATTTTGAGGGGAAACAAATTCTTCAGAATTTACAAAAAGATGAGGTGGTGATTTTGTTGGATGAAAAAGGGCGGGAAATGAATTCGGTGGAATTTGCGGGATTTTTGGAGAAGTATGTGGATGAAGGAAGAGAGGTGGTTTTTGTTATTGGTGGCCCGTTTGGGCTTAGTGAAGAAGTAAAAAAGAAGGCCAATGCAACAATTGCGCTGTCAAAAATGACGTTCACTCATCAAATGGTGAGATTGTTTTTGCTGGAACAGATTTATAGAGGATTCTGCATAATTAATGGAAAAGAATACCACCACGAGTAGTCCACAAAATTGCATTTTGCTACGCTATCTGTTAGCTTTTATCCAATTTATTCGTTAATCAGAAATTTTATGGCTGAAGTTGTGATTTATACTAAAAGTTATTGTCCATTTTCGGCTCAATGCAGAGAAATGTTGAAGTCAAAAAACGTTGCTTTTGATGAAAAAGTTATTGATCAGGATAAGGAATTGGAGGCTGAAATGCTTGCTAAATCTGGAGATCGTTCAGATACACCGCAGGTTTTTGTTAATTCTCGTCATATTGGCAGTTTTGATGATTTGAAAGCATTGGATGCTATGGGGAAATTGGACGAATTGCTTTTAAATTAATATGAAGAAATTTACTATTTTTTTTGGGCTTGTTTTGGCTGGCGTGGTCATGTACCAGATTCAAAGTGGCAAGTTGGTTTTTACAGATGCGATGAATTTGACTGGAGCACAGCCTGTGGCTATAAAACAGATGGCAGTTAAAACGGCTGAAAAAACCGAAGATGATATTGAGAAAATTGAAATTGAAGACATTGAGGAAGAAGAAAATGCAGATTTTAAAATTCTGGCTTTTGGAGATATGATGTTGGGCCGATACGTACGTACAATGGCCGATAGGAATGGTGGCCTTGATTATCTTTTTGCAAAGTTTGAAACAGGCCCGAAGGGCCTATTCCCGCAAGCGGATGTTGTGTTTGGAAACCTAGAAGGTCCAATTAGTGGCAAAGGTAAAAGTGGTGGAACTGCGATGGTTTTTAGTTTTAATGAAGACATTGCCCCATTCTTAAAAAATAGTGGATTTGATGTGTTGTCGATTTCTAACAATCATGCTTTAGACCAAGGATCAAAAGGTCGTGATAGCACAATCACCGCTTTGGAACAAAGCGAACTAGGCTGGTGTGGACATCCAAGTGAAGCCGATCCAGAAAGTATTTATTATGGTGAAATTGGCGAAAAAAAATACGCCTTTGCGTGTTTCCAGGATATTACGCATAAATTAGATCTCGAAGATGCGTTGGAAATGATTAGGAGATTGGATGCACATGTGGATTACGTGATTGTTTCAGTACATTGGGGAATTGAGTATAAAAACAGTGCGAACAGCGCTATGCAAGTTGATCCGGGTCACGACTTTGTCGATGCCGGAGCGGATTTTGTGATTGGTCATCATCCTCATGTGGTACAAAATTTTGAGATCTATAAAGATAAATTTATTTTTTATTCTCTTGGAAATTTTGTGTTTGATCAATATTGGTCCAAGGCTACTCAGGAGGAATTGGCTATAGGAATTACTTTAAAAGAAGACGGTAGTAGTGAAGTGCAATTAATCCCTATGAAGAGCGCAAATTCTCAATCCAGATTAATGACAGAAGAAGAAAGTAAAGAGTGGATTGAAAGATTTATTGGCTATGGAGATTATAGTGAAGAAATTCAATCGATGATTAGGAATAAAGTTGTTATAATAGATCCAAAATAACCTCTCTTTCATGAAAATTAAATTTGCCGGAGCAGCTGGTGAAGTAACCGGTTCAAAGCATTTGCTAACAATTAATGGTAAAAAAATCCTCCTGGATTGCGGTATGTTTCAGGGTAAGCGTAAGGAATCTGATGAAAAAAATTTACACCTAAAATTTGATCCAAAAGAAGTGGACTGTGTGATTCTTTCACATGCACATATGGATCATAGTGGAGATTTGCCAGTACTTGTAAAACAGGGTTTTAAAGGACCAATTTACTGTACTCATGCAACTCGCGATCTAACAAATTTCATGTTGGCGGATAGTGCTTTTATTCAGGAAAGTGAAGTTAAATGGCTTAAGAAAAAAAAGAAAAATAAAGATGTAGAAAAATTAGAACCCTTGTACACGCTGGCTGATGCTGAGGAAACCTTGAAGATGTTCCAATCAGTTAATTATGAACAAAGTTTTGTAGTCGCCGAAGGCGTGGTAGCCTGTTTTTATGATGCGGGACATATTTTGGGTTCTGCGCTGACTCACCTTGTACTGCATGACAAAAAATCTAAAAAATATTTAAGATTTTGTTTTACCGGAGATTTGGGACGTAGAGGACTACCAATTTTGCGGGATCCACAGCCAATTCCAGAGACTGACATTTTGATTACAGAATGTACGTATGGTAATCGTTTGCATGCTAATTTGGATACAGTGGATAATGACCTAGCGGTCGTGGTTAACGAAGTTTGTAAAAAAGGTGGTAAATTAATTATTCCGGCTTTTGCTTTGGAACGTGCACAGGAAGTTGTTTATCATTTGAATGTTTTGAATAAGAAAAACATGATTCCGGCTATTCCAATTTATGTGGATAGTCCTTTGGCTGGTAATTTAACAGAGGTGTTTAGGGCGCATCCGGAGTGTTTTGATAAGAAAGTTTTTGATGAATTTGTGGAACACGGGGACAATCCATTTGGTTTTGGAGAATTAAAATATACACGTGACGTTGAGGAATCCAAGTCTCTAAACGAAAAACAAGGCCCAATGATTATTATTGCGGCTTCAGGTATGTGTGAGCACGGTAGAATTCTACATCATCTAAAAAATAACATCGAAGACCCACGAAATACTGTTTTGATTGTTGGTTATCAGGCTGAAGAAACTTTGGGCAGAAAACTTGTAGATGGCAACAAAAGTGTAAATATTTTTGGTGATTCACATCAGGTAAAAGCCAGCGTTTATGTCATGGATGCTTTTTCGGGACATGCGGATAGAAGTGATTTGCTGGATTACATAACTAGAATTAAGAGTTTAAAGAAGATTTTTTTGGTGCATGGTGAGCAAACTCAATTGGAAGCATTCTCAAAAGCCTTGGGAGAAAACGGATACAACGATGTACACATCCCATTTTACGGGGAGGAAGTTGATATACCCTTCGAAGAATAAGTTGGCTGCTAGAGCCCTCTGACGGGAAGTAGAGTTCTAGTTGGTAGTATGGTCCTAGTTGGAAGTAGGATTCTGGTTGGTAATAATAGAGTCTCAACTGGGATAATGGTTCTAACTGGAAGAATAGTCTGAACCGGCTCGTTTAGAATTGTTTCTGGGAGGGCAAGGGGGACAGGATCACGGCGAGATTCTTCAACGGATTCTCCATGAACTTCTTGATCAACTGCTTCAGTTTCTTCTTTTTCTTCTACTTCTTCTTCTGAGTCAGTATGATCCCTCTTCTTTATTTCTATTTTTACATCAGCTCTTGATTTGAGCCTGACGACACTCTCAAGGTCGTCGACTTTATCACTATTTCTCCTAGAGTTGTGAGTTTCACTATTCACAGGAGCATCTGATTTTTTAGAATCTCTGAGTTGGCCCCTAATTCTTGTATTTAAGGCATCGATTTCAACTTTGACTGGTTCTTGTTGAGTATTAGATATTTTTGTTAAGGTCTCTTCATGTACATAAAGTTTGGCTTTAATATCAGAATTGATTTTTGCCGTAGCCGCTCTTTTTTGGGCCTGCTCCAGGTGTCTAGTAAATCTGACCTCAAGATCAATACGAACTTCTGGAGTTAACTTACCTTTTACAGCTAAAACTTCAGCCTCTTCGAGACGTTCTTCTGCTCTATCTAAAGCAATATAAGCTTTTGATTCCTCAGAAAAAGCCAGCGCGCTACGAACTTCTTCGTTAACGTGAATTTTGACGGGGTATAAGAGGTCTCCTGGCACGCTGTATTCTGCTGCAAGACTAGTACCACCAGTAACGAGTAATAAAAGGGCAAAGAACGCCGGCATTGGCTTTAAAAAAACATTAAATAGGTTTTTAAAAATGCTGGCTCTATTATGTGAGTGTTCCGATTTTTCTACAGGATTTGCATCAATAAATCTCGCGAGAATGTCTCTACCCTCTTGTTTCTCTGATTTAGTAAGATTGATGTCCTTAGAATTCTCGAACATCCCTCTGGGGTCACGATTATTCGATTTCATTGTGAGGTGAGTTATTATATTTGATTAAATCTCTTAGTTTCTTGATAGATCGGTTTAGACGCACCGATACAGCGTTTTCTGATTCCTGTACTACGTGGGCGATTTCTTTTGGAGAGAGTTCGTCTACATAACGCATTATTATTAGGTCTCTGTGATTTGATGGTAATTTATTGATGACGCTCATGATTTTAGTGTATTCGATATGCACTTTTATCTCATCTTGCTTATCGTAGCTTGGTTGAAATCCTTTCTCGTTTAATTCTTCAAGAGAAGCTTCTTTTTTCTTACGTGCGTCATCAATGATGAGGTTATTTGCCGTTCTGTAGAGGAAAGCTCTAATGTTTTCAATTATATTTCCTTTTGAGATATATTCCCAAGTCTTCATAAACGCATCCTGCATTAGCTCTTTGGCCCTTTCTCTGTTATTCATTCTAAAGTAACAATGTCTGAAGATTGCATCAGAGTACTTTTCGTATGAATCGAGAAAGTCGTTTTTTGGGTTGTTCCAATTCATGAAGCGTATAGTTAGACGTGCCTTGCATTATATTCTTACAGCGAAATTTGTAAAAAGATTTTTAAGGAGTAAATTAGTGGAGAATTTATTAAAAACTCATGAAAAAAATAATTTATAATTTGGTGGCGCTGGTTGTGGTAGTTTTGTTGTTTGTATTTTTTCCGATTTCTGAAAAGAATGAATCACCTGAGAATGCCGTCAATTATAAGGCAGAAATTGTGAAAATTGTTTCGGAGTCACCAGATACAGATACGCAGGTTTTGGAAGTGCAATTTAATGAAGGTGAGAATGCCGGACATAATATTGATGTGACTGAGGATTCCAGTGTTCTTAGTGTACCTCGCGAGTTTAAGGCTGGGGATAAGGTTATTTTAACAGGTTATACTAGTGAGAATGGGGAAACTTTTTATTATATTTTAGATTTCCAAAGACAAAATGTTTTGCTTTGGTTATTTGTAGTTTTTGTGGTGTTGGTTTTGGCGATTACTGGAAACCAAGGGGCTGGATCATTGATTGGAATGGTTTTTAGTTTTTGGGTTATTTTTAAGATTATTTTACCGAGTATTTTGGCTGGGGGCAGTGCGATTTGGGCTGCAGTTATGGGAATTTTAGTGATTGTGCCTGCGACTTTTTATCTTGGTCATGGAATTAATAAAAAGACGACGATTGCTGGAGTTTCTACGATTGTTACTTTGATTGGAATAGGACTGATGGCTAAATATTTTGCTGGTATTGGAAATTTGAGTGGATTGTCATCTGAAGAAATTAATTTTTTGAAGCTAGATACGCTTATGAATATAGATGTACGCGGTTTAGTTGTGGCCGGCATGATTATTGGAATTTTGGGAATTTTGGATGATGTAACTATTTCACAGGCTTCTGTAGTGCAGGAATTGAAGTCGGCTAATAAAAAAATGGGATTTTGGGAATTGTTTGCAAGTGCGATGAGAGTTGGGCGGGATCATATTTCTTCTATGGTGAATACGCTTGTTCTGATTTACGCAGGATCATATATGCCGCTTTTGTTGTTATTTATTGATAGGTCCAGGGCGTTTATAGAAGTTTTGAATTATGAATTCGTGGCAGAACAAATTATCGCGACTTTAGTTGGCAGTATTGGTTTGGTTTTGGCAGTACCAATCACCACTTTCTTCGCAGCTTTATTCTTGAGTAAAGATGCTCCAAAAGATTTGCATGGACATAGTCATTCACATTAGCTAGAATGTGGCCTTTTAAAAATTAAAATGGCTAGACTAGATGTTATTCATAGGGATTTAACGGAGGCACACAGTGTTCCCGGGCAAGTGACCTTGTTTGAAGGTGCAAGGTTATATCAGTTAGCAGCACAAGCTAAACAAGGAATAGTAGAGGTTGGTTCCTACATGGGCAGATCTACGGCGTTTCTTGGTTTAGGGAGCAGGATAGGTGGCGGAGTGCCTGTACATGCAGTTGATCATTTTGATGGATCTGCAGAACACCATAGAAGTAGAAGTAGTGGTGACCATTTAGATATAAAGGCTAATTTTGATGCGAATATGGCAAGAATGGGATTAAACGATTTAGTTGTCCCTGTTGTGGCTAATTCTACAAGTAGAGCGGCTCTTGCAGCTTGTCCTGATGAAGTTGATTTACTTTTTATTGATGGCTCACATGATAGAAAATCTGTAGAAAGGGATTTAGATCTTTGGTTGCCAAAATTAGTACAAGGGGGAACCTTGGCTATGCATGATACTTTTGGTTCATGGACTTCTGGGCCAAGACAAGCGGCTAAAGATAACGTTTTGCTTAGTGGTCGTTTTCGCAATCCAATTTTGACAGATTCATTATTGGATGTAGTTCAAGATGGCCCTAGAAATTCTGAAGATGAGGTTGGAATTCTATTAATGGCCACAAAGCTAAAGTTCTTGGGTCCAATTGCGCAGATCAAACCCTGGATTAAACAACGGTTACACGAGTTGGGAATTTGAGAATATTAGATTGTTTATTTTCTACGTTTTCTAATTTCCTTAATTAGATCCTGAATTTTCAGGTCTTTATAGTTTAGCAAAACAAACAAGTGGTAGAGGACATCGACGCTTTCCTCAATCAATCGTTTATCGGTTTCTTGGTTGGCGGCTTTGATAACTTCTTTCGATTCTTCAGCGATTTTGGCACAGATTTTTTTGAGACCTTTATTCATTAAAAAGCTGGTGTAAGAAGTTTTTGGAGATTCCTGCTTGCGAGAATTGATGACTTCGTAGAGTTCGTTAAAAATATTTTCTTGTGAATTTGCGAAGCAGGAAATATTACTGGTGTGACAGGTCGGACCTTGGGGTTCAGCTTGTATAAGGAGAGTGTCATTATCGCAGTCTAAAGCGATATTTTTGAGTTTAAGAATGTCGTTACTGGTTTCACCTTTCATCCATAGACGATTTTTACTACGGCTAAAAAACCAGATTTTTTTGGTTTTTAAAGTTCTGGCTAGGGCTACTGAGTCCATATAGCCGAGCATGAGAATTTGGCTTGTATTAGCGTCTTGGATTACGGCTGGAATTAGGTCATTTACTTTTTGCCAGTCGATTTCTTTGATTAGATCGTTCATAAACGTATTGGTAAATTGGATTTAAATAAATAATTTTTAAGTGACTTGATGGTGACTTTTTTTTGATGAAAAATACTTGCCGCTAAGACGGCATCGGCTTGGCCTTGTGTTAGAGCTGCTTTGATATCGTTTTTGCTACCAGCTCCACCAGAGGCAATTACAGGAATATTTACTGCTTTTGAGATTTTATTTAGTAGCTCAATGTCATAACCTTTTTTTGTGCCGTCTCTATCAATAGAAGTGAGAAGAATTTCACCAGCTCCGAGTTTCGCGACTGTTTTAGCCCAAGAAACGGCTTCTAGATTGGCTTTTTGAGTGCCGGCTTTGATGTAGACCTGATAAGTTTGATCTTCTTTTTTGACATCAATTGCAATAACTATGGCTTGAGATCCGAATTGTTTGGCGGCTCTATTGATTAGTTGGGGATTTAAAACGGCGGCTGTGTTGAGGGAAACTTTGTCTGCACCCGCTCTGAGAATTTTTTTAATTCTGCTGAGAGAACTAATACCGCCACCAACTGTAAATGGAATAAATATTTTTGCGGCGATTTTTTTAACGGTTTCAATGATTGTTTTTTTATTATCTTTTGTGGCTTTAATATCTAGGAAAACCAGCTCGTCAGCACCTTGCTGATAATATTTTTGAGCAATTTTTACGGCGTCACCGATGACCTGCATTTTCTGGAAATTCACACCTTTTACTACTTTGTCTTCAATGATGTCTAAACAAGGAATGATACGTTTAGTGAGATTAGATTTTGGTGTGAAGGTTTTTACAACCTCGCTGAGATCGAGTTTATTTTCGTAGAGAGCTTTGCCAATAATTGCGCCTGTGATATTTAGTTTTTTGAGTTTCTGTAGAGAATTTAGAGTAGAAACTCCGCCGGAAGCTATGACGTTTAAGCCAAGATTTTGGATTTTTTGGAAAAGTTTAAAATTTGGAGTAGTGAGGGTCCCATCTTTATTTATATCTGTAACTACAACTGTTTTGACTCCCATTTTTTTAATTTCTTTAGCAAATTCAAAGACGTTTTTTTGAGAATTAAAATTCTGCCAGCCGTTAATACCAAGTTGATTATTTTTAACATCTAATCCAAGAATTATTTTTTCTGGGCCATATTTTTTAAGTAAAAATTTCAGAAAACTTTTGTTTTCAATGGCTTTGGTGCCTAGAATTATGCGGCTGACTCCATTTCTCAGGTACATTTCGGCGCTTTCTAGAGACCTTATTCCCCCACCAACTTCTACTGGTTTATTAATTGTTTTGGCAATCTGTAGAATAAGTTTTTGATTGCAGGATTTTTGAAATCTCGCGCCATCAAGATCAACAATATGTAAAAAATCGATATTTTGTTTGGCAAAATTTTTGGCTAGAGTCAGAGGATCGTTGGAATAACTAGTTTGAGAATTAAAATCACCTTTTGTGAGTCGGACACATTGACCATTGATGATGTCAATTGCTGGGATTATTTGCATTTGTTGCAGAAATTAGAAAGTAGTTGAAGGCCAATTTTGCCTGATCTCTCAGGGTGAAACTGTGTAGCGTAGAAATTTTTATATTTAAGAATGGAAGTAAAAGTTTCGATATAATCGGCAGTAGCAATTGCATATTGTTTAGAAAATTCGAGATAATAAGAGTTAACAAAATAGAAATAATTTTCGGGATTCAGTCCATCAGTTAGCGGAGTTTTATTGATCGTTTTGACTTTATTCCAGCCAATTTGAGGAACTTTCAAGTCCTCTGAAAATCTTTTAATATTGCCTTTAATGAGGCCTAAACAGGCGGTTTGTCCTTCTTCAGAAAACTCTGCCAAAAGCTGTAAGCCAAGACAAATTCCCAAAAAAGGTTTTTTAGTTTTTTGAATGGCGGTGATTAAATTCTGCTTTTTGAGTTGTTGCATCGCAAAAGCAGCAGCTCCAACTCCTGGCAAAATTATTTTGTCCACAGAGTTAAATTCCGCAAAGTTAGTAATGACCCTAAATGGTTGTTTGATGGCTTGTAGAGCGTTCTTTACACTTTGTAAGTTGCCCGCGCCATAATCGATTATTCCTATCATAATATTCCTTTGGTTGATGGTATTGAGTTATTTAGTTGCGGATCTTTGGCAATGGCCATTCTCAAGGCACGCGCAAAACATTTAAAAATTGCTTCGATTTTGTGATGCTCGTTTTTGCCGTATTTCAGATTGATATGGATAGTTGCACCTAATGAATAAGCCAAAGAATAGAAAAAATGTTCCATCATCTCGGTTGGAAAATCTCCCACGTATTCACGTTTAAATTTGGCATTAAAAACCAGATACGGGCGACCAGCGAGATCGATAGCAACTTCTACCAATGTTTCATCCATGGGGAGCAAAAAACCATAACGGTTAATCCCCTGACGTTTGGCTAAACCCTTATTTAGGGCTTGTCCAAGAGTCAAAGCAACATCTTCAATTGTGTGGTGTTCGTCAATTTGTAGATCACCCTGAGCTTTGATTTTGAGATCAATGAGTGAATGTTTAGCTAATTGATCCAACATATGATCAAAAAATCCTATACCTGTTTGAATGTCGGATTTGCCTGTGCCATCAAGATTTAGAGATATTCTGACACTTGTTTCATTAGTTGTGCGCTTGTTTTTGGCAGTGCGTTTCGTGTTGGGTTGACGCTGTTTCATATAATTTTTTTAAGAGAATTTATGAGTAGTTTGTTTTGTGCTGCAGTACCAATAGTGATACGAAAACAGTTTTTTAAGCCTGGCTTGTCAGAAAAATCACGAATGATAATTTTGAAGTCAGTAGCGAGTTTTCGGCAGATATATTGGGCTTTTGGACTTTTTAGCAGAATAAAATTTGCGTCGGATGGATAGATTTCGAAGCTGAGTTTTTTGAGTTGCAGAATGAGATTTGTTTTTTCTTTTTGGATCTTTTTGATAAATTCATTTAGTTTTTTTGGCTTATTTAAAGCGGCTAAAACTAAATTGGCAGAAAGTGTATTAATGTTATATGGTGGCTTAACTTTGCGGAGAAAATTGATAATTTCAGGGTTAGCAATTGCATAACCAACACGTAATCCAGCTAGACCCCAGGCTTTGGAAAAAGTACGCAGAACTACTAAATTTGGGAAGTTATTTAGTTCGTTTATTACTGATTCTTTAGCGGCAAAATCGATGTAAGCCTCATCAATAATCAACAATCCTTTAAAGGTTTTACAGATGCTTAG
This sequence comes from Patescibacteria group bacterium, assembly GCA_038065735.1. GTDB lineage: Bacteria > Patescibacteriota > Gracilibacteria > UBA1369 > LOWO2-01-FULL-3 > JBBTQK01. Next base: position 49,144 of record JBBTQK010000001.1, on the reverse strand, counting down.
TAGATCTGATTTTTTGAGTAAATTACCAGTTGGGTTATTTGGTGAAGCACAAAAAATTAATTTGGATTTATTAGTCATCGTTTTGTTTAATTCTGCCAAATTGATCTGAAAATTCTCATCTAAATTACAGACTTTGATTTTGGATTCATTGATTTCTGCGGCGACTCTATACATGCCATATGTTGGTTCAAGTAAAATCACCTCGTCATTTTTTTCTAAAAAAACTCGCATTAATAGATCGATGATTTCATCTGATCCAGAGCCAATAAGCAGGTTTTCGACTTTAACATTTAAAACTTCTGCCAATTTAGTTTTGAGTGATTGGCACTCTGGATCCGGGTAGCGATTTAAGTTTTTGCCGACCACGCTGCCGAAGGAATTCTCGTTAGCATCAAGGAGAATCCCCTCTTTGTAGAGGTGGCGAGCGCAAATATATGGCTTGAGATTTAAGACTGATTTTTTGACTAAATTCTTAATCATAAATTTAAGTAAAACGAATACTGATAGAATTTTTGTGGGCGTCCAATCCTTCAGAAAGTGCAAGAGTTTCGACAGAATTTTTGAGGCTGGTGATGCCTTTTTTACTCACTTTTTGGATTTGAATCATCTTGCCAAAAGAGTCTGTAGAAAGTGGTGAAAACATCTTGGCAAATTCGGAAGTCGGCAAGGTGTGGTTAGCGCCAGTAATGTAGTCTCCAAGGGGTTCGGAGCTATATTCTCCTAAGAAAACTGAGCCCACATTGTTAATATTTTTGAGAATTTCTTGCTCATCTTTGCTGATGATTTCCAAATGCTCAGGAGCATAATCATTGACCAGTTGGTAAAGCTCAGATTCGGATTTGTAAATCACGGCAAAACTTTTAGAAAAAGCCTTTTCGATGATTTGTTTACGGCTCAGTTTAGTGGTCTGACTTTGCATTTCGCCAATTACTTTTTCGGCAAATTTGAGATCAGAAGTAAACAAAATTGCTTGAGAATCTTCACCGTGTTCGAGCTGTGACAAAAGATCTGCGGCAACCCAATTAATTTTGGCTTTTTTATCAGCAATCACGGCAACCTCAGATGGGCCAGCTGGCATATCAATATCAACCTGTCCATAACAAAGCATTTTTGCAGTAGTAACAAACTGATTTCCTGGGCCAAAAATCTTGTAAACTCTTGGAATTGTTTGGGTACCGTAAGCCATGGCAGCGATTGCTTGTGCGCCACCAACTTTGTAAATTTTCTTCACACCACATAGATCTGCAGCGACTAAAATATTAGCAGAAACTTTGCCATTCTTATCTGGAGGAGTGCATAAAATCACCTCTCCACAGCATGCTAACTTTGCTGGAATGGACAGCATTAAAACAGTGGAAGGATAAGAAGCTTTGCCGCCCGGTATGTATAAACCAACTTTTTCAATTGGTCTGAATTCACGCCAAATTTTCACACCCGGTTCGGTTTGGACGATTTTTTCTTTTGCAGTAAAAGTTGTTTTGTGAAAAGTAGTGATATTTGATTTGGCCCTTTTTAGTGCGGTCAAAGTTGGCTTATCGATTTGAGAATAAGCTTCTTTTATTTCTGCTTGAGCGACGGTGAGAGTTTTTAATTCTACGCCATCAAACTTTTTTGTTAGTTCAATAATACCCTCGTCGCCTTCTTGTCTAATTTTTGAAATAATGTTTTTTACAATAGCTTCGCAATCAGTTTTTTGGCTGCGTTTCTGCCTAATGAAAATCATTATTTCTTTTAAACTCCAGTCTTTAGTGCTTAGAATTTGCATATAATTAGTTTAGTAATTGATTGAGAATTTTGTTGTTTGGTCGATTGATAAATGGGGATTTTACGAGAATTGCCTCTGAGCAAAGGATGTTATCCAACTGGCGTAATTTGTTTTCCTTAAGCGTTTTTCCGGTTTCACAAAGGTCGCAAATCGCATCAGAAAGATTCACTCTTGGAGCAATTTCTACGGCACCTTTGAGTTTAATTACGTTCGCAGAGATGTTTTCACGTTTTAAGAAATTCTTAAGAAGATTTGGAAAAGAAGTCGCAATATTTTTATCGCAAAGTTGACTAATATCAGAAATCTTGGATTTATTAGGGACAGCAATAACTAGATTACAGCGGCCAAATCCAAGCTTTTTTACTACCTGCAACTGAGCATTATTTTCGTAAAGAATATTCTCACCAACGATGCCTAAATCGGCGATTCCCTTCTCAACATATTGAGGGATGTCGTCGTCACGAATAAAAAGTATTTCGGCTGGAGCATTCTTGCATTTAACCAAACATGATCTGTTAGCGAGATCAAATTCCAAGCCTAGTGATTTAAGAAAATCGATACTTGGCTGGGCGAGTTTACCCTTGGACTGAATTGCGATGCGTATGTTATTCATAAATTTTAAATAAAAAAAATCCCATCTTATTTGGTGGGATTGTTATAAACTTATTTTGAAGCGCTTATTTCATACGATCCAAAATCAACTTATAACCTCCCATGCCATGATGAACCCAGTGGGCAACGCGAGTTATTGTAGCTGTGCTTGAACCTGTATTTTTAGCGATTTTTCTATATGAAATTTTTTGCTCTACCTGTTTGGCAACCTGCCAACGCTCTGACATAGATTTTAATTCGGCAAAAGTGCAAAGATCACGAAAAAACTTTTTGCAATCGTCTTCTGTTTTAAGAGAAGTAATTGCCTTAAAAAGCTCTTTCATTTCCTTATTTTTCAATTCTTGCTCGAACATATTACTGTATTAACGTGTTAAAACGTCCAGATTCTATACGCAAACAAAAAAACTGTCAAGAAATTAGGAATTTCTATCTATTAAAGAGTTGTCTGCGCGAGCGTTAAAATAACATCAAATTCTTTTTTATTTATCTCACTCACGGAGAGTCGGCCCTGTCGAACTAAATGGATATTTTTAAGTTCTGGAATTTCTTTAATTAGTTTTAATTCTACTGGTTTAGTGACTGGTTTCACTGCTTCAACATCAACCATCACCCAACGTGGATCATCGGCTGAAGGGTCCGGATATGCTTCTTTAATAATACGGGCAATCCCAACAATCTGACGTTCATCGCCTGAATGATAAAAGAAAGCCAAATCGCCAACCTTCATCTTTGCCAGATTATTGCGGGCCATGTAGTTGCGTACACCATTCCAAAAAGTCTTTTTGTCCTTAACGAGATTATCCCAAGAATAAGTCGCAGGCTCGCTTTTTATGATCCAATAGTTCATAGTAGTATTGTAACTAAGTTTGGCAGAATGTGAATATTTAAAATTTTACCCGCATGTATAGGAAGATCATAGTTTCAGCAGTAATTATGAGTGTGGCAATTTATGGTGGATTTAAGATTTATAAATCTAATAACGGTCAGTTAACTTTTGGAGAATTAAATTTGAAAAAGACCACTGCTGCGACAGTAAAAGCTAAGCCTCAAGACTTACTTAAAATTCTAGATTCGTATGATTCGCTTTTAGGTCTACGTCAAGAGCTGCTGAACATTAAAGCGAAGAATAAAGTTACCGGTAAAATCATTACAGGACATGATCTTTTAGCCAAATTTTTAGTTGAAAAAAAATATAGTCCAATACTTAAAAATGAGGAGAAAATAAATATTATTGAAAGCCTTTTTGAGCAATATACTCTGCCACAATCGGGCACTAAAATGTTTATAGTCAATGTAGCTAATGGCTTATGGACAGAAAAAAATGCCGGACTCCCCTGGTCACTGAAGGATATGGAATCAGCTCAAATCGCAAAAATATTCATTCAAAACGACAGTGTTAACGACTATTCAGTAAATGCTTATGAGGGTCGTCCAGAACTTCCAAATATGGTAAATGTTTATCATCAGATTTCAGTACCAGAACCAAATACAGTTGTAGAAGAATCCAGTTATCAACAATATAATATCGCTCGCAAAATTGCCGCAGGAGCAAAAACACAAAGACAGGCCGTAGAGAAAATAGTTTCATGGGGTCAGAAAAATTTTTTCCATGCAAATGATGAATACCCTTGGGATGTTTATCTTGATGGAAAAACCGTACAACCACCAATCAGCTATTGGAATTCTTACCCTTTAAGCCTTAGAAGAATTTATGATGAAAGGGTTATTGGCTGTCAGGAACCAACAATTTTCCTGCAGGGAATGCTACATAATCTGAATATCCCAGCAATTAGACTAAGCGTATGGAACCATGGTGTGCTTTACCTTCCATCACTTGATTTGTACGTACACGGTGATGCTGTTGCAATGTATAAGTATCCGACAAAAATGATTATTTTAACTCCAGAAGAATTCCAACCAATTGCAGAAGTTGAAGCAAATTTTGTGATGCCAATTTACGAAAAGTATTCTGAAAAATTTAAAACTTATCTCACTATAGAAAGAGATGATAAAGAATTAAATATTTCCACTGGTTCATTTTATGTTTATCCTGCAAAAACCTGTATTAATATTGCCCCGGGTGAATGGGAGAGAATGGTTCAAAATTACAAAGAATTTGAACCTTACTATGATAAAACAACCTGTCAGATAAAAGGCAAAAATCCTCAGCCCCTCAATCCCTTGGAGGTCTTGGATAAGTAATTTAAACTCCCCAATCAATGTTATCGACTTTTGGATCTACGTAAAAGGCTTTATAACCTTGAGGAATCATTGTTTGATCAATATATTCTGGCATTCTTTGGTAAGCAAGTTGGACAGGTTCGTCTGCAGCATTCATCTCAGTAATATGCCAACCTCTTGTTTGCATATTACCTAAAAGTTTTGGATTTACTGAAGAGCCGTACCAAATTGGTTTTTCACCGTTATTTTGCAGATATTCAGCCATAAATTTCATTAAGTTTGGATTGAGTTTTTTGCCTTTGTATTGATCCAAAGTTGATCCTTTAGAAAATTCCAGCACTGGTCTACCATCTTGTGTTTTTCCTACGTCGTCGTACGCCATTACAGCAGCGATTCTACCATCCATTTCTATACCAAAAACTCGACCTTGAGACATTCTACGAGTAAAACTACCTTGGTCACCTTTTTCAACTGAGCCCCTTTTACTGTACCACTTAAAATGTTCTTCTGCGCTTGTATCAGGGTAAAATGCATCTAAAGTTGCATCGGTAGCAGCTAACTTTTTTAAGAGAGGTATTTTTAGCATTGCTTCTCTTATCCTAAATATCGTTTCACGTGCCTTTTGTTTTTGGGCTGAGTCTGGAATATCTGTTCTTGGAGTAGCATTGGTCTCGGCAAGATTTCTGGCGTGTTCAACAAGGTCCTGATCAGAAAAATCATCGGGTGCAATTCTCAAAATATGAGCTGGTTTCCCATCAATTTCGATATCAGCTAAAATCTCACTTTTTGTTATTTCTTTTGTTTCTGCCATCTGTTAATTATACCTCAAAGAAGCCAAATTTACAATGAATGACGTGGTTTACTTAACTCTTTTTGCTACCGTGACGACGGCAGAAGTTTGGTTGTGGGGTATAAATTCAGGATTTGTGCCTGCTAATATGTTTGCTTTGTGAGGTTAATTTGATAGAATTCCGCTCTTTAGAGCTTAATACAAGATTGTGACCGATATTTTTGAAGGATACAAAACTGAAGTTTTGAAAAATGATCATAGCCAGAGATACCCATCACTTGGCCTGGCTATAGAACCAATAGACACAACGCCCAGAGATCATGTCAGAACTATAATAGATAGAGATCTAGGTGCCGCCGTTGAACTTGAAAGAATAGTGGATAAGACCGGACTTTTGATATTTAGGAATATGGGATTGGTCACCGCAGGACTTGAAAAGAGAAAAATCCATGGAGTGGATGCCAATCAACCGTTTTTCTTCCATTCGGATTATCAGGTAACCGAGCAAAAATATACAACTCTTGAAACAGTGGGTGGACCAAGAATATCTGCCGAGACCTGTTTTGGTGATAGAGCAGTACTTCGTCCTGCATTACTAGAATTCTTCTCTAAGAGAGATAATCTAGCCCAATATTTATCCCCGTGGATGGATATAGCAAAATCACGAAACACGGTTTTTGATCTTGAAACTATGGTGGATTTATTCCTTAATTCTACTAATGGTCCTCATGATTTAATGAATGATTTCGTAAAGTTTATTGGTGATCGTATTCTCCGTTTTAAGCTTAGGGCTGGCGATTTCGTCGTTTTTAGCAATGCTTATATAGGAGAGGACTCTGGACTTCTCCATGGTCGGGCTAAATTGGATGACGTACCAGAAACAACCGATGTTGTAAGCATGGCGTTTTCAAACTTCAGAGATGTTTGGAGCGGGTGACGGGAATCGAACCCGTGTCTACAGCTTGGAAGGCTATAGTAATGAGCCATTATACGACACCCGCTCATTCAAATTAGCTAGGAAAATTTAGCTGATGATGACAAAAAATGCAATAGTCAGAAATATGATTTGATTTATTTGGGTAGTTTCACTAGAATTCTGCAGTTCTACCCTCAAACATTCCTTAGAAAATAAAATGTCAAAAGATAAAAATAAGACAGAGGCCGAGGTTCCAAAACAGAGCCGATTTAAAAAATATATGACTAAGCGCAACTTGGTTATTGGTGGTTTGTCACTACTTTTGATTGTGCAGTATTTACGTATAGAAAGCGCTTTTGGGACATTTAGTTTTTTAAGTAGTAAGGATAGTTCGTTGATTACAGAGATTGGACAGATAAAAGAATCTTACACATTAGTAAGTAAGGATTTGGGTGAAGTTAGAGATTTTTTGAGAATGCCAAAATCTGATTATGCTAATTTTGGCCAGATAGAGGAGGATGATGGAGAAGCAGAAAATGCGGATAAAAATAAAGATGAATTACAGTTAGCTCTCTTTAGTTATGTTGATTATTTGGCTTCAAACAAAGTTACAGAAGACACTTTAGCTAAAAATATAAATTATATTACAGCTCTTAAAGGAGAAAATTTCGCAGCTTATTTGGGACAGGTTGGATTGAGTTTGTCAGATCAATTTGAAGACGACAGCTCTATTTTGGTCAAAATTCTTGGACCAGGTAAGGAAACTTTGGTGACATATTATATTGCAAAAGAAGATGGAAAATTGTGGCAAAAAACTATGGATAAAGACATTGAAATTAAGTCTGAAACAAGTGAAAAGTTCGTTGCCGAGGCTCAGAGTTTTTTGAGTAATAATAAAGATTCTCTATTAAAGTCTGCCAGAGCAATTAATTCTAAACAAAAACAGATTGGAGATGCTATAAATGCCGCAATAATTGATGAAAGTGTTATAAAATTGGGTATTAACTTAAAGACTGAATTCGTCCAGAAAGATGGGAAAATCAGCTATTCTGTGATGAATAAAACTGATGAATTAGTAGGTGAAATTGTTTTGGATAGCAAAACTTTGGAGATAAATTTGGTTGATAAGAGCAATGATAAAGTTGCAGTAAAGACAAATGATATTGGTAAAGGGCTTGTTCCATTCTTACAAAAATTAAATACTAAAACTTTTATTGAAAAGAAAGTTGACCAGGCTTTGGCTGATATGCAAAGAACTATTAAAGATGATGGATTTAAACTTCTCTTATCTGAAAATGGCTTAAAAGTGGCTGAGAAATATAGAGAAGATGAAGACAGATATTACTTTGATCTCTTAAATAAGGATGGCCAAGCGCTAAATTCTATAGTCATAGAAAAAACCACCGGAGTCATAAATATAGTAAATCCAGACGGCACAAATGCACAAAACCTCCTCTTCTTTGAACCGGAGGCCAAAAAAAAAACTCTAGAGATACCTGACGACATCCCCGAATATGGGGATGAAGTTGTAAATGGGGATAATGATTTTAATATCTTGATTGCTGGTAAGCACGGCAGTTTAATTGACACCATGATTTTTGCACATATTGATGAGGATCGTGGAGATATCAAAATGATAAGTGTGCCAAGAGATTTGCATTACAATGGTAGAAAAATAAATGCCTATGCTCATTTTTATGGCATGCCTGAGCTAAAAAAAGTTTTGAGTGATTTAACCGGTTATGAATTGGATAAATATATTTTGATTGATATGTATGCCTTTATTGATGTAATTGATTTGTTGGGAGGTGTGGATGTGCATTTGGATAAAGCTGTGGTGGATCCAACTTATGTGACAATTGATAATGGTAAACAAGGGACTTTGCATTATGAACCTGGAGATTATCATTTAGGTGGTAAAGAAGCCTTGAGATTGGCGCGTACGCGACATACTTCATCTGATTTTGCACGTGCGGAGAGACAGCAGATGATTATCGAAGCTTTGCAGACTAAGGCGAGAAATTTTGGATTTGGTGATGCAGATACAATTTATGAAATGGCAAAAACGGTTTTAAATCAGACCGAAACTGATATCAGTTTGGATGAGGCTATTCTTTATTATTTCCGTTATCAAAATTACGATATTAAGTCGAACGATGTAATGTCATCTGGAAATGTGCTTTATGTTCCGCCATATATTACGACTGAAAACTGCCAAAAATTAGTTGAAGAAGCAAAGGCTGCAAAAAAGCCAGCACCTGGATGTGAAAATGAGAATCATGCCTATACTTTGTTACCTCGAGACAACAATTGGAATGTGATTAAATGGTTTTTTAGAGAGAAATTTGAGGGAACAGGTAAGTCTTAATTATGACCCACAAAAATTTATTAGAGTCATTTGGCTGGAGGGGAGAAAGTCCCCATAAAAGTTTAGAAGAAGTACATAAATCTATTCCGGTGCCAAAGAGTATGTCTTTTTGGAGGAAGCTTTTGGCTTTTTCCGGCCCGGGTTATATGGTTGCGGTTGGATATATGGATCCAGGTAATTGGGCTACGGATTTAGCTGGTGGGTCAAAATTTGGCTACACTTTACTATTTGTAATTCTGCTATCTAATTTATTTGCGATTCTACTTCAGCATTTATCAGCAAAATTGGGAATAGTTTCAGGTAGGGATTTAGCTCAGTCGTGTAGAGATACCTTCCCAAAATGGATGAATTTTGTTTTGTGGATAATGGCTGAAATTATGATTACGGCTTGTGATTTGGCGGAAGTAATTGGTTCCGCGATAGCTTTGAATCTGTTATTTGGATTGCCGCTAGTTGTAGGTGTGGTCATTACGGCGCTGGATGTGCTTGTTTTGCTCATGCTTCAACAAAAAGGGTTTAGATATCTGGAAGCTTTAGTTATTACGCTAGTTGGAACGGTGGTGGTTTGTTTTGGTTTGGAAATTATATTCTCAAAACCTGAATTATTCCCAATGCTTAAGGGTTTTATCCCGGTGAAGGAATTGTTTACCAATAAGGAAATTATGTATATAGCGGTTGGTATTTTGGGTGCAACAGTCATGCCTCACAACCTATATCTACATTCTGCAATAGTACAAACTCGTAATTATTCAGAAACAGAAGAGGGCAAGAGAGAGGCAGTTAAATTCTCAACGATAGATTCTACCGTGGCTTTGATTATTGCTTTCTTTGTGAATGCAGCGATTTTGGTTGTTGCGGCAGCAACTTTTTACACAAGAGGAATTGGCGATGTAGCAGAAATTGATCAGGCTTATAATCTATTAACTCCACTTTTGGGGGCGGGTTTTGCAAGTACTATTTTTGCGGTGGCTTTGCTGGCATCAGGTCAGAATTCTACAATTACAGCGACTTTAGCTGGTCAGATAGTAATGGAAGGATTTTTAAACTTGAGAATTAAGCCTTGGTTGAGACGTATGATCACTCGTGTTTTGGCCATTATTCCAGCAATTTTTGTGGTAACTTTATATGGAGGATCTGGACTCGCTAAACTGTTGATTTTAAGCCAGGTAGTCTTGAGTATTCAGCTACCATTTGCGGTTTTTCCACTCATTATGTTTACCAGTGATAAAAAGAAAATGGGAATGTTTGCGAATGGCTGGTTTATCAAATTATTGGCGATGCTCGTTGGATTATTTATCGCGGCTTTGAACGTGTGGTTGATTTACAACATTCTATTTACGGCTTAAGCTTTATTTTAAGCCCTGTTTGTGCTATAATATTCTATTAAATTTAAATAGAATTTTTATGCTATATCAGGGTCAACCTCCAAGAGGAGTAAAATCAGGTGCAGAATTAGGAGCAGAGTCAGGAGATGAGGTGGTAAACAGAAAATTTGGTGGGAGCAAAAAACCTACCGCTGTAGAAGTTTTTGATATTCTTGGTCAGGTGGAAGAAGCTCGTGAGGCTAATGACAATATTGACCAAGTTGAAATTGCCGGAGTAAAAGTCGAAGACCCAGTGAAAGCTTATGAAAATCTAGAAGGGGCTTTGAAAGTTGTTGAAGGCTATTTTGGTAGTAGACATGATATTAAACTTGAGGAAATTCACTTTGAAAAATTGCCTGGAAATCAGGTGGGAGAAGCCAAAGAAGATGGAATTTATATTGATCCAGTGATGATGATGCACCCAATGAGACGTTTGGCGCACGTGATGGCACATGAATTTGCCCATGACAAGAAAAATATAATGAATGAGCAATTAACTGAGAGCTATGTGGAACTTTGGTTTAAGGGAGAAGGAGATGAAGACATTGAACATGGTTATGAGAAAGCCATGGAGAGTTTTAAGGAATTTGCCGAGGTCTTTGATAAAAATGGCGATTTGCAAAAAGGTATTCTAAGAATTTATGATTTATATTACAAACATGATTTTCACACTTTATATAAAGAGTTTGAAGTGAATCATTTGAATAAGTTGGAGACAGAAGAAAAAAAAGATGAAGCGTTTACCCTATTTCAAACGGCTTTCCCGGAGTTGAGTTATGTAGCCGATGAAGAAAAATCCGGCAAATTTGGTTTGAGAAAATTGCCGACTAAAAATGCTGACGTAATCGATTTAGATGCATATAGAAAAAGAGTAGAACAGATTAAGGAATAGAGAAAAGATAGTCAATTCTTAGTTTTCTGCTAAAATCTGCGCTATGCAGCTTAAAAAAGGCCAGATTATTGAGTTGGAGATTTATACCATCGCGTTTGGTGGGGCTGGTTTGGGGAAATTTGAGGGATTAAGCGTGTTTGTGGCTGGAACTATGCCTGGAGACAAGGTAAAGGCGGCTTTGACGAAGATTAAAAGTAATTTTGCGGAAGCTCAGTTGGTGGAAGTTGTAGAGCCGGCTAAAGATCGCTTAAAGCCAGTTTGTAAGCATTTTGGCGTGTGTGGAGGCTGTCAGTTTCAGTTTATGCCTTATGAGCAGCAGTTGGCCTTCAAAAAGCAGCATGTAATTGATTCTTTTGAGAGAATTGGGAAAATTTATAATCCGCCGGTTGAGGAAATTATTGGATGCGAGGACAGCTATTTTTACAGAAACAAAATGGAGTTTAGTTTTGGTCATGATGCCAATATGCAGCAGACTTTGGGCTTGCACATGCCAGAAAGACGATATGATATTATGGATGTGGAGGAATGTTTTTTGGAGTCTCGTTTTTCAGTTTTGATTTTAAATAAGGTTAGGGAATTTGTTTTAGAACATGGCTGGAAGCCGTTTAGGGTTACGACTCTCGAGGGATTTCTGCGTTCGTTATATATTCGTGAAGGCAAAAGGACTGGAGAAATGATGATAAATTTGGTGACAAATAATCACGTGCCGGAGGATTTTAAAGTTGTTTTGAAAGTTTTAGTTGAGGAATTGTTGAAGATTGAGGATCCGGATGGAGAAAAGAAGATTACTTCTTTTTATTGGTCACAGCAGATTAGTAAAAGAGGTTCGCCAAATAGGATTGTGGAGACTTTGATGCATGGTAAAAAGACTTTGACGGAAAAAATGATTTTGGCGAACGGTGATGAGTTGGTGTTTGAAATTTTGCCGCAGGCGTTTTTTCAGGTGAACACAAAACAGGCGGAAATCCTGTATAGTCAAGTGGTGGAATTTGGCTTGGCTAAGCAGCATAAGCTGGCATTGGATTTATTTTGTGGGACGGGAACAATTGGGCTATTTTTGGCCAAACACGTGGAGCGTGTGATGGGGATTGAATTAAATCCAGAAGCAATTAAAGCGGCTGAGGAAAATGCTCGTGCGAATAAAATATTTAATACGGATTTTTATTGTGGGGATGTTGGGAAGGTGCTGAATACTTTAAAAGAATTTCCGTCTTTAATAGTGGTGGATCCGCCAAGAGCTGGTTTAACTGAGGGTATGATTGCAAAAATGAATGAATTTGGCGCGGAGCAGATTATTTATGTTTCCTGTAATCCAGCAACTCTAGCGAGAGATTGTGCTTGGTTGGGGGAATTTGGCTATAAGCTAAAGAGAATTAAGGCCGTGGATATGTTTCCACAGACTTATCATATTGAGTGCGTTTGCTTGCTGGAGAGGGGGTAAGTCTTTAACCGATGGGATATCCAAGAGTCCTAATCTGTAAAACTTGGGACGTCCCAAGTTTGTAATCTGTAAATTCTGGGGCGCCCCAAGATTCTAATCTGTTAAATTGGGAATATTTTGCACAAAGGCAATAGCGGCTTTTTTAGTTTTCAATTCTCCATCGAGCTGTTTTTCTTTGATTTGAGCAAGGATTTCGCCTACTTTCTGGCCTTCTTTGATGTTCAAAATTTCCATAATTTCTTTGCCACTAAGTAGCTGTTTTGGCATCAATTTCAACTTGGCGATTTCACTTCTATATAGTTTTTTGATTTTGTCATATTCCTCCAAACCAATTGGTTGAGTACCGGCGGCATCGGCGCGGTAAACTTCTAACAATTCTTCAAAACCTGGTTGCAAAAACCAGTGTCGACGACGGCCAGCATTCATTTCCATAAGTGGCACAACCATCATGTGATGTTCGATAAGCCAATGCACACGATCAACTGTCTTTTTTGGGAATTTGAGGCGATTTAAAATTTTACTAGCGATGTCTGCACCAACCTCTGCATGTTTATCATAACGAATTCTTTCTTCATCCTGCATAAAGGTGTCATATTTACCGATGTCGTGCATCAAAGTTGCCCATTTTAAAGCCAAAGTTGGCGGTTCAGCCGGCAATGGATTTGGATCGATTTCTTCATCAGTCAAAGCACTCAAAGCGGCTAAGGCATGGTCCCAAACATCCCCTTCTTTGTGATACATAAGTGGCTGGGCAAGACCTTTTAATTTGCAAAGTTCTGGTATGAGAATTTCAAGCGCGCCGATTTCAAAAAGATCTTCAAAAGCCTGAGCTGGATGGCTACTCATAATCATTTTATTGAGTTCGTCAGCAACTCGTTCGGAGGAAATATTCTTCACTAAATGCGCATGTTTTTTGATTGCCTGATAAGTTTCAGGATGATATTGCATGCCCAAAGTATTCTTAAAACGTACCGCACGTAAAATTCTCAAATGATCTTCTAAAATGCGTTTTTCGGGATCGCCAATAAAGCGAATTAGCTTATCGCGGAGGTCTTCCTGGCCTTTAATATAATCAATAATTTCGTCTTTGGTTGGATCGTAAAACATGCCGTTGATCGTAAAATCTCGACGGAGAGCGTCTTCTTTAGCAGTTTTAAATTCTACTGCATCCGGACGACGGCCATCACTGTATCCCCCATCTGAGCGGAAAGTGGCAATTTCAAAATGATGATTATTTTTAATCGCTAAAATTACACCAAACTGTTTGCCAATCGGAATAGTATGCTCGAGTAAATTTTCTATTTCTTCAGGTTTGGCAGAAGTCACAATGTCAAAATCCTTAGGCTCAACACCAATCAACATATCGCGCACGCAACCACCCGCCCAATAAGCCTCATGCCCAGCTTTTTTGAGAATCTCGATAATTTCGATGGAAGTCGCTTTCATGAAAAATTTGGTTTTGTTTTGCCTATATTATACAGGAAAAGAAGGCTTTTTGACAGAAGTAGGCTTAGGCACTTGCAAATTTCAGGTATTAAGGTATAGTGCTATCTTAAAATTAATTTATTTTTATGGCTGAAGTAGTTGGTAAAGATGAACAACCAGATGCAGCAGAACCTTTTGCTGGTGCAGAAAGAATCACAAGACAGTTTATGGCCCTGTACGATAATGGGCAACTGAGTGAGAATGTAACAAGCACTTTGTTGAGAACTCGAAACGGAGAGAGTGTAAAATATGGTAGTGATGTGCAACAACTTGCAGAAGGATTAAGCAAATCCCTAAGGATATCAAGTGTAGTTAATTTAGCGGAGGGCCCACGAGGGCTCGTTCCTGCAGATTATTTAACAGTTGTGCCTTTGAATTTTAAAGTAAACAAGGGAAAAGGTATCGAAAAAAGTGCTTTAATATCAAGCGGAGCGGTTTACATGATTGGAGAAAGAATAGTCGAAGCAAGAAGGAAAATTGAAGCGGGAGAAAAGAGTGTAAAGTTAACACTTAGAGCTGGTGATTTAGACAGAGTTGTAACCCGTAAAAACTATATATGTCCAGACCGTTTAAAAGGACTTTGGCCACACGAGATAGGTGCTCCAATGCCTTTAAGCCAGTTATTAAGTAAAGGATTGGAAGGGGTAAGTAATGTTCAAATTGTTTACGGTGAAGACAAGCCACAGGCACCTTCTAAAAGAGCTGAAGGTCAAATTGGCGATTAATATTGAATCTTTTAAGTGATCTAGCTAGCATAGGCGCATGAAAATTTTGGCGATTGAGACATCTTGTGATGAGACGGCTGTGGCGATTGTGGAAAATGGCCGTAAGGTTTTGGCGAATGTGATTGCTTCGCAGATAGATTTGCATGCAAAAACGGGAGGCGTAGTGCCAGAGGTGGCGGCGCGAGAGCATGTACTTAAAATGTTGCCGGTTTTGGAAGAAGCTTTGGAGACGTCTAGTTGTAACTGGGATGATATTGATGCGATTGCAGCGACCAAAGGGCCGGGGCTGATTAGTTCGTTAATTATTGGGACGGAGACGGCAAATGTGATTTCTTGCGTGAAGAATAAGCCGCTGATTCCGGTGCAACATATTAGTGGGCACATTTATTCGAATTGGCTGGATGTTGAGGAAGAGGTGCAATTCCCAATTTTGATTTTGACGGTTTCTGGTGGGCATAACGAGCTTTATTTGATGCGTAGTCATTTTGATTTTGAGGTTTTGGGAGAAACTTTGGACGATGCGGCCGGAGAGGCGTTTGATAAAGTGGCGAGAATTTTGGGACTGGGTTATCCAGGTGGGCCGGCAATTTCTAAAATAGCTTTAGAAGGAGATTCTAAGAAGTTTAATTTCCCAAAAGCATGGTTGGAGAAAGGCAGTTTGGATTTCAGTTTTTCCGGTTTAAAGACTTCTGTATTAAATTTAGTTAAAAAAGATGATTTTAACACTGCGGATGTGGCGGCGAGTTTTCAGGAGGCTGTGGTAGAAGTTTTGAGTGAAAAATTGCTAATGGCTTACAAGCAATATCCAGAAGTTAAAGAGGTGCATTTGGCCGGAGGAGTTTCTGCCAACAAGAGATTGAGAGAAGTAATTACTGAAAAGTTTGGAAAATTTGCTCCAGCAGTTAAATTTAGACATCCAAAATCAATGTCATACTGTACAGATAATGCGGCAATGATCGCTGCAGCGGCATATTTTAAATGGATGAAAGAAAAAGGTGGGTTTAGCGTCTCTAATATCGTACCGATTGCTAGTTTTGATATTTTGTGTTAAAATATACTGCGTATAGTTATAATAACAAAAATAAAAAATGGAAAACAAAAAATCATGGCTCTACGGAGTCGCAGCAGTTGTAGCAGTGGCGGCAATTGCAGCAGGTATTTCAATGAAAGGTAGTTACGTTCAAGGCAAACTAAGTCTTAGCACTCCTTCTGTAATAGTGAGCGTTGATCCAATAAGTCCAGAGGGTAAAACAATGTTAGCAGGTGGGCCGTTTGAAACCGTAACAATTCTTAAATTCACAGCTGGACCACAAGCAGATGTTGAGATTAAAGATCTAACTCTTACAAAAAAAGGTGTTATTCCAGATGCTGCGATTGGTAATATTTCCGCAGAGTTTGTAGGCTCAAATTCACAGGGTACTGGCGCTAATGGCATGCAAAATGGTAAAGCAAAGTTAACATTTAATCCTTTGTTTGTACCTTTTGTTATCCCAGCCGGTACAAGTAAAAGTCTTGCTATAAGTGTAGCTATAAATCCTTCACTTGTTGGTGGTCAATTTAGCTTAGGAATTCTAGAAAAAGATTCTTCAACTGCGGAATATGTAAACCATATCACTTTTGAAAATCCGGACACTGTAGTTCAATTTTCGAATAAAGATGCCTTTGGTAATGTATTTGCAGTTGTTCAACCAGCGGATATAAAGATAGATCTCAGTTTTAAAGATTTTGCAATCAAGTTGAAGAATAAGGAAAAATCTCTATATTTCACAGTTTATTTAAAGAATAAAAATGCTGGAAAACAATTAATTGATATCCAAATGTTGATGGATGGTAAAGTCTTTTATTCTGGAAAAATCAAAGCAAATACAGTCTTTATCTCTAATGATTTCATGAAGAAAAATTTGAAGATGTATCCATTTGGTACTGGTCAGGGTGCCTGTGATGGAACTGTTTGTACTGCGGAAAATATGTTTCATTCATTCTCTGTAAAACTTGATCCTGATAATAAGATCAAAGAAACAAATGAATGTAATGAAGCAAATTTTGGCTTCACTCTTGAGACAGCAAAGAATAACTCTCCAATCATGAATGGTGGTGGTGGATGTGACTATGTGACTCAGCTATAAATCTAATTAAGTTTAGTTTAAATGGCTCCCTACATTGGTGGGGAGCTTTTTTAGTATGGACTTTTGAGATCTTATCTAATAAAGTATTCTCTAAACGTAGCCATAATTTTAATTTTTTACTATGAACGACGAAAGAGAAGACGTAGTAGGACCACAGGTACCTCCTTTCCAGACAGCAAAGGGTGTGCATGATATTTTGCCGGGAGATCATGAATTTCACACGTTTATTAAAAAAGTGGTGAGACATAGAGCACGTCAGGCGGGTTTTCGTCGTATCTCAACGCCGATTTTTGAATTTACAGAGGTATTTAAACGAAGTATTGGTGATTCTTCAGATATAGTTTCCAAAGAAATGTATACTTTTCAGGATAGAAAAGGTCGTAGTTTGACGCTAAAACCAGAGAGTACTGCTGGAGTAGTGAGGGCTTACATTCAAAATAAAATGCAGACTCTGCCGCAGCCAGTGATGCTTTATTATTTTGAACCACATTTCCGTTATGACAGACCACAAAAAGGTAGATATCGCCAATTTTGGCAGCTTGGGTTTGAGATAATTGGTGAAAGTGATGCGGCACTTGATGCGCAGTTGATTCAGCTAGCTTTTAAGATCTATGAAGATTTGGGCATTGATCACCTTTTTGAGCT
The DNA here is from genome assembly GCA_038065735.1 of Patescibacteria group bacterium. Lineage (GTDB taxonomy): Bacteria > Patescibacteriota > Gracilibacteria > UBA1369 > LOWO2-01-FULL-3 > JBBTQK01. Next base: position 31,834 of record JBBTQK010000001.1, on the reverse strand, counting down.
ACAGTTAAACACAATTGGTACACCTGAGGCTCGCAAAAAATATATGAGTGTTTTGCAGGATTATTATGTTGGAAAAGAAAGATCTCTTTGTGAAAATTGTAAGGAGAGACTTGTAACAAACCCTTTGAGACTTTTGGATTGCAAGGAAGAAGATTGCAAAATCCTGGCTGAGCTAGCGCCTATTATGAAAGATTATCTTGATAAAGAATCTTTGGATTTCCACGCAGAATTGAAGAGTTATTTGGATGAAATTGGTATTAAATATGTAGAAAATCAAAAATTAGTACGTGGTTTGGATTACTATAGCAAAACTGTTTTTGAATTTTGGGATAAGAGTGAAGGTGCGCAAAATGCGATTGGTGGTGGTGGTAGATATGATGGTCTAATGGAATTAATGGGTGGTCAGCCAACTCCTGCAGTAGGTTTTGCGGCTGGTGTGGAGCGTATTATCGCGAATATGAAACGTGAAAAAATCAGAGTTCCTTCAAAAGATGATTTACATGTTTTTGTGGCTCAGTTAGGCGTAGAAGCTAAACGCAAATCTCTACCTTTGATCGCAGCATTACGTGAAGCTGGCATCAAAACTATGGGTGCGCTTGGTAAAGGTTCCATTAATATTCAATTAAAAATCGCTAATAAATTTAGAGTTCCTTATACAGTCTTGATTGGTTTAACAGAGGTGCGTGAAGGTACTGCGATTATCCGCGACATGTCAAAAGGCGTGCAGGAAACTGTAAAAACCGAACAAGTTGTAGAAAGATTAGTGGAATTAATTGGCGAAGATGAATTGGATAAATACACTCCTGGAGAGGTTGCGTATTAAATTGAATTTGGCGAATGGAAAGTGTATATTGTTTGGGTTTTATCACCCTCCTTTCTTATGAAAAAATTATTTTTAGTTTTTGCGGGTTTGCTTTTGAGTAGCACAAGTGTATTTGCTGCGAGTTTTCCAGATGTGGCCGAGGATCATAAAAATTATAAAGCGATAGAATTTTTGGATGAAAAACAGATTGTGAAGGGTTATCCGGATGGGACTTTTGCTCCTGATAAGTTGGTGACTCGTGCAGAGGCTTTAAAGATGATTATTGGTGCTACTGGCATTAAATTTGATGGTCAGTTTGATGTAATTTTTCCAGATGTAAAAAAGGAAGATTGGTTTTTTGGCTATGTGATGGCGGCAAAAACTCAGGGTTTGATTAAGGGATATGATGATGGGAAATTTAAGCCACATGACACAGTAAATTTGGCGGAGAATTTAAAAATGTTGATTCTAGCAGCAAAAGTGCAGGTGCCTGGATCTGTCAGTGCTGATGTTTATACTGATGTAAAAAAAGATGACTGGTTTGCGCCTTACGCCTTGTATTCTCGCAACCATAATATGATTTTTTCTGATGATTACGGAAAGCTTCTACCGAATCAAGCTATGACTAGAGCGGCTTTTGCAGAATTGGTTTATAGGATGATGGTGGTGAAAGATAGCAAAGAGCAGCCATTTCCTTTGGATTTAAGTTGGAGAGAATTTGAGAGCAAAACTGTGCCGGCAATAATAAAATATGATGATAAAACTTGGAAATTGATTGAGAATAAAGATTCTTTAGTATTTTTTAAACCAGACAAAGAGTATCTGCAATTCTCACCAAACCGTATTTATAACAATACTGGCGTGGTTGAAATTACCCTTGATCCTAATGAGGGAGAATTAGTAGAGGATCAGTATTTTACTAATCTAAAAGCGGCTTTTGCTACGGCGAAGTTTAAAAAGTTTACTCTTGGTGGACTGACTGCTTTTGAGGTTTTGTTTGAAGCGGATAGAAAAGTTGACTGGTATATTTATTTAGAAGATGGACGTGTTTTGGCTGTATATACAGAATACGGACCTGGACCGTTGGGCTATCAAATTCAGCAAGTTATTAAATCTATGTTAAATAGTTTGAAGTATCATGAATTACCGGAAGGTGAAGATTATAGCCAATTATTGAGTGAAATTTTGAAGAATGTTTTGATTGAAGGCAAAGGTATGGAAATGGTAAATAGCCTGCCGGATGAACTGATAATTGAAACTGATGGTATTGGGGTTGGTACAGGACCGGTGGATTATTACTTTAGCGCAAAAGTTGACTACACTTTTAAATATGAACGTTCAAAAGATGTAATTTTGGATACACGTAAAGGAAATACTTCAGCGTTTTAAAGTGTTTGAATTCTCAATTATATAATTAAATCTATGCCAAAATATCAAACTGGTGATGAAAAAAAATATTTTTCTGGAATTGTAGCGGCTTTGATAGTGATCTCAATTGCTGTTGCGAGTTTTATTTACTCGTTAATTGCGGGTGGTGAAAAAAATCGATTGGAAGAAGAATATATTGAAACTGAGGGAGGAATTGATCCAAGTGGAAATATGGGCTTTCCAACTCAAGCTCCAAATATAGTGCAACCTACTATGCCACCAAATAATTAGTCTTCGAATTTATAAGTAACGCCAGGATGGATTTCGGTTTCTTTTGGCTCAGGTTTTTCTATGGGGGCTGTTAGGATAGGAGGTTTAATTTCAAAACTGGCTTCTGGCTGAGGTTGTTGAGGCTTTGGAGATTTTGTAGGTTTAGGAGTTTCAGTTGAAGTAGGAAGAGGCTCAGCTGGAGTAGTAAGAGGTGCAGCCATGGCATTACGTCTGTTCTGCTGGAATTCTTTTACAACGTTAATGATTTTGTATTCTGCTTCACGTAGATCAATGTTTTCCAGTCTAAATCCGGCAGCTTGTGTGTGTCCCCCGCCATCAAATACTTCAGCGATTTTGGAGCTATCTACAGCAGACGTTGTCGTACGGATACTTCCAGAAATTACACCATTTTTCTTTTCTTTAATAAGGAGAATTACTTCAGCGCCAGGAGCGTTAGTCATTAATTCATCAATAATATCGCCAGTTTCATCCTCATTACTACCAGTGTCACGGAAGTCTTGTTGGCTTACTACAGACCAAACAATGTGATTTTCTTCATCAGTTTGAATCTTTGAAAGCACTCTACCCCAAAGTTTTAACTGACTTAATTGTTTAGTTTTGTAGATGTACTGGATAATTTCCTGCTGACGCGCGCCGTAGGCAATGAGTTGTGAAGCAACATCAAAAGACCTTGGCGTGGTATTTGCATTCTGGAAACTGCCTGTATCCGTGATAATACCCGTTAAAAGTAAAGTTGCGACGTCTTCATCGATTAGATTGATATTTTCTTCCTGGGCCATTTGCTCAATAACAGGGAATAGCAATTCTGTTGTAGAAGAAGCCATAATATCCACGTGATTGATCTTACCAAAATGAGTATTAGAAATATGGTGATCGATATTTATAACAGGAATTTGCTGGAACATCTCAATATTGTTGTCGTAAACAACTCTTAATTGTGATAATTCTGCGGTATCAACTGTAATAATGAGATCAAAACTAACTTCTCCTTTATTAAAAGAAATATCCGACTCAGAAAAATGCCCATCTTTTGGACTGATAATAATGTTCACCTTATTGTCTTCTATAGCACTCTTGATCTTGTCTACCTTAATTTTTTTACAATCAATAGTGATAATAAAATCATTAGAAGAGATCATCTTGGTACCAACAATATTTATGCTGGGTAGGAAGTCATAAACCTCAGGAACCGGATCACTTGCTATAACCGTAACGTCCTTATTTAATTTTTTTAGAATTATATATAGGGCGATGGCGCTACCAAGGGAATCTCCGTCTGGAGGCGAAGAAGGTAAAACTAGAATGTTTTTACTCCTCTTTATAAGATCTATAATGTATTTTTGGTTGTTGCTTTGCATTAATATTTAATTTTGTTTTCTAGTCATTATAAAACATTTCTTGACGTATGTCAAATATAGTTTATAGAAGAGTAAGGGGTTGAGTATAAACTTTGTAGAATATTTTGCCTAGAGAATTTAATTACAGTTAAAATCCAGTGCGTGCAACTGTAGTTCAGTACGATTATTCCAGGTATGACGTTCGATTTCAAAGACAAGGTCTATACTTTTTTTATCTTTTAATAAAGTGCTGAATTCCCCCATTCTAAAGGCTATTACTGGGAATTTTTTATCCGATGAATGAGCATCGAATTTAAGATGAGTTTTGGTTGATCCAACTTGAGAAATAAAAGACGGAGTAACATTCTTGATAATAAAAAGTGGTTTGCGGTTATCAACACCAAATGGTTGGAGCTTTTCTAAAGCATCCAAAAGATCAAAATTCATATCTTCTGCAAAAATTTCAGCATCGATTTCTAGTGTTGGACTGATTTCCATATTACTTAATTTTTCATTGGAATATGCGGTAATTTGAGATTTAAAGGCTTCTAAGTTCTCTTTTTTTAAACTAAAGCCGGCAGCTTGAGCATGACCACCAAAATTTGTTAAAAATTCCCCACAGGAAGCTATAGCTTCTATGACATTAAAAAAAACTGGACTACGGGCAGAAGCAACTAAAGTATCTCCTAAATCCTGCATAACAATAGTCGGGCGTCTATTTTTTTCAGCTAATTTACCGGCAATTAATCCCAAGATTCCCACATGCCAATCTGGGCTATGGGCAATGATAATGGTAGGCATTTCTCCAAGATCAGTTACAAAATTTCCAGCTTCTTCAAAAGCTTTTTCACTCATAAATTGACGCTTGCGATTTAATTCCTCAAGCTTGTTAGCCAAATCCCCCATCTGGGCATTATCTTCTTCACCCAAAAGCAAAAACAAAGCAGTATAAGGATCACCTATTCTACCTGCGGCATTAATTCTAGGGGCAATTTGATAACCAATTTTAACCACGTCTACTTCTTCTCCGGCTTTTAAACCAGCAATTTCTTTTAAACGTTTTAAACCAGCCCAACGAGTAGATCTCAAAGCGTTTAAACCACGACGAACTATAAGTCGATTTTCTCCCTGCAGAGAGCCAAGATCAGCTATTGTTCCAAGAGTTGCAAGATCAAGTAAAGAATTCAAATATTCTTCCTGCTCGTGTTCAGGCAAATTATTTTTGATCAAAGCGTGAGCCAATTTTAAAGCAACTCCAGCACCAGTTAATTCACTAAATGGATAATTGCTGTCTTTATTTTTTGGATGGAGAATGGCAAAAGCGCTTTCCGGGAGCTGATCTGGGATGGTGTGATGGTCGGTAATTATAGTATCAATATTATTTTCTTTAGCTTTTTGAATTTCTTTGCGACAACAAATTCCACAATCTACTGTGATTACGAGACCGATGTTTTTTTCAATGAATTCATCAATAAATTTTATTGATAAACCGTAACCATCAGTTGAACGATTTGGTAATCTAAAAGAGACATTAGCCTTAAGTTTTTTTAAAGTATTCACGAGAATTGCGCTACCACTGATGCCGTCTACGTCGTAATCTCCAAAAATAATAATTCTTTCCTGGTCTTTAATGGCTTTGTTTATACGTTCAACAGACTTGGCCATATCGGTAAAAAGGAAAGGATCGTGAAAATCTTCCATCTCTACGATTTCGGATAATCCGCGATTTGCTAAAATCCTTTCAAAAATGGTTTTTGAAGAATTGGTGTTTTTTATTATCCATTTTTTACCTAAAACTGACATTCTTACTTATTATTTAGCTTTTTTAGACCTATTAGACTTTTTAGCTTTTTCAATGGCTTTATTTTTCAACCACATTTCCTTTGCTTCTTCCGGAGTCTTGGCTTTATCTTTGCCAAAAACCCAGGTGTGACGGGAATAAATTTTCTTGTAGATACCACTAACTACATCATTCATATCAAAATGTCCATTTTCTTTGGCGATTTGAGCAATCATTACAATCTGAAAAATCACATCTCCTAATTCTTCTTTTAAATTCTCGTTATCAGCGTTTTTGATTGCCTGACAAACTTCCTCGGATTCTTCTTGAATATGCTCCATCATGCTCAAAATTGTCTGTTTGCGATCCCAAGGACAGCCTTTTGGTGACCTCAAAATAGCAGCAAGTTTGCATAAATCTTTAAAGTTTTTTTTGGCCATTCTTATCTATTGTTAGATCTTTTTTACTTCGCTTGGTTTGAGCCAGTTAATATCGTCATATCTTCTAAACCAGGTGAGCTGTCTTTTAGCGTAATTTCGGGTGTTTTGTTTAAGAGTTTCAACGCATTCCTCAAGCTTTTTTTTGCCGTTCACGTGAGGGACGATTTCCTTAATTCCCAAAGATGACATTGACGGTAGCTTTGCATCGTATTTTTTCAACAAAGTTTCTACTTCTTTGACCAAACCTCTTTTTATCTGTTGATCTACACGTTTATTGATTCTTTCATAAAGTTTTTCACGTGGCCACTCTACTCCAACGATGAATAAATCAAATGGAGATTTTTTGCTCTTATCGTCAACCTTATTTTGGCCGCCAGTCATGTTTATTTCTAAAGCACGGATTACATACCTCAAATTATTTGGATGAATAGTTTTTGCGGCTTCTGGATCTAATTCTACAAGTTTTTTATAAAGAAATTCATTGCCTTTTTTTTCGGCTTCCTTGGTTAATTTTTCACGTAATTTTTTATCTGGAGCAATTTTTGGCACTTTGTAACCTTCTATAATAGAACTGATATATAAACCAGTACCACCTACCAAAAGTGGAATTTTTTTCTTTTTATAGATTGCTTTGATAGTTTTTAAAGCTAAATCACTGTACTCAGCGAGGGTAAAAGTCTGATCTGGATCTGTTATTCTCAAAAGATGGTGTGGGATTTTTTCCTGATTTTTTTCAAGAATTGCATCGGTAGAAATATCCATATCACGATAAATTTGACGAGAGTCAGTAGAGATTATTTCGCCTTTTACCATTTTAGCGAGCTTGAGAGCTAAATCAGTTTTGCCAGAAGCAGTTGGCCCAAGCACAACTATAAGCGGTTTTTTTGCTGTTTTTAAGAATTTTCTTAAGTCTTTTTTTAAATCCATAGGTGTAGTTAGATTTTAGAGGAACTCCAGAGGAGGAGTTTATGTAATTTTCCGGTTCGGAGTGTGTTTTTACAATAAGGTTTTTACTTTTTTAGTTGCATTTTGTTCTTTTCCTGCTAAAGTAGGTCCGTCATAGACAGCCGGCAAACATCTTTAAAGGAGACTTTAACAGATGGAATAAGACCTGCCGAGACATACAAATACGTTTGTGTGAGGGATAAAACCTATATTCTCGACTCTATGATATTAGATCGAGATTTTTTTAAACCGTTAAAAATATGTTGAATAAAGCTCAAAAAGGAGAGTTGGTACAGGAATTAACAGAGAAAATGAAATCAGCTAAGACGATTGTATTTGCTGATTACCAGGGTGTTTCAGTAAAGGATTTGTCAGTATTGAGAGCTCAAATGCGCAAGGAAGGCATAACTTTCCAGGTTGCAAAGAAGAGCTTGATGAAGATAGCAGCTAAAGAAAATGGTTATGCTGATATTCCAAATGATGTATTGGAAGGGCCAGTTGGAGCCGCCTTTAGCATGGACGATGAAGTTGCTGCTGCAAGAATAATCAATACTTTTGCAAAAAAGAACAAGAATCTTAAATTAAGAGGTGCTCTTTTTAACGGAAGAATCCTAGGCATTAGCGAAACTAAAGCTTTGGCGATGTTACCATCAAAGATGGAATTGATTGCGAAGTTCATGTACATGGTGAAATACCCATTACAAGGTTTCCACGACGTATTGAACAACACTATTGGTGGATTTGTTCGTGTACTTGGTGCTGTTAAGGATAAGAAAAGCGTTTAATTTAAGCGCATAAAACTGTTTATCATTTATTAAAATATTAATTTAACCCCTAAAATTATGGCTGACGAAGCTAAAGTAGAATTAAGCGGCGACGCTCAAAAAATTCTAGACATGGTAGAAAAACTATCAGTTCTTGATCTTGCTAACCTAGTAAAAGCTCTTGAAGAAAAATTCGGAGTTTCTGCTGCTGCTCCAATGATGATGGGTGCTGCTCCTGCAGCTGCCGCTGAAGTTGAAGCTGGTCCTGCTAAAAAGAATGTAATTCTTGCTGCTGCAGGTGGTCAGAAGATTGCTGTTATCAAAGTAGTACGTGAATTGACTGGTCTTGGTTTGAAAGAAGCTAAAGATCTAGTTGATGCTGCACCAAAGCCAGTTAAGGAAGGTGTAGAAAAAGCTGAAGCTGATGACATGAAGAAGAAATTGGAAGAAGCTGGTGCTACTGTAGAATTACAATAGCAGAGAGCGAAGCTCTCAAGGAGCTCGCGTTTAAAAGCTAAAACTGAAGACCCTGCCAAATTGGTGGGGTCTTTTTTGTGTGCCACCCTAGGGTATTTACTTTTGGGCTGAAATCTGATATAATTATTAGATAAAATAAAAACAAAAATGGCAGACACAAATCAAAATATAGCTGTGGGACAAATCAATCCACTGGACCAGTCTTCATTACAAAAAGGCGATGAGAGCAATATTCTAAAAAATATAGTCAGTAATGAAACTGGTGAAAATCAAAATATTCTCGAGGATGCTCCGGAAATTGATCAGACGTTGTTAGAAGAAATTGAACCTCCAAAAAGTATTTTACTATTGATTCTAAAGATTTGTTTTGGTGTGTTTTGTGCGGCTGGAGTGGCTTCTTTAGCGTTTTTTGGATCTCAGCTAACGGCAAAATTAGATTTCATTACATCAAGATTTGATTTACCAAATATTTCAAATGAACTTTCTTCAACTAACAACGAAATCATTAATTTACAGACTAGTATTAATTTAAATCGCTTTTTACATTTGAAGGGCGTTCTCGATGAGTTTGGGTACATTGGTGATGATTTCTTAACTAATTACGAGATTAGTAATAGCCAAACCGTGTCCAGTACGGATAGAGCTGAATCAAAGGCTGATCTAGTTAAATTGAGAGCACAGCTAAAAGATAATTTTCTCGAGGCGAGAGGTTTAATTTCAGAGAATATTGCTGCTCCGCTAATTGATATTAATTTCCAGGATACGGCCCAATTGGATGTTTTGTTTATTGATAAATTAAAAAGTGCAATAAATGAAAAAGCTACTCTATTAGCCAAATCCACAGATGAAAAGGCAAAAAGAGATCACCGTAATTATACGCAAATTCTAAGTTTAATTTCTAATAAAGAATTGAAAAAATCAATGATAAGTACGGATCTAGATAGCTTAAGTGATAAAGAATTATATGAATTCGTTAAAAAATTAAACACTTTGGTTGTGAATGACATCACTACAATCGAGAAAATAAAAGAAAAGAGAATAAGATGGTCAGATATTATTAATGAAATTGATTTAACGACGATGGCTGTAGATAGCCAATATAACGAAGATTTCTATGATGAGTTAGGTGGTATTCGTTACACTGGTTATGATTTTGATACAGAAAAAAGAAGCATTTCAATTGTTGGTGAAACTAAACGTTTTGATACCAATAATTTTACAATGATTGCAAATTTGATTGATGCAATTAATAAATCCAATCTTTTTGAGAATGCCGACATGCGATCACTGAGTAAATCCGGTTCGCTTGCTGATGGATATGTCGCAATTGTTAAATTAACTTTTAAGCTACAGGAAGGCAAAAATTCTGCTCAACCAGCGGATGAAAGTCTAGAAATAGATGCTCTGCCTGATTTCGTAAATAACTAAAACAAAAATATGTCTGACGTATATTACAAATTATTAGAGAGAAGACAGAAATTGCAGTTAAAAACATATGGTTTACTATGTCTTATTTTGCTTATCAGTATGGGCTTTTATTCTTACAAAAACTGGAATGAATATGCTTTGGCCAAAGAAGGCGTAAAACAGAATGCAAATTTTATAGAAGTTTTGCGAAAGCAAGACACAGAAGTCAAAACTACATATGAAAGCAAAGTTACTTATTTTAGCCAGTTACAGAGGGAAATTTCAAAAAACCTGGAGATGATTTTTCCAACAAAAGATGATTATACCAGTTTGACGAGACAGCTGGATGCTTTTGAAGAAAATCTTTCTAAGAAATCTGATTTATTTGAGGTTTCAAATATTGATTTTCAGACTCCACAAGTTAAGGACAATTCTTCAGTTCTGCCATTTAAAATGAGCATTAGAAGTTCAAAGGAAAATTTCACCAAATTCTTACATATGGTGGAGAGTTCTGGGGCTTTAAATAGCAATATTCGTTTGATGGATATTTCTTCGATAAAACTAAATTTTGAGAATAGTTCAGAAGAAAGTGATGCCAATGATTTGATTAGTTTTACTGTATATATTAACGCTTATTTCCAAAAGTGAACGACGAAAAATTAAAACAATTGGAAGATAGTATTCTTGCCGCCAATATTCCGCAGATGGTTTTGGTCGCAATTAGTTATGCCCTGGATTTGAGATCCAGTGATATCCACATTGAACCACTACAAAATTATGTAAGGATCAGATATAGAATTGATGGTGTGCTGCGTAAAATCGTGGAATATCCTCTTAATTTACATCCTGCAGTTGTTTCGAGAATTAAGATCATGTCTAATTTAAAAATTGATGAGCAGAGGTTGCCTCAAGATGGACGTGCGGATGTGACGACAAATGATGGAAGAGCGATGGATCTGCGTATTTCGAGTTTACCGACAGTAAATGGAGAAAAAATTGTAATGCGTTTACAGGATAAATCACGCAAAATTCCGGATTTCACGGAGTTGGGAATTTCAGGAATTTCTCTTAAAAATTTGGAGGCAGCTTTGAAATCTCCGAATGGAATTATTATCAATACAGGTCCTACTGGATCTGGTAAAACTACTACTTTGTATTCTTGTTTAACACTTTTAAATAAGCCAGAAGTTAACATTCTTACAATTGAAGATCCGGTGGAAATTCAGGTTGATGGATTGAATCAAAGTCAGGTGCATCATGATATCGATTATGACTTTGCCTCAGGTATGAGAGCGGCTTTACGTCAGGATCCAAATATCATAATGGTCGGTGAAATTCGTGACAAAGAGACTGCAAATACCGCTATCGAAGCGGCATTAACCGGTCACTTGGTATTCTCTACTTTGCATACAAATAGTGCTGTTGAATCTTTGGTTCGTATTATCAATATGGGAATTCAACCTTATTTATTAACTTCTACTATTGAATTAATTATCGCACAGCGTCTAGTGCGTAAACTTTGTGATAAATGCAGAAAACCAGCTCAGACCAGTCCGGAAATTTTGGAATTGGTTAAACGTGCTCTTGGAAAACTGCATGCAGAAGGCGAAATCGACCCAGCTTTGTTACAGACGTTACAGTTTTTTGAGGCTCCAGGTTGTGCGGAATGTAATAATATTGGTTATCACGGACGTATTGGTTTATATGAAGTTTTGAGAATAAATAATGAATTACGTAAGTTAATTGGTAGCAATGCCACTGTTTTGGATATGGAAGATGCGGCGTTAAAAAACGGAATGGTTACTCTTGAACAAGCTGGTATTATCAAGGCTTTGCAGGGAGAAACCTCATTAGAAGAAGTTTATCGTGTAGCTCGTAAGACTGAATAAATTCTGTAGAATATGGAAAAAAAAGATTTCGCAACATTTGGGACGGAGACTTATAAACTTGGTGGTAAGGGCCACGCCACAGGCGGGCAAGGCTCTTTGAATGCAAAAGGTGCCGGGTCAGTAATTATTAATATTCAGGAATCTACCGGTGTGATCTTGGATCATAGTGGAGAAAAAGATTTTTCGATGTCGGGTAATATTTTTAAAGACTGGTTTCACAAGATAAATGGGTTTTTTATTGAACATTCTGCGGTAAAACCAAAAGACAAAGGAAATTTTTATCATCTTTTGTCCGTGATGATTAATGCAGGTATTCCAATGGTAAAAGCGTTAAAAGCGCTACAGACTCAAATGCCTGAAAATTCAAGATTAAGAATGATAATTAGGCAAGTTGCGAGTGATATTGAGGCCGGAGATCGTTTGTCCGAAGCCATGCTACCGTATAAAAATGTCTTTGCAGAAGCAGAAATCGGCATGATGGAATCTGGTGAAGCTTCAGGACAATTGACTAGAGTACTGGAGAATTTGGCTAAGGATGCAGAAAAAGCCTACATGATTAAAGCGAAGGTGAAGAGTGCGATGATGTATCCGATGGTGATATTTAGTTTGTTGATATTGGTTGTGATTGGTTTGATGATGTTCGTAATTCCAAAATTAAAAGAATTATTTACAAGTTTTAATGGAGAATTGCCATTAGTTACAAGAATTGTGGTTGGTATTAGTGATTTCATGCAGGCACATGGGTTATTGATGCTGGCGGGATTTTTGGGAGTTGTATTATTTTTAATTATTTTTAAGAAAACTGAAGTTGGTAGATATGCTTTTGATAGTTTCAAATTAAAAATTCCGGTTTTTGGTGCGTTGTTTCAAAAAGCTTATTTATCAAGATTTGCGAGATCAATCAGTAATTTATTGGACAGTAATGTTTCGATAGTAAAAACTTTGGAAATTACAGCGAATTCCATAGGTAATGAGGTTTATAGAAAATCACTTTTATTATCGTCAGAAGATATTAAACAAGGTATTCCCTTAGCGGAAAATTTGAATAATAATCCATTATTTCCACCGATGCTGGTGAGCATGATTGATGTGGGGGAAAAAACTGCACAACTAGATGAAATCACTGATAAAGTAGCAAAATTTTATGAAGACGAAGTTGACACATCTGTATCTGGAATATCAAAAATTATTGAGCCGATAATGTTGGTAATTATTGGTGTGACCGTGGGTATAGTAGTTGCTGCGATTATGTTGCCGATTGTGAAGCTATCAAACATCGCCGGGCAAGTATAATTTAAGATTAGCTTGAGTTTTTTTGCTGATTCAATACAATTGATTCAAGTTATTTAACCAAATCCTATGAAACGTTTTACTAAAGGTTTTACCTTAATCGAGCTTTTGATCGTTATTGCGATCATCGCTGTTTTGGCAGTTGCATTCGTTCCTACATTACTTGGAGCTCCAGCAAAAGGCCGCGACACTGCGAGAATTGCTGACTTACAAAAAATTCAGAAAGTGTTAGTTAATGCTAATTTGGAAGGAAAGGTTTATCCGGATAGTGGATGTGCGACTACGGGTTTTGGAGGCACAGACTCAGATTATTATTTGGCTGCTTTTGGTGGAACTATTCCAACAGATCCACAGGATGCTAATCAGGTTGGTCCAGTTGCTACAGGATGTACAGGTGAATATCTATATGCAAAAGATCCAGCTGCAGATGGTGTATATAGTTTTGGTTTAGTTGCTCATATGGAAGGTTTAGAGAAAGCAAATGCTCTATGTACCGATGCAATAGCAGGCGTAATTACTGCCGTTGACGACACTACTGCTGCTGATGAATTATGTTATGCAATTTTGACTCAATAAGAGTTCTACAAAATTTAAATTTTAAGAGAGGTCCAGAAATTGGGCCTCTTTTTTTTGGTGTGTCAATTTGAAAAGATTTTAACGGGAGGAAAAACTGGGTTTTTGAGCTTCGCAGTGCTATATTTTACAACTGTAGACTTATACCCTCATTCAATAAGTGGAGCTAAAATTTTTCTTTAAAAAACTAGTTTGTTTGTGGCTTATTACAGCCATAATTTTGCCGCAGTTTATTTATATGCCAACGGCCTTTGCGGCAACTGCCGTAGAACCGACTGATTCTCCTAATGATGCAGAGACTGTTTTTGATCTTGTGACATTGGTGGTGGATATAGATTTGTATCAGAATAATGATTCTTATATTGGGCTTGGTGGTTTAGATGAAACAAAACTGGGAAATCGTGTGATGCGTTATGCGGAAGATATTCGCAAAAACAATGAGCTAACAGATGTAAAAATATTATTCTACGATAAGAGTAAAGATACTGTTTTGACATTGGCTAGTGCTTTGGAAAACATGTACTTCAATGGAGATGGTGATAATAATAATCGTTTGAGTGGCGTGGTATTGATTGGAGATGTGCCTTTGCCGGTTGTGAATAAAGATGGAGATAGGTTTGTGAGTTTGTTTCCATACACTGATTTTGTGGAGAAGGCATATTTGTATAATGAAAAAACCAATAATTTTGAGCCAAATAAGTCCGTGACCTATTCTAAGCCGGAAATCTGGCATGGAATAATTAAGGCTCCGACAAATAATACTGATGGTCGTGAGAAATTGGCTACATTCTTTGATAAAAATCATCTCTACTATGAGGGTGATCCCATGTACAGCAAGTTTGATCGTAAAATGTTTTTTGGCGATTTGAAGAATGAGGAAGGCCAGATGAATAAGGAAACTTACCAAAAATATTTGGAATACTTGAAGTCTTTGGAAGATTTAGCTTATTTCCGTTATAACAAAAAATGGGCTTCAGAGCTCAGTAAAGACGCCACCAGCGTTTTGGATGATATCGATATTGCAGATCCGGCTTTGGCTCAGGCGATGCAGGGGGCTAATAATTTAGAGGCTTTGCCGGATATTTATTCTAAACAAATTATCGATCAGTTTTTGCCACAGTATTACAAAGTGGTAAATAAATATATTTCTCAAGTAAATGATTTTGCTGATTATACGGCGCGATATCAGGCTAAAGGTGGAATGAATGTGGATAGTGTGCCGGCTTTGATTACACTAAAAGATGAGTACACAAAATATTATTTGAGAAGTGTGAATGACGCTCTGGAAGCCAAAATCAACAAGATAGTTGAGATGATTCAAGAGCCTTTGCCACTTGTTGAATACAGTAAATTAACGGGAAAAATTGGTGATGAGCCGTTTAGTGAAAGTTTTTTTAGATATCACTATTTGAATGAGGACGATGGGAAAATGTATGTTAATGGAGTGAATGCGGATATTCTGGAAAGTGCGCAACAGTGCAGCGTGTATTTGGGTTCAAGTGGTTTAACAAGGGCTATACGTTCAGATAATCCAGCTACGGCTAGGCCACTGCTGACTACTGGTGTAAATACAAGAATGCTACCAGCAGAGGAATTGCCGGATGACGTTGAGGCTGGTGCAATTATTGAGAATAAACCTGAATATGGAATTTCTGCTTTTATTGATAATCCACTATTTGGTGAAGACCTGGATTATAAGGGGCCATTTGAAGCCGAGCTCAAAGTGGACGACATAATCGTAAGTGTAAATGGCAGGAATTTGAGTTACGACTATACATTTGATCAGGCGATAAAAGAGAGTTTTAATGCGGTAAAAACGGTTGTTGATAAGGTGAATGATGATAAGGCTGAGGATTTGGATAACTTTCCTTACCCGATTGAAATTCTACAAAATCAAAATCTGTCAGGGGCAGATATTGTGCAGGCTGTTGGACATTTTAGTGTTGGATTTTATAGAGATGGAGATTACGAAGAAAAATATTTTTCTTTTAGTGTGAATAGCGATGGGTTGCCAACAAGAGAGGCTAGTGCCGGAGATCCTAGAGTAACAGTGCTTCTGGCTAAAGATCCTGATTTGGATTTTGAAGGTCCGGATGAATTCTCTAAAAAAAGTGATGGAGCGATTTTTAGTTTATACAATAACGATATTTCCGGTTACAGCGCCGGTGCTTATGATGCTTCTGCGGGGTGTAATGCCAAATCTACAGAGATGAATAGTGACAGATGTATAGGCAAGGTCGCGACTATGCCGGTTTTGGATCCAGGTGGTGCGGTGGCCGTAGATGAGATTGTGGAGAGAGCCAGCACAAATGATGGAAATAGAGCTTCGGTTTATGAATATCCTGCTGGTAAAACTTTTAGTGATATTGATGAAGTAATTTATAATGCCTGTTATTCTGGACTACCAACTACTACGGCGGATTTAGCTAAAGATTCTAATCTTTTTGTTTTAGCGACGGATAAGGGTTCTCAAGATTCTGCTGAAATTAAATTGGAGATTCCTAAGGATTTTTATGGCAGGTTGATTCATTCCATTGGTAATTTTGTGACTGGTGGTAGAGGAGATCAAGTTGATTATGAAGATGGCGATACTATAGAAAAGTCTACAAATTTTAATCCTCAAAAAGAGATCTGGCAGGGTTTTGATAAGTTGGATGCGAGTGAAATTATTCTTAATGATGAGCCATTAGTTACTTTAAAGAATTTTTCGGATCACTATGGTTTGTTTGATGGAATTGATAATGATGGAGATGGTTTAACTGATTACAGATGGACAGATGGAAAGGATGACTTTGCCGGAGATGACGATGGGGTTTATGAAACAAGGTTTTATGATTTTGAAGAAGCTAGTCTGGACTATGGAATTCCTAGTGGAAACTTAGATGAGATAGCTCGTAAAATGTTGGCTCACCCATCCGAATATACGGTACCTTATGGTATTGGGTCTTTTGACTATGACGAGTTGGATGAAAATATTACGTTGGTTGTGGGGACTGCTAAATACGAAGACAAGGATATTTCCAGCGTGATTATTCACAATGAACCGACTGATCATACAATTACCGAGCAACTAAAATCTATTAACACAAAGAATTTACCGATTGATGATCCAAGATATGTGGCCTTCCAAAGTTTGACTAGGCAAGGCCCTGAATATCCCAAGCCACAGCCAAAAAATAGTGATATAGATGTGGATGAAATTCTGAAAAATATTACCGAGGAGGCACCTTATTCTCCCGGAGATATTGAGAAAGTTGATTATATAAATTTGTTTAGTGAGAAGATTCCAAACATGGCACAGCTCGCAGTTGAGTTGGATGTAAAAGCCCTTGAACTGGCAAAACTTCCGGGTAGTTACAGAATTTTTGGAGCAGATGCGGTTGAGAGTGATTATACAAAAGCTGAAATTAAGAAAAAAATTCTAGAGGAAGATTTAAAGCCTGCTGCGTTTGGTGATTTTGATAGTCCGGAGAATGGATTTAATTTGGAAGTTGCCTCACAAGATAAGGTTTACGATGCCTACGAATGGCTACACATGAATATCGATGAGAAACATGAATATATTTTGAGAAATTATTTGAATGGTGAAATTAATGCTTATGCCGATGACAAGACTGTTTACCCAAAGCCCGTAGGTTACGATGAGGCTTATGGATATGAGGCGGCGTATCTGGTTTTGGATGGTGAGGATGATTATTTTGATATGCGATTTAATCAGGACTTGCCAGAAGAAAACGACCCAAGTTTCAATAGGCTGGAGGCGATTTTGGCAGAATACGATGCTGAGGATGAGAATGAAGATGGTCCCGCGGAGGGGGTGGATGGACAAGGTGAAAATGCCGATGGATCGGGTGGAGATGATTTTGTGCCGCTGTCTGAATTCTTGAATGAAATTAAAAGATTCTTAAATGAATTGGAAAATTTTGGTGAGCTACAAGATGCCTGTAGTTATATTGCGGGTAATGGCTTGAGTACAGGTTTGGCAAAAGTCTATTCTGATAATCCTATCGCCAAGTTACAGGTTGGTACTCAATATCAAATCGTTAGTGTCAGTAGCAGTGAATATGTGGACGTGATGGTTTCGGCTTTGGATAGCGAAGATGCCGTAGTTGGTGGCCCTGCTAATACTGAGGTAGCGAGTCTGGTTATAGAACAAAACGAGGAGAGACCAACATTTGAATTAGTGGATATCAACAATAAAGCTTTTGTGAATGGTGAAGTTAGTTTTAGGCTTCGTCCTACTGGAAATACCGGTTCAGCGCTGGTTTCTGCAAATACGCCAGAAGGTTTAGTATCAAATAAAGTTAACATTTTAGCGACGGGCTCAAAGTTGGATATGACGACTTATGGCTATACAAAACTTGATGGAGTAGAGCAGCTGATGCAGCAGTTAGAAGAGGAAGGAATATTAGCTGGGGAGAGCGTGGAGGATTTAGGTGGAAGTAGCGGTGGCGGCGAAGGAGATGGAGATGGAAATGGAGATAGCGAGAATCAAAATGGCTCTAATGGTAGCCAAAATTTTGCGGATAATACAACTGAAGGTGGAGTGAGCTTTAATGAAACCTTGGGGAAAATCGTGAAAGAGGTCAGTAAGAAAAAAGGTTTGAGTAAAGCGGAAAAAAAGATATTGGATTCTTTTGATGAGGAGTCAGAGGATGGGGATGGAAACGTTGGTGGAAGTGAGAATGTGGGTGGAGATGAAGTAGAAAGTGAAAATAATGGGGAGAATGAAGTCGTAGGAGAATCGTTAGATGGTGGTGGGGTAAATGGTAATAGCGGAAACGGCATTGATTCTGAAAATAGTAATGTTGATTCTCAAAATAGTAATGTGGGGCAAAAGGATAAAATTATAGAAATTCTACAGTCGACACCTGTTGAAGAAACTCTCCCCGGGGAGAGTTTTACAGAGGAAAAAACGGATAGCGAAGCATCCCTTGCGGATAGCGAGGCGGAAAAAGTTGAGATAGATGATGAGGTGGAAACACCTGAGGAGGAAATTCAGAAAGTAAGTGAAGATCTAAAATGGGAGGAATATTTCATTCAGGGGAAATATTATCAGAGATTTCTGGAGGAGGATTTAGAGGCTGGAGATAGAAGATTGGTTGCAGAACTAATCGGAGATACGTGGCTACCGGAGCCACAAAATACAGACAGTTATGTGATTGGAAATGCCAGTGGCATAACTGCAGATGGACAATCCAGAATGAAAGTTGAGGTGGAAATTTATAATTCCAATGGAGAATTAGAGAGGGATAAAACTCATAAAGTGAGATTTAGCATGTCGGAAAATTTGGCTAGTTTTGTGGGAGGAGATATTGCAGAGTCCGAGAATGGCAGAGCGGAAATTGCTCTAGAGGCTGGGAAAAAAACTGGTACTTTTATTCTAAAGGCTGAGGTTTTGAAAGCAAATAACACGGTTGATACAAACTATCCAGTTACAACTAAGGAGATAGCTTTAACTGCCGGTGTGCCTGTAAAAGTTGAGATTAAAGCGGATTCAGGGGTGTTGGTTGCGAATGAGCAGTCAAAAACCAGTGTGGAGTTTACCTTGAAAGATGAATTTGGAAATACCGCCAATAATAGTTTTGAGCAGATTGCTATTTTTGCTGATGCAAAATTAAGAGTGGACGAGAGAAATGACAGTAATAAAAAGATGATTGGGGTGCAATTGAGTACTTTTGAAGGTAAGGGTAGCGTGGATGTTTTTGCCAAAGATGAGACTGGATTAGCTGACATTGCTGCAGTTATTTTGGATTATGAAAAAGAACAGGAGTTACTAGAAAACGACTATGATTTGGATAAGGTGGATTTAAGTAAATTTATTGGACTCACAAAAGAATTTACAATTTTGGATGAGGTTAAGTTGCAGCTAAATATTCTTAATAATGATTTCAAGCAAGTAGATCAACTCACCGCGGACGGCACTGCAGTGGCACAAATCGGGGTAAAGTTGGTAAGTAATGAGAAAGTTGTGACATCCTACAATGGGCCGATAAAAATAAGTTTATTAACACCAACACTCGGCAGTTTTAGCAATAAGATTCCGGAGAAATTAGTGAATGGCGAATTAAATGCGGCAAACGTAATCTTTAAATCTTCTACTGTTTCTGGTGAGGCTGAGATCTTAGTTGAAGTGCTGGGATTTGCTTCTGAAATAGTAAAATTAAAGATGCTACCGGGTAAAGCAAGCCAGATGCAGTTATCAAGTGATAGTGATTCTTTAGCAACTAATAGCCAAAAATCAGTAGTTATCAAGGCTATACTTTTAGATAAATATGGAAATTTGGTAGAGAGCAATTCTGGTACAAAAGTAAATTTTAAGACCACAGCGGCTACTGAGAATTTAGTTAATTTTTCAGCAAAAACTGCTGTTACCCTAAATGGTGAAGCTGCGGTTTCTGTATTTGCAAAGGAGAGTTCAGGTGAAGTTAATATTAGTGCCGATAGTGAGGGATTAAAATCCGCGACGTTAACTTTAAAAATCAGTAAACATATTGATAAAACTAAGGCGAGAGATTTTGCACCACGTGCTCTTTATATGTCTTTGTTGGGTGGAGATTTTGGTAAAATTTCTGATGCTTCGGAGAATTTGGCGGAGGTATTTTTGAGTGAGGGGCAGGTGCAGGTAATTACCACAGTGATGAGCGATAATGATAGTTCTAAACAGTTATTTAATGTTGATGCGAAGGGTAAATTGGAGATTTTTGATGAGAATTTAGAAGTAAAAGTGACGCAGGCAACGGATTCTTTTCCATATCAAAAAATGGTGATTTCAGATGGATTTAAGAAAAAAGAATTGGCCAGTGTGATTCTATCGCCAAAAAATAATTTGGATTTAGCCGTTAGTAAAAATCCAGAAGAAGAGCTTGAAGAAGGTATTTATGTGAGAAGTTTGCAAAGTGCAGTGGAGGAGAATTTTAAAATTACAAAAAGTGGTGATGCCATTAATGTGGAAATGGATGAAGTAGTAATTGCCAGAATTACTAAAGATGGGAAGATTTCTTTGAATGATACGAATTTGAAATTACGAGCCCCTGATGAACTTGATGGCGTTGCAGGTGATGGCTTTAGAATTACATTAAGTAAAGGTTTGGCGGATTTAGCTTTGATAACTTTCAAAAATGATTTTAATCAGGTGGTACAAAAGGTTGAGCAGGAAAGTGAGATTGCCGATTTGAGCCCTGGTGTGTATGTAAAAATGAGTACTACCGATAAGAGATATGAGTTAGTTGCTTCGTTTGGAGATGTCTCTAGCAAGGAGCTTAAAGGAATGTATTTGGTGGATAAGGAAGGCGAAATTAAGAAGAAAAAAGATTTAGAATTTGGAAGTGGATTTACAGGAGATGATAAACATATGCTGCTTTTTGCGGCCGGGAATTCTGTGGGAGAATCATATTTACCATATGCTAAAGAGAATGGAATTATTTATGGTGATCCAATGATTAAGTTGGCAGTTGAGGATGACTTGGTGAGTGAATTAACTGGTTATACAAAGGATATTGGTAAGCCTATTTTTACAGGTGATGAGGAGATCCTGCAGATGTTGGATTTGGATTATAACGGGGATGGATTGGATGATTTGATGTTAGTTTATGAAGATGGATTGATTCGTTTACTTGAGAATGAAGAGAGTAATAAGAGATTTAGGGATCGTGGTTATGTTTTGAATATACCAAATGGAATATTTAGTGCGGCCAGGATAGATGTTAATAATGATGGTTACGATGACATGATTGTTGGCACAAAAGAGAGTTGTAATGTGAACGAAGAATGTCTGACTTTGATTAAAAACATTAATGGAGCATTTGAAAGGAGCAGCCTTAACTTGGCTCTGGGCAAGCAAAAAACTTACGAGGTCAAAGCTGGAGATATGGATAATGATGGTTGTGAAGATTTAGTTTTGAGTGATTCTTCCAGTAATATAAAGATTTTTTATAATCAGACTGATGGCGAAAAATGTACCGGACTTGCAAAAAATTCTGCATATACGCGAAATTTTGGGTTTAATGTTAATGCAGAATTAAATCAGGCTGATCAAATGCTTGTAAATTATCCGGGAATGGGTTCGGTGGCCGATAAAGCTTCTGTGCAATTTGTTTTGGAAATTGGTGGAGCAAGTGGCGAGTTTGCGGATGATATTAAGGACTTTCAGAACGATCTGATAAATAATGAGAATATTGCTAGTATGGAAATTCCTGCTCTAACTACGCCTACAGAGCTTAGTTTTGTGAATATAAAAGAGGATTCTCGTCTGGCCTTAAATTCCACAAAGCAATCTGTTGATTTGAATGGAGGAAATGTTGCCCTATATGACCAAGTTGAGTACTTAATTACATTAGACAATGACAGTAATACGGCAATAAATAATTTGAGATTGTCTGATGCTACTCCCCTTTCTTTGACTTTATTACCCGAGACTTTGAAGTGTTTGAATTGCACCGATAATTTGCAGTGGCAGGAAACTGGTATGAGTTTGAGAGCGCAGGTAATTACAAATATTAATATTCCAGCGCAAAGCCAAAAGATAATCAGCTACAGAATGCGGGTGGATGCGCTACCAAAGATACATTTTGATATTGGTAATGATTTCGTTAAATATCCAAGTTCAAATGATGATGAATATTTGGATGTGATGGTAAGACCAGAGGTAAATGCAGATGGAGTTTTGAATTATATTTATTCTACTGGACTAAGAAAATATGAAAAATATCAGTTTGTACCAAAGGGAAATGATGAGGTCGTGGACCCAAAAGAAAGTCAATTTGCAGTCATGTTTGCAGCCCAGTTAGAAGCGGAAGAAGCGCAGAATGAAGGTAGAGATGCGGAGATTGATCCAGGGCTGGCTGATGGCGCAAGTAATCTTTTAAATCAACAGGTTGAAGATAAAAATGCTGATGGTTGTCCGGATTCGTGGTCAGCGGCATATGCAACTGGGCAAAATCTGGCTGAATCTTTGGCAAATAGTTTGGAAAGCTTTTTAAATAATTTGAGATGCTCAGGAGCGGGATGTGTGGCTAGTCCATATAATTTTGCATTCTTGGCTCCAAGTAAGGATGTACCAGGAATAGCGGTTTTTGCGGCTGGACTATCAGCACCACCATATTTTGGGGCGCTGATTCCTTCTTCTGTCTTCTCTACTTTTAGAATTTATGTTTCACCGACTTTGACTATGGGTCTTGGCACAGCAATTTGTGTTGGCCCAACTACTCCTGGACTGGCTAGTTCTTCATGTTATGTTTTTGCTGTACCTGGCGGAATACCTGGAGTTTGTCAGTTCTTACAGGAGAATGTGAATAAAACTTTGGCGAGTGCAAAAAATGCTGTTGTTAATACTGCAATTGGACAATCAGCAATTATTTCTAACGGTAGTGATATGACTGGAACTGATGCCGTGCAAATGAGTGACAGTGGAAACGCTGGGCCGTTTAGTTTTGCTGGGGCTGCTAATATTAGGATTCCGGGCTTCCCTTCTACAATTGTGAACTGGATAGATAAACAAACTGAGGAAATTTATAATAAACTTTTGGACTTCCCTACTTTCTATCTAGTTCTACCGGATTTTTCAGGTATGGCTAAAGAATCAAAAGCAGCTTCAAGAAGCTTTAGTTTTAAGAATTTCAATGACTTTGCAACAAGTATTAGCAGTTTCCCATTCATACAAATTGAAGGTAAAGAAATCGTAGTAAAAGTGCCAGCAATATCCCCGAAGGAAATTGCCAAATATAGAATCCAGGCAAAATTCTGGATGGATCATATGGATAAAGAAATAGCCAAAATTGCGGATTGGAATTGTGACATCAGTGCAGAAAGAAGGACTATTTGTGATTTGATTTTACTTGATACTGCAAAGGCCGTTAGCTCGGTAAAAAAACTTTTGGACATGCTGGATAAGATAGAAAACCTGCCAAAAGATATTTTGACTTGGAGGAATGCCGAGGCCAGATATGCTTCACAGATTATTTGTTACCTGGATGCAATAATGGAATATACTGGTGGATATATTAAACGCCAGGAAAAAATTATAAATTCCTGGATGAAGGCTATTGAGGATGCTGTGGCTACATTTAAAGATTGGGAAATAATTTTACAGTTACAGGCTGAATATCAGGCCTCATGTGACCAGTGTAAGAGTGATCACTACTCAGAATTGGGCTTGTTGATGCAGTTATTTATTGCTATCCCGGAGCCACCAATTATCCCTTTGCCAAAATGGCCGGATTTGGTGGTGGATTTTTCTGAGATTAAAACTGGCGTAAAAATCGTGTGGCCAGATATAGTTTTTAGACCTGAGCCAATAATTCTGCCAAATTTACCGGTTATTAATCTACCGGAAGTAAATTTGTTATTACCAACTGCGACTATAGAAGTTCCGGCATTTAATGTGCCAAATATTCCTGATTTCTCAAAAGTAACTTTGCCAAATCTACCGAATCTGCCACCTTTGCCACTGCCTAAATTACCAGATCTGCCAAGACCTCCTCGTATTCCAAAACTACCAAAACCTGTAGCTCAATTAATGCTTATTTTGAAACCTGCATTTAAGATTCTATGTTTGTTAAAAACAGCGCAAATTCCTATTCTAGAATTAGGAGTTAAAACCGAAATTGAGACTTTGACACAGCCAACTGTGCAGGCAACGCTGTCATTCTTAAAGAGTTTTGCAATGCAGTATCCGGCGATTGAATATAACTATGTAGAACAGATTAAAGTGACTGGTAAAATGAGTTTTGAAATTGAAACCAGTGTGATTTATTTAGTCGCAGAAAAAGGTGCTAAAATTTGGAATGATGGAGTTAAAGGTTTGGTGACAGATGTGAATAAGGCCTTTGCTTTCCCATTTGGTGAGATATTTAATCAGCTGGTTAAAAAGGCTATTGATGAGGCAAATGCGCAGATGAAAAATGAAGTTATAAATATTAATTCTTCTTATGTTCCTCCAGAAAATAAGGTGGCGAATGTAGAAGAATTGGCTGCAAATTATCCTCAGCTAGAGCAGTTGCAACAAAATGTCGTGGCATTTAATTCTAGTATTACTAATTTGTCTGAAGAATTAGAGCAAGAATATGCTGATTTGCCAGATAGTTATCACCTGATAGTGAGTCAGGAGTTTATTAATCAGGATAATCCAATACTTAACAAAAATATTGCTGACTTAGAAGAAATTGATGTATCTGAATTCGCCGATCATCCAACTTTAAGCAAAATTGCAAATTTGAGAAATGGCTTATTGGCTGAGGCAAAAGGCATGGAGAGCAACAATAAACTTCTGGAAAATATTGAAGATATGAGTGAATTTAGCCGTATTTTGGCTCAAGAAAATAGTGATGAGGAGCTATTGGCTTCTTTAGAAATTCCGGACGAGGGTGATGATAGTAGTGAGAAAGTGGAAATGAGTTTTTTTGGTAAAGAAGTGGAGAATGATATGAAAAATTTGATAGCTGCAAATATAGACTTTAGTCCTGAAGTAAACCTTAATCCATCTACTGTTCTTAGTAATGCGAGTCAGCCAGTGACCGCTCCACCAATTGGATTTTTTGTTGCTGTTGGTGAAGTAAATGAAAATGTTTTGAATTATACTGCTGAGCTCAAAGGCAAGAGCCAGGTGATATTTAGTGATGTGGATGAGGATAATGATCACGATATAATTTACTACATGGGTGGCGACGTTTACCTCAAGGAAAATCATAAAAATGAGCAGCAAAAAGATCATGGTAAAGTGATTTTTGATTATATTACTTACAATGATGTGAGTGTGGCTGATTATGTAATTGGGGCTAGCGTACAGGGAGTTAGTGCGCCTTACACAAGTAATGGAAAAGTTGATTTGAGCTGGTTACCATATGATGGAGCCGTTTCTTATGAAGTAATAATTCAAAATTCCTTGAATGATGAAACAGATGAATATGAATACAAATATGAAAGTGTTAGTCCAAATATTTCGCTTAGCATTCCAAATGGAAATTATTTTGTTACGGTTTATGCAATCGATAAAGATGGAAAGCGCTCACTTGGATCAGTACCGGTAGTAATTTCTCCGCAAACATGTGCCGATAAAGAGCCGCCATTGCCGGTACTACAAAGTACAAATTATGATGTAGCAATATTTAAAGATGTGATGATTGATGCCAGTAATTCTTTTGATCCGGATGGAGAAATTAAGTCTTATTATATTGAACCGGTGGCTTCTACAATTCAAAAAATAGATCCTGAAACCGGAAAGCCGCTTAAAAAGACTAAATTCTCAAAAGCAATTTGGAGCGATTTGAATGTATTACAAGATGAGGATGGAGATGGTACAAGCTGGAATGATAGAAATAATCCGATTTTCAAGATTGGACCTTTTGTAGATGAGGGAGATATTGGTAAACATGAATTTATTTTGTATGTAGAAGATGCCTCTGGTCTTAGTGCTAAACAAAAATTTATAGTGAATGTTTTTGCTCCTGATATAACTTTGGATGAGAGTTTTTCAAGAAATAGCGTGGCTAGTGGAACTACAGAGCCTAAAGTGCCTTACATACCATTTACGTTGATGCGAAGCCGTTATATAACACGTGTACTTGAAGAAGAATTGAAGCTTGTACCGAGAGTGGAACCGATTGTTAATTCTTATACTGATCAAAATGGCGATTATAGTATTGCCAATTTAAATCTGGAAAACATGATAGAAGTCGAGGATGCCAACGGTAAAATAGTGGCTGAAATCAATCCGGAAAGTGGCAATATTGGAATTCTGGATAATAATTATAAGGTAGAATTTGAGCAGGCAAATGCCCCTTATCAGGCTACTTCTTTGAGGATTACAGATAAATCCGGAGCTTTGTTGGGATCGATATATTTGGTGGCGGATGCAAATCAGGATGTAAAAATTGGTCAAAACTGGAATGCTAAAATGATAGAAGATTTGAAAGGAGTTGGAGTTAATGATTTGGATGATGAGGATGATTTTAAATTTAAGTCTTTGCCGGCGAATGACAGTGGTAATCCCGGTGGAGCAATTTTGATCTATGAAAATGAGAATAAACCAGTATTAAACATTGATACTGCCGGTAATATTATGATTTTGGATGGAAGGATTACTATTGAGAAGAAAGCCAATAATCACGTGACTGACCCAGTAGTTTTGGAAGTTATTTTTGAGGGAAAAGTGGTTGCGGAAATTTATATTAAGATTGGAGTTGATGCTAAATTTGTAGCCGAAAAAGACGTTCCATTCTTTAGTCCAAAAGCGCCATCTGATGGTATTTTGCAGGGTAGACAGGCTGGACTCAAAAAAGGAGATGATTTGAATTATGTTTTGGAAGGTGTATCAGAAATGGCTGACACGGATATGATAAGCAGAAAGGATTTCGTGAGAGTTTTGTTAAAGATGCTTTGTATCATTCCTAGAGAAGAAGCTTATAAACCATTTGCCGCAGGCCAAGGGTATGCCGATAATGAAAGTCTTGGCAATTATTCTCCAGATATTAAAGAAGCCACTATGCTGAACTGGATTGATGGTTACAAAGGAGAAGTTGATGATGAGGGCTTACATCCATTTAAACCAGATGAAACAATTACTAGAGCTGAGGCCGTGAAGATTATTCTAAAGGCTTTGGAATTTAAAAATGTTATTAAATTAACAGGTGTGGATGAAAATACAGGTGGTCAATGGTATGCAGAATATATTAAGGCTGCGCAGAATTTGGATCCATATATAGTTGCGACAGGTGGTCTGAAAAATAAATTTTTGGTGACTGAGCTAGAAGCTTTGAAGCCTGAAGAGATAATGAATTTTGGAGAATTAATTGAGATGGTGGAAAGAGTTTTGGATACTTATAATTGTTTTGAGGTGGATGAAGACAAAGATCAAATGTCAGATTTCTGTGAGGAAAAATATGATATTGATGACGCGAATGCTGATGAAGATAAAGATGGTTTGAGTAATAAAGATGAGTGTTATTATAAATTTGATCCAACCGCTAAGGATACAGATAAAGGTGGCGTGGAAGATGGTAAAGAATTGGAAATAGGGACTAATCCATTGGATCCTAGCGATGACAGTGTTGATGAAGATGATGATGGATTAAGCAGTATTTCTGAAACGACTGTTTACCATACAAATCCATTTGATCCTGATTCCGATAAGGGTGGCAAAAATGATGGAGAAGAAGTGGAAGATTGCTTGAATCCATTAAATGGTTCTGATGATGATCTTGATGCTCAGTGTAAAAATAGTGAAGAAGGGCTTTATATTGTCCCGGCGGAATGTAATAGCTGTCCTTGTATTTCTACATTCTTAAATAAAGCTGATATTATGAAAGGAGATGTTTTCTTCCCAGTGATTTCTGTAAGCTATGATGAACCGATAGAAAAAACTCATATTTTTTCTAAGGGAAATGAAGTTAGAATAGAAACTATAAGCCAACCCCAATAAGCTATGAAAAAACTTTTCACATATAGTTTTGCTATTTTATACCTGTTAAATATTGGTTTAACTACTATAGCTGCGACTGACGATGCAACTAAAAAACAGGTGGAATCCTTAAGCCAGGAAGTTATGAATAGGTTGGGAAGTGAACCAATACAAAACTGTGGTAATAATTTGAGTAGTGCTTACGATCTGGAATTATTTAAATTCTTGATATTTTTAGAGACCAATTTTGAGAATAAGAGTTCGAATAGTTCTTTGGCAAATATTGCGATTGGCCGCTACAGCGAATATAAAAAGTCTATTAGTGATCTACTTGGGAGAGTTGTTTTTGGGAATGGAGAGGCTAGCGGTCTTGATCAGATTTCTGCTTATGCTGAATGTGTGAAATTAACAGATGCATATAAACAGATTGGCAAAGAAGCTTTAGTTCAACACATAAAAAACAATAGCAGCCAAAAAAAGACTATCATTCTAACTGAAAAATATCAGGCAATTAATTCTCAATTAAGAGATTTGAATTTTGAAATTGCCGAGATGTACGGCTACCTGATGGCCTTTAAAGAAAAACTACCTGGATTCCTTAAAGAATGTATAAAACAATAAAATGAAAATATATAATAAAATATTTGTAAGCCTGGGGTCTTCACTAATCACTTTGATGCTGGTTTTTGGAGGTTATAGCATTTATGCAGAAGATAATTATTATGATTTCCAGTCTTCAGGACCTAATTTTTATGATGTTTTTGATGCCTATAATGGTGAGATGAATGCCCTTTTTAACGATAAAATTTCACAATTGAATGAGCTAGTTGAGGCTGATGATTTTTATAGCAATCCCGAAAAACGCGCTAAATTTCTGCCACCATCAAGTATAGATCCAACTAAAGATGATACGGCCACTATAGTACAAAAATGCGGTCAGGATAATTTGAGTACTTACTGTGTTTCAATTGAGGCATTGGAGAGATATGTGGTCTATGTAAAGACTTTGCAGAATATAAGAGGACAGATTGATACCAGTCTTATTGGCTTAATTCCTTTGATTAATGTGCTGGATAATAGTGCTAAAAATGATGAAAAAATCGATGAGGAAATTGCTAAGGCTAAAGTAGTTATGGAGGCTACGGTAGCGGCTTACAACGAATATAGACTGGCTTATCCTGTGCATAAAAAATATCAGTTGATAGCGACAGATTTGATCAAATATAAATTAGCTTTAAAAGATATTCGTAAACAAGTGACTCAGTTCCCTATTGAATTTATTGATGCGACATCCAGCCAAGTTCCTTAATATGCTATGAAAAAACAAATCAAAAAAACCAGTGCTAAAGGATTTTTTTACTACAGTTTTGTAGGGATGGTTTTTGGTGTTTTAGCGGCTTTGGGACTGATATGGCAGAATCCTGGATATGATAATAAAGCCGTGGCTTATGAGAGCTGGTGGAATAATTTTTTAGCCAGTGCAGATAGAGATTCATTTGATTGGAGAGATGTTTTTAATCCATTTGGGACTTCTGAAAGGGGTGGAGATTTATATAATTTAATTTATAAAAAACTTAATAGAAGTGCCGAAAAAAGTGCTCTAAAAGACACGGCAAATAATTTTGGGTTAAATACACAGGAGGCAACGGCAATTTTGGATGGTAGTGTGAGCGTACTTCTAAATCAAAGAAATGTAGATACAAATACAAGCCAGGGAGAAGCCGTTAAAATCATCGCCGATTTGCAAAGTAATTATGCGGATTTATATGATTTGTACCAGATTCAACAAGAGATTGATGTAACAGTTGCAAATAGTGAACTTTTTGCCAATGGAGATTTGTCAGACTCTGGTTTTGATTTGGTCTATGACTTGAGCAAAATTGAAGAAATTTTGTTTGTGGAAAGTACTGATTCTACATTGGGTCAAGATTTTAAAGGTGCCTATGATTCTCCGTATAATCCGGTGGATCCATTAGTGCAG
Organism: Patescibacteria group bacterium; assembly: GCA_038065735.1. Lineage (GTDB taxonomy): Bacteria > Patescibacteriota > Gracilibacteria > UBA1369 > LOWO2-01-FULL-3 > JBBTQK01. The sequence goes on along the minus strand of JBBTQK010000001.1, from coordinate 2,095 downwards.
GATGATTTTTATGTGGATAGCCCTGCACCTGATGGGCTTTTAGAAACTGGTGGGATAACTACTCCGGGTGGGGCAGTTGAAGTGCCTGATGATGGATTTTTTGAGACTGTAGAAACTGGTTTGACGGCTGAGTCTGAGGATGAAATTAGAGCTGCCGAAACCGTTCCAGAAGTTTTGCCTAGTGATGTTTGTGCTGATCTTACTGCCAGCACTTTTACTGCCGCTTTGGATAGTTTTGGTGAGCAGAATGCTGCTTTAGATTCTAATGATGCAGGTGGGGATGGTGCTGTTGCTGGTGACGAGGCTGGTGGCTCTGGCTCTGATGATGCTGACGATGATGGTGATGGTGGAGACGATGGAGATGATGGTTTTGATAATAGTGGCAGTGATCTAGTTTTAGTTAAACCGGCTGCAAAAGGCGACTGGTTAAAAGTTTGGTGTCCAGGAATGCCTGATCCAAGTTCTCCCCTATTTGCCGGTGTGGCTGCTGCAGGTTTAAAGAGTGTAAGTGGAGCTAATCCAACGTTGGCCTTTACGGGAGCGTCTGCTGGTGTTTCAACCGGTGCTTTTGCGGCGAAGGCTTCTGTGTGTTTTAATGTAGAGCTAATAAAGAAAAGAGTTTCAAGTTATCAGCCTGGAGATAGTTGTATAGCTTGTGAAGTTGCTCAAATCAATGAACTTCTCAATAAAACAATTTCTCATAGTTTAGTCCCGAGTAAAGTAAGTGGAAATTTGCTTGAATCCACTAAATATAAAAGTGCTGGAGCTTTGCTTAATTTCCAATTTGTGACTATCTGGAATCCTGTGCCAACACCTTCAAATGATGAGGCTATTTTTGGGAATAATGTGTTTGAAGAATGGAATAAATTTGCAGATAGATATCAGCCACTTTTGATTGGTGATTTACAATATGAGACGTCTGATGGACCGACCCAATCAGATAATTATTTATTGGAACTCGAGACTTTATCAGCACCTGATAATCTAGGACAGGCAGATCTTTTTAAACGTTTGCAAAAAACCCGTGACAAATATAAAGCTAAAGCCGCCTTTGATGTAGAACAATTTGATTTGGGTAATGATTTAACTAATCAGCTAACTTATTCTCAAGAAGTTTTAAAAGAGGTAAAGCAGATGAATGCCTTATTTAAGAATTTTAGAGGGACATTTGATAAAATAAATACAGAAGCACTCGATTACATAGTTAACAAGCCAAACCTTGATTAAATTCTTTAGTAAAAATCTGGCTTTAGTGTTGTTGTTGAGCTTTTTGAATATGAATTTTGCAAGTGCTGCAGAGGTGAATAATACGGATCCGTCTACTGATGGAAAGTTGAGTTTGATTAAATGTATTGATAAAGGAAATTTGGACTTTTTGACTTTTTTGAAAGCTGCTACCTTGAGTGATGGCGTTACAGAAGGATTTTTTGAGCCATGGGTAGATGTGATTTATAGAAATCAGTGCCACAGCATGGATGTATATGGATTGATCAAGCAGCAGGACAAAGTGAGAATGGCGATTAGAGATGCACTTTTGACCTGTCAGAAAGAAAAAATGCCACAGTTAAAGAGAGCTTTTACACGTTTGAATGCTGAAATTTATTATGTCAGACATATTGTGGATGCTAGTTTAATTACGCGTTTGCCAAGTGAAATTACAGAGGAATTTAGAGAGAGTTTGTACACAGATAGAAATAAACTTTACGGTGAAATGGCAGAAAAATATATTGGCGAGGATGGGCTTACACAACAAGAATTGGATATGTTTTTTATAGGTTTGGAAGCCAAATACGAAGGTCGCAAAGCCAGTTATATTGTATGTGAAAAAAGCTCCTGGGAAACAGTTGGAGAAAAATGGGAGGAGTTTATGAAGTTTTTTAGTGATGGGGCTGGTGTTATAGAGGCTGGAGAAAGTATTTCAGCCAATGCAGAAAAACTGGGTGAAGAATTGGCGACGATTAAAACTGTGGAATTATTTACAGGTGAAGAAGGTTTTACAGATTATGTAACTTCTTTCACAAAAGTAACTTTAAATGGCTTACCAGTAAAGGATGGTTTAAGTGAGATTGGTGACTATTGGAATGAAAAAGATGGA